>NZ_JBNNWJ010000003.1:0-180924 GCF_050281005.1 Allorhizobium sp. NPDC080224
CGCTGGCAGCGATGGCGGCGGAAGGACCTGGGCGACAATCGCCACGCTCCTTCAGACGGCGAAGATGAACAACGTCGATCCGCAGGCCTGGCTCACCCAGACCCTTGAGCGAATCGCCAACGGCTGGCCCAGCAGCGATCTCGATGCACTCATGCCTTGGAATTACACGGGCTGAACGGCCTCAGCTTGCCGCTTACTGAAATCCGATCGAGTCCGGGCCTTATGCTCGACCGACTGTTCGCGGGGGAAGAACCGGCCGTACAGGGTGAGGTTGTTCTCGGCAAGGAATTGATGAGCATGGTATTGGCTGGAGGCTATCCTGAAGCCTTGAGGCGAACCACATCAGCCCGGCGCGTCTCGTGGCTCGAAGACTATGTCAGTCTTATCCTAGATCGCGATGTGCGCGACATTGCCAACATAGATCAGCTCGATCGTTTGCCGCGCCTCCTGAACATACTCGCAGAACATGCCGGCCAATTGATCAACAATAGTAGTTTTGGTTCGGCGCTGGGCTTGTCCGGGGTTACCGCACAAAAATACATAGCGATCCTGGAGCGGCTATTCCTGATCAAAACCCTAGTCCCATGGTCGAACAACCGGCTCAGCCGGCTTGTCAAAACACCAAAGCTCCATTTCATCGACACAGGGCTTCTGGCGGCTTTGCGCGAAGACGAACTGGCCAAACTATCTGACGACAAGACTCGATTTGGCGCACTGCTGGAGAGTTTTGTCGTCTCCGAACTGATGAAGCTGGCATCCTGGTCTGAGCGACGCGTCTCGTTTTCGCACTATAGAACGAAGGATCTGGATGAGGTCGATATCGTGATTGAAGATCGGCGTGGGCGGATCATCGGCATTGAAGTCAAGGCATCTGCGACCGTCAGGGCCGATGATTTCCGTGGGTTACGTCAGCTACAGGCAGCGGTCGGCGACCGTTTCGTGCGAGGCCTGGTCCTGCATGATCATGACCGCGTAACGCCGTTTGCCGAACGCCTCCAAGCTGCGCCCCTTTCGATCCTGTGGTCGATGTGAAGTGGATTTGTCGGGCTTATGAGGTTTTGCTTGGTGGCTGCGGTAGCGAGAAACGCTTGGCGTTGTTCACCGTAGCACCAAGGTCCGACAGTTTGGGTGGTCGACCGCTTACTGGGTGCGCCATCGTCCAGATCTCTGCAAGCTCCACCATGCGAACCGTGAGCGACGGATAACCTGCAATGATATCCTCTGTGGTCGCGCCCCGGCTTCTCATGGCTGCAACCATTCTAACCGGAACACGGGTGCCCCTGAACACAGGCTCACCGCCGCAGACACCGACTACATGCTCGATCGCGTTTTCGGCCTCACGAAGGGACAATTCGATCTCCAGTTCCATCGTCGGGCGTGACCAGTTCAACATGACTCACTCCGAGCGCCTGGGCGATTTCATAAAGCGTGACGATGGACGGGTTTCGCTTTCCCCGTTCGAGACCGCTCAGGTATTGCTGGCTGAAGCCTGAGCGCGCCTCCAAATCCTCTTGCGTCAGGCCCTTTTCCCGACGGAGGCGGGCGAAATTTCGGCCGACCAGCTTGCGCATATCCATGCGCGGAAGATCACCGTTTACATACTTTAAGTTTATCAACTATAGTATGTAACTGATTTCTATATCGGCTTGCCCCTCTGCATGTCAGATTTTTAAGACGGTTTACACCGACCGCATATGGGCAGTAACTGGATCGATCATGTTAAAAACAAGTGCAGCCGGGCCTGTGTCTGACAACAAACTCATATTGCGTCCACTCATCGGTTTGATGAGCGATCAACCGCCTGAGGAGATCGAACGCCATGTTGTACGCGAGATTGAGAAACATCGCCGCTTGCGCAACGACGCAGTCATGCTCGAAGCGAAAGTCGATGCTGCAGCCGACTCAGACACGGTGAGAGAGGCGAGCCAAGACTACATCCAGGCGATGATTGCGGTGCATGCCCAGCAGACGGTCGTGTCCACGCTTCTCGACATTCTGGGCTATATTCCAGACATGCCGAGATCAAAGGGACACTAATTCAGATAAGGCCGAACTTTGTGGCCATGGCTGTCGCCTGCGGCAAGGTCGTCGCACCCAATGCAGCCTTGGCATTGCGAATGAAGAAGGCGACATTGGCATAGGTGGTGTTCTCGATGATCGCGATCGCACGCATCGATTTACCCTCGGCGGACCATCGCAAGCAAGTCAACTCATCCGACTTCAATCGAATTGGCGTTCGAAAGGTTGGCTTCGCTCCCATGCCTTCGAGCCTCGCATGCAGTTGCGCGACTGCCGAAGCCGCAAGGACCGGGTTCAGCTGTTGTCCTTGGGCGAAGTCCGCATCTGCTGAGGCAAGTGTAAGCATCGCCATACGCCCGAAGCCCGCCTTGATCGGAATGGTAATCCCTGAGCGGATTCCGAACTCACCGGCCTCTCCGTAGAAGGCCCTGCGCTCCTTGCTCATTCGCAGTGATGCTTCATTGGACCACGCGAAGGCCTCAAACTTGTCGCGGGCGTTTCGCACGACTGGATCAATCGATGCATATGCTCTTTCGAGATATCGCTGCTGCCACTCAATGTCATAGTTTGAGATTGCCGTGTGGGTTTCTGCCTGAAGGCTCAGATACGCATAGGCGCCAAAACCTGCCTCCTGACTGAGTTTTTCCAGGGTGGCCCTCACTGCAGCTTCGTCGTGAGCCAGGGCGACCTGCTCGGTCAAACGCTCAAACCATTGATTCAATTTACAGCCTCCTTCGACTGAGGGTGTGACTGCAGCACAGTTGCAGTCATCCAGAGATGCCCTTGGCTGAGGGCGCGATGGCTCCGAGATAAGTCGCCGCACAGGAGCATGCGGCGTTAAAGTTGACTATTAAATGATAGTTTTTAGCAGGGCAAGATTGCATTAGGTCATAACGATTCAATCTGACTGCGGCATTTGCAGGGCAGGACTGGTCGGCTAGTCGCGATACGCGGCTGGAAAGACGATGTCCTGATCTACCAACACGTTGAATTTGTAGCCCGGCCGTATTCTGACCGTCGGCTGGACGTTCAGATTTTTTGAGATGCTTTGCTCGGCCACTCGGCCGAAGCTCTCGGCAAAATTCCGACGGGCCGCGTCGGACGCGGTATCCTGCGTTGCGAGTGTCGAGCTTTCAGGCATCGACACATCTATGCCTGTGCCGATGATGGCAACGAGCGCGGCAGAGCCAAACGTACGCCAGAGGTGGCGATCGACCTTGTCCTTGAAGCCGCTATAGCCCTCGGCATCCGTGCCAGCCATCCCGCCGATCTGAAGTGTCGATCCATTCGGGAATATGAGGTCCGTCCAGACGACCAACACGCGCTCCTGCCCGAATGATACCTTGGAATCGTAACGACCAAAGAGTTTTGTCCCCTGCGGAATGAGCAGCCGGTAGCCCGTGGCGCTGTCATAGACATTCTGGCTGACCTGTGCCGAAATCCTGCCCGGAAGGTCGGAGTTCAGGCCCGTGATCATGGTCGCAGGGATGACAGACCCACGCTTCAGCTCGTAGGGCGAGAGCTGCGGGACCACCTGGTGTGGCTGATAGCCAAGATCCTTGATGTCCTGGTTGAGGAAGTCTTCCTTTGACGCCTGGCCGTTTTGATCGCCGTTCTGTCCGAGTAACCCGGACTTCATCGCGGCGCTGTAAAGATCGGATGCACTATTTGTCTTGGAATTGAGCGGTTGACGGGTATCGATCGGGTTTTCCGACGCGCTTCTCTGCACCTCGGACACATCTACCTTGAGCGGGGAGTCTAGCGCTGTTGCGCGAGCCTGGATGCTTGCCATCCGCTGGCGCTGTGCCTCACGCAGTATCTGCTCATCTTGCTCGCGCTTAAGCCGCGCTCGCCACTCAGCCTCTGGCTCGAGTTTCGTTCTGCGTTCCGTTCGGGCGACTTCTTGACGTTCCACCACCGGCTCTCTCACGCGCTCACGCTCGATAATGACAGGTGTCGGCTGGAATGCTTCCCGTTGGTCCGGCTCACCGATAATTCCATCGGATACGCCACGCTTCAGCTGATCGCCAAATGAAGTGGCGGGAGCGGTGGTACCGGTGTCGAGCTCGTTGCCCCGGTTGAAGGAAAGGCCGCGCCACGAAAGGCCGATGATGACCACGCCGAAAAACAGAACGATGATGACGATAGCGACGATGATTGGCAGGCGATTGAGGCGTTGCATGCTCTGTGGATCGTCAGAATTACCCGCCGTGCCGAGCTGGAGCGATTGAACCATGGTCTCGTCTTCCCTCAGTTTCGCTGCATGACCGAAAGCGGACTGGCGGGTGTCGCGCCTGATGACGTCGCCGTATAGACCCGACCAAGCGCAACGGCTTTTGTGCTAACTTGCGCCAATACTTGACCGTCGAAACTATCGATTGACCACGCAAACTCGACAGGGTTCTGATCCTTACTGACTTTCTCATCGGTAACGACCGTGTACCCCCATCCCTTTAGCGCAGCCTCAAGAGCGGCGGCGTATTCGGAGGTATCTTTTTCCATTTTGAGCGTCGTGGTGCCGGCAGGTCCAACCTGTTCTGCAAGCCGGCTTGCCATGTCGCCGGCGATTGCGCTTGCGGTGGCCCCTGTGACAGAAATCGGAGTGGAACTTGTGGCCAGCGTTTCATCCGCAGTCTGGCAACCGGAAAGAACGGCGGTGATGATGGTGGCGGCGATGGTCTTCTTCATCGGTCAGCCTCCCCGCCGGATGGTGATTTTCTGCTGGCGCCAACCAACCCCTGAGACGAGCACAGCCTTGTCGACGGCGTAGTCGACGATCATCATGTCGTTTTTCATGCGATAGTTGACGATGCGGTTCTGGCCGCCGCTGACGACGAACAGCACCGGAGCGTCCTGCCCGGAGATGGACCGTGGAAACTGGATGTAGGTTTTGGCGCCATCGGAATAGACACGCTTCGGCCGCCATGAGGCTCCACCGCTGACCGAATAGGCGAAGTTCAGCTTATCTGGAGCCGTTCCAGGAGTGCCGCCGGTCTCAAGGCGAGCATTGATATCGGCCAGTTTGGTCGACACATCTTCCGGGTACTCGAACCCGATCCTCGCCATGTACTGACTGGGGTGGGATTTGAGCTGAATATGGTAAGTCCGCCTTGACGTCGTAACGACCATGGAGGTGACGAGACCTGCCTCGGACGGTTTCACGATCAGATGGATCGCCTGCCCGCCGATTGCCCCTGATGTTGCCGGTTCGACTTTCCAACGGACTGTGTCACCGACGAGCACATCACGGACGATCTCGCCAGCCTGCAGTTCGATGTCGCAGACCTGCAGCGGCGAGCAGACGACAGAGGGCTGGGTTTCGCCGAACAGAAAGATCACCTTACCGTCCGGCCCGGTTGTCACCAGACCGGCCGTGCCTCTCCACTTGCGGGAAATATTGGTGCCCTTGGCTTCGTTTGGTGTCATGCTTTGCGCGATTGCGCAGTCCGCAAGGACGAGCCCGGCCATGCAGCCGACGGCCGCAATCAATCCTGTTCTGTGCATGAGATATCCTCGCCTTAAAGCTGTGCGGTCCAGTCGAAGTCCTGGACATAAAGACCGATCGGGTTAAGGCGGATGATCGCCTCGTCCTGTGGCGCGGTCAAAGCAACGGTCGCGATGCCGCGAAACCGGCGGGTGCCGGTTTCCTTGCCTTTGCGGTCGCGTTCGTACTCGGTCCAGTCGATCTGATAGGTTTGGTTGGAGAGTGCGACGATGTTGTTGACCTCGATGGCAACCGTCGATGTCTTGGCCTTCTCGAACGGCGAGTTGCCACGGAACCAGGCATTGATTTTCTGGGTCGAGGGATCGGATGCCCTGAGAAGCGCATAAGTCCGGTCGATGTATTGCTTCTGGACTACCGCATCCGGCGTTATCGACTTCAGACTCGTGATGAAGTTGCCGAGCGTTGCGCGAACGACCCGGGGATCGGCATATTCGATCTGTTGCGGGAATCCCGCCGTCACAGAGGTGCCCAGCTTGTCGACCTCGACGATGTAGGGCACGAGCTTCACCTGCGTGCTAAGATACATGGCGTAGGTGAAGCCGATCACGGCCATCGACAGTCCGAGAATGCCGACGATACGCCATGCGCGCGCGGCCTGGACATAAGATCCATATCGTTCTGTCCATTCCTGCCGCGCGGCAAGGTAAGGACTTTCGGGCGGCCGGTTTGATGCCATCGCTTTTGCCTTCCTGATGATTATGTGTTGTGTCGTTCGGGAGGAGGTGTCGGACTGCTATGCCCTGTGCGAGCCTGATCGAGCTTGGCGTTGGCGAGCCCCATGATCGAACCGGCGTATGCGCCGGGCGAACCGATCGCCTTTTCCTTGGCGGCCGAGCCGGCCGCCTTCCCAGCTGATCCGATCCCGGCGCCCATACCGCGCAGTGTCGCGCCTGCCACAGAGGAGCCCGCGGCTCGGGCGGATTGGGCTGCTGCAGCGCCGGCGCCCACCGCACCCGCAGCAAGCGATGCTGCGCCGAGTGCAAATGATGTCGTCTGGCCGCCGTGACGAATGGTTTCCATGCCGCCCGTGACGGATGCACCTTGAACGACGCCCTGGATGATGTTGGGTACGTACATCGCGATAATGAAGACCACGACCGAGATGCCAGCGATCGCCAATGTGGTGATAAACTGGTCCGTTTCCGCCGTCGGTGCTTGTGCCAGTCCGAAGAGCACTTCCGAGCCAATTCTAGCGATCATGACCAACGCCATGAGTTTCATACCGACGCCGAAGGCATAGACAAGATAACGGACGGCAAAATCCTTCGTGAAGGACGAACCACCCAAGCCAAGCATGATCATGCCGGCCAGCAGCCCCACATACATCTCCACCATCACAGCGACGAAGATTGCCGCGACCAAGGAGAAGCATATGACTACGATCCCCATTGCAAGGACAGCGGCGATTGCGAGTGCATTGTCCTCGAACACCCCGAACTTCGCCTGCTCGGACATCTGCGATGCCACGCGGATACCGGCGTCGAACACCTCGGCCGGTGAGGCGGCTCCACCGCCCGCACCAATTTGGTAGAGACTGTTGACGACGTCCCTCGCAAGCGTTGGTCCCTGGGTTAGAACGAACGCGAAGAAGCCGATAAACATGATCCGTCGGACGAGTTCGGCGAACCAGCTATCAAGCGACGCGGCTTGTATGGCGAGCCAGACGGCGGCGATGCCGACCTCGATCCCCGCAAGGATCCAGAATAGCGACCTTGCCGCGTCCATTATGGTGGTCTCCCACCCCTTCGCGGCAGCAGAGACCTGGTTTTCAAGCTCTGTCAGGACCTGTCCTTGCTGCGCGAACGCTGGGGTGGCGAGGACCAGGCAGGCTATGCCGCCGAGCACGAAGGCTCGCTCAAGATTTCGCTTTACCATCGCGGCCGCATCTCCTGACCTTTTTCGATCGGGGGCAGCTCCTTGGATGTGCCGAAAAATTTCTCACGGGTGATCCGTTGCTCTTCGCTCATCTCGGGTGATGCCGGGGCGTTTGCCTGGACGAAATAAAAAGTGGTGGCGGAAGCCGCCGCAGCGACCATGACCAGCACCATGACGAGGACCGGGCGGCTCACCAGCGTGGCTCCATCTTCTGGCCACTCGGGATCGTGGTAACGTCGGCATTGAAGAATTTCTCACGCCGGGCCTGTGCGAGGTCCTTGTCCGTCTGCTCGGTCTGGAGCCATGTCCCCATCATCGTCATTTGCTGCGAGACAAGACCACGCAGCTTCTGCATTTGGGAAACCTGCTGGGCGGCAATCTGGTGTCCGACCTGGAGGGCCTTCATTTGGCCGTCGGCCGACTCCGACATCGATCGCAGCGAACTCATCGTGCCCTCCTCGGTATCGAACTGATCCGCTGTCAGACTGGCTGCTTTCAGAGTGCTGCCGATCGTGTCCCTGTTCGTGTCCGACCAGGATTGGTAGGTGTTCGAGAAAGACTCGGCGTTCGGCAGGTTGGTTTTCAGATCCGCATAGCTATTGAACCGCTGCTGAAGGACGTCGTCGGCATTGCCCATCGAGAAAGAGATGCTCTGCCCTTGATCAACAATGCTGCGCAGACGGTTGAGATCGCTTTCGACCTGGCCCCAGATATGATCAGGGAGCTGCGCCGTGTTCTGCAGCATGTTCTCATAGATCTTCAGCTGGTTCTGGATTTGCTCGGCGAGTTGCGTGATCTGGGTCAACTGATTGTCGACCTGCAGGCCGGAGCTTTTCAGAAGGTCGATGAGCTGCGCATTGTTGGCGAGCTGCGTCCATTCGGTGGCAGCGCCCGTTGCTGACCCTGCATGGGCGGAAACAATCGGCGACAGCGCGATTGCCGCAGTCATCGTTGCGACAATCCAGTTACCGGACGTTGAGGTGCGACGTGGCATCGTGAACTCCTCTCGATTCAAGCCAATGGGTCGGCCATTCCTGGCCGTGTTCCGCCTTCAGCGCTCTGATGCGCTTCAGGTCTTCCTTTCCCGATGCGCCCACAAAGCTCAGCGCCACTGGCCCGAGCGACATGTCGAAGAGCCGCCGTCCGTCTGGCGTGGCGACGTAGTATTCGCGCTTGGGGATGGCACCCGAAACGATCTCGATCTGACGCTCGTTGAAGCCAATCCGTTCGTAGAATTCCCGCGTGCCCGGCTCGCGCGCAGCGCCATTCGGCAAGCAGATCTTGGTCGGGCAGGATTCCTTCAGCACGTCGATGATGCCGGAGCGCTCAGCGTCGGAGATGGATTGCGTCGCCAGAACGACCGCGCAATTGGCTTTGCGGAGAACCTTCAGCCATTCCCGGATCTTGTCGCGAAACACGGGATGGCCGAGCATCAGCCAAGCCTCGTCGAGGAGAATAAGACTAGGTGAGCCGTCGAGCCGCTTCTCGATCCGGTGGAAGAGATAGGTGAGGACGGGCACCAGATTACGCTCGCCCAAGTTCATGAGCTGCTCGATCTCGAAGCACTGAAACGCTCGAAGCGTCAGGCCATCCTCTTCAGCGTCTAGAAGCTGACCCATCGGGCCATCGACCGTATAGTGATAGAGTGCATCCTTGATTTCGCGCATCTGCACGCCGCTGACGAAGTCCGATAGCGACTTTCCGGGTGCTGTTGCCATCAGCCCGATCTGGCGAGAGATTGCATTACGGTGGTCCGGCGTGATGGTAACGCCCTGCAGGGCGACAAGCGTTTCGATCCACTCGGTCGCCCATGCTCGATCGCCATCTGTCGAAAGATCGAAGAGCGGGCAGAATGCCAGCGCTCTCCCCTCCCCCTTTTGGTCGTTGCCAATCTCGTAGTGATCGCCGCCGGCAGCAAGCGTCAGGGGCAGGAGCGAGTTGCCCTTGTCGAAGGCAAAAATCTGGGCACAATCATAGCGGCGGAACTGCGCAGCGATTAAGGCGAGCAGGGTCGATTTACCCGAACCTGTAGGTCCGAAGATCAGGGAGTGGCCGACATCGTCGACATGCAGGTTCAGTCGGAACGGGGTTGAGCCCGAAGCCACCTGCATCAGCGGCGGCGAGTTCGGTGGGTAGAACGGGCACGGCGCCACCGGATTTCCCGACCATACCGAGTTCAATGGAATGAGATCCGCTAGGTTGCTCGTGTTGATCAGCGGCTCACGGATATTGGCGTACCAGTTCCCCGGCAGGCTCCCGAGAAACGCATCTGTCGCGTTCAAGGTCTCGACACGTGCTCCGAACCCCTCGGCCTGGACCAGCCGGCGGATAGCCTCCGCCTTTTCCTGCAGGGCGTCGCGGTCTTCATCAAACAGGATCACGACCGGTGTATAGTAGCCGTATGCAACCAGCTGGGACGAAGCCTGAGCGATGGCGTCTTCGGTCTCGGCGACCATGGTCATGGCATCCTGATCGGCCGATCTGCTCTGCGTCTGGAAAAGCTGATCGAAGAATGGGCGAACCTTCTGCTGCCATTTCTTCCGCGTGCGTTCGAGCTTCTGGCGTGCCTCTTCCGCATCAAGGAAGATGAAGCGCGACGACCAGCGGTAGGTAAGCGGCATCAAGTCGAGATTGTTGAGGATGCCGGGCCAGCTCTCGGCAGGCAGGCCATCTATGGCGACAACCGCGAGGAACCGGTTCTCTACCTTTGGCGTCAGGCCGTGCTCCAGCTCAGCCGTTGCCAGCCAGTCGAGATACATCGGGACTTCCGGCAGCCGGACCGGATGGCTCTCCCCCGTGATACAAAAACGAACGAACTGCAGGAGGTCGTCATAGCGCGCGACCCGCTCCCCTCCCCTCTCGCGAACTTCGCGGGTCTGCATGCGGGCGATCGACAGGGTGTTGGCCAGATACTGTTCGATTTCCCGGATCGCGTTTCGAAACACTGATAGCACTGTGTCTGCATAGGATTTCTTCCGGCTCTCCTCGTCCGAGTAGATGTATTTGGCTAACGCGGTCTTCTTCGACTCGAGCGGCCGGTAGGTGAGAATGATCGCATGCTTGCTCTCGAAATGCCCCTGCTCACGCCTGAAGTGGGCTCTCCGCTCCAAATCGATCGCGCGAGTGACAGGATCGGGAAAATGGCACTGGTCAGGCGTGGGGTAGTCGACCGTTGGCACTCGGATGGCCTCGACCTGGATCATCCACCCGGTCCCGAGACGCGACAGGATCGCATTGATCTGCCGAGAAAGCTCGTTGCGTTCGAGGTCGGTGGCGCTTTCGGAGTCCGGACCCGCGAAATACCAGCCAGCCATCAGGCTGCCGTCCTTCAGAAGCAGGACGCCGTTGTCGACTAGGCCGGCATAGGGAACCAGATCAGCGAACGAGGGACCTGTTGAGCGGAAATGTTTGAGGGCAGCCATTGGACAGCTCTAGTACTTGCGCCACGGCGCGGCCGTCGGCCGGTAGTGGGATTTGTAGGAAATGTGACGGGCATAGACCTGCCGCATCAGCGGGTCAGACTTGGCCATCATTCGAAGTAGTCCGACGATGACGATCCAGACGGCCACGCCAAAGAGCGCCGAATAGACCGTCAGCACCACGAAGATTAGGATCACGGCCGCAAGCCCGGTGATCAGCACCAGCTCACGGTCGGCACCGATCAGGAGGTTTGGTCGAGACAGTGCGCGATGAATGCGATTGCGGCGGAGGCTCACGTAGCCCCCTCCCCCGCTCTGTCCAAAATGACCTGCGTGACCTGCTCTTTCGGTAGGCCGATTGACGCACCGGTGGCGCCGAAGAGGCCGACGATCGTCGTGGCACCAAGCAAGATTCCGGCGACCAGGACGACATAGACCAGTCTGCGAGCGAAGTCGTTGAGCTCGCCACCGAAAATCAGCATACCTCCGGCGATAGCGACTGCGGCGAGTGCGATATACCCCGCAACCGGACCAGTGATGGACTCCTGGATCTGCTCAAGCGGTCCTTCCCAGGGAAGGCTTCCGCCTGAACTGGCGAAAGTCGGTGATGCAACGGCGATCGCTGCGATAGCGATAGCCGCAATGGTTGGGGCTGACTTCTCAAGCTGCATCGCGGCTGTCCTCGGCATAAGCTTCAGTTAGGTACTGCCCCCCGGCAAAGCGGGTCACATGAAGGATCTCATTGACCCGGCGTCCTTTGGCCGTTCGTTCGATCGAAATGATAAGATCGACCGCATCTCCGATGACTGCCTGCATCGGTTGATGACTGGCCTCGGCCGTCAGCTGCTCAAGGCGTTGCAGCGCTGATCGTGCGCTGTTTGCATGGATTGTTGCGACCCCGCCGGGGTGTCCCGTGTTCCAGGCCTTGAGCATAGTCAGTGCTGCGCCGTCGCGAACCTCGCCGACGATGATCCGATCTGGTCTCAAGCGCATCGTGCTTTTCAAGAGACGCGACATATCGACGGCGTCGCTGGTGTGCAGGCTGACTGCGTTGTGCGCGGCACATTGAATCTCAGCGGTGTCTTCCAAAATGACCAAGCGGTCATCGGGGGAACTTGCAACGATCTCGGCGATGATCGCGTTTGTCAGCGTGGTCTTGCCGGAACCCGTGCCGCCGGCAACCAGGATGTTGAGCTTCGAAGCAATTGCGCTTCGAATGACGTCGGCATGCTTCGCGGTCATCACCTTACTGGACACATAGTCGTCGAGCGGTATGAGGCGCGACGCACGACGGCGGATGGTGAACGACGGGCCTGAAACGACGGGAGGCAGTAGTCCTTCAAAGCGATGCCCGCCGATTGGCAGTTCGCCTGAAACGATCGGGCGATCATCATCGACCTCGGAGTTGAGAACATGAGCGACGCTGCCGATGACGGTTTCTGCCGCAGACCGTGTCATCTCTCCTGCTGCGGCGATCCCGTGACCAAGCCTTTCGATGAACAGCCGACCGTCAGGATTCAGCATGATCTCAACGACACCAGGGTCTTCGAGAGCTATGCAAAGATGGTCTCCCAGCGCGTTCTGCAGTTTGCTGACGAGGCGGGGAAGTGAGCGGTTTTGTGTGCCGAGCATGATCAGGCCGCTTCCTTTTTGAGGGTTGAGAAGTTTGATGAATAGGTGCCGGGGCGAAGGCGATCGAAGCTCACCCAATCTGCTGGAAGCCTTCCGGCGATACTTCGCGTCTCATTGATTTGAATGGGTGAGCCTAGGCGCTTGAGCGGCCAGCCGGCGCGACGAAGGATACGCTCCAACCGGACGTCCGTTGCGGTGAGGATCTCGGAGTAACCATTAAGTATGCTCCACTCGACGATACCGGCGAACATCGCGAGCGTCGCAGTGTGAAGGCCCGACTGCTGTTGCCTTCCAGCGGCTTCGGTATCCACACAAAATCTAGAACTTTCGATCATGCGGGCATGAACTCGCAGATGAGCCGATTCTAGAAGCTGCGGAAATACCCTCTTCAACATCGTGCTGCTCGTGGCGGGCAGGAGCCGCGCACAGCCAATCACAGCATCGGAACGGTCAATGCATAGGATGTAGGTCGGCTTTAGCTCATCGAAGCTGTCTATCTCGAGGCCGGATGTGCAACGGACGTTCCAGGCCAGTCTGCCGCAGAAGATGCGGGCGCGAAGACGGTGCATGTCGTGAATGAGGCGGTGTTCTGCTTCGGCCTCTGGATTACTGATCCCAACGATGCGCATCGGGCAAATCTCCCCTGCTCTGACGGTGCGAGGAGCTTTGCCGGGGCATCCAGCTTTGATCTACTGCCAAAAGTGTCAGCTGCTGATTCTAGCTCAGTCGGCTGCGAACCTATCGTTTCGAGTTCGGCGGGATGCCTCAGTGACTAACAAAAGTGTTAGTAAGACGCTCTGACCGCGAAGTCGCAGAATTCGCTAAGCTATTGGTCGCAAAGCGGAATGGCTGAGCCGAACGATCTGCGTGTGAGCTCCCTCCTGAGCTGTTAAGGTTTTGTTAACCCTATTTCTCTTGCAGACCAACGGGAATCGTGACTTATCCTTGAGACGGAAATAGCGCGTCTGACGCTAAAAAACCGTCTGAGGATAGAGGCAAAAGTGAACGTGATCGATCGCAACATCGGAAAACCATCAACTTCAGCCAACATTACTCAGCGCGCTGAAGCGCTTTCAGCGAGGCTCCGAGCCGTAGGAGAGCGCGCATTCCCACCAACGGCACAGAAGTCCCTGCGATCATTTACCTCCGGGGAAGTTGCAGAGATTGTTGGCGTGTCTGACGGCTATCTTCGACAGCTGTCGATTGACGGGTTGGGGCCAACACCGGATTTGGGTAACGGCGGGCGCCGATCTTACTCTCTTGAACAGATCAATGAACTCAGGCGCTATCTCGCCACTGCCCGGCCCAAGGAAGCTGTAAGATTCTTCCCGCAGCGGCGCAGCGGTGAAAAGTTGCAGGTGATCACGGTCGCAAACTTCAAGGGTGGGTCAGCCAAAACGACTACTTCTGTCTACCTCGCACAGGGGCTCGCTCTTCAGGGTTACCGGGTTCTCGCGATCGACTTGGATCCGCAGGCATCCCTCTCAGCGATGTTTGGTTATCAGCCAGAGTTTGACGTCGCCGAGAACACCACCTTGTACGGTGCCATCCGGTACGATGAAGAACGAGTACTCATGAAGGACGTGGTCCGTCCGACCTATTTCACAGGGATTAGCATTGTGCCCGGCAACCTGGAACTGATGGAGTTCGAGCATCAGACTCCAAGATTCATGCTGCAGAATAGGGGGAAAGCGGAGGATCTCTTCTTCCGTCGCGTGGCAGGGGCTATCGCTCAGGTGGAGGACGACTTTGACGTTGTCGTCGTCGATTGCCCACCGCAATTGGGTTTCCTTACCATGGGCGCCTTGAATGCCGCCACTGGCATGATCGTCACCGTGCATCCCCAGATGGTTGATGTCGCCTCCATGAGTCAGTTCTTGTTGATGACCTCCGACCTGGTCTCCGTGATCGAGGAAGCCGGTGGTCGCCTAGATTACGACTTCCTTCGCTTCCTGGTCACGCGGCATGATCCTCGCGACGTTCCAGAGCAAGAAATTGTTGGTTTGATGCGAGACGTATTTGGTGCCGACGTGATGTCTGCGACCGCATGGAAGTCGACTGCCATTGCCAATGCTGGGCTTACAAAACAGTCGCTCTACGAGCTGACTAGAGGTGCAGTTGGGCGGTCCACTTATGATCGAGCCATGGAGTCAATCAACGCAGTAAACGAAGAAGTCGTTGGGCTCCTGAACCAGGTATGGCAGCGGTGAATCTAGTTCGACTCATTATTTTTCAACGACTTAAGCTGTTGTCAGCTGACTACAGAAGACGGCGTCTGGATTGATGACCCCGAGAGGATAAGATGAGTAAACGCACACAATCGATCCGATCTCTTTTCGCAGCGGAATCTGGCTCCGCTTCCGCAGAGGGTCTCAGGCCTCCTGTTGAGCGGGTCGCATCCGGAGCAGTTCGCTCATTGAAGGATACATTCTCCGAGGTCGAAAGGGACTACGAAGAGCTGAAGCGTCAGGTTTCAAGCGGCGCGGTTCCTGTCGAGCTTGATACCGAATTGCTCGACCCCTCCCCTTTTGCTGACAGATTCGCTGACCAGGATCTGGCGGCCGTCGAGGCGCTGAAAACGTCTTTTCAGGAGCATGGTCAGGAAATCCCGATCCTTGTCCGAGTTCATCCAACCTCTCCCGGTCGTTATCAAATTGCCTATGGCCATCGGCGAGCAAAAGCGGCCTCGGATCTTGGTCTCAAAGTTAAAGCCTACGTCCGGGAGCTGGACGATGATCGGCTCATTGTTGCACAAGGCGTCGAGAATTCAGCCCGTGAAGATCTGACATTCATTGAACGTGCAACGTTTGCTTTAAGGCTTGAAGACGGAGGTTTCCAACGGACTCTAATTCAGACAGCACTCTCTGTTGACCGCCAGGAAGCCTCGAAGCTTGTAACGGTGGCCCGGGCCGTTCCGCAGTGGATAGTCACGGCGATCGGTCGAGCTCCAAAGATTGGTCGTCCAAGATGGCAGGAGCTGGCCGAACAGTTGAAGGAAACAGGTGCGGAAACAAAAATCCGGAAAGCCATCGAGCACGCCACTTTTCGGCATAAGGACAGCGATGAGCGATTTGCGGTCGTCCTTCGTGCCGCGAAGGCGAAGAATGAGACCAGCTCGGCGCCGACAAATCGCACATTGGTCGCGAAACTCTCCGATGGCACTGAGATCGCAAGACTGGCCGTTTCTGGCAAATCTTGCAAAATTCAGCTTGATCGAACTCGTGATGAGGATTTCGCATCATTCGTGATGCAGCAGCTTCCGGAACTCTATTCGAGTTTCAAAAACCAAACTCAATCTCCGAGCAAAGAGACTGAAGGGAGATAGCAAAAGAAAAAGGCCCCCAAACGTTGCCGTCATGGAAGCCTCTCTCATCGGTCTAAGCAGCCTGAGAATCGCATTTTCATGAATCGCAGTCAAGAGTCTTTGGCATCGTTTTGGTGAGCGGATTTCTTTTGCCTGAAGAAAGGCGAAGGAATATGCAGACTGGAAATGTGACGACGCCCTTTGGGCGGCGGCCGGCTGTGCTTGCCCTTGTAAAGAGGCAGCTCCAGACGTCCGATACAAAACCATACCGCCCGGTCGAAAAATGGAAGGTGTTTCGCGACGCCTGTGAGGCCCGTGAACGCCTCGGCCTTCAGGACAGGGCGCTGGCTGTGCTTGATGCGCTTTTGACTTTTTATCCGCAGAACGAGCTCGACGGCGATAGTGGATTGGTGGTCTTTCCGTCCAATGCCCAGCTGTCTGTCCGAGCGCACGGCATTACCGGAACGACCTTGCGGCGGCATTTGGCTGCCCTGGTCGAAGCCGGGCTCATCCAGCGAAAGGATAGTCCGAACGGAAAGCGTTACGCTCACCGGGACAAGAGTGGCGATATCGAGCAAGCCTTTGGGTTCGATCTTTCTCCACTTTTGGCTCGTGCTGCGGAACTTGCAATTCTGGCACAGGAAGTCGCTGCCGAACGCCTGCAGTTCAGGCGAGCCAAAGAGGCCCTGACTATCTGCCGGCGCGATGTGCGCAAGCTGATCTCCGCCGCGATGGAGGAGGGGGCTGACGGCGACTGGGAAGCCATCGAAGACATGTATGTCGGCATTGTCAGCCGACTTCCCCGCAATCCTGATCGTCACCAGGTGGACGCAATCCTCGACGAGATGCAGCTTTTGCGCACCGAAATCCTCAACCTTCTGGAAAATCAGCTAGATTCTCACAATATGGACGGCAATGCTGCTCAAAATGGCTGCCACATACAGAATTCAAAACCAGAATCCATCCATGAACTTGAACCTAGCTCTGAAAAAGAGCAGGGCGGAGCCGCCGAGCTGGAAGTAGCACCCAAAGAGGTTGCTCAGCCGTTGGCAAAGCCGGAACAGATGAAGGCGTTCCCGCTGTCGATGGTCCTGAAAGCCTGCCCGCAGATTTTGGACTACGGGCCCGGGGGCACGATCTCCCATTGGCGCGAGCTGATGGGGGCCGCGGTGGTGGTTCGATCGATGCTTGGCGTCAGCCCGTCGGCTTATGAGGAAGCGTGTGAGGTGATGGGGCCGGAGAACGCGGCGGTTGCCATGGCTGCAATCCTGGAGAGGGCAGGGCATATCAACTCGGCAGGTGGATATCTCCGCGATCTCACGCGCCGAGCGAGGGTAGGGGAGTTCGGGCTCGGACCAATGCTGATGTCGCTGATGCGCGCCAACGCGAACGGAGATCGGAAAACGGGGTGAGCGGTTATAACGGCGCAACGGGTAGGGGGCATAGTCGTATGGCAGTCGTGCCGCATTTCATCCAGCGTTCGTTCCACGCCTTCTTGATTTTCTTGGAGTCCGAGCAAACCAAGAACGTCTCAATAGCTTCTAGACCTGCCCGGGATGCTGTCCCAAAAATCGAAAAAAGACCCAAATGATACACTGATTTGCGCCTCACAGAGACTGTCTCAGGAGGTATACCCTAATGGAGACCGGCCTTTGGCACCGATCCAGGCATCAGCTGGCAGCCCGCGTAGAGGGACGAGGGAGCCACCCCGTCCGCTCGATTGAAAAGAAGCGGGATAGACCTTCAGCTTTGCAGAGAATGTGTTGCGAAGCTTATGGACGTAGTATCATGTTGGTGTGTGATGAGGCGTGTATGGGGGAGAGGACTACTGATGGGCGGAACCTATTTCGATGATGAACAGGAGATCGGTCCGCAAGGTTTGGCATTGTTACGCAAGGTGCTTGTGGACCTGTTTCGCGACCATGCCGGCGATTCAAACACCGATGATGAGCTTGGTTTGGCAAAGGAACTGGTTGCGCTATTCAAATCGGGTTTTCGGAGCGAGGAAGAGCTGAAAGCGATGGCTAGGCGCAGTAGCTTCCTTCACCACCAGAATTTCTAGGAACGCTCGCGCTGTGCCTTCCTGCACGTGAATGTAATGACAATCGAGAGCCATCAGGATGATTGAAAGCAAAGGACTTGATAGGAGCGCGGGAGCTTCTAAGTCACGCGCATGATCCACGACGTTGCCAAAAAACTGAGTTCAGTCCTCACACCTGAAGATCTGGCACTGCTAGAGAAAGCCTTTGCGCGCGTTTGTGAGCTGCGCGGTATTTCTCAGACGTCGCCGCCGGCACAGGAGAGCGCCAAGGTTCTGATTAATTTGTATCAGAGTGGAATTCGAAACAGGTTCCAGCTGGTGGCGATGCTGACGGGACAGAGGTTTCCGTAGGGAATCTCCTTATCCATTTTTTGATTGCTTACGCCGGTGGAATGATAGGACCTGAAACCGAACAACGGGGTCAGAATGTAAGTGACTATATTGTTTGTCGCGCTAACAAACGGAGTATGCGCGGCGACTGATGTACGATCCGATCGCCGCGCAGAATTCTCTTCGTGATGCCTCAGATTACCGAGACGTTTTCGGCCTTGGATTTGCCTGTCCTGCGGTCCTGTCCTACTTCGTAGCGAACCTTTTGGCCATCCTTCAACGCCTCGCCGTAGCCGACCGCCGAGATATGCACGAAGACATCCTGACCGCCGTCATCCGGGGTGATGAAGCCGAAGCCCTTGTCTTGAGCAAAGAATTTTACAGTACCGGTCGCCATCTGTGCCTCTTTGGTGGTTGAGAGGGCCGACCCTAACCATCTGGCGCCTGTGTAACAAGCGGTCTGACGTCAGGTGATTGCATGCGATGATTGGACGGACTGAGACTTTAGCCGTAAATCGCTGATCATAAACCGCTGCTTTAGGTTTTTGGTAGATACTGAGCCTGAACTGTATTGACAGTTTGGGCTTGTCACTGCGTCCTCCAGGACGACCGAAAGCGCAGCGTCGTCTCTTCTAGTTGAGTGTTCGGGGCGTAGCGTGACGGTGAGCGAGAATGGATGACGTCTGGAAAGTTCTTGCTGGCAATCTTGCCGCCGTCGCATTGATAGTCTCGATCTGGACACATCTCTCATACCGCTTCTACCAATTGCCGCCCAAGCTGCGCTGCGCTGGCCTCGGGGTCGCAATGGGCCTAGCGGCAATCGCCTCAATGCTACTCTCGGTCCGCTTCGATGTCGAGGTCATCTTTGACCTCCGCCTTGCGATCATAGAGTCCGCTGCTGTATTCGGTGGGCCAGGCCCTGCGCTGATTACCGCCATTTTGGCTGCGTGCTTCCGCCTTTACCTCGGCGGGGCAGGGGTGACGCCTGGTTTGACCGCAATCGCCATTGTTTTCGTCCTTGGAAGTGCACTCTGGTTTTTTGCAGGCAGGAAGCCAATGAGCCATGCGCCATCGATCCTGAGTGCCGCTGTGCTTGCGGGCTGCCTTTCGATTGCAGTCCTTGCACTTCTTCCTGCAGCTGATTCCCAGCGGGCCGTTGACGAGGTGGGACTACCAATCGCCGTTTTGAACTTTGCAACGACAGCCGCTATTGGTTTCTTCCTCGCCTATTTCCGTCGTTTCACGCTGGAACGCGATATTCTATACGCTGCTCTCACACAGGCGCCCGACTATCACTACGTCAAAGACCTGAAACACCGTTTCGTTGTCGCGAACCTCAATGTTGCTCGCCACAATGGGCGCGCGCGGTCGTCTGAAATGGTTGGGCTGACGGATCATGATCTCGCTCCTAAGGAGAGAGCCGAGCAGTTGATGGCAGTCGAGGCCGATGTCATGCGAACTGGGCAGCCGCTGGACCATTTTGAAGAGTTTCTCATCGAAGAGGGTAAACCGCCACGATGGTACTCGACCTCAAAAGTACCTCTGAAAAACCGACAAGGTGACATGGTCGGGTTGGCCGGGGTAACGGTCGACATTACTGAGAAAAAGCTTCTCGAGCAGGAACTCCGGTCCAGCAGGAATATCATGGCGCAGGCCATGGCCGAAATGTCCGACGGGCTTGCGATGTTCGGGCCGGATGGGAACATCGTGTTCTGCAATGAACGGTACCGAGAACTCTTCCCGAAATCCGCTTATGCCCGCAAGGAAGGCGCACACATCACCGACATTGTTAGGGCTACTGTGCGCAACGGGGAGCGGAAGGATTTGCCCATCGATCTGGACGAGGAGAGCATTCAGGCGGCCGCCAAGACACTCTTCATCAACAAGGACGAAGTCATCCCACTTGCAGACGGTCGCTGGTTGTCCCTAAGAACACGGGTGACCGAGGATCGCCACGTACTGGCACTCGTCTCCGATATCACTGCAATGAAGGAGTCCGAGCTTTCCCGCAAGAGCTTTGCCGAACAGATGAAAGGCTTAGCTGAGACAGACGCGCTGACTGGACTATCTAATCGTCGGTCGTTCGATGATGGCCTGCAGCGGGAATTCGAGGCAGCGAAACAGACTGGTCGGCCCCTGTCAGTGCTTCTGATTGATGTCGACAGGTTCAAGGCATACAACGACCGCTATGGTCATCTTGCCGGTGACGTGTGCCTGAAATCAGTGGCTGCCGCAATCGCGACCGCAGTCAGACGGTCAGGCGACATGGCGGCGCGGTTCGGAGGCGAGGAGTTTGCGGTTGTTCTGCCCGATACCGATGGCGAGACGGCGATCATGATTGCCGAGAAGATCAGGACGTCGATCAGGGACCTTGGCATGGTGCACGAAGGCAGTGAGTACGGCATCGAAACCGCAAGCATGGGTGCTACCGTCTTGATCTCGGCGTCGAGGGTGGAGAACCCGGCCGAGCTTGTGGCACGGGCCGATCTTGCACTCTATCGAGCAAAGGATGCCGGGAGAGACCGCGTCGGGTTTCAGAGATTGGCTGACGAGCGCGTGAAGAAGCCGGCCTAATTTGCTTACTCAATCGGAAGGGCCGCCACATAGCCCGTACCGATAGCGATTGTTCACACCAGAGAAACGGTCGCTGCAAACCGTGTGCCTGCTTGAGACTGGAAGTCGTATGATCCATCCAGTTGGCGTACTGATCCGTCTATCAAACGCGTTCCGGTTCCAGAGGAAACCGCGCTGACGTCGAAGCCCACACCGTTATCGATGATGCTCAGGCGGCTTTTTCCCACCTCGTTGGGTGCCGTCAGAGCAACGAGCAGGCGCCCCTCTTCTCCGTCAGGGTAAGCGTATTTGATAGCGTTGGTCACAACCTCATTCACCAGAAGGGCCAGTGCTGTCGCCTTGTCCGCTGACACAGGCGCAGATTGCAGATCGAATTCGACATGAAGTTTTGCATCATGGGCCGAAACCGCACTGGAGACGACTGCCTTAATTAGTTCCGCGGCATCGATCTGAGCATACGCATCATGTTTATAGATCTGCTCGTGAACCGCGATCATTGATTTGATCCGACTGCTCAGGGCTTCAAAGCTCTCCGAACCACGCATCTGGAGCCGGACCAGTGACATCACCGACTGCAGATTGTTCTTCACCCGATGATGGATTTCCCGCAGAAGCATCTCGTTGGTTTCGAGCGCCTTGGCGAGTTGGGCCGATTGCTGCTCCTGGTCTCTCAGGAGATGCCGGATCCACCAGCCAGCAGCCGCGGCACCGCCGATGACCATGGCAGCTACGACGATCAGCATCAGCAGCGTTTGCCGAAATGGCTGCATGAGGAACTCATAGTCTGCCGCGGCCACGGCTATGAAAGGTGTCCCTTCAACCCGACGATAAGCTACCAGGCGCTTCACGCCATCCATTGGCGAGGCCTCAGCGAAGTAGGTTCCTGACGGCGCGTCCTTCAGATACTTCGTGAAGAGGATGTAGCCAGACATATCCAATGTCGTCCCGGGCAACGGGTAACGTGCGACCAGCATGCCGTCATCGCGAATAAAGCTGACGGCATAATTCCCGCCGAGATCGACGGTTTCCCAGATTGGGCGCGTGATCTCTGCAGGAACGGATACCATAATGGCACCCATGAACCTGCCTTCTCGCACGATGCGGCGACTGAATACGAAAATCTGGTTGCCGTTCAGGCGGCTGATCAACAGCGAGGAGACATACTCTATCTGTCCATCCCTGACGGCCTTGAAGTAGTCGCGATCCGTGATGTCGACGGGCTTGATCTCTGGGTCGGTTGAATAAAGGGTTCGGCCTTCAGCATCGACTACATAGGCCTGAACACCGCTTGGCAAGCCTTGGGTGGCCAAGTCCATGTCACGGATGTTCCCGTCAAACCTCAGATCTGTGAGGCGGAGTGCATCATCTATCCGACGCACTGTCTGAGTTCCCATCTGATGGATCCAGGAGACATGACTTGAGACAATCTTTGCAGACGCCATAGCGCGCTCTTCGGCGCGATCGATGGACATGAAATAAGCTTGCGCGGCCCACGTGCCGAGTATGGACAAGAGCGCGATGAGAGCCGCGGCTGTGGCAACTGCTGCCACCTTCGACACCGATCGGGTAGATCCGCCCATTGTCACCGCCCATCCTCCCGCCGGATGTCCGGCTGCTGAATTACGACGATAGCTAAAGAGACGGAACACAAAGATCAACGGAAATCAGAGCGCCTCAACCGGAAATAGAGCGATAGTTTGACGTCTCAGTAGTAGGGCGCCTGCCACATCTAGGGGAATATTGACAACGTCACAGCAAGGGATTTTAGGCATGCTCTTGGGCAAAGCGTGGCTCTGAAGAACGAGCTCGACTTGCCAACGAAGTTGGCTTTATTTAGTCGAGGCGGCCGAACACCTTTAGGACTGACCGACCTTTTGCCACTGTCACTACTAGGCAGCTGTTGCAGTGTGAGCTCACGAAAGCCTTGTAGTGCATCATCCACTCCTTTCGCGAGTGGCTAATTCATATCAGTCTGCCAGGCTGTGTGATGGTTGATAGTATTACTGACGTAACACCTCTCGTTGAAACGGCGTAGAGATTGTTCCGAATTTATTAGTTCGAGGGTAATATTTCTGTGCGATCATATTTTATGACAATGAGTACTGAGCCAAGGTTGGTCGGACTATAGAAATAGAGTCCTACGAGCATTATTATCGGTCGACTGGAACTGAGTTTCTTAAACGGAATCCTATGCCCAACGAGACAGAGCATCACCTGGACGTCATGTCAGTGGAAGTTTTCCGGAAGATCGTGCTGGAAATTGCCGATGGTGTAATCGGCGTGAGCGAACAGGGAGTTATCCGTTTCGCCAATCCTGCGGCGGCAGAGATCTTTGGCTGGCAACCGCTTGAGCTTGTTGGCAAGCGACTTGACATTCTGCTTCCAGAGCGGGCACGACAACATCACGATACCCTGATGGCCGGTTTCTGCGCAGGTACGGTAGACACAAGGCGGATGGGGCAGCGCGGAAGCGGTATTTCCGGTCTGCGTGCCGATGGCTCGGAAGTCAATCTGGGGATTACAATCCTGAAGACCGAGGTGAATGGCGAACGGCTGCTGGTCGCCGTTGTAAGGGACATTACCGAATATGTCCGACGTCAGCATGAGTTGAAGCAGCTTGCTGAGACCGATTTCCTGACGGGACTGCTCAACAGGCGCGCCTTCTTCGATGAAGCTGGTCTGCTGCTAGCGGGGCAGGGGGACTCTCATCACAGCGTCGCCGTCTTCGATCTCGACCATTTCAAGTCAGTCAACGACCGGTTCGGTCACCAGATCGGCGACCGGGTTCTGGAACTCTTCGCCACACTCTTGCGTCAGGCCGTTCGCTCGACCGACCTTGTCGCCCGCCTTGGAGGGGAAGAGTTCATCGTATTGTTCCGCGAGCTTAGCGGGACCGAAGCTGTCGATCTCGCCGAAAGAGTGGCCGAGAAGACCCGTGAGCAGAGCCTCTTCGTGGGAGGGGATCGACCAATAACAGTGACCGTCAGCGCGGGAGTTGCCACTGTCCGCAACGATCTTGCGGAGGCTCTCATGCGTGCGGATGCGGCGCTCTATGAAGCCAAACGCGCAGGTCGTGACCAGGTGTCAACCGCGGCCTGATCCTGTGGCTATTGTCGCGCCCTTTGCAGAACTGCAGGGGCAGGTTGCCTTGACTGAGCTGGATTCTTGAACGAATCTACGGGGCGACCATCTCGAAGATGGCGCAAGTGGAAAGCGCCAGTAATGGATGGAGGCCAATAATCGTCAAGCTCGACATGGATCTGATCCGCAACATTGAAGTCGACAAAGGAAAACGAACGATCGTAAAACACACGTTGCGCATGTTGGAAGAGCTGTCAGTCTTGCCACTTTGCGAGGGGGTTGAAACTGTGGAGGAACTGAAGGTATTGCAGGATCTCGGCGTGCGCCTCGCGCAAGGCTATGTGCTGGCCAGATCGAGTTTCGAAGCCTTGACCACGCCGGTGGCTCTTGAAACATTGCTCGCGAAAGCTGCATAGGGAGAATCCAAGACGCGCGATCACAGGGTAGCTTTCCTGGTGGCGAACATCTCTCGCACCATGTCGTAGGTGAACGAGGTCAGAAGGGTGGCACAAAATTGCCGGCCTTTCTTTACTAAAACTTCCGTACCTTTTGCGGGCGCCATCTCGCCCCACGTAGCCGTAAATGCTGCCGCCGCCTCGATGCGCTTCACGTGTGACCGGAACGCTGGCTCGTCACCATTCATTTACACCTTGCAGTCAATCACCCTGAGAATCTCCTTTATGGCGATCAGCCAAGCACTGTTGATCGCGTGTATTTCTCTTGCTGCTTCTTGTGTTATGACGCTGCTGTCTATGACCTGCTCCATTCGTTGTCCGAATGTGCAAATTTGCTCTGTCCTCGTTATGCTTCAGGACAGACGGACACCACTTGGATGCGAGGTCGACCTATTTTACCATAAAATCTTTGGCGCTCCTCCCCATCCACGACTTGAAGGTCTTTTGAAAATACGCGGTATTTCGAAAACCCAAACTCTGCGAGACTTCATGAACTGGGACTTCGGCTGAGGCCAGGAGCAATCTTGCGCGCTCCATCCGGCGTCGGAGCACGTATTGATATGGGCTTTCACCGGTAGCCGCCTTGAATGATCTGCTGAAATGAAACCGGCTCAGCCCAGTGATTTCCGCCAGCGCTGACAGGGTCAAATTTGAGCCGAGGTTCTCCTCGATGAACTCTTCAACGAGGGCGAGAGTTGCCTTGCCAATTGGAGGAGCCGCCTCAAGATCGAGCCTTGACGTTCTATGGATCGCCAAGATGGTGACGAGTCCTAACGCTTCTTCGTACAAATTGTCAGCATGCGGTTGCGCCACTAGTCGAGCCCATTGACGCATAATTCTCTCAACCTCGTCGCTCCGGTAATAAACCTTCTCATAGACACACTCGGCAAAGCGCACGCCAATCTCTTCTCGGATCGAGACGGGATCAAAATAGATAGCAGTGAACGAATTGTTTCGCCTGCTCAGCCTGGACCAGCCGGAGACGCGCGCGCCGCGAGGGACATAGGTAAGGGTATGTCGCAGATCCCGGCGGCTGTCTTCCGCTCCATCCCCAGCACGTATCCCACCATCCTCGAGAACGATATCATGGTGAGCGCAGAAATGCAGATCACTGGTCCAATCATAGCTGAAAGCAGCGGCTAATTCGGGACGGACGTATTCCACGCTGAAGCCACGATGTGTTCTCAGCAGACGCTGTGGAGGTTGCGATATACCCCGCAGGTCAAGGAATTCTTTCTGTTCCATTTTCACTACATTCTTGCGTTCTGGAGCAAATTATTGCTACGTAAAACTTGCTCAGATGTGACCGTGTTAAGCGCTTGAACAAGTTCCGTTTTTTTAACGTCGATCGCCCCGCCTGCCAATGCCCGCTGAAAATGATGATCGAAGCGGCCCATATTGATTCGTGAAACCAGTGTTTAGAGTTTTAGCATGCACCGAAAGACCTCCGTACTTACAGGTGAGCGACTGCTTGGCCTCGGTCGCAATGCCCTATTCGGTTTGCTAGCGGCAATTGTATTCTTCATCGCAAGTGCCTCACTGTCTTATTTCACAGTGCAGAACATCAGGGGCAACAGCGCTCGGGTGACCCAAACGCACTCACTAATTGTCGCCCTCGACCTGCTGTTGATTGACGTGCAGGACGCAGAGACTGGCCTACGAGGTTATCTTCTGACAGGAGACGACGGATATCTAGACCCTTACAATCGTGCGATGTCTCAGGTCGAGAACCGTATTGAGTCCCTCGCGTCAATTGCCACACCGGAAATGCAAGAACGAGGCGGGCCATCCGAGTTGCGAGCCTTCACTGTTTCCAAACTCGGCACCATGAGGGAGACGCTCCGTCTTCACCGGGAAGAGGGCGAGGCCGCAGCCGTGGCCTTCATGAGGACCGACCGAGGTCGTAGCGATATGGATGGTATCCGAGACACGGTCGGGCAACTGAGACTTGAGGCGGGCGAAGACCGTGCGCAGGCGTTGCGGGAGCGAGACAGATCATTCGTGGTCGCATGGACGAGCGGGATCGCGACGGGGGGCGTTGGTATCATCCTCACTTTGGTCATCTCTGCATTGCTCAGCAAAACTGCCCTTGCGCAGAAGCGAGAGCAATGGCTCAGAGATGCCCAACTTGGCCTGGGGTCGGCGGTATCTGGCGAGCAGCCACTTGCTCAGCTTGGCCAGAATATCCTCGGCTTCCTCACCAACTACCTCGGTGCCGTTGCAGGTGCCATTTATATAGAAAATGCCGGCCGCTTTCATCGCATGGCCGTGTACGGCGTGCCACCGGACGTGATGCTGCCGACAAGCTTCGGCCAAAACGACAGCCTGTTCGGCCATGTGTTGCGGGATCACCGTCCGATCGCGGTTGGCGAGGTTCCGGATGGCTATATCAGCTTCGGATCAAGCCTTGGGCAGCACAAGCCACGTTACCTCGCCTTGGCGCCTGCGATCGTTGAAGGGGATGTAAGAAGCGTTTTCGAACTCGGCTTCCTTACTCCGATCAGCGACCAGACTCTGGTGCTTCTTGAACAGGTCTCAGAGCTGATCGCTGTCGCCATCCGTTCGGCGGAATTCAGAACGCGCCTCCAGGCTCTTTTGGAAGAAACCCAACGTCAGTCGGAGGAACTGCAGGTACAGGGCGAAGAACTGCGCGTTTCGAACGAGGAGCTGGAAGAACAGGGACGCGCACTTCGCGAACAACAAACCCGCCTTGAACAGCAGCAGGCAGAACTCGAACAGACCAACTCGCAGCTCGAGGAGCAAGCGGAAGAACTGGAACGACAGCGGGACAATCTTGAACGGTCGAAAGACGCCATCGAGGCCAAGGCGAAGGAAGTGGAACTCGCCAGCCGCTACAAATCAGACTTCCTCGCGAACATGTCGCACGAGCTGCGAACACCGCTCAACTCTTCGCTCATCCTCGCCAAACTCCTGGCTGACAATTCCGAAGGCAATCTGACCGCCCAACAGGTCCAATTCGCCCAGACCATCCAGTCATCGGGCAATGATCTGCTGAACCTCATCAATGACATCCTGGACCTGTCCAAGATCGAGGCAGGACATGTGGAGATCAATCCGGAAGCGGTGTCCATCGAGAGGACCGTCAATGGGCTTCGTCATATGTTTGAACCGCTCGCAACCAACAAGGGTCTGCAGTTCAACGTCTCGGTCGAGGCGGGCGTGCCCGCAGTCATCCAGACCGATCCGCAGCGCCTTGAGCAGGTTCTCAAGAACCTCTTGGCGAATGCGCTGAAGTTCACCGAAAACGGCGGCGTCTCGCTAACTGTTAGCCGTCGCGATGACAGCCAGGTCGCCTTTTCGATCAAGGACACAGGCATCGGGATTGCGGACGAGCAGCAAAAACGGATCTTTGAAGCCTTCCATCAGGCGGACAGCACCATCAGCCGCAAGTTCGGCGGCACCGGGCTTGGTCTGTCGATTTCTCGCGAACTCGTGCGCTTGCTTGGAGGCCGCTTCCAGCTTCAAAGCCAGCTTGGCGCGGGCAGCACGTTCACGGTCATCATCCCGGCCGAGTTCGACAGTGCGCTGGTCCAGGCTCCGAAACAGGATTTTGCCCCGCCCGTCGCGTCCGCTGCAGAACCCGTCTTCCGCACAGAAGCAGAGAGCACTGCACAAAAGCCAAAGGCCGTCGCAATCGTCGATGACGACCGTGCAGCATCCGAGGCAACAGCCCGCAAGCTGCTGATTGTCGAGGACGATCAATCCTTTGCACTCATCCTGCGCGATCTCGCCCGTGAGCTGAAGTTCCAGGCGCTCGTAGCCGGAACCGCTCAAGAAGCCCTGGAACTCGCCCATCAGTATCTGCCGAACGCCATCCTGCTCGATGTCGGTCTTCCGGACCAATCCGGCCTTTCGGTGCTTGACCGCCTGAAGCGTGACGTGCGGACGCGCCATATTCCGATCCACATCCTGTCCGGTGAAGACTATTCCGACCGGGCCATGTCGCTGGGCGCGGTCGGTTATGCGCTGAAGCCCGTTCAACGCGATCATCTGGTATCTGTGATCGAGTCCCTAGGCGCGAAGGCCGAACAAACGCTGCGGCGCGTGCTGATCGTTGAAGACAACGCCGTTCAGCGGGACGCTCTGTCGAAACTCCTGTCGTCGCATGACGTCGAAACGGTGGGGGCTGGGACTGCGGCAGAGTGCATCTCGTTGCTGGCCGAACAGACCTTTGACTGCATGGTGCTGGATCTGTCGTTGCCAGATACATCCGGCTTTGCGCTACTGGAAACGTTGAGCGAAGCGGGCATGCATTCCTTCCCGCCTGTCATCGTCTACACCGGACGCGTTCTCTCGTCCGAAGAAGAACAGAGGCTGCGCCGCTACTCGAAATCTATCATCATCAAGGGTGCAAAATCGCCGGAGCGTCTTCTCGACGAGGTCACACTCTTCCTGCACCAGGTGGTCTCCGAGCTGCCGGACGAGCAGCAGCAAATGATCCGCAAAGCCCGCAATCGCGATGAACTGCTGGAAGGGCGCCGCATTCTGATCGTCGAGGACGACGTGCGCAACGTCTACGCCCTGACCAACATCCTCGAACCACGCGGGGTGATCGTCGATATCGCCAGAAACGGCGAGGAGGCGCTGGAAAAACTGGAGCAATCGATAAGCAACCCAGACGGGCGGATCGATCTGGTTTTGATGGATGTAATGATGCCGATCATGGATGGCCTCACCGCAACCCGCCACATCCGCAAGAACTCAGCATGGCAGAAGTTGCCGATCATCACCTTGACCGCCAAGGCAATGCCTGACGATCAGAAACGCTGCATTGAAGCCGGCGCCAATGACTATATGGCAAAGCCGCTTGACGTCGAAAAGCTTCTGTCTCTCGTGCGCGTCTGGATGCCGCAATGACGGAGACGTTCGAAAAGGTGGAGGATATAGAGATCCGGCTGCTGCTGGAGGCGCTTTATCATCGCTACCACTATGACTTTCGCAGCTACGCCATGTCGTCGATCCGGCGGCGGTTGCGCCAGGCACGCGAACAGTTGGGCTTTGCGACCATCTCAGCCATGCAGGAGCGCGTCCTTCATCATCCCGAGATGCTTGACGACATGCTCCGCTTCCTTACGGTCCAGGTCAGCGAGATGTTTCGCGACCCGTCCTACTTCGCGGCGATCCGGGAGAAGGTGGTTCCGCATCTTCGCACTTACCCCTCCTTGAAGATCTGGATTGCCGGATGCAGTTCGGGCGAAGAGCTCTATTCCTTTGTCATCCTTTTTCGCGAGGAAGGGCTTGAGGAGCGAACCCTCTTTTATGCGACGGATATTAATCCAGAGGCCCTCGCCCAAGCGGAAGCCGGAATCTATGACATCGAACGGGTCAGATTGTTCACCGAGAACCATCGTGACTCCGGCGGCAAGGGATCTTTGTCTGACTATTACACGACGGGCTACAACCGGTGCATCCTGGACAAAAGCCTGCGGCGCAATGTCGTGTTTTCAGATCATAGTCTTGTGACGGACCAGGTCTTTGGTGAGATGCAATTGGTCTCTTGCCGGAACGTCATGATCTATTTCGACCGGGATCTACAGGACAGGGCTGTCGGTCTTTTCCGGGATACGCTGCCACGCAACGGCTTTCTCGGGCTGGGCTCGAAGGAAACACTTCGGTTTTCAACGCATGCCGATGGCTTCCGGGAGTTCGTCCGAGATGAGAAGATCTATCAGAGGATCGGCTCGTGAAGGACAATCCGAACGGTGCGATCATCATCGGCGCCTCTGCTGGGGCGCTCGAAGCGCTGTCCGTGCTATTGCCGCCACTACCTGCGACTTATCCATATCCCATCTTCGTCGTGGTGCACTTACCGCCAAACAAACGCAGTGTGCTCGCCGCGATTTTTGACCTCAAATGTCAGCTTCGCGCGATTGAGGCGGAAGACAAGGAGCCCGTGGAAGCCGGGTTCATCTACTTCGCGCCCCCTAATTATCACTTGTCGCTCGAGGGGCGAACGCATGTCGCTTTATCCAGCGAAGAAGAGGTCCTCTTCTCGCGGCCCTCGATCGACGTGGCATTCGAGAGCGCGGCAGATGCCTGGGGCAGCCAACTGACAGCGATTATCCTCACGGGCGCCAATCATGACGGTTCCCAAGGCCTTTCGGCCGTCGTTCGTTCTGGCGGAACGGCAATCGTTCAGGATCCGACCGAGGCTTTCACTCGGGCCATGCCCGAAGCTGCTATCCGCGCATGCCCAGGCGCTCAAGTTTTGACCTTGTCCAAGATTTCAACCTATTTGCAGAACATCGAAAATGAACACTGACGTCAAATTCCTCTTGGTTGACGACCTTCCAGAGAACCTGCTTTCTCTGGAAGCTCTGCTACAACGCGACGAGCTGATGCTATTGAAGGCGCGGTCCGGCGATGAGGCTCTCGAACTTCTGCTGCAACATGATGTGGCACTGGCGCTGATCGACGTTCAGATGCCAGGTTTGAACGGCTTCGAGCTTGCCGAACTCATGCGAGGCAATGAGCGGACACGGCGGGTTCCGATCATTTTCGTGACTGCCGGCACCCATACAGCCGAGCGGCGGTTCCAGGGATATGAAGCGGGTGCCGTCGACTTTATTCAAAAGCCGATCGAACCAGATATCCTGCGCAGCAAGGCAGAGATTTTTGCAGAACTCTATCGCCAGCGTAAAATGATTTCCGAACAGCGCGACCTTCTTGAGGCGCAAACTCGCGCGCTGCAGCTAGCGGACAAGCGCAAGAATGAATTCATCGCCGTCCTCGTGCACGAATTGCGCAATCCTTTGGCCGCGCTCAACGGCGGGCTAAAGTTGCTCTCAAGGAAACCGGAGCCAGCAAGAGCCGATCAGATACAAGGCCTCATGCATAGCCAGATAGACCATGTTATCAGGCTGGTAGATGACCTGCTCGATGTCTCGCGGATAACGCAGGGCAAAATAACTCTTGCCAAATCGGAGTTTGATCTTAGGGAGGCGGTCTATACAGCCGTGGAGATGACCAGACAGACGGTTGACGAAAAAGGCCATACGGTGACGCTCAGTGTTCCTGAGCAGCCCTGCACGGTGTTCGCTGACAAAGTCCGATTGACGCAATGCGTTGCGAATTTGCTTAACAATGCCGCGAAGTATACTCCGAATGGAGGTTTGATAGAGGTGGGGCTTGCTTTAAGCTCAAACACCTACCGCATTAGCGTAACCGACAATGGGCTAGGCCTGACCCCTGAAGAGTCGAGCGCTATCTTCAAAATGTTTGAGCAGATCGAGGAGCATAGGGATCACGCACGCGGCGGGCTCGGGATCGGACTCGCCCTCGTGAAACAACTCATGCAACTGCACGGTGGAGATGTCTCCGTTTGGAGTAATGGTCCGGCTTTAGGCAGTATGTTCACGCTTGAATTGCCGGTGGCAGGACCATCTCAGCTTTAAGGCGACGCTAGGCGTAAAGCCCAACAATTTGAGGGGTTTTCGCCCTTAGATTAATTATATTTTAGAGATATGTGTGGTTCGCTTATAGTCTGAAAAACCTGCAGTGCAATGCACTTATTAAGCATTCGACCGGCGAACATCCGTAGGCACCATGAAGTCCCTCATTCCCGCTGTCTACTTCTCACTGGCGGTCGCCGTTGTCGCTGTCATCGCGGCAAGGCCGTCCGGCCCCTTCGTCCTCGTCGTAACTTCACCGGCTGCGCATGCGGCCGGTTCGATGGCCGTCATCGACCGGGCAGACGGCGCTTTCGTCTGGGCTGGAAGCGTCCCCTGGATGTCGGTCGCTTATTCGCAGGCTCCGGATTTTCCGGAGCGGCTACTCAATGCGGGCGCTCTGCTCGTCATCAACCATGATCTGGCACTCGGTTGCCTGCAAGGAATAAACACATGAATGAACTGAAGAAGCTCAGAGACAGGGTCTCCTACGGCATCGTCGGACTGCTCTGGATCAACTTTGCCTTGATCTTGATCCGCAACCTCGTGCGCGAGGAGGGGCCCGACTGGATGATGATCCTGGCGACCCTCGTCCTGCTGGTACCAGCCACCTTGCTGTGGACACAGAATCGCACAGGCGCGACCACCCGCATGGTCACCTCCATGGCCAACGCGGCAACCGTTGCCATCCTGGTCTTCTCATTCCAGGGGTCGCCGCTGCAGATCGACCTGCATATGTACTTCTTCGCAAGCCTTGCCATCTGCGCCGCCTGGATCGACTGGCGTGCCATAATCGGTTACGCCGCGCTCGTCGCGGTCCACCATCTGCTGCTCTATGTCGCGATGCCCCTGGCGGTCTTTCCTGGGGATTCCGACTTCTCGCGCGTCGTTCTGCATGCGGTCGTGCTGATCGTGCAGAGCATCGTGCTGATCGCCCTGACCTCGGCGGTCGTCAAGGCTTTCGATGTCTCCGACAAGGCCGTTGCCGAAGCCGTTGCCGCCGAGCGTGAGGCCGTTGAGATGGCCGATCACGTGAGACGTACGGATGCTGCCGCCGATGCTGAACGTCGCAAGCGGGAGGCAGAAAAGGCGCGGGAAGCAGACGCCGTCGATTTTGCCGTGGCCGAGCTTGCAAAGTCCTTGCAGAAGCTCGCTGATGGCGATCTGTCCTGCCGCATCGACACTGCCTTCTCCGGCCCCCTCGATGAATTGCGGACCTCCTTCAACGCATCTGTGCAGAAACTCGAAGTCGTCGTGTCCCAAGTGCGGCAGGTCGCCTCGGTGCTCCGGAATGGCACGGGCCAGATCGGTCAGGCCAACAACGACCTCTCTGCCCGAAGCGAACGCCAGGCCGTCTCGGTCGAGGAAACCGCGAGCGCCCTGTCCAGCGTCATGTCGACGGTCAAGGATACGGCATCCGTCGCAGACTCGGTCGGCAAGCTGGTCAATCAGGCGAGAACCGGTGCCGAGCGCTCCGGCACGATCGTCACCGATGCCGTCTCCGCCATGAGCCGCATCGAGCAGTCGTCGCAGTCGATTTCAAACATCATCGGCGTCATCGACGAGATCGCCTTCCAGACAAACCTGCTCGCGCTAAACGCTGGCGTCGAGGCTGCCCGTGCCGGTGAGGCCGGCAAGGGCTTCGCGGTCGTCGCCCAGGAGGTTCGCGAACTTGCGCAGCGCTCGGCCAATGCGGCGAAGGAGATCAAGGCGCTGATCAACACTTCAGGCGAAGAAGTTCGCCACGGTGTGTCGCTGGTCGACCAGGCAGGCGAGGCCCTGAGCACGATTTCGACCGAGGTTCAGGCGATCAGCCGGGAGATCTGCAAGATCATCGATGGTGCCAAGAGCCAGGCACAGGGGCTTGCCGAAATCGATTCAGCCATTGGCCAGATCGATCGGAATACGCAGCAGAACGCGGCGATGGTAGAAGAATCAAGCGCTGCCATCGAGCAACTCGTGCAGGAGGCAACGACACTCGATCAGCTAATGGCCCAATTCCAGGTCAGCTCGATAACTGGTTTCAGAACTGTTCGCGCGGCTTGACTGCAAGCGAAGCCAAGGTCCGCATGGAAGTCCTTGGGGTCACGATCGTCGTGGCCCCATTTTCGTTTCAGGGATCGGTCCAGCCCCTGACATCACTCACAGACTTACTACCCCTAGATAAGCATTAACCATATCATGATATGTATGTTGGGCGTCATGGTTTGGGAAGAACAACAGCATGCTTGCTCAAAGTGTAGCCAACATTGAACTGGATTGCACCGATCGTATCGCGTTGAGTAGAGCGTCCGACCTTTTCATGTCATTGTCGAACCCGATACGCTTAGCAATCATTCTGCGCGTGATGAAGCGGGAGTGGTCGGTGAACGAGATGGCATTTGATATCGCTCTCAGTCAATCTGCCCTCTCCCAGCATCTTGGAAAGCTTCGTGCTGCGGGTGTTGTCACAACACGGAAAGCCGGGCAGACGGTATACTATAGATGCGAAAGTCTGACGATTGCCCGTCTACTTGAACAAGTGAACAGTTTTCCGTCCACTGATTAAACTACCTTGTGCGGCACAATCGCCCTGTTGAAGTATCAGGTGCCACATTTGCTTCAGAGCTGTCGATGTTGCCGCGGAACACATCCGGACGGCGCCGCTTCGCCTGTTGATGCCTCGGCCGGGGCGCTCGCCGTTATTTCGCGCGTCGTACCGCACGACGCAAGAGGGTTCTGGCCCCCATTGCTGGTCGAAATAGACGACGGTGAAGGCTTCATCGAGAACGGCTTGGTGCACCAGAGGTTACGCATCGGTGTGGCACATGCTGCCGCCCAGCCCGGTCTTTCGGAAGGGCCCGACGTGCTGCGCGGCATCATGTGCCACAACAAGCGCAATCTCGGCGTCTATGCCACGCGCGCCGAGCCCGTCACCATCCGTGTCGGAGATCCGGTTTCTGCGGAGATCTGAAACAGCGGCGTCTTCTCGTCGGCGATATCGCTCAGGATCGCGCGGCCAACCGTTTCACCGATGTCGCGCGCGCTGGTGATGCCCTGCACGAAGGGCTCCTTGTGCAGTAAAAAAGCGATCGCCGCGCAATAGAGCCGGCCTTCCGACATCAGGCCGAGACGTGGCCGATAGGCTTCATCGACGTCGATGCCGCCGGTGCGGACCATATCGGGATCGCGGTCCGGCTGCCGGATCGCGGCCGCCTTCGGGGTCGCCGATTCCTGCACGCCGCCCTGGGCAACCAGGGTCGGAAATGGAAGATCCGTGGCCGAGAGTGTCTCCTGGCCCGTTGCGTCGATGAACGCACCGAAGCGATGGACTTCGCCATCCACTTCGACCTCCGCGCCGCGCTCCAGCCCATCTTCCGCAGTGCGGATCTGGTAATTCTCGCCGAGCTTCAGGATCGAGAGCTTGCCGGCCCGGGACAGCGCCAGCAGCCTGCGGATTGACATCAACGGCACCGTTGCATAGTCGTCGATGAAAATGCCCTTGAAGTGCCGATGAAAGCGCTTCAGGTCGTTTTCGTCGAGGTGGGGAATGACCTTTGCCACGATCTCGTGGGTGATCAGGATCGCATAACGCCACGGCACCGTGTAACGCTTCTGCCTGTTCTCCTCGGCTTCGGCCAGGTTCTTGGCCGCCCAGACGAAGGGATCGCTCTCCGTCCGGTCGGCATAGTAAGCAGCGGCAAAGGTCTCGACGGTCAACTGCGACAGCCCGATGCGGGCCGCATAATCAGGGTCGCGGGCGACGATTTCTCCCCGGAACAGTTCGAAGACGTCATCGAGCAAGTCGTGACGACCTGTCGTGATCAGCGCCTCGATGGCCTCTTCCGTGCAGACAAGCGGCGTCACATAGGGGAGCGGGCAGTAGAAGTCGGCCTCCGGCAGGATGCCCTTGCGCGACATCAGGGTCGCGCGGAACTCTTCCGTACCGTCAGATGGCTGATATTGCAGATCGCCGGCCGCATCGGCGTAGAACATGCCGTGGGCTGTTGCGACCGTCATCAGCGCATCGATGCCGCTCAGCGACGTGCCGAGAATGCCGACCGCCTCGTTGCGCACCGACTTCAGGATGCTCGCCGGCCAGGGCGAAACGAAATAGCCCGGGCGGATTTCGGTGCTTTCCGGCCAGTTGTGGCCCGTCGCCATCACGACATGGTCGAAGATCGCATCGTCCTCGCCGTCGGGATGGGCAATCCTGAGCCGGATCGCCTCGGTCTGGATCTCGATATCGGTGACCTTATGGCGCGCCAGCACCGTCACCTGATGGCCTCGTTCGGCTGCCTGAGCCAGCATCTGCTGAAACTGTGCCTGCATATAGTCGCCAAGCACCAGCCGCGGATAGAATGCGCGCTCGTCGATCGCTTCTCGGCGGATGCCGTGGCGCATGAGCGTGTCCTCATCCTGGCGTCGCAGCCATTCGACCAGGGTCTCGGTGAAGGCCGGCAGCTCGATGCTCGGAATGTTGGAGAGCATCGCCGGGTCATTCATGTCGGGGTGGTAGGGCGTACCCTTGCCCGGCTCTCCCTCCGCTTCATAAAGGGTGATCGACAGGGGAACGGTCGAGCCGATCAGTTGTTTGAACGTGTAGAGGCCGGTTGGACCCGTGCCGATGATTGCAATTCGTGGGAGCATGGACATATCCTATGTCCGGCGAACAATCTCGCACGGCTGTCAGGGAATGTTCCACCCTTGAAATTGTTCCCGCCCTCATGCGGCCGCGCGAACTATCATTCGAGCAAAGGGGATCGTGTGAACATGATGTGAGTGGAGTTGCCCCTTAAAAACCGGACCGGATCAGGTTTCGGTTTGACGGTTTAAGAACTCACGAGGCGAGCGATACCCCAATGCCTTGTGCGGGTGAAGGGTATTGTAGTGTTCGAACCATGAGGGCAGTTGCGCGATGACGGTTGCGGCGTCTGGTCGAAGGTTCACTGAGACGTAGTCGCGCTTGAATGTTTTGACGAAAGCCTCTGCCATCCCATTGGATTGGGGGCTGCGAATGGGCGTGGAGCAAAGCTCCATGCCGATATCGACAAGCTGTGACCTGGTGTCCTTTGCGATGAAGCAGGAGCCGTTGTCAGTCAGCCATTCGATTGGCTTTGGAAGAGTGTTGATGAGACCGAAGCGATTCTCCACAGCCGTAATGACCAGGTCTTGGACGTCCTCACTCTTGATGCCCTCTGTTGTCGCGACATGGGCAATGGCTTCGCGATCACAGCAATGGGGCGAACGCAACGCGGACCTTCTCCTTGTTGTCGCAGCCGATCTCGAAGCCGTCTGAACACCAGCGCAGATTGGATTGCTCGACGGCAACACGGCCATCGTGGCGATGGGTGTCGAGAGCACCGGTGTGGCGCTGAAGAAGCATGCCGTGAACCTTCATCACCCGGTAGACGCGTTTGGCATTTGGCCACGGTCGGCTTTCGCTTCGGGCTTTACGGCAAAGGATCGCGTGCACCCGGCGATATCCGTAGGTGGGCATATCGTCGATGATGGTCTTGATCTCATCCACCAGCTCCCGATCAGCAAGCGGCGGACGCCCTCTGGCTTTGGAGGGACGTCGCTTCACAGATTCCGCGATGTTGGATCGGGCGACACCCAAGGTCTCACACACCGTCGTCATCCGGAACCGTCCTTCGGCAACGAGAGCGAGCGCAACAGGTGTTTTTTTGACCCTGATGCGACCTCAAGCGCTTCCTTGAGGATTTCGCCTTCCATCGTCTTCTTGCCGAGGAGGCGCTGCAGCTCTTTAACCTGGTTCTGAAGCGCTCTGTATTCGGATGCAGGAACGACCTCTTCCTGCGATGCCGTGGCCGTCAGCGCACCCTGCGCCGCAAGTTTGCGCCAGGCGAATAGCTGGTTCGGTTGAATGCCGTGCCGTCGCGCCACGATGCTGACCGTGACATCAGGCTCGTAGGTCTCCTGGACTATCGCCAGCTTCTCCGCTGTCGACCAGCGACGGCGACGCTCACGGCCGGACAGCACTTCAATCTTGGGGATGTGACTGGTCATAATGGGCACATTACTCCTAACACTTAGCAAGTGGGAGATCGTGTCCGGGGATTTAGGGGGCCACTACAGTGAGATCGTCTGTTGATATTATAATGCTGAAATTACAATGACGCGTTCGGTGCCCGGCAATTTTGTATAAATACTCTGTCCCTTGGACCTAATGTGAGCTGAAGCCGGGTTTTACAGGGGGGGCCATCGTTCATAAAAGATAATGACATTAACCAAGATGTTATATTGCGTCGCCTGGAAAGAAACACTGAGGTTCAATTGAGTTGAGCCGTCGAGTCGCATCGCGCGAGGTTTAGCGAATCGGCAAGGAGCGGGGCAGCAAACGACCCGACGTGACTCGCTTTGGGTTCATAACGCACAAACGTCGAAGGCGGAACTTTCCTCACTCGGGCGCATTTTCGCTACCGGACCTAGCAACCAGGTCTGCAAAGAGGAAAACCCATGAAAAAGATGATTTTCGCGGCGGGGCTCATGTGCGCCACGGCAGTGTCTGCCCATGCCCAGACCACCACTGTTCCTGCGACGGACGGCGACACGCCAGCCGTTGCGACCCCGGAAACACAGAACCCTGCAGCCCCTGTCGAGGGCGCAAATTCCTTTACCGAAGAACAGGCGCGGGAGCGCATCGAAGCAGCCGGCTTCACCGGTATTGCCGACCTCAAGCTCGACGACCAGGGCGTCTGGCAGGCCACGGCGATGAAGGATGGCATGTCCGTGCCGGTGGCCATGGATTACCAGGGCAACGTCGTCTCTAAATAATTTACGCAGAGAAGGTCATTCTCATGAAAACCGTTACCGGACTTTTTGACAACTACAATGATGCAAGCGCAGCCGTAAGCGCGCTGGAAGCGCGTGGCGTCCCGTCTGACGACATCAGCATTGTTTCCAACAATGCCGACAACCGCCACAAGCACGAAGATAACGACAACGGTTCCGCAGAAGGCGCTGGCACCGGTGCCAGCATCGGCGCTGTGGTCGGTGGCGCAGGCGGTCTCCTGACTGGCCTCGGCATCATGGCCATTCCCGGCGTCGGCCCAGTTGTTGCAGCCGGCTGGCTCGCCGCCACCGCTGCTGGCGCCATTGCCGGCGCGGTTGCCGGCGGCGCGGCTGGTGGCCTCATCGGCGCACTGACGGATTCCGGCGTCTCGGAAGACGAGGCCCATGTCTATGCTGAAGGTGTTCGCCGCGGCGGCACGCTGGTCACCGCTCGTGTGGATGCCGGCATGGAAACCGAAGCTGAAATGATCCTCAAGCAGTCCAACCGCGTCGATCCGATGGCGCGCCGTCAAGCCTATTCGGAGCAGGGCTGGACGAAGTTCGATCATTCCGCTGATCCTTACGGCCCAGCTGAAGTCGAGCAGGAGCGCGAGCGCTATCGGGTTCGCACTCTCTAAAGTATGATAACTGAGGACCGGGCTCACGCCGGTCCTCATCGTTTTGGAGGCAAATCATCTATCAACAGGGATGTCGGTTGGTTTTCCGGAACCCCAGAAGGTCACCCCATGCGAAGCATTGCTGATACAACCGAGCGGTTCGCTCGCGCAGGCGCCCGGCGCCACTGGCCACTCGAGCAAACTTGCCAAAACGGCCGACCCTGCGCGTAGCCCCGGGCTGCCAGCGGTGCATGTGCAGTTTGAGTTCTCGGCCCGCCCTTGGACGCCCTAGCTATGCCGAGACTACAATGGCTTGCGTGATCAATCATTATCTCTGGGCCCTCGCACACTTTCGAGGGCAATACGGGGGTTGAACGGTAGGTCAGAGGTCGTCAATCGACGACGGCACAAACCCTGCGAGTGATAACTCCTCCTAATCTCTGCGCTTCGTATTGACGAGACTCAGCAGCTGGCAGCTGCACGATCATCGACATGAGCAGCCCCCCAGAAGACCTGCACGACTGAACTTAGATTCTTCGCTTACAATTGTCTTCCCTCACGCTTATCGGGTGTAAATGCGCTGTTCGCGTCTGCTCAGCGCACTGCAGTATGAGCCAGTCTATTGGTTCCAGAGCATCACCGTCGACCGGTTCAGGAATCCTCTACCAACCCTCGTCTAGGATATAATAGAACGACGCCACTTCCTTTCCCAGATGGAACAAAGTCCCACGGCATGGAGTTTTCTCGTCACCTCCGGAGCCCCGGATGTGTTGTAGGAAACCGGAAGGAAGGTTGAATATGGAAGACGCAGGTATCGGCTGGATCGCGGCGATCATCATTGGTGGCATTGCAGGATGGCTTGCAGAGACGTTTATGAAGAGCAACATGGGCGTCATCATGAACATCCTTCTCGGCATTGTCGGTGCCATAGTCGCGAACTTCATCCTTTCACTTTTCGGGATCGTTCTCGGAGGCTGGCTCGGCTACCTTATCGCCGGGGTCATCGGCGCATGTATATTAATTGCGCTGGGGCGGATGGTTAGGCGACCAGCGTAAACCAATAAAATCGTTTGGGCGGCGTCATGTGCCAACGCCGCCCGGACCCCTACCCGGCATCAACCGACATGGTAGAACCTAAAACCGTGTGTAGTGCCGGAGCTACCGGCAGAGCGCTCGTGCTGTGTGGTCTCTTTGCCTGGCAGCAGAGATCATTATCGGCCCTACATTTGATCTCCGACCTAAAGGCGCACACTTCCGGGCTTGCTGCTCGACATAACGCCGCAAATGATTGGAGCTAGTTTTTTTCGCTCTAAAAACGGCTTTCCGGGTTAAATTAGTTGACGACCTTCTGAAGCGGGGTCAATGGCAGCTTGAGATGACCCGACAAAGGCCACGAAGCGCCATGGCTCGTCAAACACGTCCTAGTTGCGCTCCTCAAGCACCTGTTTTTCATCGATTCAACGGAACAGCCCGGCTGCGCTCCCTTGGCAGCCTTATCGCAATTCATGCGCTAAAGGCCATTTGGCCGGCCGCCGAGACCCTGGCTTAGAATTTAAAGCCCATTGTGGCTCGAATAGAGGTCGCAGCCCGCCCATACGACGCCGACCCCAGTTTGCACGGGGCGCCATCCGCCGCTCCCGATCTTAATTGGCCCTGCAAGCGCGGCCAGCAGGGATTTTACAGACCCGTCATTAAGGGGCTCAGGGTGCGTTATTTCACGCGTGTTTGTGGTTCCATGGAACGCCAACATTGGAGATAACTATCTCGTCCCTCACCTTAGGGGGAACGGCGCGGACACGAGGTCCGCGCCTGATCTTCACTCAACGGGAGGAGAGGCTTTGCCGAGCTTAAGAGCAGGCTCCCGGCCCCACACCCGCAACTTCCCGAGTTCGGATACAAAAGCGGCAACCCCCCCTTCACCGGGAAGCACGATCGTGCCTTCGTCGAGATCGTCGGTGATGCCAGCCTTGACGAGAAGCGGGAAAGCGCTCTCGTCGTAGCCGATGAACTTGCAGTGCTGGAATGCGTCCGCCACGAAGTCCCGTGCTGTCGCCTCCTTCACCAAATCCTCAACTGCGGCCGGAGCCGCGAGGACGGCGACGGCGTCGAACAACACCGAGGGGCCACCGTCGATCATGTGCTGCGCCTCTATCCAGGTCCCGTCGGACGCGGTCACGCCTCCGATCTTCGGCGCAATCAACTCGACCAAAGCCTTCTCCTTCTCGATCACCATCATCAGCTTTTTGAGGAGCTTTGCATCGACGCCATCCGTGACAAGCACGCCGAGTTTGCGGCCCTCAAACCGCTTCGGTCCGCCTTGCACGATGCTAAGCGCGGGAGACGGCTCTAGATCCTGACGTGTGGGCATGGCAGCGTCGGCGGGTTTAGGCATTGTCTGGATCCCGAGCTTCTGGGCAACGGTGGTGGCGAGCGTCTCGTCGATGTTCAGCAGGTGCGAGATCATCCGTTCGCGGATAGCGACTGTCTCGACCTTGCTTAGCTCGAACGTGAGTGCCATCGCGATGTGCCGCTGCTCGGGCGGCGTCTGACTGAGGAAAAACTGGCGGGCCTGGCTATAGTGGTCGGCGAAGCTTTCCGGACGCAGCTGCATTTTCTGGCCGTTCTCCTCGGTCGGGAAGTGGCGGTATCCTCGGGACGGGGCCTGCCGGGGACCTTCCCCAAACGAGTTCGGCTGGTAGTTTACCCTGCCGACCGGGTTGCGCATCGCCATGTGCCCGTCCTGCTGGAAGTTGTGGAAGGGACACTTCGGTGCGTTGATGGGAAGGTGCGTGAAATTCGGTCCGCCAAGCCGCTTGAGCTGCGTGTCGAGGTAGGAAAAGTTTCTGCCCTGAAGAAGAGGGTCGTTGCTGAAGTCGATCCCCGGCGGAACGTTGTGTGTCATGAACGCGACCTGCTCGGTCTCCGCGAAGAAGTTGTCCGGCATGCGGTCGAGCACGAGACGGCCGATTGGTTTTACCGGCAACAACTCTTCCGGGATAATCTTTGTCGGATCGAGGACATCGAAGTCCCAGTTGTCGGCAAACTCTTGATCGAAGAGCTGCACAGAAAGTTCCCATTCCGGATAGTTGCCGGATTGGATCGCCTGCCAGAGATCGCGACGATGGAAGTCGGGGTCGGCGCCGTTGATCTTCACAGCCTCGTTCCACACAACCGACTGGAGGCCGAGCTTTGGCTTCCAGTGGAACTTGACGAACGTAGACTCGTCTTTGTCATTGACGAAACGGAAGGTGTGTACACCGAACCCCTCCATGAAACGGAAAGATCGTGGGATGGTGCGGTCGGACATGATCCACATGACCATGTGCATGCTTTCCGGTGTAAGGCTGATGAAGTCCCAGAAGTTGTCGTGGGCGGTCTGCGCCTGGGGAAAGGCCCGGTCCGGCTCCTGCTTTGCGGCATGTACTAAGTCCGGAAACCTGATTGCGTCCTGAATGAAGAAGACAGGGATGTTGTTTCCGACGAGATCCCAGTTGCCTTCCTGCGTATAAAACTTCACGGCGAAACCGCGGACATCACGGGCGAGGTCCGCAGAACCTTTATTGCCGGCGACAGTGGAAAAGCGGACAAAGACAGGCGTCTTTTCACCTGCGCGTTGAAAGATGTCGGCGCGAGTGAGGTCGGCCAAGGATTCATAGGTTTCGAAGAAGCCGTGGGCGCCATAGCCACGTGCGTGAACCACGCGTTCCGGAATTCGCTCGTGGTCGAAGTGGAAGATTTTCTCGCGGAAATGGAAGTCGTCCATCAGCAGCGGACCGCGGGCGCCGATCCGAAGAGAGTTCTGGTCGTCGGTGATTGGTGCGCCTTGCGACGTGGTCAACACGTCGGCACCGTCCTCTGCGATCTGGTGGAGTTCGCCGCCCGCGCCTCGGTGAAGCTGCTGATCATGGATGGTGACAATGTCCGTGGAAGAGGACGAGCGGGTCGCCCGTTTTATACGCTTTGCCATGTTTTTCCCCTTTGGTGATGGCTGGATACAAAAAGGCCGCCCCTGTGGGACGGCCTTGAATAATGAACTGGGCCCTCAGGAAGTCTTGCTTTTGCCCTTGGCGTTCGCAGAGGCCTTCGCGAGCTGCGTGAGCTTTTCGTCTGTCGCTTTCTCCTCGGCGAGGTTGGCCTCCAGCAGGGGTACGGCGTCCTTCAGACCAAGCTGTTTGGCCCACTCGATCAACGTGCCGTAACGGGCGATCTCGTAGTGCTCGACTGCCTGGGCGGATGAGATGAGCCCTGCATCCAGAGCCGCAGACTCTTTGAACTCCTCGATGATCTCTTCGCCTTCGGCAATAATGCCCTGAATGGCTTCGCAGGTCTTGCCGCGCGCCGCCTTTCCGAGCAGTTCGAAGACCTGTTCCAAGCGTTCGATCTGGCCCTGGGTCTCGTCGCGGTGCTGCAGGAAGCCTGCCTTTCCTTCTTCCGAATTGGCGGCGCGGGCCATCTTCGGAAGGGCCTTCAAGATCTGCTTCTCTGCGAAGTAGATATCTTTGAGAGTGTCGAGGAACAGGTCGTCCAGTGTCTTGGTGGCTGCCATTTCATTACTCCGTTTCGATTGAGAATCAGGTCTAAGATTTTGGTTCAGTCAAGCAGGTCTGCGGGGACCTTCCCTCCGTTTTCCGACAGCTTCTTCATGAGAGCCTTGTGAAGAAAAGAGTTCATTTTGGCGCTGCCATCGGCGTCGCCGGTGTAGCCTAGTTCCTGCGCCAGTTCCTTTCGCTCTCCAAGGCTGGCGTCCATGCCGAGAGCCTTCATCAGGTCAACAATTGAGTGGCGCCAGTCGAGCTTTTGGCCAGACGTCTTTGCCGCTTCGTCGAGGATCGATTCGACGTCGACAGGAGCCCGGGAGTTTCCGCTGTAACCAGCGCCTCCTTCCATCTGCGGAGCAGGGTTTGCGGTCTGTGCTGCGGACGGTTCGGGAGTGTTGGCGGCCGGGGTGGCAGCCCCTGATTGGGCGTGCGGTTGAGTGGCAGCCGTGGCTGAAGATGCCGGTGCCGTGGAGCCCATGCTTGACCCTTGCGAGGCAGGCGCAGCATTTGCTTCGCCAAAAATTGCGTCCTTGATGCGGTCGAAGATGCTCATTCATTTCTCCTGCTATGACTCGGTCAGGGCGCTCGATCCGCTCCGGAGCTGCAGCACGCGTGTGTACCCGGCCGTCGCGAAAAATGGATGTGCTGTCGCCCCGCCGATTAACGCGGTGGACAGATCGCGGTTCCTTCTGCCTCAGGCGCGGGAGCAAAATTCCTTCGCGGCGGTCTCCAAGCGCAAGGCTCCCCGGTTCAACGAGCGCGTGGACAGCCGCGATGCTACTTAGTGCACGTTGGTTGGCTTGTTTCTTTACAGGCAGTGTCTCTAAGCGAATGGCTCGAACAAGCCAGTGACTGCTGAGGGCATGCCATATAACTTTAGGCAATACGGCATGACAGCGACGGTAGCGCCGGCTGGATCATGGCGCTTGGCGACCTTCTACTATCAGGACACGTGAGCCATTGTAGCGTTCTACATTGACATTGGCTTCGCGAGCCAAGGCCGGTGCCTAATGTGTCGATGTCGGGCCTATCGTTAGTCTAGCCGTCGACCACGCGGTACAGTAGGTTAAACACGTGCGTCTTGGTCGCCACGCCCGCATCCAGTGTCAGCTCCACAGTCCGGACGAGGCCTTGCTCGTCGTGATGAAGAACGAGAGCAAAGATATCAGCCATTTCACAATCACCGCCGGAGCGGCGAAGCATCTGACCTCGCAACTGCTTGAAGGTCGTCGGTAATTCCGGAAAGGGTGCGCCACTGCGCAGGGCATCGGGTTTGCGCGGGATGACAGCAAAATAATGTCGCCAGTCCTAAGTCGTGCGCGGCGGCTTTTTCCATGGCTCCGCTGTAATCGCCAAAGGCACACACGCTCGCTCGGCACCTCCGCTTTCATAAAGACCCGACAGAAACTCGACAGGAAGACCAGAATTTCTTGGCCGTTTGTCGCCACCAACTTGACAGCTGGTTTTGCTACAACGCCGTGACAACGCGCCACCTGAACCTTGATATAAACTAGTCGATGTCGGTTTACGCGGCGCAGGTCGACAACCTACTGGCGATTGACGAAATCCTTCTTCGCTATGCCAATCTTCAGACAAAGCAGGAAACCTTCTCGCATCCGCAGTAAACCTCAAAATCCACGCAAGCCCATGGGGGATGCGGCGCCTACATTACATTGCCTAAATGTATACGCCTTGCCGACCCGCGACCAACGCCAAACAACGTGGCAATGTCCCTCAAAATAGCGGGGAGGAGATCGTCGAGTGTTTTGGTCGTGACCACTGAATTTCTCTGAGGTGAGTATAGCGCTTCAACGCTTGGCGTTGGAGAGGCTCCGGCGGAGGGATGACCGCTACTATAAATCCTTCGGCTCAAGTGACGAATTGAGAAGGCCGACTACTTGCTGTGAGACCATGGTTTCGTAAAGACAGTATCAGGTGACCACAATTGCATATCAGCCCAATACTCGTTTAAGGTCATCAGATGTATACGGTTTGTCGAGCCAGAGCACACCAGATGGTGAACGGGACCTGTCTGCAGGATCAGGATTTGCCAGACCAGACGCGATGACAATTCTAATTGCCGGCCACCGGGATTGCACCTCAGCAATCAGGGACGTGCCGGATACACCGGGTAGTCCGATATCGGTGATCATCACATTGATCGGGTGATCCTGCAGCATTTTTAATGCCTCATGTGCGTCACCCGCCTCGTACACGACATGGCCCAAATCGCTCACCATGTCGAACGCCGACATTCGGATCAGCGGTTCGTCCTCCACCAACAACACGTTCAGCTGGCGAGGCGCTGCTGCGGGTCCCTTGCTCGGGGACACTCCTTGTGGACTTTGACCGCTTGATCGGTCGAGGCAAGCACGTACTCGATGTGCGAGGTCTTCTCGCGTGTACGGTTTGCTCAGCAGCTCCACATGTTCGTCGAGGCGGCCACCATGAACGATAGAGTTCTCCGTGTATCCTGAGGTGTACAGAACCGGTAATCCGGGAAGCCGCTCTTGAGCCCTTTTAGCCATTTCGTGGCTTTTCAAAGGACCCGGCATGACGACGTCGGTGAATAAGAGGTCGATCGGCATTCCGCTCTCGATGATCGCCAAGCCGCTGGCAGCATCCCTTGCACGCAGAACTTTGTAGCCGAGGTCACTCAGCAATTCGACCACAGTAACTCGCACTTCATCGTCATCTTCGACGACAAGTATGGTTTCGTTGCCGCCGCGAGCGGGACCGGTCCAGTCCGCTGAAACTGCGGCCTCTTGCTGCCTTATCCGCGGCAGATAGATCCGGAACGTTGTGCCTTCCCCTAGCTCGCTATAGACCTTGATGTGCCCATTCGATTGCTTAACCAGACCGTAGACCATGCTCAGGCCAAGACCGGTACCTTGTCCCGGCGGCTTGGTGGTGAAAAAGGGTTCGAACACCTGATCTATGATGTCCTGCGGGATGCCAGTGCCCGTGTCGGTCACTGCTATCATTACATATTGTCCGGGCTCCACGTCGGGATACTGACGCGTGTAGCGGTCATCCAGATATGCGTTGCCTGCCTCAATCGTGAGCTTACCATGTCCGCTCATTGCGTCGCGGGCGTTGATTGCCAGATTGAGGATGGCGTTTTCAACCTGTGTTTCGTCAACCAATGCGTTCCAGAGGCCGCCGGCGATCATGGTTTCAACCTCCACACCCTCTCCAAGCGCACGCCGAAGAAGATCATCCATGCCCCTGACCAGTCGGCCCAAGTTGACGACCTTGGGTGCCAAAGGCTGCCTGCGCCCGAATGCAAGCAGCTGTGCGGCAAGCTTTGCTCCCCGCGAAACCCCAGAAATCGCGTTCTGCACACGCTGCTCGGCGCGAATGTTTCCCGCTACATCACGTGTCAGCAGCTGAAGATTTCCACCGATGACCTGGAGGAGGTTGTTGAAGTCGTGGGCAATCCCACCAGTCAGTTTACCAACTGCTTCCATCTTCTGCGCCTGGCGTAATTGACTTTCAATCGCTTCCCGCTCCGCTACGACTTCATCAACGCGTTTCTGGAGAGCAGCGTTAAAGTTCTCCAGCGCTGCGCGCGCCTCGATTTCAGCAGATATATCCCGCGCTTCGATAACCGTTCCGACTGCTTTCCCACTGTTGTCGCGGATAGGGCTTGCAGTGAACCCTACGGGATAGAAGCTGCCATCCTTGCGAATGAACATCTCCTCACCTTGCACCTGATTCTCTTCTGGAAATGCCCGATCGATCGCACACTCGTGCAAAGGGAAGGGCCGGCCATCCGGATAGGTGTGATGAATGACGTCGTGGAGGGGCCGCCCTTGTGTCTCTTCAAAGGTGTACCCTGTCAGCCGTTCTGCGGCGGGATTCATGTAGACGCACTCTTGGCGATGATCCATCAGGAACACGGCCATCATGGTATTGTTGAGAACAGTATCGAGACGTTGAGAAACGTGTTCCAGTGCGCGAAGCGCTGCGTCACGCTCTGTTGTATCCTCAATGGCTGCGAAAAAGACTGGTCGCGCCTGATCGTGCAGAAGCTGAAGCGCCACAGCAACGTTGTACTCCGAACCATCTCTGCGCTGGTGAACAGTATCAAAATGCTGGACGAGTTTTTCGCCCGTGCGAAGCGGTGCTATCAGACGTTCGAATTCCTCGGGCGTGACGCGTGGTTTTATATCGATCGGGGTCAAGTGGCTCAACTCTTCCATAGAGTAGCCAAGGTTTTCACGTGCCCCCCGATTGACCAGCACAAAATTTAGCGTTTGAGCGTCAAAAATGAAGATTTCGCTCGCCGCGTCCTCAACGATCCGACCCAGCCGTTCGTTGGCTGAGGACGAGGTCATTCGCTGCAACTCGGCAGCCGCCCTGCCGGCGAAGAGTTGAAGCGTTTCCTCTGGTTGGCGGGTACGATCGAATGGCCGGTCGTTGAGAACTGCGAGTAGGCCAATGCTCCGGCCATCCGTGCCTCGCAATGAAACACCGAGATAACTCTGGACTCCCATGTCTGACAACAGTTTGTCGTGCGGGAATATGCCAGCAACGTTTGCCGGATAGAAACACAGATCTTCACCCAGAACGTTCGCACACGGCGTGCCACGTAGATCATATTCGTAATATGTCTGGCGTTGCCCATCGCTCCATCCGGACAAAACTCGAGCCCGCGCCGGATCCGATGGATGGAGGTCGCACAGCATTACCCAACGAACCCCCAACGCTTCGGCGAGGGCTTCTACAATGGCATCTAGGAACTGACGGCCGACAAGCCTCGAGCAGTCGGCAAGCTTCTGCCTTGCGGCATCGACCCGTTTGCGCGCGGTAATATCACGGGCAATCTTTGAAGCACCGATCACAGTCCCGTTCTGGTCTTTGATCGGGGAAACGGCGAGAGAAACCTCAAGGACCTCGCCATCCTTGCGCACGCGCTGTGTCTCAAAGTGGCTTACTCGCTCAGCGCGGGTAATGCGAGCGAGGATTTCATCCTCTTCCGTATGGCGTTCAGATGGAATGATCTGGCTAATGTGCTTTCCGATCATTTCGTCCGATGTATAGCCGAACAGGTTGGCCGCTCCGAAATTCCAGCTTGTTACCACACCGCTGAGCGACACACTGATGATTGCATCCTCGCAGTGCGCCACAATCGCCGCAAAATTGCTTTCGGCAAAAACTTGTTCAGCGGTATCAGTCAATGTTCTGTCCAATCAGAAGGCGGTGATCGAAGCACTGCGCACCAGTTAATTCGCTAGTTATGGCCAGAAAGTATCCGCAGCACAACGATGTCGATTGAAGACTATTCGCTCAGCAACAGGCGGATCTAGTTCAAGGCAATCGCCAGACAGTCCTCAAGTTCATCCAGCGAAAAAGGTTTCGGCAACTGTAGAGCATCAGTAATTCCAGAGGAGGCTCTGGCCGCGCTATCCCCGCTGGCAAAGATGATTTTGACTTTAGGCCATCTATTGCGAACGACGCGGGCCAGTTCTGTCCCTTGCATCCCGGGAAGCCCCACATCAGTCAATAGGACGTCCACCTGTTTCCGTTCAAGCAGCTGAAGAGCATGTTCTGCGCAGTTTGCTTCGTTAACCGAGTGTCCCAATTCTTCGACCATATCCATCGTCGCCATCAGAATGAGCGGTTCGTCTTCAACGATCAAGACTCGTGATGGTTGGCGCTGGACGGTGCTTTTGGGGTCGGTTGACTTTTCGGCTGGCGCTGAGCCGCCAGCTAGGCTACGCGACAGATGCTCGGCGGCAAGGCGTTGCTGCTGTGCGTTGTTGAGCACATGGCGAACTTTCCGCGCCAAGGCCTCCCGCGTGTATGGCTTCGACAGCAACTCTACGCCAGGGTCAAGCTTGCCGCCGTGAACGATTGAATTTTCGGTGTAGCCTGATGTGTAGAGTATGGCCATGTGAGGGAAAAGTGATTTGGTTTGGGCTACGAGTTCCGTGCTGCGCATAGGACCTGGCATGACCACGTCGGTGAACAGCATATCGATATGGACCCCGCTGCTGATGATTGCGAACGCGGACTGCGCATCCTGTGCCTTTAAAACGTGATAGCCGAGATCAGTTAGCAGAGCGACCGAGGTTTCGCGGACACCGTCGTCATCCTCCGCGACGAGTACTGTCTCATCGCCACCCTTGATCGGATACGCGCTCAAATCTGTCAGATCGTCTTCGACCTGTGTTGTCCGTGGCATGTAGAGCCTCATCGTTGTGCCGTATCCGACCTCACTATAGATTTTGAGATGCCCACCAGATTGTTTAAGAAAGCCGTAAACCATCGACAGCCCAAGACCGCTGCCTTTTCCATCGGACTTGGTTGTGAAGAACGGTTCGAGCACCTGTTCTAGCAAGTCTGGAGGGATTCCAGCGCCGGTATCGGTCACGGCTACCATGACGTAGTTTCCTGAAACCACATCATCGTTGAGCCGAGCGTAATCATCATCGAGAACCGAGTTGGAAGCTTCGATTGTCAACCGCCCGCGTCCGCCCATTGCATCACGTGCGTTGATCGCCAAGTTTAGTATCGCGTTTTCCAGCTGGTTGGGATCTATGAGCGCGTTCCACAAACCGCCCGAAACGATGCTTTCTAATTCAATTTCTTCGCCCACTGCTCGCCTAAGCATATCATCCATGTTGTGGATCAGTCGGCGTACGTTCACAACTTTCGGTTCAAGTGGCTGGCGTCTTCCGAAAGCTAATAGCTGTGAGGCAAGCTTTGCCCCCCGGGCAACGCCAGACAGCGCGTTACGCAGTCGTTTCGCAGCTCGCTCATTGCCTTCGACATCTTCGGCCAGGAGTTGAAGATTGCCGCCGACAACTTGTAACAGGTTGTTGAAATCGTGGGCCACGCCGCCGGTCAAGTTGCCTAGAGCTTCCATCTTTTGAGCCTGGCGCAAAGCGGTTTGGGCGGCCTCTCGCTCGTGAGTTTCTTCCTCCAGTCGTTGGTAAGCTTTCTGAAGTTCATAAGTGCGCTCCTCCACTCTGTTCTCCAGCACTTGATTAAGCGCTCGCAGTTGCTCCTCAGCACGCTTCTGGTGGGTTACATCAAAGCCATCTACGAAGATGCCGGTGACCGATCCGCTGTCGCTGACGATAGGTTGGTAAACAAAGTTGAGGTAACGTTCTTCTGTCAGGCTGGCACCTTCGCGCAGGAGCTGAACTTTGACGTTCGTACCCACATACGGCTTCCCCGTCAGGTAAACGCCGTCGAGCAGTTCGAGAAATCCTTGTCCCGCGACTTCTGGGAGGGCTTCTTTTACCGGCAAGCCTTCCAGGTGTCGGTGCCCGACGAGCTGGCGGTAGGCATCGTTCACCAGGTCAAAGACGTGATCAGGCCCGTTCAGAATGCACATGAAACTTGGCGCCTGCTGAAACAGCGTCCGCAATCGCTCGCTCTCCGCAGTTCGAAGTTCCACCTCACTGGACAGTTGCCGGTTGAGCTGTTCCAGAACTGCTGCCGCTCTGTCGCGCAACACGCCGGCTTCAATAAGTGTTGCAGCGCGCCGTTTTTCAGCCGCAAACGCTTCAGCGCTTGCGAGGCGTGAACTGATTTGGCCTGCTATAAGCTTCAGGAAGTCCAAATACTCTTCTGTACAGGATCGGTGAGGGTTAAGCCCTGCGATGAGCACACCCTTGGGGCCTTCCGCTCCTTGTCCCATCAAAGTGATGGCCACTGCTTGCCTTGGCTCCAGTTGCCAGTCTCCAGTAGGAATATCTTGCAGCCCGGTCAGATCCCGCAGACGGATCGCTTGGCTGTCCTCGTCGCTCCGCAAGTTCCAGAAGGTGTCAGAGCTTGTGATGGCTTCCGGTAGAAATGGATGACAATTGTTCGCACCGCAGACCCATTGCCGATGGGCAGTGCCATGCTTGTCGAAAAGGTAAAGAGCACTGAAGGGAAGATCCTTGAGATTACTGACCAGCGCGGCACGCGAAGCGGCAAGCACCTCAGCCTTAGCATCTGCAGCTGCCAACCCAGACAGCAATGTTCGCATCGTTCCCATGCGCCGTTCACTGATTATGCGCTCGGTTTCTTCCGTGACAGCGCAGAATACGCCCTGCACCTTGCCGTCGTCCCCTAGCAAAGGGCTATAAGAAAAGGTGTGATAAGTCTCTTCCGGATACGCGTCCCGTTCCAAGAGCAGCAAAAGCGCGCGGTCCCAAGTGGCCTGTCCAGTTTCGTAAACCGTCGACAAGCGATCCTTGATATCCTCCCAGATTTCGGCCCACAGGACCTGTGTCGGCGTTCCGAGGGCATTAGGGTGCTTGTTTCCGAGTGTCGGCCGATATGCATCATTATAGAAGAACGTGATTTCTGGCCCCCACCCCAGCCACATCTCGAACTTTGACGTCAGGAGAACGCGAAGCGCGACTTTTAGACCCTGCGGCCATTAATTCGGCGGCCCAAGGGGCGTTTGTGCCCAGTCATGCTGACGCATCATGAGCGCCATTTCGCTATTGCCGATGAAGATGTCTTGTTGTGGATCTGTTAGTGTGAAGTCCATTACGCCCGCCAATTAACACCGCGCAGCGCGGAGCCATTTAACGCAGTGCCGTCAAATAAGTTCCGAAAATTGTAGCCGTTTCGGGATCCGATGGAAGGGAATGGACGGGGATGATGCCGTTATGCGCCGCTTGGTTCCGCCTTGGAATCTTGTCGCTTGCTGCTCACGGTGCCGTGGGTGCATACGTTTCCTCTTTCATCCAGCCCGATCTGACCCCGCAAACTCTTCGCTCGCATGATTGCGTCCAGCTCACGCGCCGACGGTCCGAATTTCGTATGCAACCGCGCGGCTTCGTCCGCAGGCAAATCATATTTGACCTGAAATTCCTCCAGCGAGTAACGTATGCTCGACTGTGATCGATATTTCACGGGTATTGTCATTGCGCCTCTCGAAACGCCCAAACAGAAAGTGCGCTGGATGAGGTAGGAGCTCGCCTGCCAGTTCGTTGGCCATAAGGTGAAACCGGAAAAACCCTCATATTCTCCATGTCATCGAGTCCGGTTGACACAGCACACTTTCCGCGGGCAAGAACGCGGGATCGCCAAACTGGTTCCCCGATTGGCTGAGAAAAACAGGGTTGCCCATCGTTGTGGGTGCCACTCCTGAGCATTTGCGGAGCGCTATGACCACTGAAGCTGACGTCGTGGAGTGCCTGCCGGCCCTAGAAAAATTCTTCTATCTCATGACAGGGGACGACAACAGGAGTTACGAGGCCACCAGCTTGACACTTCTCATCGCAAAAGGCCGTTTGGGTCGCCGCCGTCTGTTTCCCAGCACTTTGGCCTGGCTGCTGAACGTGCTTTGGTCGGAGGTGCTGCAAACCGCTTCGTTTTCACCCGTCAGCCACCTGGATATTGGTGCGCTGATCTCGTTGTCACAAATTCCACTTCCTGAACGGGCCGTGCTGGTTCTGGTTGACGGGTACAAGCTAGACTTATCAACAACAGCGCTTGTCATTGCCGAACCAGTCGAAACGATTTCCGATAGGCTGGAGCATGCCCGGGTCATGTTTTCGAAGCTCGCCGGATTTGCGGAAAGTCGCTCACCGGCCTGTTGCCCACAAGACGATTCGTAGCGTCGTTTGTACAAAATGGCTGCAGTCGTAGCTTGCTGCCGTTAACTGTGCATGGCGTATCACTAACTTTTGATGGGACTGATATGCCGATCCGTCAAAACACTATTGCCAATTGACTGGGCTCTTCTAACTCTCGACGCATGATTCACGATATTGCCCATAAGCTGAATTCACCGCTGCGCCCCGACGACTTATCCGTCCTCCACTATGTGTTGACTCGTGTCTGTGAGCTTCGCGGCGAGGCCAGTACTCCGCCTCAGGCGGAAAAAGACGCGAAGCTACTGATCAATCTGTACCAAAATGGCGTTCGGAATCGGCACCAGCTTGTACCGATGTTGACCGGAAAGAAGTTTCCATAAGCTGCAGAGACTGCGGCGGTCGTACGCGGTCCGGTACCGTCAGAACGCATTTGCAATCAAAGCATTTACCGCTCTTGGTCGAGCAGGCGCGATGCTCGGCCGCTGCGACGCTGGGCACTGTTGTAGTAGCGTGATGCCTGCTGAACGGATCGATGCCGCGACTGCTCCATCGCTTCGGGAAGAGGGATGCCAAGATTGGCGGCTTCTGTCAGGTAGCCGGATCGCAGCCCGTGGGCCGAAAACTCCCCTGGATCTAACCCAGCCATTTCGGCGCGCTGCTTGACTATATCGTTGACGGCTTTCGGGTCCATCGGACGGCGCGAAACATTTCCCCACCTGTCAATGGCCCTGAAGACACTGCCCGCGTCGATTTTTGCAACCGCAAGCCACGCGTTCAGCGCATCGACTGGTCGCCCGCTGAGGTAGACAACTTCATCATTGTCGGCGCCGCTGGTCTTCGTGCGCCCAAGATGAATGGAAAGGGAAGGTAGGGGAGGGGCCCCGTCAATCTGGATCGGTTCTTCCGGCCGCAGCTGCTCGACCCTGAGGCTGGCGATTTCGCTGCGGCGACGGCCGCCAGAGCCGAAGGCGACCATCACGATCGCCCGGTCTCTGAGATCACGCAGGCTCCCGGTCGAGCAGGTTGCGATGAGTCTGGAAAGAATATCGCCTGTGACGGCCTTGGCGCTTTTCCGCTTCCTTGGCCGCGGTGTCGCACGCACGGCCAGTCGAATAGCGGATTTAAGGGCAGGGGAGCTGAAAAAGCCATTGAGCCCGCGCCATTTCGTCAGCGTCGACCAGGTGGCCAGGCGCCGGCGCACGGTGTCAGGCGCATGCGGTCCGACCGTCCGCAGAAATCCTTGGTTCCGGAGCTTGTCGTCGACATCTGCCGGCATCCCGTGTTCCGGGTCCGTCAGACGCTTCTCAACGTTCCACAGGTGATGCGCGACGAATTTCAGAAGGAGCGCTTCGGGTGCTGGCCAGGGAAGCGAGCGTCCTGTCGCCGCCAGCGACCAAGCCTGCAGGTAGGCAAGATCGGAGGTCAGCGCGCGCAGCGTGTTGGCACCCATGCCCTCGTTGACCAGATGGCGAAGGGTCTCGATGTCCTGATCGGTCAGCAATTCCGCCAGTTCGTCGCGCCGCTCCATCGGCAACACTGCAGCAATGGTGTCGAGTTCTGCGACGCGCTGGGCCAACGCATCCGGTTCAGTCGCCATGCGCATACGGCCCGAGGACGGTGAGACCTTCCTTGCGAGCCGCATTGGCGAGCTTCCGGTCCAGAGTTGCCAAAGGCAAGTTCCTGTTGAGTGCCAGGGAGAGATAGGCTGCGTCGTAGGCGCTGATGACATGGCTTGCGGTCAAGAGCAGGATCGCGCTGTCGCTGCCAATCCCGGCATCGTCGATCGGCAATCTGCGCAACCGTTCCATGGAAATCAATGCGCCACCCGTTCCGAGCCGCCCTCGCCGTTCGGCCATCGCCAAGATATTGCGAACCTCGAACCAGAATAGAGACGGGGCGATGCAGGCATCCGATATCGTCGCGACCACCGCATCGGCGGAATCTGTAAATTCTTCAGGAAGCAACCAGGCGATTGCCATCGATGCATCAATCACAAAATCCGTCACCGGCGCCCCTCGTTGCGCCACGTCATGATCTCCTCATGCGTCACGGGCTGCATCTTGGCGCGCGCGGCTCGCACCTCTTCGAGCAGAATTTGCCGGTCGGTCTCTTTGCGAACGCGCGAGAGCCGCACAATCGGGTCGTTGCCCCGCGCGATAATGACGTCTTCGCCGGCCTCGACACGCGCCAACAACTCCGAAAGATGCGCCTTGGCCTCTGATATCTTGACGGTAGTGCTCATCGGACGCTTTCTCCAGTTCGGATTTCCACATCTTAGGCATTTGTCTTGGGGTTGGTCAACCTAACAGACTCGCACACCCCCGATAAGGGTTACTTATCGGAGGTCAGGCCCTCAACTGTCAATTATACGATGTGAGGAACCGTAATATTCATATAGAGTTTTTTTAAGAAATCATTTACCATGATTTCAATGGCTTACGGTCTCTCGAAAATCAGCATAAACGCCCTGATGCGGCCGGCCTTCGACGCCGGTACCGCGCTTACGCGTCTGGACGAGCGTATTTCCCGTTCACCGGTTGGCCAGGGCTGGATCGAACGATCCCATTTCTCTGATGCCTGTGCCTCGCTGTGGATGGACGGCGAACTCGTCCACCTGGAAGACCTCGTCCTCCACGACGCCACCCGCGATATTCGCACGCCCACCCATGAGCTGACAATCGCCCGCGACGTGTTGCGCACCCGCAGGCGCATCGCCGCCCAACCACCCGGCTGGGCGTTTTCCGCCGACGGCATCCGCTCGCTACGGAAAACGTCGGAGATCGGGTCAGGCGGCGGGGACGAGGCAACGGCCGCCGATGCTATCCGGCCCGCGGTCGCGAACGATCCGCAAGGGGAGGGGGACGTCGCAGACGACGTCGAAAACCTGCCCGGCGTCGACTATGCTGCTATCGATGCGCTACTCGCGCGCTCTGACGCTGCGATCAAACGAGCCAAAAAGCCCGGCCGGGCTCCGGCCGATCCGCTTGTCTATGATCTCGACTGGGACGAGGATGCCCGGCTCGATGAATGGCATGGCGTATTGCGTCAGGCCGAAAACTTGCCGGCGGTGCTGCAGGCCATCGTCGCCCTCGATGCCTGGAACGAGCTTGCCGTCCTGCAGCATGCACCTTGGCTCGGCCGGCTATTTGCCGCCTCCATCCTGCGCCAGGCCGGCGTCACGTCAGGCGCGCACCTGGCCACCATCAATCTGGGCCTCAAAACAATTCCGGTCGACCGGCGCCGGCATCGTGATCGGGAGAGCCGGTTGCTCGCCATTGCTCACGGATTCTTGGCGGCCGCCGAGATCGGCTTGAAAGAGCATGACCGGCTGACTCTTGCGAAAACGATGATGGACCGAAAGCTGGAGGGACGGCGGACGTCGTCAAAACTGCCGGAGCTGGTTGAGCTGGTGATTGCAAAGCCATTGGTGTCGGCCGGCATGGTCGCAAAGACGCTCGAGGTGACGCCGCAGGCGGCGCGGCGGATCGTGTTGGAGCTTGGGCTCCGCGAGATGACGGGGAGGGGGAGGTTTCGGGCGTGGGGCGTGTTGTAGGGGTAAACGCCTAAGGCGCCGCTGTCTTATGCGTTCGCTTACGAGGAGTTGTGTTGGCTGCGGTCATGAGCGATTCACAACACAGAATTAGCTGGATGCCGTAGGATTGAGACGCTTGGCGCACAAAGTCCTTCGTGACGAAAAACGTCATAAAGGCCGAATGAAAAACAACAGCGATGATCGCCGTCACCAATCTACCCGATGAGTCCAACGCCGGCAGATCGAGAGGCAAGTCCACCATCATTGCAATTAAGCACGACAGAAGGACCAGGAAATTTAGGATAAGGGCAACCGGCTTTAGGCCAAGTAGGTTTCTCCGAAATCCGTAGCTTGATAGCTCGTCAGCCAGAATGCGGAATTTCTTCTTGTCACGGGTATTATCTCTCAGCCAAGTTCCCGCGCTCAAATAGAACTGGCGCGCGGCTTCCGGGGTGGAAATTTCGCTGTCTGCCGATGGTTGGGACACATCGAGTTGCCTCGCAACGAAGTCTCGATACCGATCCTTGGATATCGTATCGATCACCTGGTTCTCGCGAAACCACAGCTCCGGCGTTGTTCGTGTGCCGAGTTTTGCTTCGACCTTTTTCCCTAGGTAACGTGCGAGGTCCGCAAAAGCCAAAAGCAGGACGAATGCCATCGTAGCTGAAATGGCCTGGGAAACACTGAAGTGATCCCAAGGAATGATTAAGAACAAGAAGGCAAGCGTAGGCAATCCGGCGATGAGGGCAGGTACAATCCTAGCTCTAATTGTGTAGGCATCGAAAAGCTTGAGAATACCCAATTCACGCTCCCTTCTCTGAAACGCGATAGGCTGTCGCTAGGACTGACTTTTCGTTGGTGGCCCCCGAAGCCTCCACAACCAGTCCGTGATATTCGGAGGGCGTCCGGATCAGAATTACGGCTGGAAATCTCTGGCCAAACGCTAATTGAACGCCCGTGGCGTAGTCAGTTTTTGACGCTGAAGTATCAGAAAGGTGGTTGTGCCAAGTTCCAACCGGGTAGAGCGTTCCATGGCTTCGGGCTGCATGTTCTGCAATGAGTTCCGGCAGTCCGGCGATGCCAAGGGAGAAAAGGCTGGCGGTAAACTTGCTGTCCGCGGGAGCCTCGATGAGATCAACAATGTGAAAGCTGTTGGTGCTTTCATTGAAGCGGCCGATCAGAACGCCACCTGTCTCCACGCCCTGGAATAACCCAATCGTCTTGTCAATCTGATTTGAGACATGTTGCGATATCCGGACGGAAGGTGCGTCTTGATGGTCGCCTGTTAGCTTAATGAAACTAGGGATCTCATGTTTCCACCACGTTTGACTGAGCAAGTCGTCAGCCACGAGACCGATAGTTATGGTTCCAAGGCCTTCAGTAAGGCCCTCGTTGAGTAGCTTTGAAATTTGTCTCGCCATGGCCGGGATTGGTGCTGAAAGACAGGCATCCGACATCCGAGCTGTGACTGTTGAACAGCCTTGGCCAATGGAGACAGTAGTTCCGTCACTGTTGAATGCAAGGTTGCGTAAAGTCTCATTGGCCGCGAAGATGCGATAACTCTCGGCTGCAAGGTCTTGGACTGTTGGGTCGATGCCGGGCCCCTCTAACCCAAGATAGGCGATGCGGCCGTCAGCAAAAAGGCTCGTTTCGACGACACGGGGTCGGGACTCGACTATTCTCGGCAAGCAGAGCGCATCCGTCACAGATGGTGAGCCCGTTGCGTCAACGAGGATCTGCGTATCGCGCGGCCACGCAACCTTCCATTCTTCGCTCGTCCCCTCAGAGGCAAGCCAATTGACATCTGAATAGTAGCCGGTCGAGGCACCTCCAAGCATTTTGACTGAATAGCTTAATGCCTGAGCTTTGACGTCATTCAGCGCGTCAAATCGAGACAGCGGAAGTAGACCGTGCCTGCTATAGTTGTGAGGGCGCATCAAGCCACTGTCGATAACAACCCTCGGCCCTTTTCCCTCTCTGGCGAGATGAAGCGCCAGTTTGGATCCGACGCTGCCCGCGCCGAGTAAGGTCCAGTTCGGTGGGTCCGTGACGTCTTCACCTCCGCTCATGGCTGCCATAAGCTTCGAACTGACCGCCTCTCTGTGGGCGGCCAATCGTACAGGGCAGAGGCTGCCAGGCGCCAAGTCGTCCGGCGTTGAAACTTCAATAACGTACGGGAGGATCTCAATCCGAGATCCATGTCCGATGATCCCCATCGGCCGGCGAACGAGAAGGGTGACTGCTATCACCTTCGGGACGCCAGCTGGTATCCCGTTAAGCCGCCTGCGGATCAACCCAAGCTGCGAATCGAGCTGTCTGAAAAGGCCGAAGGAGGTGGCGCGTTCAAATAGATCCCCGACATTCGCTACTGTTTCCGGAGAATAGGCTGCGGCGATGAGCTCTCCGCCCTCCGGAGAGCGACCAGGCCAAACGACGACCGCAATGCCGATCTGCCCATACTGTCTCTGGAGGGCTTGCGCTACGTTTTCTCTAAGTTGCAGCCGTTCAAGTACGTGACAACACATCGAGCGACGGTTGCCTTCGCCGATCGTCGTAAACGGGGTCCTGAAAAAAACGCCTCCACCGTCTTTGGTGACTAGTGCTCGAAGGGCGTCTGCATCAACCTCCACGTAGTCGTCAAGGCGATCGCGTCGCACCGGTTCCCAACCTTGGCTCGGGTCAATGAGTTCCGCCGCCGCCGCTTTTTCTAGCCAGCTGGCAAGCTGTGACATGACACCGTGCATCCCACGGAGCCGCAGAAAGTCATGCGGGTGACCGTCAATGTAGCATGGTCGAGGCGGCTGATCTGGGCTCCCGGGCAATAGATGCGGGTGCGATCGATCAAAGTCGTGCCGGAGGGCGACTTCCGGGCATCTATTCGGATAGTGTTCCGAGAATTGGATCGTGACAGGCTCAACCGCAAAAACGCCGTTCGGACTGGCGCCCTCTGCTTGCCATCGGCTACCCAGACCAGCATCGACATGAGCCACTAGCGACATGTCCTGTTCGAGGTTGTTCTCAACCCGAACGACACGAGGATGCGCCAGTATTTGGCGCACCGCTCTCTGGATTGCGGGGGACGGCGTGCTCAATCGTCATCACCGTGCTTGAATGGCTGTGAGCCCAGCGCGGTTTGGCTTCCCGCCGCCGCTCCGGAAAGGCCAAGAATAGTCGGTGCTGCAAGTTTAGAAGCGACTGAGCGTTCGAGCCGCTTCGGCCCAGCGGACGTGGTGATCTCGAACTCCAGCGGCGCGTCGCCGGCAAGTTCTCCCAGACAGGTGAATTGCCCATTGACCGGCTTCAAGATCGACTTGTATTCGCGTTCCGCACGAATGCAGGGTGGGTCGGAATCATCGTCTTTGATTTCTTTGCTGCTTGCGATGATCGAGGCACCCGAGATCGGTTGGCCGAGCGCAGACCTTGCATCATCGGAGACCTCCGCATCTTCCCCGAAATCAGACCAGCTGTCCCACGAAAGGCTATGCCAGGAGCAATGGTGAGGCGCGATTAAGACGTCATACTGAAACTGAGTCGGGTCATCACCGTATTTGCCCCAGAGTTTCTCCCAGATACCGACCTCCGCATCGCCTCCGAGGAGATAGTAACTGGGGTATTGGAGATCTGTTTTTCCAAGGGAAATATTGATGACAATGCTCGAGTTGTTTTTGCTCAAGAACTCGGCTTCCTCGTCGTTCTCCGCCAGGATCGGAGCGAGAAGGTGCGCTGAGAACGTATTGTCAGTCACTCCTCTGATTGTCTGGAACACATCGCCACCCGTGACGAGAATTTCAGTCAAGTCGTCGGTTTTGCCGTCGATATCTTCGCCGAGAATTTTAATTCGGTCGCCATCATAGGCATAGCCATTCGCCCGGAACTCGCGAACCCGTCGACGCGCTTCCGCGGCCCATGCCTTAGCATCTGGGCAGAGCGAGTGTTTCCGAGATGCCCGACGGAAGATGATCGGTGATGACCACATCTCACGGATGACAATCTTATCGTCTGCCTTCTTCCACTGATCCAACGGGCCCAGGTGAAAGTGCTTTTCCAGCCCTCGGCAATGATCAGCGTCTGGATGGGTCAGCATAAAGGCGTCGATGTAGAGCCTACCATCTTCGTCGCGAGACAAGCGGTCTTTGAGTTGTTTGGCTACATCCGGTGCATCATCGTTTGGGTCATCGGCGGAAGCCCGAATGTTGATATCAACAACGATGAAGTTGCCTTCGCCTGTCTTGATTAGGGTCATGTCGCCGTTGTTGACTTTGAAATGTGTAGTCTTCGCTGTCATGGGTTAAGCCTCACCCGAACCTGTGTTGCTGATACGCGCTTAGGTCGAGTTGAATCCCCGACGATTGACGCACTGCCATTTCCGATGCGTTGACGGCATCCTTCTGTGCCTCCATAAAAGGTAGGGACGATTGGTGAACCAATCAAGTAATGCGATGCATCTTTTCTGGATGAATCGGAAAAGGAGACGAACGTATGACGGATATCGCGGACCGTGAGGTGAGATGGGGGGTTGCTAAGAGGTTAGAATTTATCGACTTTCGGCTTTTTTGGGATGGATCGTTTAATAGAAAAGATCTTGTGGATTTCTTCGGCATCTCGGAGCAGCAAGCGTCGTCCGATATCGCGCAGTACCAGTCTCGAGCTGAGCGAAACCTAAAATACGACCGAAGCCTCAAGAGTTTTGTCCGGACAGAAGGATACCGGCCTGAATTTATCGGCTCGTTCTCTGACCGATATCTTTTGCAGCTCATGGCGGTAAAGAACGGTTGGATGAGCGCATCAGACACTTGGTTTTCAGAAGCACCACCTGTCGACGTGGTGGGCTTCATCAAGCGGCGCGCGACCAGCCCAGACAAGCTCATCCAGATCCTAGATGCCATAAAGCAGAATGCTGAACTTAACATTGAGTACGCCTCACTGACGGGTACACCTGCCGGCACGCGATCGATCGCACCTCATTCATTTTTGTTTGCTGCGGGCCGCTGGTATGTACGTGCCTGGTCAAGAGAGCATAATGACTTCAGAGATTACAGCCTGAACCGCATCGCCAGCGCTGTCATTGTCGGACCTAGTAGCGTGACTGCTGATCTGGATCTTGAATGGCATCACACGATGGAGCTCACACTGGTTCCCAATCCGAAGCTAGATCTTGTGAAGCAGGCTGCAGTAGCAGTGGAATACGAGATGGTAGATGAGGAACTGCGAGTGCCGTCACGTCTAAGCGCGGCTTTCTACATCATCAATGAGCACAACCTAGACGTTGAGCCGGGGCTTCTGAAGCCCGAGAAACAGCAGCTGGTGCTTAAGAATCTCGATGAGGTCATCCAGACCAGAGAAGTCGTGCGGCGCTTGTCCGTGGAAGCGCTTCGAAGGGTTAAGACCGGGGGTTCTGAAGCATGACCGGCGCGCGCAGGCCTTTTGCATGACTATTTCGGCGATGTTATTGTTTGGCAGCCACGCTCGGGGTGATGAAGACATCTACTCTGATACCGATTTGCTGCTTATTTCACACGATGATGGGCCGCAGCATGTCCAGAAGGGGCATTTGTCAACATCAATCTATCCCCTACACGATCTGCTGAGACGAGCGAAGGACGGCGATTTATTCGTTTGTCATATCACACGCGAGGCAAAAGCGATCTATGATCCGTGCGACCAGCTCGACCTGTTGCGAAAACATTTTGTTCTGCGTGAATCCTACAAACATGAAATCGCCCAAGCATCGGACCTTGGCTGGTTCATTGTCGACTTCGGGCGGCAGAGCCATCATCAGGCTCTCCTCAATCGACGGATTGCTTGGTGTGTCAGGACCATTCTGATTGCAAAGTCAGCGGAACAGAAACGGCCCGTTTTTGCCGCTACAGAGTTAGCGGCATTCGCCGCTTCCAGTGAGGTTTTGAGGCTTATAAAGAACAAAGAAACAGATCGTGCTGATCCTGAAGCGTTATCAATGCTCGGCACTTTTTTATTGTCATTCGGTGCAGCGAGAATTCACCCTAAAGTGTCGAGTTATGGAGAGTACCTGAAACGCTTCTCCGATACCTCAAATAACGTTGCTCTTTCATTGATCAAAGCTGAGGCTGCATCGCAGACCCTTAATTACTAAGTAAGCACTTACATTCTGCGGCAATCTAGCGTGTCGCTATGGAGCGCTACCAGCAAATGTGGAATACTCTTGGCTCGTTAGGTCGTGTGATCCTGGTCAATGGATAGAGCTGACAGAACGGAGAGACGGCGGTAGACTGGTCATGGTCTGCAAACCAAACAACGCGCGGAACTCAATGAGCACTCATACTGACTTCTATGGCGATCTTTCCTGTGAAATCCATGTAGATTGTGCCGACAGCCATTATAAAGGAACCTTGCGATACAAGGTCTTCGATATCGGGCACCTCACGGCCCCGAACATCGATCTTCTGCGTTCTCAGTTTCGAGCTATTTGCGATATGACCGACGCAGGGGCTATGATCCGCTATGGCATCATCTTGACTGGGTACCATAATCGAGATTTCAAAGGAGATGTGCTGTTAGTCGACGGCGAAGTTCTGGGGGAGTGGGCCTCAGATGAGTTCGAGTGGTGCCATTTCACAGCGACTGACAGCGCTGAAGTGACCCTGAGCGCACCGTCTCCATGGATGTTGCATGATGCAATTGCAGACTGGAAAACGCCTGATGGTCTCGCGGGACTTGTTAACGGTAACCAGTGATATTTGTGGGCGACAACACTGATCTAGACGCCGATTATCGACTTCAAATCCTTTAAATCTCGCAAGAGGTCCTCGCGCATCTTTGTCGTGTAGATGCGCGCGATCTTTCCCTGATTCTGTCGATCAACAATCTTTTTAAGATCAGAAAGCCTGTTTTTCCAGGTCATGCCGTCTGTTATGAACAAAAGGTAAGTGTCTCGACGCATTGCGTCGATGATGGCATCAAGATCACCAATTATGTCGGTCATCTTCGAACCAGTAGCCCCATAACCCTTCACTTCGATGACGATCCTCGGTCGGCTCTTGTCCGGTACGGCGACGTCGCATTTGGCCGTTTTACCGTCTGCACCCGTGAAAGTGCACCGTGTCTCGTAGCTCTCTCCGAAAACTTCTTTCACCATCGCCTCAGCGAAGTCCTCCAGGCCGCGACCGCGGCGTTGGCCTTGAATGGCAGATCCCCTGCCAGACCGAAGGCGCTCGACAAGAATGTCGCTCCAAACCGGTTCGTAGTTGACAGTTGTAGCCATTGCCTCGCGCAGTTGTAGGCTTTCAAGTGCGGAAATGAACGTCGCCCGGTCGGACTTATAGCGTTTAACACCGATTCCACCCTTGCCGAGGATCCGGGTAAGTTCCGCTTCCATGCTGTCTTTCGAAAGAGCTAGAAAAAGGCGACTGCAAAGGAGGCCCCGTTCGAAATCATCATCCAGCAATGCTTCTATGTCTGAGCGGGAGTAAGAAGCCTTTTGCGGGATCTCTGACAAGGTGGCGATCGCTTCTGCCGCTTTGTCGTCCATCCAATCAACCGCGAGAGGGCTTAGGCTATCTATGACTTCTTCCAGAGACTGGTCTTTAGACTGCATTATTGCCCCACGATCAGATACTCAACAACGTTGGCCCGTGCCACTTTGCTGTGGGTGCCAAAATGGTATCGGTGAGGCTTCTCGAAGACAGTGACTGAAGTTTTGTGCTTTCCCATCAATTCGACGAGCTGCTCGAGATCTGGAAAGCCGTTTGAACTGTACGAGAGTGCAATTTTGCTTTTTGCAAAGCGGCCAAACATACGGTCGAAAGCATCGACTGCTTCTTTGCGGTAGCTGAATGGCGTGTACCGCTTAGCGATCTTCTTGACCTTTGTCGTCTTATCGATCGGCAGGCCTTGCCAGTAGCAAGAGAGGCCCTCAAGGAAGTGGTATCGCTTGGTGTAGCAGTTATCGTCTGATCTCGGCACGTATGGGGGGTCTAAGTAGACGAGGTCAACCCGCTCGTTTGACAACTCGAAGATGTCGGAGCGAAGAGCCTTATTTCGGCGGCCGTTGTCGAAAACGGCATTGTTGTAAACCTCGATTTGCTCCAGGAAGTGCTCCTCGACTGACAGTCTCAGATCGCGGCGCCCATCATCATAATGTGAGAGATCGCCGGATATTGTGAAGACGCCACGTGGCTGACGCTTGAGGCAAGACCTAAACAAGGCCGCAAATGCCAGAGCCTGCTCGTAGGGATCCTGAAGCTGCCGAATGTTTCCCGAGATCCGGTCCAGAAATCTTAGGTCATCCCTTGTGTAAAAGACGCCGTCGAAATTCTGTTCGATGAAATTGTGCGCTGGGGGGGTGCCATCAATCAGGCGGCGGATTGCTTTTCCATCCAAGTGCACTTTGTTGTTCGCGATTGTGGCCCGAGCGACCAAGCTCGAAAAGTTCATGAAATCGGAGGCTATCACTCGACGATCCATGGATTTGAACAGATAGCCAACACATCCTGTACCGGAAAATGGATCCAGAACGCTTTCAAAATCCAGTCCGTTCAAGGTCTCAAATATCCACGGCAGTAGCCGCGATTTCGATCCCATATAGCGCAGATCAGGGTAACGGGTTGCGCGGGTTGGCAATTCGTTAGGCTTCTGCACAGGTGTAGGAGCTCGAAGCGGTACAACATTAGATGCCAAGTTCACTTGGAGCCCCTCATGCATTGTCGTTCATTTTCAGCTGGACGGGTAGTGATAGAATCGCTCGTCCGACCATAGGAATAAGGTGTAGCCGATATGAGGGATCTGATCAAAGATAAGGACCTCGTCTTGGTGCCACAGTTGAATGACGGAGCGGGCATCTAACGCGCTGAACGACGATCCTTTTGCGGTGACATATCGCTCAGCGCGTTAGATGGTCGTTTGTCAGACCAATATATCCAATACAGTCAGTAGGTTCAGCATTCGTCAATTCATTTGAAGGTTCGAATCCTTTCAAGAGCTTAAGGATCAGCATTGGCGCATTCTTTTGAACCAGCGTACGACCATCACCATCATTCCGGGATATTGAATGACCGACGGAAATAAGCTCTGACAGCATCCATGGCAGGGCTGAACTCGGCGTTCCGCTTCCAGGCCAAGCCGACATCCATGGAGGGGATCGGATCGGTAAGCAGGATCGTTTCGATCCGTCTGCCTTCAAGGGACCAAGGGCGGTGCACCATGTCCGAGAGGATCGCGACACCTTGTCCATTTGCCACCAGCGAGCGCACGGCCTCCACCGATGACGTTCGAAGCGTGATTTTTGGGAGATACGGGGTCTGGCTCCAGTACTTCATGGAGCTGTGTGACGCCTCGTCGACTGTTAGCATGATGTAATCTTCCTCTGCGACGTCTCTCAGGCCGATCTGGCTTTCGCTCAGCAATCGATGGCGTGCCGGCACCCAGAGGCGGCGCTGCGAACTCAAGAGTTTTTCGGCGATCAGCTCCGGGTTAAGGATATTGGAGGTCAGCATCACGGCAATGTCGTAACGATTGGCCAAAAGCCCTTCCTCGACCGATTCCCTGTTCATCTCAAAGAGCTGGATCGATAAGCCGGGAAATTGGCGTTTCATGCGCTCGATGTGGAAGGGCAGGAAATAGCCCATGACGGTATATGTCGCTGCGATGCTGAGCGTGCCGGTAACTTCTTCCGAAACGAAGCTGGGCTGCGTCGCCTCCTCTACCTTGCGCATGATCTCATAGGCTTGGGATAAAAACCGCCGACCGGCGCCGGTCAGGTCCATGCCATGCGGCGTGCGATCAAAAAGCGCTGCACCAATCGTCTCTTCCAGATCTTTGATAGCGGTCGTTACCGCCGACTGCGAAATCGCCAGATTGATCGCGGCCTGAGATACCTGTCCCGCTTCTGCCGTGGCGACGAAGTAGCGAATTTGGCGAAGGCTGAGCGACATTGGAGTTCCAATCTGTTTCGTTTATGTCGGCCATTGGAAAATCAGATGGCGGGGTAGAATGTCCGAAATGTCCTGCTATCCAATACGTGCGAAAACTAACTAAATTTCTGATATCGTGAGCGATTTCTATCGACAGCGCGGACAATACGTCATCTGAATTTTCGATATCTTGCTTCTGAAAATAGAATTTTTCAAATGATTTAATTCTTCCTACCATTTTCTGATCAAAACAGAAGCGTCACCGGTGTGTGCGTAAAAAACAGGCAGGACAGGGGCGAAACGTGGCACTCGAAGTCGTGGACATTAATTGCGATATGGGCGAAGCCTTCGGTCGCTGGCGCGTCGGGGATACGGACGACGATGTGCTGATGGGGCTCATCAGTTCCGCCAATATCGCGACGGGATTTCACGCCGGCGACCCCAATCTGATGGACCATACGGTGCGCACAGCCGTGCAGCATGGCGTCGGGATCGGGGCCCATCCCGGCTATGACGATCTGCAGGGTTTCGGTCGTCGCAAGATCAATGGAACGGCCCGGGAACTGGTCAATGACGTGGTCTATCAGGTCGGAGCCCTGCGCGAATTTGCTCGGCGCCACGGGGCGCGCCTCCAGCACGTGAAGCCGCATGGTGCACTGTATATGGAGATGGCGGTCAATGCCGAACTGGCACAGATCTTCGTTGAGTATATGCGCACCGTCGCGCCCAATGCCTATGTGCTTTGCATGGCAGGGTCTGCCACAGAAAGGGCAGCGATCGAGGCCGGCCAGCCCGTTGTGCGCGAATTCTATGCCGACCGGGATTATGACGAGAGCGGGTCGATTGTCTTTACCCGCGATGTCGGACGCCCGGATGCTGCAGCGATCGCCCGCAAGGTGGTGCGCGCCTGCACCCATGGTACCGTCACGACAGTGAGCGGCAAGGACATCGACATCCCCTTTGAAAGCATCTGCTTCCATTCCGACACGCTCGGCGCACTCGATATCGTCCGCCAGATGCGTGAGGCTCTGGTTGCGGAAGGCATTCGGATCGCGCCCCTGTCCGAAATCATCAAGTAACCGGAGACAAAGATGAGCAAGCTCGAGATCAGATCGCCACTTCCCGGCACCTTCTACCGCAAGCCGGCTCCGGATGCCGCTGAGTTCAAGGCCGATGGCGAAACCGTCGCTGTTGGCGAGGTGATCGGCCTCATCGAGGTGATGAAGACTTTTCACGAGATCCGCGCAGATGTCGCCGGTGCAGCCGTCGTCTTCATCGCCGAAGACAATGAACCGATCATGGCCGGCCAGGTGATTGCCGAGGTCGAGGCATGACCATCCGCTCGATCCTTGTCGCCAATAGGGGTGAAATCGCGGTCAGGATCATCCGGGCCGCAAAGGCCCTCGGCATCCGCACCGTGCAGGTCTATTCCGCCGCCGACCGGGACATGCTGGCGGTGAAGATGGCCGATGCTTCGGTCGAAATCGGGCCGCCGTCTGCCGCCAAGTCCTATCTCAATATCGCAGCCGTGATGAAGGCCGCTGCAGAGACAGGCGTCGATGCGGTTCATCCGGGGTACGGTTTCCTCTCCGAGAATGCTTCCTTTGCGCAAGCGGTGGTGGATGCAGGCCTCATTTTCATCGGGCCGAGTGCGGACGCCATCCGACTGCTCGGCGACAAGGTCGAGGCTCGCAAGGTTGCCAAGAAGGCCGGCGTACCCACTGTGCCCGGATCGGAAGGTCGCATCGACGATCTCGACGCCGCCCGCGCTGTTGTCGCAGGGATCGGGTTTCCGGTGATGATCAAGGCGGCTGCCGGTGGTGGTGGTCGCGGCATCCGCATCGCCGAGACCATAGAAGATTTCGAACGCCATTTCCCGCAGGCTTCCGCCGAAGCGCTCGCTGCCTTCGGTGATGGCGGACTTTATGTCGAAAAGGTCATCACTCGTGCCCGGCATGTCGAGGTCCAGGTACTCGGTGACGGCATGGATGCGGTCCACTGCTTCGAGCGCGAGTGTTCGCTGCAGCGTCGCCGGCAGAAGGTCTGGGAAGAGGCGCCAGCCTTCCGCCTGCCGGATGCCGTGCGCACAAAACTTTGCGCCAGTGCGGTCGCACTTGCTCGTGAGGTCAAATATCGCGGCGCCGGTACGGTCGAATATCTTTATGACGAGGCGAGTGGAGAATTCTATTTCATCGAGGTCAATACCCGCATCCAGGTCGAGCATCCGGTGACGGAAATGGTCACGGGCATCGATCTCGTGCAGGAAATGATACGCATTGCAGGCGGCGCCAGGCTTTCGGTCCGTCAGGAAGAGATCAAGGTCCAGGGGCACGCCATCGAATGCCGCATCAATGCCGAGGACCCGGCGCGCGGCTTCCTGCCGGCACCCGGCACGGTCGAGGCGCTGACGGTTCCGGAAGGTCAGGGCATCCGCTTCGACACCATGCTCTATGCCGGCTATCAGGTGCCGCCCTTCTATGACTCGCTGCTCGGCAAGCTGATTGTCTGGGGCGAGACCCGCGAAAGATGCATCGCACGCCTGAGCGAGGCGCTGCAGACCTTGGAGATCAAGGGGCTCGCCACGACCATCCCGTTGCACCAGGCGCTGGCTGCAGACCCCGCCGTCACCTCTGGCGATGTCCATACCCGGTTCCTCGAACCCTGGCTGGACACCGCGTTCCAGACCGCTGTTCCACCAAAGGAGGTTGCGTGATGCCCATGCGATATACATTCGGCGGCGACGAACATCTGTTTGTCGAATGCTCCGATGAAATGTCCCTCGATGCCTTCTTCAACTCGATGGCGATGACCAACGGCATCCGTGAGGCCGGAATCAAGGGCATTACCGAAATCTGCCCGGCCAATGCCTCCTTCCAGATCAAGTTCGACCCCGACGTCATTCATCCAAACGACATTTTGAAGGAAGTGCAGGCGATCGAGCTTGCGGCGGCCAAGGCCGAGCCTGTGATCTCCACCCGCATCGTCGAAATCCCGGTCTTTTACAACGATCCCTGGACCCATGAGACGCTGATGCGTTTCCGCGAGCGCCATCAGGATCCCTCGGGTACCGATCTCGACTATGCAGCCAGGATCAACAATTACGGCTCGGTTGACGATTTCATCAAGGCCCACGCCGGCTCGCCCTGGTTCGTCTCGATGGTCGGTTTCGTTTCCGGCCTGCCTTTCATGTATCAGATGGTCGAGCGTCAGCGGCAGATCGAAGTGCCGAAATATCTGCGCCCGCGCACGGACACCCCGCGTCTGACTGTCGGCCATGGCGGCTGCTTTGGCTGCATCTATTCGGTGCGTGGTGCTGGCGGCTATCAGATGTTCGGCATCACGCCGATGCCGATCTACGACCCGACCCAGACGACGTCCTACCTGAAGGACTTCATGGTCTTTTTCCGCCCCGGCGACATCGTCAAGTTCAAGCCTGTCGATCGCGACGGCTACGATCAGGCGGTGGAAGATGTCGACAAGGGCCGCTTCTCCCCGCCGATCCGCGAAGTGAAGTTCGACCTCAACGAATTCAGCAAGGGCATCGACGGCTACAACGCAAAGCTGGAGGACATTCTCCATGGCCATTAAGGTTCTTCATCCGGGTCTTGCCACCTCCATCCAGGATCTCGGTCGACCGGGTTATTTCCACCTCGGCATCCCGCTCGGCGGCGCCATGGATCGGCTGGCGCTGAAAGCTGCCAATCTGCTTGTCGGCAATGACGAGGGGGCTGCTGGCCTCGAAGCCGTCTTCATTGGACCGAAGCTCGAGTTTGAAAAGGATGCCATGGTCGCCGTCACCGGCGCCGACATGCCGATCAAGGTCGATGGCGAGGAAAAACCCGGCTGGACGGCCTTCAAGGTCAAAGCAGGCCAGGTCCTGACCTTCGATTATCTGAAGACCGGTGCCCGCATATACATCGCCATATCAGGCGGCATCGATGTGCCGCTGGCACTCGGTTCCCGCTCGACCTATGCCATCGGTGCGCTTGGTGGCCTGAACGGTCGGCCGCTTGCTGCTGGCGACGATCTCCCCGTCGGGCAAGCGCGGAGCGCGGTTGAAGGAAAGTCCATTCCCGAAGTTTTGCGCCGCAGGCCCGGAATGCCGGCCGAACTGCGCGTCCTGCCAGGTCTCTACTGGCATCGCATCACCGAGGAAGCGGGCCGGAACTTTTTCGAGGACACCTGGAAAGTGGCGCCTGAGGCCGATCGCATGGGTTACCGCTTCCGAGGCGGTCGCAAGCTCGATTTCGTCGATCGTACGCCGCCCTTCGGCGCAGGCTCCGATCCCTCGAACATCGTTGACAGCTGCTATCCCTATGGCTCGATCCAGGTCCCCAGCGGCACCGAGCCCATCATTCTGCACCGCGATGCCGTCTCCGGCGGCGGCTACTTCATGCTCGGCACGGTGATTTCCGCTGACATGGATCTCATCGGTCAATTGCAGCCACACACACCAACGCGGTTTGTGCAGGTGACGATGGAGGAGGCGTTGACAGCGCGCAAGGCGCGGCAGGCAGTCCTTGCCAGCCTTCGTGAAGCGCTGGCGTAGGAGGCTCCAATGGTCTCGGTCGCTGTGCTGTGTTCATTCCTCGATCCACCGGATGGATCAATCGAGAACCGGTGTCAGATAGGCGGCCGTGACGCTGGGGCCGGGTACGATGGCGACGATCTTCATCTGGGCGATCGTGCGGTTCAGCGAAGCTTCGAGATGCGTTTCCATCATCGATACAGCAGCCTCTGTAGCGCCACGCAGAAGCAGTTCCGTGATCAGTCGCAGTTCCGTAATAATCGCGGGATCGCCAGGCAAGCCAAGACGGCGCAGCAGGCGGTCCGTGGCAATCACCGGCATGAGGTTATTGCGCACCAGGTCCTTCAGCCTGTCGTTCGGAGCCGTAAGGACGCAGCACTCGATGAACTCGGACTGGATGGTCTCGATCTCGCTGAGCGATCCCGCGTTGCTCGTCGCCTCCGTGGCGCGCAAGCGGTGAAGAAGGGTTTCGAGACGTCTCGGGCTTATGGCGGCCGCGCCAAGGCGGATTGCCGGCGGCTCCAGTATTTTGCGCAGCACGAAATGATCCTTGACTGTTTGCGCCGTCAGCGGGCCTGCAATCCAGTGCGAGCTTTGGTTCTTTCGCACAAGCCCGCGTTCGCGCAGGCGCGTCAGCACATCGCGGACCACCGTGCGGCTAACATTGAAATGGTTGGCGAGCTCGATCTCGATAATGCGATAGCGTCCGAACACGACGCAGCCGGCAACATCCGCCTCTACGGTATTGTAAATGCGCTCCCAGGAGGAGCGGCTCTGCAGCGCCTCGTCGGCGTGGCGGGGAACCACGAGCCCAAGCGACTTGATATCGGTCCTGTTCGGTTCGCTATCCGTGCCTGGTGGTCCAACAAGGAAGCCACGACCGGAAAAGCGATGTACCAGCCCTTCCGCTTCCAAAGTCTGCAGGGCGCGTTGCACCGGGGCGCGCGAGGTTTGCAGAATATCTGCAATCGGCCCCTCCAGCAGGACGAGCCCTGGTGGCAGGGTGCCCATTTCGATGTTGCTGCGAAGCACGTCTTCGGCGATCTCGTAGCGCCGCTGCGTGCTGCTGGCTGCCTGATCTTCCTTCATTTGCTCCGTCGTCTGTCGCCTCGATGGTGAGCCGCACTCTGCCGTATTCTGCCGCATAAGGAAAGAATTTCACAAATGAATATTGAATACAAAATCGGCTAAGGCTGGAGTCGAGGCGCTTAGCGTCTCGCTCCAGGGTCCCGGACGGTTATTGACTAAGAAACAGACGATGTTGGAGCGAGGCGCGCTGATTTGCGGGCCTAGTGGCGCGCGGCCGGCTGCAGTGGCCTCGGCGAGGCGCCAGATCGGCAGATCATATCGAGTGGATTCTATCAAATTCGACGGCCGAAAATCTATCTTCGAATTATTTAAAAAAGTCTATTGAATACAAAAATCATTCATGGCATGGTTTTGAAAGTCAAGGCGCCCGGAAGAGGCGCCGAGTGTGGAACGAAACGAAAATGCTCAGGAATATCGCTGTGGCGCGCATCTGACGATGCGTGAACGGTAGCTTTTGTGTTCATCGCACGCGTATCGCGTCCGGTGGGAAGCGGAGCTGTGCGCAGGTGGTCTTCCGGCTAACAACTGGTGGAAATAAACGTGTCAACCGTCCTGCAACTCAAGAACGTGCGTAAGGCTTTTGCCGGCGTGCCTGCCTTGGTCGGCATCGATGCAGCACTTGCCGGAGACACCTACATATCGCTGCTTGGACCGAGTGGTTCGGGCAAGACCACGCTGTTGCGCATCATTGCGGGCTTCGAACAACCTGATGGCGGCGAGATTCTCTTCGCCGGCAAACGCATTGACACTGTGCCGCCGCACGAGCGCGGTATCGGCTTTGTCTTCCAGAACTTTGCGCTCTTTCCGCACTTAAGCGTCGCGCAGAACATTGCCTTTGGTTTGGAAAACCGTGCTATTGATCCGGTCACCGACCAGAAGGTCGTCGCGGCCAGGGTCCGTGAGATGATCGCTCTGGTCGGTCTCTCCGGGCTCGAGGATCGTGCAACCACGCAGATCTCCGGCGGTCAGAAGCAACGTGTAGCTCTTGCCCGCACGCTGGTGACCGAGCCGAGCATGGTGCTGCTCGACGAGCCGCTCGGGGCCCTTGATGCAAATCTGCGCACCCGCATGCGCGGCGAGCTCAGAGCGATCCGCGAACGCTGCGGCGTGACCTTCCTGCATGTCACGGGATCTGAGACCGAGGCACTTGCCATGGGCGATACCGTGCTGGTGCTCGACCGTGGCCGCATCGCCCAGTCCGCTGATGCCGGCACGCTCTACAGCCAGCCCGCTTCCGCCGACGTTGCCCGTTTCCTCAATTGCTACAACATCTTTACCGGCGAAGTTGCAGGCGAAACTTTCCGCAGTGCCGTGGGCAACCTGCCGCTCGGTGGTCAGCACCAGTCCACGGGCCAGCCGGCCTATGCCATCCGCTACGATCGTGTCTCGATCCGTCCATTGGGCATGCGGCCAGCTGGCGACGAGGTTTCGATCGAGGGCAGTTTCGTGGCCAGCGAGTATTCCGGGGCGGCGATCAATTCCTTTTTCGCGCTCGATGACGGTCGCGTTTTCGAGGTGGAGACGCATCTGAGCCATTCGGCGCCGGACGCCTACGAGGAGAAGAGGCGCTATGCGCTCGCCTGGAAACGGGAGGACGCCCTTGTCTTCACCTGAGATGTCTTCACCGGAGATGCCTTGGCGTGGAAACCCGTGCCTCGCACCCGTCCCTGCCGCATCGGAGAATGAGAGATGACGATGGCCGCTACCAGCCATGACATGCCCGTCGAGACGACGGAAAACCCGACCCGCCGGCAAAAAAACCGCGGCTTCTGGCTGTTGGCACCCGGCGTCCTCTGGATGCTGTTGTTCCTCGTCGCGCCAATCTTAATGATGGTCTATGTTTCCTTCTGGACGCAGACCACTTTCAAGATCGAGCCGACGCTGACGCTGAAAAGCTGGGTCACCTTCTTCTCATCCGAGACCTATCTTAGCGCACTTTGGACCACCATCCGCATCTGGCTGATCGTACTCGCCTGCACACTTCTTGTGGGCTATCCAGCGGCACTCTTCGTCGGGCTTTTCGTTAAGAACAAGACGCTGTCCACGGCACTGCTGGTCCTCTGCGTCATCCCGTTCTGGACCTCTTTCCTTATTCGCGTGCTGGCCTGGCGGCCAATGCTCGGCAAGGAGGGTGCCATCAATATGATCCTGATGAAGATCGGTGTGATCACCCAGCCGATCGAAGTCCTCCTGTTTTCCGAGCTGTCAGTCATTATCGGCATGACGCAGATCTACTGCGTGTTCATGGTCGGGCCTATCGCCTTCATGCTCGGTCGTATCGACCCCGCGGTCATCGAGGCGGCGCAGGATCTCGGTGCCAGCTTCTGGCGCATCTTCCGCACGATCATCCTGCCGCTCTCCATGCCGGGCGTGGTCGTCGGCGCCATCTTCGTCTCGGTCATGGTTCTCGGTGAATTCGCCACATCAGCTGCGCTATCCGGCCGCAAGGTCAATCTGCTCGGCAATATCATCGTCACCCAGGTCGGATCCTTGAAATGGGCCTTCGCCGCTGTCGCCGGCGTGGTGCTGACCGTTCTCATGGGCGCGGTGGTAGCCGCCCTGTTGAGGGTCGTCGACCTCAGGAAGGAGCTCTGAGCCATGAACGCATCCGGCATCAAGCTTGGTCTCGGCGTTTACACCGCGCTGTTCATCGTCTTCCTGTATGGGCCGCTGGTCGTGCTCGCCATCCTCTCGTTCCAGACTGGACCGGAAGGCGGGCCGCAGTTCCCGATCATCGAATGGTCGACCTATTGGTACAAGCATCTCTTCGGTCTGACGCCACCGTCGCGCATCGCGCCGTTGCCGATCGAACAGGGCCTGGTCCGCTCACTGGCGCTTGCGGCCATGACCATGGTCGTCTCGACCGTGCTCGGGGTTGCGGCCGCTCAGGCCTTTCGCCAGAAATTCCGTGGCTCCGGCATCGTCTTTTATCTCATCGTGCTCGGCATGATGGTCCCCGGCGTACTCGTGGGTCTTGGCATGGCCCTCGTCGCCAATACTCTTGGCATCGACCGACACTGGTGGGGCACCGCCTTCGTTCTACACGTCGTCTACACCTTCCCCTTCGCCTTCCTGGTGATGTTGGCAATCTTCAACCGGTTCGATCCGAGCGTTGAGGAAGCAGCCTGGTCGCTCGGCGTCACACCTGCACGGACCTTCCGCAAGATCACCTTTCCGCTGATCTTCCCCGGCGTGCTCTCGGCCATGCTGTTTGCCTTCACCCTCTCCTATGACGAGTTCTCTCGCACCCTTTTCGCCTCAGGCCGTGATCTGACGCTGCCATTGGCGATTTATGGAACCTTCTCGGTGGAAGTGCACCCCAACGTCTTTGCCTTTGGCGTGCTGACAACACTGTTTTCCTTCGCGCTGCTCGGCACTTATGCCCTGCTGATGGGGCTCTCGGTCCGCCGGGCGCGGCGCATGGCAATCCAAGAGGAGGCGTAATGGCTGGTTGCGCACTCGTCACCGGTGCAGGTTCCGGGATCGGCCGGGCCATTGCCCTCAAGCTCGCAGCTGATGGCTACGCCGTTACGGTCAACGACCTCTCCCTTTCTCGGGCAGAGGCGGTTGCCGCCGACATCAAGACGAAAGGTGGCCAAGCGGTCGCTGTGTCCGGCGATGTCTCAAACGAGGCTGATGTTTCGGCAATCCATGCAGCCGCCATCGCCGGCCATGGCGAGGTTACGCTGCTCGTCAACAATGCCGGCATCGCTCACCAATCATTGTTCGAGAACCTGGAGGTTGCCGATTTCGATCGGATGTTTGCCGTTCACGTGCGCGGCACCTTCCTCATGACCAAAGCCGTATTGCCGGCCATGCTGGCTTCCAGCACGGGTGCCATCGTCAACGTTGCATCGCAGCTCGGCCAGATTGGCGGCATCGAACTGGTCCACTATTCCAGCGCCAAGGCCGCGATCATCGGCATGACCAAGGCGCTCGCCCGTGAAGTGTCGAGCCGCGGCGTGCGCGTCAACGCGGTTGCACCCGGGCCGATCAACACGCCTCTCGTCATGGAGCTCTCGGAAGAATGGCGTGCTGCCAAACGTGCCGGCCTGCCGCTGGGTCGGTTCGGTGAACCGGAAGAGGTGGCCGAGGCGGTCGCGTTCTTAGCCTCACCGGCGGCCAGCCTGTTTGTCGGACAGACCCTTGGGCCCAATTCCGGCGACGTCATGCTTTGATTTCGGAGAGTGAAATGACTGAACAGAAAAAGCGCATCGTGATTGTTACGGGGGCCGGGATCGGCATCGGCAACGCTGCCGCCAGGGCCTTTGCGGCGCTCGGTGATCATGTCGTGGTCACCGATATCCTCGAGAGACAAGGGCAAGATACCGCAGAAGCGATAATGGCCGCCGGGGGCTCTGCCGAGTTCCATGTCTACGACGTGCGCTCGACCGAGGCGACTGACAGGCTCGTTGCGGATGTCGAGGCACGCCATGGCCGGATCGATGTGATTGTCGCCAATGCTGGCATCGCCCACCGTACCCCGCTTTCAGCCCTCACCGATGAGAAGTGGGATCTCACCTTCGACATTGACCTCAAGGGTATCTTTCGGCTCGTGCGGGCGGCGGCCCCTGGCATGCGTGCACGCCGTTCCGGCTCGATCATTGCGCTCTCCTCCATCATGGGCGTTGCCTATGGCTGGGACGAGCATGTGCATTATTCCGCTGCCAAGTCCGGCGTCGTCGGCCTCGTGCGCGGACTCGCCGTCGAAATGGCACGCGAAGGCGTGCGCGTGAATGGCATCGCACCCGGTTACATCCGCACCGCCCAGCTCCTTTCGGAAGAGAATTCGCTCGGCCCGGCTGGTGCGGAAAAAGCTGCCGAGTTCATTCCAATGGGGCGGCTTGGAACGCCTGAGGACATCGCTGATGTCGCGGCGTTCCTGGCTTCTGACAACGCGAGATACATGACTGGCCAGGTGCTGGTCGTGGATGGCGGCCTACTCGTTGGCCGTTACTGAACGGCCCCGGATTCGGGGCGAATAAGAGGTCGCGGACCTCGGGGAACAATAAACAAACTGGAGAAGAGACATGTTCAAGTCGGAAATAAATCGCCGCTCGCTCCTGAAGCGTTCGGCTGGCGCCATGGCACTTGCCATGGGTGCCGGTACGCCCTTCCTGTCCTCTCGCATGGCCTTTGCGCAGGCCGCTGACCTCGCCGGTCAGCAACTCCGCACCATCGGCCTTTCGGTAACAGTACAGGAGCGCATCCTCGAAGAATTCAAGAAAGCGTCCGGCGTCGGCACGACCTCGGGCACGGCTGCGACTTTCCCAGATGCGCAGACTAAGATCCTCTCGGGTTCCAAGGATTACGATTGCTGGGAAATCATTGCGGAGCGTCTGCCGTCGATCACCATGACCGACAATGTCGAGCCGATCCCTGCCGCATCGCTGAAGAACTGGGCCAATATCCGCGATACCTTCACCACGCCCAGCGACAAGTGGGATCGCTCTGCGCAGATCATTGGCCAGATCTGGGCCGATGAGGCACAAACTGTGCTCAATATGGTTCCGGCCGTCTATAACTACGACTCGATCGGCTACAATCCGGACGTTGTCTCGGCAGAAGAAGCCAATACTTGGGCCTGCATCTTCGATCCCAAGTGGAAGGGCAAGTCGGGCCTTAACACCGACCCGCTCATTGCCTTTGGGCAGGCGATCATGGCGATGAATTCGCTTGGCCTTTCCGATGTGAAGAACCCAGGCAATCCGACGACGGCCGAAATTGACGAAGCCGCAGCCTTCCTTATCTCGAAGAAGAAGGAAGGCCAGTTCCGGGCCCTCTGGGGTGACTTCGGCGAACTCGTCAACCTGATGGCCTCGGGTGAAATGGTCGTCTCCGACGCCTGGCAGCCAGCCGTCATGGCCGTCAAGGCGCAGGGCAAACCAGCCAAATATGCCGTGCCGAAGGAAGGCTATCGTGGCTGGGCCATCGGTCCGTCGATGATTGCCGGAACGACCAACAGGGAAGCCGTAATTGCCTATGCCGACTACTGGCTCTCGGGCGAACCGGGCATCACCGTTTCCGAACAGGGCTACTATTCGCCGTCCACCAATATCAAGGATGTCATGGCGCCGGAAAAATACGCCTTCTGGTACGAAGGCAAGCCCTGGGTCGGCGCGGAAGAGCGCGGCATTAAGGAAGGCGATCTGCGCGACGGCGGCTCGCTGGAAGAGCGTTCGAAGAACGTGGCTTACTGGCACCAGTGGCCGGAAGAATATGACCATCTCATCCAGAAGTGGGACGAATTCCTCAACGCATAATCCCAAGACGTGCGGACCGGGGCGAGTTGCCCCGGTCCCCGGCCCTTACTTCGGGAGACCCCAATGATTTTCGACCTGGAACTCAACAAAGTCGGCAAGATCTACGACAATGGTACGCCGGCCGTCATCGACTTCAACATGTCTGTGAACAAGGGTGAGTTCATTGCTTTCCTCGGTCCATCCGGTTGCGGCAAGACCACGACGCTTCGAATGATTGCGGGCTTCGAGGGCATCTCCTCAGGCGATATGATGATCCGGGGCGAGCGCATGAACGACGTTCCGCCGCAGCGCCGCCCGACATCTATGATCTTCCAGAACTACGCACTCTTTCCGCACATGACTGTGCGCCGCAATGTCGGCTACGGGCTGGAGGTGAAGGGCTTGGCCAAAGCCGAACGCGAGGCAAAGGTGGACCGCATTCTTGCAACACTCGGTCTTGAAGACATTGCCGAGCGTAAGCCAGATCGGCTCTCCGGTGGCCAGCGCCAGCGTATCGCGCTCGCCCGAGGCCTCGTCGTCGAGCCGGACATCCTGTTGCTTGACGAGCCGCTAGGCGCGCTCGACGCCAACCTGCGCAAGGCAATTCAGAACGAACTGAAGCTCCTTCAGAAGAGCCTCGGGGTCACCTTCATCTTCGTCACTCACGCCCAGTCGGAAGCGCTAGCCCTGTCTGACCGTATCGTCGTGATGAACCAGGGGCGCGTGGAGCAGGTCAGCCCTCCGCATCAACTCTACACCCGACCGAACACCCCGTTCGTTGCCCAATTCATCGGCCGCAATACGGTCCTGTCGGGTGAGGTTGCCGGGCAGGAAGGGGACGACATCATCGTTTCTACCGGGATTGGCACACTGGCGGGTCAAGCGAACGGGACAGTTGCCAGCAAAGGCCGCGTCAACCTCGTCATTCCCGCCGAAGCTGTCGAGCTTCATTGCGCTACACGTCGCGAGGCGCTGGCGGGAAATCGCAATCTTGTCGATGCCCGCATCGAGCGTTCGGAGGTTGTGGGACATATCGCCCACCTCGTCGCACGGCTCGGCGATGGCAAGGCCGTGTCCCTCGAAGCCCATGTCGACAAATATCCCCCGGGGCAATTCCCGGCCGGGAGCGATGTATGCCTGAGCTGGAATCCGGCCGAAGCGACGGTCATCCCAGCTCAATAACCACCCAATAACAATCAGGAAAGAAGGAGAAGTACCCATGGCTAAGGAGATTTTTTGCAGCTTCGGCGTCGACGTTGATGCGGTTGCCGGCTGGCTCGGCTCCTATGGCGGCGAGGATTCGCCAGATGATATCTCACGCGGCCTTTTTGCCGGTGAGGTGGGCAGCCCGCGCCTTTTGAAGCTGTTTGAACGTTTTGGCATCAAGACCACCTGGTTCATCCCGGGCCATTCGATCGAGACCTTCCCGGAGCAGATGAAGGCGGTGGCTGAAGCCGGCCATGAAATCGGCATTCATGGCTATACGCATGAAAACCCGATCGCCATGACGCGCGAGCAGGAAACCGAAGTTCTCGACAAGTGCATTGACCTCGTCACCAAGCTCTCCGGCAAGCGCCCAACCGGCTATGTCGCGCCGTGGTGGGAATTCTCCAATGTCACAAATGAATTGCTGCTTGAGCGCGGCATCAAATACGACCATTCGCTGATGCACAACGACTTCACACCCTACCGCGTGCGCGTTGGTGATAAGTGGACCAAGATCGACTATTCGAAGAAGCCATCGGAGTGGATGGTGCCACTGACCCGCGGCGAGGAGACCGATCTCATCGAGATCCCGGCTTCGTGGTATCTCGATGACCTGCCGCCGATGATGTTCATCAAGAAGGCGCCTAACAGCCATGGCTTCGTCAACCCGCATGACATCGAGCAGATGTGGCGTGACCAGTTTGACTGGGTGTACCGCGAAATGGATTACGCCGTTTTCCCGATTACCATCCATCCTGACGTTGCCGGCCGCCCTCAGGTCCTGATGATGTTGGAGCGCCTCTACGCCTACATGATCAAGCATCCGGGTGTTAAGTTTGTCACGATGAACGAGATCGCCGACGACTTCGCCAAGCGTTTCCCACGCAAGTAAACCTTAAGAGGGGGCGGGGTTGCCTGCTCCCTCGCAAGACATGAGGCAGGAAGACCATGTGTTCTCTTTGTGGTGTCATTGGCGGCAACGAACACTGGACGGATGCCGTGGCACGGCCGGGCGTCTATACCCGTAATGTCGAAAGGTTCGACCGTCGGCGTGAGCGGGCACGCCGTGTGTCGGCCGCAAACCGGGTCCTGTCCGCCTTCGGCATGAGCATATCCGATTGGCAGGGTTCTTCCTTCTTGCTTTCCACCCGCACCGGCAAGAACGAAATCATCGAGGACCTCGGCCATTTGTGGCCGGCCGCCGAGCAGCTCTCGGGACGGATCTGCGATCCGCTGGATCCGGTGTTAATTGCTCGCCTGGAGGAGGGGCGCCATGGGTGATCTTCCCGCATTCACCCCCGTTCACCTGCTGACTGGTTTTCTCGGTTCTGGCAAGACGACGCTTTTGCGACGTTTGCTGGCGGATCCGGCACTCGCAGATACGGCCGTATTGATCAACGAATTTGGAGAGGTCGGGCTCGACCATCATCTGGTTGAGCGGATCGATGACACGATGGTATTGCTGCAATCTGGCTGCGTCTGCTGCACTGTTCGTGGTGAGCTCGCCGAGGCGCTAAAGGACCTCTATTCCAAGCGAGACCTTGGCTTGGTGCCGCCTTTCTCGCGTGTGATAATCGAGAGCACGGGCCTTGCCGATCCGTTCCCGGTCCTGTCCACCCTGAAATCCGATCCGGTCCTACGCCATCATTTTCACGCTGGTAGCGTTGTTACCACCGTCGATGCCGTCAATGGCCTCAGGCAGCTTAACACCTATGTGGAATCGAACCGTCAAGTGGCGATCGCCGACCGCATCGTTGTCACGAAAACGGATCTTTCTGCGACCGGCACTTCGGCTCTGCTTTCGCGGGTTGCTGAGCTTAACCCTGATGCCTCCACGCATATCTCGGGCGACGAGGGGCCGGATGCAGACACCTTGTTCTCGGAGGATCATCGCGGCGCGCAGCTGCAGTCTGCCTCTGGATTTTACTGCGATGCACCGGCAACCCTCCAGACGGCCGAGGGCGTTGCGCATACGACTGCCATTTCCTCTTTCGTGATCACTTTCCAGGATCCGATAGACTGGACTGGTTTCGGGGTCTGGCTCACCATGTTGCTCAACTGTCACGGCGAGCGTGTCCTTAGGGTCAAAGGCATCCTCAATCTTGCGGGGGAAGAACGCCCGGTAGCTGTTCACGGCGTGCAGCATCTCGTGCACCCGCCGGTGCATATGGAAGCGTGGCCATCGGCTGATCGAAGCTCGCGCCTCGTCTTTATTGTTGACGGTCTCGACACGAACCTGTTGAAACGGTCCTTCTATGCCTTCGCACTGCCGGGGCATGCGCAGGGCCGCCTGCCGCCAGAAGCAGCCGTTGGGGCCCAGAACGTCTAGAGTCCTTGATGAACAAGCATTCCCCGTATCCAAAATCTGCCGCGCCCGCCATTCATACGGCGGGCAAGCCGAAGTTGCGCGTGCTGGGCACTGCCATATCCCTTTTGGAAGAGCTGCGCATAAAGGCGCAAGCAGATCTCGGCATCGACGTCGTCTTCGACAACAATGATTTCGTGGTCACCCAGCACAAAGCTGCGCAGGAGCCTGACAGCTACGACATCTATGATCAGTGTTTCCATAATCTGGACATCGTCTGGTACTGGCGGGCGGTGCAGCCGATCGAGATTGAGCGGATTGCTCTGTGGGACGAGATCAACGACCTGACCAAGACCGGTCAGATTGGCCCGAGCGCACGCATGGGGCAGGGGGATGTGCCGGCCCGCAAGCTCTATGTCCAACCCAACTTGGCGCTTGGTGACATGCCGACGGGACGCATCTCCATGCTGCCAACGACCCATAACTTCGACAGCTTTGCCTATCGCAGCGACGTGGTGCATGGTGTGCAATCTGTGGCCAGTTGGGCCGCACTGCTAGGCGATCGCTGGGCGGGGCGTTGCGCGTTGGTCGATGAGCCGGCGATCGGGATTTTCGATGCAGCTCTTGCCGCGCAGGCCGCCGGCTTGATGAGCTTTGGCAATATTGGCAACATGACCGTCGCCGAGATCGATCAGTTGATGGATATCCTGGAAGCGCGCCGCAAGGCAGGCTTCTTCCGCAGCTTTTGGCGCACAGCCGAGGATGCCGCCCGTCTGATGATCGATGGCGACACCGACATCCAGAGTATGTGGTCGACTGGTATCGGTATTCTCAATAGCAAGGGATTGCCAGTGGAGCAGGCCGCGCCCGTGGAGGGCTACCGGGCCTGGCATGGTGGCTTGTGTCTGTCGCGCAGTCTTTCTGGGCGCATGCTCGATATTGCCTACGATTATCTGAACTGGTGGATTTCCGGCTGGCCGGGCGCTGTGGTCGCCCGCCAGGGTTACTATATCTCTACCCCTCAACGCTCGCGAAGCCACATGACCGCGGCCGAGTGGGATTACTGGTATGAAGGCCTGCCCGCTAGGGAGGACCTTCCAGGACCTGACGGCGTGATCCGTATCAAGCGCGGCTCAGTCCGCAGTGGCGGTAGCTACTGGCAGCGCGCTAACGGGATAGCTGTGTGGAACACGACCATGGATGAACACAACTATCTTGTCCGTCGCTGGATGCAGCTTGTCGGACGCGCAGAGAAGGACATTTGACGATGTCACGTTCGATCGCCCAGCTTTCCGCGCTGCTTCAATCCGGGGCCCTCGACGCAGTTGATCTGTTCGAGGAAACCTTCGCAAAGATCGAGGCCCATAGTGATAAGGCAATCTTCACGGTGCTTCTGAAGGACAGGGCGCGATCGGAGGCAGAGGCTTCACGTCGCCGTATTCGTGACGGCCGTTCGCTCGGCGCGCTTGACGGGGTTCCTGTCGCCTGGAAGGATTTGTTCGACATCGAGAGTTTTCCGACGACTGCGGGATCTCGCGTGCTGAAAACCAGTGAGCCTGCAGGCCGCGATGCTGCTGTCGTGCGCGCGCTTGCCAGTGCCGGTATGGTGAGTGTTGGCCGCGTCAACATGAGCGAGTTTGCCTTCTCCGGCCTTGGCATTAATTCTCACTACGGCACCCCCCGTAACCCTGCTTCGCCTGGGGGAGAGCATCGGATTCCAGGTGGGTCGTCATCTGGTTCGGGCGTAGCGGTGGCTGCCGGGCTTGTGCCTGTTTCGATCGGTACGGATACCGGCGGGTCGGTTCGTATTCCAGCTGCCTTCAACGGTATTGTCGGCTACAAGGCCACGCGTGGCCGCTATTCGATGGATGGTGTATTTCCGCTCTCCCGCAGCCTCGATTCGCTCGGGCCACTTTGCCACACTGTGCAGGACGCCGCGTGGGTGGATGCCGCTATGCGCGGCCTGCCGGCTGGTATGGCCTTGCAGCCTCCTGCTATCCGCGACCTTTCCTTCATCATTCCAGAAACAGTGTTCTTCGATGATGCGCAATCGGAAGTGGTCGAGGTCTTCGAACTGGCAGTCGAACGGTTAGCAAAGGCAGGTGCTCAAATCCGCCGCGAAGCCTTCCCCGATTTCTCAGCAATCTTCGATCTGATGGCAAAGAACGGCGCCTTGGTTACAGCCGAAGCCTTCGTTCTCCATCGTGAGCGTATCTTGGGCGCTGCAGCCGCAGATATGGACCCCCGCGTGGTCAAGCGAACACTCCTGGGTGAAAAGATCACGCTTGCCAATTACATGGAGACTCTTGCCGAGCGCGATCGGATGATTGCAGCGTTCGAGGCTCGCCTTGAGCCGGGAGCGTTTCTTCTCAGCCCCACGCTCCCGCATGTCGCACCTGCCATTCAACCATTGCTCGAGGATGAGGACCTCTTCTTCCAAATGAATGGGAAGACACTACGCAACACGCTTATTGGGAATTTTCTCAATTGGTGCGGCGTCTCTATACCATGCAGCACGGGGGCCGTTGCGATGCCCGTCGGGTTGTTGATTTCAGGACCGGGAGGAAGCGACGGAAACGTTCTCGCTGTTTCGCATTCGGTTCAAGTTTTTTTGGACAAATGATAGCACACTGGATCCGGCATTCCTCAAGTCTTTCACTATATAGGGTGCACAAGGGCGGGTTTTTGGCCCGCTTTTCAGACCTACCAAATAAGCCAGGTATCTGATCTAGTTTGGTTATTTGCTGGCTTGCATCCAGAGTTATGACTGGTCGACGGTTCGATTCCGTTCAAGGCGAAGACACCGAGAGGGTACTTTTTTCTGCCGTATGCAGCTCGTGCGCCCCAACCACTTTGCCTCTTGTACACAGGCGCCCAATGTCGCGACAACATTGACCGATGACAAGCGAAACATCTGACGAATCTACCAGACCGACCCGCTACGCGCGGAATGCTTCTCGGTTTGACGTGTGGCTAGCTTGGCCTCTTGCATTCGATCTTTGGTCGGTCCTTGAAGCGTTTTTTGGATTCGACACCTACCCTGCGTTCAAGTTCGGTACACAGTATTCCGCGTAAATGACGCGCTTGCATCTACACCATCCCCAGATCATCAAAGGATTGGTGCAGCGCTTGATCCGCCGGCGACAGTCGATCGCTGGCGAAGTTGTGCTGATGCCAGTAGGGATAGATGTAAGGCGGGCGGCTAACCAGGTTGAGCTTCGATAACTCGTATTCAGAAAGCTTTAGGTCGCTGGCCGCAATGTTGTCACGGAACTGGTTCTCGTTAAGGCCGCCGACAACGAGTGTCGAAATGGCCGGGCGCGACAGCGTCCAGGCAAGGCTGACCTGAGCGACGGACACGCCTCTCTCTGTTGCAATCTCGTCGAGCACATCGATGATGGCCCAGAGCCGTTCCTTGTCGCGGATCGGTGGCTCGCTCCAGCCTTGAGCCTGGCGCGACTGCTCCGGTGCCTTGTTGCGTGCAAAGGCACCCGACAGAAGTCCGGCGGCAAGGGGGCTCCAGACCATTACCCCGAGCCCCTGGTCGACCGAGAGTGGCAGGAGTTCATATTCTGCCTCACGCGCCTCCAGCGTATAGTGGATCTGTTGGGTGACGAAGCGTGGCAGGCCCTTGTTGTCCGAGATCTGTAGGGCCTTCATGATGTGCCAGCCCGAATAGTTCGAGCAGCCGATGTAGCGGATCTTGCCCTGTTCGCGCAGCGTATGCAGGGCTTCGAGCGTCTCGTCGAGTGGCGTAAGCCCATCCCATTCATGCATGAAATAGATGTCGATATGGTCTCGCTTCAGTCGCTTGAGCGAGCGCTCGCATTCTCTGATGATTTGATATCGGGAGGCGCCTTCGTCATTGGGGCCGTCGCCGATCCTCATGCGGGCCTTTGACGAAATCAACACGTCGTTGCGTTTTGCTCCCAGCGCTTCACCGAGGATTTCCTCGGATCGTCCAAGCGAATACATGTTGGCCGTGTCAAAAAGATTGACCCCAAGGTCGATACAGCTGTCGATCAGGCGGCGTGCATCCTCAACGCCCTGGTTTGCCACCTTGGCAAATCCACCGACGCCGCCGAAGGAAAACGTACCCATCGAAATGGCCGACACCTTGAGGCCCGAACGGCCGAGCATTCTATACTGCATTTGATCCTCCTCCTCAGTCAGCCGACATGCGCGACAGGCGCAGCAAGCTGGCAATCTGGTCCATTCCCAGTTCAGGGCTTGTCAGGTAAGGCTTAGGGTACTGGCCCGCCTGCAGGGCACGCGCCATGGACGCCTGGGCCAGAACAACGAGCTCAACCTTCGCTGAAAGTGCTGCATAGGCCTCCTGCACCAGGAGGTCGTGGGCTTCCGGGTTTCCGCTCTTCAGGCGTGCAAAGGCTTCGTTGACAAGCTGTGAGACGAATTTGCATGGGCGGCCCATTCGCTTGGCGGTGCTTTCAAGAAGCCGGGTGGTCGGCTCGAGCGTGGTTGGCAAGGTCGCAAGAATGCCGATCGTCGATGCCTGACTGACTGCCCGTTCCGCCATGCCTCTGTCGATCCGAAAAAGCGGTGTTGCGCTCTTGGCAGCCAAGGCGTCGACGGCCTTTCCAAGTGTCGAGCAGGTGACGATGATCGCGCTGCTGCCGCCTGTTCTCGCCGCATTGACATGGCTTGCGAGGCGGTCAGAAACGTCCTCAGCCACATGGCCATTGGCAATCACCCTTGAGAGCAGGCTTTCGTCCACGACCGAGGCGATCTGCCAGCCCGGCAGCTTTTCGGCTGCAAGCAAGGCAAAGACGGGTTCCAATGCCTTGACCGTGTGAATGAAGGTCAGCCTTCGGGGCTGCGCCATCTGCGGCTTGGTCACTATCTGGTCCTTGATTTGGCCATTCGTGTCGCTGGTCATTGCGCTGGGATCTGCTGTTTTGCAGCACGGGTCTTGCTGCGCTGCACGAGCTTCTCGTGGCTTCCGCGCAAGACGAGATCAGCGCCGACCAGGATTTTGACGGCCGGCTGGGGTTCGGTCGAATTGATCAGATCATCGAGAATGGTAACCGCCAGATAGCCGATCTTTCGTTTCGAGACCTCGATTGTTGTCAGGCCCGGGTCCATCGTCGCACTCTGGGGCAAGTTGTCGAAACCGATGACCGAGACATCATCCGGGATGGTCAGCCCATGCTCGCGCAAGGCGCGGATGAAGCCATAGGCGATGATGTCATTGGTGCAGAAATAACATTCTGCCAGGTCCAGGCCGTCGGCCAATAGCTGGCGGGTGTCGCTGTAAGCGCCGTCATAGGTCGACTCCACAGAGAGAATATCGGCCGCGTCCACCGAAAGTCCGAGCCGCGCCATATTCTTGAAAAAGGCATCGCGGCGAAGCTTAAAATTCGTCGTTTCGACGTGCGAGGCGACAAAGCCTATTCGCCGGAAGCCCTGCTGGTGAAAGCGCGACAGCACCTTGAAGACCGCATCCTCATTGTTCATGTCGACGAAATTGGCGTCTATGACATCGAAGAATGTATCGATGAATACCGTGGGATAGCCCAGTCCCTGGATCAGCCTGATGTCGCCTTCGGTCAGTTCGGTTCCAAGGGCAACGACACCCGAGATCGGCGATCCTGCCAGCGATTCAGCGACTGAGCTGATCGGCTGGCCTTCGAAGCTTACCACTTCGAGCGTGTAGTTGCGCCGGGTGGCCTCTGCAGACATGCCATCGATGTAGTCTGAGATAAACACGCTGTGGTCGCGGTTTACGGTGTGGCCATGTTTGGCGATCTTCAAGAACCTGAACGTTTCGCCCGGTTCGGCGGTCGATTTGCTCGTTCGCGGTACATAGTTGAGGCTGGCCACCGCTTCGAGCACTTTGGCGCGTGTGACGCCCGAAATGTCACCTTTTCCGTTCAGCACCAGCGACACGGTTGCAGCAGAAACACCCGCGGCCTCCGCAATGTCTCGGATCGTCAGGTTCTTGCCGTTCTTCATCGCTGTCCCGAATGCTGCATCTGCGAGATAATTTACTAAACAATATAGTCGTTAAGTCGGATGTTTACGGCAAGTGCTATCCGTTCGCAATTAGATTTGCGCGCAAAATAGGGCTTGCCACCGGGTTTCTGCTTTGTTAGCGTTTAGTGAAGTCGTAAAACGTTCACTAAACATGGGAGGAGACCATGCGGCGAACCGACGGCCAATTCGTGATGCTTGTCATCATGAACGCCCTGCTGCTTGTTGCTGGAGTGGTGATCTCTGGCGGCTCCTTTCTGTCGCTGTTCAATCTGCAATCCATGACGGGTCAGGTGCCCGAAATCGGGCTTCTGGCCATCGGTGTCATGCTCGCCATGTGTGCCGGCAATGGTGGCATTGATCTTTCAGGCATCGCGCTTGCCAATCTCTCAGGCGTCGTCTCTGCAGTTCTGATGGTGTCGATCCTCGGGCCGGCGTCCGATCCCACAACATTCAGTCTGGGCTTCATGTTCGGCTGCCTCCTGGTCGGCTTTGCGGGCGGCCTCTTCAACGGGTTTCTGATTGCCCGCTTCCAGATCACGCCGATCCTGTGCACGCTTGGCACCCAGATGGCCTTCATGGGCCTTGCCATTGTCGTCTCTCAAGGGCGTGCCGTGACGGTTGGCAGTCCGGCTCTTTTGTCGAGCCTTGGCAACGACACGCTGTTTGGCGTGCCGATCAGCTTCATCATCTTCATCGGCGTCGCAACCCTGATTGGCGCCGTGTTGAAGTTCACGCCATTTGGTCTCTGGTTGATGCTGATGGGAACGAACCCCAAGGCTGCAACCTTTGCCGGCTTCCCGAAGAACGGTGTCATCCTTGCGACCTATGCCCTGTCGGGAACGCTGTCGGGTCTCGCCGGCATCATCATCGCGGCCCGCAACGTCAACGTGAAGTTCGACTATGGCAGCTCCTATCTCTTGATCGCCATCCTGATTGCGGTGATGGCGGGTGTTCGCCCCGAAGGTGGCTATGGCCGCGTGGTTTGCGTGGTGTTGAGCGCGGTCGCCCTCCAGCTGATGTCGAGCCTTTTGAACTTCGGCGGCCTTTCCAACTTCGTCCGAGACTTCGCCTGGGGAGCTCTGCTGCTCACCTTCCTGGCTGTCGGTCGCTACGACGTGATGGGTTTCTTCGCCCCCATGCGTCGATCTGAAGATCCTTCGGCGTCTGTCCCTCAATCGCCGAAGTAACAAAGCGAGGGAAAATTTGTGGAGGAAAGCATGAACTCGTTTGTTAAAAAAATGATGCTCGGCACAGCACTTGCAGCCGTCTCGCTGGGAGGCTCGGTCGGCGTGCTCGTGGCCCAGGAAAAGCCGGTGATCGCAACGGTGGTCAAGATCAGCGGTATCCCGTGGTTCGATCGCATGAACACCGGCGTGGTCGCCTTCCAGGAAGCCAATGCTGATGTGGTTGCAAGCCAGAGCGGTCCAGCGACCGCCGACTCCGCCCAGCAGCTGCAGATCGTCAATGACCTCGTCGCCAAGGGCGTCAATGCGCTTGCCGTCGTTCCCATGGATCCGGCTGTGCTTGAAGGCACGCTGCAGCGCGCCATGGAACGTGGCATCGTTGTCGTCACCCATGAGGCCGACAACCAGATCAACACCAATGCCAATGTCGAGGCCTTCGACAACGCCGATTATGGTGCAGCCCTCAACGAACGCCTTGCCGAATGCATGGGCAAGGAAGGCAAGTGGACGACATTCGTCGGTTCGCTTGGCAGCCGCACCCACATGCAGTGGGTCGGTGCAGGCGAAGAGAACGCCAAGAAGTATGCAGGCATGCAACTCGTTGACGCCAATAACGAGTCCTTCGACGATGCCAACGCGACCTATGAAAAGGCCAAGGAAATTCTGCGCAAGCATCCCGACATCAAGGGCTTCCAGACCTCTGCCGGCAATGACGTCCTCGGTGTTGGTCGTGCAATCGACGAAGCCGGTCTGAGCGGCAAGGTCTGCCTCGTCGGCACGGGCCTGCCGAACCCCTCGGCCGATCTGCTTGAGTCAGGCGCAATCACCGCGATCGGTTTCTGGGATCCGCAAAAGGCCGGCATGGCGATGAACACGATCGCCAAGCTCCTGCTTGAAAAGAAGGAGCTTACCGATGGCATGGATCTCGGTGTCCCCGGCTATGAAAAGGTGACCGTCAAGCAGGGCGCTGGCCAGGGCTTGCTGGTTGTCGGCAATGGCATGGTTCTCGCCGACAAGGCGACCTACAAGGACTTCCTGTTCTGATCCTTTGAGTAGCCGTGACCGGGAGATCTCTCTCCCGGTCACATCGCCGCAGCGAAAATTTGCCTGCGGATAAAATGAGGATCCTGTTCCCGTGGTCGCAATGCATAAAAGCGTTGAGCAGCCAGAAGAGCTGCTCAGATTGAACAATGTCGAGAAGTGGTTTGGTGGCGTCCATGCGCTCAGGGGCATTAACCTCACGCTTGCCCGAGGCCAGGTCTATCACCTTTTGGGTGAAAACGGCTGCGGCAAGAGCACGGTCATCAAGATCATGTCCGGTGCGCACCCGCCGTCTTCTGGAGAGATCGTGCTCGAGGGCAAGAGCTATGCTGCTCTCACTGCGATCCAGTCGCTGGCAGCCGGGATCGAGACCGTCTATCAGGATCTCTCGCTTTTGCCCAATCTGACGGTCGCCGAGAATGTCGCCCTGACCGAGCAACTCGTGTCGGCTGGCGGACGACTGGCGCGTCTTTTTAACCGCAGCCAGATGCGGGAGACAGCAGCCCGCGCGCTTGCAGCCGTTGGCCTGCCCACAGGCCGCGCCTTCCTGCAGGAAATCGTCTCGGATCTGCCGCTTGCCTCACGGCAACTGGTGGCGATCGCTCGCGCGATTGCCACACGGGCAAAGCTTGTCATCATGGATGAGCCGACCACCTCTTTGACCAGGCGAGAGGTCGACAACCTGATTGACGTCGTCGAGCGCTTGCGGCTTGAGGGCGTGACCGTACTCTTCGTCACCCACAAGCTCGAGGAATGCTACCGGATCGGCGGCAACGCCATCGTGTTTCGCGACGGCAAATGCGTGGCGCAGGGCCCAATCGCAAGCTTCACCAAGGATGATCTGTCTGAATTGATGACCGGGCGGCAGATCACAGCCACCCGCTATCGTGAGGGACGGCCCGACGGCGAAATCTTCTTTAAGGTCGACGGTCTGCACACCGACAATGTCGAAGGCGTGTCGCTTGCGCTTCGCCGCGGAGAGATCCTCGGCATCACCGGTCTTGCCGATTCCGGTCGAAACGAACTTGCCATGGCACTGGCCGGTGTCATGCCGATCGGGCGTGGGAAAATGCTGATCGACGAGGCGCAGGTCAGACTGACTTCTCCCGCAGACGCGATCAGACACGGGATCGGCTATGTCCCGGAAGATCGTCTTGCAGAAGGTCTGTTTCTCGACAAATCCATCCTCGACAACGAGATCGCCCTGATTCTTCGGGATCTGACAAATGGGATCGGCGTGATTGATCGCGATCGGGCGAGGGGACTTGCCGATGATCTCTCGGCACAGATGCGCCTCAATACGAAGAATATCGACTTGCCGGTTGGCTCGCTATCCGGCGGAAACCAGCAGCGCGTCCTGATCGGTCGCTGGCTGAGCATTCTGCCAAAGCTCCTCATCCTGCATGGTCCAACCGTCGGTGTCGATGTTGGCTCAAAGGACACGATCTACAAGGTGATCCAATCCCTGTCGCAATCCGGCATGGGGCTGATCATCGTCAGTGACGATCTGCCGGAACTCTTGCAAAACGCCGACCGGATCATGGTCATGAATGGCGGCCAGATCGTTTCAGAATTCGAAGCAGACAAGGCGTCCGAAGACGATCTCTACCGGGCAATGCTTGGCAGTGAAAAGGGGGCTGCACAATGAACACGACCAAAGCCGAGAAGGCCCCTTCTTCAACACATGCGGGCTCCTTCAGTCTGGGCGATCTGATACGGCGACGGCCCGAGACGATCACCTTTGCTCTTCTCGTGACCATCTGTGTTGCCGTTTCGATTGCCAATCCGGCCTTTCTTCAGCCGTCGACCCTGATCGATATAGGCCGTGCAAGCGTCGTCATGGGACTGTTTGCGCTTGGCGTCTTCGTCATTCTGGCAGCTGGCGGCATCGATGTTTCGTTCACCGCGATTGCCGCCTTCACCATGTATTCGGTGACCCTTCTGGTGCAGACCTATCTGCCTGGGCTACCGATCATTGTCATCATTCTGGTTGCGATGGCAGGCGGCGTCCTGCTGGGTGTGATCAACGGCCTTCTCGTTCATCACCTGCGGGTGCCATCGCTGATCGTGACGATCGGCACCCAGTATCTGTTTCGCGGATTTCTTCTGTCCTTCATCGGTACCGTCTGGATCATGTCGCTGCCGCCGCAGATGGGGGCCTTCGGGCGAATGCCGCTTCTGCAGTTCGAGACCGCCAATGGCGCCCTCGTCACCTTGCCCTTCTATTTCCTCGTGCTTCCGGTGGCAGCCATCCTGACCTGGTGGATCTTGAACCGCACGCTCATGGGGCGGGCAATCTTTGCCGTAGGCGGCAATGCCAATATCGCCGAGCGCCTGGGCTACAGTCTGCGCACGGTGCATTTGTTCCTCTTCGGCTATGCTGGCGCTTTGGCGGGACTTGCAGGGATCATCCATGTCTGTGCCAACCGGCAGGCCAACCCGTTTGATCTGGTCGGCACGGAAATCAACGTGATCGCAGCCGTCGTCTTGGGCGGTGCCCGCATCACGGGCGGAACCGGCACGGTTCTCGGCACCATTCTCGGCGTTCTCCTGGTCGTGGTCATCAACAGCGTCCTGGTTCTCGTCGGCATCCCAAGCACTTGGCAGCGACTGGTGGTCGGCAGCTTCATCCTGCTTGCCGCTGCCTTCTTCGTCACGCGTCAGCGCAAAAAGTAACAGTGGAGGATAAAGTGAAGAAGTTTCTCAACGATCCGGTCAACTTCGTCGACGAGATGCTTGAGGGCATCTATGCGGCGCATCCGATGGTCACCTATGTGAATGACGATCTGCGTTGCCTGGTGACGGCAAAGCCAAAGACAGGCAAGGTCGGGCTCACCACCGGCGGTGGCTCGGGTCACCTGCCGACGTTCCTGGGCTTTGTCGGGGACGGCATGCTCGACGGTGCAGCCGTTGGCGGCGTCTTCCAGTCTCCCAGTGCCGAGCAGATGTATCAGGTGACGAAGGCCGTCGATCAGGGTGCCGGAGTCCTTTACATCTACGGCAATTACTCGGGCGACATCATCAATTTCGACATGGCCGCCGAACTAGCAGATCTCGATGGCATTGCCGTCAAGCAGGTGGTCGGCAACGATGACGTGGCCTCCTCGATTGTTGGAGAAGAGCACAAGCGCCGCGGCGTGGCCGGTATCTTCTTCATCTACAAGGCGGCAGGTGCTGCTGCCGCCGAAGGTCTGTCGCTCGACGAGGTCGCACGAATTGCCGACAAGGCACGGATGAAGACCCGGACCATGGGTGTTGCTCTTTCCAGCTGCGTCGTGCCTGAAATCGGTCATGCCACGTTTTCGATCGGCGAAGACGAGATGGAGATCGGCATGGGGATCCATGGCGAGCCCGGCATTAGCCGCAAGAAGCTTGGTGCAGCGGACGCCGTTGTCGACGAGATGATGGAGCGCATCTTCAACGAGACTGACTACAAGTCGGGGGATGATGTTGCAGTCCTGATCAACGGTCTGGGCGGCACGCCACTCGAAGAACTCTACATCCTTTTCCGCCGGGTCCGTCAGCTTCTCGATGCGCGCGGCGTGAACCTCAAGCATGTCTGGATTGGAGAGTTTGCAACCTCGATGGAGATGGCAGGCGCCTCGATTTCGATCCTTCAGCTGGACGAAGAGCTCGACCGTCTGATGGCTGCACCCGCCAACACGCCTTTCTTCAAGCATGTCACGGGATAAGATCATGAGCCTCGAAAAACTGGATGCGGGTCATCTGATCGGGCTGTTTCAGAGCTGGCAGCAGCTTTTTGCTGAACAGCGCGAGTTTCTGATCGCACTCGACGGCAAGGTTGGTGACAGCGACCTTGGCATCACCATGGCGAAATCTTTTGCAGCGGCGGCCGACGCCGTCGCTGCCGAAGGCGAAGAAGCCGGTTTGTCCAAGCTGCTTCGCACGGCCGGTGCGACGATGGCCCGGACGGCTCCCTCAACCATGGGAACGCTGACGGCGACCGGTTTCCTGAGGGCGAGCAAGGCGGTCGAAGGACTGGACGCACTTGATACGCAAGCGCTTGCTCAGTTCTGGCGTGCCTATACCGATGGCATTGCCGAACGCGGCAAGGCGAAGGTCGGTGACAAGACTCTGCTCGATGTACTTGATCCATTGACGAGGTCTCTCGAGGACGCGGCCGGAAAGGGCGAAGTTCTGACGGCAGCGCTGTCTTCTGCCGCCAAAGCCGCGGAAGATGCGCTCGAAGCGACGAAGTCGATGGTCGCGCAGCACGGAAAGGCCGCGGCATTTCAGGAAAAGACCGTGGGGCTGCAGGACGCTGGCGCAACGGTTGGGTTTTTCCTGATCAGGCGAATGAGCGAGTTTGTGGCGAACCACTGATAGCGCGTTACCGGCTACCGGGTGGATAGGAATGACCTAAACTTTTGCGATCAGCGTCGATGTCGAAATGGGAAGCGTGGGTACAGGTCTGTTCGACCTTCAAAGGCGCATGCTGTCTGGCAAAGGAGCAATCACGCTTTACCGCGAGGCGGGATCGATCGCCGAGCAGTCATGCTGAGGTCTGGAGCGTCTTCTGCACGGTCATTTCCGGAGCGGTCTGTGAGGCCGTGATGATCCGGGCCAAGTGATAGGGCCCGGTTGAGATACCCGACTCAGAGAGCGTGAGATCATCCGGCTTGTCGAGCAGTCGCACCTGTCGACCAGGGAAACTCTCGACATGCTCGGCGTTGCAAGACCGACCTTCTCCCCAGGTTTGATTGTTTACTCACCCACGCGTATGCCACGCAGGTTGGTCGATGGCCTTCGTCTCGGCCATCGCTTCCGCGTAACCTAAACTTTTTGACCCAACATTAGGGACAGTTCAACGGCAGCCACCTTGTTTACAAGACGGCCGGCTCCGGTCGCGCAATGCAAGTGCAAATCCGGAAGCAATATTGCCGTTAAAATAATTTCGCAATTTTTGTTGCGTACTCGAAATTACGTGCGTATGTTGACCATGCACCGGGCAAGACCCGCTGCATGGGAGAGAAGCGCGAAGCGTTCATAACGCTTCGCTCGTGATGGTGCCGAGGAGGCCAATCGCAAAGACCGAAACTTATCCAGGTGGGACGTTCGCGTTGTCCGCCATGGCGAAGCTGTGTCCGCGATTACCGGATGGGACTTGAATGAGCGTTCGTACAGGTTCGACGCGTGCAGGGATTTAACGGAGGAGAAATCTCATGATGAAGAAGTTCGCAATCACTACTGCATTTTGTGCCCTGATGTCGGGAGCTGCACATGCCGAAACGATCGGCGTCGCGATGTCCCTGTTCGACGACAACTACCTGACCGTACTCCGTCACAACATTGAGCGCCACGCGAAGGACCTTGGCGTTGAAGTGCAGATGGAAGACGCCCAGGGCGACATCGCGCGCCAGCAGTCCCAGATCGAAAACTTCGTTGCCGCAGGCGTCGACGGCATCATCACGATGCTGGTGGATGCTGACTCCGGCAGGGCTATGTCGAAGATTGCCGAAAATGCCGGAATTCCCTTGGTTTTCGTCAACATGCTGCCGGCCAACATGGACACGTTCCCTGAAAAGCAGGCTTGGGTTGGCTCGGACGAAGAGCAGGCAGGTGAGCTGCAGGCGACCGAAATCTGCAAGCTTGCAGGGGGCAAGGGCGACGCGGTTATCCTGATGGGGCAGCTCGGAACGACCGGCCAGCGTGGTCGTACGGCAGCCGTCGAACGCGTCCTGAAAAGTGACGCCTGCAAGGGGATCAAGGTCCTCGACCAGCAGACTGCAAACTGGATGCGTACCCCGGCTCTCGATCTGATGACCAACTGGACCACCTCCGGCATCAAGCCCACCATCGTGTTCGCCAACAACGACGAAATGGCGCTTGGCGCGATCCAGTCGCTGAAGGCCTCGGGTGTCGCCATGAGCGACGTGATCATCGGTGGCGTGGATGCGACTCAGGATGCGCTTGCGGCTCTCGAAGCTGGTGATCTCGACGTCACTGTCTATCAGTCCGCGAAGGGCCAGGGCGAAGGTTCGCTCGATACGGTTCTGAAGATTGCCCGCGGTGAAAAGTCCGAACAGCGGGTTGCAATCCCGTTCGAGCTCGTCACGCCGGAAAACGTCGCGAACTACAAGTCCAGCAACTAAGCAATCGTCGAGGACGATCAGGGTTTCTCTGGTCGTCCTCGACTTCGCAACTGGGCGCTGCCTGCAGATAGCACAGGTGATACATGATTTCGACAACGACCCTTCAAGCCATAGAGGACTTCAAATCGAAGGCGCGGCCGTACCTGCTTGAGATTGAGGGCATACGGAAAGAATTCCCGGGCGTCGTCGCGCTAGATGGCGTTGAGTTTCGCCTTCGACCTGGCACTGTTCACGCTCTGATGGGAGAGAACGGTGCAGGCAAAAGCACGCTGATGAAAATCATTGCGGGAGTGTATGCGCCGGATCAAGGCACCATAAAGCTGAGGGGTGACGAAGTCCGACTAAAGAGCCCGAAAGATGCCTTGGAGCAGGGGATCGCAATGATCCACCAAGAACTCGCTCTGATGGCGTGGATGACCGTCGCCGAAAATATCTGGATACGGCGGGAGCCTCGCAACGCGCTTGGTCTCATAGACCACAGGCGCATGATGGCGAATACAAGGGATTTGTTCGATCAGCTGAAGATCGGGATCGACCCTTCGGCCGAAGTTAGCACGCTCACAGTCGCGCAGAAGCAAATGGTCGAGATCGCCAAGGCGGTCAGCTACGAATCCAGCGTTTTGATAATGGATGAGCCAACCTCTGCCCTCACTGAATCCGAGGTAAGTCATCTTTTCGAGATTATCCGCGACCTCAGGTCCCGGAATATCGGCATCGTCTACATCACACACAAAATGAACGAGCTGTTTGAAATCGCCGACGAGTTTTCGGTATTCCGTGACGGCCACTACGTCGGCACCCACGCCAGCACCGACGTGACCCGCGACGATATCATTCGAATGATGGTTGGGCGCGAAATCACTAACATGTTTCCGAAGGAAGAGGCACCGATCGGTGATGTCATCCTGGAGGTCAAAGACCTTGGACTAAACGGTGTCTTCAGCGGCATCACCTTCGACCTGCGCCGTGGCGAAATTCTGGGTGTGGCCGGCTTGGTCGGCTCCGGACGCTCCAATGTCGCGGAAGCGATTTTCGGCGTGGTCCCGGCTACCGAAGGTTCGATCAGGATCAACGGCGAGGAGACAACAATCAGTTCCCCTGCCGATGCCATGCGCGCCGGCATGGCGCTACTGACTGAGGATCGCAAGGAAACGGGCTGTTTCTTGCCGCTGACTATCCTTGAAAATATGCAGATTGCAGCTTTGCAGCACGGTCATTCCCAAATGGGCTATGTCGATGAAAGCGGCCTCCGAGTCTTGTGCGACGAGATGAAGAACGCAATGCGCATCAAGACTCCGAACCTTGATGAGCGCATTGAAAACCTCTCCGGCGGAAATCAGCAGAAGGTGCTGATTGCGCGATGGTTGCTGACAAAGCCGAAAATTTTGATCCTGGATGAGCCAACCCGAGGCATCGACGTCGGTGCCAAGGCGGAAATCCATCGACTGATTTCAAACCTGGCCAAGGAAGGCGTGGCCGTCATCATGATTTCGTCGGAGCTGCCTGAGGTCCTGGGCATGTCAGACAGAATTCTTGTCATGCATGAGGGACACATGACCGGAATCCTGGACCGGGCGGAAGCCGATCAAGTCAAGATAATGGAACTCGCGGCCCGCTGAGGTCGCAGAGGCGAGAATGCCGAGGAGGAGACGAAATGGAAAACGTGCAAGCGCAGCCGGCCAGCCCAACGAGACGAAAACTGCCTCAGGAACTGAATATCCTGACCGTATTGATCGGAGTGGCGCTCGTCTTTGAACTTCTTGGGTGGTTCGTCCAGGGACAGAGCTTTCTGGGAAATCCCCAGCGCTTGACCATCATGATCCTCCAGGTTTCCGTTGTCGGCATCATCGCCATTGGAGTAACCCAGGTCATCATCACCGGCGGTATCGATCTCAGCTCTGGCTCCGTCGTCGCGATGACTGCAATGATTGCCATGAGCTTTGCGCAAACGAGTGATTTTGCGCGTGCCATCTACCCGGGTCTGACAGACTTGCCGGCAATCGTACCCATCCTGATCGGTGTCGGCCTCGGCTTGATCGCCGGTATCATCAATGGTGCACTGATCGCGTTGACAGGTATACCACCCTTCATCGCGACCCTCGGCATGATGGTCACCGCACGCGGTGTCGCAAAGTGGTACACCAAGGGTCAGCCGATTTCCTTCCCATCGGAAAGTTTCGCCAGCATCGGCTCGGGTGCATGGCCAGTCGCCATCTTCTTGCTGGCAGCGGTCATATTTCATGTTGCCCTTCGCTATACACGGTACGGCAAGTTCACGTACGCGATCGGTGCAAATGCACAGGCCGCCCGTGTTTCAGGTATCAACGTGCAGGCGCATCTCGTGAAAGTCTATGCGATTGCCGGCATGCTGGCAGGCCTCGCAGGGGTCGTCACGGCCGCTCGAGCGGAGACTGCCCAGGCTGGGATGGGCATGATGTATGAACTCGATGCGATTGCGGCCGCCGTCATTGGTGGGACATCGCTTTCGGGTGGACGTGGACGGATATTTGGAACGGTGATCGGTACAGTCATTCTTGGCCTGATGATGTCCGGCTTCACGTTCCTGCGCGTTGACGCTTACTACCAGGAGATCGTCAAAGGGCTGATCATCGTCGCCGCTGTGGTCACCGATGTTTATCGGCAAAAGGCTCGGGTCAAGAAGGGCTGAGTGTAATCGAACTCGCCAGTCTTCGAGGCAATCATGGCCGATGGATTCTTTGGTAGCCCCTTGGAGTTGGCCGTCACAGTAGTTGCGGTCTTCCTTGTCGGTTTGTCTAAGGGAGGGCTCGGGGGAATGAGCCTTCTCGGGGTACCGTTAATGGCCCTGGCTATGTCGCCAATCACTGCTGCTGCGATACTTCTGCCAATCCTGGTGGTCATGGATATCGTCAGCGTTGCCGCCTGGAAGAAGTGGGTAAACTGGAAAATACTGGTGCTCGTTTTGCCGGGTGCTCTAGGCGGTATTGGGTTGGGCTGGCTGACGGCCGAAGTAACATCTGACGCCGTTGTCCGGCTTATTGTCGGATTGGTGTCTCTGACATTCGTCTTGCGCGTTGCGTTGGGAAGAACCGTTACCGGAGCGGTCACCGGTGAACGTCCATTGGCTGCGAGCTTCTGGGGCACACTCGCCGGCTATACAAGCTTCGTCGCGCATGCCGGGTCCCCGCCCTTGCAAGTCTATATGTTACCACTTCGACTTGATCCGAAGGTTTTCACCGGAACAACGGTAATGTTCTTCGCGATCACCAACGCGGTGAAGCTGGTGCCCTATGCCGCACTGGGTGGTTTGGGTGTTGAGAACCTCAGTCGCGCGGCCATCATGATGCCCTTGGCTATCGCGTCGACATGGCTAGGAGCATGGGCAGTACGCCGGATGGACGCTGCCGTGTTTTATCCCATGACTTACATTTCAGTCGCGGCCGTTGGTGTGAAGCTCGTTTGGGACGGCATCGTTAGTTTGTAAACGCTATATGCCCGTCACCGTCGGAATGCGGGGAGCGGTATCGTCCTTCTGAACCCGGGCCGCGACCGCGACAGTCAAGGCCTGAGCCAGGCACATAGGCGCTGCCAAAGACCGGGAGAACGTGTAGTCATGTTCGGGAACAGAGAACAAGACCTTGGCGGACTTAGCCAGCGGTGAGAGCGTACTGTCGGAGATCGCGACGACGGGGACGCCAATCTTCTGCGCCTCTTCTACGATGTTCACCACTTCGTTTGCATAGAACCGGAATGACACGGCAATCAACGCGTCCGTACTCTTCATCGTCCGCGCCATATGGGTAGCCAAGCCCCCACCCGGATCGAGGAGCACACAGCGCTTTCCCAGCATTGTCAGGATGTAGCGCAACAGTTCCACAACAGGAGCCGAGCGCAACTGCCCGATGAGGTAGATCGTGTCGGCCCCCTCAATGACGTCTGCCGCCATGGCGAGGTCTTCGCCGCTCGTCCGTTCGAGAATGTCCTGCAGGGACGCGATGTCGCGCACGACCAAATCGTGCAGGAAGCCGTATTCGGATCGATCCTCCCTGTTCATGAGCTCGTTGTCGAGCGCCTTGATTCTGGCCTCGAAGCCCGGCGCAGCCGTCGCGAGCCTCTTTTGGAAGAGAACCTGAAGCTCCTTGAACCCTTTGTAGCCGAGCGCTTGAGCGAACCGGACGAAGCTCGACGCGTGCATGCCACATCGCTCTGCGATGGTGTTGACCGACTGGACGGCGACCTCATTGGGGTTCTGGGTCAGATAGACCGAAATCTTCTGATAGGTTTTGCTCATCTGATCATGACGCTCATGGATCAGACGGATAAGTTCTTCGTAGTCTTTAGGTGATGCCGTGGGTGTCGGTTGTTGCTTCATGACAAAACCTTGCAATATCTGTTGCGAAAAACCAAGGGGTCGACCTCTATACGATCTCAACTAGCAGATCATTCGCATCGACTTGCATACCTGAGCTGACATGCATGGCAACGATGACGCCATCACGGTGAGCGTTGATGCTGGTTTCCATTTTCATGGCTTCAATTGAAAGCAAAGGGTCACCTACCTTGACCGTCTGGTGCACGAACCCTGAGATGGTTGAAATAATGCCAGGCATAGGCGCGCCGATCTGGCCAGGGTTTGTCGGGTCAGCTTTCGGATGTGCAGTCTTTCTCACTGACCGCTTCCGATCTGAAACTTTCGTGGAGCGCGGCTGGCCGTTGATCTCGAAGTAGACCTTCACATCACCGTTCTCGTCTGGCTCACCTTTGGTCAGATATCTGATCTCAACTGTTTTGCCTGGTGCAAGCTCGACCGACAGTTCCTGCCCCTCCTGCATGCCGTAGAAGAAGGTTGGCGTCGGCAAAGAGTGAACCGGTCCATATGTACGGCGTCGCCCCATGAAGTCCAGGAAGACCTTGGGGTACATCAGGTAGGATGCTAGGTCCTCATCCGAGACGGCGTATCCATCGAGCTCGTCGCTCAGCTTACTGCGTGTGGCAACCAGATCGACCGCGGCCAAGTTGCTTCCCGGGCGTTCTGTTGATGGCAGCTTGCCTTTAAGAACTTTACTCGAAATTGCTTCCGGCCAGCCGCCAGGCGGTTGCCCCAAGTTTCCGGCCATCATGTCGGCGACGGATTCCGGAAACGCCACTTCTCTCTCGGGGTCTATGACGTCTTCCTTCGACAATCCCTGCGCCACCATCATCAACGCCATGTCACCGACAACTTTCGACGACGGTGTGACCTTGACGATATCACCAAATATCTGGTTGGCATCCGCGTAGGCTTGGGCGACCTCGTTCCAACGCTCTTCAAGACCGAGGTTTCGTGCCTGGGCCTGCAGGTTGGTAAACTGCCCTCCGGGCATTTCATGCAGGTAGACTTCCGACGCTGGCGCTTCCAGCCCACTTTCGAAAGCCGCATATTGATGCCGTACCCGCTCCCAATAGGATGAGACGAGGCGGATGGTCTCGATATCCAACCCAGTATCCCTGTCCGATCTCGCAAGTGCTTCAACAATGGACCCAAGACAGGGCTGAGAAGTCCCGCCGGAAAATGCATCCATCGCGGCATCGACCGCGTCGACGCCGGCCTCAGCTGCGGCGAGAATAGATGCTGCTGCGAGCCCGCCCGTGTCGTGCGTATGAAAATGGATCGGAAGTCCGACTTCCTCCTTCAATGCTTTGACCAGCACACGAGCTGCAGCGGGTTTCAGAAGGCCAGCCATGTCTTTCAGGCCTAGCAGATGGGCCCCGGCGGCTTCCAGCTGTTTCGCCATGGTCACGTAGTACTTGAGATCGTATTTTGCTCTGTCGGGGTTGAGGATGTCACCCGTGTAGCAGATCGTGCCTTCGCAAATCTTGCCGGTTTCAACGACCGCGTCCATCGCGACGCGCATATTCTCGACCCAGTTGAGGCTGTCGAATACGCGGAAGACGTCTACCCCTGAAGTGGCGGCACGCTTGACGAAAAACGAGACTACATTGTCCGGGTAGTTGGTATATCCAACGCCGTTGGAGGCCCGCAGCAACATTTGCGTCAACACGTTCGGCAGTCGCTCGCGGATCGCATGCAGCCTTTGCCACGGGCATTCCTGCAAGAAGCGATAGGCGACATCGAAGGTCGCACCGCCCCAGCATTCCACGGAAAACAAGTCTCCGAGGCCTGATGCGTAGACCGGTGCGATCTTGACCATGTCATTGGTGCGCATCCTGGTCGCCAGAAGCGATTGATGGCCGTCACGCATGGTCGTGTCGGTTATCAGAAGCTTCTTCTGTGCCACCATCCAGGCGGCGACCGCTTTTGCACCCTCTTGGTCGAGCAATTGGCGTGTGCCTGGTTGCACTTCCTTGGTCACGGTCGGAACGCTGATTGATTTGGCATCAGCCGCAGGCTTTGCACGGCCCGCAGTCTCCGGATGACCATTGACCGTGATGTCGGCGATGTACTGAAGCAGTTTGGTGCCGCGGTCAGCCCGCTTGTTGAATTGAAACAGGCTTGGCGTCGTATCGATAAACTTCGTGGAATAGCTCATGTCCAGAAATGTTGGATGCTTGAGCAAGTTCACCACGAACTCGATGTTCGTACTGCCCCCCCTGATCCGGAACTCTCGCAATGCCCGATCCATTCGGCGGATTGCCTGGTCCGGTGTCTGTGCCAATGCCGTCACCTTGACCAGCAACGAGTCATAATGGCGGGTGACCACGCCACCCTCGTATGCTGTGCCGCCATCGAGACGAATGCCCATGCCCGTGGCAGTTCGGTATGCGGTGATGCGACCATGGTCAGGGATGAAGTTGTTCTGCGGGTCTTCGGTCGTGACACGGCACTGAAGTGCATGTCCGTTAAGTTTGACGTCCTGTTGTCGGGAAACGCCGGTTGCCTGAGCCAGTGTTTCGCCTTCAGCGATCTTGATCTGGGCCTGCACAATATCGATCCCGGTGATCTGCTCGGTCACCGTATGTTCAACCTGCACGCGCGGGTTCACTTCGATGAAATAGAAGTGGCCGCTGTCCATATCCATCAGGAACTCGACAGTCCCCGCATTCTGGTATCCGACGGCATTACCGATCTTCAGTGCAAGATCGCAGACTTCAGCGCGCTGACTTTCAGTGAGGTAAGGTGCAGGCGCGCGTTCTAGAATCTTCTGATTCCGTCGTTGCACTGTGCAGTCACGTTCATAGAGGTGGTATAGACCGCCATGGGCATCGCCGAGAAGCTGGACCTCAACATGCCTCGCCCTGAGGATCATCTTTTCCAGGTAGCCCTCGCCATTGCCGAAAGCAGCTTCCGCTTCACGGCGACCCTCACGGACTTTGGTGGAGAGTTCATCTTCCGAGTTGATCGGCCGCATGCCCCGGCCACCGCCACCCCAACTCGCCTTGAGCATGAGCGGGTAGCCGACCGCTGCAGCTTGTTTCCGGATGAGATCGAAGTCGTCGCCGAGTACATCGGTTGCAGGAATGACAGGGACACCGGCGACTTCGGCAACTTTTCGTGCGGACGCCTTGTCACCAAGCGACCGCATTGTTTCGGCGCGAGGTCCGATAAAAGTAATGCCGGCCTTCGAGCAAGCTTCCACGAAGTCCGGGTTTTCCGACAGTAGACCATAGCCCGGGTGGATGGCGTCCGCGCCCGCTTCCTTGGCGACACGGATAATCTCGGAGATGCTGAGATATGCGCCAACGGGAGACAGTCCCTCGCCAATGCAATAGGCTTCGTCAGCCTTGAAGCGGTGGAGGCTGAGCTTGTCCTCCTGCGCGTACACGGCCACTGTTTTTTTGCCCAGTTCGTTGGCTGCGCGCATCACACGGATTGCGATTTCACCGCGGTTGGCAATCAGGATTTTCTTGAACATTGGAGCCCTCGTGAAGGAGCGGACGTCCGGGGGAGGGCCGGACGTCCGGGGAGTAGGGGCTGTTGCCCCTGGTAGCGCCGAGGCTATCCGGCGGCTATGCTGGTCAGGCGGGCACGCTGATCCATTGACGCGTCGACGAGGAGCGCTGGATCGTCTCGACAAGTGTCTGAATGCGAAGACCGGCGGCAAATCCGAACGGTTCTTCGATCGTGCCGGCGATTGCGTGGATGTACCCGGCGACCTCAATGGCCTTTAGATCATTGAATCCGAGCTGATGGCCGGGAGCGACGCAGAAACGGCCATAGGGCTCGTGATCAGGGGCCGCTTCGATCTTGCGGAAGCCACGACGTCCTGCCGGGTCGCGGTTCGAGTAGAAGTGTAGCTCGTTGAAGCGCTCCTGACTGTAATGGAGTGCGCCTTCGGTGCCATAGACCTCGAAGTCATGCTGCATCTTTCGTCCGGTTGCGATCCAGTTTCCTTCGACCGATCCCTGCGCTCCGTTGGCGAAACGGACAAATGCGCGCCCGACATCGTCCACTTCCACCTTCCTGGTTCCGCCTTTGCCGTCAGGGCGCTCGCCGATCATGGTGATGCAGTCGCCCATTACCTCGGTGATCGGACCGAGGAGAAATTCGGCGGTCGCCAGTGCATGTGATCCAATGTCGGCGAGCGCCCCGCCGCCAGCTGGATCATGTCTGAAAGTGAATGCCCCTGAGGCATCGACCATGTAGTCTTCCGCGTGCAGCCCTCGGTATCCGCGGATTTCACCAAGTTCACCGTCGGCGATCATCTTCTTTGCCAAACGGAGCATTGGATTGCAGAGGTAGTTGAAACCGACCTGGGTTTTCACGCCCCGAGCGGTTGCGGCCTGCGCCATCTCGCGGGCATCTGACGCCAGTGGTGCCAAAGGCTTTTCGCAGTAGACATGCTTGCCGGCGGCGATGGCGGCCAAGGCCATCTCCTTGTGCAAGGCATTGGGTGCAGTAATGTCGATGACGTCGATATCGGCATTAGCGATCAGCGATCGCCAGTCGGATGTCGAGTTTGCAAAGCCGAAATCGGCGGCAGCTCGTGCCGCTACCTCCTCGGTAACGTCTGCAACGGTATGCAGCTCGATATCAAAGGGAAGGTCGAACACCTTTGGTGCCGAGGCAAAACCAAAGACATGAGCCTTACCCATGAAACCAGTACCGATCAGTCCGATGCGAAGAACAGGTTTATTAGGCATATGCGTGATCCGGATTGACGATAAGGGTACGGTCGATGGTGCCCGCCAGAAAGTTCACTGCGTTCTGGATCGCGGCGATGGCCATCCGCTCACCACATTCAGCCGTGAGGCCGGCGATGTGCGGGGAGAGTATGGCGTTGCGGTGCGAAAGAAGTGGGGAGTCACTTGCCGGTGGCTCATCATCGAAGACATCAAGGCCCACAGCGCCGATGTGCCCACTGAGCAGAGCGTCGTTCAAGGCCCGCTCGCAAACCACGCCACCTCGTGCGGTGTTCGCCAACACGACACCACGCTTCATCGCGGCAATCTCAGCCTCACCGATCGCAGGTGTCGCACCTTTGGGTATATGAACGGAAATATAGTCCGCCCAGGGAAGTCCGTCCTCCAGTGAGGTTGCCTTTACGGCCCCATCTGGCCAACCAGTCTGTTGCAGGTACGGATCATAAGCGCGGATTTGCATTCCGAACCCGGATGCCATTCGCGCAAGATGCCTTCCAATCCGACCGTAGCCGAGAATGAGCAGGTTCTTGCCCGAGACTTCCTGCTGCTCAAGTTTGTTCCTCCAGCCCCATTGTCCTGGTTCTCTTACAGACCTGTCCGCGAGGATCGCACGTTTTGCCCCGGCAAGGAGCTGCATGATCGCGTGTTCGGCAACCGAGACGGAGTTGACGTCCCCGACTATAGTGAGCGCGATCTTTCTGCGGTTCAGTTCTACGAGGTCGACAGAATCGTAGCCGACCCCGTGGCGAGAAACGACCTTCAAGCGCTCGGCTTTGGCGATGGTTGCAGCCGACAAAGGCTGGGTCCGAATAACTATCGCGTCGGCAGCGTCGATGAACGGTGCATATGAGGCTTCTGATACCTCCTCGATGTACTTGACCGTGTAGCCGTGCGCGGGCAGTTCGCGCAGTATGGCTTCGCCGGACGGGTGCATTTTCCCGGCAACCAAAAGATTTGGCATCAGTAGCCTCCCGGTCGGTCGGTCGACGCCGTAACCTTTGCGGTAAGCTTGCGGAAAGTGGCGACGGACTCAGCGGCGGCTGCCGCGATAAGCCGACTGTCTCCCGACACAGTGGTCATGTTGAAACCCCACTCGACTGCGCGCGCCGCGTACTCGGCTGTTCCGCAATGGATCGCCGCCTGGATGCCGTTTCGGAGGCAGGCATCCTTGATGCGCTTGATCGCCTCTATGACCTCCGGCTCTTCCCGGTCGAAAGCCGGCATCAATTGTCCCTTGGACAGTGAGAAGCTGAGGTCGGCCGGACCGACATAGATGCCATCAAGACCGGGCGTGGAGGCGATCTCCTCCAGATTTCCCATGGCCTCGGCGGTTTCGATCATCGCGAAAGCGAGGATTTCGTCATTGGCTTCCGCCGGATAGTTCGCACCGGCCGCGTAGACGGCGCGTGTCGGCCCGAAGCTTCGCTCGCCCAATGGCGGGTAGCGCATGTAACGAACGAACTGCTCCGCCTGCGCGCGTGTATTGATCATCGGGCAGATGATCCCGTATGCGCCAGCGTCCAGCACCTTGGAAATCCAGGAGGGGTCCAGCCACGGCACGCGCGCCATCAGGACCTTGTCCGACGCTCGCATCGCCTGGAACATGCCCAGCACGTCCTTGTAATCGACCGCGCCATGCTGGATGTCGATGGAGATGGCGTCATAGTCCTGGGCGGCCATGATCTCGGCCGTGAACGGACTGGCGATCGACAGCCAACCGTGCAGTACGGGACGTCCCTCCGCCCAGATTTGTCTCAGCTTGTTCTTTTTCATGATCGGTTTCCTAGAACACGAGCTGAGCAAGTTTGGTGTCGAGGTAATCATCGATGCCTTCGATTCCGCCCTCGCGTCCCATGCCGGAGTGATTGGTGCCGCCAAACGGCGCTTCAGCCGCGGCAAGGGCAAAGCTGTTGATGCCGACCATGCCCGACTTTAAAGCGGCCACCGTTCGGCGCGCCCTGTCAGGCGAACGGGTGAAAGCATAGGCCGACAATCCCATGTCGGAAGCGTTCGCTCTCGCAAGAGCTTCGTCCTCGCTGCCGAACCGCGTTATTGCTGCGATCGGTCCGAAGTTCTCTTCGGCAAAGACCTTCATGTCGTCGGTGACATTGGTCAGCACCGTCGGTTCGAAGAAAAAGCCGTGGTTCAACTGCGCCGGCCGCTTTCCGCCAAAAGCAAGGGTCGCACCTGCTTGTGTGGCGGCAGCAACGATCTCTTCGATTTCCTGCAGGCGGCGCGCATTGATCAGCGGCCCCATGCCAGTATCTGCTTCGAGGCCGTCGCCGAGTTTGATCTTGGCAGCACGCTCGACGAAACCTTCGACAAAGGCGTCGTGCAGGCTGTCGTGGACGAAGATGCGATCCGGGGTGACGCAGACCTGTCCGCAATTGGCGAACTTGGTCGGCACGGTGAGGTCCAGGGCGTTTTGCAAGTCGGCGTCATCGTAGATGATCAACGGTGCATTACCGCCGAGTTCCATCGAGACCTTTTTGACCGTGGCCGCGGCGTCGCGGATCATCTGCTGGCCGACGCGGGTCGATCCCGTCAGCGAAACCTTGCGGACACGGCTATCGGCCATGATCGGACCGTAGGTATTGTCTGTCGAACCGACAACCAGATTGACCGCCCCATCCGGAAGCCCGGCTGCGCGGAGGCAATCGACCATGACCATCGCGACACCCGGCGTCTGCGAAGACGGCCGAAGCACGACGGAGCAACCGGCCGCGAGAGCCGGCGCAAGTTTGCGCGCGGGCAAGGCCGCGGGAAAGTTCCACGCCGTGAATGCCCCAACAATACCGACAGCTTCGCGGCTGACCTCGAATCGCCCACCGGGCACGCGGCTGTCGACGATGCGCCCGTAGATGCGGCGAGCCTCCTCGGCAAACCAGCGAAACTGATCGCAGGCAAGTACCCATTCGCGGCCGGCCTGCGCAATCGGCTTGCCGGTTTCCGTTGAGATCATCCGGGCGGCTTCATCCGACCGACGGAGCATTTCATCGGCGGCCTTGTGCAGCGCCTCGGCTCGGCCAAAGCCGCCCATGGCTCGCAATTTCGGCAAAGCGCTTGCGGCGGCGTCAATTGCCTGGCGCGTTTCTGAAGCCGTTGCGAGTGGTACGGTTCCGATTTCCTTCTCCGTGACCGGAGAAATGACGTCTGCCGACGCGGAGCCGGGGACCCAGCTACCGTTGATGAACAATCCAAATTTCGCGTACATGGCTTACCCGATTTCGTTCGTGTTGACGGAGCGGCCTTCGGAAATCGAAAGCATGGCGGCCTCGGCAAGGATCAAGGCCTGGCGGCCGTCCTCGAAACCAACTTCCGGCGGTGCGCCCTTCTCGACGGCATCGACAAATGCGCTGATTTCTGCGGCGAAAGCGTCGGCATAACGTTCGATGAAGAAGTTCATCAACGGCGCGGCCTGATCGGTGAATTGTTCGCTGTAGAGACGCATCCCGTTAAGCGGCCGGTTCTCGGAGATTGCCATTCCGGCGCTACCCAGCGCCTCGACCCGTTGGTCGTATCCGTAAACCGCGCGCCGCGAATTGTTGATGATGCACTGCTTGCCAGAGGCTGTTTTCAAGACGACCGTTACAGTGTCGTAGTCCGCGCATTTCGCCATAAGCTCAGGATCGACAAGCCTTGATCCCGTCGCGCTGACCTCTGTCACGTCTTCACCGAGGATGAAGCGCGCCATGTCGAAATCATGAATTGTCATGTCCCGGAAAATCCCTCCGGACACTTCTATGTATGAGGCCGGTGCCATTCCGGGGTCACGTGATGTGATGATCACCTGATGCAGATCGCCGATGGCACCGGATGCGATTGCATTCGTCACTGCGCGATGTCCGGTGTCGAAGCGGCGAACGAAACCCAGCATGATCGGGATGCTGGTCCCTGCAATTCTTGCCGCACAAGCATTCACGCGCTCTAGCGAAAGGTCGATTGGTTTTTCGCAGAGAACCGGCTTTCCCGCCGCTATCGCCTGTTCGAGAAGGTCGGCGTGTGTCGGCGTAGAAGTTGCAATCAAGACGGCATCAACGTCACCCGACGCGAACACGGCTTCAGCCGATTCGTATTGTTCTACGCCCAGTTTCTGGGATACTTCCTTCGCCGATGGCCCGTGCACATCAAAGACCCCGGCAAGGGAGGCACGAGGGTGCGCAGCGATGTTTTCCGCATGCATCTTGCCAATACGACCCACGCCTAGAACGGCTATTTTCAGCATCTGAATTCCTCCCGAGATATTTTCGCAATAATCATTGCAAACTATTCCAATTGTCAATATGCATTCCAGAACAAACCGAAATTCACATCCGCAGGAGGAGGCGAGATGACCGCGAAGACCTTAAGCCTGACCATGGCTCAGGCCCTTGTACGCTACCTATGCAACCAGTTTACCGAGGTCGAAGGCGAGCGCGTGCCGCTGTTCGCCGGAGTCTTCGCCATCTTTGGACATGGCAACGTAACCTGCCTCTCCGAGGCACTGGAAACGGTTCAGGACCAGCTGCCGACATGGCGCGGTCAGAACGAGCAATCCATGGCACTGGCCGCAATTGGCTTTGCCAAGGCCAAGCGTCGTCGGCAGCTCATGGTGGCCGCGACGTCGATCGGTCCTGGTGCGTTGAACATGGTAACCGCTGCGGGCGTTGCGATGGCGAACCGGCTTCCCGTCCTGCTTATTGCAGGAGACACCTTCGCCAACCGTCTGCCCGACCCGGTGCTTCAGCAAGTCGAGCACTTTGGTGATCCGACTCTCACCGCAAACGATGCCTTCAAGTCCGTCGTTCGCTACTGGGACCGTATCGTGCTTCCAGAGCAACTGCTCCAGTCTCTGCCCCAGGCGATCGCGACGATGCTTGATCCTGCCGACTGTGGTCCGGCATTTATCGGCCTTGCCCAGGATACGCAGGAGCTCGCCTACGACTACCCCGAGGTCTTTTTCGAACCCAAGGTCTGGAAGATTCCACGTCCGCGTCCGGATCGGGACGCAGTCGCTCAGGCGGCTGAACTGCTTGCCAAAGCAAAGCGCCCGCTGATCATATCCGGCGGCGGTGTCCGTTATTCGGGGGCTGAGGACAAACTTGCAGCGTTTGCAGAAAAGCGTGGCATCCCCGTCGTCGAGACGATCGCTGGCAAGGGTGCCTTCACCCATCATCATCCAGTTCATGCGGGTCCGATCGGAATCGTTGGCTCAACCTCCGCCAATGCGTTGGCGAAAGAAGCCGACGTCATCATAGCGATCGGGACAAGACTGCAGGACTTCACGACCGGTTCGTGGACTGCATTTTCACGGGAAGCCCAGTTCATCTCGATCAATGCAGCCCGCTTCGACGCGATCAAGCATCGTGCGCTCGCGGTTGTCGGCGATGCACTCGAATCGATCATCGAACTCGACGAAGCCCTTGGGGGCTACAAAGCCGACTCAGCCCTTATGCAGCGGGCGAAATCGTTGTTCGCAGAGTGGAACCAGTTGCTGGACGAGCATCAGGCTCCGACCAATGCCCCGGTTCCGTCTTACGCTCAGGTGGTTGGCATTCTCAACAAGGTTGCCCGCCCCGAAGATACTCTGATCGCGGCGGCTGGCGGTACACCGGGAGAGGTTACTAAGGGCTGGCGCGTCAAGAACCCGAACACCTTCGACTGCGAATTCGGCTTCTCGTGCATGGGCTATGAAATCGCGGCCGGCTGGGGTGTTTCAATGGCCCAGGACGGCCCTGGCAGTGCCGGCGGCACTCCGATCGTCATGCTCGGCGACGGCACCTACATGATGATGAACTCCGACATCTATTCGGCCGCACTCACTGGCCACAAGATGATCGTCGTGGTTTGCGACAATGGTGGCTACGCCGTCATCAACCGCCTTCAACAGGCAAAAGGTGTTCCGGGATTCAACAATCTCCTCGCCGACTGCCGTGTTCAGGACCGCACCAATCCTCTGCATGTCGATTTCGTCAAGCATGCCGAAGCCATGGGAGCCAGTGCACGAAAGGTCGAGAGCCTTGCCGATCTCGAAGATGCAATGATCTGGGCGCAAGGAAATGACGGCGTAACGCTGATCTCGATCGTCTCCGATGCCTGGAAGTGGGTTCCCGGCGATGCGGACTGGGATGTCGGCGTACCCGAAGTATCCACGTTCGAAAGCGTGCGTGCTGCTCGCGCCGCTCAGGAAAAAATCCGCGAAGCGCGGCGTCTAGGAGTTTGAGATGAAAGCAAGACTTGGAATTGCACCAATTGCCTGGTGGAACGACGACCTCGCCGAACTGTCTGATGATGTCAGTCTTGAGGAATGCCTGAGGCAGGCGTCTGAAGCAGGCTTCACCGGTATGGAAACTGGACGGCGGTTTCCCATGGATATGGCCGAACTCGGCCCTGTCCTTGCGCGCTACGGAATATCCGTCTGCGGTGGCTGGTTCTCCGGACTGCTGCTTGATGGCGATATCGAGGCCGAGAAGGATCGCATTGCACAGCAGATGGAATTTTTCATCGCAGCGGGCGCGCCTTGCATCGTCTACGGCGAAACAGCACGTTCGATCCAGGGCGTGCGCGCCGCGCCGCTGTCAACAAAGCCCAAGCTCGATGAACGAGAGATGGCGGCCTATGGGCGGAAACTGTCGGAGTTTGCTGATTGGTGCGCCGGACAGGGCATGCCGATCTCCTATCACCACCATATGGCAGCAGCCGTCGAGACTGAAAGCGAGCTCGACCTGTTGATGAAACACTCGTCCGTGCCCCTTCTGTTCGATGCCGGACATATGGCATTCGCAGGCGGTGATGTGCTGCGCGTGATCGAGAACCATCATGGACGCATCACCCATGTCCATACGAAGGATATTCGGCGTGAGGTCGTAGACGCGCTTGACCGCACGTCAGAGAGTTTTCTCGACGCGGTCATCAAAGGAGCCTTTACCGTTCCCGGCGATGGCAGCCTCGACTTCGAGACAATCGTCACGGCGCTGGCCTCCAAGAGCTACGAAGGCTGGTTCGTGGTCGAAGCAGAGCAAGACCCCATTAAAAACCCACCACTGGATATGGCCCGAAAGGGACACAAAGAGCTTCTCCGCGTCATGGACGCTGCAGGTTACGAGGTCATGAAATGAGCAGGATTGAAGGAAAAATCGCGGTCATCACCGGTGGCACGCAAGGTTTGGGAGCGGCAATCGCTGAACAGTTTGCCGATGCAGGAGCCGCTGGCATTGTCATCGTCGGGCGCGGCGTGGAAAAGGGTCAGGCCGTCGCCAAGCGCATCACCGACAAGACCGGTGTGCCGGTCGAGCTGGTCGCGGCCGATCTTGGCAAGATCGAAGATGTGCAAGCCATCATCCCAGCGACCGACGCACGTTTCGGCCGCGTCGATATTCTGGTGAATTCCGCGGGCCTTACTGACCGTGGCAACATGCTGAACACCACGCCGGACCTTTTCGATCGGATGTTCGCAGTCAATACGCGCGCGCCGTTCTTCCTGATTCAAGACGCGGCAAAGGTGATGATCCGTGAAGGCATCGAGGGGCGGGTTGTCAACATCGGCTCCATGTCCGGTTTGGCTGGCCAGCCATTTCTGGCCCCCTATGCGGCGTCCAAGGGTGCGCTGTCGACGGTCACACGCCATGCCGGCTTCTCGCTCATGCGTCACCGTATTCACGTCAACCAGCTGGACATCGGTTGGATGAACTCGGATCACGAGCGAAAGCTCATTCTCTCGGAGACGGGCGATCCGGACTTCATTGACCGGGCGGCCGCTGCGAAGCCGTTCGGTCGAATCCTCGATCCGAAGGAAGTTGCCCGTACAGTGCTGTGGATGGCTTCTGACGAGAGTGGCATGATGACCGGGGCAGTCATCCCCTTCGATCAATCGGTTTATGGCGGGTACGACGACGCTCCGGTGCCGGCAAGGAAGCTGGAGGCCTGAGATGCGTACTATCAAGGGACCAGGCGTTTTCCTGGCACAGTTTGCTGCCGACGATGCCCCCTATAATTCGTTGCCATCTCTCGGTCGCTGGGCAGCGGACAAGGGCTTCAAAGGCGTCCAGATTCCCACCTGGGATACTCGCCTGATCGATATGAAGCAGGCAGCCGAAAGCCAGGCCTACTGCGATGATCTGAAAGGCATGCTCAGTGAGCACGGTCTGGAGATTACCGAATTGGCGTCGCACATCACGGGCCAACTCGTCGCGGTTCATCCTGCCCATGACAAAATCATGGATAGCTTTGCCCCCGAACATGTTCGGGGAAATCCCGGCGCGCGGCGCGCCTGGGCTGAAGAACAACTGCGTTTTGCCGCACGTGCCTCGAAGCGTTTCGGTATCGATCGTCACGTGACTTTCCCAGGCGCACTCCTGTGGCCCTACCTTTACCCCTACCCGCAATGGCCGGAAGGTCTTGTGGAGGAAGGGTTCGACGAACTGGCTCGCCGCTGGAAACCGATCCTGAACGACTTCGACGAGCACGGTGTGGACGTCTGCTATGAAATCCACCCAAGTGAGGACCTGCATGATGGTCATAGCTGGGAGATGTTCCTCGACAAGGTCGATGAGCACCCCCGGGCCAATCTCATGTATGACCCTTCGCACCTGGTTCTTCAGGGCATGGACTATCTGGCCTTCATCGATCACTACCACGAGCGGATCAAGACCTTCCACGTAAAGGACGCCGAGTTCCGCCCCGATGGAAAATCGGGTGCCTATGGCGGCTACCAGCCATGGTCGAAGCGGGCCGGCCGCTTCAGAAGCCCCGGCGACGGGCAGATCGATTTCGGTGCTATTTTTACCAAGCTGACGACATATGGCTTTGACGGGTGGGCGGTGCTCGAATGGGAGTGCTTCGTCAAGAATCCCGAGGATGGCGCGTCGGAAGGCGCGCGCTTCATTGCCGATCACATCATTCGCGTCTCGGACCGGGCTTTCGATGACTTCGTAAAATCAGGCGCAAATCGCAGCGCGAACCGGGCGATGCTCGGACTGGAGGAACAATGAGTAGGAGACCGCTTCGCCTTGGTATGGTCGGTGGTGGGCAGGGAGCCTATATCGGCAATATCCACCGCCTGGCATCGCGTCTCGACGGACATTGGACATTGGTCGCTGGCGCTTTTGATGTCGACCCGGACCGTGGCCGGGACTTCGCTATCAACGAGGGTCTCGATCCTGCAAGAAGCTATGGAACGTACCAGGACTTGATTGCCGGCGAACGTGGGCGCGAAGATCGTGTCGACGCCGTTGCGATCTGCACGCCGAATTTTACGCACTATCCGATCGCCAAGGCCCTGATTGAAGCCGGGTTCGATGTTATTTGCGAGAAACCTCTGACGGCGACGATCCAGGATGCAATTGCTCTTGAGGCACTGTCGCGGCAATCCGGCCGTTTCGTCGGTGTGACTTACACCTATTCCGGCTATCCCATGGTTCATGAGGCGCGTGTTCGCATTGCCCGAGGCGAGATTGGCGACGTTCGGACGGTGCAGGTTGAATATCCGCTTGAGTGGATGGCGACCGCGATCGAGCAAAACGGCAATGCCCAGGCGGCATGGCGCACCGACCCAAAGAAGAACGGACGAGGTGGATCGATAGGCGACATCGGTACGCACGCCTACCATCTTGCCGGATTCGTCACTGGGCTTACGCTCGAAACGCTTACAGCCGATCTTGCAACCTTTGTTCAGGGGCGCGCCCTGGATGACAACGCGCATGTCATGATGCGCTATGGAGGTGGCGCACGCGGCCTCCTCTGGTCATCGCAAGTCGCGCTTGGCAATTCGAACGGCGTACGGCTCCGGGTATTCGGCTCCACAGGCTCGTTCCAATGGTTCCAAGAGCAGCCGAACGAGCTGATTTACACGCCGCTTGACGGTCGCGTGCAGACGATCAAACGCGGTGCCGACGATCTATCCGAAGAAACAAAGGTCCGTTCTCGAACGCCGCCCGGTCACCCCGAAGGGTATCTAGAAGCCTTTGCAAACCTCTACTGCGGGTTTGCGGAGGCGATCCGTGCCCGACTTGAGGGGCGCGAACCCACGGCAATCGGGCGCAACATCCCCCTCGCGTATGATGGACTGAAGGGGGTCGCTTTTGTTGAGGCGGTTGTGGATAGCGCCGAAAACACAGACCCAATCTGGATAACACCCATAGCAGTGTGATGATCCTTCAAGGGTGACGACAAAAGGCGGATGCAGGTGGCTGCATCCGCCTTTTCTATTGGCGTCTTCCATTAAAATGCCAACGATCAACTGCACCGCCTCGTCAAATGCGCAATTTTCGTTGCAAACGCGCACGCTGCAACTATGCTCCGGACCAAAGGAGCGTTCATGGACCAGCAATTTCCCAAACCCCACAATGCAGATGAGCTTCGCCGTGTCCTGTCAATCAAACAGGGGGATTTCGGTAGAGGAGGTCGCCGGCTAGCGAATTTCATTATCGATAACCTGGACCAAACGGCAATGCTCCCGAGCTCTGAGGTGGCCAAGCGTTGCAATGTCCACGCTTCGACTGTTGTCCGTCTGGCGCAAAGTTTGGGTTTTGCGGGGTATCGGGAGTTACAGGCGGTCTTGCAATCTCAGCTATCGAATTCTCTGCTTGAAAGTAAGCGGGCTAGTGCTCAGCGAGCGTTGGGTGCCGATATCTCATGCCCTCTTCGGATTCATTTGTTCGCTGATTCCGGTCGGTCATTCAACGAGGCTGCTGGTCAAGCCAGCAAAGTTTATTGCTCGAAGAATCCGGGCGTTGAAATCGTCTCCGAGCTCCATGTGTCCTATGAAGTCGATCCTGCGGCATTGGCTCGAAATGTCGAGGCGTCAGCGGAAATGTCCGATGGCATCATTCTTGTGGCCAGGGAGCATCCTGCGATCAATGAGGCCGTGAGGACGGTGACTGCTCGCGGAATTCCCGTTATCTGCCTGACAACTGATCTCCCGGCATCTGGGCGAACTGCTTATGTGGGATCGGACCAATACGCGTCCGGTGCGACTGCAGGCTGGCTCTGTGGGCGCATGCTTCCGAGGGAGGAAGAGGGACGCGTACTTTTTATCTGCAGTGTGCCTTTCCGCTGCCACCAAGAGCGAGAGCAAGGATTTCGCCAAGTTCTTCGCTCCGAGTTTTCATGGCTCGGTATCGACGAAAAAGTCAGTTCCAATGAGAGCATTGAAGTCATCTATGAATCGGTACGCCGGTACATCGCGAAGAGCGGTGCGCCGGCCGCGATCTACAATGTCTCCGGTGCAAATCTTGGTGTTGGCAAAGCACTTGAAGACGAGGGATTGAGCGATAAGGTGATCTTTATTGGCCATGAGTTGAATGTGAATTCCCGGTCCTTGTTGGAGCGCGGCATCATGGACATTGCAATTGGCCATGACATTGAGCACGAAATCGACTTATCGGTCGACTGCATCAAGTCCGCTATCAAGGGCGTCCAGCCTGTTAATTGTCTCACCCAGAGCCAGTTGTTCACGCGCTTCAACTGCTCAATTTTCTAGCCTGACAGCAATTTACTAGCGCCAATTTTTTACCACGCCAGCGGTTGGTCAGTCGACCAACTGAATGCGCCATGAGCAACGTGGGCATAACGCACGTCCTCGATTTCCATCTGATCCTGCTACGGAGGCGGCCTAGCGACGTTGAGGCATTTCTGTAGCTTTCGCGAGATCAGCAGGCGTCAGCCACAATAATCCTGTCTCTCGTGGCTCATCCTTTCAAACGTGAAAGTTCAGATGACTGCAATGAAAATTGCATTTAATTGATATGTGGAAAATGTGTTGACATGCGTGCGTAGATGCAAGATGTTTTGCATCCAGGCGCACGAAACGCATTCCCGTTTCGAGTGTGATGGGAGAGGAAGTGACTATGTTACGGATAGCAGTGCTCGGATGTGGCCGAATTGGGCAGATGCACGCGGCCAATATCGCGCGACATCCCCGAGCGGAGTTGGCGGCCGTGTTTGACGTTCACCGTCCATCGGCGGAAAAAGTCGCTGCCGCACAGGGGGTTTCCGCTGCGCAGAGTGCCGAAGAAATTTTCGCTTCTAGCTCAGTTGATGCGGTGCTGATTGCCACCGCTACACCCACACATGCTGACTACATCGAAATGGCCGTCGCGGCTGGCAAGGCTGTTCTTTGTGAAAAACCAATCGATCTGAACCTGGATCGCGTTAATGCGTGTGCTGCCAAAATTGGGCAGACGAAAGTGCCGATCCAGTTGGGGTTCAATCGCCGTTATGATCCGGGACATAGTGCAGCACGTGCGGCCATGTTGGCAGGCGAAATTGGGGAGCTGCACCAGGTGATAATCACCTCGCGCGATCCGTCCCTGCCACCTCGCGCTTATCTTGAGGCCGCGGGCGGTCTCTTCCGCGACATGACGATCCACGATTTTGATCTTGCTCGTTTCATGCTGGGCGAGGAGCCGACTGAGGTTTTCGCCCTGGCCAATGCTCTGATCGATCCGGCATTGGGGGCCGAGTTGAATGAGGTGGATAGCGCCATGTTCATCCTTAGGACGGCGTCCGGAAAGCAGTGCCACATCAATAACTCGCGCACTGCGGTCTATGGCTATGACCAACGTGTCGAACTGATGGGAAGCAATGGGATGCTGATTTCGGATAACCGCAAGCCGCATGAACTGAGAAGGTTCAGCGGAGCCGCGGTAGAAGCCAGTCAGCCATACCAGTTTTTCTTCCTCGAGCGGTATCTGGAGGCCTTTATGGCAGAGATTGATGGCTTCGTCGACTGCGTCGAGAAGGGTGCCTCGCCTCTTGCGAGCTTTGAAGATGGACGACGCGCGCTCATCCTCGCCGAGGCCGCATACAAGTCGATGAAGGAACATCGCCTGGTGCGAGTGTCGGAGATCGCCTGACCCTATTCTCCTGCTGCGGCTGCCGTGGAGGTGGTAGCCGCACCATCCGATAGCGTGCTCGATGCCTTATCAGGCATGACGATCCGGAAGTGGCATCCGACAAGAGAGCTGGGTGCTCGTTAAACGGAGTCGGTGAAGCGTCATGGAGGATACTCACAAAATTTGCGGCCGACGACAGCGCCTGCCTGTTTTCGGAAAGCGCATCATCGAACCCCTTTGGGAGGCTTAAAGGGGAAGTGGAAGTGCCGCGTGTCGTTCAGACACGCCGGACTTCGAAACAAAGTGGAGGATGACATGAATTCTAAGGCTCATACACTGACCCGTCGCAAGACGATGGGAACGCTCGTCACGGGCGCGCTTCTACTCGCCCTGGCTGCCGGATCGGGCTCAGCGCAGGATGCAAAACCCGACATCCGTATCGGCTACACGCCTAAGTTCCTGAAAGACGACTTCATGACGCTTCTGTTGGCGTCTTCAAAGAAAGAGTTCGATGCGCGCGGTTTCACCTTGATCGGCGCGCCGGACCCGAACGGTGATATTGCGGCGCAGGTCGATGCGCTTCAAAACTTGATGGCCAACGGAGCCAATGTCATCGTTTTCGCGCCAATCGACGCGTCTGGGATCGTACCGGCGGTCAAAAGAGCCAATGATGCGAATGTCCTGGTGTTCTCGATCGATGACGCGCCTGCTGGTGGCAAGGTCACTGCAACTGTTCGCGCTGACAACGTCAATGCCGGCGCGCAGGGTGCTGAGGAGATGGTCAAAAGATTGAAGGACAAAGCCTGCTGGTCTGATGACAGCTGTATTGTCCTTGAACTCCAAGGAGCGTTGACTTCTCCCAACGGCTTGGATCGGTCCACCGGCTTCTCCACGACGCTCCAGAAGCTGGCTCCGAAGGTCACCCTGATCCAGCGCCCCACCGAGTGGACTGCCGACATGGCGGCGGACGCTACCCAAAATGTGCTTACCCAGAACCCTAACCTGAGCGGAATCTTCGAGGCGTCCGAGCTAATGGCGACTGCGGTTAATGCTCAGCTGACAGCTGCAGGTAAGGGCGCACCGGTCGGCGACCCCAACTCCGTCATTCGCATTGCCATCGATGGCACACCGCAAGGTCTCCAGCTCATTCGCGACAAGGCGCTTGACGCTACGGTTTCTCAGCCTCTCAGCGCCTACGCGAGCAAGACGGCTGAACTGATCGATTTGGTGTCCAAGGGTGGCAAGATCGAGATCGGCCCCCAGCCGGACGGTCAGGTTATCGAGACGCCAGTCGGCCCTCAGTACCAGCTGAATGCTACTCTCGTTACCGCAGACAACGTTGATTCCACCGAGTTGTGGGCCAACAAAGTCGGCCAGTAAGCGAAGAAGAGGAGGTGCCGCGTGGCCACGACTTTGATGGACAACACGCGGCCCATCGTCGAGATGCGCGGCATCACCAAGACTTTTGGTTCGACGCGCGCTCTTCGGGGTGTGGACTTCACTGTTATGCCGGGTGAAGTCCACGCCTTATTGGGCCGAAACGGCGCGGGGAAAAGCACACTCGTTTCGACGATCAGTGGTTTTACCCCTGCCGATACCGGAACGATCCGCATTGCCGACACTGAAATCGAAGCAAACGGGTCATCCTATGCAGCGAGCATTCGCAAGGTCATTGCGCATGTGCAGCAGACACCGCAACTATTCAATCTGCTCAGTGTTGCGGAAAATCTGTTTTTGGAAAGTCCGGTGGTACGCAACAAGTACGGAGTGGTTAGCCGCAGCAGCATGATGGCTCGGACAGTCGATTTGCTGCGCAAATGGAACATGGACATCCGTCCTGACTCGCTCGCTGGTGAATTGGGCGCTGGCACCCGCCAACTGCTCGAAATCATGAAGGCTCTTAGCCGGGGTGTCCCGGTGATGATCCTCGACGAGCCTACAGCTGCATTGAGCAACGCTGAAAAGCGAAACCTGTTCGACCAGGTAAAGACGCTGAAGGCGGCGGGAGTATCGTTCATCTACATCTCGCACCATCTGGATGAAATCTTCGAAGTGGCAGACACGGTAACCATCCTTCGAGACGGGGCTGTCGTTAAGTCGCGTGAGCCGGTCGGTGGCCTCGATGTCGAAACGATCGCCGATCTGATGATGGGTGAGAAAACGGCGCGCAGCATCCGCGAAGACCACACGGATAAGAATGCACCAGTCCTGTTGGAAGCCAGAAATGTCTTTGTGGACCTCGACGCCGGGGGCAATATCGACTTCCATGTCCGGTCTGGCGAGATCGTCGCGCTGGCGGGACCCGTTGGCGGTGGAAAGGAAGCGCTGGCAATGATTCTGGCCGGGCAACAGGTGCCCGTAGCCGGTGAAGTTTCCAGCGAGCGGCCGACATTCCCCAAAATCGGCCTGGTTCCGACCGATCGTCACGTCAGTGGTTATGTCGGTATGTTGGGCGTCCGAGAAAATGTCAGCATCGGTGGCCTCGACGTCCTGTCGGGCCCCTTGGGATTCATTTCGTCGGACCGAGAGACGGAGCATGTCGGCCAACTGGCTGGGAAAGTCGGCGTCATCTGCTCATCACTTGAACAGGCAGTCGGGCAGTTGAGCGGTGGCAACCAGCAGAAAGTCGTCTTTGCACGTGCGCTTTGCCGCGATCCTGACGTCGTCGTCGCGCTCAGCCCGACGCGCGGGGTGGACGTCGGGGCCAAGGAGCAACTTTACTCGCTGCTCCGCAATCTTGCCAGCAAGGGGCTGGGTGTCATTGTCGTCTCCGATGAAGAGGACGAGATTGTCCAGCTCGCCAACCGTGTCGTGATTGTCGTTGGAGGCCAGATCGTCGACGAGCTGGTTGGGGACTACACAATGAAAGACCTAATCTTGCGAATGGAGGGCGTGCTATGAGCGTTCAAGCAGTCAACACTGCGAAACCCGTTGAACGTAGTTCGGAACGGTCTCGGTTTAGCGAATGGGCAAGTGCCTTCGTAGCCGGTGGCTTCACGATGTATCCGGTGCTGCTCGTTTTGGTAATCGTCGGCTCGATTGTCGCACCGAGGTTTGCCACTACGATCAATATGATCAACATCCTCGATCAGGTCAGTGTGCTGGGGTTGACGACCATCGGCCTGACATTCGTCGTCCTCATAGGGCGGTTGGACCTGTCGCTCGAGGGTATCGTTGGCTTTGCCCCGATGTTTGCGGCGGTGTGTCTTGTACCCGCGGCCGCCGGCGGTTTTGGCATCGAGATGCCCGGTTGGACAGGACTGCTTATAGCACTTGGAACAGCTGGTCTGATCGGCGTCTTCAACGGCTTCATGGTCGTAAAAGTGGGCCTCAATCCATTCATTTCTACACTAGGCCTTCTCGTTTTGCTACGCGGTGGCATCCTTATCGTCTCCAGTGGTCGGTCGATATACTCGCCCGGCAAAGCGCTGACGTATCTCGGGTCAGCCAGCTTTCTTGGCATACCGATTTCCGTCTACGTCTTCGTGCTGGTTGCCATCGTTGTTGGTCTGATCTTTCAGTATCATCGATATGGGCGGGCACTCTATGCCGTTGGAGGCAACGAGGAGGCGGCCCGGGCTGCTGGCATCAACGTCGACAAAGTCATCTGGTCCGCATTTGTCTTCGCCGCGCTTCTTGCGGGACTGGCTGGTGTCTTGATGACCGGCCGACTGGATTCCGCAGTTACAACGCAAGGCCAGGGAATTATATTCTCAGCATTTGCCGCAGCTGTCATCGGCGGCGTCAGCCTCGGCGGTGGCCGAGGAACGATCGTCGGTGTCGTGAGCGGTGTTCTTCTGATCGGGGTGATCAACAATCTCCTGACTTTGGCGCAAGTGCCTTCGTTCTACGTCCAGGCTTCCACTGGAGCCGTGATCGTTATTGCAGCGGTGTTGACGACAATTGCCAGCCGACGATCTTCTGGCGTTAGGACCCGAACTTAGGCTCGATCACAGCAGCGTCCCGACCTTCGGGGCGCTCTTCCGATCACCGGCGTTAAGGGCTCCTGCAAACGGAGCAGCGGTTCCCGATAGGGATGCGGGACGGTTCTCGGTTCAGCTTGAGACGAGAGGTCGGTTTTTGGAGTGATGCCCTATTAGCGAGACTGAATAGCCCCGGGTTACGTTTTCCGCTGCTTTTCGCACTCGACGGGCGACAGCATCCCGTTTCTGACATGTTTGCGCTTCGGGTTGTAGAACATCTCGATGCGATCGAACACGTCCTGCTTGGCTTCATCTCTTGTCTTTGATCGTCTTCTCGGCCGTCGATGTCTGCGGCCAGGTTTTCTGTGTCATCTTCGCTTCCTTTGAACGAGCTACGATGAGCCGAAAATCCTTTATTCCTAATTAGGTCAGCCCTGTCTCATGGGCGTTGATGCCGGACAGTTCCATAATTATGCTTATGCAATTTTTGATAAAATATTGAATTTATTTATATAATATCACATCTCTATCATCCGGGTCTTGTGGTAATTTGCCTCTGTCGCCACCGGTCTCGAGCTATTGATGATCCGCTTTCTCACACGATGGCTCGCACATCGCCGGGCAATACGGCGGCGATGGCAGGCTGATGCAAGGCTTCTCGCAATTTCGGATCCAGCCGGTAGCTACTACGAAGCACAGCGCCGTGCGTTTCATAGCCGGCCCACTGGTGAACTCGACGAGTTCTGGCACTGGTCGAAAGTCGCCAGCGAGATAGCCCGGATAGAGCCACGCCCTGAGATGGACTTTTCTGTTGTCGAAGCCTTGTCCGATCAGGAGAAAGCACGTCGTCGCTGACTGGCGGGCTGGTCAGACAGGTTCTCGGCAACAAATGCTGAGCTGGCTTCCGTGACCGATCTGTGCCGAATACCTCAATTCCCGCCGAAGCAAACCAATCCCGCTCTTTATGGATGGCGTCCTGGACCATGTCCGGATCTCCGTCGATCAACCCGTTCAGGGTCGGCTAGCAAGCTGCCGCCGCTCCGCCTTCGTCTTCGCGGTGATCGCGACCGTCCCCGGTCCTTTGAGGAGCCATCGAGCGGGATCGGCCCGCTCCGGACGGAGGTTTCTCACATGGCACAGAATCTTGCCCTCGCCCAAGCCCATGCATTTTCTCTTTCACGCATCCTCATGGTTCCTGTGACACTGTTCAAATCGGGCGACGAATTCGGCGTCCTTCCCTCCGACGAACTGGATGACGAAGACGATCTTGAGATCGTTCACGAATATTTCCCGCGCGGGTCTCATTGAGACCCGCATGTCCTGCCGCTTACGACCTGTCGGCCGCAAGGGAAGCTTCACCGCAGCGCTTGCTGCAACTTTTGTCGGTTGCGCACTGCGCCCTTGCCCCCTCCGCTCTTCGCGGCGGGACAGAGGTGACCCGCAGATTGCGGCAACAAAGAAGGAGCGTCCGCTACACGGCCGAAAGAAATATGAAACGAGAAAGATTAGAGGCGCTGCGCGCCAGGGTCAGTTGTGAAGCCCTGCTGGAGCAAGCCGGATACGAACTCGATCTGAGAGAAAGCACGCGTCGCGCCGTCAAATACCGGCATGGTGGCAGCATCATTATCGTGACCCATGACGGACGAGGCTGGTTCGATCCGCTGAGCGACGAGAAGGGTGACGTCTTCGGCCTCGCGATGTTTCTGGAGAAGACGAGGTTCCCGGCCGCCGCGGACGCTGTCGCAGCGCTGGTCGGGTTTCAGCTTTCGCGGCCGGAATGGCGTCCGTCGCGGTCTGCAGTGTCAGACGAGGCCATCGCTGACCGTTGGCGATGCCGGCGCTCGCCTTCGCCGGGATCGGGTGCGTGGCGCTATCTATCTTGGCAGCGCTTGATCCCGCCTGCCATAATCCGGCAGGCCATTCGGGAAGACGTCCTGCGGGAAGGACCTTTTGGCAGCATGTGGGCGGCGCATGTTGATAGCCATGGCCGAGTGGTCGGCTGGGAAGAACGAGGACCCGAATGGCGCGGATTTTCGACCAGGGGATCAAAGCTTCTGTTCCGATTGGGTCCGAGTGATGCCAATCGCATTTGCGTCACCGAGGCCGCGATCGACGCGATGAGCCTCGCAGCGCTCGAGGGTTCACGCGAGGGCACGCTCTATCTCAGTACAGGCGGCGGGTGGTCACCGGCAACAGATGCCGCGCTCTGCGAACTCGCCCTCCGGCCGGGGCTGACACTGGTGGCCGCGACGGATGGCAATTCCCAAGGAGACATCTACGCAGCGCGTTTGCGTGCGCTCGCCGAGGCGTCCGGCTGCGATTGGCAGAGGCTACGTCCGCCGGAGGACGACTGGAACGAGGTCTTGAAGAACAGAGAAAAGGAGAGACGGGAAAGGAAAATGGATAAGAAGATGAGGCCTGCCGCATGCGCGCCGGCCGCGTCAAGGGAGGCTTCGCCCGGCATGCGCCGGCCCTTGCCCCGGCCGGACACGAGGCCGGCCGGGGCATGCGCCGGCCCTTGCCCCGGCCGGACACGAGGCCGGCCGATCGGGAAGGGTCATGAAGGACTGAAGAGGATAGTGAGGTCGAAACGACAGTGCTGCCTTCGGTCCCAAAACCCCGAAAGGATCAAGCTGATGACTTCGATATCCGTCCCCCGCAAAGTGTTTCAGGGTGTGGCCAAACGCGCCGACATGTTCCGGATTCTCGATCGGCACGCAAGGCGCCCGGATCGTTTTGCTGGTGCTCTGTCTGCGATCTATGCCGGCGAATGGTTCGAGACCGACGAGACCTCTTACACCTACATGCTCGACATCCTGCCACCGCTTTGGATGCTGGCCCCGATCTTTACGATGCGCGAGTTCATGACCGGTTCCGTAACCTCGGTCTTCTATGCGATCCGGATCGATGACGCCGTCCGCTATTTCCACACATACTGCGACCTATCCGATCCGAACTCGGTCGAGGCGATGCGCTCGGCGATCCTTGACCGCGAAACCCGGCCGGTTCGGGCGATGAGCCGAGAGGAACGGCTCGAACATATCTGGAGCACCACCGCGGAAGACTATCGCGGTTATGCCGGTCCCCGCTGGCCAAAGCCGATGCAGGGCCATCGCACGGTCATGCTCTATGGCGGCAAGGAAGGCACTCTCCTGAAGCTGCTCTGCACGCTGACCGACGACGAAATCGCGGCCAAGCTGCCGGTACATCTGCGCCATCTCCCCACGGTCCTGGCGGCCTAAGCAGGAACCAATCCCCACCCTCAGGGCGCTGCCGCCGGTCGAACCCTTGACCGGACGATTTCGCACGCCTGCTTTCCAAAGGAGCGTTTCATGAGCAATGATCCCTTTACCTTCGACATTTTCGGCGGCTCTGCCCTGTCCTCCGGGCTCGGGCTTGATGTGACCGCGTTTGGAGGTTTCTCTCCCAATCCCGCCAACGACGACGACCCGGATCCCACTCCGCCCGCATCGGCCCCTGCCCTCCCCGTCACTGCCGCGCCTGTTCGGCGAGCAGGGTTTCGGGCAAACTTCTATCTCGATGGCGACCGCGCGTTGGGCGCCAGTTGGAAGGATCGCGCCCGCGCGAATGTTGCGGCGATCCTCATCGCCGACGCGATTGCCAAGCAGGACCGGCCTGCAACGTATGAAGAACAGACGCAGCTGATCCGCTTCACCGGCTTCGGCGCCGGCGAACTCGCCAACGGCATGTTCCGCCGCCCGGGGGAGGTCGATTTCAGGCAGGGCTGGGACGAGCTTGGCTCCTCGCTCGAAACTGCCCTATCCGAAGCGGAGTATTCGTCGCTCGCGCGTTGCACCCAATATGCGCATTTCACGCCAGAATTCATCATCAGGGCGATATGGGCCGGGATTGCAAAACTTGGCTGGCGCGGCGGTCGGGTTTTGGAACCGGGCATCGGCACAGGCCTCTTCCCGGCCCTGATGCCGGAGCAATATCGCGATGCCGCCTCTGTTACCGGGATCGAGCTCGATCCAGTCACCGCCCGTATCGTCGGCCTGCTGCAGCCAAAGGCTCGCATCATCAATGATGACTTCGTACGCACCTATCTGGCGCCGATCTACGATCTTGCCATCGGCAACCCGCCCTTCTCCGACCGCACTGTCCGTTCGGACCGAACCTATCGGTCGCTCGGTCTTCGCCTGCACGACTATTTCATTGCGCGGTCGATCGATCTTCTGAAGCCTGGCGCGTTGGCCGCCTTCGTCACCTCGCATGGGACGATGGACAAGGCCGATACGACGGCGCGGGAGCATATCGCGAAGTCCGCCGACCTGATCGCCGCGATCCGTCTGCCCGAAGGCAGCTTTCGCCGCGATGCCGGCACGGATGTCGGCGTTGACATCCTTTTCTTCCGCAAGCGCAAACCCGCTGAACCGGAAGGAGATCAGCTATGGCTTGATGTCGATGAGGTCAGGCCGGCCACCGACGACGAAGACGCCATCAGGGTCAATCGCTGGTTTGGTCGACATCCGGACTTCGTGCTCGGCACACACGCCCTGACTTCCGGCCCGTTCGGCGAGACCTACACATGCCGGCCCCGTCATGGCGAAGATCTCGAAGCCGCACTCGCTTCTGCGATCGATCTCCTGCCCACCGATCTCTACGACGGCGAACCGACGCCGATCGACATCGATCTGGAGGACGAGCTCGGCGAGATTGTCGAGCTGCAGCCGAAGGGTGGGTCTGTTCGCGAAGGCAGCTTCTTTCTCGACCGGGCGAACGGTCTGATGCAGATGCTCGACGGATCAGCCGTGCCGGTCACGGTCCGCAAGGGCCGCTCAGGCGATGGTATCCCGGAAAAGCACGTCCGGATCATCAGCAAACTCATCCCGATCCGCGATGCGGTGCGGGAGGTGTTAAAGGCGCAGGAAACCGACCGTCCCTGGCGCGACCTTCAGGTCAGGCTGCGTATCGCCTGGTCGAGCTTCGTCCGCGACTTCGGGCCGATCAATCACACCACGGTCTCGATCCAGGAAGATGCAGAGACCGGTGAGGTCAAGGAGACCCATCGCCAGCCGAACCTTGCACCCTTCCGCGATGACCCGGATTGCTGGCTGGTCGCCTCGATCGAGGACTATGATCTGGAGACGGGCACGGCGAAACCCGGTCCGATCTTTTCCGAACGCGTGATTGCACCGCCAGCGGCGCCGATAATCACATCTCCTGCGGATGCGCTCGCCGTGGTGCTGAACGAACGCGGCCATGTCGATATCGAGCATATCGCCGAACTGCTGCACAGCGATCCGGCGGTGGTAATCGACGAGTTGGGCGACGCCGTCTTCCGCGATCCCGCCGATGGATCGTGGAAGACGGCTGACGGATATCTCTCAGGCGCTGTCCGAACCAAGCTTGCGGCGGCGCAGGCTGCGGCCGAACTCGATCCGACCTACAAGCGCAATGTCCGCGCTTTGACTAACGTGCAGCCGGCCGATCTTCGCCCTTCAGACATCACCGTGCGTCTCGGCGCCCCATGGATTCCGGCCGCCGATGTCGTGGCTTTCGTGAAGGAAAAGATGGAGGCCGATATCCGCATCCACCATATGCCGGAGCTTGGTTCCTGGACGGTGGAGGCCCGTCAGCTCGGTTACAGTGCCTCCGGCACGTCGGAATGGGGCACGAGCCGCCGCGATGCCGGCGATCTACTTACCGATGCGCTCAACAGCCGCGTCCCGCAGATCTTCGATGTGTTTAAGGATGCCGATGGCGAGCGGCGTGTGCTCAACGTCGTCGATACCGAGGCGGCGCGCGACAAGCTGCAGAGGATCAAGCAGGCGTTTCAGGACTGGGTGTGGACTGATCCGGATCGCACCGATCGGCTTGCCCGCGATTACAATGATCGTTTCAACAACATCGCGCCGCGAAAATTCGACGGCTCCCATCTGAAACTTCCCGGCGCCTCAGGCGCCTTTGTTCTTTACGGGCACCAGAAACGCGGCATCTGGCGGGTCATCGCCGATGGCTCGACCTATCTCGCCCATGCCGTCGGCGCGGGAAAGACCATGACCATGGCAGCCGCCATTATGGAACAGCGCCGACTCGGGCTGATCGCCAAGGCGATGCTGGTCGTTCCGTGGCATTGCTTGGCGCAGGCCGCACGAGAGTTCCTGGCGCTTTACCCGAATGCGCGCATCCTCGTCGCCGACGAGACGAACTTCACCAAGGATAAGCGTGCTCGCTTCCTGTCACGGGCGGCGACCGCGACCTGGGATGCGATCATCATCACCCATTCGGCGTTTCGGTTCATCGCCGTGCCATCGGCCTTCGAGCAACGGATGATCCAGGACGAGCTGCAGCTCTATGAGGATCTGCTGACCAAGGTCGACAGCGAGGACCGCGTCTCGCGCAAGCGTCTCGAGCGGCTCAAGGAAGGATTGCAGGAGCGGCTTGAAGGTCTCGCCACCCGCAAGGACGATCTTCTCACCATCTCGGAGATCGGTATCGACCAGATCGTCGTCGACGAGGCGCAGGAGTTTCGCAAGCTATCCTTCGCCACCAACATGTCGACGCTCAAGGGCATCGATCCGAACGGCTCGCAGCGCGCCTGGGATCTCTATGTGAAATCCCGCTATATAGAGACGAAGAACCCCGGCCGGGCCTTGGTGCTGGCGTCTGGAACTCCGATCACCAACACGCTCGGCGAGATGTTCTCGATCCAGCGCCTGCTTGGGCCTGCAGCACTTGCCGAGCGCGGGCTGCACGAGTTCGATGCCTGGGCCTCCTGCTTTGGCGATACGACCACCGAACTCGAAATCCAGCCATCCGGCAAATACAAGCCAGTGAGCCGTTTCGCCTCCTTCGTCAACGTGCCGGAACTGATTGCCATGTTCCGGTCCTTTGCCGATGTTGTCATGCCCGATGAACTCAGGCAGTATGTGAAGGTGCCCCACATCTCGACCGGGCGCCGGCAGATCCTGACCGCCAAGCCGACGGCGCTGTTCAAGACCTACCAGCAGATGCTAGACGCGCGCATCACGGCGATCGAGCAGCGTGAGGGGCCGGCCAAGCCCGGCGACGATATCCTGCTTTCGGTCATCACCGATGGCCGCCATGCCGCGATCGACCTGCGCTTCGTCATGCCGGCGGCCGACAACGAGGAGAATAACAAGCTCAATCTGCTCGTCCGCAATGCCTACGGGATCTGGAAGGATACCAGCGAGGCGATCTATCGACGCTCCGACGGCAAGGAGTTTGATCTGCCAGGCGCCGCCCAGATGATCTTCTCGGATCTCGGCACGATTAATGTGGAAAAGACCCGTGGCTTCTCGGCCTATCGCTTTATCCGCGACGAACTGGTCCGGCTCGGCGTGCCGGCATCACAGATCGCCTTCATGCAGGACTACAAGAAGACCGAAGCCAAGCAACGGTTGTTCGGCGATGTCCGCGCCGGCAAGGTCCGTTTCCTGATCGGTTCTTCCGAGACCATGGGCACGGGGGTCAACGCCCAGCTTCGCCTGAAGGCTCTCCACCATCTCGACGTGCCATGGCTGCCGTCGCAGATCGAGCAGCGTGAGGGCCGGATCGTGCGTCAGGGCAACCAGCATGAGGAGGTCGATATCTTCGCCTATGCCACCGAGGGTTCGCTCGACGCCAGCATGTGGCAGAACAATGAGCGCAAGGCGCGCTTCATCGCCGCCGCCTTGTCGGGAGATACCTCAATCCGCCGGCTCGAAGACATCGGTGAAGGTGCCGCCAACCAATTCGCCATGGCAAAGGCTATCGCCTCCGGCGACGCGCGGCTGATGCAGAAGGCTGGCCTCGAAGCCGATATTGCCAGGCTCGAACGGCTACGGGCCGCGCACGAAGACGATCAGTATGCCGTCCGCCGACAGATGCGCGATGCCGAGCGTGAGATTGAGGTTTCGAACCGACGCCTAGGCGAGATCGGCCAGGACATTGAACGGCTCCAGCCCACCTCAGGCGACGCCTTCAGCATGACCGTGCTCGGCCAGAACCATACCGAACGCAAGGAGGCTGGCCGCGCGTTGATGAAGGAGATTCTTACTCTTCTCCAACTTCAGCACGAGGGCGAGGTTCATCTCGCCACGATCGGTGGCTTCGATCTTGTCTATGACGGTGAGCGCTTTGGCAAAGGGGATGGCTATCGCTTCGAGACCCTGCTCCAGCGCACCGGCGCCGACTATGAGATCGATTTGGCAATTACGGTCACGCCGCTTGGCGCTATTTCTCGTCTGGAGCATGCACTGGATGGCTTTGACGACGAGCAGCGTCAGTATCGGCGGCGGCTGGAGGAAGCCGAACGCCGTCTGGCCTCTTACCGGTCGCGTGACGGCGGTGTTTTCGCGTTTGCCAATGATCTGAAGGAAAAGCGACTAAAGCTTAGGGCAATCGAGGCCCGGCTGGCGGAGGATCTGGACGACGAGACCAACGCAGCCGCCGCATAGCTGCATTGCACAATAAATGTTTTCCGTCTGGTCAAAATTCGGGCATAGTGCCTTCAGCTGATGCACATGACGGTCACCTCCCAGTTCCGTCGCAGCAGCTGTTCCCCTCTGGAGGTTTCAGATCTCCACACTTCATGGGCCGCAGTTTTCTGCAGGCCCATTTTTTTATTCTTCGGTCACCTCGTACGATGTTTCCGAAGGGTTTATGCCGGAGAGGCTATTGCGCGAGCCCCGCCGCTCGGCAGCTCGTAGAGCGGTCATTTCAAGGTATCGTAAGCGCATGGCCTTCATGTCGATTTCTCCCCCGATCCATTCCTCCAGTAAGGCAAGGAAGGCAGGATCCGTGTCGATCGGCGTCCCACGCGCTTGCGCGCGATCAATGGCGCGTTGCGCGATCGCTCTCCGGGCCTCGGGATCTGTGCTCATGTCGTTTCACCTGGCATTCTGATAGGCTTAGAGATCTATCAGGCGGTAAGTCGAATCACGACTTGAAAGTGCCTTTCGTCAACAAGATCTGAGCATCACTCCCCGATAAGCCGATGTCCTGCTCGCTGCAATCGCGGCGGCGTTTGATCTTGTCCCGGGATACAGAAGAAGGCGCTCCCCTCACGGTTTGAGCGCTTTTTTGTATCGGAGGCGCCGCTGAGGAGGTGCTGCATCTTGACCGCAACCGCTAAGCGGATGAGATCTGTGGTAGAACACATCGCAGGGACAAATGCCATTTTTTCTGGTGACGCAGACATCGCTGGTCGAAGCTAGAGACGAGCAGGAGGCCGCTCAAACGGGCGTCGACCGCCTTCGCTCCGGCGGACAGGTCACCGTTTCGGTGAAATCGGATGAGACGACAATTACGCATGTCGTTGTCGCCGCCGTCGTCGAGGAGCCCTTTCCGCCTTCACGTTCCGAGGCCGCCGGTCCACCGCCTGCTGCTGTTCGTAGCGCCGAAGCCGCCCCTGCTGAACCGGTAAGCAGGAAGCCGAGCCTGAAGCGCATGCTCGCCGATGGTCTGGCCCTGCTCAGGCGCCGAACCTAGTCCCTTCGTCGAGGTATGGCCGCCGCTAGCAGTCTCATCTTCGAGCGTTAGCTCGAACTGGAAGGTGGGATTGAGGAAGAAAAGCAGGAAGTTGAACCGGTCGCCGATCGGTCCTCCTGCCGGCGCGTGCGCTCAACCGCCGCCTGCGCTATCCCGGCCACTCGTTCTTCGCAGGGCTGTCAGCCCCGCTTGTCCCTCGCAGCAGGGATGCTCGGCCGCAGTTGCGTCAGTCCGGCCGTTCGGCGGTCCGGGAGGTGTCTTCGAGAAAAATGAAGACAGGAAGGGCTGGCAAGGCGCCGGTTCGGAACTCTCCCGGAAGGAAAAAATCCCATGCAGATCATGAAGGTTGACCCACGCGCGCTGAAGGAAAACCCAGACCGGATGCGCCAGTCGAAATCCTCGCCGCAGGCCGATGCGCTGATGCTGGCGACAATCAAGGCGGTTGGCATCGTCCAGCCGCCCGTAGTGGCAGCGGAAGTAAATGGCGGAAACGGCTACATCATCGACGCCGGCCATCGCCGCGTCCGGCTTGCCATCGCCGCCGGTCTCGAAGAAATCGAGATCCTCGTCGTTGACGCCGCTAACGACAATGGCGCGATGCGTTCGATGGTCGAAAACTCGGTTCGCGAAGCACTCAACCCGGTTGATCAATGGCGTGGCATCGAACGGCTCGTCGCTCTCGGCTGGACGGAGGAAGCGATTGCCGTCGCTCTCGCCCTTCCCGTCCGCCAGATCCGCAAGCTACGCCTGCTCGCCAATGTCCTGCCGGGCATGCTCGAACAGATGGCCTTGGGCGATATGCCGAACGAACAACAGTTGCGGGTGATCGCGGCGGCCGGCCAGCTCGACCAGAAGGAGGTCTGGAAGGCGCACAAGCCGAAGAAGGGCGACACAGCGCCCTGGTGGCAGATCGCAAATGCCCTGACCAAGAAGCGCATGTACGCTAAGGATGCGAGCTTTGGTGACGATCTTGCCCAAGCCTATGGGATCGAATGGGTCGAGGATCTCTTCGCACCGGCCAACCAGGACGGTCGATACACCACAAATGTCGAGGGATTTCTCGGTGCCCAGCATGAATGGATGACCGGCAATCTGCCGAAGCGCGGCGCGATCGTCGAGGTCAACAGCTGGGGCCAGCCGGAACTGCCGAAGAAGGCTGCCCAAGTCTACGGCAAGCCGTCCAAGTCCGACCACGCGGCGCTCTATCTCGATCGTGACGGCAAGGTGCAGACGGTCCACTACCGCATGCCAGAGGCGGCGAAGCAGAATGGAGGCGGTGGCGACGGCTTTACCCGCGGCACTGATGATAGCGACGCGATCGCAGCGCCGAAGGCTCGGCCAGACGTCACGCAGAAGGGCCACGACATGATCGGCGATTTCCGCACGGACGCGCTGCATGACGCGCTCGGTCGCGCGCCGATCGAGGATGACATGTTGATGGCACTGATGGTCCTGGCCTTCGCTGGCCAGAATGTTCGCATCGACTCCGGTGCTGACGGGACCTTCTACGGCGGCAAGCGCCTCTCGCGTCATGCCGTCGGACTGTTTGGCGAGCATGGCAAGCTCGCCTTCGATCAGGATACGCTTCGAGTTGCCGTTCGCTCGGTGCTGGTCGATGTACTTTCATGCCGCAGGGGCATGTCCAATAGCGGCATGGTGGCGCGCATTGCCGGTGATGCGATCGGAGCCGATAAATACCTGCCGAACATGGGATCGGAAGATTTCCTCTTGTGCCTGTCGCGCCAGGCGCTGGAAGCGTCTTGCGCCGAGGCATCGATTCAGCCACGGCAGAAGGTGCGCGAAACCCGCGCAGCGCTCGTGGAGCATTTTGCCACCGAGCACTTCGTCCATCCGTCCGGCCGCTTCGCACCGCCGGCCGACGAGTTGCTCGCGTGGATCCGGGCAAGCTCCACTACGGATGTCATCGGTGCGGGCGAGGGCGACGGCGGCCAAGCTGACGACCCTGCTGATGAACAGGAGGGTCAGGTCGAAGGAGATGCAGATCACGATGCTCTGCAGGACACAGACGTCGCAACCGATGACGACGACGATCAGGACTTCAATCAGAGGGCAGCAGCATGACCGCCGCCCTAACCTTGAACATCGTCGCACCCACCCCCGATTTTTCGGGGGTGGAGTTTGCCACCAGTGCCGATGGCATGCCCGTCGCTCGCATTGATGACTTGGTCCTTGCCATGGTCACATCACACAGCGGCTTCGCGTTCCTTGCGAGTGCCGTCGCCGTTCGTCGGCCGCTGGCAGAGCTGACGCGCGCCGACTTCTTCGGTCATGATGGCCGGGTGGCCAATGAGGCCGAGTTTCGAATGCGCGTCGCCGAGACGGCCGGTCATAAACACGATCTGGCCAAGCTCAACCGCGTGCAGACCCGCATGTCGGCGAGCACGCCCTGGGGCGGTTCACAGATGGCGGTCGTCTACGCCGAAGGCGTTGTCGCCCACAGTACGGCCGGCCACGGCGGCTTTCACCTCTCTTCCGATCGCAATGCTAAAGTCCATCCGCTGCTGCGGAAGGACACGCTCTGGTACGAGGAAGACTGCGAATGGGCGATCGTGGCGATCAGTTTTCCGGACCTGTTCACCGACTGCGAGCGGTCAATGGCAGAAAAGACCATCCGCAATACCTGGCCCGACGTCTGGGAGAAGATCCACGGTTGCTCGCTCGCCGAGGGTGAGAGCTGGGCGAAGGATCGCCGCGCGTTTGATCAACGCCATGCCGCAGACCACGTCGCCACCTCGGCAATCTTCTCCGATAAGAACCCCGGAATGACTGAGGTCGTGGCGGTCGTCGCCGGTGATAGAGGGGCGGGTGACCGAAAGGCCTGGGATAATGAACGTCGCTTCCTTGTGCCGAGCGACGAATATGCCAGGCGCGGTAGGTTCGGATTTGTGATCGATCCCGACCGTCATGCCGAATATCATGGGCCATCCTCATTTCTCGGCTGGCGAAGCCGGGGGATCGGGTCATGATTGATGTCCTCGCATCGAGATCGCTGGCGACGGCAGTCAGTGCCCGGCGTGAGACCCTGCGGCTTCTGGATTGTCTGACCCGCCAGATTGCGGCGCGGGCCGGACGTAAGGCGATCACGGTGAAGACCAGGAGCCGGGCGCGCCGGCGATCCGGTCGCCGTCTCTATCATCAGGAGCTTGTCGAGCGCCTGGCCTTCGAGCGGTGGAGCGAACTCGACACGCTCACATGCAGGCTGGTGGTGCAAGAGCAGATCATCGACGCGCTCGAGCTTCACGGTCACGCGCCTGTTTTGCCTCTCGCGGGATAGGTGGATCTGACGCGGAGTAGCGGGGCGGCTTGGTCACCATCATACGGTCTTGGCGTCTATTTCGGTGGCGGGCTTGGCCATGCCGTCCCTCTCGGGCTTGCATTTGATATCGGACCCGAGCCGGACTGCCCTTCTTTGTTGCTGCGGTCTGAACCGGCGGCCGATCGTTTCAAGGCCGCTGTCGCGCCGCGTGGCGGCCGATCCAGCCTCTCTGCGCGAGGGCAGGCTCGCGGTCTGCTCAGGTCAAGACCTGCTGGCTCGCAACCCTGCCCCGCTGGCTCAGCCGGATCGGACCTTTGAAGCCGCCCGCCCTTTGCCGGTTCCTGGTCGCCCGCATCGAAGGGCAGACCGGCACGGGCCGGAACCGCTTCGGAAGCCAAGGAAGGAACAGACATGGCCAAGCCCGCCACCCCCAACCGCTCCAACGCACGGGTCTCTCAATCTCGCCGCGGTACCACCCTCGAAATGGTCCGCCTCTCCTGCCCCGATGCAATCCAGGCGCATAAGATCGCGACAAGCTTCGGCACGGCCATCGTCGATAGCGATGGCATCCGTAGCCTGCATGAGCGGCTGATCGTCGAGACCGCCGAGAGCCTCTCCGATGGCATCGGCGAGAAGGCCATGCAGATCCATCTGCAGCGTATCGTCGGAGCCTTCGTCGGATCCGCGCATGGCGCCGGGCAGTTTTACTCCCGCGCCGTCACCGAGGCGCGCGACGCGACCGCCAAGGCGTCGAACGACGCCCGCGATGAGGACCTAGACGGTCCGGTCGGCTATGACAGCGCGGCCCAGCGCAAGCGCGAGTTCGCAGCCGACATGGGCGTCCAGTCCCACGCGCTCCGAATGGCAGCCGAAGGCGCGGTTGCTGCCTACGAGCATGTGGTCGGCGAGACCTGGAAGCCCTTCGACCGGCCGGTCGAGAACCCCGGCGCCTCTCTTGATCGCAAGGCTGCCGAAGCGCAGATGGCGGCTCTCGGATAACACCACCGGCGGTGATGACCCCGCCCCTTTCTCCTCCCCGGGGCCGGCGCCAGACAGCGCCGGCCTTTTCCTTGTCGAAAAGTAAAGCTGGAGACGTACCTGTCGCGGCCTGTCCCGCTCGGCGGTCCTGCAGGAGCCGGGCACCCAAGCAACGGCTTCGCCGTCCTCCACGCTGTTGCGGCCGTTCCGGTGCATGGGCGCACCATCGGCCCCTGACTTCAGACCTCCGTGACGGACCGCGAAAGACGCGGTTCTGAGAAATGGAGAAGGAAGTCATGGGCAGGAAAACGGATAACGATCGCATCGACATCTATACGAGGATCACCGAACGGATCGTAGAGGATCTCGAACAGGGCGTGCGCCCCTGGATGAAACCATGGAGCGCCGCCAACACGCATAGTCGCATCAGCCGGCCGGTGCGCCACAATGGCCTCCCCTATTCCGGCATGAATGTGCTGCTCCTGTGGTCAGAGCAGGTATCGCGCGGTTTCTCCTCCTCGATGTGGATGACCTTCAAACAGGCCCTCGAACTGGGCGGGGCCGTGCGGAAAGGCGAAACGGGCTCGACGGTTGTCTTCGCCAGCCGGTTCACCAAGTCGGTGGCCGACGGAAACGGCAATGATGTCGATCGGGAAATCCCGTTCCTGAAGGCGTATTCTGTGTTCAATATCGAGCAAATCGATGGTTTGCCCGACACCTATCATGCCCCGCCGGCCAAGGTCCGGGATCCTGTCGAGCGAATAGCGCGCGCCGATCTCTTCTTCCGCAACACCGGCGCCGTGATCCGGCACGGCGGCAACCAGGCCTATTATTCGCCGATCAAGGACTTTATCCAGATGCCGCCCTTCGAAGCGTTTCGCGATGCTGCTGGGCACGCGGCCGTCCTCAGCCATGAGCTGACCCATTGGACAGCGGCGGCGCATCGCGTCGGACGTGATCTCTCGCGCTATACCAAGGACCGGACGGACCGTGCCCGCGAAGAGCTCATTGCCGAGCTTGGAAGTTGCTTCCTTTGCGCCGATCTCGGCATTGCGCCAGAGCTCGAGCCGCGGCCCGATCACGCGTCCTACCTGCAGTCCTGGCTATCGGTGCTGGCCAACGACAAGCGAGTGATCTTCCAGGCGGCAGCCCATGCGCAGCGCGCGGTGAGTTTCCTGCATTCCCTACAGCCGGAATCGGAGGTGAAGGCTGCGGCCTGACGCTCAGGCGCGGTCGTCACCGCCTGTGGCGACCGCGTGCTCCTCATCACGTTCGTCCTTGAGACCTTGTGCGATGTCACCGCCCAGCCTTCCCCAGATTGACGGTTTTTGAGCGTCGAGTTTGGGTTTGCGGGATGGCTTGCGCTCAATGATGAACGGCTTTGTCTGCTGGCGCATTGATCCTCCAGGCTGCGATTCGCGAGTGCAACGATATCGCACAGTGTAAGCTGGGCAAGCGGGTCTACCATGTGAGGGCTTCCAGTCCCCGACTGAAACAAGCAACGACGGCAGAAGTGGGGGATGGCGCAAGAACATTAGTGCCCGGGCGAGTGCGTCGGAACACCATTGCCATATCCCTCACGTCAGAGTTTTCAGGCAGCCCATCTGCGGGCTCGATGAGGCATGTCTGACCGGAGTCCGGCTGCGCCTCGATCGTCTTCCCGCAACGACAAGGCTCAGATTTCTTACCCCGGAAGGCTGCGCCTTCCTCCTCTCCCGCTAACAAATCTGCGACTTGCCGCCCTCCATTTCACTACGGCCCTATTGGGTGCGGTCCGATCGTCTCCGGTCTTGTCGACTGCCATCGAGGCCGCGATGGGCGCGGCCCGAACACCAGAAAAGGAATACGACAATGGCTACCATCGGCACTTTCACCTCCACCGAGAATGGCTTCACGGGCTCGATCCGTACACTCGCCCTCAACGTCAAGGCCCGCATCGCCCGGGTCGAAAACCCTTCCGAAAAGGGCCCGCAGTTCCGCGTCTATGCGGGTACCGTTGAGCTCGGCGCCGCTTGGCAGAAGACCTCCGGTGAGGGCCGCGACTACCTCTCGGTCAAGCTCGACGATCCGAGCTTCCCGGCTCCGATCTACGCGACGCTCGCAGAGGTCGAGGGCGAGGATGGCCTCCAGCTCATCTGGTCCCGCCCGAACCGAGACTGATCAGGATCACGAGGCTCCGCCATCGGCGGAGCCCACTCTCCTGCCGGAGAAGTCAAAGCCGGATCTGGCATCGAGCCAGGCCCGGCTTTTTTGGTGGCATACTGTGAACGGAGAAGCTGCTCAGAATGCATGATTGTGCCAAGCGGCGACACCGGCCTCGAGGATGAGCGGTTCCCCCAATTTGCTCCACCTGCCCTCAAGGGCAGCTTCCGCAAATCGGCTCCCCCACTCACCGGCTCTGCCGGTCGCGCATGCGATCCTTGACCCCGCCATCCCCTCTCGGACCCGCCTGTCATCTTTCACAAACGTCAAGGAGACGAAGATGACCTACGAACTCGAAATCCAGATCGAAGAACTGCGGGTCGAGCTGCGCAACGCTGTTGATGGCGCCGAGCGTCGCCAGATCGAGGCCGAACTGGAATGCGCTCTGGCGGAGCTGATCGTCGCGGCTGCCGAGATGGAGGGCCTGGCTGAGGCAGAGCCGCCTTTCTGACGGCGGTGATCTCTACCAACCCCTCCACCGTGCGACCACGAATACATTATTTACACCAATGCTGTATATGCTGTATAAACAGCACTGAGACCCTTTGACCCTAATCGTATTGAGGCTGGCCACATGACAAGCAGGAACGGCTCCTACACGACAAGCGACCTTTCTCGGAAATCCGGAGATATCATCGCCGAGGCACTTCGACACCCTGTCACCATCACCCAACGCAACAAGCCGCGATTGGTGTTGCTGAACATAGACGATTACGAACGTCTTATGCGCCAGTCGGATCGTCGCTCTGTCGGCAGACTGGAGACAATGTCCGACGAGCTGTTTGCTGAATTTGAAGAGGCCGTCGATGCCTACGCCCAGTCTGATGAGACGAGTCGATGAGCGTATACGACAAGGTCCAGACGGCTGCGGTAGTTCGATATCCATATCTGTGGAGCCATGAGGCAAACGAGGGAGAAACGGAAGGGCGCAAGAACCGTCCTGTGGCTGTCGGCGTGCGGATCGCGAGGTCGGGTGGCGATCTTGTCCTGTTTTTTCCGATCACGACAAAGATGCCCGACCGAAATCGTTTTGCCGTCGAGATCCCGACCATCGAAAAGCGACGCGCGGGTCTTGATGCAGATCTTCCACTGTGGCTCATCCTGGATGAGTTCAACAGCGATATCATAGGCCGGTCATTCTATCTGGAGCCTGAGCCTCCGCTTGGTCACTTCAGCAAGGCATTCTTTTTGCCGCTTCTGCGCGAATTTATTGCCCGTCGAAAGTCCTTTGCGGAAGTTAGCCGATCGAGATAGCGGAGTGTGGACAGCAGGGTCTCCGTTCGAGAAGACCAAGGTCCGCCCTCACACTTTCTTTTGCCAGCGGCAGTATCGTCGAGAGTTTATTGCGAGCTGACACAGCCTATTGCCCGATATCCCCGGCGGCGTTTTTGCCTCAGGAGTTCAAGGAAGAGGTCAACAGCGGCCTGTTCCTTTTCGAACTGATGAGTTTTCATCTGACCGTTCGTCCCAATCCGTCCCCATCGCCGCGTCAGGCATGCCTCCCCAAACAGGTTCGGCTCGATCGACATCGCGTAAAAGCGGGCCATTTTTTTCTTGGCGTCCGTCCTCTCTACATAGAGCTTATATGGCTGACTGATCATGCCGGCATGATCGTGTTTGTTCAAATCGAGGTCCAACGAGAGTTTTGAATCGCTCGGGCGTGATCGATTCATTTTCGTGATCTGGCGATGCAGTCGTGTTTGGGTTGTCCGCCTTCGGCATGCGGCTTTGGGGCCGAAAGCGGACAGTCGGCTCTTGGCGCACGAGCCGAAGTATCAGACATTCAGATGAGCCTACCCAACAGCTTACTCAACCAAATGACAGGGTGGACGCTACTCGCTAACGCCACCCTCTTGGTGCACTCGCTTTTGAGGTAAAACCTCCAGTAGGCCAGCCACGAGCACCAGTCCTCCCCCGATCATTTCATGCGTGTGCAGGTGTTCGCCGGCGACCAGGCTTGCTGTAGCGGCGCCGACCAGGACTTCGGACATAAGGAGCAGTGAGACGCGTGTTGGATTGATCTGCGTGGCGGCCCACAGAAGCGCCATCACGGAGAACGCCCACCATAGCAATGCCGTACCCACAACGATACTGAGGGCAGTTCCGACATCTTGTGTAGGCACGACGAAGACATCCTGAAGAAAGAGCGACGCAACGATACAGGCGATGCTAGCGCCGAGTGCGAACATAAACGCCGCTTCTACGGCGGTCACCGGACGCCGGACCCTGATCATCGTCGTCGATACTGACCACAGAACCCCGCCAGCGAGAGACATCCACTCCCCGCGCCCTTGAGGTAATGGTGCTTCTCCGCCTGCCCCGAGCAGGACGGAGAGCCCTGCTATGCCAAGCAGCACAGCCACGAACCTGAGAGCAGGCGTCTCCCAGCCCATGACAAAGCGTCCGATCAACACGCTCCAGAGCGGGCTGAAAAACCACAGCAATATGATTATGCCGACGCGGCCATAGAGAAAGCTGATCGAGTAGAGCGCAAAGGCCACGCCGCCCAAGGCAATACCGGATAACGTAAGGATATCTGCCTGGACGAATGTCTTGCGCCGCGCGACCACGAATGGCAGCAGCATCGCCGCCGTTGTGGCCGTGATCGCAAGCGTGCCCCAGGATCCCGGGTAGCCTAATTCAGCAAGCTCCCGGACAGGAAGCCAATAGGCACCCCAGAGAATTCCAGTGAACAGTGTGATCGCCGAAGCCGCGAACGTCGGGTCCAATCGTTGCATTGTGTGCACTAGAGCACGTCCATTGAACGCGGAATCGCGTTGAGGATTCCCTTGGCTACCGAATTCTGATTCCATCGCTCCGACTGGTGATTTGGTCGGAGGCAATATGACCCGAGCGTTCAGCGATGATCTGCGTAGCCGCGTTCTGGCTGCGTCACGCGATGGCATGTCGGCGCGTTCAGCGGCAGCACGATTTGGGATTGGAATTTCGACAGCCATCGCCTGGATTGCGAGTGCGCGGCAGGGTCGGTTGACCCCGGCGAAACAGGGGCGACGCGGCGGCTCGCGCCTGGATGCTCACGAGGACTTCATCATCGGCATGATCGAAGAGGCGAAGGACATCACACTCAACGAGATGGTTCTGCGATTGCATGTGGAGAGAGCCGTATCGATCGGCCGCAGTGCGCTTGACGTCTGGCTGCGAAAACGCGGCTGGACTTTCAAAAAAAGACCGCACATGCACTGGAGCAGGACCGTCCTGACCTGCTGAAGCGTCGCCAGGACTGGTTCGACGGCCAGCTCGATCTCGATCCAGCCCGCCTCGTCTTCATTGATGAAACCGGCCTGAGCACGAAGATGTCCCGGCTTCGCGGACGAGCCCCTTGCGGAGATCGATGCCGTTCACCGGTCCCTCACGGCCATTGGAAGACAACGACGTTTACCGGCGCGCTCAGGCTATCTGGCATGACCGCGCCCATGGTCCTCGACGGTGCGATGAACGGCGTCGCGTTCCAGGCCTATGTGCAACAGGTTCTCGTTCCAACCTTGGTGCCCGGCGATATCGTCATCATGGACAATCTGCCGGCACATAAAGCGGAGGGTGTGCGTCTCGCAATCGAAGGTGCAGGGTGCCGGCTGCTCTACCTTCCTCCATACAGTCCAGACTTCAACCCCATCGAGAAGGCCTTCGCTAAGCTCAAGGCCGTCTTGCGCGCCAAAGCCGAGCGAACGGTCGAGGGCTTATGGAATGCCGTCGGCCAGATCGTCACGCTGTTCGAACCACAAGAATGCGCCAACTACTTCAAATCGTGCGGATATGATCCCGAGTAAAGCGGACGTGCTCTAACTCATGAGCATGATTGTCAATTGCTCCCCAGCTTTGATGCCCTTTTCATCTGATGGCAAAGCATTTGTTCCATCGGTAAAGGTAAGATAAACTAACTTTATGTCTGATTGGCTCCCCTCGCTGAACTCACTTCGCGCCTTCACCGCCACCGCCCGTACGCTCAGTTTTGAGAAGGCTAGCCGTGAACTCGGCGTAACTCCGGCTGCCGTGAAGCAACTCGTACGCAAACTGGAAGTACAGCTCGGTACATCACTGATTGAGCGGAGCGGGCGCGGTCTGCGATTGACTGCGGCGGGAGCTGCTGGCGTCTCCGATCTCAACGGCGGCTTCCGAAATTTGGCGCTCGGTGTTCAAAAGATCCGTCGGTTCGACAAGCGTAGCCGCTTGGTCCTTTCGGTCGAACCATCACTTGCCTCCTTATGGCTCGTCCCCCGTCTCCATCGCTTCCAGAAGGTCGCTCCGGATGTCGACGTGCTGATCAACACTTCGTCCCATCTGATCGACATAGGGGGGAACGAAGCCGACATCGCGATCCGTTTCGGCGAGAAAAATAGAGAAGACACAGAGCTGCGCTCCTATCGTCTGTTCAATGAGGTTCTGGCCGTTTTTGCGGGAAAACCACTTGCTGCACAGATCGGGCAAAGTGACAGTTTTTCGGACCTGCCGCTGATTGATTGGGATACGACCCCTCTGGTGTGGGCCGAGACAACGCGCAGGGTTTGGACCTGGGATGCGTGGTTTCGGCACGCCGGTAATCTCGGCTCAGACACACAGCCGAGACGACGTCTCACTTTCGCCGACTACAACATGGCTGTTGGTTCCGCGATCGCTGGTCAGGGATTGCTGTTGGGAAGTGTACCAGTCTTACACGATCTCGTTGCAAGCGGGTTGCTTGTGCAGGTCAGCTCGCAGACCATGACTTTGGATGTTGGCTATGATCTCATCACGAAAGCAGATACGCCGGATACCTCTTCTGTTGCAGCATTTCTCCTTTGGGTCGCATCGGAAGCAAGCGGAGGCTAGCGGCCGGTCGCTGGTCCGCTCGGGGGAAGTTCAAACGTTAACTGTTTAACGGCGCCGATCTGCACCAGGCGAAGAACGGCTGCTTGTGGGAGGTCTGGGCAATGACTTTGTGGCCCTTATCAAAGCGCAAAGCGGATCGAGTCCTTTGAAAGGCTCTCCGGGGAAAGGAGCGGCCCCACGGCGTGCGGGGCCGCCCGCATTCAGATTTCAGTCCGCTCGGCCAATTCTAGTGCGTCCTCAATGTCCACGCCGAGGTACCTGACTGTGTTCTCGATCTTGGTATGGCCAAGCAGGATCTGGATCGCTCGAAGATTGCCAGTGGCCTTGTAAATCATGGCAGCCTTCGTTCGTCGCAGGGAATGCGTACCGTAGTCCTCCCGACGAAGCCCGATCGCTGTCACCCACTCATCGACCAGTCGGGCGTACTGCCGAGTGCTAAGATGATCTGCGTGGCCGACGCGACTGGGAAAGGCATAGTCATCGACTGTTCCTCCCCTTCGTTGAAGCCAGGCAAGCAGACTAGCTCTGACCTCCGTCGTGATTTCGAACTGCACGGGTCGTCCAGTTTTCTGCTGGACGACCGTCGCCCGAGTTCGAATGTCGTGACCAGTCACGAGACTTCCGATTTTCAATTTTACCAGATCGCAGCCGCGGAGCTTGCTGTCGATGGCAAGATCGAAAAGCGCCCGATCTCGCATCCTTCCTTCACGGTCCAGGAAGAATGCGTATTCCGATGAAGCCGGCCATTGATTCCGAAACGAAGCCGGCCACCCATTCCGATTTCATTCCGGCCAGCATTCCGATTTGAAGCCGGCCAGTCGATGCTCCCTTGGGTCGTTGTTTTGAATGGCTCTGGATTGTCGTGGGGTCAAGCGTCGGATGGTAGCGGACGCTGCTTTCGCAAGCTCTCGCCGGTGAGTTCGATGCGGTAGGCATTGTGGACCAAGCGATCGAGGATGGCGTCAGCGAGCGTCGGATTGCCGATCATGTCGTACCAGTGATCGACGGGCACCTGGCTTGTGACGATGGTGGATCGCCTCTCATAGCGATCCTCAACGATCTCCAGAAGATCACGGCGCTGCTCGTCGCTGAGCTTCTCGGGGCCCCAGTCGTCGAGGATGAGTAGGTCTGTTCTGGCTAGCGCCTTGAGGACCTTGGGATAGCGGCCGTCGCCGCGCGCCAGTGCAAGAGTGGCGAACAGCCTCGGCAGGCGATGATAGGCGACGGAGAAGTCCTCGCGGCATGCCTTGTGTCCGAGTGCGCAGGCCAGCCAGCTCTTGCCGACGCCGGCGGGTCCGATGAGCAGGAGACTGTGATGTTGCCTGATCCAGTCGCAGCCGGCGAGCTTCAGGAACAGATTGCGGTCAAGGCCACGGGCAGCGCGGAAGTCGATGTTCTCGACCTGAGCGTCATGGCGCAACCTTGCCGCGCGGGCTCTCGCCTCGAAGCGCTTCTGGCGGCGCATGGTTGCCTCGCGCTCCAGAAGAAGAGCGAGCCATTCGCCATGCTCGAGACTCCTCACTTCTGGTTGGGCCTCAAGCTCGTGATAGGCGCTTGCCATGCCGGAGAGGCCGAGTTCGCGTAGCATGTCGATGGTGGGATTGGTCAGCATGATCTTGATCCTCAATGAAAGTAGCCGGGGCCGCGCAGGTTGGCGTGCTCCATGACGGCGGCGGGTTCGGCGGAATGTCTGTTGGATTTGTGGGTGGCGATGAGCGCGGAGATGGTTTTGCAGGTCAGGCCGCCGATCTCGACGGCACGCGCCGACACAGTCTCGGCGCGCTCCCGGGGAAGATCACGATAGAGGCGCAGGATGCCGAGGCATGTTCTGAAGCCCTGTTCGGGATGCGGCCGGCTGGCGAGGATGGCGGTGATCAGCCCCTCGGTCTCGGGGCCGATCGATGCAGCCCAGCGCCGGAAGCGATCCGGTGTCCATTCGGCGTATCGACGATGCGAACTCGGCATGTGATCGGGGTCGGTGCCAAAGCGCGGCCCCCCATATCGGCGCTGATGCACTGCGACGCGCTTTCCACGATGGAATATCTCGATCATCCGGGCGGTGGCGCGGATATCGACCTGGCTCCGGATGAGGCCGTGCGGGACCGAATAGAAGAAGGTCTTGAACTCGACATGATAATCCGTCGAGACCCGCGCCAGCCGCCATTCGGCGAACTCGTAATCCTCGGCAGGAAGGGCTGCGAGGGCTGGACGCTCGACCGTCTCGAAGAGATGGCGACGGCTGACACCGAGCCGGTGCATGACATGATCGTTGATGCGTGCGAGCATATCAGTGATCGCGGCATTCGCCTCGGCAAGCGAGAAGAATGTCTGTTTGCGCAGGCGGCCGAGGATGCAGCTTTGAGCAAAGCGCACGGCGTTCTCGACCTTGGCCTTATCCTTCGGGCGTCGCGGCCGAGCCGGAAGGACACCGATACCGTAGTGGGATGCCATCATGCCGTAGCTGCGGTTGATCTCAGGATCATGGAAGCTGGCACGGTTGACGCCGGACTTCAGGTTGTCAGGCACCACAAGCCGTGGCACGCCACCAAAAAAGGCGAACATGCGTACATGCGAGCCAATCCAGTCCGGCAAGGTCTGGGTCCACGTGGCCTCGGCAAAGGTGTAGCTCGATGCGCCGAGTACGCCGACGAACAGTTCCGCCTCACGGACCTCGCCGGTCTTGCGATCGACGATCGGCACCTTCTTTCCGGAATAGTCCACGAAGACCTTGTCGCCGGCGGCATGCTCCTGGCGCATCGTCGGCGACAGGCGCTGCTCGAAGCCGCGGAACAGTTCACAGAAGCGGCTGTAGCCGTAACCGTCGGGATGGTCGCTACGGTATTCTTCCCAAAGGATCAGCAGTGTCACGCCTGGCTTCTTCAGCTCGATCGAAAGCTCAGCCCAGTCAGGCTCCTTCCTTCGCCGCTGCCCCTGCTTGACCCCAGCGCGGGCGAAAAGACGATGTTCAAGCGCATCGTCGGTCAGCTCTCCGGGCAAGGGCCAGGTCAAACCCGCAAGCGCCGCCCGCTTCAGATTATCCTGCACCGTGCTGCGAGCAACGCCCAGCACCACCGCGATCTCGCGGCTGCTTGTTCCGCTTCCGGCAAGCCGGAGCATCTGTCGTAATTGTCTCATGGTCAGCCTTCTATTTGCCGGCATCAAACTCTCCTCGTGTACCGGGAGGCTTGATGCCAAAGTTGCTGACCCAAGGGGTATCGTTAGAGCCGAGAACCGGCCGGTAATTGATTGGAATAGTGGCCGGCTTCAAATCGGAACGGTGGCCGGTAATTAATCGGAATGCCGGCCGGCTTCAGACCGGAATCCGCAAAGAAGCGGATTGCCCAGATCTGGCGCTGCTTCAGGGGCTTCTTGACGCCAACTTGCTTGCCTGCGTTCCAAGCCGGTCGACCCAGTGCGCCAGGATCATATTGTGAGATACCCATTTCAGTTCTCCTATGGTCACCATTGGCCACAAGGAGAACGCACACCTTACAGTTAGATGACGGACCCGAAAGTGGACAGTCAACTCTTGGCTGCGTTAGCATCAGAAACGACTACTCTGCGAGCGATTACAGCACGGGGGAGGCAGCTAGGAGCGCGCTCCTGCTTGCTCATCACGTCATCGTTGTGACACCATCTTTACATGAGCTTGAGCTTGAACAACCCGAACCATGCCGCCATGCCATGAAGATATTGCTTTAAGCCAGTCGGGCATCAACGGAACCTCTTGCTGCACGGCGCCGTCCGCGACGCTTGATACGGTCATTCCGAGTGAAGGGTGTCGGTCCGTCTGGTTGAGGTACCTAAAGACAAACTTTGAACCACAGGCCTGCTTGATCAGTCGCTTACAACTCTAAAAATAGCAGTCGGCGTAAGAGTGAGTTATAAAACCTAATCGTAGATTTCTTCCGCACAACATTTTTCCTGGAGCTGCAATCTATCGAAGCTAGGAGCCATCAAGGTAAAAGTGGAGCAAACGGTTATGCTTCGTGTTTCCATAAAATTGCACCGGATGTCATACCTGCACCAGCCGCAGCCATCAGAATACACCCGCCACTAGCAGTTTCAGCGCTTTTCCTAGCCAAGGAGAGAGAGAGTGGAATAGTTGCTGCTGAGGAATTTCCGAATTCCGCTATGCTTCGAACCGTGACGGCTGGTGAGATACCGAGTTTGTCGCAGACTGCATCAATCATCCTCGAATTCGCCTGATGGGGTACGAAGCAGTCAATGTTCTTGGCCTCGAGACCTGACCGCTGCATTACCAGAGCTGCTGTTTTCGCCATCATCCGAACAGCATGAACGAAAACTGCCTGACCGTCGCGCATGGTCATGCGCAGTTTGCTAAAGTCTGTGCCAGGCTCAAAAGGTTGCGCACTTCCACCAGCCGGAACCTGAATCAAATCGTAGTGTAGTCCCTCCTGGATAAACTCAACGCCGATAATCCCACTGTCTGGAGTCTTGGAGGGCAAAAGAAGTATCGCGCCAGCCGCATCTCCAAACACAGAGGCACTCCCACGCTCTTCCATGTTTATCCGCCGGCTCAAAATATTTGCTGCAACGACGAGCACTGGTTTGCCGTGCGCGCGTACAAAACTGTCAGCGAGAGCCAACGCGTTGAGGAAACCAGTGCAAGCACCCGCGACATCGAACGCGCCGCAGTTGGTCAAGCCAAGACGATATGCGAGCAATGGTGCAGATGGCGGCAGAAGATGATCCGGCGTTGAAGTCGCCAGCAGCGTTAGCGCTACGGTTTTTCGATCCACGCTGGCCTCTTCGAGTGCCATCTCAGCCGCTCTGACAGCCATATCTGTGACAGTTTCTCCTATGGCCGCCCACCGACGCGACCGGATACCAGTCCGGCGTTCAATCCAGCCGGGATCAAGGCCCAGTTGCGTTTCGAGCTCTATATTGTCCACGCACCTAGCGGGCACGTAATGGCCCAACCCCGCCATTTGACTCGAAACATTCATCAGACTGTATTTCCGACGAAATCGGCGGCCTCTTCGATAGCATCATAGGCCAGATCGAGATCTTCTTCAGTCACACAGTAAGGCGGCATCAAGTAGATTACGTTGCCCAGGGGCCGAATAAGGATCCCTCGCTGGCGAAAGAAGGCCCGCAGACGTGGCCCGACCTCCGAGAGGTAACCGTCGCTGCTGCCTGCTAAGTCTAGCGCAGCAATTGTACCCTGCTGACGCACGTTCCGGAAACGCGGGTTTGACTGAAGCCGTACTAACCTGTCGCGATGCATCGCCGCAACTGCCCGAACCCGCTCCTCCACCGGCTCGGCGCGCCATACGTCGAGATTGGCAACGGCTGCGGCACACGCAATCGGATTTGCCGTGTAGGAACTCGAATGGAAGAACGTGCGGCGCCTTTCTTCGGAGAGATGGGCATCAAAAATCTCGGCAGTGCACAAAGTCACTGCGAGTGGAAGAGCGCCGCCTGTAATTCCTTTCGACAGACATAGGATGTCGGGCGAAAGGTCGCACTGATCGCAGGCAAGTAGGGTCCCAGTACGCCCCCATGCCGTCATAACCTCATCTGCGACGAACAGTGTGCCAAACCGCCTCGTAATTCGCTGAAACTCTACCAAAAGCTGAGCAGGGTAGATCTTCATGCCCCCGGCTCCGAGTACCAAAGGCTCAATTACAAGAGCTGCAACGTCACCGCTGCGGCAAAATTGCTCAAGAGCGTCAAGCGTCTCTTGCTCGTGACCCGGCTCTGGAAAAGGTATTGTGTCGACATCGAAAAGCAGTGGCGCATACGCGGCATTGAATACGCCACGCTCGCCGGCTGACATGGTGCCGATTGTGTCGCCATGGTAGCCATGCTGCATAACAACTACGCGCGAACGTGGTGCACCGTTGTTGTGGAAGAAGCCGAGAGCCATCTTTAGGGCTACTTCGACGGAGGTCGATCCGCTGTCGGAGTAGAAAACATGCGCAAGTCCAGGCGGTGTCAAGTCAATGAGTCCCCTTGCTAATTCCTCGGCAGGGTCGTGTGTATATTCGGCAAAAATAACCTGATCAAAACGCTCGGCTGCGAGCTGAATTGCATTCGTAATGGCTGGATGGCGATGCCTATGTGTGACGACCCACCAAGAGGAGATTGCGTCGAGAATAGAGCGCCCGTCTTCGTCGATTAGGTATGCTCCGTCAGTTGCGACAATTTTCTTGAAAGCCGGTTCGAGCTTGTGCTGCGTGAAAGGATGCCAAATCGGCGACCTGATCGGGTTGCCTGTCATGCCACGGCCCATTCTTCCAAAAAAGAAAGATCGAAGTGAGCCTCAAACGCGTTGCGCAAACTCTCTTGCGTCAACTCGCCCAGGATCGGCAAACGACCCAGGATCGGCACCGCTGTCATCTCACCGATGATTTCCTGCGTGTCGGCACGTTCATCACCGATGAAGGCAACCCCCGCGATTGGTATTGCGCGCCGCCGCAAGGTCTCAATCGACATGAGCGTATGGTTGATCGTGCCTAGTTCTGTCCGTGCGCACAAGATGACGGGCTGAGCCCATTGGGAAAAAACTTCAATGTAGGTGATTTTCCGTGTCAGAGGTACGAGCAGGCCACCGGCACCTTCGATAACCAAAGGTTGGTCGATGTCGGGAAGCCGAAGCTGAGCCGGGACTATAGCCACTCTGTCGATCGCGGCCGAGAGGTGTGGGGAGGCAGGCGTGCGCAATCGCCATGCTTCCGGGAGAATGCGATCGTTGGCAAGACCGGACAACCGTCTGACAACTTCGCTGTCCGTCTCCTGGTCTAAGCCCGATTGTATCGGCTTCCAATAATAGCCGTTGAGAACGCCGACCAGCGCAGATGAAAAAACAGTCTTGCCAATGCCAGTATCTGTCCCCGTTACGATAAAGCATCTGGTCATACTTTTTCCTCTTTCAGCACATCGGCAAGCGTGTCCACCATCCGGATGATAGCTGCCTCATCGACATTCAGTGTTATTGTGATCCGGAGCCTTGCCGTGCCTGCAGGCACAGTGGGCGGACGGATTGCCCGCAAATCAAAGCCATTGCGTTGCATTCTTGCTGCGATGCGCAAGGTGCGGCTATTGTCACCGATGATCAAAGGAATGATCTGCGTACCGCTTACAGGTGAGCCAAATCGAAATGCGACCAGTTTGTTCGCGCTCTCAATGAGTTGCTTCAGGCGTCGACGTCGCTCCGGTTCGTTTGCTAGAACTTGGAGTGCGTGGCGTACACAAGCTGCCTGTAGAGGTGATGGAGCCGTCGAATAGATGAAGGGTCGCGCTCGATTCACAAGGACGTTGCACAGGACGCTGCTGGCTCCAACGAGCGCTCCCGCTACACCCAGTGCTTTACCGCAGGTGTGCAGAACGACGACGTTTTCGCGACCCCTTAGTTCGCCAGAATAGCCGATTCCTTGATGTCCATGCACTCCTGTTGCATGCGCCTCATCTATGACCAGAAAGCCGTCATGGCGATCTGCGATGGCTACCAAGTCAAATAGCGCGCTTTGGTCCCCATCCATTGAATAGAGACTCTCACAAACGATCCAAGGAAAACCAATCCCGCCTCCTGCTCGCCAGGTACGGATCGCATCCTCAATTGCTTCCGGATCATTGTGAGCTACGGCAACAGCGTCTGCTTTTCCAGCTTTGATCCCTTCATGTGCACTAGCATGAATAAGACAGTCATAGATGACCAAATCGCCGCGCCGCGGCAATGTGCTTAAGATCGAGAGATTAGCTGAATAGCCGCTACTGAAATACAACATGCGTTCGCAGCCGAAGAAGGCAGCGGCTTCCCGCTCCAAAGTTTCGTGCTCTTCATGATTACCGCGTAGAAGACGCGATCCCCCCGCACCCATAGGGACACCACGTGCGATTGCGTCGACCAAAGCGGTGCGCAATTCGGGCGATGCGGCAAGGCCTAGATAGTCATTCGACGTGAAATCGGCACCCGAGTTGAACGTCAGCGTGCGCAAGCGACCCTTGTTGCCCAACTGACTGAGCGCAGTGTTGAATTGTAATAGGCGATCGACGCTCACACGAGATCTCCCTTGCCCGAAGCCGTCATGCGAAGCCTTGTGAGCAAGCTGTGATCCCGATCATTGCCCGGGTTGGAAGCTGTGAGGAGCATGTCGCCGATGAACATGGAGTTGGCACCAGCAAAGAAGCAGAGTGCCTGCATTTCATCGCTCATCGCTGTTCGCCCAGCCGTCAGGCGCACGAACGAGGTCGGCATCATCACCCTGGCAAGAGCAATCACACGAACAAACTCGATGGGGTCCACAGGGGCGACATCAGCCATCTTGGTGCCTGGCATCGGAATAAGTAGGTTTATGGGCACGCTTTCCGGCGGTTCGGCCAGATTAGCAAGCGTCACAAGCATATCGATCCTGTCATCGATCGTTTCGCCCATGCCAAGGATACCACCGCTGCAAACCTTCATCCCTGCTTCGCGCACATGTGATAGGGTCGCCAACCGATCCGAGAATTTGCGGGTAGTGACGACATTAGGGTAAAAGCGTTCGGAGGTGTCGAGGTTGTGATTATAGTAGTCCAGACCCGCCTCTGCGAAAACCGCCGCCTGCTCCTGTGAGATCATCCCCAAGGTCATGCAGGTTTCCAGCCCAAGAGACTTCACACCTTTAATCATCGCGACAATCGCCGCTTCATCCCTTCCCTTTGGGCTACGCCAGGCTGCACCCAGGCAGTAGCGTGTTGCGCCACCTTCCTTCGCATTAACGGCCTGCCTCATTACCTCATCCAGCTTCATTAGCTTCGAGGCGGCAATGCCTTGGGCGTGCACCGACTGGCTGCAATATCCACAGTCTTCCGGACAGCCACCGGTCTTGATGTTGAGCAACTTGCTCAACTGAATTTCGTTAGGGTCGAAATTAGCGCGATGGATGCAGTGGGATCTGTAGAGCAGCTCGTTGAAGGGTAATTCATAGAGCGCCCGCGCTGAACTCAGGGTCCATGGCCTTTGGGTTGACCTGTCTGCAGCGGCACTGACGATCTCAGCGGTCATGATTTGACTCCTCAATTGCTCGACTCTACAAAACGGCGGCCTTGCTTTTTATAGATTATCTATTACTGTCCGACCTATTCTGACCATATGCGGCAGAAATCGGCATCGCAATCTATAATTTCATAGATTATCTAGGACTCAGTATGTCTGAAACTGTTGCACAGCGCATTGCGCGAATCGTAGGCGAAAAGATCGTGTCGGGAGAACTGGCACCGGGGGCGACCCTAAGGCAGGATCATATCGGCAACGAATTTGGCGCCAGCCACGTGCCAGCACGAGAAGCTCTGCAACTCCTTCGCGCACAGGGGCTAGTCATCAGTCTGCCGCGGCGCGGCATGCGTGTCTCGCCGATCGATCCCGCGTCTATTCAGGAGACTATCGAGATTAGAGCAGCACTCGAGACCCTCGCTCTGAGGCTCGCGGCTCCCAAGATGAATGCCACTTCCTTCGAACGAATTGAACTGGCACTCGTTGCCTGCGACATGACCGAAAACATCGTTGACTGGGAAACTGCCAATCGCGCTTTTCATCGAGAATTGGTAAGCGCCTGCCGTATGCCACGGCTGCTGACGATGCTCGATGATCTGCAGCTCGCAATATCGCGTATCATTTTTTCAGCAAGTCGATCCGGCGGCTGGCGGCCAGGGTCTAGCACTGGCCACCGACAGATAGTAGACGCCCTCAAAAAGGGCGATCACCACACCGCAGTCGCGTTGCTCGACGCTCATATCAGAGGGCTAGAACGCGCGACCGCAGAGAGCAAACTGGCGTTAAACACCCGACCTTCGGGGCCGCCACTACCGCTCAAAAAATTTCCAGCCCACAAGACGTAGAAGTTAGTCCCGGCAATTCCGAGAAACGAAGACCGAACGAATAAGGGCAACACCAATCGAGCGGACAATGAACTCCTGCCAAAGTAAAGCGTGGATGCTCCAAATGAGCTTTCGGTTTGTCGGCGGCCCGCAACGATTTATCTTGGTTGATTAGCGGAAGGGATGTACTTGATCCGCCGTGCCACAAAGCAACTAGCACTGCCATGGACCTCCAAATCTGCACCACGGCGACGCGTTCCAAGGCTCCAGCCAAACATCGAGATTGCGCCGCGAGATGCGCGCGGAGAGTAAGCGCTAATTTCGGCGCACCTTTTACCACCGACGCCTATGCCGCATGAAGTGTCCACTTAAAATAGGTGGACGCCAAATATGAGTGACGAAGAGCAGAAACTGCGAGTGCGGCTTGTGGGGCGTGATGGGCGACGCCGCTATGATCCATCGTCAAAGGCCCGGCTTGTAGCGGCCTGCCTTGAGCCAGGGGTTTCGATATCAGGCCTGGCGCTTGCCCATGGGGTCAACGCGAACGTTCTACGCAAGTGGGTCAAAGATGCCAGGGAATCCGGGCTGCCAACGGTATCATCACGATCCGCGTTTATCCCGGTCGTAGCCGCCGACTGTGGCCGGCCTGATGAGACCCGCTCGCTGGATGTGGAGGTCGCACGAGGTGAAAGCCAACCGGCATCACCGGGGCGGACAGCAGGCCCCTCTGGTTCTTCCAAGATCAGAGCGTTGCTGCCGAACGGCGTGAAGCTTTCGCTGGAATGTGGGGATGTGGATGCGTTGACGGCAATCATCGGAGCGCTTTGCCATGTTCAGACTAGGCGCTGATCTCAAGGTCTACCTGCATCGCGAGCCCATCGACTTTCGCGCCGGCATCAACAGCCTTGCTGTCCTGGTGCAGGAGACGATGGAGCTCGACCCTTTTGCGCCCGCGGTCTTTGCCTTTTGCAATCGCCGACGGGATCGGATGAAGTTGTTGTTCTTCGATCGGTCCGGCTTTGTGATGGTCCTGAAGCGATTGACCGAGGACAGGTTCCGGTGGCCGCGCCGGGAAACGGCGGTGGTGTCGCTTTCGACTGAGCAATTGCACTGGATTCTCGACGGCATCGATATTGATGCGATGGTCCGTCATCCGGTTCGGCAATACCAGATCGCCGGGTGACGGCTGCCGACTTCTTCTGTTGACGCGTCGGCGCGGCTCAGATTCAAGAATCTGATGAACCGACCCGGCGAACCCAGCATTGCGGAACTGATGGCGCAATTGGCAGCGAATGCTGCCGAAATCGCCGCGCTGAAAGCCGAGAAGGAAGCGCTCAGCGCCCGCGTGGTCAAGCTCAGAGGAAGAGTTGGCACTGGGCGGCTCCATCGGTTTGCACCGAAGAGCGAAAAGCACGTCGATCGGCTCTTTGATGAAGCCGAGCAGGTTGTCGATGAGGAGGACGCTGGCGACGACGACGGCGATCTCGTCGACCTGCCGGACACGGGTTTGGCGTCAACCGAGAAACTGCAAGGCAAGAAGCGCGGCCGCAAACCCCTGCCAGCACATCTGCCGCGCGAGCGCGTCGAATATGACCTGACCGACGATGAGAAGGCCTGTCCGTGCTGCCATCACCAGATGCATCGCATGGGTGAGGCCGTCTCGGAGCAGCTCCATATCGAGGTAAAGGCCAAGGTCCTGCAGAATGTTCGGTTCAAATATGCCTGCCGTCATTGCGACCGGACCGGCATCAACACGCCTGTTGTCCTCGCACCGATGCCCGCGCAACCCTTGCCGGGCAGCATCGCCACGGCCTCGACGCTGGCCTTCGCGCTCGTCCACAAATATGTCGACGGCACGCCGCTCTACCGTCTTGCCCAGGCCTTCGAGCGCGCCGGCGTTCCCATCAGCCGCGGCGCTCTCGGGCATTGGGTGATTGGATCGAGCGAGAGGCATCTCTCCCGCATCTACGATGCGCTGAAGCTCCGGCTTCGGGCCCAACCGCTCGTCCACGGCGACGAAACGACGGTCCAGGTTCTGAAGGAAAAGGACAGGGAGGCCACCAGCACATCCTATATGTGGGCGTATCGGAGCGGTGAGGACAGCAATGAGCCGATCGTGCTTCTCGACTACCAACCCGGCCGCGGCCAGATTTATCCGCAGGCCTTCCTCGGCGACTACCGCGGCATACTGATGAGCGATGGCTACACCGCCTGGCGAACGTTGGAAGGGGCAACGCATTTGGGATGCATGGCCCATTCCAGGCGTCGCTTCGTCGATGCCCTGAAGACAAGGAAGAAAGGTGGCGGACCACCGGAGCAGGCGCTGAAGTTCTTCGAGCAGCTCTACCGGATCGAAAGCCAAGCCAGAGTAGAAAAGGCAGAAGCTGGAGAAACGCAAGCCGACTGCATTCGCCGTTTCCGCCAGCAGCACAGCGTCCCCATCCTGAACGCTCTCAAGGCATGGCTCGATGACATCGCGCCAAAGGTCCTGCCCGACAGCAAGATCGGCGATGCCGTATCCTACACCCTGAACCAGTGGGAATACCTTCGAGTTAGATGACTGGAGGCCGACAGCGGAAAGTCCGCATATGTCGATCAAACTAGCAACAGCAGACATCAATGCTCACGTGGCCAATCCAGATGTAGCCGATCGATCATGAAGGCATGACTGTGCCGACGACCCTGGCGATGGTGCCCCTCGCTCAGATGCGGGTCATCATCTGCAAGGTCATCGTGACTGTGTTCCAACTCGGCTTCATCCGCTATTTCCCACAGTGACAATGCTGTAACCAGACCCGCCGCACCCATCGCCGCCATGACCAAGGCGGTCCCGGGAAGACCTATTGCCGCGCCGAGCCACCCGGCAAGCGGATAGGTTATCAGCCAGCAGGCGTGAGACAGGGCGAAGTGGGCAGCGAAGAGTGCGGGCCGATCCTCGGGATGTGAAGACCTCCGCAACAGACGGCCGGATGGTGTCTGCACAACGGAGTAGCCAATCCCAAGCAGGAACCAAAGCGCCAGCAAAAAGCCGTAGGTCTCGATGAACGCGGTGGCGATCAAGCCTGCACCGAGGAGTGCTGCCCCGTAGAGCATGACCTGCCTGTCTGGCATTCGGTCGAGAAGCCTGGGCAGAACGAGTGCCGCAAGCATCGATCCAGACCCGAAGGCAGCGAGCGCGATCGCCGTGTCCGAGGCGGTCAGTTCGAACATCGCCTGCACGAACACTACAGTATTGACGATCACCATGGAGCCTGCCGCAGACACCGTAAGGCAGAGCGCGAGCAGACCGCGAAGCCGCGGTGTTGCCAGGTAGATCTTCAAACCGCGTGTCGTTCGCTCATAGATGCTCCGGCGCTCCTTCGCGGGATGATTGGGCAGCGTTACAGAAACAACGAGTGCCGCCGATGCCAGAAATCCGAATACGGTTCCGGCAAAGAGGGAGTGGAAGGAGATGACCGTCAGTAGGGCAGCCGCCAGCATCGGGCTGACAAGGCTTTCCAGGTCATATGCGAGGCGTGAGAGCGAGAGTGCTCGGGTATAATCCTTCTCGTCCGGCAGGACATCCGGGATGGTCGCCTGAAACGCCGGAGTGAAGGCGGCCGACGCAGACTGGAGGACGAAGATCAGGACATAGACCTGCCAGATCTCCGTTACGAAGGGCAGGCAGAGGGCGACGGCGGCCCTGATGAGATCGAGCGTAACCAACATGGCCCGGCGCGGCAGCACTTCAGCGAAGGCTCCGGCAATCGGGGCGACAGCGACATAGGCGATCATCTTGATCGCCAGAGCCGTGCCGAGCACCGTCCCGGCGCGATCGCCTGCGAGTTCGAAGGCGAGCAGACCCAGTGCAACGGTGGCAAGGCCCGTTCCGACCAGCGCGATGACCTGTGCGAGAAACAGATACCGGTAGGTTCGATTGTGCAGAACATCCAGCATCTGTCGCCTCTTTCAGAGGTATTTCGTGATGGTCTTGAAGTCGTCGATCGTCTTTCGCTGGGAAAGATCCAGGGCGCCCACAGTTTCCTCGAGACAATGGTCGAGATGGTCCTGGATGAGCGTGCGCTTGGCGTTGCGGACTGCCTTTTCGACGGCATCCAGTTGTTGCGCGATGTCGAGACAGGGTTTGCCCGCCTCAATCATCGCAGTGACACTTCTCAGATGACCTTCCGCACGCTTGAGGCGCTTGATGATATCCGGATGCGTTTCGTGTCGATGTTCGCTCATGGACGATTCCTATCCCCCCGGAGGGGATATTTCAATCCTCTTTCTTGTTTCCACCATCAATCAAGGTTATCTGCTGCGGCATGACGCTTCGGAACGAACGACGATTCGGATCATTCTTGATGACTATGCTGGCGATACTCGCCACGCTGGTGTTTTCGTTCGTCCCACCTGGCAGTCATCCGTTGATCGAACATTCCTCGTCTCAATCGGCTCTCGACCACTCCCATGGTCATGAGCATGGCGATCACTCGCACGACGATGACCTGGACTTGAGTGTGGATACGGCTGGCGATGACCATCACCATGCGGACCATACGCATGAAAAAGCTGGTCTGGTTTCAGCGCCCCGCCCCAAGGTTCCCGCCGGTCAGCACTCGCCCCTCATCTTGATCGATACGACGCGGGATGATGGTCGCCTTTATGGCATCGACCGCCCGCCACGATTCGTGAAAGTCGTCTGATCCACGCCGCCTCAGGCGGCAGGTTCAACCGTTCACGGACATCCAACATGAAAACACTGCTTCTCGGAGGCATGTGGCAGAGGGACTTTACCCGCCACATCGTCACCACTCTGCTGCTTGCCAGCCTCTCTCTGCTTCTCTTCGCCCATGGGGCGTCGGCCCATGCCGTTGCCGAAGGCGACAAGGGCTATATCCAGGAGATCTCGGGGGTTCACATCATCCCCTTCATCTATCTGGGCGCCAAGCACATGGTCACGGGTTACGACCATCTGCTCTTTCTATTCGGCGTGATCTTCTTCCTCTACAGGCTGAAGCACATCGCCCTCTATGTCAGCCTGTTTGCCATTGGCCATTCCACCACGATGCTGCTCGGCGTCTACTATGGCTGGAATGTCAGTGCCTATCTGATCGATGCGATCATCGGTCTATCGGTCGTCTACAAGGCGCTCGACAATCTCGGCGCCTTCCAGCGCTGGCTGGGCTTCCAACCGAATACCAAGGTGGCAACGCTGGTGTTTGGCCTGTTCCATGGGCTTGGTCTCGCGACCAAGATCCTCGAATACGACATTGCCGAGGACGGGCTGATCCCCAACCTGCTTGCCTTCAATGTCGGCGTCGAGATCGGCCAGCTCATCGCGCTCGCCATCATCCTGATTGCCATGAGCTACTGGCGCAAGACCTCGGGTTTCCTGCGCCATGCCTATACCGCCAATGTCCTGATGATGACCGCCGGCTGGCTGCTGTTTGGCATGCAGATGACCGGTTACTTCGTTTCCTGAACCTCAGAGGAATAAACAATGTTCAATTCTCAAGCTCCCAATCCCGGCGACCTTCCGTCCTCTGCCCAGCTCGTCAAGTCGACGATCATCTCCGTGATCGCCGCAGGCGTCCTGCTGGTCACTGTGGTTATGCCCTCGGAATACGCGATCGATCCGACGGGTCTTGGCTCCGCCATGGGCCTGACCGAAATGGGCGAGATCAAGGCGCAGCTTGCCGAAGAGGCGGAACTTGATCGCCAGAAGGATCAGAGCGCAGGCGAAAGCCTGATTGCTCCACAAGCGGCACCCGCGACCGCTCCGCAGGAAGGATCAAACCTTCTGGAGCGTATCATCCGTGAATTCGGCATCTCGGCGGCCTATGCCCAGGATGCCGTGCGTCAGGACGAGGTTTCGATCACGCTGCAGCCCGGCGAAGGCGCTGAGGTCAAACTTGTCATGCTGAAGGGTGCCAAGGCGAACTATAGCTGGACGGCCAATGGCTCGAAGGTGAACTTCGACACCCATGGCGACGGCGGCGACGAAAGCATCAGCTATGAGAAGGGGCGCGGCGTTGCCGAGGACACTGGCGTTCTGGAAGCCGCCTTCGATGGCAATCACGGCTGGTTCTGGCGCAACCGCACGGGTGACCCGGTGACCGTCACGTTGAAGACCGACGGCGCCTATAGCGACATCAAGCGGGTCATGTGATCTAGACGAGGCCGGAGGTCTGCCTCCGGCCTCGCAACCAATAGATTGGCAGGGGATGCCTATTCCTTGCGATCATAATGAAGACGCATAGCCAGCATCCCCTTCACTGATGTCATCTTGAAGTTTATCGGCTCGCACGGAAACAATTTCCGTTCAAACTACAGTGCCAAACATCGCGCCTACGCCCGCCGTCAGTGCCATGGCTGCAGCACCCCAGAAGGTCACCCGGAGCGTTGCCTTAAAGACGTTCGCGCCTCCAGCTTTTGCCCCGACGGCTCCCAGGAGCGAGAGGAATGCCAGTGAAGCTGCGGATACGATGTAGATCAGCATCTCAATTGGTGAGATCACCACCAGCGTGAGAGGAAGAGCGGCACCGACGGCAAAAGTCAGTGCCGACGTTAGTGCCGCTTCAACGGGTCTTGCAGCCATATGCTCTACAATTCCCAGTTCATCACGAGCATGAGCATCAAGGGCATTACCCGCCGTCAACTGAACCGCAACTTGTCGAGCAAACACGGGCGTTAGGCCTCGCTTAATATAGATCTGTGTCAGCTCTTCCAGCTCGGCTTCCGGTTGCGTTTCAAGTTCATGCCGTTCTCGAGCCAGGTCTGCTGCTTCGGTATCCGCTTGAGAACTCACGGACACATACTCTCCGGCGGCCATAGACATGGCTCCTGCAACCATTCCCGCAAACCCGGCGACCAGAATCTGATGTGATCCAGTCGAAGCAGAAGCGACACCGACAATCAGGCTCGCAGTCGACACAATGCCGTCGTTAGCGCCCAATACTGCGGCGCGGAGCCAGCCGATGCGGGAGACCAGGTGATTTTCGGAATGAAGTCGGGACATAGGCGGTTTCCGTTAAGAAATTTAGACTTTGATGGAAAGGGTAGTCGGCAGCTCGATCAGCATTCAAACACGCCGCAGCCCGCGCGGTGATCGCTGTCGCGATACAGAAACAGCACACTCAGGCCGAGCGATTTGGCGAGCAGCATACCTCCTTCTTCGCCAAGGACCATCATCGCTGTAGCCCATGCATCCGCGCTCATGCAGTCTTTGGCAATCACCGTTACCGAGGCTGGAGACTGCACGAGCGGCATGCCCTTGCGCGGGTCGATCGTATGAGAAAGCCGTTTCCCGTCGATCTCGACCCAGTGGCGATAATCTCCCGATGTAGCAACCGCAGCATCCACGAGCTCAATCATCGAATGAGGTGCACGACGATTATAATCTGGACGCTCCACCGCGATGGACCACGCACGCCCGTCTGGCTGAGCGCCAAGCGCGCGCAGTTCACCATCAATCGCAAAGAGCCCTGCATCCAGCCCGAATGCTCTTGCCGCCCCGGCAAGCCGGTCAACACCATAGCCTTTTGCAATCCCGTTCAGATCGAGTGAAATGGACGCGTGTTTACGCGCCCGGCCAGCCTTGCGGTCGATTTCCAGACAATCATACGCAGGGCGGCGGGAGGCCAGCCTCGCTCGTTCGATGGACTTTGGGTCCGCTGACTGATGACCAAAGCCCCATGCGCCAATCGCATCTCCAACACCGATTTCGAAGGCGCCGTCCGAAGCGCGACCAATGGCAATGCTGGCTTCCAAAACGAGTAGAAGGTCATCAGGCAGATCTACCCAAACGCCTTTGTCGGCATTGTTGAACCTGGTCAAATCGCTGTCAGGTTTCCAGGTCGACATTTGTGCGTCCACTTGGGCGACGGCCTGTGCGAGAGCTCGCTGAAGTTCGGCTGCATTGAACCATGGCGGCAGATGAAGCAGCGCCGACCAGCGTGTTCCCATGGTCGGACCGTTGAGAGCGACCCGCTTCAGCTCAGTAGACGTCTTCTGCATATCGGCCCTCCGCTTTCAGTTCTGCAAGACTAAGACCCTGCCCCGCGAGGATGTCGCTGATGGCAGACGCAACACCTGAAGCCATCTCGCGCCCGCCGCACACAAGGACCTGCGCCCCAGAGGCAAGCAGTCTGCGCAGATTTTCGGCGTCTTTGCGCAGGATATCCTGAACATATGCGGGCACTGGGCTGCGGGAGCTTGCGAGTGACACGGAGCTCATCCGACCATCTTCCGTCCAAGTGGCAAGTTCTTCGCTGTAGAGAGCATCGCTTTCGGGATGCCGAAGACCGAAATAAAGATGTATCGGCCGCCTGGAAGAATTCGCACGAGCAAATCCGGCTAGGGGGCCGATGCCGGTGCCAGCACCAATCAGGATCACAGGCTTCTTTCCACGCGCAGGCCGAAACGAAGGATTCGACCGGACAAATCCTTTGATGGTGTCGCCGGGTTCCATGGAGGTCAGTTGACCGGAGCAAAGCCCGCCAGCATGCCTGCGGACGCAGATCTCCAGAAACCCGTCGCGCTTTCCGGATGCGAGCGAGTAGAAGCGTGGCAGATCCGAACCTTCAGGCACGATGCCTACAAGATCTCCAGCCTGGAAGTTCGGCACGCCGTTTCCAAGGATGCGTTTCCAGCAGGATGTTTTCGGGAAAGCAAACTTCAGGATGCTGGTTGGAGCCTGCACCTCTGCGCCGTAGTCCCGGCGCGAAATGAGCGTGAGATCCATGGTCTGCGCAGGCGCGCGGACATGGTTCAGTTCGAATGTGAGCCCCAGAGCTTCGGAAAGATGTTGTCCCCACCGGGCAAAATCCTGCGGTGACTGCCGATCGACCGTGTCGAAAGGCAAAAGCTCCTTCCACCCCTTGGCTTCGGCAACCTGCGCGACTTCGGCAGCAAAACCACAAAAAGATGGGAAGCTGCGGTCTCCGAAGCCAAGTACCGCAAGCTGGACGTTCGGTCGCGCATCGTGCTGCTGAAGGGATCCCAGAAAGTTCTGGGCTATCGAAGGGGCAGCTCCATCGCCGTAGGTTGCGGCCAGCAGAATGATACGCTTGGCTGCAGCCCATCGCGGCGGATCGAAGCGTGTCATGGGTGCCAGGTGCACCTTCAGGCCCTGCTCGACAAGTGCGGCATGCAGTGTGTTTGCAAACCCGGCAGTCGTGCCGCCTTCGCTCGCGAACAGGACCACCGTATCGGCAAGCTCTGCGGGGTGAGATTTCAGACGGCGCGAGGACCTGCCAGCCAGCCAGCCCGCGACACCCGTCCAGGATAGAAGCGGAATGCTCAGAGCCGAGGCCGCGGACAAGACTGCAAGCCACGCCATGCCCTGCCCTGTGTGAAGAGTTCGAACGAAGCTCAGCAGTTGATCGGTCCAGCCAGCGTCTGCCCAGGCAACGAGTTCACCCGTCCCCTGGTCGAGATAGCCTTCACCGAGAGATGTCTTCAGGGTGTAGACATCGGAGGCATCCGAAGAAACCGGAAAACTCAGCGATATCATCTCATCGACCGGGGTCATCTGAAGCTTCGGCATCGTTGCCGGATCTGCGCCCGTTCGACCACTGACAGTTTGAGGGAACGACGGCCCACCGTCCCCTTCCGGAATGAGCCCGAAGGTGGAGGCTGACATCAAGAGCGCCGTAAGCGAAGACAGGACCAGTCCCGGGAGCGCCAAGCGGGACACGACAGAGTGCAAGCGTCCCTGACCTTGACCGCGGACTGGTCGGAGAATCATCAGCCAGCCGCCAGCACGCCTTTTGAGCAGCAAGATGCCGGAGAGCGACAGAATGAACATGGCCACAGCGCCGACAGCAGAGACGATGCGGCCTGCATCGCCGAGCAGCAGAGATCTGTGAAGGCTGGTCAGCCACCTCTGCACAGAAGACGTGTCGGCAGGACCTACCGCTTTGCCCGTCTGCGGGTCGATCACGGCCGATGCAGGCTGCTCGCCCTCGAAGTAGAACGCCGTGAACCGGCCGGATGGCGACCGCCTGATTTGCTCCACCGTTGGCTGAGCCGCTTGAACCCGCGCTGCAAGGTCGCCGACATTGATGCCATGAGCGCTCGATGTCTGAAGTGCCTCATTCACGGGGAAGAATGCGAGGCCAACCCCAGTCATTGCGATGACGCATAGAATGACTGCAGCGGGCACGCCAATCCAGCGGTGGAACAAGCGGATCATGTCACAGCTCTCCCGGTCAGCGCGTGTAGGTGAAGTCGGCGATGTAACGCGACCCGGATGTGGCCTGGCCTGCGCCCGAAGATGTGAGCGGCACAGCGATCTCGTTGGGAGCATCGCGCATATCTTCGACGGCAGTATCGATGTGAAGTTCATAACCGGCATCGAAAAGCGTGTCGGCCAGATCTAGCGTGATGCTGAGGGATCGACCACTTCCCACACTTGCGCCAGTAATCCCGTCGATTTCGGCCGTGTTGCCCGCCGTCGCACGATACCAGCCGCTCAAGTGCTGGTAATACTTCGCTTTGCCTCCCGCCATCCAAAGGCTGCCGGCGTAGTTGCCGGCAGCATCGGTGACGTAATAGGCGAGGTAAGCGCCATTGCCGCCGTAGTCTTTCAGATTGGTCGTGAAAGTCACCTGCGCTGCAGAGGCAAGACCTGGAGTGACCAGCGCCGTAGTCACGGCGAGCATTGCCAGAAAGGCTTTCATGGGTATGTCCTCTCGAATGTCGGGAAATCAGTTGATCTGGACCGCAGGTTTCGATCCCGGTGCAAACAACCCGTTGGCGGGCGGCGTCGCGCTCTGCGGCTTCGTCATCCGGCCTTGGCCGCAGTCATCGTCATCATCATCGTCGCAGTCGCCATAGGCGCCATCGTCGTCGTCATCGTCTTCGTCGCTGTCGACCAGGATGAAGGGCTTGTCGCGGACATCAGCAATCGAGAATACGGGAGCAGCGAACGAGCCATAAGCGACCAGGAGACCGGTCCCGGCGCAGGCGGCGAGCAAGAGATTGCGAAGTGTCATGTCATTCTCCTTTTGAGCATTTGTGGTGGATGGGTTGTGGGGGGCTGCATCAGTCATCGTCGTCGTGCTCTTCTGCTTCCAGCTCGACGATCAGGAGTGTCTGCGGATCTATCTTTGCTTCGAACCGCTGCCCCCGACGATCGAAGCCGTAGACTTCGTAACAGCCGTCTTCGATCTTGATTCTGATGATGCGCCAGCCTTGATCTGCGGCCATGGCGCGAACCGCCTCCCTTGGCTGCCAGGCATCGATCGCCACGTCACAGTCATCACCAGCCTGAGCGGATGCCCCGAAGAGGGTGACTAGGACGATGGTAGGCAGGAGGGGGCGTGTCATGTTCATCTCTCGCTGTGTTGCAGCAAGAATTCAGGCACCAACCTGACAGGGCCCTTACACGTGACGAGAAACTGCTTCAGCTTCCGGTAAGGTGGACGGGCGACAAGCTATGACGGGATCTGGAGTTGAAGAGATGCGCGTTCTGTTAATCGAGGATGATTCTGTCTTAGGTGCCGCCATTCGCGATCAGATCCATGCCGATGGTCACTCGGTGGACTGGGTCGTGAGGCTCGACAGTGCAAACGAGGCCTTGATGGCCGCCGCTTATGACCTGGTGTTGCTCGACCTGATGTTACCCGACGGGCTGGGTATTCCGTTCCTCAAGGCGCTACGGTCGCGCGGTGATGTGACCCCGGTCGTCATCTTGACCGCACTGGATCAGGTTTCGGATCGCATCTCGGGACTGAACGCTGGTGCAGACGACTACATGGTCAAGCCATTCGATCTGGCGGAGCTGTCCGCGAGGATCGGCTCGGTGGCTCGTCGATATCACGGCAATCCGAATCCGATCATTTCGCTGGGCCCTTTGATCATCGACCTGGCGGCCCGGAGCGCCTTGCTGGAGGGCAAGGCGGTTATTCTCACCGCTCGCGAATGGGTTCTGTTTGAAGCCTTCCTGCAGAGACCGGGCCAACTCTTGTCAAAGGCCCAACTCGAGGAGCGGCTTTACTCCTTTGACACCGATGTCGACAGCAATGCGATCGAGGTTCATGTCAGTCGACTGCGAAAGAAACTGGGTGCTAAGGTCATCGAGACCGAGCGCGGCCTCGGCTATCGCCTGGGGCGGCCATGACCAATCGCGGCTCGATCCAGCAACGTCTCGCTTTGACAGTCGGGTTGGCAGTCACCCTGCTATGGCTGGCTGCAGCCGCAATCACGGCACATCATTTGAGTGGCGAGATGGAAGTCGTCTATGATGAAGGGCTCAGGGCTACCGCCCAGCGCATCCTCCCGATTGCTCGACACGATCTCCGCGAACGTGGCAATGGTAGAGATATCTATGATCATGAAGAAGATCACCACGAGTCTTCCGACGAAGAGGATGATCTCGATGAACGGGATGCACGTGAAGTCCGCTATGGAGACGAGGTGAGCTTCGTCGTTCGTGACCGTGAGGGCCGCGTCCTCTTGTCCTCAAGAGGAGCCGACCCGTCGATCTTCCCGGCTTATACAGGCCAGGGTTTCGTTACGACATTAACGCATCAGGTATACCTCGATACGAACCCCGATGGAAACCTGACGATTGCAGTCGCCGAGCCGCTGGCGCAGCGCTCTGCGCTATTGCGCCAGATGCTTTTGGGCCTCGTCCTGCCATTGTTTGCAGTCATCCCGCTCAGCCTCTTGGCGATAGCCTTTGTGGTCCGAGGGTCACTCCGCCCTGTCCACGATCTTCGCCTGGAACTCACCCGTCGTGGCGCTCAGGATCTATCACCACTGCCCGACGGGAACGTTCCCCGCGAGCTGATGCCGATATCGGCCGGCATCAATCAGTTGCTGGAGAAATTGAAGGCGGCATTCCTTGCAGAACGCTCGTTCGCGGCCAACACGGCGCATGAGCTGCGCACGCCAGTTGCCGGGGCGATTGCACAGGCACAGCGCATCCGGGCAGAAACGCATGAACCACAGACCTGCCAGCGAGCATCCGAGATTGAAGCCACGCTTAAGCGACTGATGCGCATGTCGGAAAAGCTGATGCAGCTTGCAAGGGCCGAAGGTGGACGCCTGCAGGCGGATCAGTCGTCCGACGTTCGTCCGATCCTTCGACTGATCGCAGAGGACTTCATCCGAACGGGCGAAACCAGGCTCAATCTGGTTCTGCCTGAGAAGCCCGTATTATCGAGGCTCGATCCGGATGCAATCGGAATCTTGTTCAGGAACATGGTCGAGAACGCGCTAAACCACGGATCCAAAGCTGAGAACGTCGTGGGATGTCTTGAGGAGAACGGCACAATCAGCGTGAGCAATGCAGGACCAGTTCTGTCGACCGACTTGATCGACAGGCTATCGCAAAGGTTCGAGCGTGGGCGAACAAGCACCACGGGAAGCGGTCTTGGCCTGTCGATCATCAAGACAATCTCGGATCGGACTGGCATGAAGGCTGAGATCGTATCTCCCAGGCTTGGGCGCACCGATGGCGTGGAGGTCCGGGTCAAGCTTCCCACAGAGTGAGCCCTCTGCGGCTGCGTAGCCATACAACACACAGACCGCCGCAGTTGGGCTTAGGCGGACTTCCGCCACTGCGTCACCGTTGAGTCTCGGGTGGAGACCTGTCCTGTCCGGAAGCGGCTCAACAGCCTTGCCAGCATCTGAGCGCGCTCAGCCAGTTGTTCGCTGGCAGCGTTCTGCTCCTCGACGCTCGCCGCGTTCTGCTGCGTTCCCTGATCGAGCTGATGAACGGCCTGACCAATCTCCTTAACACCAACAGACTGTTCGCGTGCTGCTTCGACAATGGCCAGCACGTTGCGGTCGATCTCCTGAACCCGCGTGACAATGCCATCGAGGGCGGATCCCGTCTGGCGAACGAGATCAACGCCGGATTGCACCTGCGCCGCAGATTTTGAGATGAGCTGCTTGATCTCTTTGGCAGCGGTCGCGGAGCGCTGCGCGAGTTCTCGAACTTCCTGAGCGACGACTGCAAAGCCCTTGCCCGCCTCCCCGGCACGCGCGGCCTCCACGCCAGCGTTAAGTGCCAGAAGGTTAGTTTGGAACGCGATTTCGTCGATGACGCTGATGATTGACGAGATCTCCTTTGAGGAGGCCTCGATCTCCCCCATCGCCACAACGGCATCCTTGACCACTCGTCCGGAATGTTCGGCGCTAGAACGGGTCTCTCTCACAAGATGACCAGCCTCCGTCGCTCGCATGCTTGAATCGCTCACCGTCTGGGTAATCTCTTCGAGGGCCGCCGATGTCTGCTCGAGGGCTGCTGCTTGTTGTTCTGTGCGCTTGGCAATCCCGCCAGCAGTTTCGCGCAGTTCGCTGGCAGTCTGCGCGATCTCACCCGCTGTTCCCGAGATGTCGCCGATCAGATCAGCGAGGGTTGCGATAGCGGCATTGAGATCAAGCCGTGTTGTTTCCATGGATGGGTCGATCGGTGCGGAAACCTGTGAGGTCAGGTTGCCCGCCGCAAGCTCGCGGATCGCGTCTCCCAGTACGCCAACCGATGCCATACGTTTGGTGACATCCGTCGCAAACTTGACGACCCGGTAGATCTCGCCCTTTGAACTGTAGACGGGATTGTAAGTGGCCTGGAGCCAGATCTCGCGTTTGCCTTTGCCAAAGCGCCTGAAGGTATCCGCGAAGGTCTCGCCACCGTTCAGTCGCTCCCAGAACTCACCGTAATCCTTGCTGTCAGCGTAAGCTGGGTCACAAAAGATCCGATGCTTTTTGCCGACGATCTCCTCAAGCGTGTACCCGGTTGCGCCGAGAAAGCTGGAATTGGCTGTAACAATCGTGCCATCGAGATCGAACTCGATGACGGCCACAGATCGCTCCAGAGTCTTCAGGATATTCTCGTTATGGAGAGCTGCGATCTTCGACTTGGTGATGTCGGCGGCAATCTTGACCACACCAACTACTCGGCCCCCGCGAATAACGGGATCATACGAAGCCTCGATCCAGACATCCGACCCTGTCTTCGATACCCGTCTGAACTGTCCATGTTGCGCCTTTCCGGATGCGAGGTCTCGCCAGAATTTCTGGTATTCCGGACGCTCGACTTCGCGCTTCTCGATAAAGATCCGGTGGTGTTGCCCGACGATCTCGCTCAGGCTGTATCCCAGCGCCTGACAGAAATTCTGATTGGCCCCTTTAACCACACCATTTGTGTCAAACCAGATGATGGCATGTGACTGCGAAATAGCATTGAAGAACGAAACTTCCTGGTTGTCAGTAAACGGAAGGCGAAACATCGTCATGATCCTCACGGGTTGATCACACGATTGTTACTCTCCACAGGTTAACGCACCTTAACCAGCTTTCCTAAAGTAGCAATCACTGCTGCGGCTGAATGCCTCATTCAGCGCGTTGCTAAAATGTTCCGAGAGAATTAGTGATGAATTATATAACAGACTGATCTCTTTGACAAAAAACAATTCCGACCAAGGCGCCGATCATCGTTCAATCTCAAGCAAGATCCCTTCCGCAATCACGCATGCGACTGCTTTCCCCATCTCAGGGGAACTTCTTCCCAGTTAGCATGGCGACCAGTTGGTGGCGGTTGCGGATCCCGCTCTGAAACAGGTTGATCAGCAGCTTGGCATTCTCCGATGCTTGCGCTGAGTTGGGCTCCAGTCGCTTGAAAACACATACAGCATGATGGGCACGCTCAAGCATTTCAAGGTCCTCTGGGCGGAGCGGCGGCTCAGCATTCTTCGCTACGTCATTGATCATGGCCGCAACGTAGCGCGCCACGCGCCATTAGCAATGCCGCCATTGGTCGCTTGCCGCAGTTAGACAGTGTCCCCACACTAGACGGGCGTTTGGCCACGAACTTCGCCTGGACAGTGATGCTGCTGAGGTTGCTCATTCACACCACCGATAACTGTCACTCAAAGGCGAGCCTTGCAAAGCGCGCTGGTCAACGGTGATGAGCCGCCTGTGCGAGCTTCGAGAGGCAGGGACAGTCGGCGACGTTATCGTTCACCTTCAAAACTCTGGCCTGCCGCTTCTCGGCGAGGCAGTGAGCCGGATGGAAAACGACCTGGCGATGGCAAAGCAGGGTCAGGAGCCTTTGAGCGATCGCCTTCAAGAACTCGATAAGCACCACGTAGTCCGGTATAGGGAGATCATCGCACTCTGCGAATATCTCGACGGGCACTCGCCCTTCGAGACCAAGCACGGCGTCAAAGGAGACCAGTTTGAGAACGTGCTGGTCGTGTTCGGCCGGGGCTGGTCGGATTACGACTTTAACGCCTTCCTAGAGATGGTGGGTGATCCGCACCGCAATTTACAGAAGCGTGATCGCTACGAGCGCTACCGGAACCTCTTCTACGTCGCGGTATCAAGGCCCAAGCGTCGGCTTGCCCTGCTGTTCACCCAGCGCCTAACGCCGAGCGCCATGACGACTCTAACGAACTGGTTTCATGGTCATCCGATCCAGGATCTCGGTAGCACGCTCTGATGGGGTAGGTTGGTACGACGGGGAAATGCGAGGTCATCGATGATGTCACCCCTTCGCGCAAGCCACGCACGCGACCTATCGCAGGAGGTCAATGGCCCGCTGCATATCAGCCTTTTTGAGTGATTGTTGGCAACGACTGCTTTTGTGCAGTCGCAACGTGAACTCGATGTCCGAAACGGAGGCGCAAAGCTGCCCCTTATCTTCCGCCAGCAATGTCCACTTAGGGCCGACAGTGGATCGCCGCAATCGGTGATGAGCACTATCGTCGGGCTTGGCGTACATGGGCACGGTCGTTGATCCCTTAAAGTCGGCCGTTGCCTCCCTAGATCGGTGTCTCACGCTTGTCGTTGCGCAACGCCCATGAAAAGAAGACGACGAACCATCACGGGAGACGCAGATGGAAGGCGCTATCCAGATTGATAACCGCGGGGACTTCGGTCTCTGGGCAATCGAGGTGGCCAAGTAGATTGTCGCAGATCAGGGGTATGAACTTGCGCGTGCTGCTCGCGATGGCTCCGAGAACGACGTTCGCGTCGCTGGCAACGCTCTTGACCAATCAATCACTAACGCGATGATGGAGGTTTTCGACGAACTGACCGAAGGGGTCGCCGACGAGTGGACGGCTTTTCGAAGCATGACGAGAATTCCCGAAATCACGCCCTGGCGGTCGTCGCTATGCTGATTTCTCCGATGCTCTTCATTGTTCATGTGCGGGCGCTTCGCGACGCTGGAACCTGCTCTGCTCAACGCAAGCCTTCATATCGTTTCGCCGGAACCAGATGGCGCGGCCGCATCTCAGCGGCGGGTTCCCAGCCGTGAAGACGATCTGCTCGTCCGCCCTCATGCGCAGCACTTCGTGCGGTTGGATGAGTGGCCGAGCGGCAAGCTGCTTTGACCGGGTCCGCGAAGAGCCACGCGACTGAAAGCTGCGGCTGACCTGGTCGATCTCGACCGTCGTCATGCCGCAGCGGCGAGAGATGTAGTCTGCTGTTTCCGGATCGTTGATGGCCGCGAAACTGATCCAGCTTGCGCTCTCGAACCACTTGCTCGAGGCGTCGCGCCCGCCGTAGGTTTCGCGCAGCTGGCCGATCGACTGATAGATCATCGTCAGCGTAATGCTGTACTTGCGACCGGCGTCCCGGGCGGTCTCCAAAATCCGCATGTAACCAAGACGGGCGACCTCATCGAGGAGGAAGAGGGCGCGGCCGTCCATTGCGCCGTCGCGGTTATAGATCGCGTTCAGAAACGAGCCGATCACGACGCGTGCCACTCCGCTGTGGGTCTCCAACGTCTTCAGGTCGATATTGATGAACACGTCCGTTTTGCCCGACGCGATATCCTCGGTCCGGAATGTCGAACCTGAAACGAGCGCTGCATAGTTTTGGTATGAGAGCCAATGCGTCTCCTTGATGGCATTGGCATAGACGCCGGAGAAGGTCTCCGGCGTCATGTTGACGAACGCGGCGACGTTCTCTTTCACGAAGTCCGAGCCGGAATTGTCGTATATTTCCTGCAAGCGCTTGCGCAACTGTGGCTCAGGCTCTGCAAGATTGGTTCGGACCTGGCGGAGCGTCTGCTTTTCCTTAGGCGTATGCCCAGACAGGCAAACATCGGCGATGATCGCGGTCAGGAGTTGCAGGCCTGAGGCACGGAAGAAATCGTCGCGGACCCCGCTCGCGCGACCGGTATCGCTCATGATCCATGAGGCGACAGAGGCAATGTCCTCCTCCTTCGTACCGCCATACTGGCCAACCCAGTCGAGTGCATTGAAGCCGGTTGCGGGTTTACGAGGATCGAGGATCCGCACACGTCGCCCCGCCTCTTCCCGATGCCTAGAGACCATTGGGGCGACCTCGTTCGATGGGTCGAGCACGATGAGCGAGCCTCCCCATTTCAGCGCTGTCGGGATCGTCACTGACGTCGTCTTGTAACCGCCCGATCCAGCGAAGACTATGCCGTGCGAAGAACCGAACGATCCGTCGAAGCAGAGCAGCGGGGACTTGCCCCCGGTGCCCCATGTGTCCTTGGTGTCGGCACGAAACGACACGCTGGCAACGCTGTCGCGGTCGACGCGATACCGCTCGCCGACTACAATGCCGCCAGTTGTCGGGAACAGCTTGTCGGCTTCGACAAGTGTCATCCAGTCGGCCTCGCCGTGCAGTGCACGTTTACCAGTGATGCGTTTTGGCGCAGCCCGCGCGAAAGCGGCGTTGCCAACGATCGCCACGCGCACTGCGAAGCAGCCCGACATCAGTGCTGCAGCAGCGCCGATCATGGTCGATGGATCCATATAGGACAGCGCGGATTTGTCCGCTGGTACCTGGGAGGAAAGCGCTGCAAGTCGCACGCCTTCCCGCACGCACGCCGTCAGGATAACTGCGGCGTTTCCTACAGTAGCACCGAGGCTCGCGGCGCGAATGCTGGCTGACCCGGCCGCTGCGAACAGGAAAATCAGGCCGAGGGCGGCAGCCGCCACGTATGGCGCAGCGACCCCTGCCCGTCCCAGGGCAAGCTTTGCAGCCTCGGTCTTTCCGAAGCCGGCAAGCCAGGTCTCGATGCCGGTGAGAGCGAACAGAGCCGCGCCCATGACGGCCACAGGCAGAAGAACGAGAACGATCTTATTCGCCTTCATTGCCGAACACCTCCGCCCCGATCGCCGTCAATCGTGATCGCTCATGGCCGTCGGAGTTCAGCCGGCGCTGCAGGTCTATCAATGCGCCGAGCAGAAGCGCCCGCTTCTCGAAGCGCAGACCCGCTTTGACGATAAGGCCCCCGAGCTCGATCTTCTCGCGCGTGTCCTTCTTGCGGGCGTCCGATGTCGTGGTCCTCGCCATGCGCTCAAGCCTCGCCAAGGCTGCCCGGAGCCTCGCCAGCCGGGTTCGCCGAAGCCTGCCCGGCGCCCGTGCTTCCTCTCCCCTTCCCGTTCTGTCCGGAGCTTTGTGCTGTCGGCCCGCTGCGAAACCGTTTCGCCAGTTCCTCAAGCGCCGCCTGAAGTTCGCTCTCGTCAATCTCGAATTCGCCAAGACCAGCGCGCAGTGCGATGCGGCCGATCCGTTCGGCCTCCCTGGTTTCTGCTGCCTTGAGCTGATCCTGGAGCTTGGCAATTTCTTCGCGGATCTTGGAGGATGGTTTCTTCATCTTTGGATTGTCCCTGTTGCCTGCTTGTTGTGGTTCACGCTGCGAGAGTCGTTCAGATCGGCGTGCCAATCTACTAACAGAAATGCGAGTAGGCGGAGCCTACGCTTTTGAGCATCATCCCGTCCGTTCGTAAGGACGGATCCGAAGGGCGCAATTATACGTCGCTGATGCGACGCTTTGCTTTTGGACCCTCGCGGGGCCTTCCGATCCTCACGAACACGTTGATTTTGTTCGAATGAAGGAGCTAGCCTGGTCATGGCCGTCCCGCATTTTTCAGTCAGCATCGTCGCCCGCGGCTCCGGCCGCAGCGCCGTGCTGTCGGCGGCCTACCGGCATTGCGCCAAGATGGACTATGAGCGGGAAGCAAGGACGATCGATTACACCCGCAAGCAGGGCCTGCTTCATGAGGAGTTTGTCATCCCGGCCGATGCGCCGGAATGGTTGCAATCGATGATTGCCGATCGGTCTGTCTCGGGAGCGTCGGAAGCGTTCTGGAACAAGGTTGAGGAGTTTGAGAAACGGTCTGATGCGCAGCTTGCAAAGGATGTCACCATCGCCTTGCCGATAGAGCTGTCGGTCGAGCAGAACATCGAGCTCGTGCGGGATTTCGTGGCAAGACACATAACGTCCGAGGGCATGGTGGCCGACTGGGTCTTTCATGATGCACCAGGCAATCCGCACATCCATCTGATGACAACCTTGCGGCCGCTTACCGTAGACGGTTTCGGTGCGAAGAAGGTGGCCGTCGTGGGACCGGACGGCAAAGCGCTGCGCAATGACAGCGGCAAAATCGTCTATGAGCTCTGGGCGGGTGGGCTCGATGACTTCAACGCGTTTCGCGATGGCTGGTTTGCCTGCCAGAACCAGCATCTGGCACTTGCGGGCTTCGATGTCAGGATCGATGGCCGGTCCTTTGAGAAGCAGGGAATTGAGCTGACGCCCACCATCCATCTTGGTGTTGGCACGAAGGCGATCGAGCGGAAGGCGGTCGGTGCGGAGGAGAAAGCTGCGCTCGAACGGCTGGAGCTGCAGGAAGAGCGGCGAGTAGAGAACGCCCAACGGATCCAGCGCAATCCAGCGATCGTTCTCGACCTGATCACGCGGGAGAAGAGTGTCTTCGACGAACGCGATGTCGCCAAGGTCCTACATCGCTATATCGACGATGCGGGCCTCTTCCGAAGCTTGATGGCGCGCATCCTGCAATCTCCTGAGACCCTTCGGCTTGATCGCGAGCGAGTGGACTTTGCAACCGGAGTTCGGGCGCCGGCAAAATACACGACGCGCGAGCTGATCCGTCTTGAAGCCGAGATGGCGAACCGCGCGATCTGGCTCTCGCAGCGGTCTTCGCATGGCGTCCGGCAACCGGTGCTCGAGGCGATCTTCGCGCACCATGAACGGCTCTCCGATGAGCAGAAAGTCGCCATCGAACATGTCGTTGGTGTTGAGCGGTTTGCCGCCGTGATCGGCCGCGCAGGTGCTGGCAAGACTACGATGATGAAGGCGGCGCGTGACGCCTGGGAAGCGGCCGGCTATCGCGTCGTCGGTGGTGCGCTTGCCGGCAAGGCGGCTGAAGGTCTGGAGAAGGAAGCGGGCATCGTATCCCGTACCCTGTCGTCCTGGGAACTCCGCTGGGATCAGGGTCGCGGGCAACTCGACCACAAGACGGTTTTCGTTCTGGACGAGGCTGGCATGGTGTCGTCGCGGCAAATGGCGACGTTCGTCGAAGCTGTCACCAAAGCTGGCGCCAAGCTCGTGCTAGTCGGCGATCCGGAGCAGCTTCAACCGATCGAAGCGGGTGCTGCCTTCCGCGCTATTGCCGATCGCATCGGCTATGCCGAACTCGAAACAATCTATCGCCAGCGTGAGCAATGGATGCGAGACGCATCGCTCGATCTCGCGCGCGGCCATGTCGGCAAAGCGATTGCAGCCTATCAGTCGAATGGCAAGATGATTGGCTCAGAGCTGAAGACGGATGCGGTCACCAACCTCATCGCCGACTGGAACCGCGACTACGATCCTGCCAAGTCCACATTGATCCTTGCGCACCTGCGCCGTGACGTCCGCATGCTGAACGAGCTGGCGCGCACAAAGCTGATCGAGCGCGGCATTATCGAGCACGGTTCGCCGTTCAAGACAGCCGACGGTGTTAGAAGCTTTGCAGCCGGCGACCAGATCGTCTTCCTGAAGAACGAAGGCGCGCTTGACGTCAAGAACGGCATGCTGGGCAAGGTGCTGGAAGCCACACCGGGTCGGATCGTGGCGGTGATCGGCGAGGGTGATCATCAGGGGCAGGTCACGGTCGAACAGCGCTTCTACAACAACGTCGATCTCGGCTACGCGACCACGGTGCACAAGAGCCAGGGTGCAACGGTAGACCGGGTCAAGGTGCTGGCCTCCCTCTCGCTGGATCGTCACCTCACCTATGTGGCGATGACCCGTCACCGTGAGGATCTCGGCGTCTATTACGGCCGCCGATCCTTCGCCAAGGCTGGCGGTCTGGTCGAGATCCTGTCGCGCAGGAATTCCAAGGAAACGACGCTCGATTACGCCGGCGGCAGCATCTACGGCCAAGCCCTGCGCTTTGCCGAGGCGCGCGGCCTTCACATCGTCAACGTTGCCAGAACCGTCGCGCTTGACCGTCTCGAATGGACGATCCGGCAGAAGCAAAAGCTGTTCGATCTCGCCGGCAAGCTTGCGGCCATCGGCGCCAAACTCGGCCTCGCAGCATCGACGGCCAATACCGTTCCCACTGCAGCAAAGGAGACGAAGCCCATGGTGGCCGGTATCACCACCTTCCCAAAAACGATCGATCAGGCCGTCGAGGACAAGCTCGCCGTCGACCCAGCGCTTAAGAAGCAATGGGAAGAAGTCTCGATGCGCTTCATCCAAGTCTACGCCCAGCCGGAAAGCGCCTTCAAAGCCGTCAATGTCGATGCGATGTTGCGCGACCAGGCAGTTGCGGAAAATACCATCGCCAGAATTGCCAGCGAGCCTGAAACCTTCGGTGCCCTTAAGGGCAAGACGGGTCTACTCGTCAGCCGCAGCGACAAGGTCGACCGGGACCGGGCGCTGAAGAATGTGACACCGCTCGCGGACAGCATCAGCGATTATCTCCGCCAGCGTGGCGATGCCGAACGGCGAAATCACGCCGAGGAGCTGGCAGTCCGCAGGCAGGTCGCGCTGGAGATCCCTGCCCTCTCGTCCAATGCGAAGACCGTGCTGGAACGCGTCCGTGATGCCATCGACCGCAACGACCTGCCTTCGGGTCTTGAATACGCGCTCGCCGACAAAATGGTGAAGGCTGAACTGGAAGGTTTCGCGAAGGCGGTTACCGAACGTTTCGGAGAGAGAACCTTCCTGCCCCTGGCTGCGAAGGATGCCAGCGGCGAGGCATTCCGGCGCGTGACTTCAGGCATGAATGCTGCCCAAAAGAGTGAAGTGCAACAGGCCTGGAATACGATGCGGACGGTGCAGCAGCTGTCCGCCCATGAGCGCAGCGTGACGGCGCTCAAGCAGGCGGAAGCATTGCGCCAGACGAGATCCCAGGGGCTCTCTCTCAAATGAAGATGCGCCATCGACATAAAGAGCTCTTGCGCATGAAGCGGCTCGTTTGGTTCTATCGGATCAGCAGCGTCGGCCTGTTCACACTTGGCCTCATTGTGCTGCTCGGAGGTCAGGGCTTCAGGTTCAATCTGACGCCGAGCGAACCGCTGGGCCTGTGGCGGATCGTCGAGCCTGATCGTCCGGTCCTTGTTGGCGATCTCATCTTTATCTGCCCACCCGCCACCGGCGAGATGCGTGAAGCGCGCGCGCGTGGATATCTGCGTTTCGGCCTCTGCGCCGGCCGCGTAGCGCCTCTGATCAAGACGGTCGTAGCGACATCTGGACATGTGATCGAGATCCATGACGATGTCCGCATCGATGGTCGGCCACTTTCTCACTCGCGTGTTGCACGGACCGATGGCCAGAGGCGTGAGATGGTGCACTACGATGGCGGTGTCGTTCCGCCTGGCGCGGTCTTTCTCCATTCCGAGTTTCCGGGATCCTTCGACAGCCGGTACTTCGGCCCTCTGCCGATGGATGGAATACTCGGCCTGGCGCAGGAGGTCTGGACCTATGCGCCCTGATCTCTTGCGGAATGTTGCCCTCGTCGCACTGTCCACCAGCGCGGGATGGATCGGTTGGAGTGGTAATGTGCTTCTCTTGCCCGTCGCAGCTGCTTTCCCCGTGTTCTGGTCCCTGACACGCACGCGTCTGCAGGCAACGGCGATCTCTGCTGCCTACTTCCTCGCGGCATCGAGGGGTTTGCCGCAGGGCGTGGTAAATTTCTATTCATCGGATATCTGGCCCGGACTCCTGCTTTGGCTGGTCGCTTCAAGCGCCTTCGTTACGGTCCATTCGGTGCTCTGGATGGATGGCCAGGGATGGCAGAAGCCGGGTCGCTACCTGGCCGCATGCATCGCAATGGCGATCCCGCCTTTCGGCATTCTTGGATGGGCGCATCCGATCACTGCCGCGGGCGCTCTGTTTCCCGGCTGGGGATGGTGGGGTTTGGGAGCGATGGCAGCCGGCCTGATCGTTATGACAACGCGGTATCGGCCGGCTGCAGCCTTGGCCATGGCAGGCTTCTGGCTCTGGTCCGCCGCTGAGTGGACGCCGCCGAGCCTACCTGCGTCGTGGATAGGTGTCGACCTCGAAATGGGCGCGTCTCTCGGGCGCGAAGTTGACCTCAACCGACAACAGGAGCTGATCGACGTTGTCCGAGCCCAACCGCCTAGTACAACGGTCGTGCTGCCGGAAAGTGCGCTTGGCTTCTGGACGCCGACTGTTGCCCGCGTCTGGCAGCGATCTCTCGCGGATAAGGGCATTACTGTCATCGCGGGAGCGGCCGTCATCGACAGCCAAGGCTATGACAATGTGCTCGTCAAACTGTCGGCTGATGGAACCGATATCCTCTATCTGGAGCGGATGCCGGTGCCCGGATCGATGTGGCAGCCGTGGCGAGGTTGGGCTGGCGATCAAGGTGGCGCCCGGGCTCATTTCTTTGCCAATCCGGCTGTCGATGTCGGCAACCTGAGTGTGGCGCCGCTGATCTGCTACGAGCAGCTTCTCGTCTGGCCAATCCTGCAATCGGCTTTCCACCGACCCGATTCCATCGTCGCAGTCGGAAACGGCTGGTGGACTGCAGGCACGGCCATTATCGACATTCAGCGGGCGAGCAGTGAGGCCTGGGCTCGCCTGTTCGACCTGCCTCTCGTTATCTCATTCAACATCTGAAACATGGAGCTCGCATGCTGGATGCTGCGTTGATCAAGGAATGTGCCGATCCATCGTTGAAGCCGGCTATCGTCGAGCAGTTTGTCCGGGCGGTCGGCTCCGAGGACCCGCTCGCGATTACGGTCAAATCTGGCGGCCGACTGATCCTCGTTCCCAAACCGAAAAAGCCCGAGGAAGCGATCGAGATTGTTCGCGAGAACATAGGTGGTTCTATCGTGCGGGTGGGCCTGACCCAGATTCCGGCGGGAATCGGTCTGAAGGACGCGTCGGAGCTGAAGGCTGATCTGGTTGACCCCTGCGCGAATCTGCGCATGGGCACGACGATGTTTGCCAAGATCCTTCGCATCGTCGCGAAATGGTATGGAAACCCGACGAGCGAGGAGGTCTTTCTGCAGCTCTTCGACGATGCTGTCCATGCCTGGCAGACCGGAAAGTTCGAGGGTGAGAGCGTGTTCCAGGCGGAGGACGCAGGTGGCGCGGTCGTGCAAAAATCAGAGGATGGCGATGATGCAGAAGAGGCTCCGGAGGCCGACGCCACGCCCCAGGTGAAAGAAGAGCCGTCGAAGCCTGACGATGCCGGCATTCGGATCGATCTGACGAGGATCGGCGGTCAGAAGTGATGTCATTCAAGATCGGATGTCTGTTAGATTACAAACGGACGGAATCTCACTTTAAATCGGACGCTCATTGAGTTAAGAATGGCCGTATGACGGATCATTCGAATTTGAAGCCCCTTGTCGATCGTAAAGCGTTACCTCTCGTGGAGGCAGCTCTAGTAGACACCCGTGTCGTTTTGATTTCTGGGCCCCGGCAGGCGGGCAAGACGACGCTCGCGCGTATGTTCGCCAACGAGGATCGGCCATACATCACATTGGATGATGTAGGTACCTTGAACGCTGCGAAGGCCGACCCGACCGGGTTTATTCGAGGGATCAAGCGCGGGGTTATCGACGAGGTCCAACGAGCCCCCGATCTGATACTTGCGGTCAAGGCAAGCGTGGATGACGATCAGGAGCCGGGACGGTTTTTGCTAACGGGCTCAGCTAATCTCGCGACCATTCCGGCTATTGCCGACTCGCTCGCCGGCCGGATGGCCGTCATTCCGCTTTTTCCCTTCGCGCAGGCTGAAATCCGTAAGCGGCAAGGAGACGCCATCTGGCGTCGCTGATGCTGGGCAGGGTATTCCGGACATACGAGTTCTCTGAATGTGAGGATCTATGTCTAGGCCTGCGGCTAGCCTTGGATTGATGCGAATGATTGAGGCGGTGCCCGATCGCCTTGACGGGTCGCCGCGACAGTTGCGGCGGTTCTGGTCCGACGAATTCAAGGCCACAGCGGTTGAGCAGGCCTGTCAGCCCGGTGTGAACATGTCGGCAGTCGCGCGGCAGATTGGGATCCTGCCATCTCAACTCTACCGTTGGCGTAGAGAACTGTTGGCCAGTGAGGAGCCTGGGCAACCAACGCCGGCAGTCGAAAGGCAGAGCGCCGCACCAGGCCCCGACTCCGTCGTCGAAATCGTAATTGGCGGTATCGTCGTGCGGGCCGACCGACATGTCGAAGAAGTGCATCTGCAGCGCGTGATCCGGGCGGTTCGCTCAGCATGATCCCCGCAGGTGTAAAGGTCTTCCTCGCCAGCCATCCCATCGACTTCCGCAAAGGGCCGGACAGCTTGCTGTCGTTGGTGCGCGATGCCGGCAATGATCCATTCAATGGCTCCCTTTATGTCTTCCGGGCGAAGCGGGCCGACCGGGTCAAGATCGTCTGGTGGGATGGATCAGGGATCTGCCTCTACTCGAAGCGGTTGGAGAAGGCGCAGTTCTGTTGGCCGCGGATCGGGCACAACCGGGTGCAGCTCAACCATGCCCAGCTCATGGCGCTCGTTGATGGCATGGACTGGAAACGGGTCCGCTCGGTGGCGGTGAAGCCGCCGGAGATTGTTGGGTAAAGGCCTGCGGCGAAGTGAATCGACCGCCTGAAAGGGCAGGAAAACCGGAGCAAAATGTGCTCTGGTAGGCCTTATGACGCCGCCCGATTTGCAGCTCCCCGATGATGTAGAGACCCTGAAGGCCATGGTCCTTGCCATGGCCGAGAAAGCTGCGCGCACCGATGCTCTCGAGAGCGAGGTCGCAGATCTGAAGGCCAGAAACGCAGATGCTGATGAACGCATCGAACGACTGACCCAGATCCTGAAAGCCTTCGATCGTGCCCGCTTTGGCCGGCGATCGGAGAAGCTTGCATCTCCGACGATCGATGATGAGCAGCAGGCTTTTGTCTTCGAGGAAATCGAGACCGGGATTGCTGCAATCCGAGCCAAGGTGAACAAAGGTGCCGCTGATCCGGATGGGAAACGTGCACCCCGGCCACGCAAGGGCTTTGCACCTCATCTGGAACGGGTCGAAGTCGTGATCGAGCCAGATGAATTGCCCGAGCACGTCGGCAAACAGAAGGTGCTGATCGGAGAGGACGTCTCGGAGCGGCTGGACGTCGTACCGGCGAAGTTCCGCGTCATCGTCACCCGCCGGCCGAAGTATGCCTTCAAAAACGAGGACGGCGTCATTCAAGCTTCCGCGCCCGCGCACATCATCGAGGGCGGCATTCCGACGGAAGCGCTTCTCGCCCAGATCGCGGTCTCGAAGTATGCCGATGGCCTTCCGCTCTATCGGCAGGAGGCAATCTACGCCCGCGACAAGGTCGAGTTGGACCGGAAGCTGATGGCTCAATGGATGGGCAAGCTCGGCTTTGAGCTCGATATCCTGGCCGACTACATTCTAGCCGAGATCAAGAAGGCGGAGCGCATCTTTGCTGACGAGACGACGTTGCCCACGCTCGCGCCCGGATCCGGATCGGCCAAGACGGCCTGGCTTTGGGCCTATGCCCGAGACGACAGACCCTTCGGTGGCAGTGGTCCGCCGATGGTCGCCTATCGCTTCGAAGATAGCCGCGCTGGCGACCGGGTCGCCCGGCATCTGAGTGGCTATCGCGGTATCCTTCAGGTGGACGGGCACGGTGCCTATAACAAGCTCGCCCGATCCGACGGCGGCAATGATGGCGTGATACTCGCCGGCTGCTGGTCCCATAGTAGGCGCAAGTTCTACGAGCTCCACGCCTCGGATAGTTCCAGGATCGCCACCGAGACGGTGGATCTAATGGCAAAGCTCTGGGAGGTGGAAGCAGCAGCGCGGGGGCAGAGCCCTGACGGCCGTGTCGCGGCGCGCCAGGCGACATCTGCTGCTGTAGTCAACGAGCTCTTCGCCCTCTGGCAGAGGACCCTGCCGCGGATCTCCGGCAAGTCGAAGCTCGCTGAGGCGATCCGCTATGCCACCTCGCGTCGCTCCATCTTCGAGCGCTTCCTCACCGACGGCCGCATCGAGCTTGACTCCAACATCGTTGAGCGCGCCATCAGGCCCCAGACAATTACGCGAAAGAACAGTCTCTTCGCTGGCAGCGATGGCGGCGGAAGGACCTGGGC
>NZ_JBNNWJ010000004.1:0-156728 GCF_050281005.1 Allorhizobium sp. NPDC080224
ACAAAGTTGCGCTCTTGGCGCGGGGTGGAGCAGCCCGGTAGCTCGTCAGGCTCATAACCTGAAGGCCGCAGGTTCAAATCCTGCCCCCGCAACCAGTATAACCTAAATCTACCATTCGAAAATCGCATCAAAAAGCTCCTCGCCATAATCGTCGAGGAGCTTTTTGCGTTGCTGCTCAATATCGGGTTCGACGGACAATCTGGAAGGCAGCTCATTGCGAATTGAGCGCTGTCGGTGACCGAGCTTCAACACAGCCTATCGCGCAATCGCCAAAGGTCTTCCGATTGGTTCATGCGCTATGACGTCCATGGGTAAACCATAGATGCGCTGCAGTGCTTCAGGCGTCATGATCGTCTCCGGCGCTCCCTGTCTGATCACGCGGCCGGAATGGAGAACAGTGATGTTATCGCAGAAGCGGGACGCCATGTTGATGTCGTGAAGGACGATGATGATACCGAGACCTCTCTCCTGAGACAGATTGCGGAGCAGTGAGAGCACCTCGATCTGGTGGGCGATGTCGAGGGCCGAGATCGGTTCGTCGAGCAGCAGGCATTCCGTATCGCCACCTGCATGGTGAGCCAGGCGCGTTGTCTTTCACCGCCGGAGAGCGTGTCGACGAGGCGGTCGGCGAGGGGCGTGACACCGGTCAATGCCATCGCCTCGTCGGTCTTTTGCCTGTCCATCTCGCCGAACCGACCGAGGGGCCCGTGCCAGGGATATCGTCCAAGCGATACGAGTTCGCGGACGGTCATTCCGACAGCCGAGGGCAGGTGCTGCGCCAGATAGGCAGCTTTGTGTGCCAGCGCTTGGTCGTCCCAGGCGTCGAGCGTTCGTCCGTCCAGGGTGATGCTGCCGCTCGTTGGCGCTTGCTGACGTGGCAGCAGTTTCAGAAGCGTCGACTTGCCGGAGCCGTTGTGCCTGATCAGCCCGAGAACATGGCCATCCATCGGGATATCGAGCGTCAGCGGTGCAAGAATGGGCCGCTCGGCGACGTCGGAAAGACAGAAGGTCGATCTCTGTCCGTTCAAGACCTGAACTTTTTACTCCATCTGGGCAGAGACTGCCGCAATCCTCGATACCCGGAATGCGATCTCTCAGACTTTCCGGCGACGCACGCGCAGTCTATTCTCCTCGACATAGCGAATGGCATCCGTCAGCCGGGCAGGTAGATTGAAGTCTGGGTTTTTTCCCGGAAAGTTGCCGGACAATCCACTCGAGGTAATGCGCTGCGTTGCCCCAGAAGACTTTTCTCGACAGGCCGCTCCGCCTTGCCAAGGCATCAACGAGCGGGGTCAGGTGCGTGGAGACCAGTAGGGAGGCTGTATGGTTCGGCATCTTCTGTCGTGAAAGCGGTGGGGAGACGCAAGGCTACCAGCTCGCTGTCGTCATCGACCACGGTCGCGGTGTTCTCGATGTCGGCATGAACGGCTTTTCCCCCGATCACGGATAGGGCCATGACGGGGATGATCGCGGTCGCCAGCTATTTCTGCGACCATAGGGGAACCAGACAGCCATCGGGTTTGACGGCAAAACGAGGTGCGTAGCTCTCATGGAGACAAGCAAAGGCATCGGTTTCCAGCACCTGTGCTGATGGCACCACCCTGCGGATTTCCGGTCCATGGTGCAGTCTGTCCCGGATCGGCGCGAGCGGGCCGCTCATCGCGAGAGCAGATCCGCCGGGGTGCTAAGGCTGTTGATGGGTGCCTCCGGTAAAGGAGCCACTGGAAGTACGGTCCACCGACGAAGGCCGCGAGGACGCCTGCGGGGATTTCTTAGGGGAAGTGAATGCTGCGACCGTGCCAGTCAGCCGCGGTCATCAAGGCCCCCCGGCGGCGGCCGCACACAATGCCCGGTCCAGCGGCTTTGGAGGCGTGGTCATCGCCGCGATATGGGGCGCGATCAGTCCGACAAAGCTCAAAGGGCCGACGACCAAGGTAGCGGCAGCTGTGAGGATGGCAGACAACGACAGCAGCGAGGTCCGGGACCGTCGTGGAGCGGCGCCCGCGCTCACCCTAAGGCCTTCGGGGCTCGCGAGCGGATTGGCCGTGACCGACTGCATGATCGTGCCGGCCAGAGCCAGCATGGCCCCGGCCGAGGCTGCCGCAAGGACCAGCGGCCATCGACCCGAAGCCAGCTCCGCCGTTGGGAGGTTGTCGATGAACAGATGCTCGGTCAGAGAAAAGACGGCGATTGCGCCCATCACGACGATCGCGATGAGCAGGGCGCAGTGCGGGCGGTGGCGCGGGCTGGAGTTGGGCGTTCGGGCTTCAGCCTGCAGCACCGTCACGGTCATGTTCTTTCAAAAGCACAAGCATCGGGATTCAGGCCGCCAAAGCGCCAGTGCCACGGCATTGGAAAAGTCGTTCTGAACGAGCGAGCCGCTGCCCCAGATGAAGACGGAGCGCAGATATTCATGATTGAAGAGCGCAAGGACGACCGATGCGGTTCCGGCAAAGAAACTGATAATCATGCCGGCAAGGAGCATGGTGACGGGGGAAAAGCCACCTCTTGATGCGAGCAGCATGACAAGCCCAAGCGTGGCGAGGGCTCCGGTGACAGCGGATAGTTCGATGGACCAAACCGCCATGCCCGGTGCGGCGAGTGCCGCGAGCGTGATGGCAAGCTGAGCGCCGGACAGAAGTCCCAGCGTGCTCGGTTCCGCCAGAGGGTTCTTCAGAACCTGCTGGAAGACCACTCCGGACAGAGAGAGGGCAGCGCCAGCAAACAGCGCTACAAAAATGCGGGGAAGAAGGGCGTAGCGCAGATAGGTCTCGCCTAAGCTGTCCGGCGCAGGATCGAGGATCGCCGCCATCATCCGGGACAGGGGAACATGGCTGCTGTAGCCCAGAATGGTCAGCGCAAGTGCAGACGAAATCAGCAGCATGAACAGAAGTAAGGGGCGTTGCTTCATGCCGGTTGCAGCGCCTTTCCGAGGATCGTCGCAAAGCGCAGGGCAGACGGCAGGGCGCCGAAGACCCAGGTCGGCGGTATGGTCACGACCCGGTTTGCTTTTACGGAGGGAATTGCTCTCCACAAGGCGCTTCCGACAAGTTTCTCGGGTGGGCCCGGCTCGATGATGACGAGCCTTGCCTCCGGGTTTCGCGCAATCGCATCCAGCCCGGAGGTCGAGAAACAGTAGTGATTGCCAGCCTCTGTCCAGGCCTTTTCTTGCAAGCAGACAGCCAACGCCCGGCAGGGTCGGATATCGGTTGGAACAAACTCGTGTCGGGTGGCTTTTGCAAACTTGGCGCGGGCTGTGGCGTATTGGTCGCATGCCGGCGAATAGGTCGGAACCGTTCCCGTGGGCATGCGATAACGAGGTGAGTTGATGAATGAGACTAGCAAGGTTCGCCTGACGGTGAACCGGACATTCCGCGAGATCGACGTCGACAACCGAACCACATTGCTCGACTTCTTGCGAGAAAACCTGCAGCTCACGGGCACGAAAAAGGGCTGCGATCATGGCCAGTGCGGCGCCTGCACCGTCATCGTCGACGGACGTCGGGTCAATTCGTGCCTGACACTCGCCGTCATGAACGAGGGCGCTGAAGTCACCACGATCGAGGGGCTGGGCGCACCCGGTGATCTGCACCCGATGCAGGCCGCTTTCGTCAAGCATGACGGTTTCCAGTGTGGCTACTGCACGCCCGGCCAGATCTGTTCCTCCGTCGCGATGCTCGAAGAGATCGCGGCCGACATCCCCAGCCACGTGACCGACGATCTGATAAACAAGGCGCGGCCAACTGCCGAAGAGATCCGCGAGCGGATGAGCGGAAACATCTGTCGCTGCGGTGCCTATCCCAACATCGTCGATGCCATTACCGAGGTCGCGGAAACACGCTCATGAAAGCCTTCACCTATGAACGCGCGGCCTCGGCCGAAGCGGCAGCGCAAATTGCCGCGTCAAATCCGCATGCAAAGTTTATTGCAGGCGGTACCAATCTTCTTGATCTGATGAAGCTCCAAATCGAGACGCCGACCCATCTGATCGATGTCAACGGGCTCGAGCTCAACAAGATCGAACCGACGGCCGAAGGAGGCCTGCGGGTTGGCGCCCTGGTGCGCAATACCGATCTGGCCGCCCATGAGATTGTCCGTCGAGACTATCCGCTGCTGGCACGAGCGCTGCTTTCCGGAGCGTCCGGACAATTGCGCAATCGCGCCACGACCGGCGGAAATCTGCTGCAGCGGACCCGCTGTCCCTACTTCTACGACACCAATCAACCCTGCAACAAGCGGCAGCCGGGGAGCGGATGTTCGGCCATCGGCGGTTTCAGTCGGCAGCATGCGGTCCTCGGGGTGAGTGACGCCTGCATCGCGACCCATCCCAGCGACATGGCTGTTGCGATGCGCGTGCTCGATGCCGTCGTCGAGACGGTGAAGGCCGATGGCAGCCGCCGGGCCATTCCGCTGGCCGACTTTCACCGTCTGCCGGGAGACACGCCGCATATCGAAACGGTCCTTGAACAAAGCGAGATCATCACGGCAGTCTGTCTGCCGCCGCCGATCAGCGGCACCCAGATCTATCGCAAGGTTCGCGACCGCGCATCCTATGCCTTCGCGCTCGTCTCTGTCGCTGTAGTTATCCAGCCGGACGGGGCCGGGCGGGTCGCTCTCGGGGGCGTCGCACACAAGCCGTGGCGGATCGAAGATGCGGAGGCAGAACTGCCGAACGGTGCTCGAGCATCGGCAGCAGTCTTGCTCGCTGACGCCCGACCGACGGATCAGAACCGTTTCAAGCTCGCTCTCGTGGAGCGCTTGCTGAGCGCTGTCATTGCGCAAGCCAAGGATAAAAGCTCATGAAGTTCGACAGGCCAGAAACGACTAATCCCATCGACAATCTGACGGTGGTCGGCCGACCCACGCGGCGAATCGACGGCGAGCTCAAGACGACGGGTCGCGCCACCTATGCCTATGAGCACTGGGATCTCGGCTTTGAGATCGCCTATGGCTATCCGGTGGCCGCCGGCATTGCCAAGGGGCGTATCCTCTCCATCGACAGCGAGAGCGCCCGGCAGGCGCCCGGCGTTCTTGCGGTGGTCACCACACTTGATGTCGGGAGCCGCGAGAAGGGTGAGCACAATACGGCGACGCTCTTTGGCGGAGATGTCGTGCAGCATTATCATCAGGCAATCGCCCTTGTCGTTGCAGAGACATTCGAACAAGCGCGGGCGGCTGCTTCACTGATCGACGTATCCTACGAGCCCGAGGAAGGGGCTTTCGATCTGGCCGAGGCCAAGAAAACGGCAGAAAAGCCTTCGGAAGATGAGAAGCCCGATACGGCCGTTGGCGACTTCGATCATGCCTATGCTCGCGCGTCTGTGACGCTCGATGCCGAGTACAGCACACCAGACCAGTCGCATGCGGCGATGGAGCCGCATGCCTCGATGGCGGTCTGGGACGGCGATGAACTGAAGATCTGGACCTCGAGCCAGATGATCGACTGGTGGCGGACGGATCTTGCGACCTTCCTTGGCCTGGACAAGGAGAAGATCCGGCTGATGTCACCCTTCATCGGCGGAGGCTTCGGCGGCAAGCTGTTTCTCAGGGCGGATGCGGTGCTTGCCGCGCTGGGTGCTAAGGCTGCCCGGTGCGCGGTCAAGGTTTCCCTGCCGAGGCCGTTGATCATGAACAACACCACCCACCGACCGGCGACGATCCAGCGCATCCGGATCGGTGCCGACACCGACGGCAAGATCGAGGCGATCGCGCATCAGAGCTGGTCCGGCAACCTGCCGGAGGGAAGTCTCGAAACGGCTGTTAACCAGACGCGACTTCTTTATGCGGGCGAAAACCGCATGACCGCCATGCGCCTGGCCTCGCTCGACCTGCCCGAGGGTAATGCGATGCGCGCGCCGGGCGAAGCGCCGGGCCTCATGGCACTCGAGATTGCCATGGACGAGATGGCGGAAAAGCTCGGCATCGATCCCGTCGACTTCCGGATCATCAACGACACGCAGGTCGATCCGGAAAACCCAGATCGTCCCTTCTCGAAACGCGACCTGATCGGCTGCCTGCGCCTCGGTGCGGAACGCTTCGGATGGAGCGATCGAGGCCAGCCGGGAGCCCGACGTGACGGTAACTGGCTTGTCGGAACCGGCGTCGCTGCAGCCTATCGCGACAATCTGCTGGTCGAGTCCGGTGCCCGGGTTCGGCTCGAAAGCAATGGCCGGATTACCGTCGAGACCGACATGACTGACATCGGTACGGGCAGCTACACCATCATCGCGCAGACCGCTGCCGAAATGATGGGCGTGACACTGGAGGACGTCGACGTCCGGCTCGGCGATTCCAGCTTTCCGATATCCGCCGGCTCCGGCGGTCAGTTCGGTGGCAATTGTTCTACGGCTGGCGTTTATGCCGCCTGCGTCAAGCTGCGCGAGGCCGTTATCCAAAAACTCGGTTTCAATGCTCAGGATGTTCGATTCGAAAACGGTCAGGTTCGCTCGGGCAGTCACGCAATCCCTCTGGCGGATGCCGTCGGTCCGGATGGTCTTGTCGGCGAGGACACGATCGAATGGGGTGACCTCTCCAAGACCCATCAGCAATCAACCTTCGGCGCGCACTTCGTCGAGGTGGGTGTGGATGTCGTCACCGGGGAGTGCCGCGTTCGGCGCATGTTGGCCGTGTGTGCGGCCGGCCGCATCCTTAACCCGATCACTGCCCGGAGCCAAGTCATTGGCGCGATGACCATGGGCATTGGGGCTGCGCTTTCGGAAGAGCTTATCGTCGATACGAGCCGAGGCTTTTTCGTCAATCACGATCTCGCCGGATATGAAGTTCCCGTGCATGCGGACATTCCGAGCCAAGAGGTGATCTTCCTCGACGAAACGGATCCGATGTCTTCACCGATGAAGGCCAAGGGTGTCGGCGAACTGGGCTTGTGCGGTGTATCGGCGGCGATCGCGAACGCCATCTACAACGCCACGGGTGCTCGCGTCCGCGACTATCCGGTTACGCTGGACAAGCTGATCGGACATCTGCCCCCCGGTTTTTGAGCTCGAACCATCTAGGGACGCGTGGGCATCGATGCCGGCCACGTATTTTCAGGCGTGCCTATTAAGCGCCATTCACCAGGTCGGACGGCCTGGTGAATGGCATTGCTGCACGATGACATTGCGTCCATCACTTCCGATTGTCGCCTCCTCAGTCTCCATTCTCTCAGCCGCAAACATTGTCATCACGCCTCCGTGAGAAAATGTCGTTTTATCGCCTCGTCCGGCCAGCTTAAGGCTTGCCGGAAATGCGGCTCTGAAAGGGGCGCGCAGCCGAAACCCAATGCGGTGGGATTTCGTGCGAGGCGTTTCATATCGCCATCGCCAAATCGCCCCGCAGACAAGGACCGATAAGTAGATGAGTTTTTTTGACGTGACGCCGGCAGTCCGGATCCTGAAAAGCCTATGCGCGGCAGCGGGCCTCGCACTGCTGCTGACCGCCTGCTCGCAAACGACTGGCGTGCCACGCCAACCGGCTGCGCCTCCGGTCGATCCTGCGCTGCAGGCGATGTATGCCGAAGTGCAGGACGGTGGACAGATCATTCCCGCGGTCGATGTGTCGAAGATGGATCCCCGCAATATCCGCCAGGTCGTCAATTATCGCACATCCTATCTGCCCGGCACGATCGTGGTCGATCCGCATGCTCGCTTCCTCTATCTCGTCATGGAGGGCGACAAGGCGATGCGCTACGGCATTGGTGTCGCCAAGGCCGGTCTCGAATTCCAGGGCGTAGGCGATATCAAGCGCAAGGCCCGCTGGCCGGGTTGGGTGCCGACGCAGAACATGATTGCTCGCGAGCCGGATCGCTACGGTCCGCTCGCACAGGGTCTGCCGGGCGGCATCGACAATCCGCTCGGAGCGCGCGCCCTCTATCTCTACCAGAACGGGCGGGACACGCTCTACCGGATCCATGGGACCAACGAGGCGTGGTCGATCGGTCAATCCGTATCGTCTGGATGCATTCGCCTGCTCAACCAGGACATCATCGATCTCCACGCCCGTGTTCCAGTCGGATCGCAGATGGTGGTCCTGCCTCTCGAAGAATCCGGAAGAGGGGAGTTCTGATCAGCTAAGGCCTTCTCCGTCTTGTAGCGTGGTCTGTGACAGACGGAGCGTTGCGACAAGACAGAGTTTGGCGGTAAAATCGCAGTCTCAGAACCGGCGCGCCTAGTGGTACGCCGGCAGCCGGCGATGTCAACGTGGCGGCATTGCTGCGTCGGAAAGGCTTCGAGAGGGCCAAATGCATGATCGAACGACCGGAAGTCTTCCTGCGGCAGCTGCTCGACCGTGCTGTCGAGGTGGCGGATCCGATGCGGTCGCTCAAGGATTGTCTGCCTGAAAAGCCGAAGGGGCGGGTGATCGTTGTCGGCGCCGGCAAGGCGAGCGCTCGGATGGCGGAAGCGGTCGAGGCGGTCTGGGGTCCCTGCGAAGGTCTCGTCATCACGCGCTATGGATATGGCCGGCCATGTCATGGCATCGAGATCGTCGAGGCGGCCCATCCGGTTCCAGACGAGGCGGGCCTCAAGGCGACGGCGCGTCTGCTGGCTCTTGTTGAAAGTGCCGGCGAAGGCGATTTCGTTCTGGCGCTGATCTCGGGCGGAGCCTCGGCGCTCTTGGTTCAGCCGGTGCCGGGCGTTTCGCTTGCCGAGAAGCAGGCGGTCAATCAGGCGCTGCTCGCGTCAGGCGCGCCGATCGACCGGATGAACACGGTTCGAAAACATCTCAGCCGAGTAAAAGGTGGACAATTGGCCGCCGCAGCCTGGCCGGCTCAGGTCCTCGCCTTGATGATCTCGGATGTGCCGGGTGACGATCCGGCCTTTATCGGCTCCGGTCCGACGGTTGGCGATCCGTCGAGCACGGATGACGCTCTTGCGGTCGTCGACCAATGGAAGGTCGCGCTGCCGGGCCGGGTCCGTGAGGCATTGGAGCGCGGCTCCGGGGTCGTCAGGCCCGACGATCCGCGCCTTGCCCGGGTGCAGAACGTCATCTACGCCGCACCCCGGCAATCGCTAGAGGCGGCTGCGGCGCTGGCCCGAGAGGTCGATTGCGACGTGCGCGTTCTTGGTGATGCCCTGGAAGGTGAGGCGAGGGATGTCGCCGAGGCCCAGGCAAGGGAGGCGCTGGCTGTGCAGCATTCCCTGCGTGCGGGGGATGCGCCGGTCCTGCTCCTCTCCGGCGGCGAGCTTACGGTTACACGGCGCGGCGATGGCATTGGCGGGCCCAATGCCGAGTTCTGTCTGGCGCTTGCATTGGCTCTGGACGGCGCTGGAGGTATCCACGCGCTCGCTTGCGATACGGATGGTGTCGATGGTGCAGCCGAAGTCGCCGGCGCCGTCATCGGTCCCGAACTTTTGAAAAAGGCTGCCGAACTGCATTGCGACCCGAGCGACGCTCTGCAACGTAACGACGCCCATTCGTTCTTCGCGGCGTTGGACGCGCAGGTTGTCACCGGCCCAACTCTGACCAACGTCAACGATTTCCGCGCGATCCTCGTGCAGCCGCGGCCGACCGCATAAAGGCTTTAGCCGAAAATCCCGTCCACTGACGAAATCCGACGCGTGATGGTGCCGGTGCTCGCTGCATTGGCATTTCCACGAGAAAGCCTGCGGTTGATATCTATCATGATAAATTATTGCAATCGGGTTATCTATGTGAATTAATAGCGCGCATACAAGATGCCAAATCGAAAGGATTTCCCCATGAAGAGGCTATTCCGGAGCGCATTCGCCGCTGCCGCCTTGAGTGCCGCCATGATCGCCGCCCAGCCGGCGGGCGCGCAGACCCCTCCCAATGTTCTCGTCGTCGGGCAGATTGCCGAGCCGAAATCTCTCGATCCGCACACGGTCACCGCCACCAATGATTTCCGCATTCTGGTGAATGTCTATGAGGGCCTTGTGCGCTTCAAGGACGGGACGCTGGAGATTGAGCCGGCGCTCGCGGAGAGCTGGGACATCTCAGAAGATGGCAAGACCTATACTTTCAAGCTGCGTCAGGGCGTGAAGTTCCATGACGGTTCTGATTTCACCGCCGACGCGGTGAAGTTCAACTTTGACCGCATGTTGAAAGAGGACCATCCCTTCTACAACACTGGGCCTTTTCCCCTGTCGTTCAACTTTGCCTCCGTCGAGTCCGTCAACGTGATTGACGGCCAGACGGTCGAATTCAAGCTGAGCGAGGCGTTTGCACCCTTCCTGTCCAATCTTGCGTATCCCACAGGGCTGATCGTTTCTCCGGCGGCTGTGGAACAGCATGGCGCCGACTATGGCCGAAACCCCTCGGGCACCGGACCCTTCAAGTTTGCCGAATGGCTGTCGAACCAGCGTGTGGTCGTCGAGCGTAACACGGACTACTGGGGTGAGGCTGCCGCTCTTGAGGCCGTCGTCTTTCGACCCGTGACAGATGCAAACACTCGTGTGGCGGAGATGCTAGCCGGAGGCATCGACGTGATGGTCGAGGTGCCGCCGGACAATCTCACCACCTTCCAGCAGGATGCTGCGTTCTCCGTTGCCGAACAGGCGGGTCCGCATGTCTGGTTCGGTATCCTGAATACGAAGAGCGGTCCGTTCGCCGACAAGCGCGTTCGCCAGGCCGCCAACTATGCCGTCAACAAGGAGACGCTGGTCAACGATGTGCTCCAGGGCACGGCGACCGTGGCCGCTGGCCCCATTCCGCCTGCCTTCAACTGGGTGGAAAGCTCGGTCGATCCCTACGCCTACGACCCCGAAAAGGCCAAGGCCTTGCTGGCCGAGGCAGGTGTCGAGACGCCGGAACTCACGTTCTATGTCACTGAAGGCGGCTCGGGCATGCTTGATCCGGTAACGATGGGCGCGGCCATCCAGGCCGATCTGCAGGCCGTCGGCTTCAACGTGAAGATCGAGACCTACGAGTGGAATACCTTCCTCGGCCGCGTCAACCAGGGTCTCGACGGTCAGGCTGACATGGCTGAAATGGCGTGGATGACAAATGATCCCGACACCGTTCCCTATCTTACGCTGCGCAGTGATGCGATGCCGGATAAGGGTGGCTTCAACTCGGGCTACTATTCAAACCCCGAGGTTGACGCCTTGCTGGAGAAGGCACGCACATCGACGGATCAGGCTGAGCGCGGCAAGCTTTACGCCCAGGTCCAGGAGATCGTGCATGACGATGCCCCCTGGCTGTTCGTCGCCAACTGGAAGCAGAACGCGGTCACGACCGCTAATGTCCAGGGCTTCAAGCTTCAGCCCTCATTCCTTCTCAACCTGCACGGTGTGACGAAGCAGTAATCCTCCTGCGACTGACGCCAGCGGGTAATCCGCTCGCCGGCGTCAGCCTTGAACGTTCCCGGAGGTTGCGATGTCGGCCTATATTCTCAAACGTCTGATCGCGGTCGTGCCCGTGCTGTTCGGCCTGTCGATCATCGTCTTCCTGGTGATGGCCCTCATTCCCGGGGATACGGCGACCGCCATTCTTGGCGCCTATGCAACGCCTGAAAATGTCGAGCGGATCAATCGCGACCTCGGTCTCGATCAGCCTCTGTTTCAGCAATACCTGGTCTGGATCGGCAATGTGCTGCAGGGTGATTTCGGCCGCTCCTATGCCCTGAACCGACCCGTGCTGGACGAGGTCCTCGAGCGTTTCGGCGCGACCCTCATCCTTGCCGGCGTCTCTCTCCTACTGTGCACGGTCATCGGCCTTTTCGCCGGCGTCGTTTCGGCTGTTCGGCAGTTCGGATGGGCGGACCGTGCGATCACTTTTTTCGTGCTGGCCGGAATCTCCATGCCCTCCTTCTGGCTGGGTCTGCTTCTCATCTACCTCTTCGCCGTCAAGTGGCGGATGCTTCCGGCCTCGGGCATGTATGCTGTCTATGGGGGAGGGGACCTGAAAGACCTTCTGCTCCATCTGGTGTTGCCCGCCGTCACGCTGTCGGTGGTTGCGGCAGGCGTGATCGCGCGACTTACGCGGGGCGCCATGCTCGAAGTGCTGCGGCAGGACTTTGTCCGCACAGCCCGTGCCAAGGGACTTTCGGAAAGGCGGGTCATTTATGGTCACGCGTTTCGGTCGGCACTGGTCAGCATCATTCCAGTGATCGGCATCCAATCCGGCTTCGTGCTCGGTGGCGCCGTCTATATCGAGACTGTGTTCCAGTGGCCGGGCGTCGGCGCCATGCTGGTAAAGGCCATTTCGAGCCGTGACATCCTGCTGGTCCAGGGTGGTGTGCTCGTCGTTGCCGCGAGCTACGTGCTCTTCAACCTCGTCGCCGATGTTCTCCAATCCATGCTCGACCCGAGGATCCGCACGTGAGTACCGTTTCTGCTGTCACCCAGCCCAAGGTCGCTTCGGGGCGGATCACGTCTTGGCGACTTCTACTCAACAATCGTCTCGCCGCAGCGGGGCTCGTGCTTATCGGGTTGATTGCTCTCTTGATCCTGCTCGTGCCGATCCTGCCTCTGCCAGATCCCGATGCCACCGCGCCCGCAGATCGGCTGAAGCCTGTTCTGACGGCCGGACATCTCCTCGGCACCGATCAGCTCGGCCGCGATATCCTGAGCCGGCTTTTGTGGGGCGCGCGTCTGTCCGTCATGGTCGGCTTCACGGCGACGCTGATCGCCGCGCTGATCGGGTCGGTGATCGGCATTGTCGCGGGCTATGTGGGTGGACGCACCGACAATGCCATCATGCGTGGCATCGACATGCTGATGGCCTTTCCCTACATCCTTTTGGCGCTGGCTATCGTCGCTGCCCTGGGGCCGGGCCTGATGAACGCGCTCTATGCCATTGCCATCGTCAACATCCCTTTTTTCGCGCGTAATGTGCGCGGCGTGACGCTCGGATACGCCCATCGCGAATTTGTCGATGCTGCGCGCCTGTCCGGCAAGGGGCATCTGTCCGTCATGTTCACCGAGGTGCTACCAAACGTGGCGCCGGTCATTGTCATTACGATGTCGACGACAGCCGGCTGGATGATCCTGGAGACGGCAGGCCTCAGCTTCCTCGGTCTCGGCGCACAGCCACCGCAAGCCGATCTCGGATCGATGCTAGGCGAGGGACGGGCGCAGCTCTTCACCGCTCCGCATGTCTCGATCGTGCCGGGCGTGATGATCTTTCTCATCGTCATCAGCCTGAATGTTCTGGGTGACGGCATACGAGACGTTCTCGATCCGCGGCTGCGCTCGGGCGCGCTCGCGCGTCCGGGGCCTGTCACGGAAATTGCGACCGATCGAAGCGTTCCGGAGAACTCTGCCCGGGACGCCGCTCTTTCCATCGAAGGTCTGGAGACCGGTTTCCGCAGCGGAAACGACATCATTCCGGCGGTGCGTGGGATTTCCCTACATGTGAAGCGCGGGGAATGCCTCGGGCTGATCGGTGAAAGCGGGTCGGGGAAGAGCGTTACGGCGCTGTCGGTGATGGGGCTGGTGGCGTCCCCACCGGGCATCATCCAGAGCGGTGCGATCTATGTGGGCAATGAAGACGTGCTGGCGATGCCGCAGACACGACTGATCTCCTTGCGTGGCAGCCGCGTCTCCTATGTGTTTCAGGATCCGCTGACGACACTGCACCCCATGTATCCGGTCGGACGGCAAGTCGAGGAAGCGATCGCCGCGCATCAGTCGCTCGGTGCAAATGAGCGCCGTGAACGGGCGATTGCGCTCCTCGAAAAGGTTGGAATACCGGAGGCGCGGGAAAGGGCGAAACACTATCCGCATCAGCTTTCGGGCGGTCAGCGCCAGCGTATCGGCATTGCCATGGCGCTCGCCAACGATCCTGATGTGATCATTGCCGATGAGCCGACGACCGCTCTCGACGTGACCGTGCAGGCCCGCATTCTGGAGCTCTTGCGCGATCTGCAGCGCGAACGCGGGATGGCACTTCTCTTCATCACACACGATTTCGGCGTCGTGTCGGAGATCTGTGACCGCGTCGCCGTGATGAAGGACGGCGAGATCGTCGAGACGGGAGAAACGCGCGCGGTGCTCGCCAACCCGCAGCATGATTACACAAAGCGGCTGATCGCCTGCGTGCCCGAGCTCGGGACTGGGGCGCAGTTCCTCAAGCGCGTCGCCGGGCTCTTCCCGAAGCAGCAAACGGAGGCGTCATGACGAAGTCTGCGATCCAGGTTCGTGATCTGACCAAGTCGTTCGGCGGCGGGCGCAGCCTGTTCGGCAAGGCGAAACACGAGGTCAAGGCCGTGAAGTCGGTGTCGCTGGATCTGATGCGCGGCGAAACACTTGCCGTCGTCGGGGAAAGCGGATCGGGAAAAAGCACGCTTGCCCGTATGCTGGTCGGGCTCGAGACGCCGACCTCCGGGAGCATGCTGATCGGGGGCAAGGATGCGGAGGCGCTGCGGCGCGAGGGGCCGCGGGCCTTTGGCAAGACGATCCAGTATGTCTTTCAGGACCCGGTTGCCTCGCTGAACCCGCGCAAGACGATCGGAAGCATTCTCGACACGCCGCTCAAGCTTCTGTGTGGCTACGAGGCGCACAGACGCCGCGAACGGATGAAGGAACTGCTGGACGCGGTGCAGATGCCGGAAAACACGCTTACGCGCTATCCGCACGAATTCTCCGGGGGGCAGGCGCAACGGATTGCGATCGCGCGCGCTCTTGCGGCGGAAGCGGAGATCCTAGTCTTCGACGAGCCGGTGAGCGCGCTCGACGTCGGCGTGCAGGCGCAGGTCCTGTTGCTTCTCAGCGATCTGAAAACGCGGTTCGACTTGTCCTATCTCTTCATCAGTCATGACCTTGCCGTTGTCGAGGCAATCTGTGACCGCGTGGCCGTCATGTATTTCGGTGAGATTGTCGAGCTGGCACCCGCGGCAAGGCTTTTTGCCGATCCTGAACACGCTTATACAAGGCGGCTCGTGGCCAGTGCGCCCCGTATCAGGAGAGAATGACGTGCGATGACCGATACCGAGGAGAGGGCGAAGACGAGCAGCGAAGACGGCAAGCGGTTGTTTACCCCTGCCGGAAAGACGAAGCGCCGACCCGATGCCATTGCCGATCTGATGAAGGATTTCATCCGTTTGCAAGGGCTTCAGCCAGGCGATCGTCTGCCGCAGGAGCGCGATCTGATGGACCGCTTCAAGGCTGCCAAGGGCACGGTGCGGGAGGCGATGAAGGCTCTGGAAACACAAGGCCTGATCTTCACGCGTAGCGGCCCCGGGGGCGGTGCCTTCGTCGCGGCTCCCTCCGCTCGCCACGCCATGGAGTTGTTGTCCACCCACTTCTTCTTCAATCCGCCGACCCTCTCCAACATCTATGCGATCCGCAAGGCGCTGGAGCCTGAAGTCGCCGCCTCGCTCTCAGGCAGGGTATCGGCCCAGCAACTGGCTTTGCTCGAGCGAACGATCCGGCTCTATGATCACCCGCCGGTCGACCCGGACGAACAGTATCGCCAACGCGTTGCGGAACTCGATTTCCACTCGCAGCTGGCTCAGTTCTGTCCCAACCCGTTGCTCGGGTTTCTCTGTGGTCTGATGCACAATCTGTTGCGCGATCTGCCACTGGCCAGGCAGATCTATGCTGATCCTGCGCCCAGCTCGCGGGAGGAGGGGCTCTCCTACCAGTACCGGCTCATGGCAGCGCTGAAGGATGGACGGACAGAGGATGCGCGCGCGATCGCGGCCGAGCATATGGCATTCGCTGAGGCCTATATGCTGGCGCGGGCAGGCACGATCGGATAATTAGGACGGTACAGTCGGCAGTCCTTTACGAGGTCGGCGTTGCCGTCTCAGTCGATGTCGGACAGTGGCGGGCATAACAGGAGGTCGGGCTATGGTTTGCGCGCGCCGCATGCAGAGTGTAGTGAGCTCCCGCTCCCTCGACATTTTTGCGAGCCGGTGGAGCCAGATCGCGTGTCGCGCGTTTCTTCACGCGATCAGTCGGGGGCTTAACGAAAAAAGATGATGCAATTCTTCTCGGGCTACGAGGCTCAGATCGCTCTGGGTCTGGTGATCGTTCTGTTTGGGCTGTTCGTCTGGGAGAAGTATCCCGCCGAGGTGATTGCATCCGCAGGTGCTGCGGTCTTCATCGTGCTCGGCTTCGTTCCGACCGACAAGGCAATGGGCGTTTTCTCAAACTCTGCGCCGCTGACGATCGGCGCCATGTTCGTGCTGACGGGCGCCCTTGTGCGTACCGGTGTTTTGGAACGCGTGGCGGCAATGGTTCTGGAACGGTCGAAAAAGCGGCCTCGGTTGGCGCTTGCCGTGTTCCTGCTGACGGCGCTGGTTGCGTCGGCCTTCATGAACAACACGCCGGTGGTGCTTGTTCTCATTCCCATCGTGATCCGCCTTGCCGTCTCGCTCGACATCGCTGCGACACGGCTGCTGATCCCCGTGTCCTATGCCGCCATTCTGGGTGGAACCTTGACGCTGATCGGCACGTCGACCAACCTGCTCGTCGATGGCGTCGCCCGGGGACAGGGGCTTGAGCCTTTCTCGCTTTTCGAGATCACACCGATTGGTCTGGCTGCTGCAATTACTGGCGGGCTCACGATGATGGTGCTTGGCAGGTTTCTTTTGCCGGATCGCCGTGAGGAAGGCGGCGAACTGGACGATCAGGATGACGCCGAGTTTCTTTCGGAAATCACGGTGCTTGCGGATGGTCCCTTCACCGAAAAGCCGGTCGGCGAAATTGCGGAATTCAAGCAGCCTGGGCTGCGCATCGTCGGGTTGCATACCAATGGCGAGGTGATCCGCAAGGATATCGAGACCATGACTCTCAAAAAGGGCGATGGTCTGATCATCCTTGCCAAGTCGGCCGACCTCCTGACCCTGAATGAAAAGGACGGTTTGCGCGTCGGTCAACGACGCGGAGCAGCCCCGAAGGGCGACGTCATCGTGGTCGAGGCGGTCGTCGCACCCGGGCGCTACGGGTATCGGACGCGTCTTTCCAGCCTGACGCTCGGCCGCCGCTTCGGCGTGCGCATCATCGGTGCCCATCGACACCGGCATGTGCCCGGTCCGGACCTCGCCAATGTCCGCCTTCGGCCGGCAGACAAGCTGCTCATTGAGGGGACTGCGGAGGCGCTCGACGAACTGTCGCAGCAGAACGAGCTGATTTCCGTCACCCGTTCCACCGCCCGCGCCTTCAGGCCCACCAAGGCGCCTTTGGCCTTGCTTGCCCTCGGCCTCGTCGTGCTTCTCGCTGCATTCAATGTCATGGACATCGGCACTCTGGCGATGATCGCAGTTCCCGCCATTCTCATCTTGCGCTGCATCGACGCAGACGAAGCCTGGGGCTCGATCGATGGCGGCATTCTGATCCTGATTTTCGCGATGCTGATCGTCGGGCAGGGATTGCAAGAAACCGGAGCCGTGGCACTCGTTGTGGATACGGCCATGCCCTTGATGTCGACGGTCTCGCCCTTCGTTCTTCTGCTTCTGGTCTATACATTGTCGTCGACGCTCACCGAATGCGTGACCAACAATGCAGTAGCCGTCATCCTGACGCCGATCGTCATCGGCCTCGGTCAGCAACTCGGTATCGATCCGAGGGCCCTGGTGGTGGCCGTCATGTTCGGTGCAAGTGCAAGCTTTGCGACGCCGATTGGCTATCAGACGAACACGCTGGTTTATGGCGCCGGGAACTATCGTTTCAGTGATTTCGTCAAGATCGGCTTGCCGATGAACATCATAGTGGGCTTGGCGTCCTGCTACGCTATCTATCTTTATTATGGTCTTTGAGGAGTAAACGCATGGATATCATCACCGGCTTTTTCGGACTGGTCGAGGATCTCACATGGGGATGGGCGCTCATTCCCATGCTCGTTGTCTTCGGCGTGTTCATCACGGTGATGACCGGGTTCGTGCAGATCAGGTTCTTCAAGCGCATGTTTCGCGTTCTCTTCGCCAAGAACCAGACCGGCGATCCGAATGCGATCAGCGCACGCGAGGCCCTGCTCGTGTCCGTCGGCGGGCGCGTCGGTGGTGGTAACATCGCAGGCGTCGCGGTCGCGATCACGCTCGGCGGGCCGGGCGCCGTCTTCTGGATGTGGGCGATCGCAATCATCGGCATGGCGACGAGCCTGGTCGAATCGACGCTTGCCCAGCTTTACAAGCGTTCCAACGGTGACGGCACCTATCAGGGCGGGCCGGCTGGCTACATCATCTATGGGCTCGGTGCGAAGCACAAATGGCTGGCCGTGGTTTACGCCGTCTGCCTGATGCTGGCATTCGCTTTTGGTTTCAACGCCTTTCAGGGCAATACCTTTGCCGGTGCCGTCTATGACAGCCTCGGCGTCGATCGCGTCTGGAGTGGCATTGGTCTTGCGATCATCACCGGCTTTATCGTCTATGGCGGCATCCGCCGTATCGCGAAGGTCGCTGACGTCATCATTCCGATCATGGCCTTCATCTATATCGGCCTGACACTGCTGGTCATCCTGTCCAACATCACCGAGATTCCGGGCGTCATCTGGTCGATCGTTGCCAATGCCTTTGGCCTGGAAGAGGTTGTCGGCGGCGGCTTCGGCGCTGCCCTGGCCCAGGGGCTTCGCCGCGGGTTGTTTTCCAACGAGGCGGGTCTCGGATCCACCCCGAACGTGGCGGCGACGGCTGATGTCCGCCACCCGATCAGCCAGGGCATTACCCAGTCCTTCTCGGTGTTCATCGACACCATCGTGATCTGCACCTGCACGGCCTTCATCATCCTGCTCAGCCCCGTCTATCAGCCGGGCGTGGAAGGCATCGACGGCATCGTGCTTACCCAGCAATCGCTGGTCAGCCAGGTCGGCACGTGGTCGCAGTATTTCCTGACTTTCGCCATCCTGCTCTTTGCCTTCAGTTCGATCATCTACAACTACTATCTCGGTGAGACGGCCCTGAAGGTCATGACCGCTCGGCCGGGTGCCTTGCATGTTCTGCGGTTTGCCATCGTCATCGTCGTATTCCTGGGCGCAACGGCTCCGGGTGCGACGGCGGTCTTCTTCTTCTCCGATCCGCTGATGGGCGTGCTCGCGGTGGTCAACCTCACCGTGATCCTGATGCTCTTCCCCGTCGCCTTGCGGATCCTCGACGATTTCCGCGCGCAGCTGAAGGCCGGTGTGGCGCGGCCAGTCTTTGAACCGACGGCGTTTCCCGATCTCGATCTCGATCATTCCGCCTGGCCCCATGCGCAAAGAGTGGCGGGACCGGACGGGGGCGCTCTCGCCAAGGCGTGAGCATCTTTGTGGGGCTGTGGTGACGCGGCCCCGCGAACGTCTCAAAGCGATTGATGACATTGTCGGCTGATTGAAGCCGCCTCGGTTTTCCGGGGCGGCATCTTTGTGCTTGCCTCGTTGATAGGACCGTTCCCATCATTTCCGTTGACACCCGTGGGGTGCGCTACTAGCCTGTGTGGAAACGTTACCACATTGGGAGGAGATAACGATGAAACAGGCGCGGTTGAACCGCCTCTTCGGCACGTCTGGAAACTGCTTCGACGTGGCCATCGATCACGGCATGTTCAATGAACGCACGTTTCTCGCCGGTATCGAGAACATGCGCCAAGCCATCGACGTCATCGCTGCGGCAGGCCCTGACGCCATCCAGCTGCCGCCGGGCACAGCGCCCATGCTGCAGTCGATCCCGGGCAAGGCTCGTCCAGCCCTCGTGCTGCGTACCGATATTGCGAACATCTATGGCAATCCGCTGCCGAGTGCTCTGTTCTCCGAGGTGATCGATCGTCCGGTCGAGCAAGCGATCGCGCTCGATGCAGCCTGCGTCGTGGTCAATCTGCTGATGCTGCCCAACCAGCCCGAGGTCTATCGGGCCTGCGTGCGCAACGTGAACAGCCTGAAGCGCGAATGCGAGATCTACGGCATGCCGCTGATGGTCGAGCCGCTGGTCATGCAGGACAATTCCAAGGGCGCCTATATGGTTGACGGCGCAATCGACAAGATCCTGCCGCTGGTCCGGCAGGCCGCGGAACTCGGAGCCGACATCATCAAGGCAGACCCCTGCGACGACGTCACCGAATATCATCGGGTGATCGAGATCGCTCAAGGGCTGCCCGTCCTCGTGCGTGGCGGTGGCCGGGTCTCCGATGAGGAAATCCTCGCTCGCACCAGGGTGTTGATGGAGCAAGGCGCGCGCGGGATCGTCTATGGCCGCAATGTCATCCAGCATGCCAATCCGGGCGGCATGACGCGGGCGCTGATGGCCATCGTTCACGACGGCGCAACGGCGGAGGAAGCGTCGCGTCATCTCGCCTGAGATTGCGTGACGGGAGGAGGAGCATCATGAAGACCTTTCGTTTCGGCGTCATCGGCTGCGGCCTGATGGGTCGCGAATTTGCCAGCGCCGCAGCCCGCTGGATGCATCTGACTGACGCCAAGGCTAGGCCAGAGATCGTTGCCGTCTGTGACACCAATACGGAGCTGATGGCGTGGTTTCAGACCCACGTTCCCTCCGTTCGACAGGCAACCACGGACTACCGCGAACTTCTCGCCAATCCTGAGGTCGACGCCATTTACTGCGCCGTACCTCATGTGCTGCATGCCGAGTTCTACACGGACATTATCAAGGCCGGAAAACATCTGCTGGGTGAAAAGCCCTTCGGTATGGATCTGGCGCAGAACAGGGCGATCATGGCGACGCTTGGCCAGCATCCGGAACTCATCGTTCGCTGCTCGTCGGAAATGCCTTACTTCCCCGGCGCGCAGAAGGTCATTGCCATGGCGGCAAGCGGTGAGATGGGCGACATTCTCGAGGTCGAAGCCGGCTTTCTGCATTCTTCCGACATCGATCCCAACAAGCCGATCAACTGGAAGCGCATGGAGCATGTCAACGGTGCCTATGGCTGCATGGGGGATCTGGGCATGCATGTGCTGCATGTTCCATTGCGGCTCAGCTGGCGGCCGGAAACGTTGCATGCCAACCTCGTCAAGCGGATCACCGAGCGCCCGGATGGCAAGGGCAACAGAGTGCCTTGCACCACCTGGGACAATGCGACGATCAGCAGCCGCGTGCGCACCGCCGACCAGGATTTCCCTCTGGTGCTCAAGACCTGGCGTATCGCACCGGGCGAATCCAACACCTGGTACATCCGCATTCTCGGCATGAAGAAGAGTGCCTTCTTCTCGACCAAGCATCCGCGCCAGTGGCAGTGGATGGATTACCAGGGCAGCACGCAGTCCTGGAACACGGAAGACCTCGGCTATGGCTCGGTTTTCCCCGCCATCACCGGCAAGATTTTCGAATTCGGCTTCGCCGACGCGATCCAGCAGATGTGGGCGGCCTTCGTCGACGAACTGGCGGGTGGCACGGCGAACGGCTTCCCCTGTGCAAGCCCCGCGGAAGCGGCAGCTCACCACGCCGTCCTGACGGCGGCACTTCAATCCGGTCTGGAAAACCGGGTCGTTTCTGTCGACTACGATTGAGGCGGTACCATGAGACGCTCCGAGATCAACGAAGCCCTGCGGTTTGCCATCGGAATGCTCGAGACCTGGCGCTGGTCTCTGCCGGTCTGGGGGCAGTGGAGTGCCGCCGAATTCGCGGCCAATCCCGAGGCATCGCGCTATCTGGCCAGCCGGCAGCTCGGCTGGGACGTTACCGACTTTGGCTCCGGCCGTTTTGCCGAACAGGGGCTCGTGCTCTTTTGCCTGCGTAACGGCATCCTCGGCATGGAAGGGGAACGCAGCTATGCGGAGAAGCTGCTTTTCATCCAGGAAGGCCAGGTGACCCCGGCCCACCTGCACAAGGCCAAGCAGGAAGACATTATCAACCGGGCGGGCGGCGATCTGGTCATCGAATTCCGTGCGGATGATGCAACGGGCAATGTCACCGGCTCCGACGTCTCTGTCCTTGTCGACGGCATCGAGCAGCGTCTCCAGACCTGGGAGCCACTTGTCCTTGGTCCTGGCCAGAGCGTCACCATTCCCACGGGTCTTTACCACCGCTTCTATGGCGCGAAAGACAAAGGCCCGGTGCTGGTCGGCGAGGTCAGCCAAGTCAATGACGACAGGACCGACAACTATTTCCTCGAACCCATCGGGCGTTTCGCCGAGATCGAGGAGGATGAGCCGCCGCTCAGGCCGCTCTGGAACGAGGGGACGGTCTGATGAGAGCCGGGGAGGAGGTTCGAACCAGACAAGAGGCCGGAACGGCAGGTGGTATCGTCTGCGTCGGCAACTTCATTGTCGATCGTATTCACACCCTGTCCTACTGGCCGGAACAGGGCAGTCTCGCGCATATTTTGCACCAGGACATGGGCGTCGGCGGCGGTGCGGCCAATGTGGTGACCGACCTCGCTTCGCTTGGGTTCAAGGGGCGGCTTTCGGTGGCGGGTGCGGTGGGGGACGATCGGGACGGCGTCTATGTCCGGGATCGTCATGCGGCCCTCGGCATCGATGTCTCAGGCCTTCGTATCCTTGATGGCCAGGCGACGGCACATACCCATGTCATGAACGTACCGGGTCAAAGCCGCACCTTCTTCTATCACGGTGGCTCCAACGACCTGCTGACGGTCGATCTCATCGACCCTGCTGCCTTTGCAGCCAGTGGGCACAGGATCTTCTATCTCGGCTATCTCATGCTTTTGCCGGCTCTCGACCGGAAGGATGCAAGCGGCACGTCCGGGGCGGCCCGGCTCTTGGAGGCGGCACGCGAGGCGGGGCTGATGACCTGCGTCGATTTCGTCTCCAGCGAGGACCCCGCCTTTGCCGATCAGGTCGCCGTTGCACTGCCCCATTGTGATTATGTGATCGTCAACGAGACAGAAGCCGGACGCGCAACGGGTGTAGTCGTCCGCGACAAGTCGGGCGCTCTGTTGCCGTCGGCTGTGGAAGAGGCCGGTCAGCGGCTTCTGAATGGGGGCGTGGCGCGAGGCGTCGTCATTCATGCACCAGAACTCTCCATCTGGCTTTCGCCCGACAAGGCTCCGGTTGTCACTCCTGCACTTGCCGTCGATCCGGCGGCCATCGTCAGCCCCGTCGGGGCCGGAGATGCCTTCTGCGCGGCGGTTCTCTACGGCCTGCACGAGGGCTGGCCGATCGAGACCATTTCCGCCGTCGCCCATCGCGCAGCAGTTCATTGTCTGGGCGGCGCGACCGCGACTGATGGCATACCCGACATGTCGGTCCTGATCGCCGAAATCTGAACGCCTGCAGTCAGCTGTCTGCAGGGGCCGGCCCGGTCGATTCCCGGATGATGAGGTCAACGGGCATGCGCGTGAGCGAGGCTGGCCGGCGTTCCAGATCCTGCCTGTGATCCTGCAGACGTTCTTCGAGCTTGCGGGTCGCCTCGAGCGCGACCGCGCGGATCGGCTGTGCGACCGTCGTCAGCCGTGGCAGAACATAGGCTGCCTCCGGCAAGTCGTCGAAGCCAATGACAGAGCAATCATCCGGTACGCTGCGCCCGGTGTCGCGGACGGCGTGGATCGCCGCAATGGCCGCGATGTCCGTGGTGCCGATGATCGCGGTGATGTCGGTGTGATCTTGTAGAACGGATTGTGCCAGCGCGTAGGTGGCGGCGAAGCTGTGCTCCTCGCCGATCGCCTCGATGGCCGGTGCAAGTCCATGTTCGCGTAGCACGGCCCTGATGCCTTCCATACGAAGCCGGATCGGCTGACTATGTCCCGGCGCCCCGACGACCGCAATCCTGACATGGCCGAGATCCAGGAGGTGACGAGTCATCATGCGTCCGCCTTCGACATGGTTGGCCATCACGGTATCGTCGGATATGCCGACGAGTTCTCGGTCGATGGCGATCACCGGGATCCCGGAACTGACCAGCGGCTGGAGATGCGCGGTGCCGCCATAGGCGCTGGCGACGATGACGCCCTCCACCCTTTGCGCGCGCAGCATCGCGACATAGCGGGCCTCGTGCTCTTCGTTTTCAGCCGAACTGCAGATCAGGGTGTGGTAGCCGCGTTCGAAAAGTTCGCGCTCGATGGTGTTTGCAAGAATGCCGAAGAAGGGGACATCGATGGAGGGCAGCATGAGGCCGATCATCCGGCTTGCTTCGCCGCGTAGCATGCGAGCGCCCTTGCTTGGCGCATAGTTGAGGTCCCTGATCGCGGCTTCAACGCGCTGGCGCACCTCTGGCGAGACATAGCCACTGTTGTTAAGGACGCGCGAGACTGATGATACCGACGTTTCGGCAACATTCGCGATCGTCCTGATACTGGCAGCCATTCCGGTATTCCCGCATCCGTTCTGGTGATCGGAGTACGCAGAATTGCGGGCCCCGGCAAGTCGCGATTATATCGTGGGCCAAGACTAGCGGAGAGGAGCGCTCGTCTCGTCTTCGAGTATGGTGTCTCTTCAGCTATCACTTGGGCGCCGCACCAGTGTCTCGAAGAGCGTTTGCCTGATCATTCGCTTCCGGCCGTGTCCTGTCATGCTACGTCGTCCCGTTGCTTTGCAAAGAGCAGCGCATTTTACTTAAGATTCACGATAATTCCGAACGTTCGCTTGCCGTTAATCTGCTTTTCGACGCTGTTTGGTATGGATCGGAGCATGGTTATTGCGAGCTCGCCACGTTCGACTGAAAAAGGCCACGCCGAGACCGGTGCGGCGACGGCGTACGTCGTCGAGGCCGTGACGGAAGCCTTCTTCCAGTCCGCCGACTATGCGGCGCTGCATGCGCGCTCGAAAGCCACCGCCTTTCAACATCCGCTTTGGCTCCAGGCCTTGCACAAGCATCTTGCCCCGTCACGGGGCGCGCAAGGCGTAACACTTGTGGGACGGCCGGGGCCTGGCGAGCCTCCCTGTTTCGTCCTGCCGATGATTACCCGGAAGCTCTCCGGCGTGACGATCCTTGAAAGTGCGGATCTCGGCGTCAGTGACTATGCGGCGCCGGTGGTCGATTCCGTCTGGTGGGAGAGGCAGCATGATCATAATGCGGTTCGCGCCTGTGTCGCCGCTGCCTTGCCATCGCATGACATCTTGCGGGTAAAACCGATCCGCGATGAGCATCTGGCCCTCTGGCAGGCGTTCGTGCCGGGGAGCACGAAGACACTCGGCTTTTCGGCGCATGCTACGGCACTCCTGGCGCCGGTGGAGCATTGGCGAGAAGAGGCGCTGACCGACAGTTTCGCGCGCTATCTTGCCCGCAAACGCAAGCGATTCTTCAAGACGGAAGGCGCAAAGTTTGTTGTCGTTCACGGAGAGCACGCGATCGCCCGCGCGATGGAACGGCTGGCTCAGCTGCGCGAGGGCCGTTTCGAGCAGGACGTGATTGCCGCGCCCGCAGCGCGAGCCTTCTACAGCGCCGTTGCGCAATCCGGGGAGCAGGCAGGTTTTGCCCGCGTCTATGCGCTCGAACTCGGCGGCGACGCGATCGGTTATACCTTCTGTCTCGCGTTTGGCGGACGGCTCCACTACCTGCTGATCGGCTGCGATTACCAGACCCATGGGCGCCATTCGCCGGGCCTGCTGCTCTATGATGGGATGATCGGCGACTGGGTTGAGGCCGGTGGCGAGATCTTCGACTTCACCATTGGCGATGAGCCCTTCAAGGCAGATTTCGGCACGGTGGCCACGCCTCTTCATGTATTGACGCATACGCCGACCGTGCGAGGCGCAATTGCGCTTACTGCGATGCGTTGGCGCGAGCGGTGGCGCGAGGCTTCTGCCGCCACGACCACGACACCTTTTGCCCGCCGCCAGACATCCGGGGAGGACAGTGGATGAACGCGCGCCCAGCATTCCTCGAGAATTCGGTCATCGTTGCAGCGCATCCGGACGATGAACTGCTGTGGTTCAATGCCATTCTTCATGAGGTCGACGAGGTGATCGTCGTCTACAGGGATTTCTGGGCCCAGCCGGGGCTCGGCGAAAAGCGGGCTGCCGCTCTTGCCGATTTTCCGCGTGCTGGCGTCAGTTGCCTCAATGTCGCGGAATCCGGTGCGGCCGGCTGCGCAAACTGGGATGACCCGCGAGAAAGCCCGGATGGTCTCGTCCTCAGCTTCGAAAGCCAGCGACGGGAACTGACGCGCATGTCGCGCCTCGCGCTTGGCAAGGTCGGCATGGGTGAGCGGCGCGTGGCCGAATATAGTGTGCTGACGGCCTATCAGAACAACTTCGTGAAGATACGAACCTTGCTGCGTGAGCGCCTGCGTCCGGGCATGAATGTTTTCACCCATAATCCCTGGGGCGAATACGGACATGAGGATCATGTCCAGCTCTTCCGCGTGCTCCAAGGGCTGAGGGATGAGATCGGCTTCAATCTCTGGATGTCGAATTATTGCACCAACCGATCGCTGCCTCTGGCGATGCGGTATTTCCAGACATCTCCAGGACAGCCGATCCGTCTGCCGACCAACAAAGCATTCGCGGAAGAGGTGGCCTCTGTCTACAAGCGGCATGATTGCTGGACCTGGGCGGATGATTGGCAATGGTTCGATGACGAGTGGTATCTTCCGGCACCCCGTCAGGGCGCGACACCACAGCCACACCAGCACCTATTTCCGCTTAATCTTTTCACGATCGAGGTGGCGCAGAAACGACCCTGGTTCTCGATGGCCGTCGGCTCAGCCGCAGCAGCCTCGGCCCTGATGATTGCCGCCGACTTCTAGTGGTGCGCGGACGGGTAACGATCAGCGCCAGCACGATAAAAGATATCAGTGACACGGGCTTAATCTTGAACGGTGTTCCAGTGAAAACAACGCATGAAAACTTCAACATTGCCGCTCCCTTCTGGCAATGCGCGCATGCTCATCCCAGTGCGACTGCCCTGGTCGTTGCGCGGCGCGAGTTTACGTATGAAGTCTTGGCGCAAAAGGTTGCTCGCCTCGCCGGCCATCTGGCGCCGCGGTTGAGACAACGGCGCGTCGGGATTTTCGCCACCCGAAACCTCGAGGGTTATGTTGGCATTCTCGGCGCCTGCATGGCGGGTGCGACCTATGTGCCGCTCAATCAGAAATGGCCGCCGGAGAGGCTGGTCACGCTGCTGAGCCTGCTCCAGCTTGATGCGCTGATCGTTGACCGCAATGGGATAGGCTTGCTGACGCCGGAGGTCCTGGCTGCGGCCCCTTCCATTATCATCGGCCCTGAGCGGGCCGATATGCCGGCAACGGTGGATGCTGCGATCACGCCGCTCGACGCCCTGACCGATCCGTCGCTCGGCGAACCCGAGATGGTGGGGCCGGATCATGAGGCCTATATCATCTTCACCTCCGGCACGACCGGGCTTCCAAAGGGTGTGGTGATCTCGACCGCCTCTCTTGCGTCCTATCTGGTGCAGGCACGCCCGTGGACGATGCTCGGGACAGAAGACCGGGTTGCCGAAGCGCATGACCTCACCTTCGACCTCAGTGTGCATAATCTGTTCCTGGCACTGGAATCGGGCGCCGCACTGCATGTGATGTCGGCGCTCGAGCTATCGGCACCGCAGCATTTCATTCGCAGCCATGGCATCACGGCCTGGATGTCGGTGCCGACGATCGTCAACATGATGCGTACGGCCGGTTCGTTGAAGCCCGGACTGTTCGAGACGATCCGCCTGTCCGTCTTTTGCGGCGAGCCGCTGCCGGGCGTGACGGTCGAGGCCTGGAAGGTTGCCGCGCCAAACAGCGCCATCGAGAATATCTATGGGCCAACGGAATGCACCGTCGTCATGCTCAGGCAAAGCGTGGGTGCCGAGATGCCGCTTACGCCAGGGCGCGGGGTGGTGGCGATCGGCACACCCTTCAGCGACGGCAGGATCGCAATCCTCGGTCCTGACCTGCAGCCGGTGGCTCCGGGTGTGCCGGGAGAAATCGCGCTGGGCGGGCCGCAGGTCGGCATTGGCTATTTTGCGTCGCCGGAACAGACGGCGGACCGTTTCCGCGACATGAATGGTGAGCGCTGGTACCTGACGGGGGACCTCGGTCTGTGCGATGCCGAGGGCGTCTACCATCATCTCGGCCGGACGGATAACCAGGTCAAGGTCAAGGGTAACCGGATCGAGCTGGAAGAAGTCGAGGCGCATCTGCGGCTGGCGGCTGACAGCACGGTCGTTGCGGTCGTGGCCTGGCCCCATGTCGATGGTGCTGCCACCGGGCTGGTCGGCTTCGTCGCCGGCAGCGATGAAACGGCTCAATCGATCCAGACGAAGATGTTGCGGTCGCTGCCACGCTACATGGTCCCGGAAGCCATTCATCTCAAGGATAGGCTACCCGTCAACGTCAACGGCAAGGTGGATCGGCGCGCATTGCGTGACATCCTCGAAGGGGGTGCGTCTTGAGCATCGTTTTCGAGCAGGAGCCGCTCCGCCCGTTCAGCCGCCTCATGCAGTGGCGGCGTGCCTGGTTGACGATCGACGCCAACCCGGCAGCGCGCAGCTTTGCCGGGACCATCCGGGGGCTGCTGCTGATCCATGCGCTCTTCCTCGCGGCTCTTGCCGTAAGCCTGCAGATCAGTCTGTCGGCACTTGCGCTGATCGGATTGACCCTTCTTGCTGCCGCGCGCTGGCCAGGGCGCCGGCTCACCATTCTGATCACGTCGAGCCTGATCTTCCTGTTGCTGCGACCCTTCCGAACCGCCGACATGAACACGCTTGTTGTCGACTTGGCCGCAGCGGTCGGGAACGGCGTGTCCGTGCCTCCGCTCGCCCTCCAGGTGGCCGGTGTGGTTCTTTTCCTCGGTTTTGCGCAGCTGATGATCGCAGGCCAGCGCATGAGCAGCGGCATCTGGTCCCGCCGTCCGGTGCTGGTGCAGCTTGTCGGCTTCCTTGCGGTGCTAGCCTTTGCCGCCTTTGTGCCGCCGGGGGACTACGGTCATGCCATGCTCTGGGCTTTCCTCGCTGTTTGGGCATCCTGCTTCTGGTTCCTCGCCTATGCTGCCGTCGACCTGAAGGCCAAGGCTGCAGCACCGGACGGCGTGCGGGCGCTCTACATGCGTCCGGTCTGGGGCGGTGATGTCGCGCCGTTCGGCAAGGGTCTGTCCTTCCTCAAGCGTTTCGAGGCAAAGGATGACGAAGCCCTCGCCGTAACGCGCTTAAAGGCACTGAAACTCGCCGTGTGGACGGCCATTCTCAGCTGGACCGCGCTTGCGGCCATGACACTGTTTCATGAGATGCTGGGCGTGCCGAAACTCGGCTTCATGATCCTCAATCCGGAGGATACTGCGGCCATGCCCCTTGGCCTCCAATGGGCAGGTTTGATCGTCAATTACGGTGTGGATCTGCTGATCATTGCCGCCTGGGGCCATGCCATCGTCGCCGTGGCGCGCATGATGGGCTACAACATCCCGCGCAATACGGTGAACCCGCTGGCATCCCGCTCGATCGCCGAGTTCTGGAACCGCTACTACTATTACTTCAAGGAGGTTCTGGTCGATTTCTTCTTCTATCCGGCCTTCATGCGCTGGTTCAAGACATCGCCCCGCTTGCGGATCGCGTTCGCCACCTTCTGTGCGGCCGGGTTCGGCAACTTCCTCTACCATCTGATCTTCGTCTCCCATGTCTTCGCAGACGGGACGCCGTTCGACGAGCTCGATCGTTTTGCGACGCTGGCTTTTTATGTCGGTCTGCTCTCGGCGGGCCTGATCATCTCGCAGATCTGGGGCCGCAAGACCTCGCCGGCGGATGGTTTCTGGCGTCACGAGGTTCTGCCCCGGATCAATGTGGCGCTGTTCTTCTGCTTTCTGAAAATCTTCGACAGCGTCTGGCTCGAAGGCCAGCTGTCGGATCGCTTCCACTTCCTGTTTGGCCTGTTTGGAGTTTAACCTGCCATGACCACCGACAAGATTGCATCCATCCGTGCTCGTGTTCAGGGACTGCTCGAAGAGCGCGGCGACAGGCAGCCGCTTCTGGATACGGATTCGCTCTTCTTCAGCGGAAGGCTGGATTCTCTCGCAGCCACGCATCTCATGATGCTGCTTGAGGAGACTTTCGGGATCGATCTGGCTGCCGCCGATTTTGACGTGACCCGTCTCGACAGTCTCGCCGAGATCGAAGCCTTTGTCAGCGAGGCGCAAGGATAAGGCGCCACGGCGGATCAGGTTTCCCGGCAATCCACGTCGTCGTGTCTCGTCAGGACGGCGCTCTGCATGGGTCGGTCTGTCTTCAAGGAAGTGCTTGTATCGATCTCCGCAGTGGCCTAGTAAATATTTTCCTGAGGTTTACCAATTTCCTTGGGAAACAGGTGGAGGAGGGACAGGCCGCCGTGGTGACGATCAAGGAAATCGCGAAGGCTGTCGGCGTTTCGTCGGGGACCGTTTCCCGTGTCTTGAACTACGACCAGACGCTGTCGGTCTCCGAGGCCAAGCGGCAGGCGATCATCGAAACGGCCGAAGCGCTGAACTATGCGACGCCACGGGCGCGCAAGAGCGCTCATCTTCCTCCGCTCAATATTCCGATGGCCAGCCATGCGGACGTGGCGGCGCATGTCGCCATCGTTCACTTCCTGGCGCCGCAGGAGGAGCTTGTCGATCCCTATTATGTCGGTGTGCGGCTCGGCATCGAGGCCCGCTGCCGCGAGTACAAGATTGAGATCGCAAGGGTGTTCAATCCCGATGTGCCCGTCGATCTTGCGCTGTTGACGGGTATCTCCGCAGCGATCGTGGTCGGGCATCATCCCAAGGCCGAGATCGAGGCGATGGCCAAGGTCTGTCCGCATCTGATCATGGCCGACTACAATCCGCGCATGCCGCAATTCGACTGTGTTCGTGCGGATCTGGGTGAGGCGACCACGACAATTTTGGACAGCCTTGATCAGGCTGGATACCGGCGGATCGGTTTTGTCGGCGGCTATGAGCTTATGGACAATGATGCGCTGATGCATGGGGAGCAGCGCTGCAAGGCCTTCATTGAATGGCATGAGGCGCGCGGGAGCTACCGGCCCGAGCTCATGGCGCTTGGGCAAAGCGAGCGCTTTGGGCAGAACCTTAGGCTTGAGACCGGCTACCAGCAGGCGAAATCGCTGCTGGCGCTCGATACGCCTCCCGATGCCATCGTTGCCGCAAACGACAATATGGCGATCGGTACCTACAGGGCCATCCAAGAGGCTGGGATGTCCATACCGGATGATGTCGCGGTGGTAGCCTTCAACGACATTCCTGTTGCACAGTTTCTCAACCCGCCGCTCTCGACCATGCGCATTCCCGGCGAGCTGATTGGTGAAGTGGCCGTTGATCTCCTGGTCGAGCGGCTGAACGGGCGCGACTATTCCAAGCACGTCACCCTGCCAACCGAAATGGTCTGGCGCGGCAGCGCGAGAAAGCCAGTGCTCACTTAAGTCTTCGTGGAAAGGTTGCGAGATCCTCGTGACTTACCGCAGTGCACAAAATATTTAGTAAAAATTTTCTTGGCTGTCTTCCGATTTTCAGGAATAGTGACCGTCAGGCAGGGGATGGAGCTGCCGCGTTCAACGATACAATGGGAGGAAGACATGGATTATTCTCGCGCGTTCAAGCGCTCGATTTCGGCCACCGTTGCTGGCGCCGCACTTCTCTGCAGCACCGCTGCCATTGCCGGTGAAGTCACCATCTGGTGCTGGGACCCGAACTTCAACGTCGCAATCATGAAGGAAGCGGCTGCGCGCTATACCGCAAAGAACCCCGATACGACCTTCAACATCGTCGACTTCGCCAAGGCGGATGTCGAACAGAAACTGCAGACGGGTCTGGCATCCGGCATGACCGACACGCTGCCGGATATCGTTCTCATCGAGGATTACGGCGCGCAGAAATATCTCCAGTCCTTCCCCGGCTCCTTTGCCGCGCTGACTGACAAGATCGATTATTCGGGCTTTGCCAAATACAAGGTCGACCTGATGACGCTTGAGGGCGAGGTCTATGGCGTGCCCTTCGATTCCGGCGTCACCGGTCTCTACTATCGCACCGATTATCTGGAGCAGGCAGGCTACAAGGCCTCCGATATGGAGAATCTGACCTGGGACCGCTTCATCGAGATCGGCAAGGACGTGAAGGCCAAGACCGGCCATGAGATGATGGCGCTCGATAGCAATGACGGCGGCCTGATCCGCATCATGATGCAGTCCGGCGGCCAGTGGTATTTCAATGAGGACGGCAGCCTCAACATCACCGGCAATGCCGCCCTGAAGGCCGCACTCGAAACCCAGGCCCGGATCGTCAACGAGGGTGTCGCCAAGCCGACCAGCGGTTGGAATGACGGCATCAGCGCGCTGACATCGGGCGATGTTGCCTCGGTGCTGATGGGTGTTTGGATCACCGGAACGGTCAAGTCGCAGGCCGACCAGGCCGGAAAATGGGCGCTGACGGCGATCCCCAAACTCGATATCGAGGGTGCGACGGCTGCATCGAACCTTGGTGGATCGAGCTGGTATGTACTGGAAGCTTCCGCCGAGAAGGATGAGGCGATCGACTTCCTCAATGAGATCTACGCCAAAGATCTCGACTTCTACCAGAAGATCCTGACCGAGCGCGGCGCCGTGGGCTCGCTGCTCGCAGCCCGCACCGGCGAAGCCTATCAGAAACCGGATGATTTCTTCAGCGGCCAGACAGTCTGGCAGAACTTTGCCGACTGGCTCGAACAGGTGCCGGCTGTGAATTACGGCATCTTCACCAACGAGCTGGATACGGCTGTCACGGCGAACTTCCCGGCGCTCGTGAAGGGCACACCGGTGGATGAAGTCCTGAAGGCAATCGAAGATCAGGCCGCCACTCAAATCCAGTAAACCCATCCCACGGGGGCTCTGCCTTCGGGTTTGGCCCCCGTCCTCCCGGAGACGTGCGGCGGAAACGCCGCGCGGCTTCCCTTCGCATAACAAGGTACAGTGACCACTGATCGGGTTCGGGGATACCGTATGGCCACCACATCAAGATCCAGCTTGAAGCGCTATTACGACGTGAACGGATGGCTGTTCGTGGCGCCGGCCATCGCGTTGATCTCGCTATTCATGCTCTACCCAATTGCCCGCTCGCTCATTCTCTCCTTGTATTCGGGACGAGGAATGATGCTGAAGTTCTCAGGCACGGGTAACCTCGTGCGTCTCTGGATCGATCCCGTCTTCTGGCAGGCTCTGCAAAACACCGTCATCTTCTTCATCGTGCAGGTGCCGATCATGATCACCATGGCGCTGATCCTGGCCGCCATGCTGAACAATCCGAAGCTACGCTATTCTGGCCTCTTCCGGACGATGATCTTCTTGCCCTGCGTGTCTTCGCTGGTCGCCTATTCTATCCTGTTCAAGAGCATGTTTTCGCTCGATGGCGTGGTGAACAACACGCTGCTTGCCATCGGCATCATCGGCGAGCCGATCGGCTGGCTGACCGATCCCTTTTGGGCGAAGGTGCTGATCATCATCGCCATCACCTGGCGCTGGACCGGCTACAACATGATCTTCTACCTGGCGGCGCTGCAGAATATCGATCGCTCGATCTATGAGGCGGCGAAGATCGACGGCGTGCCGTCCTGGGGCCGCTTTGCGTTTCTCACCGTGCCGATGCTGAAACCGGTGATCCTGTTCACCACCATCACCTCGACGATCGGCACGCTGCAGCTCTTCGACGAGGTCTATAACTTCACCGAAGGCACGGGCGGGCCGGCCAATTCGACCCTGACGCTGTCGCTCTACATCTACAATCTGACCTTCCGTTACATGCCGAGTTTCGGTTATGCGGCAACCGTCTCCTATGTCATCGTGCTGATGGTGGCGGTGCTCTCCTTCCTGCAATTCTATGCCGCGAGGGAACGTCGATGATGGCAACACTTCGTCGCCGCCTGCCCGACATCGTGCAGTATAGTGTGCTGTCGCTTGCCGCCTTTCTCTCGATCTTTCCCTTCATCTGGATGGTGATCGGGGCGACGAATACGACGAGCCAGATCATCCGGGGCAAAGTCACCTTCGGCACGGCACTCTTCGACAACATTGCGTCGTTCTTCGCGCAGGTGGATGTGCCGCTGGTCTTTTGGAATTCGGTTAAGATCGCGCTTGTGGGAACGGCGCTGACGCTGCTCGTCTCGTCGCTTGCCGGTTATGGGTTCGAGATGTTCCGCTCCAAACTTCGGGAGCGGGTCTATACCGTGATCCTGCTGACGTTGATGGTGCCGTTCGCGGCGCTGATGATCCCGCTCTTCATGCTGATGGGCAAGGCGGGGCTGCTGAACACCCATGCCGCCATCATGCTGCCGATGATCGCGTCGGCCTTCATCATCTTCTACTTCCGCCAGGCCTCGAAGGCCTTCCCGACCGAGCTTCGCGATGCGGCCAAGGTCGATGGTCTGAAGGAGTGGCAGATCTTCTTCTATATTTATGTCCCGGTGATGCGCTCGACCTATGCGGCGGCCTTCGTCATCGTCTTCATGCTCAACTGGAACAACTATCTCTGGCCGCTGATCGTGCTGCAGTCGAACGACATGAAGACGATCACGCTGGTGGTCTCGTCGCTCGCCTCCGCCTATTCGCCCGAATACGGCACGGTGATGATCGGCACCATTCTTGCCACCCTTCCAACCCTTCTCGTCTTCTTCGCCATGCAGCGCCAGTTCGTGCAGGGCATGCTCGGCTCCGTGAAATAGGACTTTGAAATGCGCATTATCGAGACTTTCAACCGGGACTGGACCTTCCGCGCAGGCTTCGAGCCGGCTTTTGCCTCGGCGTCCCAGCCGGGCGAGACGGTCCAGCTTCCCCATACGGCGGTCGAGCTGCCCTACAATTATTTCGACGAGAAGAGCTATCAGAAGGCCTTTACCTATCAGAAGGTCATTGCCTGGGACCCGCGTTTCGAAGGCGGCGAAGTCTCTCTGGTTTTCGATGCCGCGATGGCGGATAGCGTCGTCTATCTCAACGGTGTGGAGATCACCGCGCACAAGGATGGTTACACGCCGTTCGAAGCCCGGCTCACTCCGCATCTGAAGGCCGGCGACAACCTGCTGACGGTCAAGATCGACGGCTCAGAGAACCCCGAGATCCCGCCCTTTGGCGGCGTGATCGATTATCTCACCTATGCCGGCATCTATCGTGACGTCTGGCTGAAGGTGACGGCGCCGGTTTCGATCGCCAACGTCAAGATCGAGACACCGAATGTGCTTGATCAAACCAAGCAGGTGACGGCGAAGGTCTGGATTTCCAATCCGACGGATCAGGCGCTGTCCGGCAAGGTCACGGCTGTTCTGAACGATGCTGCAGGTCAGGAGATCGCGCGGACCGAGGCGACAGTCTCTGGCGCAGAGGTTTCGCTCGGCTTTTCCAGCTTACAGGGCATCACGCTCTGGGACATCGACAATCCCGCCCTCTATCACCTCACGGTGGCGCTGGAGACAGCAGCCGGTGCCGACGCCGTGACCAGCCGTTTCGGCTTCCGCTCTGCCGAATACACGATCGAGGGCTTCAAGCTGAATGGGCGCGTGGTCAAGCTGCGCGGCCTCAACCGTCACCAGGCCTGGCCGCATCTCGGCTATGCCATGGGCCGGCGCGGTCAGGAGAAGGATGCCGACATCCTGAAGTTCGACCTCGCCTGCAACATCGCCCGCACCTCGCATTATCCGCAGTCGAAATACTTCCTCGATCGTTGCGACGAGATCGGCCTGCTGGTCTTCGAAGAGATCCCCGGCTGGCAGCATATCGGCGGTGATGCCTGGAAGGCGGAGAGCGTTCAGAACGTGCGCCGGATGATCGAGCGCGATTGGAACCATCCGTCGATCATCATCTGGGGTGTGCGTATCAACGAGAGCCAAGATTCTCACGATTTCTATGTCGAGACGAATGCCATGGCACGCTCGCTCGACACCACCCGCCAGACAGGCGGCGTGCGCTACATCACCGACAGCGAATTGCTCGAAGACGTCTATACGATGAACGACTTCATCCTCGGCATGGAGGAACTGCCGGGCCATAATCGCGAGCGGCTGGTGCTGCGCGATCAGCGCGAGGTCACCGGGCTCGACCGCAAGGTGCCCTACATGATCACCGAATATGGCGGTCACATGTATCCGACCAAGCGTTTCGACCAGGAGCAGCGGCAGGCGGAGCATGTCGGCCGGCATCTGGCGATCCTCAATGCCGCCGCCGGCGACCCGTCGATCTCGGGGTCCACCGGCTGGTGCATGTTCGACTACAACACCCACAAGGATTTCGGCTCCGGCGATCGCATCTGCTATCACGGCGTCACCGACATGTATCGCGAGCCGAAATTCGCGGCTTACGCCTATGCCTCGCAGGGCGACCCAGCTGACAAAGTGGTAATGCAGCCGGTCAGCTTCTGGGCGCGTGGCGAGCGCAATATCGGTGGCGTGCTGCCGCTGATCGTGCTCACCAATTGCGACTATGTCGAAATCCGCATGGGCCATATCGTCAAGCGGATCGAGCCGGATACTAAGACCTATCCGCACCTCCCGCATCCGCCCTGCATTCTCGACCACAGCATGGTCACGCCGGAGGAATTCGGCGAATGGGGCATGACCTGGCGGGATGGCGAACTGGTCGGCTTTATCAACGGCGAGGAAGTGGTTCGCCGTCATCTGCCAGCCGATCCGCTGCCGACAACTCTGGACATCGCGGCTGACGACACTGAGCTTCGATCTGGCGAGAAGGACACGGTTCGCGTCATCCTGCGTGCGCTCGATCAGGGCGGCAATGTCCTGGGCTTCTTCGATGATCCGGTCGAGGTGTCGCTCGAAGGCCCGGGCCGGATCGTCGGCCCCTCGCTTCTCTCCTTCAAGGGTGGCGCGGTTGGCGTTTATGTCGAAGCCGGAAACGAAACCGGTCACTTGACGCTGTCGGCGACTTGCCGTCCCTTCGGGACCAAGCGCATGACCTTCAACGTCACCTGAGCGAGGCTTACATGGCAGAGGTCCGGCTCACCGATATCCGCAAGTCCTACGGCTCGCTTGAGGTCATCAAGGGGGTGAATCTCGAGGTTTCCTCGGGGGAATTCGTCGTCTTCGTCGGTCCGTCCGGCTGCGGCAAGTCCACGCTGCTGCGGATGATCGCGGGGCTTGAGGACATTTCCGCAGGCACGCTTGAGATCGGCGGCAGCGTGATGAACGATGTCGATCCGTCGAAGCGTGGCATTGCCATGGTGTTCCAGACCTATGCGCTCTACCCGCATATGACCGTGCGGGAGAACATGGGGTTCGCGTTGCGCTTTGCCGGCATGGCGAAGGACGAGATCGAGCGACGGGTCAATGCGGCGGCGAAGATCCTCGAACTCGACGCGCTGATGGACCGCAAGCCCAAGGCCTTGTCGGGCGGCCAACGGCAGCGTGTCGCGATCGGCCGTGCCATCGTGCGCCAGCCAGACGTTTTCCTGTTCGACGAGCCGCTTTCGAACCTCGACGCGGAACTGCGCGTGCACATGCGTGTCGAGATCGCACGGCTGCACAAGGAGCTCAACGCCACCATCGTCTATGTCACGCATGACCAGGTCGAGGCTATGACGCTGGCCGACAAGATCGTCGTCATGCGTGGCGGCATTGTCGAGCAGGTCGGAGCGCCGCTCGCCCTTTACGACGATCCCGACAACATGTTCGTGGCCGGGTTCATCGGCTCGCCGCGAATGAATTTTCTGCCGGCCACGGTCGTCGCTCAGGCGGAGGGTGGGCAGGTCACTGTCGCCCTCACTGCGCGGCCGGATACGCAGTTGACGATTGCCTGCGCGACCCCGCCAAAGGTCGGCGATGCCGTGACGGTCGGGGTGCGGCCAGAGCATTTCCTGCCTGATGGCAGCGGGGATACGCGGATGGTGGCGCATGTCGATGTTGTCGAACATCTCGGCAATACCAGCTATGTTTACGCCCATACGGTGCCCGGCGAGCAGATCATCATCGAGCAGGAAGAGCGGCGTCATGGGGCGCGCTATGGCGACGAGATCGCGGTGGGGATTTCTGCGAAGACCAGCTTTCTCTTCGATGCTTCGGGGCTGCGCATTCGTTAGCCGACAGGCCTCAATCGCCAAGGACAAAAGGCGAGTCGATGCGCGCTTTGCGCTTTCGCACACGGGCTCGCCGCGCTAGGCTCGGACACATGAAAAAGGTCTTCAATCCCCCCTCCGTCCGCCGTCCTTTCGGACACTACAATCACGGTCTGCTGGTGCCGCCAGGTGCGAGCCTGCTCGTCACTTCAGGTCAGCTTGGCATCCGTCCAGACGACACGATCCCGCCTGATGTGACCGGCCAGGCCGAGCTTTGCTTTGAGGCGATCAAGGCCATTCTGGAAGAGGCTGGGATGACCTTCGCGGATGTGATCCGGATCTCCGGCTTTGTGACGCGGCGGGAGGACTTTCCCGCCTATATGGCGGTGCGCGATCGCTATACGCTCGATCCGAAGCCGGTTTCGACACTGCTGGTGGTGGGCGGCTTCACGCGGCCGGAATTCCTCGTTGAAGTCGAGGTGACAGCGGCCAAGGTGGTCTGACCGCAAGCCTTTCTCTCAGAAATTTTCCATCTCGCGGCGCACCTTGGCCATGAAGGCTGCACGGGTTTCTTCCGTGCAATTGTTCATGTCGTAGTGGGCCAGATACTTGACCGGCGCGCCGAGCTTGATCTGGGCGCGAAGGACGCGGGTGACAATCTTCTTCGGCGGATTGCCGGCGAGAAAGGCGCGCATCGGCGTTGCGCCATAGGTCATGACGGCAGCAAGTTTGCGGATGTGGCGTAGCGTCGGGGTGAGCTTGCCGTCCACGAGGTCGAAGGACACACCAGGCAGCCAGACCCGGTCGAAATAGCCCTTGAGCATGGCCGGGAAGCCGAAATTCCAGACCGGGGTGACGATCACCAGCGCTTCCGCCTTCAGCAGGCGGTCGACATAGGGTTTCACCAACGTCAGATTGTCGGGGATATCGTGATAGACGCGGCGGTCATGGGCTGACAGCACCGGGTCGAAGCCTTCCTCGTAGAGATTGCAGCCGTCGACTTCGTGTCCGGCCTTTTCCAGGCTCTCGCAGGTGAGCTTGTAAAGCGCCCGGCCGAAGCTCTCGTCCAGGGGGTGGGAGTGAAGAACGAGTACGCGCATGTGAAAAGCTCCAAGTCGTTGCCCGTTGCTTGCGCAGTCGGGGTCCAGTTGAAAACTTCCGCGCCGTTTGTCCCAGCATCCCGATCCTTCGCCGCCTGATGCCGAGGGATGAGGGATGCCATGTCTGATGTCGCATGGGCCGAAGAGGGTCGGCCGGGAGTACCTTCGGAATGGGGTTTGGTGGCGGTAGGGTAGTTCCTTGTTGTTGTTTGTCGTTGCGCACGGGGTACCCCCTCTGTCCTGCCGGACATCTCCCCCACACGGGGGGAGAGTGGATGGGCGCGCCGGCTTCATTCCCTCAATCGTTGCGAATGACGAAATCCTGCTCCAAGTTTGTCATGTCTAAATACCGTAGCCGCATCTTCAACGGTGGCGTTTGTGCAAGGCGTCGGCCGTATCCCGCTCTCCCCCCGTGTGGGGGAGATGCCCGGCAGGGCAGAGGGGGGTATCAAGAGCACCAAGGCAAACCGTCGAGCCGCTATTCTCCAGCCTCCGCAAACACCTCCAGCCCTGGGAAGAGGTAGTTCTTGCCTGCCGAGAAATCGAAATCCGGGTTCTCCCAGGCGATCATCTTGCCGGGGTTCAGCAATCCCTTCGGATCGGTTTCCTTCTTGAAGGCGAGCTGGACCTGGTCGGTCTGCTTCATGCCGCCTTCTTCCAGCGTGTAGCGATGTGGGTTGAAGATCGGGCAGCCGTTTTCTTCGTGGATGCGGATGATCTCCTCCAGCCGCTCCTTGGTCGTGTAGCCCACCAGCGGCAGGCCGGCGCACTGGATCTGGCCATCGAATTTGATGAATTCGAGATGGCCGATGACCTCGTCCGGGAAGAGTTCTGTCATGATCCGGACCTTCTCGACATGGTCGGGGCCGGGATACTGGACCTGGAGATAGGTGATATTGGTATCGAGCTTGAGCGCCCGGAGTGTAGTGTGATTCCAGGTCAGCTCATAGGCATGCGGGATGCCCTTCATGCTTTCGACCTGATCGGAGCGAAAACGGACGTCGCCCTTCATCTTGTCGGCGAGCGCCAGGAAGGGCTCCATGGAATGGGGTGCCACCATCAGCACGACCACCGACTGGCCTTCCTTCAGCCAGGGCTTGTGGCGCGTGAAATAGTCGTAAGGGATCGGGGCTGCGATCGGGGCGACTTCCTTCAGGAGGATGCCGTTCTTGTGGGCGAGCGCATCGGCAAATTTCACCGCGTCCATGAAGTCGTCATAGCCGACGATGACGTCCACCCAGTCGTAAGCAGGTGCCAGCGGCATCTCGACTTCGGTGATGATGCCGTTGGTGCCATAGGCGTGCGAGACCTTCTGCAGATCCCAGGCGGAGAGTTCAAGCACGCGCGGCTCGGCTTCCATGGTGACGACGCGCAGGCGCAGGATGTTGCCGAGGTCGCGCAAGCCGCCCCAGGTGATCGAGCCGACGCCGCCGGAGCCGCCGGCGATAAAGCCGGCGACGCTGGCGGTCTGCTTCGTCGATGGGTGGAAGCGCAGTTCCTGGCCGGAATGTTCCTTGGTCTGCTTGTCGAGTTCTGAGATGATGACGCCTGGTTCGCAGATGACGCGACCGGGCAGGATCTCCTTCACCTTGTTCATGTTGATCAGGTTCAGAACGATGCCGCCCGAGAGCGGCATGGCCTGGCCGTAATTGCCGGTGCCGCCGCCGCGCGGGGTGACGGGCACGCCATGGGCATAGGCGACCTTGAGCGTCCGGATGACCTCTTCTTCCGTTGTCGGCGAAACGACGAGGTCACCGACGACATTGTCGAGTTCTTCCTTCAGGATCGGCGAATACCAGTAGAAGTCGCGGCTTTTCTGTTTGACGAGCGCCGGATTGTCTTCGACGGCGATGCCGTCCAGTTCCTGTTTGATCCTCGCGTAGTCGGCCATGTCTAAACTCCAAGCAACGGGTCAAGTTCGCGGTAATCCGGCAGGCTGCGGTCGATGCCCATGCCATTCCGCATCACGATGCGGTCAGCCTGCGGACGGGAAAGGAATTCGCTCCAGCGGCGGGCGCTGAAGAGAACGAGATCGGCCTTGGCGCCAACCGCAATGCGGCCGTGGTCCGGGCGTTTCAGGATGTCGGCCGGCGTGCGGGTGACGACCCTTGCGGCGGTGTCGAGCGGGTGGTCGAGATGGATGATGCGCACCGCCTCGCGGAACACCTCGACCGGATCGAGATCACCATAGGCATAGAAGGGGTCGCGGGTGTTGTCGGAGGAGACGGCGGTCGCGACGCCTGCTGCCGTGAGTTCATGGAAGAGGGTTACGCCGCGCTGGCGGGGCGTGCGGGCCGGGTGACGGTCCTGCAGATACATGTTGCACATCGGCAGCGAGACGACGGAGAGGCCGGCCTCAGCCACCAGATCGATGGTGCGTTTCGCCAGATCCTCGTCCTGACGCGCGAGCGAGCAGCAATGGCCGACAGTGACGGATCCTTCGAAGCCATTGCGGATTTTGGCTTCCGCAATGGTCTTCAGCGTCAGGGTTTCCTTGTCCTGTGTCTCGTCGACATGCAGGTCGATGTCGAGGCCGTTTTCGGAGGCTGTGCGGAAGAGGATGTCGAGCTTTTCGTCGAGTTCCGGCATCAGATAGGTGACGCCGCCGAGCAGGCCTTTGTGGGCGACGATGACTTCGACCAGATCCTTGAAAAAGGCCTCGTCGGTGATCTGGTCGAAGGGAAAGAGGGCGGCGGCCTGCAGGTCGACCTTGCCCGCCCAGGCGTCGCGGACTTCCGCGAAGACCTCGAAGGAGATGCGGTGCTGGGGTGACAAGCTATCAAGGTGTGTGCGGATGAGGCTGGTGCCGTGGGCGTAAGCCGTACGCAGGGAGAATTCCATACGGGCCTTGACGTCGGACGCTGACCAGCGGGCCTCGCGGTCGGCCTGGACCGCTTCAAGCGCGCGGATGAAGTCGCCAGACGGGTTGGGCTTGCGATCCCAGATATGGCCCTTGTCGAGATGGGTGTGCATGTCGACGAAGGTTGGCCAGACCATGCCGTGGCGGAGATCCGTTGAGGGCAGGCCTGATGGGGCGTCGCCGGGCTTCAGGATCGCCTCGATCTTGCCGTCGGCAACTACGATGTCGGCGCTGATCAGGCCCTCGCAGGCGGGGGCCTCGATACCGTTGACGCAGATCTGCGGCAGCGTCGCATTGGCAAGGACGAAGCGTTTGGCAGCGGGGAGGGCGGTGATTGGGCTCGACATCAATTTTCTCGTTTCAGGCTGCTCTCATGCCAGCGATGCAGTGCCAGCCAGGAGATGAAGGAGGTGATGGCGAAGATGACCACGCCGAGGCAGGAGAGCAGGAAAAGGGCGGCGAAGAGACGGGGAATGTTGAGACGAAACTGGGCTTCGAGCAGGCGGAAGGCAAGGCCCGAGCCGGCGCCGGCCGAGCCTGCTGCGAATTCTGCGACGACGGCGGCGATCAGTGCGAGGCCACCACCGATGCGCAAGCCCGTCATGAAATAGGGGAGCGAGGCCGGTAGTTTGAGGTAAAGCAGGGTCTGCCAGCGCGAGGCGCCGTAGAGTTCGAAAAGGTTGAGCAGGTTGTGGTCGACGCTTTTCAGGCCCTGCACCATGTTGGAGAGGATCGGGAAGAAGGCGACGAGGAAGGCGCAGATCAGGAGCGCCACCTGTGTCGAGGGTGAATAGATCAGGATTAGCGGGGCAATCGCAACAATCGGGGTCACCTGCAGGATGACAGTGATCGGGTAGAAGGCGATCTCGATCCACTTCGACTGCACGAGGGCAACGGCGATGCCGACGCCGCCGAGAAGTGCGAGGCCCAGCGACATCAGGGTGATCTTGGTGGTGACCCAGAGGGCTGGCGACAACGTACCCCAGTCCTTGAAGAGAGCGCCGGATACCGCGATCGGGCCGGGCAGGATGTATTGCGGCACACCCGAGACCCAGACGCCGACCTGCCAGAACACGATCAGCAGACAGACGACCAGAATGGGAACGAGGATCTTTGCGATAGTTTCGGTCGGTCCGGTCATCAGTGATGCTCCCCGCCCATGGCTTCGCTCAGTGTCTTGGACACGGTTTCGCAGGCTTGCCGATACTCTTCAGAGGTTCGGTAGAAGGTGTCGCGTTCGAGGCTGGTCTGCAGCGGGAAGTCGGCGTGCACGCGACCGGGGCGCGCCTTCATCACGACGATGCGGCTCGAGAGGTAGGCGCTTTCGAAGACGGAGTGGGTGACGAAAATGACGGTAATGCCGGTCTCCTTCCAGAGCTTGAGCACATCGTCGTTCAGCTTCTGCCGGGTGATTTCGTCGAGCGCCGCGAAGGGCTCGTCCATCAGAAGAAGCTTCGGTTTGGTGACCAGCGCGCGGGCGATGGAGACGCGCATCTTCATGCCGCCGGAGAGTTCGCGCGGATAGGCGTCCGCGAAGTCCTTGAGCCCGACGCGGTCGAGGGCGGCGAGGATATCGGCCCTGGCGGCAGACTTGGAGATGCCGCGCAGCTTGAGCGGCAGGTAGACATTGCCGAAGACGGTAGCCCAGGGCATCAGCGTCGGCTCCTGGAAAACGAAGGAGATGTCGCCGTCGGGCAGGCCCTTGGAGTTGATGCGGGAGCTTGGCCAGTCGATCGTGCCCGTCGTGGTGTCGCCCAAGCCCGCGATGATCCGGAGCGCTGTCGACTTGCCGCAGCCTGAGGGGCCGAGCAGCGAGACGAATTCGCCGCCGTTGACGGTGAGCGACATGTCGGTCAGCGCTACCGTGCCGCTGGAAAAGACCTTGGATACGTCCTTCATCACCACGAGCGCCCGGCGCTGTTCGGGAGGGGGCGGGGTGATGGGGTCTTCGGTGGCTGGCGAACTGGTCATTCTGTCTCGCGTTACATCCGCGTTGCATTCTGGTGTTGCGGCCTAGGGTTGCGGCAAGGTTGACGTTGCGAGGTGGGGTACCCCCCTCTGTCACTGCGTGACATCTCCCCCACAAGGGGGGAGAGCGGAGCGGCGCGTTTGCCGCGTTGTTCGGCACTCCAAAAGCGGGCGATAGGCCTGCCGCTCAGCCGGTCTCCCCCCGTGTGGGGGAGATGCCCGGCAGGGCAGAGGGGGGTAACGCCTCTGCCCTGTGTCGCATCACTTCTTCAGCGCCAAACCCACGCCCTTACAGACGAACTGGGTGGTGTAGGCCTTCTTATAGTCGAGGTCGGCAGGCTGGACACCGATCTGGACCATGGCGTCGAAGAAGGACTTGTACTTGTCGTCGGTCATGCAGCCGATGCCCTTGTCCATCGCTTCTGCGGATTCGACGATGCCGTATTCCTTCATCTTGGCGATCGAATACTCGATCTGACCATCCGTCATTTCCGGATTGTCCCTCTTGATGAGGTCGTTGGCGGCCTTGTTGTCGCCGTAGAGGTAGTTGTACCAACCCTCGATCGAGGCATCGACGAAGCGCTGGACGAGATCGGGCTTGCTCTCGACCATGGTCGTCGTGGTCGTGATCATCGTCGAATAGGGATTGTAGCCGTTGTCGGCGAGCAGGAAGACCTTCGGTGCCCAGCCGGCCTGCTTCTCGATCTCATAGGGTTCTGACGTCAGGTAACCCTGCTGGGCGGACCTCGGATCCGCGATGAAGGGAGCGGGGTTGAAGGTGTAGGGCTTGTACTTCTCGTCGGTGAAACCCTCGAAGTTCTTCTTCATCCATTCATAATAGGTGACGTAGCCGTCCTTGCCCATGAAGATGCTATCGAGCTTGGCGAGGTCGGCGAAAGTCTCGATGCCCTGGTCGGGATGGGCGAGCAGGACCTGGGGGTCCTTCTGGAAGATGGCCGCCACGTCGATCAGCGGGATGCCTTCCTTGACGGCGTCCATCTCGCCGAGCGGGCTGCCCATGTAGAAATCGACCTTGCCAGCGATCAATAGCGCGCGGTTGGCGGCCTGCGGGCCACCCTGTACGACAGTGACCTTCAGGCCGTATCTCTCATAGGTGCCATCGGCGACTGCCTGATAGAAGCCGCCATGTTCGGCCTGGGCCAGCCAGTTTGTACCATAGGTCACTTCGTCGAGGGCAAGAGCCGCCGAGGTGGAGCCGAGCGAGGCCGCAAGGCCCATCAGGGCAAAGAGGCTGGTCTTGGTGAGCATGTCGCGCATTGATCGTTCCCCTGTTCGTTGCAGGACCCGTTTTCGGGCTCCCTTTTCGGTCATTTGATCGGTCGCATTGCGTCTTGAAAAGCATCAAATTTCGTCCGCATCGATGCTTTTTTTGCACTGCTCTCGAGATTGATGCATAGTGATGCGGCATGACTAATTTTTACGCAGCGGAGGCCTCGTGCTGCACTCCAGAAAGCTCGTCTACATCAACGAAATCGTCCGTTGCGGCTCGATCCGGAAGGCGGCCCAGCGCCTCAATGTCGCATCATCTGCAGTCAATCGCCAGATCCTGGCGCTGGAGGAGGAACTGGGCGCGCCCCTTTTCGAGCGTTTGCCGAAAGGGCTGAGGCTGACCGCCGCCGGAGAGCTGTGTGTCGAACACATCCGCGACGTTTTGAAGAGTTACGAGCGGCTCGAGGGCCGGATCCGCGGCTTGAAGACGCCGCAGGCCGGAAAGGTGTCGCTGGTGACGACGGTCGGTCTTGCCTCCGGACCACTGCCGGCAATCCTTGCTGGGTTCGTTGCCGAGCATCCCCGCATCCAGATCAAACTTCGTAACGATGGGGGCTCAACGACGATCAATCCGGTGCTCACCGGCGAGGTCGATCTAGGTCTCGGCTTCAACATCCCGGCGACCCCCGGTATTCGCACCCTCGCGAATATCGATGTGCCTGTCGGCGTCGTGCTGCCGCCCGGCCATCGGCTGGCGCGCGATGAGGGGCCGATCGATCTCGTCGAGGTGGTTCAGGAGCCTTTGATCCTGGCGCAGTCGGGTACCAGTTTGCGCAATATCATCGATCTAGCGCTGGCACCGCTGCCACTGCTCGTCGAGCCAGTTGTCGAGACGAATTCCTCGGAACTGATGAAGCAGTTGGTCAAGGCGGGCACGGGGCTCACCATGCTCAATCCGCTCGACGCGGTTGCCGAATGCCGACGCGGCGAGCTGATCTTCCGGCCGCTGACCGAGGCTCATATCCGTCATCAGCCGATGAAGCTTTTCGCCCGTGCAAGGGCGCCACTCGATTCCGCGACAAGCCTCTTCGTCGAATATCTGATGCAGGAGCTTCTGGCGCTGGTTCAGGACCTCAAGGCGCGGGGGCATATCCCCGAGACCATTCGCGGCCAGAGCTGAGGGGCGAGTGTCCGGTCAGCTGGGCGTGTAGAGGTTCGAGAGCGGATAGGCGGCAACGTCGCGCAAGAGTTCGATGAAGCCCGCGACCTGATGGCGGCAGATCGCGGCACCTTTTTCGGCAGTGCCCTTCGAGGCGTCGCCGACCACGCCGTGCGGGTTCAGGTCATGGGCGATCCAGGCGAGCGAATGCGGCGGCAGGGGCGTCAGATATTTCGAGCTTGCGCGCATCTCCTCGGCTTTCGAGATAAAGTTCTGTGCCTTGTCCATACGCACCAGTTCCGGCCGGAAATGCAGCATCAGCGAGGTCTCGACCTCACCGCCATGGATGCCGTAGCGGCTCTCATGCTCGGAGATCATACCCTCCGGGTTTCCGAAACGGCCCCATTGGGTCGAGACGACGACCATCTGGTGTCGGACCCGCAGTTCGCGGCCGACAATGCTCATGACATCGACATTGCCGCCATGGGAATTGACGATGACGAGCTTGCGAATGCCGGCTTCGGCGACCTTGCTGCCGATGGCCGTCCAGGCCGGGATCAGGATCTCCGGGCCGAAGGACAGGCTGCCGGGCCCGTAGACATGCTCGTTGGCCTTGCCGATTTCCTGGGTGGGAAGCACGAGGAAGTCGAGATCATCAGGTCGCTGGGTCTGCAATTCCGCCAGCATGCCGTTTGCGATGGACACGTCGGTCGCAATGGGCAGGTGAGGTCCGTGCTGCTCGGTCGAGGCGATCGGCAGGATGGCGATCGTCGTTTCCGGCGATAGCTCTGCAAAATCCGTCGTCGTCAGTTCGTTCCAGAAGAATGGTCTGGTCATTGCCGTCCGCCTCTGCGTCTTTGTTCCCCTCGTTCGATAAGGCAAAGTCGCGGGGTCCGAAAAGCATCATATTCCGCTCGCGCCGATGCCAAATTGCGCTCGCGCGGCTTGCCGCTTTCAAGTTCCGGGTCAAAGGCGACCGGCGACAGCAATGAGGCAGCGGCGCGACGCCGCATTGCCGGAAGGCAGCTTTGGCCCCAGTTATGGGAGACGAAACTCTTCCCGTGAAAGGCGACCATGTCCGCGCAGGTGACCGTCTGGTTCGACAGCAGTTGTCCTCTCTGCCAGCGAGAGATCGCCTTGATGCGCCGTCTCGACAGTCGCGGTGCGATCAACTTCATCGATGCGTTCGACCCTCAAGGCAGCTGTCCGCTCGATCGAGCAGAGCTTCTGTCCCGCTTCCATGCAGAAGAAGGAGGAAAACTTCTGTCGGGTGCGGCGGCATTTGCGGCGATGTGGCGGGCCATTCCCATGTTGCGACCGCTCGGTCTCCTGGCCGGATGGAAGCCGGTGACGCCTGTTTTCGAAGCCGCCTATCGGCGTTTTCTGCGCATCCGCCCACGCCTGCAGCGTCTGGTCCGTTCCTCCTCAACCTCATGATTCCGTTGTGGTAGGTTGTTCCTTGGTGCTGGCTTTTCTTGAGGCTGGCCCGCCTTGTCTGGTGCAATGACGCGGAGGCTCTAGGTCGCCGATCTATTGATGTGTTTCCGTCACAATTCTTGCTGCAATGCAGCAAAGTCTCCGGCAATACAGTGCCTCGTGCGACTAACGGAGAATGTACGACCTCCGGGGGATTCGTTACTCCTAGACAATTGTCTATTCCGCCTTGGGACAAGGATTGGCGGAATCGACGTGGAGGCAAGAGACGTCCCGGGGACGTCTCATCGAGGAAAGGGAGGAGTACTCGTGACGGATAAATCTTCGTCTAACGCTTACTGGGCAGCAAACGTTCGCATCATCTACATCTGCTTGGCGATCTGGGCCATCGTATCCTACGGATTCGGTATCCTGCTTCGTCCGGCTTTGTCCGGCATCGCCATCGGCGGAACCGACCTCGGCTTCTGGTTCGCCCAGCAAGGCTCGATCGTCGTCTTCATCGCGCTGATCTTCGGCTACTCGGTGTACATGAACAAGATCGACCGCGAATTCGGCGTCGACGAGCAGTAAGGCGGACCCACAATGGATCAGTATACACTCAATCTGTTGATCGTAGGCGCGTCCTTTGCGCTTTACGTCGGTATCGCCATCTGGGCTCGTGCCGGAACTACGGCCGAGTTCTACGCCGCCAACCGCGGCGTCAACCCGGTCCTGAACGGCATGGCAACGGCGGCCGACTGGATGTCGGCAGCTTCCTTCATCTCCATGGCTGGCCTCATCGCCACCGTGGGCTACGGCAACTCCACCTACCTCATGGGCTGGACCGGCGGCTACGTGTTGCTCGCACTCCTGCTCGCTCCCTACCTGCGCAAATTCGGCAAATACACCGTGCCGCAGTTCATCGGTGACCGCTTCTACAGCCAGGGCGCGCGCCTGACGGCTGTCGTCTGCCTGATCATCATCTCGGTCACCTACGTTATCGGTCAGATGACCGGTGCCGGCGTCGCGTTCTCGCGCTTCCTGGAAGTCAACGTCTCGACCGGTCTCTGGATCGCGTCTGCCGTGGTGTTCTGCTACGCCGTTCTCGGCGGCATGAAGGGCATCACCTACACGCAGGTCGCTCAGTACATCGTTCTGATCATCGCCTATACCATTCCGGCGATCTTCATCTCGCTGCAGCTGACCGGCAACCCGATCCCGTGGTTCGGCCTCTTTGGCACGCACACGGAATCTGCACTGCCTCTGCTGCAGAAGCTTGACCAGGTCGTCACCGACCTCGGCTTCAACGCCTATACCGCTCAAGGCTCCATGCTGAACATGACCCTGTTCACGCTGTCGCTGATGATCGGTACTGCCGGTCTGCCGCACGTCATCATCCGCTTCTTCACCGTTCCGAAGGTCTCTGATGCGCGTTGGTCTGCCGGTTGGGCGCTCGTCTTCATCGCGCTTCTCTATCTGACGGCTCCGGCTGTCGGCGCTATGGCCCGCCTCAACATCATCAATACCATCTTCCCGGCTGGCACTGAGCAGGAAGCCGTCCTTTACGATGAGCGTCCGGACTGGATGCGCAATTGGGAAGTTACGGGTCTCCTGAAGTTCGAAGACAAGAATGGCGATGGCCGCATCCAGTATTACAACGATGCTGCCGCCGGCTTCACCGAAACCGCCACGCAGCGTGGTTGGGCAGGCAACGAACTGACGATCAACAACGACATCCTCGTTCTCGCCAACCCGGAAATTGCACAGCTGCCGGGCTGGGTTATCGCTCTGATCGCTGCCGGTGGTCTCGCAGCCGCTCTGTCGACCGCCGCCGGCCTTCTGCTCGCCATCTCGTCTGCGATCAGCCACGATCTAATCAAGGACTTCCTGAAGCCGGATATTTCGGAAAAGGGAGAGCTCATGGCGGCACGTATTGCTATGGCAGGCGCAATTCTGGTCGCAACCCTGCTGGGCCTCAACCCGCCAGGCTTTGCTGCCCAGACCGTTGCTCTTGCCTTCGGTCTTGCGGCTGCAACGATCTTCCCGGCTCTGATGATGGGCATCTTCTCGAAGCGCATCAACTCCGTCGGCGCCACCCTCGGCATGATCGTCGGCCTCGTGGTTACCTGCTTGTACCTGTTCACCTATCTGGGCTGGTTCTTCATTGCAGGTACCAACATGCTCGAAAACGTTCCGGCCAACTACCTGTTCGGCATCCCGCCGACGGCATTCGGCCCGATCGGTGCGCTGCTCAACTTCGCCACGGCCTATATCGTGTCGATGATGACCCAGGCTCCGCCGAAGCATGTGCAGGACCTCGTCGAATCCATCCGTGTCCCGCGCGGTGCGGGTCAGGCGACCGGTCACTGATACCGATCAACCGGGAGGGGCGAGCAGATCGCCCCTCCTGTCCCTCAAACAGCCAGGGCACCTTCGTGCCACATGAGGGCAAATCCGATGATCCAGGCACAATCCGACGTGCTGGCATTTCTCGAGACGGTCCACCCTTACGACAGTCTCCCGAGAGACGAGATCGAACGGGTCTCGACCCGCTTCCAAGAGTTTTCCTTTTCGGCTGGTGCCGAAATCTATCACCGCGGCTCTCAGCTGCCCGGCATCTTCCTCATCATGGACGGGGCCGTGGAAATCATGGATGCCACCAATACAGTGGTCTCCGAGCTTGCGCCTCGCAACTCCTTCGGTGAACGCGGTCTTCTGGCCGATGGCTTCGCGGCGACGACGGCAACGGCTCGTAGCGACTGCACTCTGCTGATGCTGCCGAAGGACGAATTCCGCCGCCTGATGCAGGAACAGGCGGTATTCGCCCGCTTCTTCACGCGCGGCCGATTTGCCGATAGCCGGCGCGGCGACATGGCGATCCAGAAGGTCAGCGAGTTGATGTCGCGACCTCCTATCGTCTGCGCGCCGACCGATACGGTGCGCTCGGCTGCCGCCCTCATGCGGGAGCGGCATGTCTCGAGCCTCGGCGTCGTGGATGGCGGGCGCTTCCTTGGTATCCTCACCACCCGAGACCTTGCGGGGCGCGTGCTTGCGGAGGGGCTCGACCCTGACGCGACCCCGGTTTCTGCCGTCATGACTGCCGACCCGGTCGGATTGCCCGGAGAGGCGCTGGGTTCCGATATCCTGCATCTGATGCTCGAGCGGCGTGTCGGCCATCTGCCCGTGGTCGAGGGCGATCGGCTGGTGGGAATGATCACGCAGACCGATCTCATCCGCTTTCATGCGATCAGCTCGGCGCAACTGATCCGGGACATCGCAACGGCAGAAACGCCGGAGGCGATGCGTGCGATTACCACGCGCATCCCGCAACTGCTGGTCCAGCTCGTCGGCAGCAACAATGCCCATGAGGTGGTCACGCGGCTGATTACAGATATTGCCGATAGCGTCACCCGCCGGCTCATCATGCTGGCAGAGCGGGAGCTTGGACCGCCGCCCGTTCCCTATGTTTGGCTCGCCTGCGGAAGTCAGGGGCGGCAGGAGCAGAGTGGCGTCAGCGATCAGGATAATTGCATCTTCATCGAAGACGGCGTCGAGCCCGAGGAAATGCCGTGGTTCCAGCAACTGGCTGCCAAAGTCAGCCGCGGTCTCGACATCTGCGGATATTTCTACTGTCCGGGCGACATGATGGCGACCAATCCGCGCTGGTGCCAGCCGGTCTCGGTCTGGCGGAGCTATTTCCGTGACTGGATCTACAGGCCCGATCCGACCGCACAGATGCTGGCCAGCGTGATGTTCGATCTGCGGCCGATCTGTGGTGCATCGTCCCTTTATCAGGACCTGCAAGCGGAAACGCTCGAGGAGGCGGGCCGCAATTCGATCTTCACCGCCCACATGATCAGCAACTCGTTGAAGCACGCGCCGCCGCTTGGACTTCTCAGAGGTTTTGCCACGATCCGCAGCGGTGAACATCGCAACCAGATCGACATGAAGCACAACGGGGTGGTGCCGGTTGTCGATCTCGGGCGGGTCTATGCTCTGATGGGCAGGCTCTCGCCCGTGAATACGCGGGCGCGATTGCTTGCAGCGGAGGAGGCAGGGATCATTTCCGGTGCCGGAGCCCGGGATCTGATTGCAGCTTACGATCTCATCGCCGACATGCGCCTGCGCAATCAGGTTCGGCAGGTACGCGACGGTCGCAAGCCCGACAACTTTCTGGCACCCTACGATTTCGGCGATTTCGAGCGCTCGCATCTTCGTGATGCCTTCGTCGTCGTCAGAACCATGCAATCGGCGCTCGCCAATGGCGGAAGAGCGCCCGTCTGAAGGAATGAAGAATGCTGTTTGAGTTGATCGCCGCGGTGGTGACCGGTGTTGCTCTGGCCGGTGTGGCGATGCTGCTGCGCTGGATGAGCCGGGGCTTGCTGCCAAAGTGGATCGTCCCTGCCATGGCTGGCCTTGGTATGTTGAGTTATTCGATCTGGAGCGAATACAGCTGGTTTGATCGTATGAACATTGCCTTGCCCGGCATCGCGGTCTCCTGGAAAAACGAGCAGACGGCGTTTTGGCGCCCCTGGTCCTATATCGAGCCTGTGACCACCCGATTCATCGCGCTTGATGTGAGGGGGGCGAAGCGGCATCCGAACCAGCCGGGCCTCGTTATGGTCGACGTCCTGCTCGTCTCTCGCTGGCAACCGGTGACGCCGGTCAAGGTGGTCTATGACTGCCAGAATGCACAGCGGGCGGATCTGATTACCCCGGATATCAATATTGCCGATGACGGCAGCCTTCAGGGTGCCGAGTGGAGCAAGGTCGCGCCTGATGATGCTGCGTTGAAGATCGCGTGTTCGGCAGGGTGAGGGAAAAATGACCAGGATCAGCCTGCGCGGACGTATCCTGCTGTTCTTCGTGGCGTTGGCTGCCGGTGCCGTGGCGGCCTTGGCTGTCGGTCTGTGGTTCGGTTACCACCGCGAGGGTAGCCCGGACATGCTGAACGCGTTCATGCAGAGTGCTATCGCTGCCGGCTTTCTGATCCTCGCTCTGATCACCTGGGTCTGGTTTCTCTTCGACACGCATCTCGCCCGCCCGATCGACAAGGTCGCATCGGCCATGCGTGCCCGGGCGCATGCCGATGTGGCCAATGACTTCCAGGCAGAAGAGGCACGCTATCTCGGTGATCTTGCCGATGCCGCCTCCGCAACCGCGGCGACCCTTGCACAGACGCGAGGCGCGCTCGCGGAACAGGTGCAGCGCGAAACCACGCGCCTGTCGTCCGACAAGAACAAGCTCGAACAGCTGCTCGCCGACGTGCCACCCGCCGTTCTCCTCTGTACGGGTAGACATCATCTCGTCTTCTACAACGGAGTGGCGCAACAGATGCTTGCGGGCTCGCAGCGCCCTGTTTGCCTCGATCGCAACATCTTCGACTATCTGAGTGAAGGGCCGATCCGCGACGCGCATCACCGGCTTCTGGAGAGCTCGGATCCAGATGCGGTGGTCGAGTTCATCTGTCTCAGCCCCTGCGGTCGGCGCCGGCTTGCCGGGCGCATGAGGCTCGCCAGCGACAATGGCGGTGATCCGGCGGCCTATGTCATGACCCTGCGCGATGTGACGACCGAAGTTGCGGCCTATGCCCGGCGTGACGCTCTCCTTGGTGACGTGTTCCTGCAGGTCCGGCCCATCGTCTCGGATCTGCGCCATGCACTTGTCTCGGATGGCCCCGGTACGGGAGCCGATGCCCCTGTTTCGGCGCAGCTGCAGGCGTTGGATGCGACGCTCGCGGATCTCGAGGCCCGCTTTGAAAGCTGTCGGTCCGATGGTTGGCCAATGGCGCCGACGGATGTGCGGGAGCTCGCCGGCCAACTCCGCCGCGACCTCGAAGGCCAAAAGCTCACGCTCGACGTCGAGGTCGCCGAAATTGCCGTCCGCTGCAATGCCTTCGATATCGTCAGTCTCCTTGGACACCTTGTTTCCCGTGTTAGCACGGCGACTGCTGCTGCCCAGTTTCATCTCACAATCAGCGAAGCCCAAGGGGCTGCCGATCTGACCTTGTCCTGGAAGGGCGGCGCCGTGTCGCCCGAGAGCGTGGATCACTGGTTGGAAGAGCCGGTCTTCGACGGCGGCGTGACCTGTGAGACGATACTCAGGACCCACGGCATCGTTCTGGTCGTTGGGGCCGATGACGACGCGCCGTCGATCTCGACCCGGCTGCGGCCAATCGAGCGGCTGCGACCGGTTGGAGCGGACATGTCGCGGCATGTCGTCTACGACTTCGATCTGCTGTCGCGCCTGCACTACGAGAAGCTCAGTGACGCCCGGCTCGATGGCCTGACCTATGTGGTCTTCGATACGGAAACGACGGGCTTGCTGCCGGAACAGGGCGACGAGATCGTCCAGATCGCGGCTGTCCGCATCGTCAATGGAAAGCGCGTCAAGAACGAGGTGTTCGACTTGCTCGTCAATCCGGGGCGGCCGATACCGCTGTCCGCATCTGCAATCCATGGCCTGACGGACGCGATGGTCGCAGATGCGGTGAGCGTTCAGGAGGCCGTGCGGCAGTTTCACCGCTTTGCGGAAGGGGCTGTGCTCGTGGCACACAATGCGCCGTTCGATATGGAGTTTCTCACGCGACGGGAGAAGGAAGTCGGGCTGCGCTTCATGAACCCGATCCTGGATACGGTCCTGGTGTCGGCCGCCGCCTTCGGTCGCGCTGAAACACATACGCTCGATGCGCTCGCCGACAGGCTCGGTGTGCATATCGACGAGAAAGATCGCCACACGGCACTCGGCGATGCGATTGCGACTGCTGACGTTTTCATCAAGCTGAAGGACATGCTGGCCGGGCGCGGCCTGGTACGGTTCGGTGAAGTGCTGACCGAATTGCGTGGTCATCAAAGGCTCGTTCGCGATCTCAACGATCAGGCCCGCGTATCCTGAGTGTAAGTCAGTCCTCACGCATTTTCCCGCCGACAACCACTTCGATGCCGTCAGTCAAGGTCCAGCGCGATGACAGGTGCGTGACAGGTTTCGCTGCTAGGTCTATTTTCACATCTTCCCGTGGAGGCGGGACCAGATGGGACTGGGAGGAGCAGGTCACGGCCTGAAGCGGCGTCGTCCGCATGCTGCGCAACCGCGCTCTCCCCACAGATCATTCGCAAGCGGCAATGACCGCATTGATGGTGGAGGACTATCTTGAAACACTTTTTCCTGGCTTCGTTCCTTGCAGGCGCTCTCGCCCTTCCGGCCGCGGCTGCCGACTACACGATCATCGCTCCGGCTGCGCCTGGCGGCGGCTGGGACCAGACGGCCCGTTCGCTGCAGCAGGTGATGCAGGCTGAAGGCATTTCCGGCAATGTTCAGGTTGTGAACGTACCGGGCGCCGGCGGCACCATCGGTCTTGCCCAATTCGCCAGCCAGCAGAAGGGCAATCCGAACGCCCTGATCGTCGGTGGCTATGTCATGGTCGGTGCGATCCTGACCAACCAGTCGCCGGTGACGCTGGCGGATGTTACGCCGATCGCCCGCCTGACGGGCGAGTATGAAGCGATCGTCGTTCCCGCCAATTCGGAAATCGAGAACATCGGCCAGCTCGTTGAGAAGCTGAAGGCTGATCCAGGTTCCGTGTCCTGGGCTGGCGGCTCGGCTGGTGGTACCGACCACATCGGTGCTGGCCTGATCGCCAAGGCTGCCGGCGTCGACCCGACCAAGATCAACTACATCGCCTATTCTGGCGGCGGTGAAGCGCTTGCTGCCATCCTCGGCAGTCAGGTGACTGTCGGCATCTCCAGCTATGGCGAATTCCAGGCGCAGGTAGAGGCCGGTACGCTTCGTCTGCTCGCTGTTTCCAGTGCGGAGCGTATCGAAGGTGCCGATGCTCCGACGCTCAAGGAAAGCGGTCTCGATGTCGTGCTGCAAAACTGGCGTATGGTCGCGGCCGCTCCTGGCCTGACCGACGAGCAGAAGGCCGCCGTCGCGGCTGATATCGAAAAGCTCGCGAAGTCGGCTGGCTGGCAGGAAACGCTGAAGACCAAGAACTGGCAGGACACCTACCTTGCCGGCGCCGCCTTTGAAGAGCAGCTCGCCAAGGACATCGCTGCCACCGAGACCATTCTCAAAGACATCGGTCTGGTGAAATGAGCACGGAAGATCGTTCTTCCGGACATCGTACGCGTCGCCCAGATTGGGCGGCGCTGGTCATCGCCGCGGTGCTGGTCGCCGTGGCGGGCCTGATCTTCTACGATGTCGCCCGTCTGCAAGGCGGTAACAGCTATTCCGGTATCGGTCCTGCGACGGTGCCGAAGGGCATTGCCATCGGTTTGATCGGCCTTGGCATCTGGACGGTGTTCGCTGCGATGCGCCGCGATTTTCCGGAGCGCGAGCATCAGGAGCTACCGCCTGTGCTTTTCATCGTGGCCGGGCTCGCAGCGCAGATGCTGCTCCTGAAAACGCTGGGTTTCTCGCTTGCGACAGGTGTCCTGTTCGCTCTGACCGCGGCCGGCTTCGGCAAAAGGCAGTTCTGGATCTCGCTGCCGGCCGGCATAGCTCTCTCGTTCGTCGTGTGGATCCTCTTCGCGCGCTTCCTGCAACTGTCCTTGCCGGCGGGTCCACTCGAACGGCTGTTCTTCTGAGGGGAACCCCGTGAATACGTTTGATTTCCTTCTCCAGGGGCTGGCGATCGCCGCTCAGCCGATCAACCTGTTCTACGCGCTGATCGGTGTCACGCTCGGCACGCTCGTCGGCGTCCTGCCGGGCATCGGTCCCGCGCTCACCGTCGCACTCCTGCTGCCGGTGACCTACCAGCTCGATCCTGCCGGTTCGCTGATCATGTTTGCCGGCATCTATTACGGCGGCATGTATGGCGGCTCGACGACGTCGATCCTGCTCAACACGCCAGGCGAGAGCGCATCGATCGTGACCGCACTCGAAGGCAACAAGATGGCCCGTGCCGGGCGTGGCGGGCCGGCCCTTGCCACGGCCGCAATCGGCTCCTTCGTTGCGGGCCTTCTGGCAACCATCGCGCTTGCCTTCATTGCGCCCTATGTCGTGAAGTTCGCCCTGTCCTTCGGTCCGCGTGAGTATTTCGCGCTGATGATGCTCGCTTTCGTCACCGTCTCCGCAGCCTTCGGGGACTCGACGCTGCGTGGTCTGACCGCCCTCTTTGTCGGCCTCGCCTTCTCGATCGTCGGCATCGATCAGCTGACCGGCCAGACACGACTGAGTTTCGGCGTGCCGGATCTGCTCGATGGGCTCGAAGTCACCACGCTTGCGGTTGCGATGTTCGCCATCGGCGAGACGCTCTACGTGGCTGCCCAGGGAGCCCGGGCTCCGGAAAAGGTCGAAGCCGTGCGTGGCTCGCTCTGGATGAACAAGTCCGATTGGAGCCGCTCCTGGAAGCCCTGGCTTCGCGGTACGGCGATCGGTTTCCCGATCGGCGCCATGCCTGCCGGTGGTGCGGACGTGTCGAGCTTTCTGTCCTATTCGGCGGAAAAGCAGTTCTCGAAGCATCCGGAAGAGTTCGGCAAGGGTGCGATCGAGGGCGTCGCCGGGCCAGAAGCGGCCAACAATGCCTCTGCTGCCGGAACGCTGGTTCCGCTGTTGACGCTCGGCCTGCCGACAACGGCGACTGCTGCGATCATGCTTGCGGGTTTCCAGCAGTTCGGCCTGCAGCCCGGTCCGCTGCTGTTCGCGACAAATCCACAACTCGTCTGGGGTCTGATTGCCTCGCTGCTGATCGCCAACTTCATGCTGCTGGTCCTGAACCTGCCGCTGATCGGTCTCTGGGTCCGCCTCCTGACGGTTCCCAAGCCCTGGCTCTATGCCGGCATTCTGGTGTTTGCGACACTTGGCACGATCGGCGCCAATCCGTCGGTGTTCGAACTCGGTCTGCTTCTGACCTTCGGTGTGCTCGGCTATGTCATGCGCGTCTTCGGTTATCCGATCGCGCCCGTCATCGTCGGTCTGATCCTCGGCCCGATGGCCGAGCAGCAGCTGCGCCGCGCCTTGTCGATCAGCCAGGGCGATCCGACGGTGCTGGTCACGTCTCCGATCGCAGCAATCCTGCTGGCGCTCGCCGCCATTGCGCTGGTTGTCCCGATGATTCTTCGGGCGCGGGGTAGGGGGCAGGTGCTGGCACAGGTTGCCGCCAGCGAAGACTGATGCCCAAATTGTCATGTGCCGATGTAGGATCCGGTTAACTCGGCCTGCATCGGCTGCATGGCTGTCGTGACTTTCCGTCCATTGTAATCTGGCCTTCGGAGTATCATCTTCTGCTTGCAAACGAAGAAAGCGAGCAAAGAAATGTCTAGCCTCCGCAAGTCCATCCAGCAGGGTTTCCTCGGTCGTGCCATCGCCGTTTTCGGTGCAGCAAGCTCCGCAGCGGCTGCTGTCGAAGGACATCGTCGTCCGAAGGATCACCACCTGAAGACGCTCGGAATCAACCCCGCGGATTTCCCGCGCTATTGATCTGATGACAGGTTAGGCGCTGCTGCAGCGCCTTAGATCAGCGATCTTGGCAACTCCCTCGCCAGATCATGCGAGCGCTCCATCGGGGCGCTCTTTGCATTTTGCGCCACGAGAACCTGGATTGCTTCAAGCCCCACTCACTTGGCGAGCCGATCACCGGCTGCAGTGAGAGCGATGGTGACTCCGCCCGGCAGCCACTCAAAATCGATGCTTCCGCCGAGGTGATGAATTGCGCTGGTTCGTGCCAGCTTGCTGCCGAAGCCTTCCTGGCTTGGAGCCTTGATTTCGGGGCGGGTGACGTCTTCCTGCCATTCCAGATGTAGCGCGTCCTTGTCCATCCGCCAGCGCACATCGAGCCTTCCATCCGCGTCGCGGAAGGGGCCGTACTTTGCCGCATTGGTCGCCAACTCGTGAAAGATCAGGGCAAAGCTCGTCGATGCATGCGGGCCGAGGCTTATTTCCGGGCCTTTCAGGGTGACTTGTCTGTCGCGATCCGCCAGGTGGGGGGACAGAATCTCTTCCAGAAGTGTATGGAATGCTACGGTTTCGGCAATTGACGATCCGGCAACAATTGCCGGCTGGATCAGGTGGTGTGCCTTCGCCAAGGCCTGCAGGCGACCGTGCAGAGAGTGAGCCATCACTGCGACCGATGTCGATGATCTTGCGGTCATGTTGATCATGCCCGCAGTGATCGCAAAGAGATTCTTGACGCGGTGGTTTAGCTCACGCAGTAGAAGCTGGCGTGCTTCTTCGGCCACCTTGAGATCGTGAATATCCGTGCAGGTCCCGTACCAGCGGGTAATCTCGCCGTTCTCGTCCCGCACGCATTGGGCGCGTCCGATGACCCAGCGATAAACGCCGCTTCGATGCAGAAGACGGTACTCCACGTGATACGGTTCGCCGGTCTCCAGGCTGTGCTGCCACTTTGCCCAGGTCTCAGCCCGGTCATCGGGGTGAAAGACATTTTCCCAGTCCGAGCCGTCGGTGAAGCCCTCGCTGACGCCTGTGTATTCGTACCAACGCTGGTTGAAGTAGTCGTGGTATCCGTCTTGTCGGGTCGACCAGATCATCTGGTCGATTGAATTCACGATGGCTTCGAAACGCTGTTCACTTTCCCGGAGAGCGGCCATGGCCGTTGTCGCCTCGGTGACATCAGACGCTTGGATGAAAATGCCCGCTGGCTGGCCCGCCGTGTCGGTGATCGGCTGGAAGACGAAGTCCACGTATCGCCCCTGGAGTTTTCCATCGGGGCGCACGAATTCCACCGGCACCGCCTTGCCCTGAAAGGGTTCGTTGGTAGCGTAGACGGTATCGAGCAGGTGGATAAAGCCCTGATCCTTGACTTCCGGCAGGGCCTCTTCAACCGATCGTCCCAGCAAGTTGCTTCGCTGAACGAGGTCTTCATAGGCCGGGTTGACCAGCTTGAACGTATGCGACGGGCCCTCCAGAATGGCGATCGCGGCCGGCGCCTGCGCGAAAAGCCGCCCCAGCCTGGCGATCTCTTCCTGCGTCTGGCGCCTGGCGAGGACGGCAGCCGTGGTTTCGTTGCCCTGGTTGAAGATGCCTACGATGTTGCCGTGTTCGTCGCGTATGCTGGACAGGCTATAGTTCCAGTAGCCTTCCGTCGGAACGCCGTTGCGCTCCATCATCAGCAACTGGTCGTAGGTCGTCACGCCTTCCCCGGTGGTTATCACTTGGTGGAATTGCGGTCCGACAACATCCCAGATGTCCGACCATACTTCGGCAGCCGGTCGGCCCAAAGCCCAGGGATGGCGGTCTGCCGGAATGGGTGCCCAGCTATCGTTATAGAGGAGCCGCATTTCCGGGCCCCAATAAATGGCCGTGGGAAAGCTGGAGTTCAGACAGATGGACAGCGCCGAGCGCAGCGCGGCTGGCCACTCTTTGATAGGGCCGAGACCGTCTGCCCAGTCATGTTTCAGGATAAGTTCGGCCATCTGGCCGCCATTCCTGAGAAAGCCGGGTATCACGTTTTGTTGCTCGTCGTGGGACATATATCCGGCTGCCTTGAGCTATGCGTTGCGGCTTATGTTATGTCAGATAGGACAAACACGTTTCCGTGTCTATTGCCCCTTATGGCCGGGTTCGGGCGGCCTTGGCATTTCAAAATCCCTGGTCGTCAAAATTTTTGAGAGTGCACGGAACTTTTTTATTTGGCCGTTGTTGTCGATGGTGGCCTGTTCCAGGACTGGGTATGAATGTCTGATCAAAACTCCTCGCGCCGCGACGCACAAGACGCCGGCGACCGCCTTCTCGCCTCCCATCCATCCGAGGATCCGTTCGCGGCAGCCTTCAAGGCTACCCGCATGCCAATGCTGATTACGGATCCGCGCCAGCCCGACAACCCAATCATTTTCTGCAATCAGGCGTTTTCGAACCTGACTGGTTACAGCACCGATGAGCTCATCGGGCGCAACTGCCGTTTGCTGCAGGGACCGGAAACGGACAGCGGTGCGATTGCCCGTCTGCGCGAGGCCATTGCGGCAGAGCGGGACGTTGCGATCGACATCCTCAACTATCGGAAGGACGGTAGCCAGTTCTGGAATGCGCTTTTCGTCAGCCCCGTCCGGGATGCCGACGGCGAAGTGGTCTATTTCTTTGCATCACAGCTCGATTTCACGACGATCAAAAGCAAGGAACTCGATCTCGCAGAGGCGCGGCAATCGGCCGAACGTGAGGTCGCACGGCGGACGCATGACCTGTCCGAAGCGCTGAAGGCCCAGACCCTTCTGGTGCATGAGGTCGACCACCGTGTGAAGAACAACCTCTTGACCATCGCCTCGATCGTCAAGCTGCAGGCGCGAATGTCTGGAAACGACCTCGTAAAGCGCACCTTGTTCTCGGTGCTCAATCGCGTCGAAGCACTTAGTACAGTGCAACGAAAGCTGTTCACAAGCGCCGACCTTGGGCGCTTCGACGTTTCAGATTTTGCCAAGGATCTGATCGAGGATCTGGTAGGCGCCTTGAAACGCGACGACATTCGCGTGACGACCGACCTGTCGCCGGTGCTGGTTCCCGCTGTTAAGGCTTCGCCGCTTGCTCTCATTATAAACGAGCTGGTCCTGGATGCCGTGCGCCGGGGGCTGAGCGATGGGGGTGGCGATATCCATCTGGAGGTGCGGCGCACCAACGGGCATTTCTTGATCCGGGTGACGGACACGACGAAGCCAGTCTCCGTTAATCCGGAGGAGGAGGCTTTTGGCAAGTTGATGCTGGAGACCTGTGCGAAACAGCTGGGCGCGAAGATCGCCCGGGAGGTCGAAGGCTACCGGACTAACGTTCAGGTCACGATGCTGGTCGAAGATGCAAAGGAAACAGACACTTGAAAATCATGATCGTCGAGGATGAGGCGCTTCTTGCCCTCGAACTGGAGCTTGAAGTGGAGGCTGCCGGCCATGTCGTCGTCGGAACGGCCGCATCGCGCAAGGCTGCTTTCGACATTATCGAATCCAGCACGCCCGAATTCGCCTTCGTCGATGTCCACCTCAGCGATGGTCCCTCGGGAATCGAGATCGGGCGCCGGCTTGCGGAACGCGAGGTCCCCTTCGTCTTCGTCACTGGGAATGTCAAACGGATACCGGAAGGTTTCGTCGGCGCGATCGGGGCAATCGAGAAGCCCTATACGATGAACGGGCTTCAAAATGCCCTGAGCTATATCAGTGAGAAAGTGGCCGGCGATCAGACGATTAGCCCGCCGCCGGGCCTTATTCTGGCCAAGAGCTTCCAGCGTCAGAACGACGCCAGCTGACAGGGCTGGCGCGGGCCGCCGCCATAAGGCTGGTAGGTGTTGTCGCTCCGACGATAGGAGCGATAGCGTTCCATGCAGGCCATGACGTGGCCTTCGTCCTCCATGCCAGCACCAGGATTGCTTCCGTTGGCACTGACGGTCATGACCCTTGCATCACCTTCTTCCAGCTCCGCCATGATCTCGACCTGATAGGGTGAGTCACAGGGACGAATGTCGCCGCTGAAGCTGCGATAGGTGTTGCGGACGGGATCGTAGGAACGATAGCGTGCTTCACACCAGGAGAAATGCTCCGGAGGCAGCGTGTCGGCGCCGAAACCGGATGTCGATTCGTCGATCGCCGCAGTGACGAGAGTGTCGATGTCACCGACCTTAGAACCTCGCCCTGCGGTGGCCGTCTGCTCACTCTGATCCGATGCCCCCAGGTCGGGTTCGACCATCACCACATGACTTGCATAGCGGGGTGGCAAGCGCTCCAGATTCTGTGCGGTCCTGTCGATGCGGACAGGCTCCATCGTCCAGAGGTCCTTGATGTCTAGGCCGGTGAATCGGTGGGGGTCTTCTTCCGGGGCGAGCGCGGCTGACGCGAGTACGACGCCACCAATCACCATCCCGGCGGCGAGCGCTGACGCTGAGAGCAGTTTTATAACGGGTTTCATCGGGATCTCCATCCATCGTCTGTGACAGGAGAATGAAATTCCCCTCGGACGGTTCCCGATGAAACGTGTCTTGCCCTTGATTATTCGACCGTTTCTCCGAAAGGAAGCGAACGGCCGAATTGCGCCTCAGTGGTTGTGGCGGGGCGGCGTCTTGGAGATCTGACGGAAATCCTCCGCGTTTTTGATCGTCGCACCATCGGCTAGTTGGGTGACCGTCTGGCGATAAAGCCGCTGCCATGGCGTTGCGTCTTTCGGCACGGGCGGAATGCCCTCGGCCTTGCGCCTTTCGATTTCCTCGTCGCCGACCAGCATGTCGCAACGCCCCTCATTCAGGTCGATGCGAATGACGTCTCCGGTCCTGACCCAGGCCAGACCGCCGCCCGCCGCGCTTTCAGGCGATGCGTTGAGGATCGACGGGCTGTCGGCTGTGCCGGACTGGCGGCCGTCGCCGATCGTCGGCAGGCTGAGAATGCCCCGCTTGATGAGGTGATCCGGCGGCTGCATGTTGACCACTTCGGCCGAACCCGGCCAGCCGAGCGGGCCGGCGCCGCGGATGACGAGAACGCAGTCCTCGTCGATCTCCAGGGCGGGATCGTTGATGCGCTTGTGGTAATCCTCCGAGCCGTCGAAGACGATCGCACGGCCCTCGAAGACGCCCTCGCGGCCCTTTTCCTGCAGGTAACGCAGGCGGAAACCCTCGGAGATGACACTCGTCTTCATGATCGCAAAATCGAAGAGGTTGCCCTTCAGCACAACGAAGCCCGCGCGTTCTCGCATCGGCTCGTGATAGGGCTTGATCACCTCCCGATCCGTCGCCTCTCGTCCCTCCAGGTTCTCAGCCATGGTACGGCCGGTCACCGTGCGACAGTTTGCGTCGAGCTTTCCGGCCTGCATCAGCTCCCACATGATTGCCGGTACGCCTCCGGCGCGGTGGAATCGCTCGCCGAGATAGGCGCCGGCCGGCTGGACGTTGGCGAGCAACGGAATGTCGTAGCCGTGAACCTGCCAGTCCTCGGGCAGGAGCTCGACGCAGGCATGCTTGGCCATGGCCATCAGGTGCGGCTGGGCGTTGGTCGATCCGCCGACCGCCGAGTTGACCCTGATGGCATTGAGAAATGCGTCGCGGGTGAGAATGTCCGAGGGGCGGATGTTTTCAAGCACGAGTTCGACCGCCCGCTTGCCCGTCCGATAGGCCATCTGGCCGCGTTCACGATAGGCGGCGGGAATGGCAGCGCAGCCGGTAAGCGACATGCCGAGTGCCTCGGCAATCGCGTTCATGGTCGACGCTGTGCCCATGGTGTTGCAATGGCCGGGAGAGGGGGCCGAATCGAGGGCGCGTTCGAGGAATTCCTCGCGGCTGATCTCGCCGGCCGCATATTTGCGACGAGAGCGCCAGATCACGGTGCCGGAGCCCACCAGCTCGCCATCATGCCAGCCGTCAAGCATGGGGCCGCCGGAGAGCACGATGGCTGGGATGTCCACCGTCGACGCCGCCATCAGTGCAGAGGGCGTGGTCTTGTCGCAGCCGGTCGTCAGCACGACGCCATCGAAGGGATAGCCGTAGAGCAACTCGACCAGGCCGAGATAGGCAAGGTTGCGGTCAAGGGCTGCCGTCGGTCGCTTGCAGTTCTCGAACAGCGGATGCGACGGGAATTCGATCGGAATACCGCCGGCGTCGCGGATGCCGTCGCGTACGCGTTTGGCAAGATCCAAGTGATGACGGTTGCAGGGATTGATATCGGAGCCCGATTGGGCGATCCCGATGATCGGCTTGCCGGAGCGCAGTTCCTCCGGCGTCGTGCCGTAGTTCATGAAGCGCTCCAGGTAGAGCGCGGTCATGTCGAGATGATCGGGATTGTCGAACCAATCCTGCGAACGGAGGCGGCGTTTCGGTTTCTCAAACTCGGTCATCGGCGGCACCTTTGCGGTGGTTGATTTTTTCCAGATGAAGCAGAAGGCCACTGTGGTCTAGTTCGCCATTGCCGTCTGCAACGAAGGCTTCGAAGGCCTCGCGAACGTCCGAGGTCAGCGGAAGCTCAAGGCTAAAGGTCTCGGCCATGGCGGCGACGGCGTTCAGGTCCTTCAACTGCAGGCGCGAGGGGCCGCCCGGCTCGAAGCGCCGCTCGACCATACGCTGTCCGTGCAGTTCCAGGATACGGCTTTCGGCAAAGCCGCCGCGGATCGCTTCGCGAAACTTCTCCCGCGATGCGCCGCCAGCTTCGACGAGCATCATGGCTTCTGCAACGGCGCCGATGGTGATCGCGACGATCTGCTGATTGGCGAGCTTACAGATCTGGCCAGCGCCCGAGGGGCCGACATGGGTCACGCGCCCGAGCGGCGCGAAGACATCCGTAAGGCTCTCGATGACATCGGCATCGCCGCCCGCCATGATTGCCAGCGTGCCGGCTTCCGCACCGACGACACCACCCGACACAGGTGCATCGACATGGGCGATGTCGCGATCGGCGAGCCGGCTCGCATGGTCTTTTGCGATTGGCGGTGCGATCGAAGATGTGTCGATGACGATCGTGCCCTTTTCCAGCGCTTCGGCCGTGCCCTTGGTGAAGAGCACATCCTCGACCGCAGAGCCGTCCGATAGCATGGTGAAGACCACGCTTGCGCCGGAGACGGCGTCTGCCGGGCTCTCTGCAACCCTGGCGCCGGCCGCGGCCAAAGGTTCTGCCTTGGCCCTATCGCGGTTCCACACCGTGACATGGAAACCAGCCGCGAGCAGGCGCCTCGCCATGGGCGCGCCCATCAGTCCCGTCCCGAGAAAGGCGATCCGCTTGTTTTCCGTTCCCGTCAAAGCTTGCCTCCCAGCTCATCCTCGATATGCACTCGAATGATTTCGTCAAAAGAGCTTTCGGCGGTGAAGCCGAGTGCGCGGGCGCGGGTTGCTTCGAAGCCGGGAGCCCAGCCGGCGCAGATGCGCATGATCATCTCGTCGGGCTCATGGCGGATGAGCTTGATCGCGTTCTCCCCTGCCACGCGGCGCAGCGCTTCGATCTGCTCGCCAACGGTTGCGCTGAGGCCGGGCATCGACAGGTTGCGGCGCGGGCCGACGGTTTCCAGGTCGATGTTTGCGCCGTGGATGAGGAAGCCGACCGCGGATCGGGGCGAGGCATGCCAGTGGCGGACATCCTCGCCGACCGGCAAGACGGCCTCCTGGCCGACCAGCGGCTCGCGCAGGATGTTGGAGAAGAAGCCCGAGGCCGCCTTGTTTGGCTTGCCGGGGCGAATGCAGATCGTCGGCAGGCGGATGCCGATACCGTCGAAATACCCCTTCCGGGAATAGTCGGAGAGCAGTAGCTCGCAAATCGCCTTCTGCGTGCCGTAGCTGGTGAGCGGCGTGGTGTGGAACTCGTCCGGGATCGGATAGGGCAGCGGTGCACCGACGACCGCGATCGATGAGGTGAAGACCACACGCGGGCAATAGCCGTCAGCCATACGGGCAAGCCGGATTGCCTCGAACAGGTAGCGGGTGCCATCGAGGTTGATCTTGTAACCCTTTTCGAAGTCGAGTTCCGCTTCACCAGAGACGATCGCAGCGAGATGGAAGATGACATCGGGGCGCGATGCGATCAGGCGCTCGGCAGACGCGGGCTCGGACAGATCGACGGCTTCGATCGTCACTCTGCCGTCGAAGCCGGCGGGGGCGTCGGCCGCCACGACATCGGCGAGTGTCATCGCCGTAATCTGCCGTCCCTGCAGCTCACCATCGCGGGTAAGCCGCTGCGCCAGCTTGCGTCCGACCATGCCGGCCGCGCCAATCACCAGAATATGCATGTGACAGTCTCCTCCCATGTCATTCTTTGACCCCGCGCGCGTCTGCACAAGGGCCTTCTTCAAAAACCATTTGTAAGGTTGTCTGATAACCTTATATCATTCTCGTGGAAACCAAATTCTTTGTCCATCTCCAGATGGGCCGACGGGGAGACTGATGATGGCCGTGGAAAGCGTGATCGAGGGGAAGGATGTGTGGGGCGGGGCGGGCGACCCGGTTCCCAGCCTCATCAAGGCGCTCGGGCCTGACATGGTCATCGTCGGTGCCGAGGTCGAGCGCTACTGCCGGGATTGGCATGGGGATGTCACGACCGGTGCTGTCGCGGTTGTCCGTCCGCGAACGACTGAGGAGGTCTCCGTTGCCGTCAGGACCATCCGCTCGCTGGGGCTCGCGATCGTGCCGCAAGGTGGCAATACGGGGCTGGTTCTCGGGGGCACTCCCGACGCGCCGGCGAGCCAGGTTGTCGTCAGTCTCGAGCGCATGACGGCGATCCGCCGCATCGATGCAGATGATTTTTCGGCCGTCGTCGAGGCGGGCGCCATCCTGCAGGACTTCAAGGACAAGGTGGAGGATGCGGGGCTCTACTTCCCGCTTGCGCTCGGTGCGCAGGGTTCCTGCCGGATCGGCGGCAATGTCTCGACCAATGCAGGCGGAATCAACGTGTTGCGCTATGGCATGACGCGAGAGCTTGTTCTCGGCCTGGAGGTCGTTCTCCCCGATGGGGCGATCTTCGATGGGCTTTCGACGCTGCGCAAGGACAATCGCGGGATCGATCTGAAGCAGCTGTTTATTGGTGCTGAGGGCACGCTCGGTATCATTACGGCTGTCGCAGTCAAGCTGATGCCGCCAGCCGAAAAGGTGGCGACTGCCTTGCTCGGTATGGGCGCTCTGACGGACGTGATCACGCTTTATCGCCGCGCGAGACGCGATTGCTGCGATCTCATGTCAGCCTTCGAATTCATGCCGCCGATCGCTTTCACCCTCGCGCAAGAGGCAATTCCTGATCTCGCCATGCCGATGAGCGGCGATTATCCGGCCTATGTGCTGCTCGAGATCTCGGGTTCCGGCCTCGTGGATATCGAAGACCTGATGCACCGTTTTCTGGAAGGTGTTCTCGAGGACGGCCTGGTACTGGACGGCGTCGTTGCAACGTCGCGGAGCCAGGCCCGCTCTCTCTGGCTCTTCCGCGAGGGGATGAACGAGGGGCAGGCCAAACGGGGCGCGCATCTGCGAACGGACGTGTCTGTGCCTTTGTCGTGTCTTCCGGAGTTCGTCGAACGGGCGGAAGCGGCCATCGCAGCGCGCTTGCCGGATTGCACCTGCGTTTCCTACGGTCATGTCGGCGACGGGAACGTGCATCTCAACGTGCTGCCGCCTTCTGGTCTATCCAGGGACGAGGTGGCCGAGCGGATCTACACGGCCAAGCGCGTCGTGAATGATGTTCTGGATGGTTTCCAGGGTTCGATCAGCGCCGAGCATGGTATTGGTCGGCTGAAGAAACCGGATTTTCTGTCGCGTGTGCCGGCCACGCAGCTGCATCTCCTGACTGCGATCAAGCAGGCCATCGACCCCGCAGGGATCATGAATCCCGGTTGCCAATTGAATTCAGGTGCGGATTCGTGAAATACCGGAGCAGGTGGCAAGGAGACCAGCGGGCATGTCGATCGACCTCGGGCAATTGAATTTCGGACAGATCAGGCGCAGTGAGCACCTGCCGGCCCGAATTGCCGCGCAATTGGCCGACGAGATCAGCCAGGGGCGCTTAAAGCCCGGCGAGAGATTGCCGACCGAGCACGTTCTGGCCAAGACGCTCGGCGTCAGCCGCTCTGTCGTACGCGAGGCCATTGCGCAGTTGCGGAACGAAGGCATGGTCGAGACGAGACAGGGAGTCGGCGCATTTGTCAGCGAACCCTCGGCCAGACCGATCCGCATCAAGGATGGCGAGCTCTCCGAGCCGCAGAGTTTTCGCGCGCTCTTTCAGCTGCGTGTGCCGCTTGAGATCGAGGCGGCCGGTCTCGCTGCCGTGCACCACACCGCTGAGGATCTCGAGAGGATCGACGAGGCGCTGTCGCGCATGACGGGGGCCGAGAAGTGGACAGAGCAGGGCATCGTCGCCGATCTCGCCTTCCACCGTGCCGTCGCCGAGGCGACGCACAACGAGTATTTCGCGCTGTTCATCGGCTTCATCGCCGAGCGGATCAGCCTCGCGATCGATGCGGCACGCTCCCGCGCCGTGCTCGAGGAGATCGTCGAAGTGACCATTGCCGAACACGTCCGGCTGAGAGACGCGATCGCCAAGCGGGACGGTGCTGGCGCACGCGAGGCCATGCGCGCGCATCTGCACGGTGCGGCAAGCCGCATCGATCTCAGCCTCGAGCAGTTCTGAGACGGTCTCGTGCGGCAGCTTTGTCCACAAGTCCGTCGTCCGGGGTAGACAGGCATCAAATCTGACCCTATGAATTCGGATCAAGAGTTGTCAGACATCCTGACAATATGGCAGGCGACAGGGTCGTTCATGCCGGAGGACAAGGAGGAGGTCCATCTTGCAGCGCCGTCAAAGTCTCGAATCCGTCTATATTCTGCCGGAAGATTCCTCCCAGGCTGTGCTGGTGGGCAGGGTGTGGTCGAAGGCAGCCGGAGGTCCATGCCCGGTATTCGTGCGCAACGGCACCCTCTACGACCTGACGGGCATCTCCCCCACAGTTTCCGGCCTGTTCGAGCTGGAGGATCTCGCCGAGCGCTTGGTGGCTGAGGAGAGCCTGCCGGCTCTTGGCACGCTCGACCAGTTCCTGTCCGGCGAGGCCGGTCATCTGCTCGCTCCCATCGACCTGCAAGCGGTCAAGGCTGCCGGTGTGACATTCGCCGACAGCATGCTGGAGCGGGTGATCGAGGAACAGGCGAAGGGCGATGCCGGCCGTGCCCAGGCCATCCGCGAGAAGCTGGCACCCGTGCTTGGCGACAGCCTGCGTGGGCTCGTCGCCGGCTCCGAGCAGGCAGCGAAGGTTAAAGCGCTGCTGCAGGATATGGGCCTCTGGTCGCAATATCTGGAGGTCGGTATCGGCCCGGATGCGGAGATCTTCACCAAGGCCCAGCCCATGTCGTCGGTGACCTGTGGCGATTCCGTCGGCATTCACCCGATTTCCCAATGGAACAATCCTGAGCCCGAAATCGTTCTTGCCGTTCGTTCCGACGGCAAGATCATCGGCGCGACACTCGGCAACGACGTCAATCTGAGGGATGTTGAGGGGCGGTCGGCGCTGCTCCTGGGGAAGGCGAAGGACAACAATGCATCGTGCTCGATAGGGCCCTTCGTTCGGCTTTTCCATGGCAGCTTCACGATGGACGTGCTGCGCAAGGTTCGCGTTTCGCTGCTCGTACGAGGCGAGGACGGCTTTGAAATGACGGGGGAAAGTCCGATGGAAGCGATCAGCCGTGCGCCGGAAAACCTTGTTGCGCAGTTGCGCAACCGCAATCACCAATATCCCGATGGTGCGGTTCTGTTCCTCGGCACCATGTTCGCGCCGGTCAAGGATCGCCGTGGTGCTGGCCTTGGCTTCACGCATGAGGTTGGCGATCGCGTCGAGATCGCGACACCGACGCTTGGTCGCCTGGTGAACTGGGTCGATCGCACGGATGCCTGCCCGGAATGGACCTTCGGAACGCATGCTCTTTTCCGTAACCTGGCCCAGCGCGGCCTGCTCGACAAAGCGTGAGGGCGTATGACCAGAGTTGTCGATCTCTTCTACAAGCTGCTTGAACTGCTTTTGATCCTGCTTTTGTCGGGCATGGCGATCATGGTGTTCGTCAACGTCATCTTGCGCTATGGCTTCAACTCCGGCCTCACGGTCTCGGATGAAATGGCCCGCTACTTCTTCGTTTGGTTGACCTTCATTGGCGCGGTCGTCGGGTTTCGCGAATATGGCCATATGGGCGTTGAAAGCCTGGTGGCCCTGTTCGGTCGGCGCGGCCGGGTCCTCTGCATGATCCTCTCCAATCTCCTGATCCTCGGCGTTTCCGCCATCTTCTTCTGGGGAACCTGGAAGCAGTTGCCGATCAATGCCAGCATGAGCGCACCAGTGACCGGGCTCTCCATGGGCTGGGTCTACGGCATCGGCTTCTTCACGGGTGCCGGCTGCAGCCTGATTGCGCTCGAACGCCTCTTCCGTCTCGTCACAGGGCGTGTCACCGAAAGTGAAATCGCAGCCTTTGCGGGCGAACACCACGGCATCGAGAAGCTGGTGGAGCGCGCCTGATGACCCTTGTCGTCTTTATCACTTCGCTGCTCGGCGCCATGGCCATTGGCGTTCCTGTCGCTTTCGCTCTGATGTTCTGCGGCGTCACGCTCATGTGGTACATGGGCATGTTCAACAGCCAGATCATCGCGCAGAACATGATCGCGGGCGCCGACACGTTTACGCTGCTCGCCATCCCGTTCTTTGTGCTGGCCGGAGAGCTGATGAATTCCGGCGGCCTGTCGCGGCGCATCATCGAGTTTGCGATTGCCTGCGTGGGGCATATTCGCGGCGGCCTCGGCATCGTCGCCATTATGGCTGCCGTGATCATGGCCAGCATCTCCGGCTCGGCTGCTGCCGATACGGCCGCTCTGGCCGCGATCCTCATTCCGATGATGGCCAAGGCGGGATACAATGTGCCGCGTTCCGCCGGCCTTATTGCGTCCGGGGGTATCATCGCACCCGTCATCCCGCCATCAATGGCGTTCATCGTCTTCGGTGTGGCCGCCAATGTGTCGATCACACAGCTCTTCATGGCTGGGATCGTGCCCGGTATGTTGATGGGCATCGCGCTCGTCATTGCCTGGCAGATCGTGGTTCGCAAGGACAACGTGAAGCCCTTGCCGAAAGCGCCAGCGAAAGAGCGTTTGCGAGCCACAGGGCGTGCCGCTTGGGCCCTCGGCATGCCAGTGATCATCCTCGGAGGGATCAAGGCCGGGGTGGTCACGCCTACGGAAGCGGCTGTCATTGCGGCTGCCTATGCCATGTTCGTGGGCATGGTGATCTATCGCGAGTTGAAGCCAAAGGATCTGCCGCGTGTTATCCTGCAGGCGGCCAAGACAACCTCGATCATCATGTTCCTAGTTTGCGCGGCTCTGGTCTCCGCCTGGCTGATTACCGCAGCCAACATTCCTGGCGAGATCACGCGCTACATCGAGCCTTTGATCGATCGGCCGATGCTGCTGATGTTCGTCATCATGGCGCTGGTCCTGGTGGTCGGTACCGCACTGGACCTGACACCGACCATCCTGATCCTGACGCCTGTGCTGATGCCGATCATCAAGCAGGCGGGCATCGATCCGGTCTATTTCGGTGTCATGTTCATCATGAACTGCTGCATTGGTTTGATCACACCGCCTGTGGGCGTGGTGCTCAACGTGGTCAGCGGGGTCGGGCGCGTCCCGCTTGGCAAAGTCGTGACGGGCATTGTTCCGTTCCTGCTGGCGCAGGTGCTGGTTCTCGTCCTGCTCGTCATATTTCCCGAGATCGTCATCGTGCCGGCACAATGGCTACGGTGAGGAAAGAAGTTCAACCAGCTCATTAAAATCCAAGGGAGGATACACCATGAGGAAGACACTACTCGCAACAACAGCACTGGCACTCGCCGTTTCCGGAGCCGTTCCGGCTTTTGCGGAATTCAACGACCGCACGATCCGCGTATCGAACGGCATCAATGCTGATCACCCGGTTGGTAACGGCATCGAAGCCATGCAGTCATGCCTGGACGAGAAGTCCGGTGGCAAGCTGAAGCTGCAGGCATTCTGGGGCGGTGCCCTCGGTGGCGACCTTCAGGCGACGCAGGCTCTACGTTCCGGCGTGCAGGAAGCTGTTGTTACATCGTCCTCGCCGCTCGTCGGCATCGAGCCGGCGCTCGGCGTTTTCGACTTGCCGTTCCTGTTCGGCTCCGCTGATGAGGCCTATCAGGTGCTCGACGGCGAATTCGGCGAGATGATGAACCAGAAGCTCGAAGCCGTTGGCCTGGTGAATCTCGGCTACTGGGAGAACGGTTTCCGCAACCTGTCCAACTCGGTGCGTCCGGTGACGAAGTGGGAAGATTTCGAAGGGATGAAGGTTCGCGTCATGCAGAACAACATCTTCCTCGATACCTTCCAGAACCTCGGCGCAAACGCGACGCCGATGGCATTTGGCGAAGTCTTCTCGGCGCTCGAAACCAAGACCATCGACGCTCAGGAAAACCCCTATGTGACGATCGATACTTCAAAGTTCTTTGAGGTGCAGAAATACGTCACCGAGACGAACCACGCCTATACGCCGTTCCTCTTCCTGTTCTCCAAGGCGATCTTCGACACCTATACGCCGGAGGAGCAGGCAGCATTGCGTGAATGCGCAACGGTTGGTCGCGACGTCGAGCGTTCGGTTATCGCCGATCTCAACAAGCAGTCGCTGGAGAAGATCAAAGCAGCTGGTCTTGAGGTGAACACGCTTTCGCCGGAAGAGCAGCAGCGCATCCGCGAAAAGTCCATGGTTGTCTATGAAAAGCACAAGGACACGATCGGCGCTGAAGTGGTGGACGACATTCTCGCCAAGCTCGCCGAAGTCCGTAAGTGACCTCCCTGGTCGTGGCGCCCTTGGGCGCCGCACCAGAAGAAGCCCGCAGCGGGAGACCGCTGCGGGCTTTTTAGTTGATCATTCGGGGACGGAGGGCAGGACCTTGTCCCGCTTCTTCAACTGTTGCTCGCGGAAGAAGATGAACAGGCCCGATCCGACGATGAGGGTCGCGCCGACGATCATGGTCAGTCGAGGCACTTCGCCGAAGAAGAAATAGCCGAAGACCACCGCCCATAGCAGCAAGGTGTACTGGAGCGGCGCGACGGTCGCTGCGTCCGAGATCTTCAAGGCGCGGTTGACCAGCATGTGCGCGCTCATGGCGACAATGCCGAGAAGTCCGAGCAGCAGGATTTCATTCGCCGACGTGATCGGTGTCCAGCCGAAGGGTGCAGCAACGAGGCCAACCACTGCGGCTCCACCCGTCTGGAACAGTACAAGCGTCTTGTCCGGCGTGCCGCGCAGGCTGCGGCCGGAGAGCATCATGAAGGCGAAGGCGGCGGTGCCGATGATCGAGATCAGAGCGGGCGCGGTGAACATGGCGCTCGATGGCTCGAGCGTGATCACGACCCCGATGAAGCCGATTGCAATCGCGGTCCAGCGCCGCCAGCCGACCTTTTCTCCAAGCAGGAAGGGCGCTGCCGCCGCCACATAGATCGGGGCTGCGAGCCAGTAGGTCATGACATCGGCCAGCGGCAGATACATGACCGCATAGTAGAAACAGAAGAGTTCCAGTGTCGAGAAAACGACGCGCATGAACTGCAGCCAGGGTCGCTCCGCCTCGAGGACCGGCTTCCGGCCGGCCATCCAGAGAAAGGGGGCAAGGATCAGAAGTGCGGCAATGCTGCGGATCAGGATGACCTGACCCAGGCCGTAACTTGCCACCAGCCATTTGCCCATGGCATCGTTCATTGCAAAGAGCAGCATGCCGAGCAGCATGACCGCGGGGCCTGCCATCCCGGCGAGTCCCAGTCCCCTTCGAGAAGCCTCATCTGTCGTGTGCGTTGTCATGGCTCCTCCTTACAAGCGTACGACTGTCGTCTGTCATGTTGTCTGACAATTCAACAGTTGTATTGGCTGATGGGCCGTCAGTTGACAAGGCCACAGGCGTGACGTTTCGCCCGAGACTTGCTGCTAACCTGCCTCGGGAGAGATCGGTTAACGACCCGGCTCAACACAGGGAGGAATTTTTCGAAACCGGCCATCTTTAGAATACCAATCTAGTCGTGATTGTTGACGCGGCGTGGATTATGACGAAAATGTGTCAATATCAGCCGGAGCCAATGAGTGGCTCCGTTCGTGGGAGACTGCCATGTCACATGCGATCTCGAAGTTGTTCGGTGAACCCAAATCCTGGCGCTCCGTCGAGGCTTGCCGGCAGCGGGTCGCGATGGCCGTCGCGACTGTTTCGATCGGCTTCATAGCGGTGCTGATCGTCACGCTTTAGTCTTCTGAACACCCGGATCAGCGTGTAACCGTTGATTGTCCGCACCGGACGATCTGCGTCACGGCCTAGTTTTTACCGGCCCTGGATTGCCACTCCCGGGCATAATCGTCCAGTCCGTCTAGCGTGTCGACGATGCTCCGCATTTTGACGTCGAGCGTGATCCCGGTCAGCAAGGCCGCGCCGATCGCCGTCCCGGTGGATGCTTCCGATGCGTGCACCGGGCGCTTCGTCAGCGTGTGGAGCGCCCGGAGATAGAGTTGATTGGCGGCAAATGGACCCTCGACGATAATCGGCCCCTCTGCCTCGATGAGGTCGAGGCAGGTCTGCGTCATCAGGGCTTCGTAAAGGCTGGCCGCGGCCAGTCGTTCGGCCGTGGTCTGCGGCTCGTTGAGCCAACGGACATGCGAATCCGGGAATGGGCCGGTACCCTTGACCACGCTCGGCAGGATCATCGAACCTGCGTCGATCACCGTTGCCGCTGCAGTTAGTTCCTCCTCCATGGGGACGACCGCCATGTCGCGGGTGAGAAGGTCCCATTCGCGGCCACCCATGAAGCGGGACGAGGGAACGGCGTGACCATTGGCGTCGACATTGACCAGCGTATCGCGCGAAGGATCCAGTCCGTGCGGCTTGGCGCCGACGCCGAAGCAGATCACCCAAGTTCCCGTCGAGACGACAGTGCAAGGGCTGCCGAAGCCGACGAGATGCGGCAATAGGGACGCGTTGGAATCGTGGAGGCCGCAATAGACGGGCACCGGGACGTTTAGGCCGATGGCGTCGGCCACTTCGGGTCTGATAGGCCCGAGCGCATCGAAAGCGGAGCGCAGGGGTGCCATCCGCTCGCGGATATCAAGTGTGTCGACCATATCCGAATACCGACCCTCAAATGGATGCCAGAGATCGGTGTGGCAACCAAGCGAGGTCCGCTCGTTGGCGGGAACACCCGTCAGGCGATATGCCCAGTACTGCGGATAGGTGAGGATCGTTGCGACCTTGTCGAACCGGTCCGGGAACGTTGTCTTCTGATAGTGCAACTGCGCCCCGACGTTCAGGCCCCCGGTGAGGGCTGGCGAGAAGGTTTCCGAAAAATCCGGCCGCAGCTTGCCATAGGCTTCGATTGTCTCGTGTGGGTAGAGATGTTCGTAGTCCAGCACCGGCAGGGCAAGGCCGCCCTCGTTGTTCAGCAGGGCTGCCGATGCGCCATGCGTGGTGATCGACAAGGCGTCGAAGCCAGGTCCGGCGGCGAAATCCCTCAGAGACCCCAGCAGGAACGCCCAGAGCGACTCGACATCGAAATGCGGGTAGGGCGGGCTGGAGATGACCCGGTTTGCCGTTTTCCGCACGGCCAGTTCGGTGCCAGTCCTTCCATCGACGAGGACCACCTTTGCATTGGTCTTGCCGATGTCGATGACGGCGATGCGTTCGAAGGATTGGTTCATGGCATATGGAAGACGGGTTTCAGGTCGACCGCCCAGGGCGAATTGTCTGCGTTCGTTGCCATGATATCGGCCATATGGGCCCACCATCGCTTCATCACCGGATGCGAGGGAAGCGCCGCCATGCCGTGGGTCTTCGTCCGGGTGAGCACGCCGATCAAAAGGTTCGTCTCCTGATCGAGATGGATCGTGTAGTCGCTGACACCAGCTTCGTGCAGCAGGTCGACAAGATCAGGCCAGATCTCGTCATGGCGCTTTTTGTATTCGGCCTCCATGCCGGGATTGAGCTTCATCTTGAAGACGTGGCGTTCGGTCTCGCTCATTGCGCGTTCCTCGCATGCTTGATCCGGCGGGCGACGATCGGCAGGGCGATGGTGATGATCAAGAGTAGGCCGATGAAGATCGACATGACGATGCCCGGCACGTTGAGAAGGCCAAGGCCGAAGGTGACGAGGCCCATGACGAAGGCAGCGATGACGACGCCGACGATGGTGCCGGAACCGCCGAGGATGGAGACGCCGCCGAGCACGACCATGGTGACAACTTCAAGCTCCCAGCCTTGAGCGATTGAGGGGCGGGTCGAGCCGAGGCGCGAGGTGAGGCAGACGGCGGCGATACCGCTCATCAGGCCGGTCAGCAGGAAGAGGGTGAACTTCACGCGCTCGACCGGAATGCCGGAGAAGCGCGCTGCCAGCGGGTTCATGCCGATGACATAGACATGGCGGCCGAAATTCGTCCGGTGAAGCAGAATGGCGAAGAGCAGTGCCATCACCAGGAAGAGCACGAATTCGAAGGAGATGACCCAGAAGACATAGCCCTGGCCGAAGAAAGCAAAGTCCGCAGGATATTTGCCGAAGGCCTGGTCACCCAGGACCAGATAGGAAATGCCGCGGAAAAGGCTCATCGTGCCGATCGTCACGACGATCGAGGGGAGCTTCAGGCCGGCAACCAGCAGGCCGTTGAAGGCGCCGCAGGCAAGGGCGGTGGTGATCCCGATCGCGACCAGACCAGGTGCGCCGACGCCGAGCTGTGCTGCATAGCCCATGGCGGTCGATGCGAGCGCAATGATCGCGGCAACCGAGAGGTCGATCTCTCCGGCGATGATCAAAAGCGCCATGGCAAAGGCAATCAGCGCCTTTTCGGTGAAGTTGAAAGTGGCGTCCGACAGGTTCCAGGCATTCAGGAAATAGGGCGAGGCGAACGAATTGGCGATGAAGATCAGCACCGCCACGCAGAAGAGCAGGACTTCCCAGCTGCCGAGCAGTCGGCGCAACGGTGTTTCGAGACGGTCGGGGATGACGCGCTTGGTTTGTTCGGTTGCGGTGCTCATGCGGTCACCTCCTTTCCGGCGGCTCGATCGCGCAGGATGATGCGGCCCTTCTTGGCTTCGGCGCGGGCGTTGAAGACGACGGCGAGCACGATGACGATGCCCGAGATCGCCATCTGGGCAAAGGGCGAGATGCCGATAACGGGCAGGGCGTTCTTGATGACCCCGAGGAAGAGGGCGCCGAGAACCGTGCCAATGACGGTGCCGATGCCACCTGCAATTGAGATGCCGCCGATGACGCAGGCAGCGACGCTATCGAGTTCGAAGCCGGCGGCAATATCGACATAGGCGACCGCATAACGCGAGACCCAGAGATACCCCGAAAGACCGGCCAGCGCGCCCGACAGCACGAAGGCGAGGAAGCGTGCGCGACCGACGTCGATGCCGGCATAGATGGCGGCGACGGGATTGCCGCCGGCGGCATAGGTCGAGCGGCCGAATGGGGTGCGGGCGAGGATGAAGCCTATCAGCAGGATGACTGCGATCGCCACCCAGGAGAGGATCGGCAAGCCCAGCAACGGCAGACGCGGCACGCCGAGAAAATCCGGCTGCATCTGGTGGGCGTTGACCCAGGCGCCGCCGGAGAGCACGAAGCTCATGCCGCGATAGATGGTGAGCGTGCCGAGTGTCACGACGATCGGCGGAATCTGCAGGGCCCAGACGAGGAAGCCGTTGATGGCGCCGAGTGCGGCACCAATGCCGATTGCGATGAGCACGAGGAGCGCCAGCGGCAGGCCCGGATAGGTGCTGTCGAGCATGGCGACTGCCATGCCGGTAAAGGCGAGATTGGCGGCGACCGAGAGGTCGATCGACTTGGTCAGGATCACGACCATCTGGCCAAGTGCCAGGATGATCAGGATCGAGGTATCGTTGAAGATGTTCGCAAGGTTAGCAGGCGACGCGAAATTGGGTGCGCGCGTGGTGAAGCTAAGGATCATGCCGATGATGATCAGGGCCAGCAGCATTTCACGGTTTTTAAGCAGTTTCTGCATGGTCATTCCTCACGCATTGCCAGTTGCGGCGCGCACGAGCGTCTCGGCCGTCAGGCCTTCGCGTTCGAAGATGCCGGCCTGCAGGCCCTCGCGCATGACCATGACGCGGTCCGACATGCCGAGGATTTCGGGCAGTTCCGACGAGATCATGATGATCGAAAGGCCTTCGCTGGCGAGTTCCGAGATGAAGCCGTGGACGGCGGCCTTGGAGCCGATGTCGATGCCCTTGGTTGGTTCGTCGAGAATGATGACCTTTGGCGAGGTGGCGAGCCACTTGCCGATCACCACCTTCTGCTGATTGCCGCCCGAGAGCGTGCCGACCGGCACCGAGAGGGCCGCCGCGCGCAGATCGAGCCGTTCGGCAAAGCGACGGGCGAGCTTCAGCTCGTTGGCCGCCTTCAGGAAGCCCGAGACCGATGTTCGGATCAGCGAGGGCAGAGACATGTTCTGGTAGATGGGCAGTTCGAGCGCCAGACCATGGCGGCCGCGTTCCTCGGGCACATACACGATGCCGGCGGTGATCGCATCAGAGGTGTTGCGAACGGTGATTTCGCGGCCTTCGAGCTCGATCGTGCCGGATTTCGGTCGGGTGATGCCGAAGATCGATTGGCAGAGTTCGGAGCGACCGGCACCGATGAGACCGTAGACGCCGAGGATCTCGCCCTTGCGCAGGGTAAAGTTGATGTCGCGGAATTCGGTCTCGTGGCTGTAGCCGCGGATACTCAGAACAGGTGCACCGATGACAGCCTCGGTCTTCGGGAAGACGTCGTGGACGTCGCGGCCGACCATCTGCCGCACTATCTCGTCCTGGGGCGTGTCCTTCAACACGCCTGAGCCGACCATGCGGCCATCGCGGAAGACGGCGTAGTTGTCGGCGATTTCATAGAGTTCGTCGAACTTGTGGCTGATGAAGAGGATGGCCTTGCCTTGGCGCTTCAGACCCTCGACGATGCGGAAGAGATCGTCGATCTCTTTGCGTGACAAGGCGGCCGTCGGTTCGTCCATGATGACGATGCGGGCATCGACCGAGAGCGCGCGGGCAATCGCGACCAGATGGCGCTGGGCGATTGAGAAGTCCTTGAGCTTGGTGGTCGGGTCGATGTCGCTTTCCAGCGCCTTCATCAGCTGCCGGGACCGCTCGTTTATGGTGCGCCAGTCGATCAGCCCGAAACGCGTGCGCGGCGCGTGGCCGAGGAAGATGTTCTCGCCGACGGTGAGCTCATCGAACAGCACCGTCTCCTGATGGATGGCGGTGACGCCGGCGTCGATGGCTTCCTGAGCGTTGGCAAAGGTGGTCGGCTTGCCGTCGATCAGGATCTCGCCTTCGTTCGGGCGATAGATGCCGGTCAGGATCTTGACGAGCGTCGACTTGCCGGCGCCGTTCTCGCCGATCAGCGCGGTCACCTTGCCCGGGTAGAGGGCGATGTCGACCTTGTCGAGCGCCTTGACGCCCGGAAAGATCTGGGAAATGCCCCGCATTTCGAGAATGGGCTCGCCAGCCGGGATCGCGCCCGCCGCGAGCTTGGCAGATTGAACGGTTATCATGTGCTTACCGAATGAGTGAAATCCCGGCGGCTTGAGCCGCCGGGTCTGGTCCGCCGAGATCAGAAGATCTTGGAGAATTCCTCGATGTTCGAGGCGTCGTAGACGAAGGGATCTGCCATGGCCGCTTCGCCGCCGTCTCCGACACTGATCTTGCCCATGCGGCCGGCTTCGATTTCGGAACCCGGAGCGGCATCGGTTTCACCCTTGGCGAGGCGATAGGCAATCTGGGTTGCGGAGTAGCCGAGGTCGATCGGGTTCCAGATGGCGAATTCCTTGGTGGCACCCGACTGGATGGCGCCCGCCATTTCCGAGGGAAGGCCGAGGCCGGTGACATAAACGTCGCCAATCTTGCCGGCATCCTTGACGGCCTGCGAAGCAGCCAGAACACCAACGGTGGTCGGGGCGACGATGACCTTGACGTTGGTCTGCGAGGTCAGAAGGCCGTTTGCTTCGCGGTAGCTCTTGTCGGCCAGGTCGTCACCATAAACTGTCGTCACGAGGTTCAGGCCGGGGAAGTCCTTCAGCTGTGCCTTCATTTCCTCGATCCAGATGTTCTGGTTGGTCGAGGTGGTGGTGGCGGACAGGATCGCAAAGTCACCCTTGCCATCCGGCAGGTGGTTGGCGGCGAGCTGCAGGCACATCTTGCCGATCAGCGCATTGGACGACGGGTTGAGATGCATGATGCGGCCTTCAGGCGCGACACCGCTATCCCAGGAGATAACCTTGATGCCGCGGTCCATGGCCTTCTTGAGGGCTGGGACAACCGCGTCCGGGTCGTTGGCCGAGATCGCGATGGCATCGACGCCCTGGGCGATCAGCGAGTTGATGACTTCGATCTGGCCTTCGGCCGTGGTCGAGGTCGGGCCGGTATAGATGACTTCGACGCCGCCGAGTTCCGCGGCGGCTTCCTGTGCGCCCTTGTTGGCGGCTTCGAAGAAGCCGATGCCAAGTGACTTCACCACAAGCGCGATCTTCATGTCAGCGGCCTGTGCCGCCGAGCCCATGGTGGCGAGTGCAATGGCGGCACTGGCCAGCAGAATCTTTGTCAGTTTCATGTTTTCCTCCCAGGTTGATGAACTGCTTTTCCCTCCCTCCCGGCCGTCTCCTCTTAAGCGACCGACGAGGTATCCTCCCTTGCCGCTGAAGCCATCGGCTTCACGGTTATGAGCTTCACGCCGGCGTCGGTGACCATGGCGGCCGCCTCGTCGGAAATTGCGTCGTCGGTGATGATCGTCGAGACCTTGTCGAGCGCGCACAGGATCAGGCTCGACCGCTTGGCGAATTTGCTAGAGTCGACCATGACGATCAGTTCTTCGGCCTGGCGCACTAGCTTCTGTTCGCTCTGGATGACCAGTGCATCCGATTCCATCACGCCGTGGGCGTTGATGCCCTGCGCGCCAATGAATATGCGGCGGGCATAGAAATTGCGGATCGCATCATTCTCGAAGGGTGACAGGATCAGGCTCTGGTCACGATAGATCGCGCCGCCCGGAACCGAGACCGTGCATTTCGAGTGTTTCACGAGGTGTTCGGCGATTGCGAAGGAATTGGTCATGACCTGCAGGCGGCGGGCCGACATGAAATGCACCATCTGAAAGGTGGTCGTGCCGCCGTTGATGATGATCGAATCGCCTTCCTCGCAGAGATCGACCGCTGAGCGCGCAATTGCGCGTTTCTTGTCGATGTTGACCGATTCAGATACGCGGAAGGGGCGTGCTGCGAGGTTTCCAAGCTGCGGCGGGTGCACGGCTTCGGCGCCACCGCGGACGCGTCTCAGCTTTCCCTGCACATGGAGAGACGCGATATCGCGGCGGATCGTGGCTTCTGAAGCCTCGGTCAGCTCGGCAATGTCCTGCACCGTGATCACAGGCTTTTCCTGGATCGCGCTCAGAATAATGCGATGGCGTTCGCGTTCGTGCATGGGGTCCTCCTGACCGTGATTTATTCGCAATGTTTTTACGCTGTCAATCAGAAACGATCAAAAATAATAATACTGCAGCGCAACATGAAAAGAAATGATCGAAATTGATTGACAATCGGGCGAGGGCTGCGCGATATCTGCGATCAAGAAGGAGATGAGCCGTCGCTGACTGCTCATGAAAATCAATGCAGGGAGGATGTCATGACGGGCCAAACCCGCCTTCTCGAAAACCGTTGGGATGATGCTTATGCCGCCACGCTCGATGAGCCCGGCAAGCTTCTCTATCGATCCAACCTGCTGGGTGCTGACAAGCGCATCACCAATTACGGCGGCGGCAATACCTCTGCCAAGGTGATGGAAATCGATCCGCTGACGGGGCAGACGGTCAAGGTTCTCTGGGTCAAGGGCTCCGGCGGTGACGTCGGAACGATCAAGCTCGACGGTTTCGCGACGCTTTACCAGGACAAGCTGGAAGCGCTGAAGGGGATCTATCAGGGTGTGCATGACGAAGACCGCATGGTCGGCTTCCTGCCGCATTGCACCTTCAACCTCAATCCGCGTGCGGCCTCCATCGATACGCCGCTGCATGGTTTCGTGTCCTTCACCCATGTCGATCACATGCATCCGGACGCGATCATCGCGATTGCGGCCTCGAAGAATTCGAAGGAATTGACGCAGAAGATCTTCGGCTCGGAGATCGGCTGGTTGCCCTGGCGGCGTCCCGGTTTCCAGCTCGGCCTTGATCTTGAAGCCTTCGTGAACGCCAATCCGACTGCAAAGGGCGTCGTGCTCGAAAGCCATGGCCTGTTCACCTGGGCAAACGATGCCAAGGACTGCTACCTGCTGACGCTCGAGATCATCAACAAGGCGATCGCGTGGTTTGCCAAGGAGACGGAAGGCAAGACGATCTTCGGCGGCGCGGTATCGAAGAGCCTGCCGGCCGAAGAGCGACGCGCCATTGCCGCGCGCCTGATGCCCGAGATCCGCGGCCGCATCGGCAAGGGCGAGCGCAAGCTCGGCCATTTCGATGACCAGGATGCCGTGCTCGAATTCGTCAATTCGAAGAACCTGCAGCCGCTCGGTAGCCTCGGCACCTCCTGCCCCGACCATTTCCTGCGCACCAAGATCCGGCCGCTGATCGTCGATTTCGATCCTACCAGGCCCGATGTGGAGGCGGTTCTCGCAGGCCTCGACCAAGCGCTCGAAGCCTATCGCGCCGACTACACCCGCTATTACGAGACCTGCAAACACGGCAATTCGCCTGCGATCCGCGATCCTAACCCGGTGATCTTCCTGGTCCCGGGCGTCGGCATGCTGTCCTTTGCCAAGGACAAGGCGACGGCCCGCATTGCCGGTGAGTTCTACGTCAATGCGATCAACGTCATGCGCGGCGCATCGACGGTCTCCGAATATCAGGGGCTGCCGGAGCAGGAAGCCTTCGACATTGAATACTGGCTGCTCGAAGAGGCAAAGCTGCAGCGTATGCCGAAGCCGAAGAGCCTGGCCGGTCGCGTTGCCTTCGTCACCGGTGGTGCTGGCGGCATTGGCAGGGCAACGGCCGACCGGTTGATGGCGGAAGGTGCCTGCGTGGTGCTGGCCGATATCGACGCGGCGGCACTTGAGCAGACAAGCGCCGACTTCTCGAACAGACATGGGGTGGATGTGGTCCGCTCGGTTCAGCTCGACGTGACGCGCGAGGATGCGGTTATCCGCGCCTTTGCCGAAGCCTGCGTGGAATTTGGTGGCGTCGACATTCTCGTTTCGAATGCGGGGATTGCCTCGTCTGCACCGGTCGAAGATACGACGCTTGCGATGTGGGACAAGAATATCAGCATCCTGGCCACCGGCTATTTCCTCGTCTCGCGCGAGGCCTTTCGGCTGTTCCGGCGTCAGAAGCTCGGCGGCAACGTGGTCTTCGTTGCCTCGAAGAATGGTCTTGCCTCATCGCCAAACGCTTCCGCCTATTGCACGGCAAAGGCGGCCGAGATCCATCTCGCCCGTTGCCTGGCACTTGAAGGCGCAGATGCGGGCATCCGGGTGAACACGGTCAATCCGGATGCTGTTCTGCGCGGTTCGAAGATCTGGAATGGCGAATGGCGCGAGCAGCGGGCGGCCTCCTCGAAGATCGAAGTCACCGATCTCGAGGAGCACTACCGCAACCGCTCTATGCTGAAGCTGAATGTCTTCCCGGAAGACATCGCGGAGGCGATCTACTTCCTCGCCTCCGATCTCTCGGCGAAATCCACCGGCAACATCATCAATGTCGATGCCGGCAACGCGCAGAGCTTTCCGCGCTGATCTCCCGAGCCCTCGCGGCGCTTGCGTCGCGAGGGGATCCTACTTGCGGATGATGACCCAGATGGCATGGATGATGCCTGGGATATAGCCGAAGAGCGTCAGCAGGATGTTCAGCCAGAAATGCAGGCCAATGCCGACCTGGAGGAAGACGCCGAGGGGCGGCAGGAGGATGGCAAGCAGAATGCGAACAACGTCCATGTTGGCTCCGATTTTCGTGTGTGACTGCAGATAAACGCGCTTCGGTGACAATCGTTCGCGCGAGGTGGAGGAAAGAATGAGCGAAATCCGAATAGCCGCTGACATCGTTGCCGCTGATAACCAGAAGCGGGAAGGCGCCCATCGCAGCGACTTTCAGGCGCTCGGCGAGAAGCTCGCACGGAGCTCGATCGATATCGAGAAAGTCACGGCGAAAGTCGCGGACTTCTTCGTCGCCGTTCCCTCTTGGGGTGTCGGGACCGGGGGCACACGTTTCGCCCGCTTTCCGGGGCAGGGCGAGCCGCGTCATATCTTCGACAAGCTCGACGATTGCGGCGTCATCCAGCAGCTGACGCGAGCGACGCCGACGGTCTCGCTGCATATCCCCTGGGACAAGGCTGACCCGACAGAGCTGAAGGCCAAGGCGGATGCGCTCGGGCTCGGCTTCGATGCGATGAATTCCAACACATTCTCGGATGGCGCCGATCAGGCGCATTCCTACAAGTTCGGTTCGCTCAGCCATGTGGACGCAGCGACGCGGCGTCAGGCGGTCGAACATAATCTCGAATGCATCGAGATCGGTCGGGCACTCGGTTCCAAGGCGTTGACAGTCTGGATCGGTGATGGATCCAACTTCCCCGGGCAGAGCAACTTCACCCGCCAGTTCGAGCGCTATCTCGACGCGATGCGGGACATCTATAAGGCGCTGCCGGACGACTGGCGGCTGTTCTCCGAACACAAGATGTACGAGCCGGCCTTCTATTCGACCGTTGTCCAGGACTGGGGCACGAACTACCTGATCGCGCAGACGCTCGGCGAAAAAGCCTATTGCCTTGTCGACCTCGGGCATCATGCTCCGAACACGAATATCGAAATGATCGTCGCGCGGCTCATCCAGTTCGGCAAGCTCGGCGGCTTCCACTTCAACGACAGCAAATATGGCGACGACGACCTCGACGCTGGATCAGTCGAACCCTATCGCCTCTTCCTCGTGTTCAACGAGCTGGTGGATGCCGAGCATCGTGGCGTGAAAGATTTCCATCCCGCCCATATGATCGATCAGAGTCACAATGTGACGGATCCGATCGAGAGCCTGATTTCCAGCGCCAACGAGATCCGTCGTGCCTATGCGCAGGCGCTACTCGTCAATCGGGCGCAACTGGAGGGCTACCAGAACGACAATGATGCGCTGATGGCTTCCGAGACTTTGAAGCGGGCCTATCGGACAGATGTCGAACCGATCCTCGCAGAGGCCCGTCTGCGGGCGGGCGGTGCCATCGATCCGGTGGCAGCCTATCGCGCCAGCGGTTACCGCGCTCGCGTTGCGGCGGAACGTCCTGCGGTCAAGGGCGGTTCCAGCGGGATTGTCTGAGCCAGGCTTGCTCTCATCTCGCAAAAACGCCCGGGTCGAAACCCGGGCGTTTTCTTTTCAAAGCGTTCTCCCGAAGCGTTTTTATCTCATTCTTCGCGCTGGCCGGTCAGGCTCAGCAGCAGCTGGAACAGGTTGACGAAGTTGAGGTAGAGCGACAGAGCGCCGAAGACGGCGAGCTTCTGCTGGCTCTCCTGATCGAAGTTCTCGGCATACTGCTGCTTGATGTTCTGCGTGTCCCAGGCGGTCAGGCCGACGAAGACGAAGACACCGATGACCGAGATCGCGAACTGCAGGGCGCTGGACCCCAAGAAGATGTTGACGATCGAGGCGATGATCACGCCGATCAGGCCCATCACCAGGAACGAGCCGAACTGCGCGAGGTCACGCTTGGTTGTGTAGCCGTAGAGGCTCATCGCACCGAACATCGTCGCCGTGATGAAGAAGGTGCGGGCGATCGAGGTCCCGGTGAAGACCAGGAAGACCGACGACAGCGACAGACCCATCACGGCAGCGAAGGCCCAGAAGGTCAGCTGGGCGGTTGCGGCCGACATCGCGTGGATGCGGAACGAGAAGAAGAAAACGAAGGCGAGCGGCGCCAGCATCACGACCCATTTCAGCGGGGTCGAGAAGATCGGCACGTAGAGCGCCGGGGTCTGGCTGACAACAAAGGCGACGATGCCGGTGATGACCAGCCCGAGGCCCATGTAGTTGTAGACGCGCAGCATGTGCTTGCGCAGGCCTTCGTCGAAGAGTGCCGCGGACTGGGCCTGAGCGCCGTAGCCGAAGCGGTTCTGGATGGGATCCATAGTCAGTTACCTCCTTGGATGGATCAGTAAAGCGTGCGGGCAAGCTTGCGAGCTTCCTCGGCAAGCCTGTCTGCGGTTTCTGTTTCGGAGATCAGCGCGTAGGCGACTTCGCCGATCTGCCAATAGGCTGCGTTGGTCTGGCCTTCCTGTTTCAGCAGCACCTGCTGAACAGCAAAATTGCCAGGCCTGACGGCGAAGAGGGACAGCCTCTCACCGGATTCGGGTTGGACCTCCAGTTCGACGCTCGGACCGTAGGCCGACGGGAAGATCTGGGCGTCACGCACGGTCCAGTCCTCTGGCATGGCCGGAAGCACGATGGCCGTTGCAGAGCGGATTTCGGCCGGGTCGAAACGGCTCGTTTCGGTCTGCGAGCGCATTTGTTCGCGTAATTCTGCCGTTTGATGCGCGCGCATGGCCTCTTCGACGAACTGCGGCGGCGGCACGGAGGCCACGACTTCGCCGATACTGCCAGGGGCGATCCAACCATGGGCGATCCAGCCGGCGCCCACGAGCAGCACGACGGCTGCCGCACGCCGCATCACGTCGATCGTGCGGGGACGGTTGAAGGCGCTTTCCAGTACCCGAGCCGCATCGCGTGTTTCCTGGCGAACAGCCGCCGGCATGCCGGCAAGCGCCAGCCGCAATTCGTCGCGGACTCGCAGATCGGCCATGACCTTCGCAGCGATAGCGGGATTTTCCGACAGGTAGGCCTCGACTTCGATACGGCGGCCGACATCCAGCTGGTCGTCGACATAGGCGTGCAGGTCGGCCTCGATTACAGGATCATTGCTGGTCATCGGGGTTTCCTCCAACGATTCTGAGATGGGGCACGAGGTTCGCGTCTTCGCCGCTTTCCATCGCCCTCAGTCGGGCGCGGGCACGGGACACGCGGGACATCAGCGTACCCACGGGGATATTCAGGACATCGGCAGCTTCCTGATAGGAGAGCTCTTCGATGGCCACGAGATGCAGCGCCTCGCGCTGGTCTTCCGGCAGCGACAGGAACGCGTCGCGCACCTGTGCGAGCCGTACCGAATACTCCTGACCGGCAGGCGCCACGATGTCGGCCAGCTCCACGGCCGCATCCTGTCGGCGATTGGCAGCACGCTCCCGGCGAAGCCGGTCGATATGGGTGTTGTGCAGGATCGACATCAGCCAGTTGCGGATGCTGCCACTGCTCTTGAAGGTCGATCGGCGCTCCAAGGCCCGGATAAGGGCATCGTGAACGAGATCTTCCGCCTCGTCCGGGTTTCTGACGAGCGAACGGGCGTAGCGTCGCAGAGCTGCGACCTGGCCAATCACATTGAACGGGTTCGTGTTCGTCGTCATGCCCCAGTATACGGAGCCAATGGCGATCCTATTCCATTGCCGAGAAGATTTTTTTATGGGCCGACGATCGAACCCAGCCCCCAGGCTGCTGCATACACGAGACCGCCGGTCGCCCCGAGTGCAATCACGCCCATTCCCAATCCCAAAATTGTCACCAGACCGTCGCGCTCCATGAGGCCAAGCGCGATCATCACCAGGGCCGCCACGGGCAACATGTTGCCGAAGGGGATCGGTAGAGCCACCGCAATGGCAAGCAGAAGGACCGGGATCCCAAGAAATGCCTGAGCACGCGGTCCGGCAAAGCGCCGCATCCGGTTGTTCTGCAGGAGGGATTCCACGCGCAACACCAATGGCGCCGTATAGCGAACCATGAGATCGATGGTTGCTCCGGACACCTGTCGCCGCCCCAGAAATTGCGGCAACCAGATACGCCGGTAGCCGGCGATGATCTGGAGCGACACGATGGCGAGGCAGCTGCCGAACACCAGCCCGAAAGGTCCGGGGATGGGTGTCAGCGCCGGGAGCGAAAGGATCAGGATTGCAAAGGCGATACTGCTTCGGCCCATGGCCGACATCAGTTCATCCAGGCTGACCGCACCCCTCTCTGCCGCATGAGCCCTCAACCGGGCAAGGCGCGTGGACGCCACACCGGCTTCAGCTGGGATGCTGTCTTGCGGCTCGGTGCTGGTCATCGGATTGGCTCTCCTGTCATCGCGAAGATGTAGGAGGGCTTGGGGCCAACGCCAAGATTGCCTGTCCGGGTTTCGTGGACTACTGGCGCGCTGCGATCCGCCGGACCAGCGCGCGGAAGCTTTCGACGTCGCCGTCGGCCTGGTCCAAGAGGTCGATCGGAAAAAGGACCGCCTTGCGGTTGGCGTCGGAGAGCGAGGACGTCTGCAGATCCTGCTCTGCCGCCTGTCGGGCCTCGGCCATTGCCTGATGGAGGTCTTCAGCGTCGAGCAGGCCCTTGTCGATCATGCGACGGACAAGAGCAGAGATCGCAAGGTAAAGGCCTTCCAGCTGGGGATTGGCTGTGTTCATGGCGATGATCTTCAATCTATCCGGCGCTTGGGATCGAGATCGACGCCCTGTTCGGTCGGTCCCTCTTCAAGGTCGTCAGCGTCGTCTCGTTCTGACGGTTCGAGGCGAGTGCCCCGGGTGTCGCTGTCCCGGTGGGGCCTTTGAACGTCGTGCGGTTCGGCGGTCTTTGCGCTGGTCATGCCGGTTCTCCTCCTCTTCACATCTCTATCGAACGTCGTCGTCCACAGTCGGTTCCGGAGACATGGTGCGGAATGGGTGGAACCTCTGCGCTTGCCTGCAGGTTTCCCGTGTCCCAGCAAAGGAGACATCCATGACGGAAGACATCAAAAATTCGCGCAAGCGGCCAGTCGAAGGAGAAAAGTCTCACGCAGAAGACATGCCCGCGGCGGGTCCGCACGACAAGAAGGAACTGCAGGATCCGATGAAGACGCCGGGCACAGGATCGCTGCCGGAGATCGGATCCCAAAAGACGGATGCCGGCCCGGAGTGACACTCCGCCCATCCGAAACGAAAAAGGCCGGGGCAAAGGCCGGCCTTTCCTACTTTTCTCAACCGTTCTCGGTCAGATATGCTCCGCCACGGCTTCGCTGGCGAGACGATGCTCTTCCTCCCGCTCATGGCGATTGTACTTGATCGAGGACCAGAGCGAGATGCCGATGAGTGCCGCGCCACCGAGACCGGTGATGACTTCAGGGATGTGGACCAGCGTCTGCACATACATGATCACCGACAAGATCAGGATCGCGTAGAAGGCGCCGTGTTCGAGATAACGATACTCGGCGAGCGTGCCCTTTTCGACGAGCATGATGGTCATGGAGCGCACATACATGGCGCCGATGCCAAGGCCGATCGCGATGATGAATAGGTTCTGCGTCAGAGCGAAGGCGCCGATGACGCCGTCGAAGGAGAAGCTGGCATCCAGCACTTCGAGATAAATGAAAGCGCCAAGGCCGCCCTTTGCGGCTTCGCTCATGGCCCGCTGCGAGGCGTCGAGCAGACCGCCGAGAACTTCGACGGCGAGGAAGGTCACCAGACCATAGATCGCCGAATAGACGAAGGTCGTCGCTTCCTCTCCTTCTAGGAGGTTCGAGAACAGCAGGATCAGCAGCAGCACGAGTGCGATCTCGATGCCCTTGATGGAGGCGGAGCGCGCCATATGGCTTTCGAGCCACTCGATCCAGTGGATGTCCTTCTCCTGGTTGAAGAAGTAGGTGAGGCCGACCATCATCAGGAAGGTACCACCGAAGGCCGCGATCGGCAGATGCGCATCGTTCATGATGCGAGCATATTCCGCGGGCTCGCGGGCGGCGAGGATCACCGCTTCGATCGGGCCGATCTGCGCCGCGATCACAACGATCAACAGCGGGAAGATGATGCGCATGCCGAAGACGGCGATGAGGATGCCCCAGGTCAGGAAGCGCCGTTGCCAGACGGGCGTCATGTCCTTGAGTTTGTTGGCGTTGACGATCGCATTGTCGAAGGATAGCGAGATTTCAAGCACGGCCAGGACCGAGCAGATGAAGAAGATGGTCATCATGCCGGTGACGGTGCCGCTCATCTGCCATCCGAGAGCCGCCCCCATGACAAGTCCGATTGCGGTGACGATGAAGGCCCAGCGGAAGTAGCCGAGCGTAGAGTTGGCACCTGTTGCTGCTGACGTACTCATGTGCGGTCCTCCAGATGAGAGGACACAGAAGTGGTGGAGGTGCGAAGCGTCCTGCACGCCTTCGCATGAAGCATGATCCAAGTGTTCATTGTTCTAGAATCCGCCGGCTGAAATTGCTGGCGGTACCGACATCACGAGAGCGCCGTAAACTCTCGCCAGAGGGGCCCGGCACCAGGTTCGGGCGCGGTGATGCTGAAATCACGGCGCCTCACATTCTTGTTAACGAACATTGGTCCGACGTCAAGATTTAAGGCGCGTAGGGCGGAATAGTTGATCGCATCAGGCATTGGCGATGGCCTTGCCGATCACCGCGGAAGCTAGAGGAGGAAGGCTTATATGGATGAAGATCATTCTCCCGTCGACTTGCAGCGCTTCATGGACGCGCAGCGGGACACCTACGCGCAGGCGCTTCGGGAACTGCAGGGTGGCCGCAAGCGCAGTCACTGGATGTGGTTCATCTTCCCTCAGTTGGAGGGCTTGGGCCGATCGCCCACTGCGCAGCATTTTGCCTTGAGGTCGCTCCATGAGGCGCGTGCCTATCTCGTGCATCCGATCCTCGGAGTGCGTCTACGAGACGCCACCCGGGCCGTTCTGGCGCATCGTGACCAAAGCCTTCTGAAGATTTTCGGGCAACCCGACGACATGAAGTTTCGATCGTCCATGACGCTCTTTGCCGCCGCTGCCGATCCTGACGACGCTGCCATCTTCCGCGAGGCTCTCGATGTGTTCTGTGGCGGAGAGCCTGATGCCATCACGTTAGAGCGTCTCGCGCTAGGCGGAGCCGATCCGTAATTGGGGGCGAACTGCGAGGCTATTGCTGACAGTGCAGATTTCTTCGGCGCGATGCGCAATCCTCGACTGGTCATGAGGATCAAGAGCACCCTGAAACGTCAGCGAGACGATGATGGAAGCGAAGCGCGAGGGTTCGTCTGGCGCCTTCTCTCCTGTTACTGCGACCTGCAGGCTCTCGAAATCACCTGTTAAACCCAGTTCCCGGGCCGCGATCCTTGCGCTCATGCTCATGCAGGCAGCAAGCGAGGCAAAGAGCAGGTCGAGTGGGTTGAAGCCGGCCTCGGTCGGTCCGGTGACGATTTCGAGCGCGCCACCGGTCGCGGAACTGATGACCGGATAACCCCTTCGCCCCAGTGTCGCTGTCGCGCCGATCGGGCGGCTCCGCAGATCTGCCATTCCAGTCCCCATTCTGTTCCAAGGTTCAAAATAGGGACCGGGGGATGGTGCGACAAGCCGCGTCAGATGCTGTTGCCGATGCGCGCCGTGCCGGTCTGGCCGTTGTCGCGGATCCATTTCAGGCGCTTGTCGCCGGTGCGGATCAGCTCGAAGCACATGGGCTCGCCTTTGTACCAGCTGGTGAACTGCTGGCAGAGACGATCGCCATTGATCCACCAGCGCCCCTTGTCATTGGGCTTGGCGAAGCGGCCGAGGCCGAGGGCTTCGCCCGAACCGTCTACCTGGCCGTTGGGACGATAGTTCAGCGGGAATTCGCCGCCGAAGGGTACGGCAAGGTAGATCCTCTTGCCGATGATTTCATCCTGAATGGCGGATGCTGTGAAGCGTTCATTGGCCATCGCTGCCGGGGCGATGAACGCGATCGTCAGGAGCGTGATCAGTCCGGCACGCATGCTGCTGGTCATAACGAAGATCTCCCGTTCAAATGGGTTAACGGGAACCTCTACGCGAGCTGTCCTGCGGCGGATCACGGCTGGCAGCAACAGATGCGTCAATTCAGGACGAAGACATTGACTGAAGCAGCGCGCCCTTCCGCATCGATTACGGTCAGGGTCGATTGCCCGATGCCTTCCGGATGCCATTCGCCGGTTCTGCGGCGCGTGGATTCACGCATCGGTTTGCCATCGACCAACCACCGAAAGGGCGCGCGTCCGGCTTGCATCTTCATGACGACCGGTAAAGCCTCACCATCCGCGCCCTTGCCGCGTTCGAGAACCGAACCCTCCAGGGGGTAGACAATCTGGGGCGGCCGCTCTCGCGCGGAGACGGTGATAAGGCCGTTGGCGTTGACCGAGAAGCGGCGAAGCGATTGCGGCAGATCCGATGCCGCCAGGCGGTTTGCACCAGTCGGGGCGCGAGGCAGGGGCGTTCCGGCAAGGCCGGATTTGGCAAAGGCTTCGAAGAGGATGGGGGCTGCGGTCTGATAACCCGATATGCCGGGGACGGCGGCATTGTCGGGGCGGCCAATCCAGACGCCAAGCACATAGCGCCCGTCATAGCCGACCGACCAGGCGTCACGATAGCCGTAGCTGGTGCCCGTCTTGTAAGCTATGCCGGCAGGCGGGCTTCCGGTCGGCGGGAGAACGTCGCCAAGCACGTCTGCGACGGTAAAGGCCGCAGAGGGTTCGAAAAGTGGCTCTTCGTCCATCTGTTCGGCCAAGTCGCGGATGCCGTCCCCCAGCCGGACCGGCTGTTGGCGGTTTGCGAGACCGGCGTAAAGCTGCACGAGGTCTTTCAGTGTGATCCCTGCACCGCCCAGCGCAATCGCCAGGCCCGGCGCTTCGTTCGGCGGCAGCTTTAGTTTCACTCCGGCGCGGCGCAGGCGCACCATCAGGCGCGAGGGACCAACAGCATCGAGAAGACGGACAGCGGGTACGTTGAGAGACAATTGCAGCGCCTGACGGATGCTGACGTCGCCTTGATACTGCATGTCGAAATTCTTCGGGCGGTAGCCGAAGAAGTCGGCAGGACGATCCTCGATGATTGTTTCCTGCGCCACCAGCCCCTGCTCGAAGGCGAGGCCGTAGATGAAGGGTTTCAGCGCCGAGCCGGGCGAGCGTTCTGCCCGTGTCATGTCGATCCAGCCGGAGCGGGATGCATCGAAATAGTCGGCGGCGCCGACTTCAGCGACGATTTCCCCGGTACTAGCATCGGCCATCAGCAGAGCGAGCGAGACCTTGGGGTCGAGCTTGCGGCTTGCTTCGAGCGCCACCTTTTCCAGGATCTCCTGGACCGGGCGTAGAATGGTGGTCTGGTGGGAGCTGGCCTCGGGTGCCTTGCGCCGAGCGGCTTCGGCGAGATGGGGCGCCAGCGCAGGTAACTGACGGCGCATGGTCGGCAGCGAGGCGTTGAGCGCCAGCTCGACTTCCGTCTCGTCGACGACGTCGGCCTCGCGTGCGCGCTCCAGAACCCGCTTGCGGGCTTCGAGTGCATTGTCGCGGTAGCGGTCCGGGCGGCGTTTTTCGGGCAGCTGCGGCAGGGCAACGAGGAGAGCAGCCTCTGCGGTCGACAGGCGTTTGGGTTCCTTGCCAAACCAAGCAAGGCTTGCCGCGCGCACGCCTTCCAGATTGCCGCCATAGGGCGCGTGGGTGAGATAGAGGTTGAGGATTTCCGTCTTCGACAGGCGCCGCTCGATCTGAATGGCACGCGCAATCTGAATGAGCTTGGCGCTGAGCGAGCGTTCCCTGCGCGGTTCGATCAGGCGGGCCACCTGCATGGAAAGCGTCGAGGCACCGGAAACGATGCGACCGTTCGCGGCAAGCTGCCAGGCGGCGCGACCGAGCGCCAGGACATCGACGCCGGAATGGCTTTGATAGCGGCGATCCTCATAGGCGATGAGCATCTTCAGCAAGGCGGGATCGACGTCATCGATTGTGGTCTCAAATCGCCACAGGCCCTCTCGGGTCGCGAAGCCGCGCAAGAGCTGGCCGTCACGATCGAGGATTTCGGTCGATACCTCCCGCGCTGCGTCCAGCGGGGGAGGGTAGTTTCTGTCTGCCCAATCGAGCGCAACAAGCAAAGCGGTGGCCGCGATGGCGACCGCCCCGATGCTGATCCCTATGCGCCTCAAACGGCCCATCAGGGTAAGGCCGAGACCGTCATCGCACCGGCTGCCGTGCGCGCCGACAACTGCGGGCGATACATGTCTTCGACGCTGGCTGCGGGGATGTCATAGGTGCCGGGGGTGACGGCGCGAACGACATAAGCCAGCGTGATGGTGCCGTTTTCGCCTTCGCCGCGATTGATCGCCGCCACGAAGCGGTCGCTGCGGAATTCGAGATGCGCCGTTTCGGTCTCGCCGATCCAGTCGAAGTTGGCGAGGACGGCGCTGTCGACCAGGCTCGGATTGTCGATCTCGAAGCCGGCGGGAAGCAGATCGGTCACCAGAAGCTGGGCCGGCCAGTCATCCGCTTCCGTCACCTCCAGCACCACGACATAGCGTTCGTTCTGAGTAACCTCGGTGATGTTGGCCTCTTCGCCGGTCAGACTGTAGTAGGTCTTGCTGATCTCGAAGCCTTCGCCGCCGGCTGCCGGTGGCAGAGCCGGGGCTGCGACCGTGGTGACCGCTGCGCTCACCGGATCAAGGCCGGTATTGGTCAGCGTCAGCGGCGCCTCAAGGAGCGCGTCGCCCGGGATCGTGGCGGCATAGGCGCCGGTCTTTTCGGCACCATTAACCTCAAGCGTCAGCCCCTCGTCGTCCTGCTGGAGTGCGCGGGCGGCAAGCAGCATCCAGGTCTGTTCCTGGGTGCTGAGTGTCTGCTTCGCCTTCCACTCGTGGGCCACGACCTTTGCGAGGATCGGGACAACAGGCGGAACCGGGCGGCTTTCGGCGGCAAGTGCCAGAACGCCTGCTGCATCGCGCAGCGCCGAGCCGTAGTCGGAGCGGGAGAAGCTGACCGGCGTCATACGGGCCTGTTCGCTCATGCCGGTGGCATCGAGGAAAACGGCGTTGGCTCGCTCGCTGTCACCGTAGAGCGAGAGTGCCGCTGCCAGATGGGCTTTCGACAGGGGCGTCGGGAAGTCGCCGAGCATCGTGTCGGCGTAGTAGCGCAGATCGCTGAGTGAAGCCTTGCGGCTGCGGGACAGCACGTATAGCGCATAGGCGATCTCGTTTCCGCGCGTGCGGATGTCGTTGTCATAGGCGATGCGATTCTGCAGGTTCTGCAGCGCCTGGACGAGTGCTTCTTCCGGCACGTCAAACTTCTGCTCGCGGGCGCGGGTCAGGAAGTCGGTGACATAGGCGTCGAGCCAGAGGCTTTCGGAACCGGGTGCCCAGAGGCCGAAGGATCCGCTCGAGGACTGATAGGCCAGCACGCGCAGGATGCCGTCCTGAACGCGCTTGTTGATCGCCTCGTCCTCCGGCAGGCCGGATAGCTTGGCCAGTTCATCGAAGTAGAGAAGCGGCAGCGCGCGGCTGGTGGTCTGTTCGGCGCAGCCATAGGGATAGCGGTCGAGCGCCATCAGCAGGCCCGGAATGTCGAGGCCATCGGCACGGGCGACATTGAGGCTGACAGAGGCGCCCTGCAGCAGGCTGTCGGCGAGCAGGTCGCCATCGATGGTCAGGCTCTTGCCGGGTGCCAGCGCAATGACCTGACGCTCGGTGATCGGCAGCGTTGCCGGACGAACCGGCAGGTCGAGCGACTGGCTGATAGCAATGCCGTCGGCACCCGAGAGCGCGATGTCGATGGCGCCGTCGCCGGGCGTGTTGGCCGTGAGCGGCAGCGTGACGGTGGTGGTTTCACCCGCCGTCAGCGTGACCTCTTGGCTTTCCGATCCTCCGATACTGACGGGACCGTTGCCTGTCACGGCCAGCGTATAAGTGCCGGATGGAGCGTCCGTCGCGGCGATGTCCAGACGAAGACTGCTTTCGTCCTCAGGGGCGAGGAATTTCGGCAGGCTTGCCGTGATGACGATCGGATCTCGGATGATCACGTCCGTCTCGCTGTGGCCCACGCCTGTCTTCGACCAGGCCCAGGCCATGACACGGGCTGTGCCGTTAAATTGTGGGATGTCGAAGGAGATTGTTGCCTTGCCATCTGCACCGAGCTTCACGGGTCCAGCGAAGAAGGCCACGAGCTTTTCGCGCGGCGGATTGCCTTGCAGGGCGATCTGGCCGCCGTCACCACCGGTGCGCAGACGTCCGGTTGCGCCCAGCGAGCCATCGATCAGGCGGCCATAGAGGTCGCGCAGTTCAAGGCCTAGACGGCGCTGGCCGAAATAATAGGCTTCCGGGTCCGGCGTTTCATAGCGGGTGAGGTTGAGAATGCCGACGTCGACGGCGGCGACCATGACATAGGCTTCTTCGCCGATGCCGGCGCCGGTGACTTCCACGGGGATTTCCAGCGGCTGGCGGGGCAGGGTCTTTTCCGGCGGCGAAAGCTTGATCGCGAGTTTGTCGGCGCCCGGATCGACGGCGAGCCAGGCAATACCGATCGCACGCGCCGGCATGCGGCTTTCCTCGGCGTCACCGGGGCGGAAAAGGGTCGCGGTCACATAGGCCCCGGCGCCGAAATCCGCAGTCACTGGAATTTCGATTTCCGTGCCGGTGGCCGGGACTTCGGCAACCTGGGTGGAAATCAGCGCATCCGTGCCGGAGGTTACGATCACCTGGCCTGCGAAACGCGGCGAGATCTTCAGTTTTGCTGTATCTCCGACCTTGTAGGCCCGCTTGTCGAGGCCGATCTCCAGCGCGTCGGGTGTCTCGGTTGAGCTTGCAGCGACGAACCAGCCAGCATCGAAGTCGACGCTGGTGACGGCGTCGCCCTGCTCGACCTCCAGGCGATGGGCGCCCCAGGTCACCGGTGTTGAAAGTGGGGTGCCTTCCGCCACGATATCGACGGTGCCATCGGCCACGAGCTTGGTCGTCGTTATCGGCTCATAACGCCAAGAGGAACCATCGCGATACCACTGGTAGTTTCGCTCCAGCTTGATCAGCTTCCAGTTCGCACCGGCCAAGGCCTGACGCTGGCCATCGGGGCCAAGCGCGATCAGGTTGAAGGCAGCATTCGAGTTTTCGGAGACCTCGCCCTCGAATTCCGGCTTGATGCCGATGACGGACCCTTGCGGCGTGACGGGAAGGGTTAGTTTGCGTTCGACCGCGCGGCCACCACTTTCGCGCAGACGGAGGACAATATCCGCGTTCAGGAGGCGTGTCGTCGAGGGCAGATCGGTCAGGGCAACCTCGATTTCGGCGAGGCCATCTTCATCCAGCGGGTCAAGCCCTTCAAGCGGCAAACGCATGTCTTCGATGCCTTCTTCGTCCGCCAGGCCGAAGCTGTAGCGGTCGAAGTCCGGATGGCTCGTCGTCGGGCGGATCACGACTTCGCCTTCGAGCGTGAGGCCGGCCGCCGGCGCGCCATAGAGGTAACGGCCATCGGCGGAGACGGTCACCGGCTCCTCGGTCGAGATTGCCGTAGCCTCGCTCGATAGTTTGAGATCGAGCCGATCCGGCACGAAATCGTCAACGAGGAATGTCAACTGGGCGATGGCCGGCTTCTCGGGATCTGTGTGAATTGCGACTTTCCAGGTGCCACGCATGGCGTTGGCGAGGATCGGCAGTTCGACGGCATACCCCCCCAGCGTCTCGCTTGACACTGCCATGCGGCGGAACTCGACCCCGTCGGGCCGTGAGAAAAGGAAAGTCAGTGGCAGGCCGGCAATGGCATCGGCATTGGTGTCGCGGGCCAGCGCTGCCGCGTGCACTGTCTCGCCGGGACGGTAGATGCCACGCTCGGTCCAGGCGAGGATGTCGACCGGGCCCGGTGCCGGGCGACCCGTGACGCCTCGGTCAGAGAGGTCGAAGCCGGCGCGGGTCATGTCGAGGAACACGTTGTCTTCGGCGCCGCTGCGGGCCGCGATGACGGCCGGAGCGAGCGCTGCGCCACCGCGCACGAGGCCGGCGTCGAAACGGGCACGACCTTCGGCGTCGGTGGTCGCGGTCGCAAGGATCTCGTTGTTTTTGGCGATCAGCTGCAGCTCGATATTGGCAAGTGGGCTGGCCGATGCCAGCGAGCGGGCAAAGACATGCAGCCCATCGGTGCCGGCAAAGGTCGAGAGGCCGATGTCGGAAACCACGAACCACTGCGTCGCGCGGCTGTCCCAGTTCTCGGTGACACCGGTCGGGGAGACCGCAGTCATCACATAGATGCCGGGTTTGCGGGTCGGCAGCGCTTCCTGCAGCGGAATGCTGGTGACGATCTCCTTGTTCTGCTCGTTGGCGATCTCGACCGAGCCCTGCCAGACGAGTTCGCCCAGTTCATCCTTCACGCGGCCGGCGGTGTAGCCGTCCATCTGGGTGAGGAACTGCGAGGATGCCAGCAGCGGAGCGATGTTGCGGTCGCCGATCCGATAGAGTTCGAGGTTGGCGCTGTCCGTGTTGATAGAGACGAGCGGAATGCCCTGACGAGCGGAGGAGGGGAGAACGAAACTGTCGCCGGTGAAGCGCACGGTTGCGCTGCGATCGCGGACATACACCTCGAGTTCGACCGGGGCTTCCAGGTTTTCGTCCACCGATGAGGGCAGGCCGGCACGGAGTGCGAGGCGGTAGCGTCCGCCATGCTCCAGGCCCTCGACGCAGATCTGGTTGTTCTTCGCTTCGAGCGCCTTCGGCGTCTTGCCGTCGAGGGTGACGAAGGACGAGTAGTCGACGCCGCGCTTGACCAGCTGTTCGGAGAATTCGACGCAGGCGCGCGGCGAGGCGCTGTCGGAATCAACCGTGTTGTTGACGACGCGGAAACCCTGGCGAGAGCGCAGGTCTTCGAAGGCGGCGCGCACCTGCGCATTCGATGCGAGCTCGAGGCTTGCCTTGTAGGCGCTCAGCGCCGGGCGCCAGTTTTCGCTGTTCTCGAGAGACTTCGCCAGCGTGGCAAGCGCGTCGGCGCGGGTCGAGGCACCCCGGGTCAGCAGATAGCCGTTGATGGCTGCCGTCGCACCCTCATTGGCCATGCCGTAATTGTTGACGACGGTATTGGCCATGCGGGCCATTTCGAGCCAGAGGGATGCGTCGTCTGCGTCGATCGCCAACGCACCCTTCAGGGAGAGAATGGCATAGTCGTTGTTGCCACTGGCAAAGGCTGCGCGCCCTGTCTCGATCAGGGCATCACGTCCCAAACCCTCTTGTTCAGCCGCGACCGATAGAGTGTCGCGGCGATTGCGGGCTTCCGATCTCAGATAGTCCGAGACGAAGGTCAGCGCTGGTGGCGCGCCGATATCCTCTTCCGCCGTCTGCACGACTATGCGACCGGCGATCGCGCCCGGGAAGCTGTTCAGCTGGTCGTAGTCCGATTTGAGAAAGCACCAGTTGACCTTCGGGTTGTACGTGAAGGCGCGGCAGGAGGCGTCGCCAATGCAGCTCGCCTCGCATTCGTCGATGGAGACGCTCTTCTCCGTCCTGAGATCGAAGCCGAAATAGTCGGCATTCTCGACCCGCTCGACCGTCCTGATGTCCTGGGCGCCGACGGGAGCAGATAGGGGAACGAGAGCCAGCGCGAGTGCGAGAAATCCCGAAAAACGGTGCTTGAACATGGTCCCCTCCGAGCCTGATCATGGGCTTCGAAGGGTAGTCTTTGCTCATGACAGGGGCTTGTCAATCGGCACAGGACACAGGTGCTGAGTCATTTCTGGGTGGTCCTCAAGCACTCGCGGGGCGCCGCTCGCTGAAGCTTCTTGCCTGCTCCAGGATCCATGCTGCGAAGGTGCTGGCCGGCCCATAGGCCATCTTCGAGAGCGGTCGGACCAGGTAGTAAGCGCTTGCGCTTTTCACCTCGTGATCCCAGGCGCGGACCAGCTGCCCGCTTGAAAGTTCCGGCTCGATCAGGAATGTCGGGACGAGCGCGATCCCCAGACCTGCGTGGCAGGCCTGGACGACGTTGGAGAACTGCTCGAAGCGCATGCCGCCGCCGCGACCCTCGCTGATGCCGAGGCTTGAAAACCAGTGCTCCCAGGCCCGCGGGCGGGACGCCATGTCGAAGAGCGGTTTCGCGAGCAGGTCTTCCGGCCGGTTCACCGGGTTGTCGGCGAGGAACGAGGGGCTGCACACTGGGACGACCAGTTCGTGCATCAGAAACTGGCAATCGGTGCCTGGCCAGTTTGGTTCACCGATATGGATCGCGGCATCGAGACCGGAGCCTTCGAAATCGAACTGGCCTATGCGGGTGGCGAAGTCCATGATGATGGCGGGATTCTTTGCGAGGAAGTCCGGCATGCGCGGCATCAGCCAGCGGGTGCCGAATGTCGGCAGGATGGCGAGGCGCAGATGGGTGTCGTCGCGCGTCGCCATGGCCTCCAGCGACAGCGTGCGGATCGTGGCCAGCGCATCACCGATGCCCTTCGCATATGTGCGGCCGATGGGCGTCAACTCAACACCGCGATTGGTGCGTTCGAAGAGCTTGACGCCGAGCTGGTCTTCGAGAAGGCCGATCTGGCGGCTGATCGCCCCTTGTGTCAGCGCCAGCTCGTTGGCGGCGGCCGAGAAGCTGCCGAGCTTGGCGACGGAATCGAAGGCGGCGAGCGCACTTGTCGAGGGCAGAAAGCGGCGTTGATGTGTGAGCATGCGATATGAATAGACCTAATAGCAACATGAGTAAACATGGCTTGAATTGCGCTCCGACATGAGCAATCTGGCATAACGAAACAAATGGATGAGACCGATGAGCGAGATGCGACCCTTTTCCTGGAGTGATCCTTTCCTGATGTCCGAGATCCTCAGCGAGGACGAGCGGATGATCCAGGATGCGGCCGCGGCCTTTGCCGAAGCCGAGCTTGCTCCGCGGGTTGCGGACGCCTATCTCGGTGAAACGGTCGAGCCTGAACTCTTCCGCCTGATGGGCAAGGCCGGTCTTCTCGGCGTCACGCTGCCCGAGAAGTATGGCGCCGCTGACGCCAACTATGTGTCCTATGGCCTCGTGGCGCGGGAGATCGAGCGGATCGACAGCGGTTATCGCTCGATGATGAGCGTGCAGTCCTCGCTCGTCATCTATCCGATCTATGCCTATGGTTCGGAAGAGCAGAAGGACAAGTATCTGCCAGGTCTGGTTTCCGGCGAGCTCATTGGCTGCTTCGGCCTGACCGAGCCGGATGCCGGCTCCGATCCGGGTGGCATGAAGACCCGAGCCGAGAAGATCGAGGGCGGCTACCGCCTGCGCGGCTCGAAGATGTGGATCTCCAATGCGCCGATCGCCGACGTCTTCGTCGTTTGGGCGAAGTCGGAAGCGCATGGCGGCGAGATCCGCGGCTTCATTCTCGAAAAGGGGATGAAGGGTCTGTCGGCGCCGAAGATCGGCGGCAAGCTTTCGCTGCGCGCTTCCGTCACCGGCGAAATCGTCATGGATGGCGTCGAAGTTGGCGAAGATGCGCTTCTGCCAAATGTATCCGGCCTCAAGGGCCCCTTCGGCTGCCTCAACCGCGCCCGCTATGGCATCTCCTGGGGTGTTCTCGGCGCGGCCGAAGATTGCTGGCACCGTGCCCGCCAGTATGGCCTCGACCGGAAGCAGTTCGGCAAGCCGCTCGCCGGCACGCAGCTCTTTCAGAAGAAGCTGGCCGACATGCAGACTGAAATCTCGCTTGGCCTGCTCGCATCGCTGCGCGTCGGCCGTCTGATGGACGAACACCAGTTCGCGCCTGAGATGATCTCGATCGTCAAGCGCAACAATTGCGGCAAGGCGCTCGACATCGCCCGCATGGCCCGCGACATGCACGGCGGCAACGGCATCCAGATCGAATATCACGTGATGCGCCATGCGCAGAACCTGGAGACCGTGAACACCTATGAAGGCACGCATGACGTGCATGCGCTGATCCTTGGACGTGCGCAAACCGGTATCCAGGCTTTCTTCTGATTGCTCGATCGAGCTCCAGCAGTCCGGCGTCCCTGACTATTTATGGGTTTGGGCGCCGGACTGTCGCATTCTTGCGCCACCTCCGAAACTCCAAGATTTCAGCTTAAACATTCATATACTTGTCCGTGGCTAGAAACACATTCAGAAGCCGCGATGTTTGCATTATGCTTGTGTTTGGCGATTCCTGACCTATGAGGCAGGATGCCTTTTGCTGTACGCTACGGCCGGTTGTGGAGGACGCGTCATGTATGCTCTAACAGTGCTCGACCACTCTGCGCTCGCGGCGTTCCGGAGCGAACACCCCTGGCTGGATTTCCCGGATGCGATCTCAGAGGTCTGCATCTACTTCGACGACAATGGTGGACCGACCCGGCTGACCGCGCTCGAAGAGGGCAGCGATGGAAAGGTCCTGCCTGCCGACGTGAACCGGTTCGGCATCGACACCGTTCTCAGTCTCATTCGTTATGCTCCGCAGGGGACTGCCGAGGTGGAGGAATGTCCCGAGGAGCGCACGGTCTGGGCCTTGCTTGAATCACTCCCGGTCGCGGATGGAACACGTCCGCTCGACGATGTCGAAGCCGAGCGTGCAACGGCGTTGCAGGGAGCCTATGAGACCCTTCACGGCATCGCTTTGGACAAGCTACGAGCCCTGCGCGACGCGGCCCGCAATCCGCGCGAGATGCAACGACTGTCGGATGCTGTTGCGTCATTGCCCGCGCGTCTGGAGCAGGTCGACGAAGCCCATAAATCATTCTTCATGGAAGTCGACCTGTGGCGGCTGGTGGCCGTGCTGCGTGACGAGCTGGCCATGCCGGCCGACTACGAGATGATGGCAACCGGCGAGGACAGATTGCCGTCCCGCGAAACGATCGAAATGGCCGAGACCAATGCGCTCTCTGGTCCCGTCATCCAGGCTCTCTTCGAACTCTCGCCCGTTGCGTTTTCGATCTCCAGCATCGGCCAGAAAAGCTCCCGCTATGTCAGAGTGAACCAGGCCTATCTCGATCTCATCGGCAAGACATGGGACGAGATCCGCGGCAGCGAGATGGTCGCGTCCGGCGTCGTCTCGGGAAGCGAGGCTCGTGCCGAGCGTCTCACGTTGCTCGATCGCGATGGCGGCTATGCGGGCATGCGTGGCGAGATCCGCCATTCGTCCGGAGAGGTCGTCCCCGTGATGATTTCTGCCCGGCGCATTTCCGTTGCCGGGCAGCTTTATGATTTCGAGGTGCTTCAGCGCGCTTCTGACGACTGAACGTGTCGGTCAGGCGCGTCTGAGTAGAGCCAGCGACCGCGCCTCCAGCCTGAAGGCCTTGCCCTCTTCCGCGATATCGCCGTGTCTCTCCACGTCGAAGGTCGTGAGCTCGAGTTGCCAATTCCCGCCGCCGGTTTCAGGAAGGACAAAATCAATGTCCTCGGCGACCGGATTGAAGAGCAAAAGCACCTCCTGCCATACACCCTCTTCGCTTTCGAGGTCCGGCCTCAGGAGCTTCAATGCCAGCGGGTTGCCATCGTACCAGTGCTCGGCTTCCTGATGGCCGCCTTCGACATGGTACCAGTCGATGATCATGCCATCGCGCCAGTTCGAGCGGCGCAGCAGAGGTTGCTCCTTGCGGAGAGCAATCAGCCGGCGTGTGAATTCCCGAAGGTCTTCACAGGTCTGCGGAAGGTGTTCCCAGTGCAGCCAGCTGATCTCGCTGTCCTGGCAATAGCCGTTGTTGTTGCCCATCTGCGAGCGGCCGAATTCGTCGCCTGCCAGCAGCATGGGCGTACCGTGGGAGAAGAACAGGGTGGCCAGGAGGTTGCGCTTCTGGCGGTCACGGATCGCATTGATCTCCGCATCGTCCGTCGGGCCTTCGTGGCCGTAATTGTGGCTGCGATTATGGTCATGGCCGTCGTTGTTGTCCTCGCCATTCGCTTCGTTGTGCTTCTGGTCGTAGGAAACAAGGTCGTTCAGGGTGAAGCCGTCATGGGCGGTGATGAAGTTGACGCTTGCCCAAGGGCGACGGCCGCGCAGGTCGTAGATGTCGCCTGAGCCGAGGAGGCGGGCAGCAAAGTCTTGAGAGGTGTTGTCGGCGTTTAACCAGTACTCGCGGGTTGAATCGCGATACTTGTCGTTCCATTCGGCCCAGCCCGGCGGGAAGCCACCGACCTGATAGCCTCCGGGGCCGATGTCCCAGGGCTCGCCGATGAGCTTCACCTTCGACAGGACCGGATCCTGGGTGACGGCGTCGAAGAAGCCACCGCGCTGGTCGAAACCTTCCGGCTCTCGGCCAAGGATGGTGCCGAGATCAAAGCGGAAGCCGTCGACATGCATTTCCTCCGCCCAGTAACGCAGGCTGTCCATCACCATCTGCAGGACACGCGGATGGGACGTGTTGACCGTGTTACCGGTGCCCGTGTCGTTAATGTAGTAACGATGGTTGTCCGGCATCGTCCGGTAGTAGGAGAAATTGTCGATGCCCTTGAAGGAGAGCGTCGGGCCGAGTTCATTGCCTTCAGCCGTGTGGTTGTAGACGACGTCGAGAATGACTTCGATCCCGGCATCGTGGAAAGCGCGCACCATGTCGCGGAAGCCCAGCAGGCCTTTGGGACCGTAATACCGGCTCGCGGGCGAGAAGAAACCGATCGTGTTGTAACCCCAGAAGTTATGAAGCCCCTTGTCCATCAGGTGGCTGTCGTCCGGGAAGGCATGCACCGGCAGGAGTTCGATCGAGGTGATGCCGAGGCTCTTTACGTAGTCGACCGCTGCCTTGTGGCCGAGTCCCTCGAACGTGCCCCTGAGATTGTCAGGGATCGCGGGATGAAGCTTGGTGAAGCCTTTGACATGGGTCTCGTAGACGATCGTTTCGGCCCAGGGGATACGGGCGAAGCCGTTTGAAATGCGGCTTTCGTTCGGATCAATGACCCGGCATTTCGGCGAGCATGACGCGCTGTCAAGTGCGTTGAAGGAGAGATCCTTTTCTTCCGCGTCGAAATCATAGCCGAAATGGGCCTTCGACCAGGCGAAATCGCCGACGATTTCCCGGGCATAGGGGTCGAGGAGCAGCTTGTTCGGATTGAAACGATGACCGTTTTCCGGCTCGTAGGGTCCGTGAACTCGGTAGCCATAAAGCTGGCCAGGCCTCACGCCCGGCACATAGCCATGCCAGACCTCGTTCGTGTATTCCGGAAGCTCGAGGCGAGCGATCTCGACGCTGCCGCTGTCATCGAACAGGCAGAGCTCAACGCGTTCCGCATGGGCGGAAAAGAGGGCAAAGTTCGTGCCCTCTCCATCGAAGCACGCGCCGAGACTGTGCCATTCGCCCGGCGTGACATGAAAATGCGTGCTCATGGCGTCCATCTGATCCTCTGATGTCTGGAGTTGCGCAGCTTAATTCCCGAACGCGAAGCTTTGTTCCAAGCCCTTCTCCGGCAGGAACTTTCAGCTCCTTGGCCGGTTTGCCTCGCAGCGAGATTGAACCGAACAGGAGGGGCAAAGATGCCTGCGAAATCTAAGGCGCAGCAGAAAGCGGCTGGCGCAGCACTGGCCGCAAAACGGGGCGAGGCAAAGGTGTCCGATCTCAAGGGCGCGTCGCGCAGCATGGAAAAGAGCATGAGCAAGAAAGAGCTTGAAGAGCTCGCCTCGACGAAGCGTCAGGGCAAGCCTGAGCATGTCGAGGGCAAGTCATGAGCCGCGACGAACTTAAAGGGAGAACCGCCCTGGTGACTGGAGCAGGCTCCGGGATCGGCAAGGGAGCCTCTCTCAATCTGGCCGAGAGTGGAGCTTTCGTCGGCTTGTTAGGGCGGACCCGAGAGGAGTTGGACGAAACGCTCGCCGAAATCCGTGGGGCCGGTGGCGAGGGGATGGTGCTGGTTGCCGATGTGAGCGATCACAAGGAGATGGAAGAGGCGCTGGCGCGACTGGTCAACGAACGAAAGTGGCTGGACATCGTCGTCGCAAATGCCGGGATCAACGGCACTTGGGCGCCGATCGATGACCTCAAGCCCGAGGAATTCGACAAGACGATCGCGATCAACCTGCGCGGCACCTATCTCACCCTGCATCACGCTGTGCCGCATATGAAGAAGAACGGTGGCTCGATCGTGGTGATTTCCTCGATTAATGGGACCCGCACGTTCACCTCACCGGGTGCAACAGCCTATTCGGCGACCAAGGCCGCCCAACTTGCCATGGTGCAGCAGTTGGCGCTCGAGCTCGGGCGCCATGGCATCCGGATCAATGCAGTTTGCCCGGGCGCGATTGAGACCGAAATCGACGACAATACGCGTATTCGCAAGAAGGATCAGACCGAGGTGCCGGTGACCTTCCCTGACGGCGACATTCCTTTGACGGGTGGGGAACCCGGCACGATAGAGGAGGTGGCCGATGTGATTGGCTTTCTCACGTCTGATGCATCGCGCCATGTGACCGGAACGCCGATCTGGGTCGATGGTGGCCAGAGCCTGTTGAGGTAGGATCGCCTTGCCGAGCGCGACTTCAGTCGCGCTCGGGAGGAAGCGGCAGTCGGTGTTCAATCAGCCGCAATAGCCAAAGCACGCCGAGCGCAAAACCGCTTGCAATAAAGCCGATCTGCCAAAAACCGAGACCGCAAGAGAGGCCAATGGAACCGGCAAACCAGAGGCCAGCGCCCGTCGTCAGACCTTTCACTTCTCCCTTGTTGAAGACAATCATTCCAGCCGCAAGGAAGGCGACACCTGCGGTGACTGCTTCGACCAGACGGAGCGGGTCAAGTCGGATCTCTTCCCGATCGAAGGCGCCGTGATGGGCGATCTCGATCGTCAGGATTGCCACGATCGCCGCCGACAGGCAGACGAGAATATGGGTCCGCAAGCCGGCAGCGTGACTGCGCCATTCGCGCTCCAGGCCGATACAGGCACCGCAGACCATCGCGATCAGTAGCCTGATGACGATGGCCGACAGTTCCAGAGTGGTCGCGGTGCCGAAGCTGTTCAGTTCAGAGGGCATTTGCCGAATTCCTGACGGTACCGATTTCCTTCAGGATCAATGTTTCCGGTCGCTGGCAATGGTGGATGTATAGGACGCAGATACGGGATCACTTGCAGGGAAGGTATCTTCGAGACCCTCCTGCAGTGCTGACTCGCTATTCTTGCTGTCAACCTTTTCGTGCTGCTCCTGACGCAGGCTTTCGACCGCATCGCTCGGTTCATCGGCGCCGTCACCGCCTTCGCTTTCGGCGGTTGCGCCGAAGCGGCTCGCCTGCACGAGCAGAACTTGTGCCTTCTGCAGGGCGTTGTCTCGGTTCAGGCCGCCGTTTTCAGACTGTGCCATATGGACCGATACCTTCTCGCCACCGTCTCCGAGGAATTCGACGACAAAGCCACCTTTTGCATCGTGGCCTTCAATGACTTCCGTTCCGATGATCTGCATGGATGATCTCCCGTGGTTTCCGGCATGGGAAACGCGTGGCTTCGCAGGGATGTTCCATCGGGCCGCAGGTTCCATTTATGCGAGTAACATGTGCTTTGCTTGGGCTGTTAAGTCTATGTTTACCATATCGTTTGGCAATTTATGAAAATCTGAACAAACAGGGGTTGTGGGCGTTGTGGTGGCAAAAGGAGAACGAAGATGAGACCAAGACAGCCCCTTGCCATCGATACGATCCTCATTGTCGAAGACGATGTCTTCATTTCCATGGACGCCGCCGACGCGGTTGCGCGCGCCGGGGTCAATGTCATCACGACCGAAACGGTCCGAGACGCGCTCGAAATTCTCGAAAACGAGCACATTTCTGGGGCGATCCTTGACTTCAAGGTTCGTGATGGGGACGTGACGCCGATCGTTCAGCGCTTGCGCCGCAGCGGAATACCGTTTCGCATCGTCTCGGGATCAGCCATCCGGGAGATCGAGCAGAACGGCATACCGCCGGAGCTTTGCGCACCGAAGCCTGCAGACTACGGGAAGGTTCTGGTTTCCATCCTGAACGACGTGCCGCCGCCGCGACCGGGTGGGCAGCACTAATATCGCGTCAGGCGCGCTTGGACATCAAGCGTTCGAGCGTGCGCTCAACCACATCAACCATCACCATGGTTTGGTGATCGACCTCGATGTTCAGGGCATCGCCAGCTTTGTAACGTGGAAACGTGGTTTGGCGCAGCGTTTCCGGGATGAGGTTGATCGTAAATGTGTCGTCTTCGGCCTCCGCCACCGTAAGGCTTGCGCCGTTCACGGCAAGATAGCCCCGCTTGAAGACATATTTCGCCCATTCCTCGGGCACGCGGAAACGGATGAACGCACCCGGCATTTCCATCTTCGACGCCACGAGTTCGGCAGTTGTCGCGATATGTCCGGCAATGTTGTGGCCGCCATTTTCGTCGGTCGGCTTGGCCGAGCGTTCGATGTTGACGCGGTCCCCGGCCTGAAGCGTGCCCAGATTGGTGCGCTCGAGCGTTGCGTCCATGGCGTCGAAAGTGACGACAGTGCCCTCCATCGAGGTTACGGAGAGACATACGCCTTCGACCGAAACACTTGCACCCAATTGCAGATCCACCATCAGCCGCTCAGGGAATTCGACGTAGAACGTCGTGTAGCCATCATGGCGGATGACGGATTTGATCGGGGCGACTGTCTGGACGATGCCGGTATACATGCTGCTTTCCTCGGTGAATGCGTTGGGAAGGTAATGTCTCAGGCGCCAAAGACAATGCCCCGCGGCAATACCTCAGTGTTCACCATCTGGGCAATCGGGAACGCGGTGATCTCCCATCAGTTGAGCACCTGCGGCTTTCGATCGGGTTGCGGACAGGTCCCTGGCTGTCCTAGATCTGTCGTAGCTTTGTTGCAGTCTGGCACTCCGACTTTTCCATGGTGGCCCCTTCTATGACCAAAATCCTTTGCCTCGCACTCAATCCGGCGATCGACATCTCCAGCGACGCGGAGGTGGTGCGTCACACCCACAAGACCCGAACCTATAATCAACAGCAATTTCCAGGTGGCGGCGGGATCAATGTCGCCCGCGTCATCGTCACCCTCGGCGGGACATGCGAGCTGATGTTCCTGTCAGGCGGGGCCACGGGCGAATTGCTTGAGGCCATGTTGAAACCCCTGCCGATCATGGAGCGAACATTCCGGATTCACGATCCCGTTCGGGTGGCTTTTGCCGTGCATGAGACCTCGACCAATCTCGAATATCGTTTCGTGCCGGAAGGCCCGCTGGTAACCGAGGCAGAGCTCGAGCCCGTATTCGATGCGGTCGCAGCTAGCGATGCCGATTATGTCGTCGCAAGTGGCAGCCTGCCGAGGGGCGTGCCTGATGACACCTATGTGCGTCTTGCGGATCTCGTCGCGGCGCGGGGTGGCAGGTTCGTCCTCGATACGTCCGGAGCTCCGCTTTCGCAGGCATTGTCGCGATCGCGGATGTTCCTGGTAAAGCCCAGCCTCGGTGAGTTCGAAGCCATCCTGGGGCGTAAGCTGGCGCATGAGGAGGTGGGGGCAGCAGCGCAGGCGCATGTCCGCACGGGCGCTGCCGAACATATCGCCGTCACCCTCGGGGGCGACGGTGCGATCCTTGCCTCTGCCGACGAGATCATTCGCCTGCCGGCGATCGATGTGCCGGTCAATTCTGCGACTGGGGCTGGCGACAGCTTTGTCGCGGGCATGGTGTGGTCACTGGCCCAGGGCTACGCTATCGGCGACGCCTTCCGTTTCGGCCAGGCGGCCGGTGCTGCGGCTGTCATGACGCCGGGCACGGAGCTCTGCCGCCAGAAGGATGTCGTCGATCTCTACGAGCGCGAGCGGCAAAAAGGCAGCTGATCGCCAAGGAGCGATTGCGACGCCGGGAAAACCGCGCTTTGGTTGTTTTATTACTTGTCACCGTTTATCAAGTTTTATATGGGGAAGGCAGCGTGACGGCGCGGGATGAGCGCCTGTTTTGTATCACAAGTTCATAAGGAGCTCCCAATGTCGCTCAACCATTCGGGACCTTCGCTGAAGCGATTTGGCCTTCTTCTTACTTTTCTTCTGTCTGCATCACTGGTGCAGGCGCAGCAGCCGGCTCCGGCGGCCACGCAAACACCTGTCGTCTCGCCTCAGACTGGCGCGACAGCTGCGCCGGCTACACGTGAAAGCTCTGCAACGTCGCCTCGCGTCGTAACGCAGCCCGACGCTTCCACGCCTCCGGCAGCGACGGCCGCTCCCGTTTCGCCTGCGAACCCCAACAGTGAGGCTTCTCCACCAGCACCTGAGGCCGTTGCTACTCCGAGCCCGCAGGTCCCAGTCTCCGACGCTGCCACGCCTCCTTCTCCCGTGCAGCCGGCCGATGCTGCTGCCACCGGCGTCGAAGCCGCGCAATCTCCGACGGATGCTCTTCCCTCCGAGGTCGATGCGGTCCCCGCCGACACGGGCACGGATGTACCGCCGATGAAGACCATGCCGCATGATCTCTCGCCTGAGGGCATGTTCATGGCTGCCGATTGGGTGGTTAAATCAGTGATGATTTCGCTGGCTGTGGCTTCGGTTCTGACCTGGACGGTGTGGCTTGCGAAATCTTTGCAGCTTTTCGGTGCGCGGGCGCGCGCCAAGCGCGGGCTCAAGGCCGTCGCGAATGCCCGCCAATTGCGTGACGCCCTCCAAGCCCTCGAAAATCGCGGTGGCGTGGTGGCGACCATGGTGCGTGCCGCCCAGCATGAGGTCAGCCTTTCCGATGCGGCGATCGATCAGGTGGGTGGCGAAGGCGTCAAGGAGCGCGTTGGCTCGGCGCTGGCGCGGATCGAAGCCGGTGCAGGACGCCGCATGTCGAAGGGCACGGGCGTTCTCGCCAGCATCGGCTCCACAGCACCCTTTGTCGGTCTGTTCGGCACGGTCTGGGGTATCATGAATTCGTTCATCGGCATTGCCGAGACGCAGACTACCAATCTTGCCGTCGTCGCGCCGGGTATCGCAGAAGCGCTGCTGGCCACAGCCATCGGTCTCGTCGCGGCCATTCCGGCTGTCATCATTTACAACGTCTTTGCACGATCCGTGACGGGCTATCGCCAGCTTCTCGCCGATGCCGGTGCCGGCATCGAGCGACTGGTGAGCCGTGATCTCGACTTCCGCAAGAGTGCCCGCATCGCCCAGGCGACCAAGTCCATGGCGATGGCGGCGGAGTAAACCAATGGCCGGTGGTATCAGGGAAAACGGTTCTGGCGACGATCTGGCGGAGAACCACGAGATCAACGTGACGCCCTTCATCGACGTCATGCTGGTGCTGTTGATCATCTTCATGGTCGCGGCACCCTTGTCGACGGTCGATGTCAATGTCGATCTCCCGGCGTCCACGGCGAAGCCGGCCGAACGTCCCGACGAGCCAGTTTATGTCACGCTCAAGGAAGACATGAGTCTGGCGCTTGGAAACGATACCGTCGCACGCGAGACGCTCGGCACGTCGCTCGACCGGATGACCGAAGGTAACAAGGACGCGCGCATCTTCCTGCGTGCCGACAAGACGGTCGATTACGGTCAGTTCATGGAGGTCATGAACCTCTTGCGGGATGCGGGATACCTGAAGATCGCTCTGGTGGGGCTTGAAGCGGTTGCTGCCACGCCGGCGCCTGACGGTGCTGCAGCAGCGGCAGAGCCCGTAGGACCCGCACCATGATCGAGCCTCGCTCCACGAAACGGATCCTTGGTGAGGGGCTGTTGTGGACAACGGCCAGCGTGCTGATCGCCACGGCCCATGCGGGTGCGGTGGCTGTTCTGTTGCGCGAACCGGACATGGTGATGGCCGATAGTGGGCCGCCGCCGGCGATCATGATCGAACTTGCGCCGGAACCCGAGGCCGTCATCACCGACGAGACCGAGATCTCGACCGAACAGGTCGATGCGGAAGAGGTGAAGACCGCAACGAGCGAGCCGCTGCCGGAGCCCATTCCGGAGTCTGTGGAGCAGCCCCTCCCTGAGCCGCCGCCTCCGGAGCCAGAACCGGAGCCTGAGGTCGCAGAGCTTCAGCCCGAAGTCCCGCCGCTGATCGAGCCCGAGCCGCTACCGGAACCTCTGCCGGAGATCGATCCGATCGAGCAGATGCTGATGGCGGAACTGGAGAATGTCGAGGTTCCGATCCCGATGCTGCGTCCGCCGGTACCGAAACCGGAGATCGAGAAGAAGAAGGAACCGGCACCGAAGAAAGTGGTCAAGAAGCAGGCCACGCCTCCCGCCTCGCAGGCGGCCCGAACGGCCAAGGCGGAGGTCGCTCAATCGGCCCGCAATGCGGCCGCTGCCACTGCCAGCGGTGCCGGTCGCAGTGTCTCCCCGGCGAGATGGCAGTCTCGGCTGATGTCGCATCTTGAGCGCCGCAAGCGTTACCCGAGTGCTGCCCGCAGCAACCGGGAAGAAGGCACCGTCTATGTCCGGTTCAGGATCGACGATTCCGGCAATGTTCTTTCCGTCTCCCTGTCTCGCTCATCGGGCTATCCGACGCTCGACAACGCGGTTCTCGACATGGTGCGTGCGGCTTCGCCGGTGCCGGCCCCTCCTGTCGGCGTGAACAAGACGATCACGGCGCCCGTGCGCTTCAACCTTCGCTGAGTTTGCAGGCGGCAACCAAACCAAGCGCGTCCTGGGCAACAGATGCCGCTGGTCTCGCTGCATTGATACGATGCCAGTCGATCAGACCGGTACCGCTCTGCAATTGCTTGTCGAGCACGCCCACTGTGGCGTCCGAGTCGACAACCGGTCGGGCCTCGACGCGGGCTCTGAGAACAGCCGGGTCCGCCTCCAGCCACAGTCCAACGAACGGCACATGGTTCGCCCGCGCGACCGCCTCGATTGCCGTTCTCTCGTCAGCATGGGCGAAGACGGCATTGGCGACGACGCAGCCGCCCGACCTCAGAACCACATCCGCCTTTTCAGCGAGGGTCGCATAGACGCGTGCTGATACTTCCGGCTTGTAGGCTTCCTGAGGCATGGGATGTCCCCGAGGATGGCCGAGCATTACGCGGCGCAGGCGGTCGCTCTCGAGCAGGCGCGCGCCGGGAGCGAGCCCCAGACGGGGCGCCATGGCTTCGGCGAGGGTGGATTTGCCAGAGCCGCTCAGTCCCCCGATCGCGACCAGTACCGGCTCCTTTCGCTGCAGCAGGTCGAGCGCCAAATTGCGATAGGCAATCGCTTCCTCCGCGTCGTGCCCGGAGCGGTCTCCGAGGTCGCGCACCAGTGTCGCGCCGACATGAGCGCGGATCGCGGCCCTTAAGGCGAGGAGGAAAGGCATGAGCCCATAGCCGGCGTCGTCGCCCGTTCGGTCAAGATAGCGATTGACCACGGCACTGGCATAATCCGGCAGGTTTCGATGCCAGAGGTCCATCAACAGGAAAGCCAGGTCATAGAGGATGTCGGTCGTTGCAAGGCTTTCGTTGAAGTCAATGCAGTCGAACATGCGCGGACCCTCGGGCCCGAGGAAGATGTTGTGCAGATGAAGGTCGCCGTGGCAGTGACGGATCATGCCTTGGCGCTCACGTTCGTTTAGCAATGAAGCGTGGCGGTCGAGGGCCTCACGGAAGAGGCAGTTCACCAGATTGGTCTCGTCGGCCGAAAACAGAGACACCGCGGAAAAAGCGGCATGGTTGATATCGAGAACGGCGGCGAGGTTGGCCCGGCCGCTGCCTGTGTGCAGCACCTCCGCTATGCCGTGAAAGTCCGCGATGCGTTCGGCCGTTTCTTCCATCAAGGTCTTGGACAGGTTGCCGGCTTCCGCCATCCTGTCGAACAGCTTGTCCTGGGAGAAGCGGTGCATTTCGACCACGTAGTCGATGGGTGATGCTTCGGCGTCGAAAGCGAGTTTTCCGGTCGTGTCGCGGCCGATCGCCCTGACGCCGGAATAGATTTCCGGCGCGGTTCGCGAGTTCAGCTCCACTTCTCTGTGGCAGTAGCGTTTTCTGAGATCGAGTGTCGAGAAGTCAGCATAGGGCAGCTTCACCGCGCGCTTCAGCTTGTAGGCCTTGTCGCCGGCCAGGAAGATGAGGGAGATATGGGTTTCGATCACCTCGACAGACGAGGTGATGCCATGGCTCTCGGGATCGCGGAGAAAGGCGATGGCGGCGGACTGGTCCTCGACTGTCATGCATCCCTCATGTCTGACGGTTGCTTCAGTCTCACTCATCCGATGATCAAAGGCCAGCGCCTGGCGCATGGACCATTGTCGCAGGAAAGAAGGGCCGGCGGTTGGCTGCCGACCCCTCCATAGCTTTACTCGATGTCGAACTTGACGCCCTGGGCGAGTGGCAGAGTGCGGCCGTAGTTCACCGTGTTGGTCTGGCGGCGCATATAGGCCTTCCAGCTGTCCGAGCCGGATTCGCGGCCGCCGCCGGTTTCCTTTTCACCACCGAAGGCGCCACCGATTTCGGCGCCCGAGGGGCCGATGTTGACGTTTGCGATGCCGCAGTCCGAACCACGGTCGGAGACGAAGGCTTCGGCTTCGCGGATGTCATTGGTGAAGATCGACGAGGAGAGGCCCTGCGGTACGTCGTTGTTCAGTGCGAGAGCATCGTCAAAGTTCGAGTACTTGATGACGTAGAGGATCGGCGCGAAGGTTTCCTCGACGACCGGGCCGCACTGCTCCAGCATCTCGACGAGGGCCGGGCGGACGTAGAAGGCATCTGCTGCTTCGTCAGAGCGGACGCGGTCACCGCCATGCACTTTGCCGCCATTGGCCTTGGCAGCTTCCAGGGCGTGCTGCATGCGCTCGTAGGAGCCCTTGTCGATCAGCGGTCCGATCAGATTGCCGGCTTCCAGCGGGTTGCCGATAGTGACGGAGCCATAGGCCTTGATCAGGCGCGGGACGAGCGTGTCGTAGACGCTTTCGTGGACGAAGAGACGACGGAGCGTGGTGCAGCGCTGGCCGGCGGTCCCCATGGCCGAGAAGGCGACGCCGCGCAGCGTCAGGTCGAGATCAGCGGTCGGGCCGACGATGGCGGCATTGTTGCCGCCGAGCTCGAGGATCGAGCGACCGAAGCGGGCGGCGACACGCGGGCCGACGGCGCGGCCCATGGCGGTCGAGCCGGTTGCCGAGATCAGCGGGACCTTGGGGTTGTCGACGAGGATTTCGCCGATGTCACGGCCACCGATCAGAAGTGTCGAGAGATTGGCCGGGGCCTTGCCGCCTTGCGCGTTGTAACGCTTGACGGCCTTTTCGAAGATCGCCTGGGTGGCGATGGCGGTGAGCGGGGTCTTTTCCGAGGGTTTCCAGATCGTCGAGTTGCCGCAGACGAGCGCAAGCGCTGCATTCCAGGACCAGACGGCGACGGGGAAGTTGAATGCCGAGATGATGCCGGTGACGCCGAGCGGATGCCAGGTTTCCATCATGCGGTGTTCGGCGCGTTCGGTCGCGATCGTCAGGCCGTAAAGCTGGCGGGAGAGGCCAACGGCGAAATCGCAGATGTCGATCATTTCCTGAACTTCGCCCAGGCCTTCGGAGGTGATCTTGCCGACTTCGATGGAGACGAGGCGACCCAGTTCGGTCTTGGCGGCGCGCAGTTCCTCGCCGAGCAGGCGGATCAGTTCGCCGCGCTGCGGGGCCGGTACGAGGCGCCATTCGAGGAAGGCCTTGTGGGCGGCGTCGATAGCCTTGCGGGTGTCGTCGGCGGAGATCTCGGCGACGGCTGCGATGGTCTCGCCGTTGATCGGCGAGCGAACGGAGAGCGTGCCGCCGGTCAGGGCCTTGGCGTCGACGCCGAAGCTTGCCATCAGCGATGCCGTTTCGGCGGAAAACTTGAGAGTGGCGAGGGTCATGATGGTCCTTCCGTCAGGTCTACCTGGTTCTTGTTCGTTCAAAATCGTGCGCCGGCCAGATGCGCCACCTGGGCGCCCGCCTCGTACCATGCTTCCTTCAGGGTGCGGAAGGCCGGTGCTTGTGGATCGGTGAGTGGCAGGGGCAGTTCGTCCTCGGTGATATGACCGAGAATGTGGCTTGCGATCGTCTTGCCGAAAACGGTGCCGGGAGAAATGCCGCGGCCGTTGTAGCCGGAGAAGCCGATGACGCCGGGCGCAAACTTGTGGAAGCGGGGCAGGGCGTTCGTGGTCATGCCGATCTGGCCATACCATTCGCTTTCGAAGGCGATATCGCCGATCTGTGGGAAGATCGCCTTCAGTGCACGGCGTGCCCAGGCGCGATGGATCGAAAGGCCCGTGCCGCGCAGGGCGCCGACGCTGCCGAAGACCATACGGCCGGCCTTGTCCATGCGGAAGGAGGAAAGCACTTCCTTTGTGTCCCAGCAGCCCTGGCGCTCTGTCAGTATCGACTTACGCAGATTATCGCTCAAGGGGACGGTGGCGAAGTTGAAATAGGGCAGGTGGACCTGTTCTTCGCGAACGGCAGCGAAGGGGCCGTGGCTGTAGGCATCGGTTGCGACGACGATCCATTGGGCATCGACTGTGCCTTCCGGCGTTGAGACGCGCCATCCCGATGCGGCCTTCTCGTAGGATGTCACGGGGCTTGCGGTATGCAGGATGGCTCCAGCTTTTATCGCCGCATGGGCGAGGCCCCGGGCGTAAGCGAGCGGTTGCAAGGTGCCGGCGCGGCGATCGAGCAGGGACCCCTGGTAGGCGCGGGTGCTGATCTTGGATTCCGTTTCGACCTTGTCCAGCAAGTCGACGGGTGCGCCGCGGCGCTGCCATTGCTCGGCGCGCGCCTCGATCTCCTTCTGGCCGGCTTTGCCCACGGCGCAGTGAAGTGTGCCCGAGCGCTCCAGCTCGCATTCGATCCCGTGGCGATCGATCAGCTCCATCACGGTGCGAGGTCCATTGCCGAGAAGATCCAGTAGCCGTTCGCCATAGACTGGGCCGAGTTCACCGGGCAGGTCGTCGGGCATGACCCACATGCCGGCATTAATCAGTCCGACATTGCGGCCTGCACCGCCGAAGCCGATCTCCTTCGCTTCGAGGAGGATCACGCTGGTGCCGGCTTCGGCGAGGTGCAGGGCTGCGGAAAGGCCGGTATAGCCGCCGCCGACGATCACCACATCCGCAGTTGCGCCGCCGTAGAGGGGCGCCGTCTGGGGCGCGGCAGGGGCCGTCTTTTCCCAAAGTCCGTGGGAGCGAGGATCGTTCAGCATGGTGTGGCCCCGAGATCTGCAATGTGCCGGGGCTGGCCGCACGAGATCACTGCGTGTCCCATGTCATTCCGCCCCGTACAGTCTTGTGATTTCTAGAAGAGCATTCTACGCCATTCCAACGATAAATTCTCAAGAGATCATTCCAAAAAGGCATGACCATGCTGCCTGCCCGCCGCTTCCTTCCATCGCTTTCGCTGCTCACGGCATTCGAGGCTGCGGCCCGGACGGGAAGCATCACGGCGGCGGCACGGGAGCTCGATCTGACGCAGAGTGCGGTCAGCCGACAGATCAAGGCATTGGAGAGCCAGCTCGGTGTCGAACTGTTTCTGCGCGAGCGTCAGACGATCCGGCTGACAGTCGCCGGGGACAGCTATGCCCGCGAGATCCGGGAAGCGCTTCGTCGCATCTCCAGCGCGTCCTTGAACCTGCGCGCCAATCCGCATGGCGGTACGCTCAATCTTGCAATCCTACCGACATTCGGTGCCCGTTGGCTCGCCCCGCGCCTCGGTCAGTTTCTGGCCGCCAATCCCGGGATCACGATCAATCTGGTGACGCGACTGTCGCCATTCGACTTCCGACTGGATTCGATCGATGCGGCGATCCATTTCGGCGATGCGGTTTGGCCGGGCGCGGAACTGACACTCTTGATGCGGGAGGAGACGATCCCTGCATGCAGCCGGGACTTCAAGCAAGCGCATGGGATCGAAGCGCCATCCGATCTTCTGCGCGTGCCTCTGCTGCATCTCACGACCCGACCGGATGCCTGGGAACGCTGGTTCACGGAAACCGGTGTCGCCTTCGAAACCGTGCATGGCATGCTCTTCGACCAGTTCGCCACCGCGTCGCAGGCGGCGATCGGCGGCCTCGGCGTGGCGCTGCTTCCGACCTTCCTCATCCAGGAGGAACTCGCGCGCGGCGAGCTGACGGCTGCTGTCGATCGCCCGATGCAGAGCGCGCAACGATACTATCTCGTCTTTCCGCGGGAGAGGGCGGCCTATCCGCCGCTGGTTGCCTTCCGGGATTGGATCGTCAAGGAGCTTGCCCAGCGCTAGCAGCTTCTGGTCACAGGGAACTTGCTGCAGCCGCAATCCAGACGGCGAAAGCGAGATGGGTCAAGTGGTGCAGGGTCTGGTCGGTGCCGAAAAGCCACCAATAGGCGGCCTGGTCTACCTTGAAGTGGTAACGCTGCTGGATCAGTGCCTTGCTTCGATCGATCAGTCCGTGAACGACAAGATCGACAAGCGCAAGCCAGGCGAATTGCGGTGCCATCGTGAGGCAGATCAACAGCGTTCCCAAGGCATGGACGACAACATGCGCGAACAAAGGGGCTATCCACCCTTTAAGCCGCTCCTTGCCTGTTGCCATCCAACCGGTCTGAAGCAGAAAATCGGCCAAGAGATGCTTGATGACGAACAGAGCGACGGCCCAGATCAAAAGATCACTGGCGATTTGCTCCGGGATGGTGGGCATGAATATTCCTTCGGCTGTATGTTCTGTCCGAAGATAGACCACTCTCCAAAACGCTGTGAAGCTGCCATTTAGTGTACCCAGATTTGGGCTTTGCGTTTCCTTTACGCAGCTATCGTGTTTCGGAGCACGGAATTAGGGGGATAGTAGTGATTGCGTCCGTCATCACCATCCGTCGGAAAGCACCTTTTCCAGCATGTCCGCGAAGAAATCGGCGCTCTCTTTGCCAAGGCAGAGCGGCGGCTTTATTTTCAAAACGTTAAGATGATCGCCCGTTGGTTGCATGATGACGCCGAGATCAAGCAGGCGGTCGCAGATCGCTGACGTTTCTTCCGTCGCAGGTTCCAGCGTCTCGCGATCACGCACGAATTCCAGTCCGAGATAGAGGCCCATTCCGTGCACGGCCCCAACGATCGGGAAACGCTGACCCAAAGCTTCAAGTCGTGCTTTCAGATGGTCACCGGTGTCTCGGGCATTTAGCTGCAGTTTTTCGTCCCGCATGATGTCGAGAACGGTCATGCCGACGACACAGCTCACAGGGCTGCCGCCGGAGGATGAGAAGAAATAGCCCTCTTTTTCGAGGCTGTCGGCGATCTCGCGCCTCGTGATCACGGCGCCGAGCGGGTGGCCGTTGCCCATGCCCTTGGCGACCGTGATGATGTCGGGGACGACGCCCTGCTGTTCGAAGCCCCAGAAATGATGACCGAGGCGGCCGTATCCGACTTGAACTTCATCAGCGATGCAGAGACCGCCGCGCTCGCGGACGAGTTTATAGACCTCCTGGAGATAACCCGGCGGTAAGGGAATGCCGCCGGCATTGCCATAAACACTCTCTGCGATGAAACCGCCAAGCTGTCCGCCCGCATTTTCGATCTCGGCGATCTTGTCGATCACGGCCTGAACATAGCCATCGGTCGCGTCTTCGCCACGGTGTTTGCCGCGATAGGTGTTGGGCGAGAGCACCGGGTGCACCCAGTCCGGCCGCGTTTCCAAGGCGCGGGGATTGTCGGCCAGTGAGGTCGAAACCGCATCGCTGGCGACTGTCCAGCCGTGATAGGCTTCGAGGAGGCTCAGGATGTTGCGGTGGCCGCTATGGGCCCAGGCAAGTCGCAAGGCAAGATCCACGGCTTCGGAGCCCGAATTCACGAGGAAGACCGTGTCTAGCCCCTCTGGCGCGAGCGACGCGAGGCGATCCGAGAATTCGGCGACTGCGGCATAGTGAAAGCGCGAGTTCGTGTTGAGCATGGCCCATTGTCTGCCGACCGCCTCCGCCAAGCGTGGATTGCCGTGGCCGAGGATCGTGACATTGTTGACCATGTCGAGATAGGCGCGGCCGTTCACGTCGAAGAGATGCTCTCGCCAGCCCCGTTCGAACTGTGGTGGGTCGGCATAGTAGTTCTTCTGCGGCTTGGCGAAGCTCTTCTTGCGGCGTTCCAGAAGCGCATGGCTTTCCGGTGCCTGTGCATCGACGCCGACGCCGAGGAGCTGGGAAGGTGAGGGGCATATGCGACGCCAGACTGCGCTTTGCTGCGGCTTGGCAAAGAGTGGTGGGACGAGATCCGGATCGCGGCAAAGCTGGATGCGCAGGCCGCCGACGCCGCCTGCTGCGCCGGCAACCGCGCCGATCGCGTCGCCCGCCTTGACGATGGTGCCATCTTCCAGGCTGCAGTCGATGCCATCCAGATGAAGCGAAAGATCGGGCGATGACAGGATCAGGTGATGGCCGTCGAGCAGAATGGTCCCGTCGAAGGGCGCGAAGGCTTCCGTGGCGCCTGGCAAGCAAACATCGATATGCAGGGCGAAGGTCGCTGGCGGGGTAGGGGACAAAGGCTTGGTGTAGGACAGTCGGAATTCGCCATAGCGGGTCGAGGAAACTCCCGTCTCCATGGCCGCTCGGGCCAGAAGCTTCCAGTCGATCTCCTGGTCGCTCCAGGTTTCGCGCGGCAGGTCCTGGCTCGTCACCGACAGGTCTGTCAGGCGGAAGTCTGCGGGTGCGAGCGAGGGAAGAAGCGGATGGGACATCGTGAGCTCCGGCTCGTCCGGAAGCATGCCGGCGGCATCGAGGATGGCCGCTTCCATCAGCGGATAGGGCACAGAGGTCGCCACCTCGAAAATCGTCCGCTCGTGCTCGATATTGCCCAGCACATAGTCGTTGTCGGGGTCGATCGACAGCTGCTGTTCGCTGCTGGCAACAAGCACCCCGGCGCGCGCGACGATCAGCGGCCAGAGTGCCTTCAACTCCGCCTCGTTGAGTGGATAGCGTGCGTGGAAGGCCTTGACGGCGGGCAGGATGAAGCAAGGGTCTCCATCGGCGTGGTGCAGGAGTGCGGCGCAGGTCACCGCGAGGTCTGCCACCAGCCAGCCGTATAGCACGTCACCAAAATCGATGACGCCATCGGGCATCAGACGGCCGGTTGCGTTCGGTGTGGCCACGACATTGTCGTCGGTGATGTCGTGATGAATGCATTGAATGCGCAGTTCCGAGGCCAGTGGCTGCAGGCGCTTCACCGCCATGATCATCGCCTTGGCGATGCGGTCCCGCTGTTTCTGGTCCGCGACCGATTTCAGGAGGTGCAAGGCGACCGGGCCTGCGCGGCGCAGATCCCATTGCAGTTCTCGTTCCAGTCCGCTGTGACGGAAGTCCTTGAGCCCGCCTGCAATTTTGGCGACTACGTCACCGAAAGACGCCACGACCTCGGGAGCGAGGTACTTCTGGCGCGTCAGGGGCTCGCCATCCAGATAGGACAGGAGCCTGACCCAGTAATACTGCCCTCCCACTTCGATCTGGGGGATGTATTCGCCCGTCAGGGCGGGGATCGGCTCGGGTATGCGCAATCCGAGGTCCAGATTGCGCAGGTGCTCCATGGCCCTGTTCTGCGCATCCAGTTCCGGCTGGGGATATTCCGCCCGTGTGACCTTGAGAACGAGCCGCTCTTCGCCGGTGTCGATCAGGAAATTGCGGTCCTGCTGGCTGCCGAGTTCCCGGATCGTCCCGCTGAAGCCGTAGAATTCGTTGAAGATGACCTTGGCATCGGCCAGCGTGACGTTTGGGCGCGGCAGTTCGGTGCGCTGGAGTAGAGCCGAGTCGGCCATACGTTTCCTCCCACGGGAATCATTTCGGGAGATTAGCAGAGCCTTGTGTCGCGTCTATCCCGCAGAACCATTGCGGGATAGACGAAGGGCGCCGTTTCCGACGCCCTTATTCATGTTCACCCCATGCGCTCGGAGGCATAGGAGCCCGGGCTTGCCGGGAAGACGACGGTGCGGTTGCCGTTGATGAAGGTGCGGTGGTGGATGTGCGCGTGGATCGCGCGTGCCAGGACCTGGCTTTCGACGTCGCGGCCGATCGAGACGTAGTCTTCCGCCGACTGCGCGTGGGTGATGCGGGCCACGTCCTGCTCAATGATCGGACCTTCGTCGAGATCGGCGGTGACGTAATGGGCCGTAGCACCGATCAGCTTCACGCCGCGTTCGAAGGCCTGCTTATAGGGGTTTGCGCCCTTGAAGGACGGGAGGAAGGAGTGGTGGATGTTGATGATCTTGCCGGACATCTTCTTGCACATGTCGTCGGAGAGGACCTGCATGTAACGGGCAAGCACGATCAGTTCGGTGCCGGTCTGCTCGACCAAATCCATGATCCGGGCTTCGGCTTCCGGCTTGTTTTCCTTGGTCACCTTGATGTGGTGGAAGGGGATGTCGTGGTTCACCACGACCTTCTGGTAGTCGAAATGGTTGGAAACGACGCCGACAATCTCGATCGGCAGCGCGCCGATCTTCCAGCGATAGAGCAGGTCGTTCAGGCAGTGGCCGAAGCGCGACACCATCAGCAGCACCTTCTTGCGCTTGGCGGCGTCATAGAGGTTCCAGTTCATAACGAATTTCTCGGCGACGGGTACGAAGCCCTTCTCAAGCTTGGCCTCGGTGATGCCTTCCTCCGAGATAAAGGAAATGCGCATGAAGAACTGGCCGGTATGCAGATCGTCGAACTGGGAGCTGTCGACGATGTTGCAGCCCTGCTCGGCGAGATAGCCGGAAATCGCCGCCACGATGCCGCGGGTCGACTGGCAGGATACGGTCAAAACATAGCTCGTCATCGGTTCTCTCATCTCCTCGGCATGGCACGGGCGCCGTGTCTCTATCGCATGTCCGACACGATCGGAAGCGTGCCGTGTTGCGGATCCTCATCGTCTTTCTAGGGTAGGGGGCCCGCCCGCCGGCGGTTTCCGCTCCTTTGTGATGGCCAGAGATTAGGGCAGGAAATGCAAAACCCCGTTCCCATTGCGTCTTTCCAGGGCGCATCTTCGCCGTTCGGCTCCGGATGCGGGAGAAATTATCAGGGCTGCCGATGCCGTTGGCCGTGAATTGGGCATGGAGGATCGGGAGTGCCTCCCAGCTTCGCTCCTCGAAGTGTGATTTGAGCATAGCCTAAGACCACAAGCATTAATGGTCTTGGATGAAGGAGAATGACATTGGGCTAGCCTCTCGGTAAAACGAGCGGCGATGCAGGGCCAAGATGGGTTTGAGGACAATGAAACGGAAAATGACGCTTGGCCTGATTTCAACAGCGCTGGCAATGGCCATGCCCATTAACTCTTTCGCTGACACAAGCAGTGCCTGCTTTCGCGGAATAAATCTCGCCGGTGCAGAATTCGGCAATCTGCAGGGGGTGTTCGGCGAAGGCTATATCTATCCTTCGCTGGAAACGATTACCTATTTTGCGGGTAAGGGTTTCAATACCGTGCGGCTTCCGTTTCTTTGGGAACGCCTGCAGCCGAAGCTAAACAGCGACTTCGATCCCGCGGAGCTCAGCCGTCTCAAGGAGACCGTCGCAACGATCGGATCCTTCAATCAGACGGTGATCCTCGATCCCCACAACTATGCACGCTATTTCGAGAAGCTTATCGGAACCGAGGAGGTTCCGGTTTCGGCCTTTGTCGATTTCTGGGAGCGGCTGGCCAAGGAGTTTGAGGAAGACCGTCATGTGGTCTTCGGCCTGATGAACGAGCCCTTCGACATCTCGTCGACGGATTGGCGTGATGTCGCCAACGAAGCGATCGCGGGCATTCGCGACGTCGGCGCAGACAATCTCATTCTGGTTCCGGGTACGTCCTGGACGGGGGCGCATAGCTGGTTCGGCGACTGGTATGGCGGGGCGAATGCAGAGGTGCTTTTGGGCATCAAGGACCCGGCGAACAATTACGCCTTCGAGATCCACCAGTATTTCGATGACGACTTTTCCGGGACCTTGAACAATTGCAGCCGTGCTGCCGATGCGGTGGATGCCATCCGCGAGGTTGGAGACTGGTTGAAGGAAACCGGTCAGCGAGGCTTACTCGGTGAGTTTGGTGTTCCGGGTACACCTGAATGCACCGCAGTGCTGACGGAGGTGGTGAAGCTGCTTGATGAGGACAAGACATCGTGGATCGGCTGGACCTATTGGGCGGCTGGTGACTGGTGGCCCGAAACCGAAGAGCTCAACATCCAGCCGACCAAGAACGGGGACCGGCCGCAGCTTCGTGGTCTCGCACCCGTGCTCAACGATTTCGTCGGCGCGGCGGAAGGCTGTCCGGGTCTCAAGCGCCCCTGATGCCGCTAGGCGCCCGAAAGAGCGAAGAGGTTAAGCTGGTGTCAACAGTTTTGGTATTTGCTCAGCGAAGTTCCGCACATTCGAAAGAGCTCCCGATTGGCCTTACCGGATCATATCGAGCTGGTCACGCAGACGCCTGATCTGGCGCATGACACCGTGACGGTCGTCGTGACCGTGCCGACCTTTCGGCGACCAGTACACCTTCTCAAGACGCTCGAAAGCCTGGCGGCCCAAAGGACCAACCGTCGCTATGCCGTCGTGCTGGTCGACAATGACGGCGATCACCGCGAGGGTGTGGTGGCAGCCCGTCCCCTGTTCGAAACGGGGCAGATCAACGGTATACTGATTGTCGAGACGCTCAGGGGGAACTGTAACGCTTACAATGCTGCCTGGCTGACGGCGCTTCAGCACTTCCCCAACATGAGCCATCTGCTTGTTATTGATGATGACGAGATTGCCGATCCGGACTGGATCGAGGCCTTGAGCCGAACCAAGGAAATGTTTGGTGCCGATCTGGTCGGTGGCCCGCAGGTGCCGGTCTTTCCGACGACTGAAACCGGAGATGTGCCCCGGCATCCGGTGTTCACGCCACCTTATCAGAAGACTGGGCCTGTTCCGCTCCTCTATTCCTCCGGCAATCTCCTGGTCTCCCGCGTCCTGCTTGAGGCAAATACCTATCCGTTTCTCGATCCGAGGTTCAACTTCACCGGTGGCGGTGATGCGAACTTCATCGATCAGTCTGTGCGCAAAGGTTTCAAAACCGCCTGGTGTCACGAGGCACCGGTCCTCGAGACCGTTCCTGCAAACCGTCTGGAGCGATCCTGGCTACGCGCGCGCGGTATTCGCGATGGTGTCATCTCCAGCCTGGTCGAAAAAGGACGGCGCGCCAGCGAGCCCTTGGGGACTGTCCGGGTGTTCTTGAAGAGCATCGCCCTGCTGACTCTCTCGCCGTTGAAGGCGATCATGGCCGCCCGCCGCCTCGGATCGCTGCAGAACAGTCTGTATTACGTCCATGTTGGGCTTGGCCGTACGCTCGCACATTTCGGATATGCCGATGAACAGTATCGACATACGGACGGGCGCTGACCGCGATAGAGCGGGGGTCAGGCCTGCCGATCCCGCGCAAATGCTGCGCCGGGCAGCGGTCGTCGTGAGCATGCTGCTGTTTACGATCATGCTGATCTCGTTCCAGCCTTTCTCGCCGGTTCATGAAGGCGTGGAAGAGGGCGGCAACCTGGTCAACCAGCTGGGCTTTGGCCTGCTTGGTCTCATCGCGCTCTGCTCACTGCTGACGCTGGCCGATCTGCGCAGGCTGCCGTCCCTGATCGGTCCGGCCTGGTTGCTGATGATCGGTTTTCTTGTGTTCTCGGGGTTCACCGCTCCAGATCCGAGTGCGACCTTGCGCGGTATCATTTTGACCCTGATCGTGATGATGACGATCGTGACCGTCCTGGCTCTGCCGCAGGATGGAGATGGCTATGCCCGCATGTTGAGCGTGGTCGCAGGCATGCTGATCTTCATCTGCTATGCCGGGCTACCCTTGGCCCCCTCTCTGGCAACCCATGGCTTCGACGCGCTGGAGCCTCAGAATTCCTATCTCTGGCGCGGGGTCTTCACGCACAAAAATATCGCCGGGCCGGTCATGGCGGCATTCGCCTTTGCTGCCATCTATCTCTGGCGACGTGGTGACCGCTGGGCCGGCCTCTTGATCGGTCTGTCGGCACTCATTTTCGTCAGTCAGACCGGCTCGAAGACCACCCTCGGATTGGTGCCCGTTGCGGCGCTCTTGGTTCTTCTTCCGAGTGCGATCGGGCTTCGCGTGCTGACACCGATCGCGGTCTTTTGCTGCCAATTTGCCTTTGCTCTCCTGACCTTCGGTTCCGTTCTCATCGAGCCGATTCACCAATTCGTCCTGTGGCTCGGCATCGACCCCACCTTTACCGGCCGTGTCTCGATTTGGAAGTTCGGGCTCGATGCGCTGGCCGATCGCCCGCTCACGGGCTTCGGCTATGAGAGTTTCTGGAGTACGGATCTGGTCCGCTATGCCGCCAATCCCTATTATCTCGACTGGGATGTGCGCGGCATCGTGCACGCCCATAACGGCTATCTCGACATCGCGATTTCCATGGGGATGCCGGCCCTCATCGCCGCGCTGGCGGTCCTGGTCGTGCTTCCGCTGATCGACTACATGCGCTGCGGACCGGCCCGGGAAAACAGGTTGCTCGCGGACTTCTTCATGATGATCGTGTTCTTCACGACGCTGAATGCGATGATGGAGAGCTTCTTCTTCCGTCGCATGGACCCGGTCTGGATGCTCTGCTTCTTCGGGGTGATCGGCCTCAGGCTTGTGGCTAGGGTGTCCATCCCACGAAGGCTTCCCTGAGCAGCCTTTCGTTCAGGCCTGAACGTCTTCCCGGCGTTTCCTCAACTTCGTCAAATTGAGGCCGAGGGCGAGCAGAACGCCGATGCCAAATCCAGCGATCAGGCCGCCAAGTGCGATGACCTTGCGTGAAGGACCGGCCGGATCCAGCGGTGGGCGTGCCTCGGACAGGACCTGAACGTTGGCAAGCGTGATGGCTTCCTGTTCTCCGGTTTCGCGGGTTCTGAGCAGGAAGGATTCGTAGACGGAGCGGCGTGCCGCCGCCTCGCGCTCGAGTTCGCGCAAGGTGACGAGGCTGTCATTGTTCGATGCCTGAGTGTCCTTGAGTTCCCGCAGTCGGCTGGTAAGTGCCACCTCCTGCTGGACAGAGCGGTCCAGCTCTACCTGCAGGGCACTGCGGATGCGGCCGAGTTCTTCGCGGATCTGGTTGAGCATCCCGCTGGCCTGCGATTGTGCTTCCACATATCTCGGGTGTTGCGGTCCATAGCGAGCCGCGATCGATTCGAGTTCCTTGCGCAGATCGGCGTAGCGCGTGCGCAGGACCGCGATCGTGTCGGAACTCACGTCTTCGGGGAGCGCCAGTTCACCGCCGCTGGAGGCCGCCATCTTTGCTATGCTGGTGATCTTGGCGCGGAGGCCCGCAGTTTCGACGCGCAGCGAACTCAGTCTTTCATTCAGCAGTTTCAAATCGTTGTCGACGATCAGTTTGCCGTCGACATTTACGAGGTCATTCGAGTTGCGGAAGCTCTCGGCGGCCTTTTCCGCCTCTTCGAGCTTCATCCGCAGGTCGGTAAGGCGGCTCGACAGTTCGTCCGATGTGCGGCGAACGGCTTCGGATTGCATCAAGGCCAGTTCGCGCTGAAAGACGTCGCTGACGATATTGGCCAGACGCGCGGACTTCTCTGGATCCCGGGTTTCTGCGGAGATCGAGAAGATGAAGGTCTTCTGATCCCGGCTCACGTCGATGACTTCGTGAAGGTGGTTCAGAACGCGTGACTCGATGTTCTGAGCGTCACTCTGGGATCCACTCGACCAGAAGGTGCTCAGGCCGGAGGGCTTCAGGGTCCCGTTGAATTCCGGGTCCTGCTTGAGGTCGGCCTGCTCGATGACTTTCAGCAAGACACTGTTCGACTTGACGATGCGCGCCTGGCTTTCGACCACGGCGAGCGACGCATCTGTCGGCAGTTGGTCGGTGGTCAACTGGTCGCCGACGGTTCGGATCTGTCGGGGATCTACGAGGATGTCACTGCTTGCCACCCACATTTTCGGTAGGGTCAGTGCATAGGCGGACCCAAAGAGGCCACCGATCACCGTCGAGGCAATCAGGATGCGATTGGACCGCTTGAGAATGTCGACGACGATGAAGGGATCGATCAGAGGCTTCCATTCCGTCCGATCCCGCGGAACGGCGGTGCCGTCGCGGTTTTCATCCTGACGATTGTCCGTGGAGATTTCGGGCGAGGGCTGCTGTTTCGGGACAGCAGACGGAGCGGAAGGTCTGGATTCCCCGACCTCCATGCTGTTGACCTGGCCCTCGAGCATGGAGACGCGGGCGCCCAGAAAATCGAGGTAGTCGTCGTGGCGTTCCAGCATGTCCCGCAGGGAAGGTCGCCCGACACGGGTGTCTGCGGAGTGTCCGGATAGGCGCTCCGCACCTGCGGCGCCGGGCTCTTTGCCTCCGTGACTGGTGCGATCATCGCGCAGATACATGTCAGCCCTTGCTTCGGGAAATGGTTCGCGTGGCGCAAATTTAATTTTTTATCAAAAACAAATGGTTAAAAGATCGGAAAATTAACCGTTGGGACGTAGCTTCTGCAGGTGTCGCCGCCGTCCGAAATGTGACCTGCGCCTTCAGCAACTCTGGACACCACGTGAACGCGATCCTTCGGCACCTTTCTGCAAACAGACAGCTCTTAAACTCCTATTTCTCGGTGATATCGGGATCTGCGGGGCGCCTGGTCGTGTCTCTCGCCTACTTCGTCGTGCTGGCCAATACACTGCCCCTTGCGGACTACGGGATCTTCGCCACGGCGTCTGGCGCCGGGCTCGTCCTCTCCCGGCTTCTGGCGCTCGGTTTCAGTTCACCACTCTATCGCATTGCTGTCGTCAAGCCGCGACTTCTCGGCGTCTACACAGTTGGCTATCTGCTCGCTTCTCTTCTCTCGCTGCCGCTCGTCATCATCGCGGCGCTGCTGATCTATTTTCTGTTCTTTTCCGACGATGTCGGTCTGCTCACCTTTTCCCTGGTGATGATCGCCGAGATTTTGCTCTGGCGGTCGGCCGAGATCGTCATCATCGTCAACAATGGGCTCAAGCGTTTCGGGCTCGCTGCCGTCCTTGTGATCCTTGGAACTGCAACACGCGCGGCCGCGGCCGGCCTCTTCTGGAGCCAGGCCTCAGTCCAGGACCTCGACCATTGGGCATGGTGGTACATGGGTGCGAATGCCGCATCGCTGGTCGTTGCCCTCTACTTCTACCCCCGCGTTCGCCCGCGTTTCGATATGCGGCTCTATCTTCGGCGCGTACAGGATTCGCTCGCCGTCGCGGGTGCGGAACTGCTGTTCTACCTGCAGTCGGAGCTCGACAAGCTGATGGTACTCGGGATCGGTGGGCCGGCCGTTGCCGGTCTCTATGCGATCATCATGCGGGTCGTTGACCTGACTGCGCTGCCGATCCGCTCCTTCAACACGATCCTGGTGCAGAAGCTGATGCAGAGCCCTGACATGTTGAGGTCGCTGAAAATCAGGGTGCTCATCGAAGCGGGATTGATGATCGTCTCCGTTGCCGGGCTCGCGACGCTTGCCTTCCTCCTGCATCTCTATCCGAATGCACTCGGCCGCAACGTGGCGCCGGTCGCCGAACTGCTGCCGCTCGTTCTGCTTGTACCCGGGTTTCGCAATCTCGCGGAGTACCAGGGGGAGCTGATGTATGCGCGTGGGCAAAGCTGGCTGCGTACGCTATGCCTTGCCCTTTTGACACTGAGCAAGGCAGGGCTGATCGCGCTGCTGCTCAACAGTTTCGCACATGAGGGGCAGGACTGGATCATCGCTTTGAATGGTGTCTTTGCCGGTCTCTATGTGATCTCGGCGATCTTCACCTACTCGAGCCTGAGGCTGCCGGCCAAGCGGGTTTGACGGTTCTCGCGGCGAACCTGACCAATCGTAGTCATAGGCCGAGGATACGTCGGATTTCTGCGGGTTCAAGACCCAGGAAAGACTGCATGCCGAGCGCCACCTGTTCAGATGCCATGTCCGCCACGAAGGCACGGAATTCGTCTTCCGTGGGCGGCGGAGCCAGCCAGAAGACCTTGCAAAGCTCTGTCTGGTCGTGGAAGTGCCCCGCGCCGTGCTCGACATCATCCACGAAGCGGCCATACATCATGCATTCCGAGAAACAGCGTTGCTTGCCCATCGCCGCGATCCAGTGCTCGCCCGTGACGCTCTCGATCCGCGCACACATCTCTCTGATGCTGCTTCGTTTCCAGGCGATCATCGTGCCGACATAGTCGTCCGTGGAGTGCTGCGTTTCGGGCAGACCCAATAAAGCGCCGGCATTCGCGGACCAGCGGCGATGTTCGCTCATGGAGTCTGCCGTCAAGGCACCAGGCCTGACCAGCAGGCGCAGCGCATCGTCGCGCCAGAGCTGGCTGCAATCATAGGGCCGAAGGAAAGCGACATCGGAATCCAGATAGAGAAACGCATCGTCCTCAACGAGGTCGGCGATCGCTATGCGGCGAAACTGCTGCACATGCCAACCGCGAAGCGGCTTGGTCTTGAACGATAGCCAGATGCGGCGTCGGCCCAGGGTCAGCGGATCGGGAAAAGCCTTCAGCCATGACGGCAAGAGGTCCTTTTCTCCGATGATTACCCTGCGCGGCGATTGCAGTTGTCGGAACAGCGAAACATCGCGGTCTTCGACGAGGACATAGTGCTTGGTATATCCCGTGACATGCGTGTCCAGCGTCTCGCAGAGCAAACGGAAACGTTCGAAATCCGCGTGATAGCTCGCGGTAACAATGGCTGTCCTCATGACAGAGCTTCCTTTGCGCCTGATGTCGCCCCGGTCAGCATGTTCAGCATCTGTCTGATGCCGGCATCCATCAGCTGTGCCTGTGCTTCGGCAAAGACCCGGCCATCGAGCCGCTGAAGGTCGCCTGCGCGAGCACGACGGATCTTGTCGTTGAGTGCTGATGCGAAACTTTCCGGATCATCTGCGATGGTGCAATTGTCCGGGATCGCTGCAATACCGCGAACCGAGCTTGTCGTCGCCACGCTTGGCAGGCCGAGCGAGAAGGTTTCAATCGTCTTCAACTGGACGCCCGTGCCGGCCCGACTGATCAGCGGGATCACGGCGCTTGCTGCGACGAAGTCCGTCGCGCGATCCACCCTTCCGACGAAATCGACATCGGGCCAGGCAGAGGCAAGATCGGCGGGCGTGCTGCCAGCGACACGGATGCGCACATCATCGAGCAGCTTCGGCTTTACATCGTTCAAGAACCATTCCAGCCCGATCCGATTGGGATGCCATGTCCAGGTACCCAAGAGGGCAAGATCGTGCGCCAGATTTCTTGTCTCCGGGAGCTGCGTCGGTCTCGCAGTGCTCAAGGGGAGGAATACGGAGCGGTCCGGCGGAACGCCGAGATCGACCGCGTCTTCGGCTGCAAAGGTCACGACGCCGGTCGACCGGTCCCTGAGCCTGTGCTCGAGTGTCTTCAGCAATCGCGCATCACGGGCGAACAGAATGCGCTTCATCAACGAACCTGCGTTGCGGGCGTTCTCGGCCGACGAGCGATGCTCGACATTGTGAGCGACGAAGATCGATGGCTTGCCGGTGAAGAGATCCGGAAAGGCTCCCGCGAGGGCGACGCCGTTCAAGACATAGCCGTCGAACGGGCCAGCGGCCGTGATTGCGCTTCGCACAGCCTCTTTTCGTATCACACGCAGCTTGGCGCTCGACATCGGCAGTCCCGTCGCAAGGGACATGAGTAGCCATTTGATCTTAAGCCAGGGGCCAGCCTTTTCGGTTCGCACTTCCACCTCGCCCAGAGCGGGCTCCGCATCCGGAGCGACGGCCTGTCCTGGCCAGGCGCAGCCGATGACCGTGGTGCGCACGCCTGCCCGTGCCAAGCCTTCCAGCAGGGCTGCATTGGCAAGTTCATAACCTGTTGAAGGATTGGATTGTGCAACGAGCGACGTGACGAAGACCAGATGCAAGGACAAATCGCCACCTATGCGAGACACGATACTTTTTCGAGATGCAATTCTTAAACCTTATTCTCAGTTAGGGGCGTGAACATTCCTTTAAACCCGCCCACTTCAGTACCCCATTAACTCCGAATTCATGCCTGGACACCTAGCGTTTCACAGGTTCGTGAGGTGGCTATGCCTGTTGAAGGCAGGCGTCACTCTCCGCCGTGTAAGATGTTCAATGTCATGGGCGACACCAGCCTTGCGAAGGTGAGGGCGCATCAAGTGATCAGAAGCACGGCGCAGTGCTTCCCTTGTTTCAGTTGTTTGCATGCCGGATTGGGCCTGCTGCGATGCACCTTTGATTGGTATTGCGTTCTGGGAGTGCAGCGAGAATGGACGCCAGATTACAAGAAAGCCGGGATCTGCCGCTTGCGGTCGATCTGGACGGGACGCTAGTTGCGACGGATCTTCTGTGGGAGACGATCTTTCTCGCCCTCAAGACCAACCCGCTCATCGTCTTTCTGCTTCCGATCTGGGCGCTGGCCGGCAAGGCGCGCCTCAAACTCGAACTTGCCCGACGCGTAACGCTCGACGTATCGCGGCTGCCCTATCGTCAGGACTTCCTCGACTATCTCAGGGCGGAACGTGCTTCAGGCCGCACGATCGTCCTGGCGACTGCTGCTGCAGAGCCGCTGGCGCAGGCTGTTGCCGCGCATCTCAGGATATTCTCGAAGGTGTTTGCCACCCGCGACGGGATCAATCTCGCCAGCGCGGCGAAAGCCTCGGCGCTGGTCAACGAATACGGGGAATACGGGTTCGACTATGCGGGCAATGATCGCGCTGACCTTGCGATCTTCGACCGTGCCCGCAACGCCGTCGTCGTTGCGCCCGACCGGGCGGCCTCGCGCTTCCAGCAGGCGCATGACACCATGCATTTCGACGCGCCCCGCACCAGTTTCAAGACATATCTCAAGATGTTGCGGGTGCATCAGTGGCTGAAGAACCTTCTGGTGTTCGCTCCGGCGGTGCTGGCCCATGATTTCCTGATTGCCGAAACGATGTTTTCGGCGACGCTGGCCTTTTTCGCCTTTTCGGCGTCGGCCTCGGCGATCTACATCATCAACGATATCATCGATCTGCCGCTCGATCGCGTGCACCCGCGCAAACGGCATCGACCCTTTGCCAGTGGTGCCCTGTCGATCCCCTTCGGCCTTTCGTGCTCTGCTGCACTCCTGGCGATTGCTGCGGCGATCTGCTTCTTCCTGCCGCCGATGTTCGCCGCGATTATCGCTGTTTATATCGTTAGCACTACGGCCTACTCGCTGGCCATCAAGCGGATGCTTTTGCTCGACGTCATCTGCCTCGCAGGGCTCTATGCGCTGCGACTCCTCGGCGGCAAGCTGGCGGCGAACATCCCAATGTCCTTCTGGCTGATGGCCTTTGCGTTGTTCTTCTTCCTCTCGCTCGCGTTCCTGAAGCGCTATGTCGAACTGCAGAATTCTGGAGCCCCGGAGCAGTCACGGATCGCTGGCCGCGGTTACAGGCCGGAAGACATCGGCATTGTGGGCCAGAGCGGCGTCTCGTCCGGCTTCACGGCCGCGCTTGTTCTCGCGCTCTACATCAACAGCGACGTCGTCGGTAACCTCTATTCCGAGCCGTGGCTGATCTGGCCGCTGGTGCCGATCGTGCTCTACATCAACATGCGCGTCTGGGTGCTCGCCCATCGCCGGGAAATGAACGACGATCCCGTCGTGTTCATTGCCTTGGACTGGCGTAGCCAGATTTTCATCGCAATTGGCGCGGTGCTCCTCATCGCAGCCGGGATGGTGTGATGCTGGGGGCTTTTGATAGCTTCGGAAGAGTCGATCGGCGCCAGCGCATGGCGTTGCCGGTGGCCGACGCCCTCGCAAGATTGCGGGGCTCAGCGGATGGCGCTGGTTTGACGCTTCTCCCGTTCGGCAATGGTCGGTCCTATGGGGACAGCTGTCACAATGACGGCGGCGCGCTGGTGCCGATGCGTGCGCCCTTGGCAGATATGTCGCTTGACCCAGAAAGCGGTCACCTAGACGCTGCATCTGGCGTCACGCTCGAGGATGTCATCGCCCTGATCGCAGCGCATGGCTTCTTCCTGCCGGTGACGCCGGGGACGCGCCATGTGACGCTCGGCGGGGCCATCGCCAACGATGTCCACGGCAAGAACCACCATCTGCGCGGCACGTTTGGCTGCCATGTGGAGAGTTTCGAGCTTCTCCGTTCCGACGGCGAAAGCCATCATTGTTCGGCAATGAGCAATCCACGTCTGTTTGCCGCGACGATCGGCGGCATGGGACTGACCGGGATCATCACCCGCGTACGGCTCAAGCTGATGCGTGTGTCTTCGCTGGATGTTGACGAAGAGGTCGTCGCCTTTGCCAATCTTGACGACTACTTCGATCGGGCCGAAGAGGCCGACCGGATCAACGAATATGCGGTGGCCTGGGTCGACCAGTTGGCTGCTGGTCGTTCCGCCGGGCGCGGCGTGCTGATCACCGGCAATCATTCCGACAATGGCAATCGGAAGGTCGCGACGCGGGCCAGCCGTTTGTCCGTCCCCTTCGATCTTCCATTCTCGGCCCTCAACCGCCTCAGCCTTTCGGCTTTCAACGCAGCCTATTTCGCCGCGAAGAGCCGGAAGCACGGCATGCACCGGGCGAGCTACGGCAGCTTCTTCTATCCCCTCGACGGTATCGGTCACTGGAACAGGCTCTATGGTCCGCGTGGCCTTTTCCAGCATCAGAGCGTCATTCCGTTCGAAGCCGCACGGCAGACGATCCCGCTGTTGCTCCAGGCGAGCCGGGATGCTGGTCACGCCTCCTTCCTGACAGTGTTGAAGCGTTTCGGCGATATCAGTTCTCTCGGTCTCCTGTCTTTCCCGCGACCGGGCTACACGCTGACCATGGACTTTCCCAACCGCGGAGCGCGGACGCTTGCGCTTCTTGAGACACTCGACCGCCTCACGATCAATGCCGGAGGGCGGGTCAATCCCTACAAGGACCAGCGGATGAGCCCGGCCACCTTCAAGGCCGGCTTTCCCAACTGGTCCGAACTCGAGACGTGGCGCGATCCGGGGTTCTCATCAAACTTCTGGCAACGCGCCGCACTGAATTCACCGCGCTCATGACGAGACCGGCCAGACCATCCGACGAGAGGACATCATGAAATACATCCCCTTCATCCTGTTCACGGTGATGACCAATGCAGCCGCCCAGCTGATGCTGAAATACGGCATGATCACGCTTGGACCGATCAGCTTCTCGGCCGATACTATGATCCAACGGATCTTCCAGATCCTGTTCAATCCCTGGGTCTTCTTCGGTCTTGCCATGTTCGTGGTGTCGATGGCCTCGCATCTCTACGTGCTCTCGAAGGTCGATCTTTCCTTCGCCTATCCCTTCCTCAGCCTTGCCTATGTCGCTGTCGCGCTCTGCGCCTGGCTGCTCTTCAAGGAGGAGATCGGCACACTGAAGATTGCCGGCATCGCCTTCATCTGCATCGGCACCGTCCTGATTGCCCAAAGCGGCAGCAGCAGCACGAAAACTGCGGAAGACAGCTCGATCGCGAAGGCGGTCGAGACCTGAGCTTCAAACCAATCTGACACGACAAAAAACCAAGAAGAAAACGGGGTTTAGAACATGAAACACATCATCTTCGGTGGAGACGGCTTCGTCGGACGCTACCTGGCACCCAGACTGCTTGCCGACGGTCACGAGGTCGTCGTCGCCGACATCGTGAAGAGCGATCTGCCGCATTATCGCGATGCACGCTTCGTCCCGACGGATGTCACGGATCCGGATTCGATCCGCAAGCTCGGCATCAAGGCCGATGACATGGTCTACAACCTGTCCGCCAAGATGCTGTCGCCGATCCAGGTGCGGGCCAAGCGGCACGACTTCTTCTTCCCGGTGAACTATTACGGCACCGAGAACATCATCAAGGCGATGGATGCGGCTGGCGCTAAGTCTCTCGTCCATTTCACTACCGATATGGTCTATGGCCACACCTATACTTGGCCCCAGACTGAGGATCATCCCTGCAAGCCACTCGGTGAATACGGCCTTTCCAAGCTGAAGACCGAGGAACTGGCGACTGACTGGCGCAAGCGCGGCATGAATATCAGCCTGTTTCGCCCGCGTCTGATCATCGGTCCGGGGCGTCTCGGCATTCTCGCCAAGCTCTTCAAGTTGATCGACAACAATCTGCCGGTGCCGATGATCGGTTCGGGCAAGAACCCCTATCAGTTCATCTCGGTGTTCGATTGCGCATCGGCGGCGCACGCCGCCTACAAGGCTGGCGTGCCGAACGAGGTCTACAATCTCGGCTCTCTCAATCCGCCACCGGTAAAGAAGCTGCTTGGCGATCTGGTCAAACATGCCGGCTCGAAGTCGATCCTGGTGCCGACGCCCGCCTGGGCGGTCAAGCGCACGCTCGATTTCCTCGACCTTCTCAACATGCCGCTGATGGACCCGGAGCAATATCTGATCGCCGACGAGATGTGCATTCTCGACGTGTCCAAGGGCGAACGCGAACTCGGCTGGGTGCCGCAGTATCGCGACGAGGACATGCTGATCGCAGCCTATAGCGAATACCGGAAATCGGTCGAAGGCCGTCTTGAACCCCAGGCCGCAGCATCGAAGGCTGCGTGAGGAGACAGTGATGAATACTGCAGTCAGACTGAACGAACAGCCGACCCTCGATGCGGCAAAGGCGCCGCGCGTCAAGACCGAAAAGCCGAAGCTTCTGTCGGTCGACCAGGCCAAGGCGCTTGACCTTCCGCAGATGACCGACCTCTTCACGCAGCACCTCAATCCCGGCCAGCTGCATTTCATGAAGTTGCTCGGCTTCCACAAGATCAAGGTCGAGCGTGCCGAGGGCATGTATTACTACGATCAGAACGGCCGGAAGATCCTCGACTTCTTCGGCGGCTTCGGCTCCTTGGCCTTCGGCCATAACCACCCGCGCATCATTGAGGCGCGCAAGACCTTCCAGGACGAGAAGCGCCACGAGATCGCGATCGCCTTCATCTCGCAATATGCGACGGCGCTCGCCCATAATCTGGCAGCCTGCTCGCCGGGTGATCTCGACATGGTCTTTCTCGGCTCGTCCGGATCGGAAGCCATGGAGGCTGCAATCAAGGTGGCTGAACGTGCCGCTGGCCCGCAGAAGCCGAAGGTCGTCTATGCCGAGAACTCTTTCCACGGCAAGACAAAGGGCGTGCTCTCGATCACCGACGGCTCGCTCTATCGTGGTCAGTTCAAGCTCGTCGACAACACCGTTCGCGTGCCGTTCGGCGATATCGAAGCCATCGAGAACGCCTTCCGCAGCGATCCGGAGATCGGTGTCATCGTGCTCGAAACCGTCCAGGGCGGCGGCGGCATCATCCAGGCGGATGCGGCTTTCTGGCAGAAGCTACGCCAGCTCTGCGACCAGTATGGCGTGCTCTGGGTTGCCGACGAAGTCCAGTGCGGTCTCGGCCGTACCGGCAAGTTCTATGCGTTCGAACACTATGGCGTCGTGCCTGATGTCACGGCCCTTGCCAAGTCGCTTGGCGGCGGCAAGACGGCGATGGCGGCGATGATCGCGCGACGCGAGGTTTACATGAAGGCCTATGGCACGCCGAAGACGGCGATGATCCACGCCATGGCCACCTTCGGCGGCATCGGCGAGGCCTGCATTACTTCGATCGAGGCCCTCAATGTCCTCTATGACGAGGGTCTGATCGACCGCACGGCAGAGGTCGGCGACTACCTGCTCGACCAGCTCCGGACCCTGCAGACTCGCTATCCGAGCCTGATCAAAGAAGTTCGTGGTCAGGGCATGATGGTCGGTCTCGAATTCCACGACTTCTCGCAGACCATGCCGCTGGTGCTCCGTCCGGTCATCGCGATGCTCGACGACAAGCTCAAGGGCTCGTTGCCCGGCTTCATCGGCAGCCATCTGCTGCGTGATCACGGCGTGCTGGTGGCGTTCACCGAGTATAACCGCAACGTCATCCGCCTCGAGCCACCGCTGATCTGCGAGCAGGAACATGTCGACCAGTTCATCGCGGCGCTGGACGAGGTAATGTCGCGCGGGATTATCCGGATCGTGAAGGATTTCGTCACCGCTCAGGTGAAATGAAAGCCTCGACCATGAACGCCTGCCGGCCGGGCCTCTTGCCCGGCCTTTTTATTGGGCCTTTAAGATGCCCGGACGCAGCAGGAGATCCCAGCAAGGGTCGAGTGCGACCACCTGGCGTCCGGCGAGCGCTTGCGCATAACGTTCCTCAAGCATCCGCCGCCCGGTCGTGACAGGGCATTTCGGGCGAAGTACGCCGTCGGTCGCTTGAACCGCTTTCAGTGCTTCGGATGATACCTGTCTTACGGTTCGGAAAGGGTCTGCCCCGATCTGGATCTTGCGGGTCGCGTCGCGGTCGAGGATCCAGGGAAATGGATTGACGAAATCAAGGGTCATCAGACTTTGCAGGCGGATCTGGTTATCGGTCTCGAACTGCAGCAGCGCTTTGACCAGGATGTCGGCGGAAATGATCCAGTAGGTTTGATAGTCGAGCTCGCTGTAGAGTTGCCAGCTCGGCAGTTGTCCCTGGTTTGCGAGGTCAATATATGCCGCGCCCTGGGTGGCGTAATGGTTCTCCAGCAACACGGCTCGCTCCATCACGTCCTTGCGGGTCGAGACCTGCTGCATATTCCGCAGCAGAGGAACATCCGGCGTTACATAGGTTGGAGCGACCGCGACCGATCGCAGGGTCTTGTGTGCGACCTTGCTGAGTGTCGGGACGGTGCAGAAGGCGGCCAGCACGAGAAAGGCTATCTTCGTCCGGTCGACCACTTGCGGCAGTCGGTCATAGGCCATCAGCAGAACCGGCCAGATGAAGATGAATTCCTGGCTGCCCGTGTTCTGCGTCTCGAGGATCGTTCCGCCGAGCAGGGAAATCCCGAACCACCAGAAGGAGCGGTCGAAGAACCGTCTTGGCTCGGATGCATAGTTGAGATCCGCCCAGATCATCACCAGCAGAAGCAGACCTGCCGGCATCAGCACGTCGAGCTTGCCCGAGGCGACGGTCAGGAAACGCGGAAGCAAGGCATCCTGATTCATCGCGATCAGGTCGAGGATGTCCCGGATGTAGGCCGAGATCATCCCTGTGCCGAGTTCGATAACCGCGAGTGGAAGCAAAAAGGCGATTGCCGCGAGTGCGAGATTGGCAAGTGAAATGCGGCCGGCGAGCACGGCGCCGAGGCCGATCAGGCCGCCGACGAGGAAGCCTGTGATCTTGGTGAGAAACAGGGCCAGCATGGCCAGGGCGCAGAAGAGCGCAAAGCGCGGGCCGCCGCGCATGAAAACGAGGCCTGATGTCAGGACATAGAGGAGAAGCGAGGTTTGCCGGTTGTAGATGCCAAAGCCGTCAAGGCCCGGATAGGAATGGAAGAATTGGGCATTGGCCGGGAAGGCGGCAAAGACGAGAAAGGGGATCAGCAGGAAGAACGCCACAGCGCGGCTTTTCTTTTCGGCGTCGATGAGCACCAGCGTCATCAGCGGTGCAGTGACCGCAAGCTGTGACCATTGCACGAGAAGAAGCGGTTGCGCTCGCGGGAGGAGATCCAGGCCCCAGGCGAAGAGGTAGTAGCCCAAAGCGCCCACGGGCGTGGAAAAGTCGAGGCTCGGGATCTGGCCCATTCGGATGCGCTGTGCTGCATCCAGATAGATATAGGTGTCCCAGTACATCGGGCCGATCGGCACGGCGAGCGGGAGTGTCAGCAGGGCGAGAACCGCGGCGACCGTTAGCCAGAGCCAAGTGATTGGCGACGAAAGAAAATGAGGCAGCGTTTTTCGATCACGCGCCCTCGAAGCCGAAATGTCCACCACCGCTGTTGTCCCGTCTGTCAATGCTCTGCCACAAATCGGGCCATGGTGTGCATGAAAGTTTAACAGGCCGGAAACAGTGCCAGTGATCGTGCATGGTCGGCCGGCTGGCGCGGGTCTTCAAGGGTAGACGTGTTCCTCGCCCTTGCGGTCTCGTATCGCGTACCGTCCATCACCGAGATCGCGGACAGCGTCTTCGCCAAGCGCCACCTTGCCGTGGCCGCCAGGCAGATCGAGGATATAGTGCGGGATGCAGATGCCGGATATCCGCGTGCGGAGTTCCCGCATCAGGGCCTGACCGTCGGCGATCGAGAGGCGGAAGTGGCCGGTGCCCGGCGCCATGTCGGGGTGATGCAGATAGTAAGGCTTCACGCCTGTCTCGACAAAGCCGCGCATCAGCGCCGTCAACGTGTCGGCGTCATCATTCACGCCCTTGAGGAGCACGCTCTGGCTGACCAACAGGACGCCGCCGGCGATCAGCCGCCGACAAGCTGCGCGCACATCCGGCGTCAGTTCACGGGGATGGTTGGCGTGCAGCGCAAGGATCACGCTTTTGCCGCTCAGCGTCAGCGCCTCGACCATCTCGGCCGTAATGCGCTCGGGATCGACGGCGGGCACGCGGGTGTGGATCCGCAGGACCTTGACATGATCCATGGCAGACAGACGCTCGGACACGTCCCGCAGGCGTCGTGGAGACAGGATCAGTGGATCGCCGCCCGTCAGGATGACCTCCCAGATGCCCGTATTTGCTGCGATATAGTCGAGCGCGCTTTTCAGGCGCTCACCCGCAAGATTGCCGTCGCCCTGCGGACCGACCATTTCGCGGCGGAAGCAGAAGCGGCAATAGACCGGACAGACATGCACGAGCTTCAGGAGAACCCGGTCAGGATAACGGTGAACGATACCCTCGACAGGGGAATGCGGATGGTCGCCGATCGGATCGAGGCGCTCTGCCGGATGATCGATTAGCTCGGCAGATGAGGGAATATACTGGGCGGCGATGGGATCGTGCGGATCTGTCGGGTCGATGAGGGCGCGCACCGTGGGAGTGAGTGCGATCGCGTAGCGTTCGGCCACGGCGTCGAGCCTTGTGGTTTCCTCCTCGCTAACGAGGCCTTGTACCACGAGGTCGGCGATGGAGCGTAGGGTCGTCTCAGCCAAAATGCGTCTCCGCCACCGGCGCCCAGATCACCTGGTCAATCCTCAGCGCGCCTGTCGCCAGCATCACGAGACGGTCAAAGCCGAGCGCGATGCCCGATGCGTCCGGCATGTCTGCGAGGGCTTCGAGGAAGTCCTCATCGAGGGGATAGGTCTCTCCATAGACGCGGTTCTTCTCGACCATTTCGGCTTCGAAGCGCCGGCGCTGTTCGGCAGGATCCGTCAGCTCGCCGAAGGCATTGGCGAGTTCGACGCCACAGGCATAGACCTCGAAGCGCTCCGCAACGCGAGGATCGTCGGGGCATGGGCGGGCGAGCGCTGCTTCTGCCACCGGGTAGCGATCGAGAATGGTGACGCGGCCGTTGCCGAGGTTGGGTTCCACCTTTTCGACGATGACACGGCTGAACAGATCGGCCCAGGTGTCGTCATCTGCCGTTCTGATGCCGGCGTCCGCAAGTTGTCCGGCCAATGCATTGCGATCCGTCGTGCCATCCGTTGCGATCGTGGCCAATAGATCGATTCCGGCGTGGTGTGCGAAGGCGTCCGCAACGGAGATGCGTTCGGGTTCGGCGAAGGGGTCGACGGTCTTGCCGGCGAATGCGAATTGCCGTGTTCCGGCGGTGCGTGCGGCCAAGGCAATCAGTTCGGCGCAGTCTTGCATCAGTTGTTCATAGCTTTCGCCGACCCGATACCATTCCAGCATGGTGAATTCCGGGTGGTGCAGCGGTCCTCGCTCACGGTTTCGATAGGCATGCGCGAAGCAGACGATACGGGTCTCGCCGGCGGCGAGCAGTTTCTTGCAGGCGAATTCCGGCGAGGTGTGCAGGTAGAGCGGCACAGCAGAGCCATCATGACCGATCGCTTCGGTCTGAAAGGCATGCAGATGGGCCTCGTTGCCGGGGGATACCTGCAGGGTCGCTGTGTCGACCTCGACGAAGTCCTGTTCGGCGAAGCAAGCGCGAAATGCCGACTGGATCTGGTTGCGCCCAATCAGGAATGGGCGTCGATCAGCATGTGCCGACGATGTCCACCACGCAGAGGCTGAACGGCTGCGGTCAGACATTCCGGATTCTCGATCCTTCTCTCAACACGGGCTGGCTATTTTGCCGGATTTGGGTTAGTCCCGCCCGAGAAATTCGAAGACGTCAGCAGGGACGGCCGTCCTTTACGACGGGTCTCACGCAGATACAAGGAATTCCAATGGTCAAGGTTATCGCCTCTTCCGTCCGCAAGGGCAATGTTATCGATGTCGACGGCAAGCTTTATGTCGTGCTCACTGCCGAAAACTTCCACCCCGGCAAGGGCACGCCAGTAACGCAGGTCAACATGCGCCGCATCGTTGATGGCGTGAAGGTTTCGGAACGCTGGCGCACAACCGAGCAGGTCGAGCGCGCGTTCGTTGAAGACGTGAACCACCAGTTCCTCTACGAGGACGGCGAAGGCTTCCACTTCATGAACCCTGAAAACTACGACCAGGTTGTCGTTGATGCCGAAACCATGGGTGACCAGAAGGCCTATCTGCAGGAAGGCATGGTCTGCATTCTGTCCATGCACGAAGGCGTCGCACTCGCCATTCAGTTGCCGCGCCACGTGACGCTCGAGATCGTCGAGACCGAGCCGGTCGTCAAGGGCCAGACAGCCTCGTCGTCTTACAAGCCGGCGATCCTGTCGAATGGTATCCGGACTATGGTTCCGCCGCATGTTGACGCCGGCATCCGCGTCGTGATCGCGACCGAAGACAATTCTTACGTCGAGCGCGCCAAGAACTGAGCGGGCCGAACGGCTGACATGCGAAACCCGGCGTGGATCACGCCGGGTCTTTTCGTTTGAGGTCTTGGTTCCCCGAATGCCGGCGGGGCGCAGGGTGCCCCGCCGGCCGTTCTCCCCGGTCACGCCTGCGCCATCACGGCGCGCAGGTGTGCTCAGCGTCCGGCGAGAAGAGGGGTGCCGAAATTCGACGCCTTTGATCGGACGGCTGCGACCTTCATGGTCTCGCCCCGTTCCAGCAACATGATCTGTTCCTTCAAGCGCAGCTTGATTTTCTTCAAGGCGCGGACCCGGATGCCGTCCGGTTGCGGACGACGCTGCTCCTCATCGATCTTTGCGGCGACGATCGAGTGGCGGGCTCTCAAGGCTTTCAGCAGTTGCTTCATGGGTGTCTCCTTCCGTACGCAAACAAGATGCACTTCCCGCATTGATTATTCCAATTCATTGATTGTATGATTTCGATAGTTCCTATCTATCGAGGTCGACATGCCATTTCGTCCCAGTCATCGGCAGTTGGAATATCTTGTCATGCTTGGTGAGACCGGGCATTTCGGCGAGGCGGCCAAGAGGTGCAACGTCTCCCAGCCAACACTGTCCGTGCAGGTGTCGCTGCTCGAGAAACAGCTCGGCGTGATGCTCATCGACCGGATGCCCGGTCAGGTGATGCCGACGCCTGTCGGCGCCGAGATCATTGCGGCGGCGAAGGTCATTCTCAATGGGCTCGATGAGATCAGGGCGCTTGCGATGGGATCAAAGTCCAATCTGGGAGGGGCGATCCGGTTGGGTGTCGCACCGTCCTTCGGGCCCTATTTCATGCCCTATCTTCTTCCGCCGCTCCACCAGACTTATCCGGAGCTGAAGGTCTATATCCGGGAAGACAGACCCCGCCAGTTGGAGCGGGCCGTTTTGGAGGGCGAGACGGAGTGTGGGCTTGGACCGCTTCCTTCCAACGAAGAAGGCCTGGTGGCGTTCCAGATATGCCGGGAGCGCATCCTGCTTGGTGTGCCCAAGGCCCATCGGCTGGCCGCATTCGAGACCATTACCTCACAGGAACTGAAGGGCGAGAAGCTGCTGACGCTCGGAGCGGGGCACCGACTGATGGACGAGGTACGGCGCTTAGCGGACATGTCCGGTGCCGTTCTCGCCGAAGAGTATGAAGGATCGAGTCTCGACGCTATCCGTCAGATGGTTTCCATCGAAATGGGACTGTCCCTGTTTCCCGAACTCTATGTCCGCTCCGAGTTTGGCAAGGAGGATGGGGTCAAACTTCTGACCATCCAAGACTGGCAGGGGATTCGCGATATCGGCTTCTTCTGGCGTCGGTCATCGGCGCGCGGGAACCATTTCGAGGCTCTTGCTGGTCTCGGGCGAACTGTGGCTGAACGGATATTCCAGTCCGCAGACGTCAAATGAAAATCCCCGGCAGTGCCGGGGATTTCAGATGGTTCAGGCGATGCCGCCGAGGCAGATATACTTGATCTCGGTATAGTCATCGATGCCGTATTTTGAGCCCTCGCGGCCGAGGCCCGACTGCTTGATGCCGCCAAAGGGTGCCACTTCAGTCGAGATGAGGCCCGTGTTGACGCCGACCATGCCGTATTCGAGCGCTTCCGCGACCCGGAAGATCTTGGCGATGTCCTTCGAGTAGAAGTAGGAAGCGAGGCCGAATTCGGTGGAGTTGGCGAGCTCGATCACCTCTTCTTCGGTCTCGAACTTGAAGAGCGGTGCAACCGGGCCGAAGGTCTCTTCAGTCGCGACCTTCATGGCGGTGGTGACGCCGGTCAGGATCGTCGGTTCGAAGAAGAGGTCGCCGGCGGAAGAAGGCTCACCGCCAAGCGCAACCTTGGCACCCTTGGAGACGGCATCCGCCACATGCTCCTTGACCTTCTCGACGGCCTTGGCGTCGATCAGCGGGCCCGTGGTAACGCCATCAGCGAAACCATCGCCGACCTTCAACTGTTTAACTTTCTCTGCCAGCTTTTCAGCAAAGGCGTCATAGATACCCGACTGGACATAAAGGCGGTTGGCGCAGACACAGGTCTGACCGGCATTGCGATACTTGGAGATCATGGCGCCTTCGACGGCTGCATCAAGATCCGCATCGTCGAAGACGATGAAGGGCGCATTGCCGCCGAGTTCCAGGCCAAGCTTCATGATCTGATCCGCCCCCTGACGCATCAGGATGCGTCCGACATTGGTCGATCCGGTGAAGGTCAGCTTGCGGACCTTGTCGTTGGCGCACATCTCCTCGCCGACCATGGCCGCATCGGTGGAGGTCAGCACCGAAAAGAGACCGGCGGGCAGACCGGCGCGCTCGGCGAGGATGGCAAGTGCCAAGGCCGAGAGTGGTGTCTGGGCGGCAGGCTTCGAGACCATCGCGCAGCCGACGGCAAGCGCCGGGGCGACCTTGCGGGCGAGCATGGCGTTGGGGAAATTCCACGGCGTGATGGCGCCGACGACCCCGATGGGCTGCTTGATGACCATGATCCGCTTGTCTGCCTGATGGCCGGGGATCGTGTCGCCGTAGACGCGCTTGGCTTCCTCGGCGAACCACTCGACGTAAGATGCGCCGTAGAGGATCTCGCCGCGGGCCTCTGGCCAGGGCTTGCCCATTTCCATCGTCAGGATCGTGGCCAAGTCGTCGGCATTGGCAACCATCAGATCGTTTAGCTTGCGCAGAATGGCCGCACGTTCCTTGCCAGTCTTTTTCGCCCAGGCCTTCTGCGCCGAATGGGCGGCATCAATGGCCTTGGTGACTTCCGCCTTGCTCACATCGGGGAGAACAGCGATGACCTCGCCTGTGGCCGGATTGGTCACTTCGAATGTCTTGCCCGACTGGCTGGCGGCCAGCCACTCATTGCCGACCAGGGACTTGTCGGTCGCCAGCGTCGGGTCCTTGAGTTTATCCGTCAGAATGTTTGAGATGGTCATGCGTCAGGCTCCTGCTGCAACTTCGCGGATCGAGGCTTCGATCAGATCGAGTGCCTCGTTGAAGACCTCGTCCTGAATGGTGATCGGGGCGAGGAAGCGGATGACGTTGCTGTAGACGCCGCAGGTCAGAAGGATAAGGCCCTTGTCCAGCGCCTTCAGACGCACCGCATTGGTGAAATCCGCATTCGGCTTGTCTGTTCCCGGCACCTTGAATTCAACGGCGTTCATGAAGCCCAGGCCGCGGATATCCATGATGTGCGGAATGTCTGTCCGCAGGGCTTCGAGGCGCTGTTTCAGGCGGTTGCCGAGCTGGTTGGCGCGGTCGCAGAGCTGTTCTTCGTCGATCACGTCGAGCACCGCATGAGCGGCGGCGATTGCAAGCGGATTGCCGGCATAGGTGCCGCCGAGACCACCGGGGCCGGGCGCATCCATCAGTTCGGCGCGGCCGGTGACGGCGGAAAGCGGGAAGCCACCGGCCAGGCTCTTGGCCATCGTCGTCAGGTCCGGAGCCACATCGTAGTGCTGCATGGCAAACATCTTGCCGGTACGGGCAAAACCGGTCTGGACTTCATCGGCAACGAGCAGGATACCGTGTTCATCGCAGATCTCGCGGAGCGCCTTCATCAGCGGACGCGGGACGTCATAGAAGCCGCCTTCGCCCTGGACCGGTTCGACGATGATCGCTGCAACGCGCTTCGGATCGACATCGGCCTTGAACAGCTTGTCCAGCACGTCGAGCGAGGTCTCAACGTCGATGCCATGCATTTCGAGCGGGAAGGGCACGTGGAAGACGTCGCCCATCATCGGGCCGAAGCCGACCTTGTAGGGCACGACCTTGCCGGTCAGCGCCATGCCGAGGAAGGTGCGCCCATGGAAGCCGCCGGTAAACGCGATGACGGCCGAGCGGCCTGTGGCGCAACGGGCGATCTTGACGGCGTTCTCGACCGCTTCGGCGCCTGTGGTCGCGAAGATCGTCTTCTTCTCGAAATTGCCGGGCACCATCTTGTTCAGACGTTCGGCGAGCGCGACGTAGTTCTCATAGGGCACGACCTGGTGGCAGGTGTGGGTGAAGCGGTCGAGCTGGGCCTTCACGGCTTCGACGACCTTCGGATGGCGATGGCCGGTGTTGAGGACAGCGATGCCGCCGGCAAAATCGATGTAGCGTCGGCCCTCGACATCCCAGATCTCCGAATTCTCAGCCTTGTCGGCATAGATCTGCGTGGTCATGCCGACGCCGCGGGAGATGGCGTCATTTTTGCGAGCTGAGATTTCGGCGTTCTTCATCGTTTTCGTCCTGTGCGAAGGGTTGCCAGCGGCGTTGCAGAGGTCTGCAATCGCGCGGTGGCATATTTCCTACATTTTTTCTGTAGACTTGCAATATGCCTTATCGGCATTATCACGCAGGACTGCGACATTTGATTGAGGGCAGCGTGGACGATATCCGGTTCAAGATTGCGGAGGCAGCGCGCATGGCGGGGGTGTCGCCATCGACACTTCGCCTCTGGGAAAGCCAGGACCTGATCCAGCCGATCCGGACACCGACGGGCCAGCGCGTCTATGATCGGGCGCTGGTAGATCGGCTGAAACGGATCGCCTGGCTGCGCACGGAGAAGGGACTCAATCCGGCAGCAATCCGAGAGACGCTGCGGGAGTTTTCTCCTGATGTCGACGAAGAGGGCGTCGAAACCGAGGATGACGCTTCCGACATTAGAGCGGGCACGCGAATGCGGCGCCTCAGACGGGAAGCGGGCAAGACGCTCGAAACCGTCGCCCAGGCAACCGGCGTTTCGGTGTCACAGCTTTCGACCTTCGAGCGGACCTCGCAAGGGCTGTCCTTCACCGCTCTGCATGAAGTCGCCCGGCATCTCGGCACGACACTCGCGTCGCTCAGTGGTCAGGAAGAGGGCAGGGGCGGCGAAAGCCTGATCCGTGATGGCAAGTGGTCGTCATGGCCGACCACCTCGTCCGGTGTTGCCGTCCAGGTTCTGGCGGAGGGTCGCAACCTGATGGAATGCAACCGCTTCCAGCTTGCCCCGGGCGCGTCGAGCGAGGGTGCCTATCAGCACGAGGGCGAGGAGTTCATTCACATGCTCTCCGGAAGCCTCGAGATCATCCTCGACGGCGACCAGTTCTTCGAACTGCATGCCGGCGACAGCTTTTATTTCGAAAGCCGCAGGCCGCATTCCTGGCGCAACATCTCGAGTGGCGAGACAGTCCTCATCTGGATCAACACGCCTGCGACCTTCTGAGGCCGGGCAAAGAAAAACCCGGCGACCGTTTACGGTGCCGGGCTTCGTGTGTTTGCCGGAGGCTCTTACCTGCTGGCGACGACCGCCTTCGAGCCATCCCATGCATAGCCGCCGCCGATCGCGACATTGAGGGCGACATAGCCATTTGCCAACTGCTGAACTGCCTGGGCCAGATTGGCCTGGGCGCTGGCAACGTTGCGCTGGGCATCGAGGACGTCGAGCAGCGAGGAGGCGCCGTCACGGTAGCTCGCTGTGGCGAGCGAGAGTGCTTCCTCGTAGGAGCGTACGGTAGACGTCAGGGCAGAGACCGTCTGGCGGGTGCGGCTTACTGCGACCAGTGCGTTCTCGACTTCGGAAACGGCGCTCAGAACCGTTTGCTTCCAGGCGAGATACGCTTCGCGGGCTGCCGCTTCACGTGCCTTGATGTTGGCGCGGCGTGCGCCAGCATCGAAGATCGGCAGGTTCAGGCTCGGGCCGAAGCCCCAGGAGGTCGCGCTGCCGCTTGCCGCAGACGTTGCGACCAGTGTCGGCGAGATCGAGCCGCTGAGGGTGATCGACGGATAAAGTGCTGCTTCCGCAACGCCGATTTCGGCGGTAGCCGCAGCGAGATTGCGCTCGGCTGCGCGAATGTCCGGGCGGTTGCGGATGAGGTCGGCCGGAACGCCGGCATTCACGCCGCGACGGGCGTAAGGCTGGGATGCACCCTTCTGAAGGTCGGCAAGCAGGCTGGTTGCCGGCAGGCCGAGCAGCAGCGAGATGCGATGCACCGACTGGCGGAAGGAGATCTCAAGCGCCGGAATTTCAGCAAGGGTCGAATTCACCAGACCTTCGGACTGGACAACGTCGAGACGCGAAGCTGCGCCGGCCTCCAGCTGCAGGCGGGTCAGTTCCAGAGTTTCCCTACGCGAGGACAGGTTCTTGCGGGCGATCGCGATGCGTTCCTGGTAATAACGTGCATCGACATAGGCCGTCACGACGCTGGAGAGGAACGTCAGACGCGCCACATCGGCGCCTGCATAGGCTGCATCGAGCGTCGCTTTCGCGCTTTCCTTGGAGCGACGATACTGGCCGAAGAGATCGATCAGCCAGGACACGCCGAGCGTGCCGCTCGTCGTGTTGGTGGTGTCGCTGTCACGGCTAACCAGCGCGCCAGTGCCATTGGTCCTCGAGACCTGATGGTCGGCCGAGACGTTCAGCTGCGGAAACGCAGCAGAGTCGGCGGCTTCAAAATTGGCTTCCGCAGAGGTGATGCGCTCAATCGCTTGCAGCACATCGAGGTTCTGGCCGAGGCCGGTTTCGACCAGGCCGTTCAGACGGCGGTCGTTGAAGGCGGTCCACCACGGAGCCAATGTCACGTCGGCCGACGCGCGTGCGCTGCCTTCGGAAAACTTGACGGGGAGAGCCGTCTGCGGCGCCTCATGATTCGGGCCGACGACACAGCCGGAAAGGAGGAGCATTGCGAGTGGTGCGGCGGCACGAATCTTGAGCATCACGTGTTCCTGTAAAAGTCCCCCGGTCTTGCCACGACGAGGTTTTTCCTGACCCCGAGCCAACGACCGACTTACACACGTAGGCTACCGCAGCAGCCTACGCATTAGTTGGTTAACATAGTTTGTCAATCTTCACGACGACAGCACTTCCTTCGGTTTTGCACCACCGAAAATCTTGCGAATAATCACGAAGAATGACGGTACGAAGAAAATCCCGAGCGCTGTTGCCGTAAAGACACCGCCCAGCACGCCTATACCGATCGAGTTCTGCGCTGCCGAGCCCGCACCCTTGGCAATTGCCAGCGGCACCACGCCGAGACCAAAGGCGAGCGAGGTCATGATGATCGGACGCAAACGGAGCTTTGCAGCTTCGAGTGTTGCATCAATGACACTAATTCCGGGGCCTTGGCGATCTCTCGCGAACTCCACGATGAGAATCGCATTCTTTGCCGCGAGACCAATCGTCGTGAGCAAACCGACCTTGAAATAGACGTCGTTCGATTGGCCGAAGACATAGGCCGCAGCCACCGCCCCTAGAACACCGACCGGCACCGCCATAATGACCGAGAACGGGATCGACCAGCTTTCATAGAGCGCCGCAAGGCAGAGGAAGACGATCAGAACCGAGAGCGCGTAGAGCATGGGGGCCTGCGAACCGGACAGGCGCTCCTGATAGGAGATGCCCTGCCACGCGACGGTATAGCCACCACCCAGATCGGCCGTCAGCTGCTCCATCGTATCCATGGCTGCACCCGAGCTCACTCCGGCGCCGGCGGCGCCTTCCATTGAGATCGCACCGACGCCGTTGAACCTGCTGAGCGTCGGAGCGCCGCTGATCCACTGCGTCTCGATGAAGGATGAGAAGGGAACCATCTCGCCGTTGGCATTGCGGGCATGCCAGTCGTTGATCGCGGTTTCCTGCATGCGGTAAGGCGCGTCGCCTTGGACGTAGACGGGTTTCAGCTCGCCGTTGAGGGTGAAATCGTTGACGTCACGACCCGCAAAGATGGTCGACAGCATGCTGTTGACGGTCGCAATGTCGAGACCCATGGCGCCCATCTTTTCCTGATCGAGCAGAAGCTTCAGCTGGGTTTCCGCCGGCGGGTTGTTCGAGCGCAGCGAGCTTACGTTCGCATTGGCGCTGCCCGCTTGCATCAGTTGCTGCGATGCGGCCGTTAGCGCCTCGTTGCCTCTCTTGCCGCTGTCGACCAGATACATGGAGAAGCCGCTCGAGGTGCCGAGACCCGGGATCGCAGGCGGCGCCAGGGGGAAGACCATCGCATCACGAAGCGTGAAGAAATAGCCCATGGCGCGCTGGACGACGGCAGGCGCTGCGAGCTGAGCGTCTGTGCGCAGTTCGAAGTCCTTCAGTTTAGCGAAAACCAGCGCGTAGTTCTGGCCAGCGCCGACAAACGAGAAGCCGGAGACGGAGAAGACGTCCTGGATCGCGTCCTTTTCCTGATCGAGATAGTAGTCCTCGATCTTCTTGATGATCTCTTCGGTACGCGTGACCGTGGCTCCGTTCGGCAGCTGGACGATGGTCATCAGCACGCCCTGGTCCTCTTCCGGAAGGAAGGAAGAGGGCAGGCGCATGAAGAACCAGCTCATGCCAGCGATCACAATTGCAAACATCAGCATGACCCGAAGAGGGCGGTTGAGAAGATAGCCGATCGACGAGACATAACCGCCGGTCGCACGATCGAAATTGCGGTTGAACCAGCCACCGAGGCCGCCCTTGGGCTTGTGGTGGTCGACCGGCTTCAACATCGTTGCGCAAAGGGCCGGCGTCAGAACGAGGGCGACGACAGCCGAAAGCAGCATCGCCGAGACAATGGTCACCGAGAACTGGCGGTAGATGATACCGGTGGAGCCGCCGAAGAAGGCCATCGGAATGAAGACGGCCGTCAGGACAAGCGCGATGCCGACGATGGCGCCGGTGATCTCGCCCATAGACTTCTGGGTGGCTTCAAGCGGCGACAGTCCTTCCTCGGACATGATGCGTTCGACGTTTTCGACGACGACGATCGCATCGTCGACTAGCAGGCCGATTGCCAAAACCATGGCGAACATGGTGAGCGTGTTGATCGAGTAGCCTGTCAGCGCCAGAATGCCGAAGGTGCCGAGTAGAACGACGGGCACCGCAATCATCGGAATGATGGTGGCACGCAGGTTCTGCAGGAAAACGAGCAGGACCACGAAGACCAGCACGATGGCTTCAAGCAGGGTGTGAACGACCTTTTCGATCGACAGCTGCACGAAGGGCGTGGTGTCGTAGGGATAGGTGATGACCACGTTTTCCGGCAGCGAAGGGGCAATCGTCGCAAGCTGCGACTTCACGCGCTCTGCCGTGTCCAAGGCATTGGCACCGGTTGCCAGGTTGACAGCGAAACCGGTGGCCGGATTGCGGTTGGAGCGGGTCTTGGTGGCGTAGCTTTCCTGGCCGATCTCGATGCGTGCAACATCGCTCAGTCGCACGGTGGCGCCGTCTGTCTCGGTCTTCAGGATGATGGACTCGAAGTCGGACACCGACTGCAGCTGACTTTGAGCGGTCACCGTTACCGTCAGCTGCTGACCAGCCGGTGCCGGCTGGCTTCCGAGGGCGCCAACGGAAACCTGCGTGTTCTGCGCCTGGATGGCGGAGGTCACGTCCGTTGGTGTCAGCTGGAACTTGTTGAGTTTGAACGGGTCGAGCCAGACGCGCATGGCGTAGCCGGTGCCGAATACTTCCAGGCTGCCCACGCCTTCCAGACGCTTGATCTGATCCTCGATCTGAGAGGAGAAGATATCGCCAAGTTCGACGTTGCTGCGTGCACCGTCGGTCGAGACCAGTGCGCCGACGAGCAGGATGCTCGAGGTCGAGCGCGTGACCGAGATGCCGGCCGACTGGACGATATCCGGCAGCTGCGACTGGACGAGTTGCAACTTGTTTTGCACCTGGACCTGGGCGATTTCCGGATCGATCGAGTTGCCGAAGGTCAGCGAAACGGAGGCGGAGCCGGTGCTCGACGATGACGTCATATATGTCAGGTCATCGAGGCCGGTCATGCCGTCTTCGATGATCGATGTGACGGATTTCTCAACCGTCTCTGCGCTTGCGCCGTTGTAGCTTGCGGAGATCTGTACGGTTGTCGGTGCGATTTCCGGGTACTGCGAAATCGACAGTGTCGAGATTGCGAGCACGCCGCCGAGCATGATGATGATCGCGATCACCCATGCAAAGATCGGGCGTCGAATGAAATACTGGGCCATGGGTTATCCTCTACGCCTCGGTTGCCTGGTCTGTCGCACAATCAGGGTTGTGCAGCAGGGGCGGCAGCCGGCGCCGCAGTTTCCTGGACGATCCCGTTCTCATCGATCTGAGCTTCGACCGGCTGGACGGGGGCGCCGTCACCGATCCACTGGAAGCCGTCGACGATGAGCTTGTCGCCATCATTGATGCCGCTGGCCACGAGCCAGTTGTTGCCGGAAACCTGTGCTTCGTCGAAGATCCGTGTCTCGACCGTGTTGTCCGCCGTGACGAACTTTGCCGAAAGCTCGCCATTGGCGCTGCGCGTCGCAGCCCGCTGGGGGATCAGGAAGCCGTCTTCCGTGCCGACGGTCACCGTGGCGCGGACATACATGCCTGGCAGGACAAGGCCATCGGGATTGTCGAACACGGCACGGATCGAATAGGTGCCGGTCGTCTGGCTGACCGCCATTTCCGACATGTCGAGCTTGCCGACAACAGGGTATTCGTGGCCGTCTTCGAGCGTCAGCCGGATATCGGCCGCGCCGTTTTCGTTGCGGTTGATGCGGCCGGAGTTGATGGCCTCGCGCAGACGAAGAAGATTGACGCTCGATTCCGTCAGGTCGATGTAGATCGGATCGAGACGGCGCAAGGTCATAAGGCTGTCGGTCTGGTTCGCCGTGACGACGTTGCCGACCGAATAGCGCGATGCCGTGGTCACGCCTTCGAAGGGCGCGCGAATTTCGGTGAGAGCAAGCTCGATCTCGGCGGAGCGCAGGGCTGCCTTTGCCTGGGCGACATCGGCCTCTGCCTGCAGAAGCGTCACGCGGGCATTTTCGAGTTCCACCTGGGTCGCGCCGCTGCCGACGAGCCGTTCCTGACGGGCAAGATTGGATTGGGCGGTGGGGACGCCGGCTTCAGCCTTTTGCAGGCTAGCCTGAGCCTGAGCCTGGGCGGCGCGGTACGTGTCGTCTTCGATCTTGTAAAGCAGATCGCCCGCCTGAACCTCATTGCCTTCCTTAAAGGCAATCTCCTTGATGACGCCGCTGACACGGGGGCGAATTTCGGCCGTCTGGAAGGCGGTTGCGCGTCCGGGCAGCGTGCTGGTCAACGGCTGCGGCGCCTTCTTCATCACCAGAACGCTCACTGCTGCAGGCGGGCGTTCGCCGCCAGACGCCGCGGCGCCGCCGTCAGCCGTTCCCTGATCGGAGCAACCCGCCAGGGCCGCGGTGCAAACAAGAATGGCGGAGGCAAGTCTGAAGCTTGGGCGCATCAAGGGATCCCACTGAGAAAGGTCACGGAACATTACGAGTCAGGGACCAGCGCCACTGGATTCAGGGGCTGGCAAGCCGGCGAGAGGGGGCGCATCCGAGGGATACGGTTCTCATCAGTCGAAGTGACGTAAATAAACAATCGTCACTTTGCAAGTGGCGACCGCAGTGCAGCATCGATCAGGCCGACGACTTCCCGACAACGTGTTGCCATTATGCCAGCCTTCTCCATCCCCGTCATGACAGGGTGGATGACACAGGCCAGTGCATCGAAGGATGCGTTTGCCAATCGCGGCACGTCGTTTGCATGGTAGACGCCTTCGCGAATGCCGGCATGGATGATCTCCGCGATCATGCCGACGACGATTTCGCGGAACCGATCGCCACAATCGAGCTCTTCGTTGATCGTTACCAGGATCATCTCGAAAACGAAGGGTGCATCCTTTTGCTCGGCGAGATGCTCCTGCATCAAATGATGGGCGAGGGCGGCAAGCCGTTCGGGGGCGGGCTTGTCGCTGGCCAGCGCCTTCAACGCATGCAGCGTCTGTTCGATCGCACGGGTGGCGATCGCGTCGACAAGGCTCGTCTTGGTGCGAAAATGCTTGAAGACATTGGCCGGCGACATGGACAGTTCGGCAGCAATGTCCGCGATCGTGACGCTGGCATAGCCATGGGTCCGGAAAAGCTTCTCGGCGGTGTTCAGGATCTCTTCGCGCGTCTCCTCAGCGGGCCTGCGCGGACGACGCACGGGAGCGCCGGCACCCGTTTGGGGGCAGCATGCGCCAGATCGTGCGCGAGGGTCCTGATCCATGGGGCAACCTTTCTCAGGGGAAGTAGGGTGCCAGATTCTGGCGGACACGGGCGAAGGGGCTTTCGCCACTGTCATCAGGCTCGAACGGCAGCCCTGTGATCGCTTCGTACGCTCTAATATAGACCTTCGACGTCTCCTCGACCAGTGACGCCGGAATTTCCGGGATCGGATCGACATAGGGATCGCAACGTTCGGCAACCCAGGCGCGGACGAAATCCTTGTCAAAACTCTGCGGGCGCTCTCCCTTCTCAAAGCTCGCCTGGTAGCTGTCGGCAATCCAGTAGCGGCTGCTGTCAGGGGTGTGGATTTCATCGGCGAGAATGATCGTGCCGTTTTCGTCCGTGCCGAATTCATATTTCGTGTCGACGAGGATCAGACCGCGCTCGGCGGCAAGCTCCTGGCCGCGGGCAAACAGTGCCAGTGCATAGCGCGACAGGGTTTCCCATTGCTCGGCGGTCAAAAGCTTCTTTTCAACGATCTCGGCCGGCGTCAGAGGCTCGTCGTGGCCACCGTCGAATTCCTTGCTCGTTGGCGTGATGATCGGGGTGGGGAGCTTTTCGTTGTCACGCATGCCGTCCGGCAGGGTGATCCCGTACATTTCCCGCTCGCCCTTCTTATAGAGGGTAAGGATCGAGGTGCCCGTGGTTCCGGCGAGATAGCCACGGACCACGATTTCGACCGGCAGGATTTCCAGGCGCTTTCCGACCACCACGTTCGGGTCTGGATAGGAGATGACGTGGTTCGGGCAGATGTCGCTGGTTTTTTCGAACCAGTAGCGGGCGGTCTGGGTCAGAACCTGACCCTTATAGGGGATGCAGGTGAGGATCCTGTCAAAGGCGCTCAAGCGATCAGTCGAAATGATGATGCGGTTGCCATCGGGGAGATCGTAGTTCTCGCGCACCTTGCCGCGATAGTAGTTCGGCAGTTCCGGATAATGGGCTTCGGAAAGGATGCGCATGGATGTCCTCGATGTCTGGTCGGCTGTGGCAAGTTTGACGGTGTGCCGGTTGTCCCGCGGTACCCGAAAGAGGCGGCGGTTTCAAAGAAAAAGCGCATGAGGCCAGCCCATGCGCTTTCTATCCATATTAGCTGGTCAGACGGCTGCGCGATGCAGACGATCGTTGAAGAGGCCGTTGTCCGTCACTTGCCGAAGCGACTTGGCGGCGGCAAGAACGGCGAGGTCAACGAGAGGCTCGACCAGGATCACCGTCATATAGGCGGCACCGAAGGTTGCGATGCTTGAGAGGCTCTCAGCCGAGAAGCCGTGACCGTAGAGCGCCCAGAAGGCGACCCACGCGACGATCCCGCCCTGATAGGCCGTGGATAGCGCAAGGGCATCCTTATAGCCGACATCCACATAAGCCTTCTTTTCCGGAATGAGCCGCGCCGCGAGCTTGCTGATGACAAAGAGCGGCACGATCAGTGTCGTGACGTTCATCCCGTATTGCGGCAAATCGAACGGCGCAAACAACAGACCCTGTAGCAGGAGGCCGAGAGCCAGGCCGATCGAGGCTGCGCCGGCACCGAAGATCAGGAAGAGTGTGGAGCCGAGGATCAGATGCACCTCGGAGACGCCGACCGGATGATGCGGCAGGACCTCGAAGAAGGAGAAGACGAGCGCTGTCGTGATGAGAGTTCTTGCCGCAAGACCGGTCGGGGTCGCTTTCGCCTTGAAGTCGTCGACGACCATCTTGCCGACAAGGCCGAAGGAGAGTGCTGCTGTTGCGTAGCTGAAAGCGAGTTTGGCGCCGTCCACGACGCCGGGTTCAATATGCATAACTATGTCCTTTCGTCCGCGCCCACCGCGCGGGAGAGTGAATGCCGCGTTCACGGCGCCAAGCGATGGCAGGTCTCCTGGCTCACGGGTCAGGGCTTCGGTCCGCCTTATCAGCTGAAGGCCAATGGCTTTTCGGACGTCGCTCGCCGTTCACAGTTGCGGGGGCAGCCACGGTTTCGGCCCCTGATGGGTAATCCTCACCGTATTCCCTCTTCGTCCGCCCTTCCCGTCTTGTCGGGGCGGAACCATCACGAACCAGAGATTAGGTCCTGTCATGAAGCGATGTCCAGCAGTTTGCGACGTCAGAGGCCAGCGAACTGCGACAGTTTGGCAAAAGCCAATTTGCCACATTGTGAGGGCTGGTTGGCGGGACCTATCTGGGCTCCAGAGCACAAACGTCAGGAGGTTTCGACATGGCTGAGATGATTTACCGCGTGCCGCTGTTTGACTGGATGCTGAGGGAAGCGATCTACGGACCGACGAGCGCCAAGGTCCTGTTCGTGGTCAATCTGCTCTTGCTCTGGCTGCTCGCCATCATTGCATTCGGTTATCCAGCGATCATCCTGCCAGCGCTTGCCGCCGTGCCGACCATGTTCGTGGTGCTGCTGCTGATCACCAAAGGGTAAAGCGAAAAGCGGGCCTTCTAACCGCGGGCTAGAGTTCCCCTATAAGAGGCGCAACGAACGCCGCCGAGTGCAGCGCGCAATTGCGGGGATTTCGGAGGCTTGTAGAACGCCCCAGATTTTTTCGATGCAAAATCAGCCACTTGAAAAAAACGACAGTTTTTTGACAAATGGCTGTTGACGGTTTGCGGGAGTGGCCGTATAAGCCGCTTCACCGAACGAGAGGGCGGCGCCGCAGGGCCCGCCGGACTGGTTCAGACAAGATCC
>NZ_JBNNWJ010000005.1:0-153820 GCF_050281005.1 Allorhizobium sp. NPDC080224
TAAACAGGGTACCGGCAACGCCGGACACCGTCTTGTAGTTCGGGCTTGCATCCGTGCCGTTGAACGGCAGGTTCGAACCGTTGTTGCCCGGGAAGGCGGCCTGTGCTTCGTCGTCCAGAACACGTGCCACAACCACGTCCTTGGCAACAGGAACGTCATCATTGACGAGGACCTTCAGCGATCCGGTCGACTTGTCGCCGTCGCCGTCCGTCACCGTGAAGCCGATCGTGATCGCCTTGTTCTCTTCCGTCGTGCCAGCCGTCTCATGCGCAACAGGCGCCTTCAGCTCGAACGAGTAGGAACCGTCGACATTGATCTTCAAAACAGCGGCAACCTGACCCGACGATGCTCCCGTCGCGGTGAAGGTCGTTGCACCGTCCAGATCCTTGGCGCCAGCACCCCACTGAACGTCTTCAACCTGAGCAAAGCCGCCTTCAGAAAAGATCACCTGGAACGCACCGTCAGAGATCGTCACCTCAGACACACCGTCCGCACCAGGCGTGAACAGCGAGTTGGCAAGGCCAGTCGCGATCTTCGCATTGGCAACATCACCGGCACCATTGGCATTGCCCGGAAACAGCGTCTGTGCCTCGTCGTCGAGCGTCACGGTATTCGTGACAGACTCGGCAACCGGCGCATCGTCTTGAATATCGATATTGAAGACACCCGTTACAAAATCACCGTCGCGGTCGGTCACAGTGTAGGTGAAGCTGAGGCGCAGCAGATCTGCAAGGTCGCTTTGACCGACATCGGGATGATCAAGCTTGCCGACAAGCTCGAAGGTAAAGGCGCCCGAGATGCGATTATCGACCGTGATCGTGAAGATCACATTGCCCTGCGCGTCAACGCCGCGGAGAGCCAGAAAATTCAGAACGGTGCCATCGGTAGGGGCCGGGAAGGTTTCAATCGAGATCGCAGAGCCGCCGGATGTGAAGCCTGCGAGGATCTGAGGGCCCGCGCCTTCTTCATCAACATTGATTGCACCGGCAAAACCGATTGCGGAGATCGTGCCGAAATCAGGGCCGGGCTCGAATGGCAGGAAGCCGCTGAAGCGTTGATTTCCAGCAATGCTGTCTGCGATCGTTGCTTCGTCGAAAAGGAAAGGCGAAGTCAGCGGGGACAAAATCGATGGGCGACCAGCTCCGCCAAAGATGCTGGCCGAATTCACTTCATCGCCAAAGCTTGTGTCGCCGAGCAGGTCTGCCAGCGCAAAGTCTTCGAGGCCCGCATCAATCTCGTTGTCGACGAAGTTGCGGCTCGCGACAGGCGACGACAGAGCCGAGAAGGTGCCATCGGGACCGGCCGCAACGTTGATGTTGCTCTCTTCCAGCGCGGCAAACAGCGCGACCTGCGGCAGCTCGACATCGCCGACCACAAAGGTCGGGATGTTTGCAGCACCACCAATCACCGTGATTTCGGTGCCATCAGCAAGGACGAGAACCAGATTTTCGCCATCGACTTCGAATTCGAGGTTATCGAGTTCGATGCCAGCCGGCAGCGTCACGACATTTTCGACGTCCGGCGTCACTTCGCTCGGGATCACGGCAGCTGCCGTCTGGACCGGTGGCTGGGCCGGCAGGCGGTCGGTGCGACCGGCTTCAGGCGTCTCGGCCTGCGCCACCTCAATGCCGTCAACGGTCTCGCTTGCGAAACCCAGATGCTGCTCGACCGCAGAGTCGAACTCGTCGGCTGCGGAAGTATTGTCGATGCTGGACAGGCGCGGATCTTCGATGGACATGGTAACTTACCCCTTAACAAGTTGATCGCAGTTAAATCGCGATGAAGGGGCAAGCGCAATAGTCTGTTAACCCTAGGCGCATAACCGGTTATGCTGCTACCGACCATTATTGAAAATGGAGTTAATTTCGGAGCCAAAAACCGAGTAATTTCTATAGTTTATTAAAATTCTAATGATTTTCGCCGCGCACATTCGGCTGTCCTGCGCGACCATTCGGCCGGTTGGGCGCGGAACTCCTCTGCAGAAACGTGAGAGCTCATCTGTCTTGGCAACGAAGCGTTCAACATCCAGTGGCCGATGCTACGGGCTTTGGCATTGCCGCGCCAACGTGCTTGGCAGAGCGTAGCGATCTCAGGACGAGCGCGGTTAAGCCAAAGCGCCGTCAGGCAACAACGCACACTAGACCAGGGATTGCGAACATCCTGACAGAGATGCATCATCTGCATCCGTGGGGAGGCCTTGTGATGTGCAATTTGTATAACATCACCACGAACCAGGAAGCGATCCGCGCCATCGCCCGCGCGATGATCGACCACGTCGGCAACCTGCCGCCCTCACTGGATGTCTATCCAGATCGCATGGCACCGATCATCAGAGCAACTGCAGACGGCCGTGAGCTCACCAACCTGACATGGGGCATGCCGTCGCCGCCTTCCGTCACGGATGGCAAGCCAGACAGCGGGGTGACCAATATTCGCAATACCGGCTCGCCGCATTGGCGCCGCTGGCTTGGACCCGAGAACCGATGCCTGGTCCCATGGACGCGATTTTGCGAGTGGGAAGACACCGGCCATAAGAAAACGAAGCGGTGGTTCGCCATCAACGACGAAATGCCCCTCGCTTTCTTTGCAGGAATCTGGACCACCTGGCACGGCGAACGGGGCTCGATGAAAAGGCCAAGGGCCGGCGAGCATCAGCTTTTCGGGTTCCTGACAGCTGAACCCAACGAAGTGGTTAAGCCCATCCATCCAAAGGCGATGCCGGTGATCCTCACAACCGAGGAAGAGTTGGACACCTGGCTTCAGGCCCCCTGGGCCGAGGCCAAGGATCTTCAACGCCCGCTGCCAAACGACAAGCTCGTGCTTCTGCCTGTTGCCTCATGAAGTGGGAATTGATCCTGATTGCAGCGCTGATAGCCATGACCCTGGTTTCGGCAGGCGGGGCGATCTAACGTTTCATCGGACAGTGACACGCAGAACCTGGCGCCTTATGAGACCAAGCAGAACGGCGGCTCGACTGGAGCAGCTCGGCTCGATGACGTTCGATGGCGGACGTGGACGCCCATCTTCGTGCAACTGTCTTCTGACGGCCGACTAGCCGCGGCCATCAGCAGACATGTTGATACAGGAGGGACAGCCCGGCAAAGCTGCTGACCCGAAAACCGTGGACCTTCCTTCCGGCACGTCACGTTGAGCAAGCAGATCCTGACGCCAACTGCATCACCGGTGTATGGGATCCGCTGAAGCGAGACTTGCTTGACAAGATCTCAAGCCTCCTGAACATGAATGATCAGGAAATTTGACCGGACAAGGCATTGCAGTGACGAGTGAATCGGAAGACCTTCAGCTTATCGCCCAGAAACTGAAGGCGACACGCAAGGAGCTCGGCTACTCGCAAAAGCATGTTGCTGAACAAGCTGGCATCTCGCGGCTCCGTTACCACGACATTGAAGCCGGGCGCAGCTCTCCACGGGCTGTCACTCTGGTCAACATTGCGCGCGCATTGGGTCTTGAACTGGTCTTCGTTCCTCAGGCTTGGACACCGGCCGTCAATGCGCTTATCCGGCCAGACGATGCCGTCGATGATAGACCGGGGCTGCTCTTCACCCAGCTTGACGAGCCTGAAGACTAAATCACGCATCGGTGAGAGGCCGGCGCGGCCCGGGATACCGCGCGAGAGACGCCGGCCGTCCATGATGGCGCTGGCGACATCGTCCGGTGGACCGCCCTGACAATCTCTGCGAGCACTGTGAAGTGGGCACTTCACCGCAACTCGTGTCGAGAAGAAAACTCGATTGACGCTCGATGAGCAATCGGCACGCACAAAGGACTGTTTCAGGTCGCGGTCTCGAATGAGCAAGCAGCACGGATCACGCAGCCCGTGACGCTGAAGCCCATACAGGACGGAAGCCCCAGACCACCACGTCGACCGGGGTGGCGGCATCTTCGTTTTACAAGGTACTAGGAGTTCCGCAATCGGAGAGCGTGACGGTCTCATCAAAGACCGCATGCCATCAGGGACAAAGCAGACACGCTCCGGTTTCACTTAGTGTCAAAATTCCTCTGGTTTGAAGAAAGGATTTGCAGGCTCTGGTTGTCATCTGTAAGCACGGTCTTTCAATAAACTCTTTTTTTGCAAGTGCTTATGGATTCGTTCAACATCCTCTCCCGTGCCTTGATCGACACGTGGCTGACTTCCTCCAGTACAACCTCTCCCACAGAGATATATGCCGAGGTGGCCGCCAAGCTAACCGCCAAGATGGCGCTTTTCGTCATGAGGACAGAAGCCAGCGATCCCTATGATTGGCAGTTGCGTCGGATCCGCAATTTCAGCTTCCGCAGTTCCCTTCTTGCACAGCTCGCCCCAGCCTTTGCCGACACTGCACTGCGCAACCTCGACCGGGACTTCGTTGATCGTATGATGATACCTGCCTACTCGCGGGCGGTGATGCTGAGACGGCCTACGAAGGAAATGGTCAGATCGCAGATCGGTCCGATCCAAGTTGGCTATGAACGTCTCATCTTGCCCCAAAAGACCGTGCAACGACCGGACTGGTGCATCAGCCTGGTCGCTGCACGCTATCTGCTTCCAAAAATGCTCGAGGCGAAGACGGATGCCATCGACGAAAATGTGATTCAGCTTCTGATCGAAGGCCACGCGACCAAGGAAATCGCCGACTGGCTTAATCTGTCCCCGCGGACGATCGAGCATCGGCTCAGCCGATTGAAGGACCGCTTCGAGGCTGCGAACCTGGTTCATCTTGTCGCAAAGATCGTCGCCGCACAGGTCAGCGACAACAGCTTTCACGTCAATGGCGAAGGTCAGTGGTCACCTGCCGTCGCCTCAACTGATTGAACTAGCGAAACAGTGACAGAATGATCTCCGGCTGGGCGTTGGCAATCTGCAGGCTCTGTAGCGCAAGCTGCTCTTGCGTCTGAACCGCCTTCAACCTTGTCGACACTTCATTAAGATCGGCGTCGACCAGACGGCCCACGCCCTTGTCGATCGTGGCCATCATGTTTTCGGTGAAGGAGGCTTGCAGATCAATTCTCGACTGCAGAGCACCCAGGATTGAAGCGCCCGAAACCACTGCTTGCGACATGACATCAAGTGCGGAGATGAGGTCGTCAATATCGGCGCTTGGATCGGTGATATCGATGGAGAGGAAATCAAACCCGCTCATGGTCACATAAGTGGAGTCAGTCTCGACAGTGAGTATGTCCGTCGACGTCGCATTGGAGACGTTGAAAACGGCATAACGGCCGACATGCGGACCGGAGGTATCCGGGGTGATGCGAAGATTGCCGCTGAAAGCCGAGAAATTCAGTTCGCTCACCACAGAATTTAGCACGGTCGCGAAATCACCAAGGCTGCTGACAATGCCGTCGCTTGAGCCGAGGGCAGCATCCACATCAGCCTTCGTCACCGTATAGGTCTGGCTCGTGCCGGCTGCGGGAAAGTTCACGTCGAACGAGAACTGGGAAGACGCCGTCAGCTGGAACTGGAAACCTGCCGTGAACGGGACATAGGCGGAGGTGAGAATGTTGACATGCCCCCAGGTCTGCGACAGGCCGAAATTGTAACCACCGGCAAGTGTCGAGCTGACCGAGCCAATTGCGATGCTCGAACCTTGGCCCGGAGCAGTCGTCTCCAGCGAAAAGATATCGATGAGACTGCCGCTGCTGGAGCTCGGCAGGTAATGATAATTATGCGAGACATCAGCGGGAACACCGGCGGCCGTGAAGGCTGCCCTCATCACGGTGACCATTTCAGCGGGACTTGTGATGGAGCCATCCGATTTTCCAAGAGCGGAATTCACCAGCGCCTGATTGATGGTGACCGGATAGGAGCTGCCGGCAGAATAGGGCGCGTTGGCATCGACCATCACATTGAAAGAGATCTGATCTGCTGGCCCAAGACTACGGGCACCGGCAAAGGTGAACCATTGGTGACCATAATGCGGCGTGTCAGAGACGGCCCCATTTTGCAAGCCGCCGATATCGGATGGAAGCCCACCGGGCGTGGTGATCCGCTTGGTGATCTGCGCCGCTTGGAGCAGGCCGCCACCGGTCTTGTTGAAAAGCGAGATTTCGTCGAGCGCGACTTCTGTCGAATCCACCGCCACGCCGCCGCCTGCGGACCGGACGAAGGATGAGACGACAGAGACTTTGTTCAGTGTGGGGTCATCAAGTTCGGCAATATCAGTGTTCAACCAGTTTTGTCCGCTGAAGCTCGACGCCTCCGCGATGCTCACCACCTGTTGTTTGAATTGCTCGAGTTCAGCTTGGATCTTTTGCTTGTCCAGGCCGTCCTCTTTGGACGCGACCAGCTTCGCCTTGAACTGCGCAAGAACGTCAACGACCGCTTCCATTCCGGAGTATGCAGTATCGACCTTCGCGGCACCAAGCCCAAGCGCGTCCGAAATCGCAGAAACAGCTCGCCTGTCGGAATTCATGGTCGTCGAAATTGACCAGTAAGCGGCATTGTCCGATGCGGCCGCGACCCTGAGACCCGATGACGCCTGACTTTGTATCGTCTGAAGCGATGCAGAAAGGCTTCGCAAAGTCTGCAAAGCGGCCATGGAGGCGGTGTTTGAAAGGATGCTTGTCATGAAACGTCGCTAAATATGGATTTCGGTAAGCAGGCGTCATCATGAGCCGAATGGCGGAAACTCCGACCGCCAACATGCTGAACAATGTCTTAACAAAGGCGCCATTACGCAACGGGGATTTCCCCGTCATTTCCGGAGGAGTGAGACAGATTACCGTTTAATGACGGCAGGTTACCAAGGGGTCGGCGCCGTGCCGCAGGATCACAACCCGCCCCGTCCGAACATGACATCCAGGCTCAGTTGATCAAAGGTGCCCGCGGACGCAACCGGGACATCGCACCGAAAGCAATAAGGGTGAGACAGTCGGGCATAGCGACGCCCTGTGGAAGGCGGTGCAGAGGCTGAAGGGTAAGTGCTCCCTCCCACGGTTACGCTCACCCGGATCAAAGCCGCGCTCGCGCAAGATCCGGGTCAGACAGTGAAGAGCATCGGAGCGTTCAGCATAGCGGCGACCGTAGGGCGCGAACGCGGGAATTCTCATCACGTCAGGGGCGGAAACAGGGAAGCCGCAGGAGCCTGAGCGGAGCTGCCCTTCAGGGTCAGGCGGGACCGACTTCACCCGGCCATGGCGTTCCGCTTGAAAGGCAGTGAGCCTCGTCCACGAAGTGACATGCCCCACCGACCTCACCTGCCCGACCGCCCCAATGTCTTTGCGATATCGATGATGTCATCACGTGCGGCAGTCGGATCATCCTTGCTCCAGGCAACACCAAGCCCGATCTTCAGATCGATGCCCGTCACCTTCTTCAGCACCACATCCCTGCCCGGAAGATCGCCTGTCCATTCCGGTGCAAAGCCGACCCCAAGACCTGAAGATACGAGCGAGATCAGCGAGAAGGTGTCGTCACAGGTGTAAGCGACATTGTCATTCAGCCCATGCTCCTCGAAGGTCTCGGCAAAATAGCGCTCGGTGTAGGAGAGGTTCTGCCGCTTGAAGGCGATGATCTTCTCGGCCCTCAGATCCTCGATCGTCACTTCGTGCTTCGACGCAATCGGATTGCCCATCGGCACCGCCAGCAGGTAGCGCTCATGGGCAATCGAGAAGAAGCGCAGCGAGCCGATGTTTTCGACCGGTCGGATGAAACCGAGGTTCAGCTTGCCGCACTCCAGTTGTCGGATGATCTCAGATGTTGAGCCATTCGAGACATGCAGACGGATGTCAGGAAACTTTCTACCAATCCGGGCGAGGAATGCCGGCAGTACGCCGGTCGTTGCCGGATAGATTGTGCCGATCCTGATCTCCCGCATGGTGCCACCTCCTGCCGCACGTGCCATCTCGGCTGAAAGATCCAGTTCCCCCAACATCCTGACACAGCGATCATAGAACACCTCCCCTGCCCGCGTCAGTTCCACCTTGCGCGTCGAGCGCGTCAGAAGCTGCACCCCAAGCCCCTTCTCCAGCGCCTGGACCTGCGTACTCAATGCCGGCTGGGCGATGTTCACCCGCATAGCGGCACGGCCGAAGTGCAGTTCCTCGGCAACGGCCACAAAGTAAGAGAGTTGGCGGAGTTCCATAGACACCACAATTTGTTCTGATGGTTGACGCCTTATTGTACATAGACCCGTGGGCTTTGTCATGAACAAATTGTGGTATGGAGCCATTTGCAACCAATTTGAGACGCCGCGCCGAACTGCTTGGCATTACTAACGCGGAAGTCGCGCGTCGTGCAGGCCTGACCGACCGCAGATATGGCAATTATGTTACTGGACGTAGGGAGCCAGATCTCTCGACGTTGGTCCGCATCGCGACTGTTCTATCGGTCTCTGTTGATGAACTGATCGGCATGACTCCAGAAAAAGACGTCAAAACCACTGAGGAGATTTTTCAGGAGCGCATCAATTCTGCGCTTCGCGCCCTCAAGGCAGAGGATCTCAGTAGGCTGGCAATTATGGTCGAAGCTTTGGCGTCATCCCGCATGGAACGGAAATGAAAGTTGTGACTTCGAAAATTTCAGTCGGTTGATCGATACCCACCTCGCCGCTTGGCTGGCCTAAATAGACTCCTCACAACAAGAAATTGGCATTCTGTACGGCTGACAACGAACCTGCCTTGGCGTTCAGTTGGTAGGTGGCGACCGATTCAACAGTCCGCCTCCCTTCAGCCTGCTCGCAGACGCCCCGCCCAGCGGCACAGGACCTCCAGCCCCGCCTGCACTGGCGATGACCTACCGCCGGCGAGGCAAAGAGCTTCTTTTGAGCATCTTACAAGCCACCGAGCCTTACTCACTTCCGTACACGCCGCTTGAAGAGCTCCATGAACCTGATATGTTCTATCTTTGTTCGGCCCCAACCCAATTTTGGGCCGGCGCCCGGACCCTAACACCGCGAACCCCGAGTAAGTGCAAGAGAACGCATGACCGCCTATCTGGAAAAGTTGAACGAACAACAGCGGGAAGCGGTCACTCACGGCGTCGGACTGCCTGATCAATCCCCAGCAGGTCCGCTCCTCATTATCGCCGGTGCGGGCTCGGGCAAAACCAACACGCTCGCCCATCGTGTCGCCCACCTGATTGTCAACGGCGCCGATCCTCGCCGTATCCTGCTCATGACCTTCTCCCGTCGCGCAGCCTCCGAAATGGCACGTCGCGTCGATCGCATCTGTCGCCAGGTGCTCGGCGACAAGGCACTTGCCGAAGGGCTTGCCTGGTCCGGCACGTTTCATGGGATCGGGGCAAGGCTGCTCCGGCTTTATGCCGAACAGATTGGCCTTCCCGTCGATTTCACCATCCATGACCGGGAAGACAGCGCGGACCTGATGAACCTGGTGCGCCACGAGCTTGGTTTGTCGAAAACCGAGACCCGCTTTCCGACCAAGGGGACCTGCCTTGCAATCTATTCGCGGGTGGTCAACGCCGAAAGCTCAATCGGAGAGGTCCTCAAATCCGCCTATCCCTGGGCGATCAACTGGGAAGAGGAGCTGAAGGCGCTGTTTGCCGCCTATGTTGCGGCCAAACAGGCGCAGGGCGTCCTCGATTACGATGACCTTCTCCTCTACTGGGCGCAGATGGTCTCGCATGCGGAGCTTGCCGACGATATCGGCAATCGCTTCGACCATGTCCTGGTCGACGAATATCAGGACACCAACCGGCTGCAGGCGCAGATCCTGATGTCTCTCAAACCGGGTGGCCGCGGCCTGACCGTCGTTGGCGATGATGCCCAGTCGATCTATTCCTTCCGGGCGGCCACCATCCGGAACATCCTCGATTTCCCGAATGAGTTTTCGCCGAAGCCGGCCGACGTCATCACGCTTGACCGCAATTATCGCTCGACCCAGCCGATCCTGGCGGCTGCCAATGGTGTGATTGGTCTTGCCCGCGAGCGCTATACCAAGAACCTCTGGACCGACAGGTCGTCCGAACAGAAGCCCCGTCTGGTGACCGTCAAGGACGAAAATGACCAGGCAGGCTTCATCGTCGAGGAGGTCCTTGCCAACCGCGAGATTGGCATCCCGCTGAAACAACAGGCGGTGCTCTTCCGGACATCGAGCCATAGCGGGGCGCTCGAGGTCGAGCTGACGAGGCGCAATATCCCCTTCGTCAAATTTGGCGGCCTGAAGTTTCTCGACAGCGCCCATGTCAAGGATCTGCTCGCCATCATCCGCTTTGCCCAGAACCCGCGTGATCGGGTTGCCGGGTTTCGGGTATTGCAGATGCTGCCTGGCATCGGCCCGCAGAGAGCAGCGACAATTCTCGATACGATTGCAGCCGATCCCGAGCCTTTGCTGTCGCTTGCGGAGATCCCACCACCCTCCAAGACCGGTGATGACTGGGCGCCCTTCGTCACTCTCCTGTCCGGTCTTCGTAGACAGGAACATGGCTGGCCTGGTGACATTGAAAAAGCAAGGCTCTGGTACGAGCCGCATCTCGACCGGATCCACGAGGATCCCGAGACCCGCAAGGCAGATCTTCTGCAGCTCGAGCAGATCGCGTCCGGCTATCCAAGCCGCGAACGCTTCCTGACCGAACTGACGCTCGATCCGCCGGACGCAACCAGCGACCAGGCGGGCGTGCCTTTGCTTGACGAAGATTACCTGATCCTCTCGACGATCCATTCGGCCAAGGGTCAGGAATGGCGTGCCGTCTTCATGCTTAATGTAGTTGATGGCTGCATGCCATCCGATCTCGGAGCTGGCACGACTGACGAGCTCGAAGAGGAGCGGCGACTACTCTATGTCGGAATGACCAGAGCCCGCGACAGCCTCAGCCTGATCACGCCGCAGCGCTTCTACACCCATGGGCAGAACAGCCGCGGCGACCGACATGTCTATGCCTCGCGGACGCGTTTCATCCCGGCCATGCTCCTGCAGTTTTTCGAGCAGACGAGCTGGCCGAAGGTGGAAGCGACCATGACCGGACGCAGTGCCAGCCAGATCAGGATCGACGTCGCCGCCAAAATGCGCGGGATGTGGGGCAACTGAGACACCTCCATAACCGGCGAACGGCCCATTCTCTATGTATCGGAGGGTGTAGATCGCGGGTTCGTGCCTGACTGAGAGTCCCCTCACAAGGATGTCATCAGCGGCCTGCGTCCGCCTCAGAGCCGCACGAGCGTCTGAGGCTCTCATTGTGTGCAACGCAAAGACAAGCTTTGGCCGATTCACGCGTTTTCTGTAATGAACCCACAGACCTGATGGCACGTCAGCGCGGCGAGCGGCTCATTGCAAACGTCCAGCGCAGCGTTGTTAAACGATTTCCAGTATACGCTAAGCAGCACTGCCGCGCGAGCGGTTTTGCCTTCGCGGCACTTCCGAAAAGATCTTTTCACCGATTCCCGCCAAGCGAACCGGAGCGCGCCCCTTGAACTTGACCACAAGCTCCAGCTCACCCCCGAGAGCCTCCACGTAATTGCGAAGCGTGGAGAGAAGATAATCAGAGCGCTTTTCGAGCTGCGCAACGGAAACCTGTTTCGTACCCATCTGCTGTCCGATATGCTCCTGCGTGAGGTCGAGCGCCTTGCGCAGCTTTTGAAGCGTGTCATATTCCTCGAGCAATTCTTTGGCCCGCAGATCCGACGCCTCAATCATCGCGGGAGTCATCGCTTCGGCAAACACGTCATTTGCGGATATAGCCATCACTCTGTCTCCTTCTTGCTCAACTCTTTCAAATGCACTTTGAACGCGCATCCGCAGTCTTGATGAGCTTCTTGTAAAACTTCTTTTCGTTCGTACCAGACTTATCTCCGGCGACCAGGATTACGGCTTTTCTCTCCGGATCGAATGCAAACGCCGCTCTCCAAACTCCGCCAGCGGCATCAAACCGTAGCCCTTTCATGTTTGCGTAGGCCGAGCCTTTCAGCGTATCAGCCCTTGGTCTTCCAAGCTCAGGCCCGCGAAGCTCTAGAAGCAGTACCATAGCTCGAAGCTCGACCTTAACCTCCGCATCGAACTGCTTGAACTCACTGGCGAATATTTCGTCAAAGAACACTTTCCACGCCATATATAATAGCTCTCACATTATATAACTTCAACCCTATGGAATAGCTTTTTCACACGCTTTAATCGCACAACCAGAGATCAGGCTGACATCCCGCCTACTCTCGCTTTCCTAGCAGATTCAGTAGAGCGAATCCGCTCAAATTTTTCAGCAGAACAAGCCAGCTATACAAGTTCAAAGATTTTCTTCCGGCGGATGGAAGGGGTGCCATTGAGGTGTGCCGATAAGCGGCACCCTAACCAAAATTGGACGTCACGTTTGGGCCAAATGCCTGAGAACGGCCTCGCAACCGAGGTCCTTTTTCCTCCCCCCGCCCGAAACCTCAAATCGATCAGAGCGATCGGAGTCTTGAGGGAAGATCCAGTCAGTAGTTGCCTTGCCGTTTTGGACCTCAACCGCTATGCCATAGCTGCACAACGCATTGAGGATTGCATCTTGGCCACTGGTACCGTCAAATTCTTCGCCCAGGACAAGGGCTTCGGCTTCATCACCCCCGACAATGGTGGACCGGACGTATTCGTTCACATCTCGGCTGTGGGTGGCGGCTCTCTTTCTGATGGCCAGAAGGTCAGCTACGATGTCGGCCAGGATCGCAAGACCGGCAAGTCCAAGGCGGAAAACGTAACCGTCGTCCGCTAAGTCAATACGTCGCGAAAATGGCGATGCGCGGTTGGATCCGAAACCACAAACGGCGCATCGCATTCGCATAAACCGAACCAGTTCATCTCGTGCGATCTCGCTCGAGATCTTGTGCCGTTCCGGGCATCAGGACGCCGTTCTCATCTGCAGCGTCGCCGCTTTCCAGATTGATGCCATTGGCATGCCCCTTCCAGCTATGATCGTCGGAACGGGATGACATTGTTGCCGCGCATGAACGCAATCGCACCCTCAGCTTCAATGGTCTTGACCGCGACATCCCGCGCCTCAGCGTCGGATTGAAACTGCTCGTCCCAGACGTGGCTGGTGTTCTTGTGATCAACCACTTCCAGCGTCCAGGTCTTGTCGGCTTCCAATCGGAAGATGTCGATGAAGAAGTGATAGCCGTCGATAACGACCCTCGTGCTTTTGCCAGAGGTCACCAGATTTGGTTCTTCATCCATCATGACGTTCTAAGTCCGCTTTCGTATCGCGACAACGAGTATGCCCGTGGCGCTGAACCCGTCAAGCAACAGGCTGATGAGATTCCCAAGCCTACTTAGACATGGGTCTCTTGGATTCTGAGATACCGACATACCGGAGCCTCATTCTATGACATGTCGACACTATCGACATATCCTCAGGACATGTCGTCGAATCGAGGATTGAGCGACATGAGATTTCGGAGGGCCAGATAAGCGCCTCCAGTCAGCGCCCAATCCTGGTTGTGTCACCATGACCATGGCCCCGCCTCGCCACTGCCTCCATACACATCAGTCACCTCCTCAGCTCTGGTCACTTTCCGACAGGGATTTGAGCATTACCGGCTACCCTGTGCCGTCCCCCTCGCATTTTCATCAAGCCCCGCGTCACCCACAGCCCTCCGCTCAGCTCAGCTCAGCTCAGCTCAGCTCGGAAGATGAGCGGCCGATCGACAATTGACATCTCAAACTCAAGCTGATTGATATGATGTCAGACCAATTTTGAGGCTGACAGTGAAATCCACGCTCACCCCTCTTCCACCTGCAGACCGTGGCCGCCAGGTGTCAGAGTCACTGGCTGCCTATATCCAGCAGGCTGAACTTGCAGCAGGCGACCGCTTGCCGGCAGAGCGTGAACTGATGGCAGCACTCGGTGTCGGTCGCTCGACGATCCGCGAGGTCATACGGCAGTTTCAGGCGCTGGGCGTGATGGAAACCCGCAAAGGCAGTGGTACCTATCTCGTAAAGCCGATCACCTCGGCCACGATCCATATGCCGCTCTCGGTCAACATGGGCAGTCTGCGAGATGTACTCTTGCAGACACTCGAGGTGCGCCGTGGCATCGAGTGCGAAGCCTGCATGGCAGCGGCCCGCCGGCGCACCCAGGACGATATTTTGCATATAAGTGCAGCGCTCGAGGAGATGGAGCGTGTGCATCTTCAAAAAGGCACTGCCGGCAAGGAAGATCTGGCCTTTCACCTCGCCATTTATGATGCGACCCACAATCCGCTCTTCAGGCAGTTGCTCGAACAGATGCGCGAAGCCTTCGAGAGCTTCTGGGACACGCCGTTTGACCGCCCGGACTTTGCGCGCCGCTCTTTTCCCTATCACCGCACCCTGTTCAACGCGATCCTCGCCCAGGACACCGAGGCTGCACGGCGCGAGACCATCAAGATCCTCGACATCGTCGAGGAAGACATCAAGGAAATGTCCAAATGACCATCGGCTCCGATTGGTTTGAACATGCATCTCTGTCCGTCGCCCATGACGAGACCAATGCCTTCGAGGCCGTGGTTCCGCCAATCGTGCAGACGTCTCTCTTTACCTTCGAGACCTATGACGAGATGGTTGCCACCTATCGCGGCGAACGCAACCGGCCGGTCTATTCCCGCGGTCTCAACCCGACGGTGCGGCATTTCGAGGAGATGCTGGCAAAGCTCGAAGGCGGTGAAGACGCGCTTGGCTTCGGCAGCGGCATGGCGGCGATCTCGACGACCGTGCTGACCTTCGTCGAACCGGGCGACCGGATCGTGGCCGTGCGCAACCTCTACCCCGATGCCTATCGGCTGTTCGGAACGCTGATGAAGCGGATGAAGGTGGAGGTCGCCTATGTCGATGGCAAGGATCTCGAGGCCGTCGAGGCGGCCATCAGCGGTGCCCGACTGCTTTATCTCGAAAGCCCGACCAGCTGGATCATGGAAACCCATGACGTGGCGGCACTCGCAGCCATTGCGAGAAAGCACGGCGCACTAAGCGTCATCGACAACAGCTGGGCAAGCCCCGTCTTCCAGCGCCCGCTCGAGCTTGGTGTCGACATCGTCCTGCATTCCGCCTCAAAATATCTGGGCGGCCATAGCGACGTGGTGGCAGGCGTCGTCACCGGGTCAAAGACACTGATCGACCGGATCCGCAATGAGACCCTGCCCTATCTTGGCGGCAAGATGTCGCCCTTTGATGCCTGGCTCCTGATCCGGGGATTGCGAACGCTGCCAATCCGGATGAAGGCCCATGAAGCATCGGCCCTTGAGATCGCGCGGCGGCTCAAATCCCTCGAGATCGTCGAAGAGGTCAATCATCCCGGCCTTGCCAATCAACTGCCGCCTGGCCTCACCGGCACGTCTGGTCTCTTCTCCTTCGTGCTGCGCCAAGGCGTCGACATCAGGCGGTTCTGCGATCACCTGCAGCTTTTCAAGCTCGGCGTGAGCTGGGGCGGTCACGAAAGCCTGGTCGTGCCCGGCGAGGTCGTGTTGCAGCAAAAGGCCCAACCGAATTCCGCGCATGCCTTTGGCATGAACCCGCGGTCCGTGCGCCTTCATGTCGGCCTCGAGGGAACCGAGGCCTTGTGGAGGGACCTGGAGGGGGCATTTTCTGCCGCCCGGGAAGCATAAGCCCTGCCCAAACCCAACCAAGAAACAGAGGAGGAACTTCAACATGAAAGCACTTTTGACAGCAGCCCTGATCAGCAGCTTGATGGCGGGCACGGCCCTTGCCGATACCACCTTGAAGCTGGTCGAAGTGATCACCAGCCCTGAGCGCACCGAAACATTGAAATCGATCGTCTCGACATTCGAGGCGGAAAACCCCGGCACCAAGGTCGAGATCATCTCGTTGCCCTGGGGCGAGGCCTTCCAGAAATTCGCGACCATGGTCTCGGCCGGCGAGATCCCTGACGTCATGGAAATGCCCGACACCTGGCTGTCGCTTTATGCCAATAACGGCATTGTCGAGAGCCTCGAGCCCTATCTGAAGGATTGGGATCAGACGGCAGACCTCTCCGATCGGGCGCTTGAGCTTGGCCGCGACGTCAAGGACACCGCCTATATGCTGCCTTATGGCTTTTATCTGAGAGCCATGTTCTACAACAAGAAGCTTCTCGAAGAGGCCGGCGTCACAGAACTGCCAAAGACGATGGACGAATTTGCCGAAGCCTCCAAGAAGGTATCGGCTCTTCCCGGCAAGTATGGCTACTGCCTGCGTGGTGGACCCGGTGGCCTGAATGGCTGGGTGATGTTCGGCGCGTCGATGGCCGGCTCGAACGAATTCTTCACCGAAGACGGCACCTCCACCTTCAATTCCGAAGGCTGGGTCAAGGGCCTCACCTGGCTGATCGACCTCTACAAAGAAGGCTACGCACCGAAGGACTCGGTCAACTGGGGCTTCAACGAGATCGTCGCCGGCTTTTATAGCGGCACCTGCGCCTTCCTCGATCAGGATCCGGATGCACTCATCGCAATCGCCGAACACATGGGCGAGGACGATTACGGCGTCATGACCATGCCGAAAGGCCCTGATGGCAAGACCTTCCCGACCATTGGTTACGCCGGCTGGTCGATGATGTCGGCAAGCGAGAACAAGGATCTGTCCTGGAAGCTGATCGCGACCCTTCAGGGCAAACAAGGCAATATCGAGTGGAACAAGCGGACCGGCGCCCTGCCGGCACTGAAATCGGCCGAAAGCGATCCCTTCTATGCAAGCCCGCAGTTCAAGGGCTGGTTCGAGGAACTGTCCGACAAGGATGCCGTGCCGACGGTGATGCCGACGCATCTGGAAGAATTTGCCTTCTTCAAGGATTCGCTCGTCATCAAGACCTCGCAGCAGGCGCTGCTCGGCGACATCACACCTCAGGAGCTCGCCGACCAGTGGGCCGATTACCTGACCAAGGCACAGCAGAAGCACCTGGCGAAACAGTAAGGCGTCAAAGACCGGGCAGAGCGAGACCTGCTTTGCCCGGTTCCTGAAACAGTCACTGAGACAGATCCAGACACGGACACTTGCACTGACACTTGCCCTGTTATCGACACGTCCAAGCAGATGAAGGCCTGAACAATGACAGCGACCCTTGAGCGGGGCGATCGGCGCACGCTACTCAAGCGCATGGCCGATGCGTCTGAACCCTATCTCTACAGCGCGCCGGCATTGATCCTGATCGTTGCGGTGATGCTCGTGCCGCTGACGCTCGGCATTTCCTATGCGTTTCGCGATATCCAGCTTCTCAATCCGTTTTCCGGCGGCTTCATCGGTCTTGACCATTTTCAGACGCTCGGCCAGGACGCCGACTTCTACCGGGCACTCAAGAACACGCTCTGGTGGACGGGTGCCTCTGTCGTCCTGCAGTTTACCTTCGGGCTGATCCTCGCACTCTTGCTCGACAAGCCCTTCTATGGTCGCGGCCTTGCCCAGGCGCTGGTCTTCCTGCCATGGGCGGTGCCAAGCTTCCTTGCCGGCCTCAACTGGGCCTGGCTCTTCAACCCGGTCATCGGCCCGCTTCCCCACTGGCTCTTTTCCATGGGCATCTTGAGCGCGCCCAACAACATCCTGTCGGATCCGTCGCTTGCCATGTGGGGGCCGATCATCGCCAATGTCTGGTGGGGCATTCCCTTCTTTGCCATCACACTGCTTGCAGCCCTTCAGGCTATTCCGCGCGATCTCTACGAGGCAGCCGCGATCGATGGCGCCGGGCCGTTCCAGCGCTTCTGGTCGATTACCCTGCCCTTTCTCGCTCCGACCATGGCCATCACGATCCTGCTGCGCACCGTCTGGGTCTCGAACTTTGCCGATCTGATCATCGTCATGACCAATGGGGGGCCTGCCGACCGGACGCAGATCGTTGCCTCCTACATCTTCACCCAGGCCTTCAGGCGTCTCGACTTCGGCTATGCATCGGCAATCGCTCTCGTGCTCCTGGTGCTGCTGATGGCCTATTCCATGCTGATCGTGCTGCTCCGGCAGACGCTTTTGAACAAGGACTGAGCCCATGAGGTCGTCCCGCATCGCTCTGACTGTCGCCCATCGGCTTGCCATCCTCGCCTATATCGTCGTTGCCCTCTTCCCGCTCTACTGGCTCTTGAAGGTGGCGGTCACGCCGAACAACCTTCTCTATAGCGAGGGTGTGAGGATGTGGCCTTCAGCCACGACGTTTGAGCATTTCCGCTTCGTGATTGCCCACAGTGCCTTTCCGACCTTTTTCAAGAACAGCCTGATCGTTGCGGGCTCGACCGCCCTCGTCGTCACGATCATTGCCTCATTGTCGGGTTACGCACTGTCACGCTTCAGTTTCCGCGCGAAATACTGGATCGTCGGCCTGATGCTTCTGACCCAGATGTTCCCGCTGGTCATGCTGGTCGCCCCGATCTTCAAGATGCTGTCTCCGCTTGGACTGACCAACAGCCTGACCGGCCTTGTCATTGTCTATTCGGCCTTCAACGTGCCCTTTGCCACCTTCCTGATGCAGTCCTTCTTCGACGGCATTCCAAAGGATCTGGAAGAGGCGGCGATGATCGATGGTGCAACCCAGTTTGTCGCCTTTCGCCAGATCATACTGCCGCTGACGCTTCCAGGGATCGCGGCCACACTCGGCTTCGTCTTTACCGCTGCCTGGTCGGAGCTTCTGTTTGCGCTGATGCTGATCTCGGGCAATGACGCGGCGACCTTCCCCGTCGGGCTCTTGTCCTTCGTGTCGAAGTTCTCGGTCAATTTCGGGCAGATGATGGCAGCCGGCGTGCTTGCCCTCATCCCCGCCTGCCTCTTCTTCCTCCTCATCCAGCGCTATCTCGTGCAAGGCCTGACGGCCGGCGCGGTCAAAGGCTGAAAGGACAAAAAACCATGGCTTCCATCGATGTCCGCGCAGTGACCAAGAGCTACGGCCATTTCCCTGTCTTGCACGGGGTTGATCTCACCATTCAAGACGGCGAATTCATCGTGCTTGTCGGCCCCTCGGGCTGCGGCAAGTCCACGCTTTTGCGGATGATTGCAGGCTTGGAGCAGATCACCTCCGGCGAGGTCGCGATCGAGGGCCGCCGGGTCAATGATCTGCCACCCAAGGATCGTGACATTGCCATGGTCTTTCAGTCTTATGCGCTTTACCCGCACATGTCGGTCGCCGACAATATGAGCTACAGCCTGCGGCTGCGAAAGACAGCCAGGGAGCGGATCACCGAGATCGTTGGCAATGCGGCTTCCAAGCTTGGCCTCAACACCTTGCTTGAACGACGACCAAAGGCCCTGTCCGGCGGTCAGCGTCAGCGTGTAGCTATGGGTCGCGCGATCGTTCGCCAGCCGAAGGCATTTCTCTTCGATGAGCCGCTTTCAAACCTCGATGCGCGGCTGCGCGAACAGATGCGAGCTGAAATCAAGAAACTGCACAAGGAGCTTGGAGCCACATCGATCTATGTCACCCATGACCAGATCGAAGCCATGACCCTTGCCGATCGTATCGTTGCCATGCATGGCGGCGTGGTGCAGCAGGTGGGTGCTCCGCTCGACCTCTATGATCGCCCGGCCAATCTCTTCGTTGCCGGCTTCATCGGATCACCCGGCATGAACTTTCTCGAAGGCCACTATGTCACCAAGGACGGCCATGCCGCGATCCGTTTTGCGGACGGAACGGAGGTCAGCGTCGAGCAACGGTCGTCCTTCGCGGGAGATCAAAAGGTCACACTCGGGATACGACCAGAACATGTGGTCATTGCGCCTGATGGCGCCATTGAAGCGACTGTGGAGCTGATCGAGCCGACCGGCTTTGGCATCATCATGCATCTGTCGGTGCACGGGCTGCCATTCAAGGTCTTCACGCTCGACCGCAGCGTCTTGGGCGCAACAGACAGTGTGAGGGTCGATTTCCCAATCGAACAACTGCATCTCTTCGACCAGGAAGGCAAACGTATCTCCGAGCGTTCTTCCGGTCATTGATCGAGCAACGTACTGCCGTCGTCCGACCGCGATTCAAACAAGGAAAGAGGCGGCAGGCAGCAAGGGTCAGACTTGGCCCCTGGCATGCCCGCTCCACCAGAACGGGATTGCGGCTGATGCGTACCAGTTGGCAGGATCTTGGACGGCTTGTTCGCGGCAGAAACCTTGGATGGCTGAGCGAAGCGTTGATCAAGCGCAATCCATGACGGGCCAGCTATCAGGTTCACTGACTCAGGCCAGCGGCTCTGATTTTGTCAGAAAAGCTTCAACCATCTCCGCTGACGCGGCCATATGCATGGTTTTGTCACAAGCCATCAGTGTTTACCCGCTTGCGGAAAGCGGTGCCGGGCAACCCTGTTCGACCGATCCAGCGCATCAGCAGCGTCGACATCGATCCATAGGTCAAGTCTTCTCAGGTGAAGGGCAATTGTGGGGCGCAGATGGTCCCTGGGGCCATACCGCTCACAGATGCTGTTGACACGCGCGTTGATCTCTTTGGCTCGGTCATCCGGGACATCCAGATCACCGAAGAAATAGTTGTCATTTCCCACAGCATAGAGCGTAGCGCCCGTCTGCAGGATCTCATCAATGAATGAAGCAATCTGGTCTTTGCGCATCGCATTCTCCATGCGACGTCAATATGGGCAGCTTCCGCAACTTTTTCACCCTGTGAGATTTGGGGGGTGGTTTGTCAACGCTGACATCGGTGAAGCAGCTGCAGACGCCACACGCTTAACCCTGTTGAATGACGACAATTTAGACGCTATATTACGTCATAATTACCGGCACACAGAAAGTGGACGTGTCATGAGTCTTGCCCGATATGCCGACCAGGGACTGTTTTCCCCACGCAAGATCGCCGAGATCTTGCTGACGACCAGTGAGGACATCGCTCGAACCGCAGGGCTTGGCAAGGATGCGGTCCAGCGCAAGGACCGGATCCGTTCAGACAAGACCCAGCGCCGTTTGCGCGAAGTGACGGAAATCATCAACAAGGTTGAGCCCCGTTTCGGTTCCGCATTGATAGCTTATGCTTGGTACCGGTCAGAGCCTTTGCCGGGGTTTTCAGGCCTGACAGCGATGCAGCTTGTCCGAGATGGACGCGCAAACGAGGTGCTCGATTACATCGACGCAGTCGACGCCGGCATTCACGCCTGATCGGCGCCTCGATGTTCTTCAAGGGAGAAGTATACAGAGCACTCAACCCCCTTTACGCCCGCGAACCGCGATCGGGGCGCGGGGCGGCGCTTTATGGGGGGCGGTTCAACAATCAGGGGATCCCCGCGCTCTACACGTCGCTTTCGATCGTGACAGCGATCCGAGAGGCCAATCAGGTCGGGAGCCTGCAACCGACGACCTTAGTCGCCTACAGGGCGGACATCGAGCGCGTTTTTGACAGCCGGGATGATGCCACCCTCGCGGCCTACGGACTGGATAGCACGGCCCTGGCGGACCCCACCTGGCGTGACCAGATGAAATCGAATGGCGAGGCGAAAACGCAGGCATTTGCAAGGCGTTTGATCGCAGATGGCCACCAGGGACTGATTGTAAGAAGTTTTGCACGCGGCGCATCAGACGACGATCTTAACCTCGTCCTTTGGCGGTGGGGCGACGACGCGCCCTCAACTCTCACAGTCATCGATGACGAGAACCGGCTCTCCCGATAGCTGGTCCGCCAATGCGTGTTTCCCAGTGACGGATGTTCTGCCCCACAGTGTCTGCCGCGACTGATCGGGATCGACATTCCATGGCTGAGCGACAAGGAGGTTTTCAGGGGAGTTCAAGTGCCACGAGCGGACGCTACAGAGCGGAACGCTTCCCTTACCTTTTCGATCAGACGCAGCAATAAACGGAGCTGCGAGAAAGATCGGCCGAGTCAGGCTCTTCCTGCGAACACGCCTGGCGTGACGCCAACATGCCGCGTGAACGCCACGTGGAAGGCGCTGGCCGAGCCGTAACCGATCCGTGTCGCGATCTCGATGAGCGGCATTTCCCGCCGTACCAAGAGGTCCTTGGCAAGCGCCATGCGCCAGCCCGTCACATATCCCATTGGCGCAACGCCCACCTCCCTTCGGAAACGTTCGAAGAATGCCGACCGGGACATGGACGAGGTCTCTGCCAGTGCCTCGATGGACAGCGCTGCGCTCGGATCCTGGTGAATGCGTCGGAGCGCCGGGGCCAGGCGGATATCGGATAGGCCACGCAACAAGCCGGGAGAGGCCGCAGCCCCTCCCGCACACCGCAACGCATCGATGAAGAGAACTTCCAGTAATCGGCTCAATATCATGTCGCGCGCCGCAAGTCCGCTGACCATCTCGGCATGGATCATTCTCACGAGATCCATGAGCCGAGCCTTGCCGCGGGCATGGACGATGTCCGGCAAAAGCGAGCCTAGCAGCTGCTGGTCGTTCGCCAGGAATGAACAATGACCCACCATGGCCGTAACCTCGGATGGCGCGTCTGGGTTGCCGAGGCGGAACACGCCGGGGCCGGTCTCCAGTCGGCGCGGTGACGTACCCGGCGGAGGCGGCCGAACGCTGCTCATGGTGAATGCATGGATTTGCGGAACGAGCATGAAATCCCCGGCCTCGAGCCTTATCGGCGATCTGCCAGCGATTGTGAGCAGGCACTGTCCTTCGACAATTGCACAGTAGAACGGACTGCCAAGCTCCCGGCGCTCGACCCACCACGTTCCGCCCGCCGTGACCAGCTTGGCGATCGCGGGCACCGGCTTGAGCAGCGAGACGATTTCAGCGAGCGGGTCGGACATTTCTGGACTTTCGCTAAATAGGTTCGGACATGCAGTTATAGGAAATCCGGGTCGCTTCGTCCATCTTGGGTGCACAAGGAGCCCTAAAAGATGACAACGAACCGCCTGATCACCATTTCACGCACGATCCCGACGCCGGATGCGGCACTCACGATAGCTTACTCGCCAATCCGTCTCGGCATGGTTGGGCGGCAGCCGCTGGAACTGCGCCTGACTGCACCAGCAGCCGGCAATCGTCTCCCCATCGTCATTCTGTCGCATGGCTATGGGCCCTCCTTCTACGTCGCCTCGAAGGACGGCTACGCCCACATGGCGCAGTTCTGGGCAGAACGCGGCTTTGCTGTCATTCAGCCAACGCACGCCAGTTCCCGCGTCGGCGGGCTCCCTTCAGACGCCGAAGGAGCACCGTTCTTCTGGCGCCAGCGTGTGTCGGAGATCAGCACCATCATCGACCGCCTGTCCGACATCGAAGAGCGTGCCCCGGCAGTCGCCGGTCGTCTCGACCGTGACCGCATCGCGGCAGTGGGACATTCACTCGGCGGCCATACCGTGAGCCTGCTTCTTGGCGCGCAACTTCATGGAGAGCAGTTTGGCGATCCGCGCATCAAGGCCGGCATACTTCTCACCACGCCCGGAAGAGGTGGAAAAGACCTGACGCAAGAAAACGCTGAACGCTTTCCGTTCTTTGACGTCGACTTCTCCCCCCTGAAGACGCCGACCCTGGTCGTTTGCGGGGCGGACGACAATCCCCGGTTTACTGCTCGTGGCCCGGAATGGCATGCCGATGCCTATCACGATGCAACAGGTGCGCATGCGCTGCTGACGCTTTACGGCGTGGGACACGGACTTGGGGGCATTGCCGGTCTCGACGCCAAGGAGACCGAGGTCGAAGCACCGGATGCGCTGGAAGCCACGAAGCGCATGACACTGGCATGGTTGAGCACGGCACTCGGTCATGACGCCAGTATCTGGTCATCGGCACGTGCGGCCATTACAGGTCCGGCCAGCAGTCTTGGAAACCTGGTTGAGAAGTAGCCAAATCGTCAGAGCCTGCCGGTGTATAGGCGTCCGGCAGGGACTGACGGTCATCGAAGGGGGGCTCCAGATGCTTCCGCTTCGCTCGCTCATCGCGACATCAATCGGCACATGGGCCCATCGCTCACCATTAGTAGCTGTACATCATCGGCGCGCATTCGCTTGTAAACCCGTATCGCCGACGGTCAGATTGTGGCTATCACCTCACCACGAGCGGAGGCGGCGGCGAGCCCCCGACAGCTCTTTTCCCCTTCCTCTGGCCGCAATTCGGCCAAGCTAAAAGAGCGATCGCCCCGATTGCGCTTCACCACAGTAACCAGTCTGGTCATCGCTCTGCCAACAGTGACCGCCTCCGTACCGTCATCGCCAGCTTCGTCCTCGGCCGAAGCGTTACCTTCATCAGCGGCTCGGGTGGCCGTCGTGCGACACTGGTGAGCCTGACTTTCTGAAGGATAACGGCAAGCACGGCGACCGCCTCCATCAAGGCAAAGCCACTGCCGATGCAGACCCGGGGACCGGCCCCGAATGGCATATAGGCGAAGCGGTGCCTCTCCTTGGTTGCTTCTGGCGCGAACCGGTCCGGATCAAACAGCTCGGCATTCTGCCAGATCAAAGCATGCCGATGGACGGCGTATATCGGCACGAGGAGGACGGTGCCGGCCGGGATCAGGAAGGCGCCCAGCCTGAAGTCCTTCAACGCTGTGCGCGTGATGATGGGTGCCGGTGGGTAAAGACGCATGGCTTCGGAGAAGACCTGCCTGGTATAGGCCAATAGCGGAATATGCTCTGCGGTGATCGCTTGTCCGCCAGTCACCTGGTCAATCTCGTTCAAGACCCTCTGCTCGATGCTTCGATGATGCGACAGGAGGTCGAAAGTCCAGGCCAGACCGAGTGCCGTGGTTTCATGTCCAGCGGTGATGAAGGTCATCAGGTTGTCGACCATCTCATCATCGCTCATCGTCCGTCCAGTTTCTGGATCCTTTGCTGATAGAAGCATGGACACGAGGTCATGGCGCGTCTCCCCACTTCGACGTCTCTCGTCGATGACCCGGGCAAGGCTGGAGCGCAAGAATTTCACAGCAGCCATGGCCTTGCCTCGGCCAGGATAGGGCATCCAGTGCGGTGCTCCCATGACGCCCAGCGCAAACGTCCAGCCGCTGGGCTCCAGATAATCGGTGATGCTGCGCTCGACGCGACCAACGTCGATACCGTGGCCGCCCGACATCATGGTTTCCACGATGATATCGAAGGTGGTACGCATCATCTCGTGACCAATGTCGGCAGTTCCTTCAACGAGGTTGAGCAGCCGGTTGCGAGCATCTTCGGCTGCGCCAATCATTGCAGGCTGAAGTGTATCGAGCGAGGCCGGACGAAAGGCGCTGGCTACCGATTGCCGCTGCCACTTCCAATGTGCGCCGTCGGCCGTCAAAAGCCCTTGTCCAAGGGCCGGGCCAAGAGCGCGGCGCACCTGATCGCCCTTCCAAAGCGCGTCCGCATTCTTGACCAGTGCCGCATGCACCAGGACTGGATCGGCAATCCACACAGAAACCCTCCCAGCGGTCCTTGAAAACACGAGCGGTTCGGTGAAGATCGACGGCGGCATGGCATCGAGCGGGTTTCTGACGAGAGAAATCAGAGCCCGTGCAGTCGGGGTCCGAATGATCGGCCCCATCGGGCTTGGATCAGCAACGACTTCATCCAAATTCTTACTCCAGAGATTTACGTCCGTGCCGTCAGGCGACCTCGGTCGAAGTTGCAGGGCCAGCAAGGGGTGAAGCGATAGACACGAGGGATTGCACAGGCCGGGGTCGTCAGGTGGTTCATGCGGTCTTCCTGCCAGTCTGGTTGGTCCGACACACTCGTCCGTGGTCCAAGCGTGACAGCGCCATTACGCTCACTGTGACGAACGAATGCTCTGGATTGTGGTTCCTCGCAAAGCCCGACGAGCCTGCCTCTTTCCGACGATAGAGAAAATCTTCAGCCAAGCTCGCTTTGAGAAGCTCCCGGCGAGAATGTGAAATCAAGCCCGCTCCGCCAAAACTGATGAAACGCCAAGGGAGTTCGGCCTCACCAGTCGACTGTCTGCTACGCGAACACTCCTTCGGTGAACCCCGCGCAGGGCAACAACATTCAAAAACAGATTGGAACCAGCGCGGCTCAGAACTGTTCAACGGGTATCCTCTTATGCGGCAATCAAGCGAGCTAGCGATGCGTTTCAACGATGATGTCTGGCTCTGTTTTTCCGGCGGCAATGCCATTGGCGCCTACCACGCAGGCGCCTTTGAGGCACTTGCTGAGAACGGCATCGAGCCCAGTGCCATTGCTGGTGCATCAATCGGCGCGATCACCGCAGCCTTGATCGCCGGCAATGTAGCGGGCGAGCGAGCAGACAAGCTCAAGCAGTTCTGGTCACTCGCAGAGCAATCCTCTCTCCTTCCGGACGCCAGGGGACGCAGAATTGCGGGCGGCTTCCAGACTTTGATGATCGGCCGCCCCGGCCTGTTCCATCCTCGAATCGATTGGAGCATGTTCGGCATGCCCCAGCGCACCAGTTTGTTCGATCCATCTCCCATGCGACGAGAACTTCTGAAGCTCATCGATTTCAACCGCCTCAACTCCGGCGCAATCCGGTTGGTTTTAACGGCGGTCGACGTGGAGACTGGCGAAGTGCGATCATTCGACACGCTACGCGACGAGCTCACGGTTGATCATCTGATGGCGAGTAGCGCCTTCCCGGTCTTCTTTCCGCCAGTAATGGTCAACGGCAAACACTATGTTGACCCCGGTGTCGTGTGCAATCTTCCCATCGAGCCCCTTTTCGCGGACCTCCCGACCCATGCGGTCACCTGCCTCGCGTTCGATGCTGCCATCCCGGAGGGCCCCGTCCCACACAATGTGGACGCCGCACTGATCAGGGCGCAAGATATCCTTTTCTCAGCGCAAAGCAGGCATGCCATGGCGAGGATCAGGCAGAGACTGGAGGCCTCGCCACGCGACAGCGGGTCCGCGCACAGCTCGATCCAGCATTATACGTTTCAAGATGAGGCCAACATGGAGAGCGGCCTGAAGATGATCGACTTCAGGAGCGACAGCTTGAAGCAGCGCTGGGCAGAAGGCAAAAGAACAGCATTAAATGCCCTGAGAGAGGCTTCCATCGAGATTGAGGAGCCGGTGACGGCGTGATTTTCCACCCCTGGCCCTCATCGAGCAGTTCGCTTCGACCTTCACACAATGTCTCGTAGTACAGGCAAAAAGGCCGTCAACGGCGCAACAGAACCTGTTGGCTGAGATCATTGCGTATGGCCGTTGCTGCGATCGCGGCCTGCCCGACAGCACTGCTGATCTGGTTCAATCCGGCGACTGTGTCACCGGCTGCGTATAACCCGGGAACGGTGGACCGTTGATGATCATCCACCTTGATGGAGCCACCCGAGGAGAGCTTGGCACCTACGTGCTTCGCAAGACCGGAACGGTGGTCGCATCCAAGAGCCGGGTAAGCGGCGTCGAACTCGAATACACCCGCCGGCCCTGTCATTCGTATGGAATCGGCAACTGGAGCGATGTCGATCATAGGTCCAGCGATCAGCTGTACGCCAAGCTGCTCAAGGCTCGCAATCTCGCCTTTTGACAAGTCAAAGTCGCCGTCCTGCGATACCAAAGAGAGATCCTGGGTAAAACTGCGCAGAAACAAGGTTTCGGAGTAGGCATGAGATCCGGCTCCAATCACCGCGATTTTCCGGTCAGCGACCTCATAACCGTCACAAATCGGACAGTAACGCAGCAGTCCTTTCCCAACCGCAGCGTCATGCAGCTCAGGCGGCATTCGAGGTCTTCTATCCGTCACTCCAGTCGCCATCAGCACCGCGCGGGCTTCACACTGCCGCCCTTGGGCCGAGACAAGAAATCTTTCGCCTCTCGTTGAGAGACCGGTCACCGAGACCTTGGCAAACCTGGCACCATAGCGCAAGGCATGGTTGCGCATGCGCAACAGCAGATCGACACCCGGTATCCCTTCGGGAAGCCTGGCACGTTGTGCGACATGGGTATGGCTGCCGCACGGCTTGATTCGTCGTCAAACACGGTGACCTTTAATTGGTATCTCGCCAGATGAAGCGCCGCGGTCAATCCAGCCGGTCCACCACCGATCACCGCACAATCTATCGTTTCTCGCTTGTCGTCGTTGTCCACATTCCCTCACATTTCAATCTCGCCCTGACGCGAGAAGTCTCGTCGGCAGATTCCAGACCCCGAGGCCCTGGTCCACTGTCCGAAGCACTCAAGTCGAAACGGCTTGGAGAACATTTAAGCGAGCCGTGCTGGCCGCATTGCCAAGGCGGCGCCAGCAGGCGACGGGCGAGTTTCCACGAGGCGGCTCGCTGTCTGTGGGGAAACTGCAAGGCCCCAGGCAGGCTTGTGTTTCCCACGTCGTGACGATGAAGCAGTTTTCAGGGCGAAAGGCACTGTCGTGGAGCGCCTTTCGCCAGTCTTGGATGAACGACGATTGAGGTCAGAACTCCTCCCAGCTCTCCGTCTTCGCTGCGGTCGATCCAAAGGCCCTGGAAACCGCACCGACCATGCGACGTGCCGGGGACGCGACCGGCTGGTGGCTGAGGGCGACTGCCATCGGTGATCCGGATGCTCGTGCGGTTCCCTGAAGAGCGCTGCCGCCCAGCTGGAACTGGCTGACAAGCTCACGCAGACGCGCTGCCTCCTTGGCAAGCGTTGCGCCAGCAGCGTTGGCTTCTTCGACCATGGCAGCGTTTTGTTGCGTCACCTGGTCCATCTGGTTGACGGCGGTATTGACCTCCGACAGACCGACCGACTGCTCGCGCGCCGAGGTCGCGATCGCATCCATGTGCTCGTTGATCGTGATCACATAGTTCTCGATCGTCTTCAGCGCCTCACCGGTATCACTGACAAGCTTTACCCCCTTGTCGACTTCGATGGTCGAATTGCGGATCAGCTCCTTGATTTCCTTTGCGGCCTGGGCCGAACGCTGAGCAAGCTCTCGAACCTCCTGGGCGACGACCGCGAAGCCCTTGCCAGCTTCCCCTGCACGTGCTGCCTCGACACCGGCATTGAGCGCGAGCAGGTTGGTCTGGAAGGCGATCTCGTCAATGACACCGATGATATTCGAGATCTGACTGGATGATTGCTCGATCCGGCCCATGGCGTCGACCGCATTTGCGACAACCGATCCGGACTGGCGGGCGCTGACATTCGCCTGGGCAGCAATTGTGCGCGCTTCCTCCGCCCGCTTGGAAGAACTTGCGACATTGGTCGTGATCTGGTCGAGAGCAGCAGCCGTTTCCTCCAGAGATGCCGCCTGTTGCTCGGTGCGCTTGGAGAGATCCTCAGCACTCTGGCTGACTTCGCGCGAGCCGCCATCGATTGAACTTGTCGACTGGGAAACGGCAGTCAAAGTCTGGCGCAATTGGTTGACGGCTGCATTGAAGTCGGCCCGAAGGCTTTCGAATTCCTCAGCAAAGGATTGCTGCAACTGGAATGTCAGATTGCCGGCGGCCAGCTGCTTCAGACCGTCTGCAAGACCGGTCGTTGCCTTCGCCATTGCCTCGGCGCGGATCCGCTCCTGCTCTGCCGTCAGGCGGCGCTGCTCCTCGCTCTGGCTGCGCTGCGCTGCTGTTTCCTGCTCAAGTCTGCGGTTCTCCAGCGCATTCTTGCGGAAGATTTCGACGGCTGCCGCCATTTCACCGATTTCGTCAGCACGACCGGCAAAAGGAACGGCGGTGTCTGCATCGCCGCCAGCAAGGCCGTTCATCGAACCGGTAATTCGCTGGATCGGTTGTGCGATGCCTTTGACAGCAAACCAGATGGAACCGGCGATTAGCAATGCGATTGCACCGATAGCAATAAACGTGATCGTAATCGTCGTCGCATAGGCGGCATTGGCATTGGCATAGGCATCAGCCGCGACCATGTCATTGATTTCCACCAAACGCGAGACTGCTGCCCTGGCCTGATCGGCAATCGAGACCATGTCTTCGCGAAGGACGGCATTTGCGCCATTGAGGTCGCCGGCTGATGAAAGCGAAAGCACGCGCTCTCCGACCTTCATATACTGGTCAACGGAGCTGCCGATGACAGCGACGAGTTCGGATTCCTCCTTCGAAGGCTGGAGCGAGCTGAACTTGGCCATATCGGCTTTAAGCTTGGTCGCCGCCTTGTCGATAGATGCCGCGGCAGCCGCCTTGCCGTCGCTATCCGATCTAAGGATATGGCTGCGATAGGCGGTCCGCATCTCCCCCAGCTGGACCTCCATGTCCTTCACCGACACGACAGAGGGCAAGGTGTTCGTGGCGACAAGCGTCATCTCGCCGTTCAGAGCGGCAAGCCGGTTCACTGCAAAAGTGGCAAATAATGCGAAAGCGGCACCCAAAAGAATGAGGATGCCGGCCAATGCTGTTTTGATCCTAGGCCGTGTCATTGTAATCCCTTTTTGAACAATGTGGTCCGTTTTGGGTCAGACGCTTTCGGGGGGAATTCGCGCTGGCTCAGTCGGCTACGTAAAGTTGTATGGAATTGATTAGGATTGCGGAAATTAGTCCCCACTAAAAAATATAGACGAAAACTTGTAAGCGCTTATCTTTCGTCAAGATTTCGGAGGAATTTCTGAGCAAGGATCAGCGCTGACCGGAACCGATTACCGGCCAGGGAGCCCTGGTGCTGTAAGGTCTGGGGCAGAATTCCGCAGAGCATAGTTATCCTCCCATCGGGTCAGAGCGCTTGTGATTACTCGTCTGGCTGCCAGTAGGCCGCAGCCGAGAACAGTCGAGCCCTCATCTTCAAGCGACGGCTCGACAACCCAAGAGAGCCGGCGGCCTGGCCTTCGTTGGTCGCAAATACAGGTTCGGCAATGGAACATTGAACCATCACCTAGCGTCTCGCCTCCTGAACACGGAGACATTCATGAATTGGCTGACATCGCTTGCTGGCACCTTCGACATTTTCACCCACTTGGCTGCATTGGCCTTCGCCTATCTATTGGCCTTGCCGATCGCCTGGGACAGGGAACGACACGAACGCAGCGCAGGCTTGAGAACTTTCCCGCTGGTGGCGATCGCAGCCTGCGGCTTCATCCAGGCAACGGAAGGGATCACGCAGGGCAATGCGGAAGCGACAGCACGCATCGTCGAGGGTTTGATCAACGGGGTGGGCTTCATTGGCGGCGGTGCAATCCTGGTGGGTAAAGCTGGCACCAAGGGGACTGCCACGGCCGCAAGTCTTTGGGCGACGGGCGCGATCGGCACGGCTGTCGGGCTTGGCGCCTATGATACGGCGATTGTCCTTTCCATCGTCACATTCGCCACGCTGCGTTTCATGACCAGTTTCAAGGTCGAAGAGGCGCTTCGTCACACAAAGGAAGAAGCCGGAAACTAACAGGTGGGGCGGCAAGGCAAAGGCGATCTCGACCCCACAGACGAACGCTTTCGCCGACGATGTCGGCGCGCTGAATCGCCACTCACTGAGACCCCATCTCTGGTTGTCTCGTCAGCGCCAGCCAGTGCCGAAAACCGGGGCTAGACGACGCGTTCAAGATCCACAGAAGCTTGAACCCGACCGGCCGCGTGGGGAATGACAACAGATGCGGATTTGCTTATAAAACAGGCAGAACTCATCTGCCAGAATCACGCTGATCCATGATAAATGAAACTGCCCTGAAACTGGATGCTCCGCTCGGTCCTGTAGACCTCGCTCTGCTGCAGCGCGCTCTAACGGAAGTCTGTGACATTCGCGGCCAAGCGCATGTCTCGCCGGAAGCCGAGCAAAATGCCAAGGTCATTATCAACCTTTATCAGAGCGGCATTCGCAACAGACATCAGCTCGTTGCGATGATGACAGGGCGCAAATTCCCTTAAGTCAGCAATCACCTGACCTCTGATCCTGACGGCACGACCTCATTTGGTTGCTCGTTTGTCTGGGAATTGCTTTCCAACTTATTTCCCGACAGCTACTCGTCTCAACCGCCTGCAACATCGACGCGGCTTCACCTGGCGGCCAGTCGACCGCGCCTCCCCGATTCTCGACGATCAGGCGGCCGCATTAGACTGTTTCATCATCGTCTCCAGCTCAACCTCCGTCATGGGTTTCCCGACGAGGAATCCCTGGAGCTGCTGGCACCCGGCAGAGCGCAGCAGCTGCGCCTGCTTCGACGTTTCCACCCCTTCGGCAGTCACGGGGATTTCCAGCGCGACGGCCAGCGCGATTGTCGCCTCAAGCACACCGCTTCCCTGGCCTTCGTCATCAGATGCCCAGACCAGTGATCTATCGATCTTCATGCGCTCAAACCCAAACTGTCGAAGCGCGCCAATCGACGCAAAGCCGCAACCAAAATCGTCAAGCGCAAACTTTATCCCGACTTTTCGGAGTGTCTGCATGGCCCGACGCGACATGTCCGGGTTTGACATCAATACGCCCTCGGTGATTTCGAGCGTCAGTCGCTTCGGATCGAAATTCTTCCTGGCCAATAGTTCCGTGACCTGCGACGGGAAGGAGGGGTTGCACAACTGGATCGGAGAGACATTGACCGACAGCTCCAACCCTGGCCAGGCCCGAGCCGTCTTGACGGCATGCTCTAGCATTTGCATGCCGAGCGCATCGATCAGTCCTGCACGCTCGGCCAGTGGAATGAACACCTCAGGACTGATGAAACCCGCAGGTGTCTGCCACCTTGCAAGCGCCTCGACGCCGCAGATATCTCCGCTGCTGGCAGAGACCAGCGGCTGAAAGACCGGCCGGATTGCACGCGTGGCAATTGCTGTGCGAAGCTCACCTTCGAGGCTCGCCAGCCGGTCACGCTCTTCGTCGAGTGCGACTGAATATTCGACCGCCCGCCCGCGTCCGCTTTCCTTGGCCTGATAGAGTGACATGTCTGCGCGCCGGAGGAGCTCCAGCGGGTCCACGCCTCTGGTGGCAAAGGCAAAGCCGATACTGGCACCGATTTCGATCGTGCGTCCGCCAATGTCAAATGGCTTTGCCATCTCGGCAATCACATCTTGGCTGAACGCCATGGCCTCGTCGCGGTCGTGAAGAATTGCGAATTCGTCACCGCCGAGACGCGCAACCGTCGTGCCCGGCGGGCAGATCGACAGGAGCCGCTTGGAGACCAGCACGATCAACTCGTCGCCCACCGCATGCCCCCAGGCGTCATTGACCTGCTTGAAGCCATCAAGGTCAAGAAGGTGCAAGGAACGCACACTGATTGGAAACCTCGCCCTGGTTCTCAAAACGTCGAGAAGGCCTGCACGGTTGAGCAGGCCACTCAACCGGTCATGCGTCGCGTTCCATTTTTCCCGTATGGCCATTCGACGTAGCCGGGCGGCTTCCAGGCTGCCAGCGACAAGGATCCCGACCAGAAACAGTGCAAACAGCACCAGTCCTGTCGTCAGATAACCGCTGACCTCGTGATAGACCCGGGTGCCGGGCAATTCCCTTGGCCATTGCAGGTGCGCAAATGGCTCGCCGTGAATATCATTAATGGCCAAATTCAGCATTCCAGGGGCCGGCGCGGCGAAAGTGAGCGACAGGTCACGCAACTGATACTCGCCGGACACGCCACTAACGACCTCTGGGGAAATGACTTTGAAGAAAGTGAGGATGTTGAACGCGTCCTCATCAACAGAATCCGAATAGGGTTGAATTGCCAGCGACCCTAGAAGGAGCACTGCGTCTCCGACGCGTTGAAAACTCAAGACCGTATGGCCACCTATCCGATTGGCCTGTCGGATCTGCTGTTCAAAATTCCCCCCGAGTGCGGCGAAGGGATTGAAAGGCGCACCTTTCCAATGAGCAGACACAACGGTCTTCTCACGTGCCGTGACGATCGCGCCGTCATATAGTTCGTAGTCCTCGCTGGTCTTGCCCCAGTTTTCATAGGCCCAGGCTGCCGCATCGGGCGCATCCATGGCCACATAGGCGTCGTCCCATACGGCATTGTCTCTGACGGTTGCTGCAAGTGTCTCGCGCATCGACAAAACCGCGACTTCCGCAGCTTTACGGGCTCGCCCATCATCGATCACATCGGCTGAGCGACGCATTTCGAAAATGGAATGGGAGACGAGCGCAGACAGTATCGCCGCGATGATCACGAAGACCGCAGTGACCGTCCCAATCTGCCAGTTAGAATTATAGGCGCTAAAACGACGGAAAAATCTGAACATAACATGATCTCATGGCTGACGGTCACACAGGGACCAGCAGGTGACATCATGTCTCGCGGGAAAAGCGCTGCTCGCGTACCTAAGCAAGTAGCAATGTTAAATCCGTGAACGGTCGTGTTTAACGCTTCGTTACTTAAAAGTGGCAGGTCACCCGACTTGGCTCCGCCGCCGGCAGCCGACATGATCAGACGGCTGCTCGGCATCATCCTTCATGTGCCGTTGCGCAGCACAGTCCCTTCAGTCTGGTGCGGCTGTTAAGGCTTTTCTAACCATGGCAGGCGTTGCCCCCCTGCAAACTGAGGGGCATTGCGTTAACTCTTGGGGCTGACACGGAGTGATCAATGGCACGCAGCATTTCCGCGTATCTGAGGCACGCGACGGACGTGAGAACTGTTCGCCAGATCTATGCGATCACGACGGCGATCACTGAGGATCCGCAGACCTCGCAGCGTCTGAAAAGGTCGAGCGCTGCTTTGACGCGAAAACTTGAGCAGGTCCTCAAGCTCCCGATCGCGAGTGCCCCGTTTCTGGCATCCATCTGGCGGGACTTTCACGCCTTGAAGACCGTTCTTGAGGCTGAAGAGCCCAAACAAGACGTCGCCCTCGAATTCGAAACGCCCCAAATCCTTCCATCTGCCTCACGCCCAAGGCGCAGCTCTCACTCTGGAGACCCTGGCGAAACGCCGAAGGATTGGGTGATGAAGGCTGATATCAAGATGTGACGCCTTGCGATCGTGCCGACGACGCACATCGTGTAAACTGATGCCTAGCCGACCATCTTTCTTTTTTGCGTATCTTCCGCTTCCGATGGGCGGCATTGAGACGTTGACGGATCTCTAAAACAGCCCGCTCGTCGCTCCTCGAATAGCGACGCTCGTGCCCCCACTTCCGCGAGGATGAAGTATCACCGAACAGTTACAACAATTCCATCACATTGTTTTTATAACCCATAGGTGATAAATTGAGCAAATATCCGATTCATAATCGATCAGTGATAGAATGCATGTTCTTACCGTCGATGACCTCCGTGAGCTGGTAAAGCGCACGCGCAAGCAACGCGGCTTGACGCAGTCTCGTGCCGCCGGCCTGGTTGGCTATTCCCAAAAATGGCTGTCGGATTTTGAGCGTGGCAGGGTCAACCCACCCATCGACATGGTGCTAAATATCGTAACGGGGCTGGGCATTCGTCTCGAAGCAAACGTGACGGCAGAATCCAGTGCCCAGGCATCGGATGAGGAGCCAAGCCTCTGATGTCAGCCTCCGTTCGACTTTACGGCCTTCATGTTGGTACCCTCGATGTTGCAAGGGATGGCCGGCCATCATTCGCCTATGCGAAGGAATGGCTTCAGCGACTGGAACGCGATGCGAGGCAGCGTAAGTGATGGAAGAACACAGCCTGCCGGATAGGCCGCGGTCGTTATCCGACTAAGCGGGAATACCAGTCGGCATAGGGCGTGTTTTTCACGAGATACCGGTTGAAATCCGGTGCTCCGTCGTCCCACCAAGACTGGCCCGCGCTCGCCGAGTGCAATCTTGGCGGCATCGACGCGTTGACGGATCTCGCCAACAGCCCGCTCGTCGCTCTCAGGCTTTGACAGCGCTCGACGCGCTGCCATCAGTTCCTTGATCAGAGCTTCTCGGCGGGCAGGCGCAAGTGAGGGATCGCTCTTGCGCCAGAGCCGGCCTTTGACCACGAAATATCGCCCATCCGGCGTCTCCGGATAGACAGCTGCCTTGTCCCTTAACGAAGAAGCGGAGGCCGTCTTTTTACCGGTCATTCCAACTCGATCCAGACAGGCGCATGGTCACTCGTCTTCGGTAATGCCCGAACCCACCGATCGACGCCGGCTGCCTTCAATTCCGGCGCGAGCTGAGGGCTTAGCAAGAAATGGTCGATCCGCAGGCCCGCATCCCGTTCGAACGCATTTCGCCAGTACTTCCAGAATGTGTAGATCCTCTCATCCGGGAACATACGCCTGACCGCATCCGTCCATCCCTGTTCAAGAAGAGCCGCATAGGCGTTTCTCACCTCAGGGCGAAACAACGCATCATCGCGCCATCGCTCGGGCTTGTAGACATCGAGATCAGCAGGCATGACGTTGAAATCACCAACCAGGGCCACCGGAATGTCGAGCTCGAGCAGTTCTTGCGCATAGATGCGCAGCCTTTCGAACCAACGTAGCTTGTAGTCGAATTTCTGACCTGGCGCCGGATTGCCGTTCGGAAGATAGAGGCAGCCGATGATGACGCCATTGACGGCCGCTTCAATGTAGCGGCTTTGTCCGTCATCTGGCTCGTCATCTGGTCCGCCCGGCAGGGTCCTCTTCGTCTCGATGGGATCCGTGCCCCGCGCAAGGATTGCCACGCCATTCCAGCTCTTCTGACCGCGCCATATGGCACCATACCCTGCCCTCTCAAGTGCCTTCAGCGGGAATTTCTCACTGGGGGCTTTGAGTTCCTGCAGACAGACAATGTCGGGGGCGGCTTCATCCAGCCAGTGCAGCAGGATGTCCAGCCGCCCATTGATGCCGTTGATATTGTAGGTCGCGATTTTCACCGGACATGATCACTTGGTGCGATGATCACCACGATCGCCTTCGCCAGGCTTTGCATCGCCTTTTGCCTTGTGCCGCTTGTCGGCAGACAAGGAGCGGCCGACATCGACGCTCTCCTTGAACTTGCCGTCCTCGTCGCGCCGGACATAGCGCTTGTCCGTGCCGGTATCGATCAATTCGCGCTTGCTCATGAGCTTCTCCTTCTCGACAGTTGTGGAGAAACAACGCATGGATCACAGAAAAGATGCATGTGGTCACCGCGTTCGCCGGCCCCACCTTTCAGACTAGAAAGCATCTTGAGCGCCGCCGATTGAAGCAACGCTTTTCAGTCTTCCCGCCTTGGCTGTGATACAGGGGTGACCGACGAACAGGTCGGGACCCATCCAAACAACGTCAAAGTATGCTCCGACAGGGTCGGATCATGGCCCGTGAACAACGACCAGCATTGCAAAAGAACGAGGGCGCTCAACCCTTTCGGGGAGCGCCCTTGTCGACCCGGACGATGTCGCGCGGCGGAGGTGCTGCGCAACCATGATCGTCTATGACGGGTACTGAGAGTTAGATGGTGGGTCAAAGCCCTCTTCGCAAGACCTGTCATCTCCCCTCTTCGGCCGGATCCCTCACACGTTCAAGCTCGAAGAAGTAACGACGGACATCGTTCTCGATGACCATCAGTCCCATCAGCCTGTCCTCGCCAATCTGGCGAAAGTAATCGGTAATTGGCATCCGGTCATAGACCATGGCAGCACTTCTCATCCCCTCATATGGCAAGACCTTGAGCATGGCCGTCGGCCCGGCTGCACGCATGCCTTTCTGTAGATGGGAGAAGAGGTTGCGGGCAGTGCGTGTCCGACCAAGAAAATGAAAGCGAAGCGCCAGGCGTAACGGGATTGGCGCGGGATCGATGGCTGTCAGGCGCCTGTCACCCGACTGGAAGAGCAAAGCATCGGCGCGTAGATCTTCGGTAAAGCGCTTGCCGAACCAGCCGAGGTTTTCAAGAATACCATCGAGGGGATGGCCGGTTGGCACCCCGCGCCCCCTCCATAGACCTATGAGTTTCTCAGGCTCGACCGGTGCGAGCTGCCGAAACCTTTCAAGGGCTGAGAGCGCATTCATCAGGCATCGTCCTTGCTTAAACGGTGTTGTCTCGCCTTCTCCCTTGATCTGGCCGCGCGCCTTGCGATCCGCAATTCGTCGAGTGTCGGCAACCACCAGCCGCGCTTTCGCTCCTCGACCGTTGGCTCTGACCGGGTCGGCCAGGTCGTGACCAGTTCGGCAAGCGTCCCCACCCGCCAGTCAACCCAGACATAATCCTCTGCCTCGACCGGTGGAAAGTACAAGGTTTCGATCGTCTTTGCGTCGGCAAGCTCTCCGCTTCCACCGAGAAAGAAAACCACGCCCATCTTAGTGGATATCGCGCGGTCGATCGGCAGCATCGACGTGACCGGCACCGGATAACGCCGCCGTCGCCTCTCCCGGGCCCGGGCTTTTTTCACCTCGCCTTCTTCGGTTCCGCTGAGCGCGTTCCGTCTTTCCTGTCTTGCCTCAGGTTCGCTTTCTGCGGCAATCGTCTCGATCAATGGCCAGTGGCGCCGCAGATCCTCCAGGGACCGATAGGGAACGGCCCAGAGCTTCCGGTCGGGGTCCCATCTGGCACCTTCGATCTCGCGGATCTTGGAGATCAGCCTCCTGGAATAGGGTGTGCGGATCAAAAGGGCGGTTGATCCGGCTTCGAGATAGCGGCTCTTGATCGGATCAAAGGCAAAGGCGTCACGACCCTTTTCATCGGCAAAGGCTTCGCCTTCCGCCTCGAGCCTTGCCAGGAACCGGCCGATACGCGTTTGAGCGGTCCGGCCGGGTACGAACCAGGCGCGCTTGTGCTCACTCCAGCGGGCGCGCGGAAAGGCTTGGCGAAAGCGCTCAATCGTTACCCGGTCATGCGGCAGATCCGCGGTGGCACCGGTGGCGCTCTCAACCGCCTCGGCCATGGCTTTTCCCGGTTCAGTCGCGCTGCTCACCGCATGCCCCTCTTCTTCGTCAGCGTCTTGATTGCCTGCTCCAAAGATCGCTCGCCATCGCAATAGTCCTCCCAGGCCGATGTCTTCTTCAGAAGGGCTGGAACGCTCCTGATCGTGAACCTTGTCGGATCGAGCGTGGACTTAACCTGGGTCCAGTCCAGCGGCATGGAGACGGTTGCACCCGGCCGGGCCCGCGGTGACAGCGGCGCGACTGCCGTTGCCATGCGATCATTGCGTAAATAGTCGAGAAAGATGCGGCCCTTTCGCAGGCTCTTTGTCATCTTGATCAGATAGCGGCCGGGATCGTCTTCAGCCATTTGCTGGCAGACTTGACGGGCGAAGGCCTTGGCTTCGTCCCATGAGAGCGGCTTCTTCTTGTTCACTGCAAGGGGCGTGACCACATGCAGGCCTTTGCCCCCCGTGGTCTTACAAAAGCTGATGAGATTGAGCTCATCAAGGCGATCACGCATCTCGCGCGCGGCCTCAACCACGGCCGAGAACGGAACGTCAGGTCCAGGATCGAGGTCGAAGACGATCCGGCCAGGGATGTCTGGATGCCCCGGCTCGCAGTTCCAGGGATGCAATTCGAGGCCACCGATCTGGGCAATCGCAATCAGGCCCTCGATGCGGTCGACCTGGAGATAAGCCTTCTTGTCACCGCTGACCTTTACCAGTTCCAGAAGGTTCGAAGTCCCCGGCATGGCATGGCGCTGGAAGAACTGTTGTCCATCAATGCCATCAGGTGCCCTTATGATCGAGCATGGCCGACCTTTGACATGCTCGATAAGCCAGGATCCAACAGCCTCGTGGTATCGTGCAAGATCCTCCTTGGTAACGGGTCCGTCATCGCCAGCGTCAGGCCAGAGCGCTTTGTCTGGACTGGACAGCATGACCCCCATGACCTCGGCCTTGGCGCCTTTGCGCCGCCTGGGCGAAGCCCGCCTTGCCTTTTGCGGATCCGGAGACGCGACCTTGTCCGGCGATTGAGGTTTTTCCGCTTCGACGTCTCTAGCGGGCTTGTCCTCGCGCAATCCCTTGAAGGCTGCCTGGCGAACGAGACCGTCTGCTGTCCATCCGGCAAACTCAATTTCGGCAACCAGTTCGGGTTTCAGCCAGACGAGCTCGGCCGTCTTTTTCGGAGCACCGATCCCGGTAAAGGGTGACCGGGATGCTTCGTGCTCCTTCAGTTTGGGTAGCAGCTTTTCCAAGGTCGCTGCCCCATAGCCCGTGCCAACCCGACCGACATAGACGAAGTGCTTGCCCCGGTTGACCCCGACAAGCAACGAGCGGAACTTGCCGTCGGTCTTGGCATAGGCGCCGATCACCACTTCATGGCCGGCGCGGCACTTCGATTTGACCCATGTCTTGCTGCGCCCTGACTGATAGGGCTGATCGGCCCGTTTCGACACGATGCCTTCGAGCGAGAGCTTGCAGGCCGACCGCAAGACAGCATCGCCACCTGTCTCGAAATGCTCGACGAAGCGCAGCCTTGGATCGCCTGCCCCGTTTGCATCGGCCTCGGCCAGTCGCTGCCGCAGGCGCTCTTTGCGATCGACAAGGGGATCGCCACGCAGGTCCTCCGATGCATCAAACAGGAGATCGAAGGCAAAATAGACAAGGTTGCCGGTGGCCTTTTCTGATAGAGCTGCCTGGAGGGCTGCGAAGTCTGGCGCACCGTTTTCATCAAGCGCGCAAATCTCACCGTCAATAATGCAGTCGGGAAGGTGTGCGGCGACGCTGACGATTTGAGGATACCTCGCCGTCCAGTCGAGACCCTTGCGGGTCTTGAGAGTAACATTGCCGTCTTCCACCCGTATCTGGATGCGATATCCGTCGAACTTGATCTCATGCAGCCAATGGCTGTCCTGAGGGGGACGGGCGGCGGTTTCACAGAGCTGGGGCGCAATGAAGTCGGGCAGCTTTGATTTCGCAGAGTGAGACCCGCTTTTGCTCGAAGCCTTCTTCCGCGACGCCTTCTTTCGCTTGTCCGCGGCAAGGCCATGACGGCTGTCCCATTGCGCATCGGCTTTGATCTCGGCATTGGCAAGCATGAAGGGGCGAGGTTTGCGTCCTTTACCGGCGGCAATCTCATCCATGCTGCGGCCGGATGCGACCGATGTCCTGTTTTCCTCGAGCACTGCGGCACCGTCTTCATCGACCGCATGCTCGTCCCGGTGCTTAATCAACAACCAGTTCGTGCGCTTACCGCCGTCTCGATCACTGCGCATGCGTACAAGCACAAAACTGCCCTTGAGACGCTCGCCTTCAAGCGTGAACTTGAAGTCGCCCTTCTTCAAAGCCTCTTCTGGCGACTTCGACCCTTCCGGCTCCCAGTAGCCGCGGTCCCACAGCATCACGGTACCGCCGCCATACTGGCCCTTCGGGATCGTGCCTTCGAAGTCCCCGTAATCGAGTGGATGATCTTCGACTTCAACGGCGAGCCGCTTGTCCTGCGGATCAAGCGACGGTCCCCTGGTCACCGCCCAGGATCTGAAAACACCATCCAGTTCCAGTCGCAAGTCATAGTGCAGCCGGGTGGCATCGTGTTTCTGGATCACGAACCGAAAGCGGTTCGATGGCTTGACGCTGCCCGCTCCGCTCGGCTCAAGCGTCTTTTCAAAATCGCGCTTGGATCGATAGGTGGAGAGCGTGTCAGCCATTTGCCTATCTCCAGACTCAGTGGCCCGAAACCTTGAGAGCACCGAGCTCGCCAAAGGCCCGTTCAACCGCCGGAACGAGGCTCGACCGAATGTCTGCAGAGACTTCGATTTCGCCGTTCAGCGGCGCGTCGCGGCGCACTCCGCCATCGTGAGAGGCATCGCCGCCAGATGGTGAGAATCCGGACGTGTTGTCGCTGGTGGCAGACTGGATGAAGATATCCGTCCGGGCGACACCATGTTGCTGGACAAGATGCTCGACGGCAAGGTCCGCCGCCTCTCGCGTTTCAAAGGCGGCGTTGATGGTGGTGGTGCTCTCGTCGGCCATGACTATCCTCCGGTTTCACAAAATCATGGAAACGAAACGCCCGGGCGCCACAGGAGTTTCCACCGTGGCCTGGGCGAAACGCATTTGACAGGTGCACGGGCGGCAGAACATTGATATGTTCTTGTTTCGTTTCTTCCGGATTTGAGTGCTGACCACCATGGATGCCCGACCCGCGACCCTCCGTAAAATCATCCATGTGGATATGGACGCCTTCTATGCCTCGGTCGAGCAACGCGACAATCCGGAACTTCGTGGCAAACCCCTGGCAGTTGGCGGAGCCGCTGAACGGGGTGTTGTCGCTGCGGCCAGTTACGAGGCCCGGTTGTTCGGCGTTCATTCGGCCATGCCATCGGTCACGGCCGCCCGCAAATGCCCCGAGCTGATATTCGTGAAGCCGAGGTTTGACGTCTACCGCGAGGTCTCCCAAGAGATCCGCCAGATTTTTGCCGAGTACACACCGATGATTGAACCTCTTTCGCTCGATGAGGCCTATCTCGATGTCACCGAAAACCTGAAGGACATGCCCATTGCCACCGAGATTGCCCTGGAAATCCGCGCAAAGATCAAGGCGGCAACCGGGCTCAATGCGTCGGCGGGCATTTCCTACAACAAGTTCCTGGCCAAGATGGCGTCCGATCTCAACAAGCCGAACGGCCAGGCGGTCATTACGCCGAGACGTGGCCCGACCTTCGTCGAGCATCTGGCGGTCAAGAAATTTCACGGGGTCGGTCCCGCCACTGCCGAGAAGATGCACCGATTGGGAATAGAGACCGGCGCCGATCTGAGGGCAAAATCTCTGACCTTTCTGAGCGAACACTTCGGCAAGGCCGGCCCCTTCTTTTACGGGATTGCCAGAGGCATCGACGAGCGCCCGGTCAGGCCGGATCGGGAGCGCAAATCCATTGGTGCCGAAGACACGTTCGCCGTCGACATCAGCGCACTTCAGGCAGCATCAGACGAGCTGCGACCGCTCGCGCAAAAGGTCTGGTCTTCCTGCAAAGCCAAGGGCCTCAGTGGCAAGACACTCACCTTGAAGGTCAAGTATACCGATTTTGCCCAGGTGACCCGCAGCCGGACCACTTCCGTCCCGTTTGCAGATGTCGAACATATCCTGCAGGTTGCCGACGTGCTGCTTGCCGGCCTCTATCCCTTCAAACGTCCGGTCCGCCTGCTTGGATTGACCCTGTCGTCACTTTCTAGCGAAAAGAAAGATGATCAGGTCGATGAGCCCCAGCTCGGTCTTGCTTTGTAGCGATGGAAGCTTTGATCACATGCACCATGGAGCAATGACGGAATCGCCTGGTCTCCGCTGACCCAAGCTTTGAAACAATTGCGGCGCGATCTCGGCACCATAGGGTCAAGGAGATTGCAGCGCACACGACACCTCAAGACTGAATGCGCAGGCGCGGCAGGACTTGCCATCGGTAACGGAGAGATGTCGCGGGCTTTGGCGACGGCAAGCGGGGGACCGCAGAACCCTCGATTTGCAATTGCCAAATCAGTTCTAACCGAGAAGAGTGCCTCAAATGGAAGGGTTTCGATCGCCTTCGGCCTGAATGGAGAAAAATGTGAGAAAGAGACTGTTTGCGGTTGCGGTCACAGCGCTGCTGCCGGGCATCGGCCTCCTCACCTATAATGAGCTGTCGAACCGGCAGGAGCGACGCGTCGAGGTTCACAATCAAGTGTCTCAAACCGCTCGTGACGCTGCAGCAGAACTGGACAGGGTGCTGGAAGGCGCAAAGAGCCTGCTGATCGCGGTCTCAACCCTGCCAACTGTGGTCGATCTCGATCCCTTGAACTGCGGCACCTCACTGAGGCGGATCGCGAGCAATCTTGAAATGACCGGCGCAATCCTGGTCATTGACGCGCAACGCAAACTTGTCTGCGACAGCCAGGGGAATCCGGCCGGCGTCGATTTCTCGGAGCGACCCTATGTCAATGAAGGCCTGGCTGCTGACGCTGACACATTGGTGGTGGGCAACTATACCGTCAGCAAACTGACCGGCGCTGCCGTTCTTCCAGTGGCTGTGCCACTCTTGCGCAACGGTGCCGTCATCGGCGTCGTTGCAACAGCCATAAGGCTCGACTGGCTGCAGGAACGGATGGCAGAGCGAGACCTGACTGGTCGGGGGACTGTCATATTGGCCGATCGGCAAGGCGTGATCCTGTCACAGGCTCCAAGTTCCGGTGGGCTTATCGGCCAGAATTTGCCAGACATCCTTTCGTCCAAGCTACAAGCCACAGATCCTGGCACATTGGACGCGGTCGGGATGGACGGCCGCGACCAGACGATTATTGCCTATCGGCCGGCCACCCTCGGCATGCCGATATTCGTCAGCGCCGGGCTCTCCAGCGCTGAGGCTTTTCACAGCATCAACCGAACGACCTGGGCGAGCCTGTCAATGGTACTGCTCAGCGTCTTGACCGCCTTTCTGGCCGCGACAGTTGTCGCAGATCGATTGATCATCAGACCAATCTATCGGATCGTCGGCGTACTTGAGGCTTACAAGGCGGGACGACTCTCCAGCCGAACCCGTATGGAGAGTACCGACAGTGAACTCGGGCTCGTCGGAAGTACGGTCGACAGCCTGCTTGATGAACTCGAGGCAAGACGTCTTGCAGCAGATCTTTCCGAAGAACGTCGTGCATTGCTGGTCGGAGAGCTCAGGCACAGGGTCAAGAACACGCTTGCGGTGGTAACCGCCATCGCGCGCCAGACCTTTCCCCGCGATGAGCGCCTCACGTCATTTTCCCAGCGATTGTCGGCATTGGGTCGCGCCTATGATCTGCTTTTTACTGGGCAGGAAGGCACGCCAGACACGCAGATCGCCGAAGTCGTGAGAGCCGCGCTTGCGCCGTATGAGAACAACACCGATACACCTTTCCAGATCGCGGGTCCGCCCCTTCCCATCCAGCCCGAAGGTGGTCTGGCGCTTTCGCTGATCATCCATGAACTTGCCACCAACGCCACGAAGTATGGGGCGCTCAGTGACAAGAACGGGCGCGTCATGATCTCGTGGTCGAGCGCGAATGGACGCGTTTCGTTCTGCTGGCAGGAGAGGCACGGTCCACCGGTGTCGAAACCCGAACGCGCGGGCTTTGGCTCTCAGCTGATCGGCCGCGCCTTTCCCGCGACCTACAAGTCGGAACTGGATCTCGATTTCTCTGCCGATGGTCTCAAGTGCACCATCACGTTCGAGGAAGTCGTCCCGGGCAAGCCGACGCAGCTGAGCTGAGGGTCGGCTTCGCCGACGTCTGAAACGAGGCTACCGTGTCAAGCGACAAGGTTGACGGCAGAGCGACCGGCACCCAACTGATGCTCCTCGCCGGTACGCCGACAAATAATTGTTTCTTGCTCCATGCCGCGGAACGATACACGACGCGACGGGTTCGCTTCTGTGTAATGGGAGCGTCGCGATCGTCTTTTCTCCCGGAAAGATCGAGAAGCCTCTGCCAGATGTCCTCCCAGACTGGCAAAAACAGCGGCACTTTTTATGCCCGGTTCGGCTGCGATCGAAGCAAAGGCTGATCCTCGCGGGTTCACTCTAATCGACCCACCTTTACTGGGGTATCGTGAGAGAAACTCACAGCTGACATTGCGATTGAAGCACTCCCTTCGCAGCCGCGTGTTGCGGCCAGGACGGTGTGTTGAGGCTCGGACCTCAGGAGCGTGGCGCAGGCGGGATTGCTACCGGTTGCGACAGCTTCGACCCTCGCAGCACAGAACAACCGCATAGTTCCATTTCTCTGTCAGTTCACCGAAAACTCATGGGCATGGACAAAGCACAGTTTGTTGCCCTCGGGATCCCGACAATAAGCGGCGAAAAAGTCGCTGCTATATCGTGGCCGGAAACCGGGCGCCCCTTCGTCTGATCCCCCGTTCTCAAGTGCCGCCGTCCAGGCTGCAATGACATGCTGTGGCGATGACGCAGCAAAGCTGATCTGCACGCCGTTTCCGACCGTCGCCCGATGTCCGTTGACGGGATGCCTCAGTGCAAATTGAGGCCACCGGGCTTTGCCTCGCAACCATATGAAGCCGGCCGGACTATCGGGCGGTTGAGCGCTGTCACGCGTCAGGCCAAGTGTTTCGAGGACCCGATCGTAAAAGGCAAGCATGGCCTCAATGTCGTTTGCCCCGATCATGACATGACTGAACATCTCGAGACCTCATCGTTGCGGATAACATTCCTGGCCAGACTATGGCGAGCTGTAATGATCAGCCGGTCCTGAATGGCACCTTGCCAACCCCCTGCCGATCAGTTGCCCTCAGTAAGCCAAATGGGGCCCTAGCCAGCTTCGCTCAGAAACTGTTCGGTCTGAAGGAACTGGACTTGAACGGAAAAGCGGTCATGGAGGACTTCGAGCGAAGCATCATGGGTTTGATCGGTGCCGCTGCAGACGGCGTCTTTGAGAAGAATGACCCGGTAGCCGAGGTCGATTGCACCGAGCGTTGCGGCAAGAATACAGACATCCGTTTCGCCTCCTGTCAGAACAAGCGTGTCCACCCTCTCCTTGACCAGCGAGCGATGAAGTTCGCCGGACGTCCAAGGCGCATAGGTCATCTTGTCGAAGATACGCGCCGGCGGCACCATTGCCTTCAGTGCAGGCACAAGATCGATCATGCCGGGGTCTAGCCGCTCGAGCGTCATCACCTCCCATTTTTCATAGTAGCGGCGCCACATGCCGGATACGTCCGCAGGCCGCCTTGGCGGGATGAAACGGGTGAAGATCGTCCGATGGGCATGTCGTTCGGCAACTTCAGTAATTTGAGGCGAGATAGTCTGCATCCATGGAACTTGCCAAGCCGTTTCCTCGGCGAACATGCGCTGCATGTCGATGCAGAGATGGATCCAGTTGCTATTTCCGATCAGGCTCTCCATGAGCCCCGAACTTTAGCCTTGAATGAAAGTTCCGCCGGCAGGCTTCAGGCGCTCGCAGCCAGCAACCAGTCGGCGCGCCGGCCTGTAACGAGCTCACTTATGTCTAGTCCACGAGAGGGGTCACGGGCAGACGGCGCTTGTGTTCGCTGCCGCGGTAAAATGCCAGTATGCGCTCCTCGGCCTCCGCGCGGATCGCCTTTCCTTCCAGGAAATCATCAATCTCATCATAGGTGACACCAAAGACTTGCTCATCGGGCCGCAAAGGTGCGTCGGATTCCAGATCCGCAGTGGGCACCTTATATACGAGTTCACTGGGCGCACCCATTGCTGCAGCAATTGCCCTGACCCGTCTCTTTGTCAGCCCGGCCAAGGGCAGAATGTCAGCTGCCCCGTCCCCGAACTTGGTGAAAAAGCCCATGAGCGCTTCTGCGGCCTGATCGGTACCGATGACCAGACCCCGGACAGCTCCTGCCAGACCGTATTGGGCAATCATGCGCTGTCGGGCCTTGATGTTTCCCAGATGAAAATGCCTGGTCTTGATGTCGATAAGGTCGGCACCGTCCGCTGCAAGGGCATCCCAAATGGCGTCAGAAGCTGGCTTGATGTCTGCTGTTACCACGCGGTCTGGCTGGATGACATCAAGTGCCATCTGCGCATCCTTTTCGTCCGCTTGCACACCATAGGGCAGCCGGACAGCAATAAATCTTGCCTGATAACCGTCCTCACGGAGCTGCGAGACAGCAGACTGCGCCAGCATCCCGGCGGTCAATGAATCGACACCGCCACTGATGCCAAGCACATAGGCATGGCACGACAAATTGCGCAGATACTCCTTCAGGAACACCACGCGACGATGCGCCTCTTCCTCTGCATTGAAGTGAGACGTGACGCCCAAAGCTGAGGCGATGGTTTGCTGTGCGATTGTCATAATTACCCGGTCGTTTGCGTCCAGTTGCCATAAGTTGACGCGGTTCGGCGTCGTCATTTCAGGCAAACAGCGCCGGGCGCTGATCGTTCCCAACTCGACCGGACCCGGCGCACGAGACAGCTTACCGGACGATCTTCAAGGCTTGATCAAGGATAGCAACGCCATCTGGGCTCCATCCGGACTGACAAGCAGCAGAGGCAAACAAGCCTTTGCAAGCTCGCTCTGGCTTAATTTTCCTGTGGTCTATCCACGATCAAAAAGGGTGATCAGACCTGTTCGGCTATTCCTGCCGGATTTTCTGGGACACAGATAATGAATTGCTCTCAACACGAGGAACCTAGGCATGACCACGACAAACGAAATTGCCGACAAAATCGCATCCGAACACAACCTGACGAAGGCTCAGGCAAAGGCGATCGTCGAGAGCGTCTTCAGCCAGATCGCTGAAGCCGCAAAGGCTGGCGCTGAGACATCCATTCCGTCTTTTGGCAAGTTCAAGGTCAAGGATACCCCTGAAAGGGAAGGTCGCAACCCTGCGACCGGTGCCACCATCAAGATTGCTGCGGCAAAGAAGCTGGCCTTCACGCCCGGCAAGGCTTTGAAAGATGCGCTGAACGGCTAAGGGCATTATTCGCCGGAACTGGTGGCCCTATCGGCCGCCAGATCTACGCACGCCCCCCTTGGCCGTCATGTCGGCCAGGGCGGCATGAGACACGATCTTACCCCATGGATCGCAGTGTGTGGCCTCAGAGGCAAGCGATGCGGGCGCTGTGGCAGCCAACAGGCATCCATGGCGCGTTCTTACACGCTGTTTTTAAGCGGTTCGAAATGCATGGAATTTGCTCAGCTACGTTGAGCGTATCGCGCGATTGTCAAACTCGTCAAAGGAATGCGGCCTAAGCCGCACCCTCGTCGCGCTGCGAGGACGAAAGAGACATCAACCAGTTGCTGGCCTCGGAGGCTTTCGACGCTGCGGTGAACACCGCCTTCTTGTCGGACTTCAACACGGTCAACCAGTGCTTGATGTACTGGGCATGATCCAGACGCGGCTCGGGTACCAGACCGAGATCGCCGCACAGGAAGGCAGCCCCCAGTTCGGCGACGAGCTCTTCCATGGCATAGGCTTCAGTGCCAAATCTGCCGGACAGATCGCGTGAAAGACGGCCCTTCGATCCTGCCCAATGCGTCAGTTCATGGCAGAGCGTGCTGTAATATCCCTCTGCAGGGCTTGTGGTGGCCGTGCCCATAAAGCGGCGACGCTCCGGCATGCGGATGATGTCAGCAGACGGGACATAGCAGGCCTTGTCACCCCCCTCCTCGATGACAGCACCGGTTGCCTTAACGAAGGCTTCGGCTCGAGCGATCGGATCGAATGCGGGCAGGTCCGGGATATCCACTTGATCAAGAGGGAAACCATCGACCTGGGCGGCATTGAAGACCCAGCTGGCACGGAGAACCTTACGTTCGGTCTGCTCGGCCTCGCCGGTCTGGTCATTGACCTGCTCGACATCGAAAGTCTTGTAGAAGACGACGAGGGAGGATTTCTCGCCCTTGCGGACCTGACAATCGGCCTCTTGCCACTGGCGGTAGGTGCCCCAGACATTCGAGGGATAGTCTGACGCCTGGGCAGCGATCCACAGCGAGACAATGTTCACGCCGTTATAGGGCTTGCGTGATGCGACATTGACGGGACGTGCAAAGCTTGTCGCTGTATTGCCGATCCAGGGGAGCTGGAACTCGCCTGCGTTTTCGAGAGCATCGACGATGCGGTTGGTGACTTCCTGATGGACATCGAATTTGGATGACGATGATTTGGACATGATTGCTTCCTTTCGCTGTGGAGACCGCGACCATCGCGGCCTGATGGCGTCCGGAGAGACAGGCCAAAACAGCCCATGCACCCCGAAGGGGCGGGCGAAGCGAAAAGACGGTGCATACCGTTGCATGGGATGGGAGGGGCTGTCAGGAAAGCCCAAGGAAGGCAGCTATGGTGTGGTTCATTGAGAGGAGGCGCCACCAGATCATCAACAGGCTTGAGGATCTGATCGAAGGCGATCCCTGATGCCATGCCCACCGACAGCCGTCCTCGAGACCGTCGACCGCGGATCAAGCTTGGAGCAAGAAATGGTGAAACGTGGCCGAGTGACGGATTGATGACGAAACTGGAAGGAGACTGAAAGCCATCTTACGTCGCTGACATGCTGAGCGCCTAAAGACGTCGAGGAAGGCAGCCGGTTCGATCCGGGTCGAGCTGCAGCCTCGTCATGACAAGGTGCAAGCGATGAAGATCATCCAGATCAGCGATACACATTTCAGCCCGACCAAGCCGCATTTCAACGGCAACTGGGATCCGATCCGGCAGTGGATCGAAGACGAACAGCCCGACCTTGTCGTCCATACGGGCGACCTGAGCGTCGATGGGGCTGATCTTGACGAGGATCTCAGTTTCTCCGTGGCACTGCTTGGCGAATTGACAGTGCCAGTCCTGGTCGTGCCTGGAAACCACGATGTCGGTCACATGCCAGGGTCCCATCAGCCGATCGACGATCTGCGCCTCAAGCGCTGGCGTGCTCTTGTCGGGCCGGATCGCTTTGCCAAGGTTATCGGCGACTGGCTGGTCATCGGCATCAACAGCCTGCTCATCGGCTCCGGTCATGTTGAGGAAGACACACAGCTTGTCTGGCTGAGCGATACCCTTGCGAACCGCGATGGTCGCCGCGTGGTCATCTTCGCCCACAAGCCTCTCTTCGTCGACACCCCAGAGGAAGGAGACACCGGCTATTGGGGAGCACCACCCAGACAACGCCGCGAAATCCTCGATCTGCTGGCCGAGCATCAGGTCGCATTGTATGCCAGCGGCCATCTCCACTGGGCCTGGCAGGGAAGCCTGGGGCTCACGCAGCTTGTCTGGGCGCCTCCGACGTCATTCATCATCGACAAACTCGAGCGGGAAATGCCGGGCAGCCGGATCGTCGGGGCAGCAATCCATCGGCTCGGCGAAACGGTCGAAAGCGAACTTGTCCCGGTTGCCGGCACGACAGCACATGTTCTCGACGAGGTGATCGACGACGTCTATCCGCGCAACAGTACAACTGCGTCTGTGGAGGCCGCGCAATGAGTGCCTTCAGTCTTCGTGACATCAACAAGTCCTATGGCGGCAACAGCATATTGAAGGGTGTCAGCCTTCAGGCCGAAGCGGGTGAGTTCATTGCCCTTGTTGGTCCCTCCGGCTGCGGCAAGAGCACGCTGCTTCGCATCGTCGCCGGCCTTGATCATGCCGACCGGGGTGAGATCATCATCGGCAGTGAAGACGTGTCTTCACGGGCGGCCGGTGATCGCAACATCGCCATGGTCTTTCAGTCCTACGCCCTCTACCCGCATCTGACCGCGGGTCAGAACATTGCCGTTCCCCTGGCCATGCGCCGTCTCTCAGTCGCTGGGCGCATGCCCCTGATCGGCGGTCTGTTGCCAGAGCAGCGAAAGATCAGGTCCGAGATCCAGCGCCAGGTGCAGACCATGGCCACCTCCTTGAAGATCGACCATCTCCTTGACCGCAAGCCGGGCCAGATGTCGGGGGGCCAGCGCCAGCGCGTGGCACTCGCCCGCGCCATGGTCCGCCATCCAAGCGTCTTCCTTATGGACGAGCCTCTGTCCAACCTCGATGCCAATCTTCGCGTTCACGCACGCGGCGAGATCGTCGAACTGCACCGCCGGGCCGGTGTCCCGACGCTCTATGTGACACATGATCAGTCCGAGGCGCTGTCGATGGCAGACCGGGTCGCCGTGATGATCGGTGGACGCCTGCTGCAATTCGACAGCCCCCGTCGGATCTATGATGAACCCGTCCATCTCGAAGTCGCCAAATTCCTGGGCCAGCCGCGCATCAATCTCCTGCCCACCGTGGTCGACGACAACGGCCTTGTCCAGGCCGGCGAGATCCGCTTCTTGCCCCATGCTCCGCTCAAGCCGACCACGCCCGTCACCGTGGCGTTTCGTCCGGAATTCGTTCACCTGACACGTGCCGGCGAAGGCAGTCTGCCGGCCCGTATAGAGCGGCTTGAATTCCTCGGCTCAGAAGTCATCGTCTTCACCAGGCTTGCGGCCATGGACGGCGTTGTCGTTGCCAAGATCGCGCCTGGCGAGGCGATCGGTCTGGCCGCGGGCCAGCCCATCGATCTGAAACTTGATCCGTCAGCAATCCTGGTCTTTGACGAAAACGGTGACCGGCTGTCTGCAAAGGTTGCCATGGTTTCCGCCAGACGCACGGAGGCGGCCCATGGCTAGCCTTGCGATCGAACCTGGCCCGATGATGGCCCATATCAGCGCTCATCAAATGTCCAGGCGCCGCGAGGCGCGCATTGCGCTACTGCTTTCAGCGCCTGCCCTCATCCTGCTCCTGGCCTTCGTCATATTGCCGACAATTGCCGTGATCTTTCTGGGTTTCACCGACTTCGAGCTCGGCTATGGCAGTTTCAATTTCGTCGGTTTCGAGAACTATGCCGATCTCTTGACCGACCGCACCTTCAAGAAGTCCCTGTGGAATACGACGGTCTATGCTGCGATCGTCGCACCCGTCTCCATGGCGCTTGGACTTGGCATCGCCCTTTTGATCGAGAGAGAAGGCTTTGGCAAAAGCCTGTTCCGCACCGCTTATTTCCTGCCGGTGGCATCGTTGCTCGTCGCCATGGCAACAGTCTGGCAATATCTGTTCCACCCGACCATCGGTCCGATCAACGCAGCTTTGACCATGATTGGCATCGAGGGACCAAACTGGCTTGGTGCATCAAGCACGGTCATGACGAGCCTGTCGATCATCGGCATCTGGCAGGCAACCGGCTTCAACATGGTTCTCTTCCTGGCTGGTCTGTCTGCCATTCCCCGCGAACTCTACCAAGCAGCGGAAGTGGATGGCGCCCGCTTGGCGCTCTCCCGCTTCCGCCTTGTCACCTGGCCGATGCTCGGACCAACGACACTCTTTGTCACGACGATCTCGATCATCAATGCCGTCAAGGTCTTCGAGACAGTCAAGACATTGACTGAAGGAGGCCCCAACAAGGCCTCCGAGGTCCTGCTTTTCACCATCTACCAGGAAGGGTTCGTCTATCTGAAGGTCGGCTACGCCTCGGCAATGACCGTGATCTTTCTGGCAATCCTGGTCTCGCTGATGGTCCTGCAATACCGCGTCATGGACCGGAAGGTGCACTACACATGATGACCGATCGCTTCACCCCGGTTCGCGTCCTGCGCCTCGCTTTGCTTTGCCTTGGCGCACTCGTCTTTCTCGCCCCCTACATCTTCATGATCTCCACGGCCGGCAAGGCGCAAAGCGAGATCTTCTCGTCTTCGCTCAACCTCATTCCGCAGACCTGGTCCTATGCAGAGAATTTCGCCAAAGCCTTCGGGCGGGTGTCGATGGAAAACCTGCTGTTGAACGGCGTCATCGTTTGCGGCCTGATCCTTGTGGTGCAGGTGCTGGTGGCGATCCCATGCGCCTATGCCATGGCGAAGCTGTCCTTTCGCGCCGCGCGCTTGATGATGGCGCTTGTGATGCTTGGACTTCTGGTGCCGATCCACGCGACAGCACTTCCGCTTTACGTCGCTTTTGATCGCCTCTCGGTGCTCAACAGCTATTTCGCGCTGGTCGCTCCCTTCTCGATCTCGGTCTTTGCCATCTTCCTCTTCCTGCAGTTTTTCCGAGGGATCCCGGACGATCTGATCCACGCGGCACGCCTGGACGGCATGTCCGAGGCTGGAATTGTTGCGCGGGTCATAGTGCCGAATGCCTGGCCGGCCATCACCGCCTTTTCGATCTTCTCGGTGGTTGCACACTGGAACGATCTTTTCTGGCCGCTGATCGTCGTCACCAATCAGGCCTATGCGACGCCACCGCTCGGACTGCTCTACTTTCGCGCGGCCGAGGCCGGCGACGATTACGGCGCATTGATGGCTGCCACCCTGATTATCACCCTCCCCCTCGTGCTCGCCTTCCTGCTTGCGCAGAAACGCTTCGTCGAGGGCATCACCATGACCGGACTCAAAGGCTGACCGGTCGCAACCCAGGAGAACTGCGATGACTTATCTCAAGAAGGCGCTGGCAGCTCTTGCCTTGACGCTTACGGTGAGCGCTCCGGCCCATGCCGAAACGACGCTCAACGTCCACTATCCCATGCCCGGCTTCTTCAAGGACGTGATGGACACGATCTCGAAGAAGTTCATGGAAGAGAACCCTGACATCAAGATCACCTTTGCAAACCCTTCCGCGACCTATGAGGAAGGCATCCAGACCATCATGCGCCAGGCCGGCACGGCAGAAATGCCCGACGTCACCTTTATCGGTCTCAATCGCCTGCGCATGGTTGATGAGCGTGACATTCCGGTCGATCTTGCACCTTTCATGGAAAGAGACGGCAACATGGCCGAGCAGGGTTTCTCGGAAAACATCCTGAAGCTCGCTCAAGTGAAGGGCAAACAGGTTGGACTTGCTTTCGCCACCTCCAACCCGATCATGTATTACAATGCCGATCTCGTTCGCCAGGTCGGTGGCGACCCCGACCAGCCGCCGAAGACCTGGGACGAGGTTATTGCGCTCTCGTCAAAGATCAAGGCACTCGGCAACGGCACGGAAGGCATCGATTTCCGCTGGCAGGGTGATGACTGGATGTTCTCAGCACTTCTGTTCGGCGCGGGCGGTCAGATGCTGAGTGATGACGAGGTGACTGTCGCCTTCAACGGTCCTGAAGGCTTGAAGGCCTTCGAACTGGTCGACCGCATGGTCAAGGAAGGCGGCCTCCCGGTCTTTACCAAGCAGGCAGGCGAACAGGCCTTCGTCGCCGGCAAGGTCGGTTTTGCCTTTCAGACCACAGGCGCGCTGCGCAATACCATCAAGAATGTCGGCGACAAGTTCGATCTTCGCACCGGCCCGATCCCGCGCCTTGATCCCGTCAATGGCAAGCTGCCGACGGGCGGCAATGCTGCCGTCATGTTGACCCGCGACGCTGAGAAGCAGGAAGCGGCCTGGAAGTTCATCAAGTTCGCCGCCGGTCCCTACGGCGCCTCGGTTGTCGTTCCCGGCACCGGATATGTCCCGAACAATGAGCTTGCCGCCACCTCGCCTGAATACCTCGGCAACTTCTACAAGGAAAACCCGCTGTTTCGCGCTGGCCTTGAGCAGATGCCGCTGATGCAGCCCTGGTACGCCTTTCCTGGCTCCAACGGCGTGAAGGTCACCCAGACGATCGTGGAAAATCTTTCACGTGTGGTCGAGCAATCGGCCGAGCCGAAGGAAGCGCTCGACGACGCTGCCGCCGAAGTCGAAGGCCTGCTGCCCAGAAGCTGAAGACCAGGCTCTGTCAAATAAGCCCTGACTATGCGCGCCGCCTTGACCATAGGCGGCGCGTCCTTGACCGGAGGCAAGTCCTGACAAGGACGAAAGCATCGACCATGCGTTTACGAAAGCTGTCGAACCGTGCCGCCAGGGTTCAGTTTGTAGCCCAGTGTCAGATGCCGCGGCAAAGCCGAATTTAAAGCGATGTCGAGGAGAAGGGAGGCAGCCGTCGCCCCCATGCTGGCATCCGCCATTTCGATCGTGGTGAGGGGCGGATACATCAGTTGCCCGATGGCAATCCCGTCAAATCCCGCGACAGAGACATCATCTGGTACCTTGAACCCCTCGCGTCTCACTGCACTGATCACCCCCAGGGCCAGAAGATCGTTGGAGGCAATGATGGCTGTCGGCCGCTTTCGCGACAAGACCTCTGAGAGATCAAGCTCTCCGTAGCCGGTCGCAAGAGAGACTTCCAAGGCATCTGCGATTTTGAGACCTGCGTCTTGCATGGCGTCGCAGTAGCCCTCGTAGCGCAACCTTGCCCTGTCGGAACTGACAAATCGACCGGACACGAACAAAATCTGGCGATGGCCATGATGGATGAGATGGTCGGCGAGCTCCCGTCCGGCGCGTCTGTTGTCAGTGGCAACGGCGGCCTTGAAGCGTGATGTCGGCTGATTGTGGAGAAGAACGGTCGGTGGCAACTCGTCAGACAAACTCGACTGGCTAACGAGGGGATTGCAGACGGTCATGATAAGGCCCGTCGGGTTTTCGGCCAGAAGGGCTGCAACCGCTTCTGGTTCACGGGCCGGATCATAGTCGGATTGGGCAATTAGGACCCCATGCCCGGCAACGCGCATTCGGCTTTGGATACCGGACAAGGACGCCGCGAACACGGGATTGCTGATACTGGGGATTAAAACACCAACAACCGGACGATGGCGCCTAGCTGCCGCGTTTCCTTCCGTCTTCTGGTAGCCGAGCTCCAATGCGGCTTTGCGGACACGTCGCAGCATGGCTTCACTGACCGGGCCGCTGCGATTGAGCACGCGGCTGACAGTGGCCATGGAGCAACCGGCGCGGGAGGCAATTTCCTCAATCGTCGACATTTTTCATCGCTCACTTCAATAGACGCAGCGCCCGCCATCAGGCAGCACCGGGATGCCTCAACGATCCCCTGACGACGGCCAGCTCCGGCTCTCAGTCGGCAGTCACTCGGTCAGGGTTCCCATCAGCTTAGATGGATGTCGCGCAAGCCAGCTCAACCCGTCTGCGCAAACCTTCGTCACATGGCCAACCATCTGGCTTTACGTCGCCGACCGTGACTGGAATGTGACATCACCGAACCGTCCATCAAGCAGAGGAGCGCGACCGGAATGATGAGGAGCTAAGAACTATGGACGATAGACTGGTTTCGGGACGAGTACGACAAAGCCTGCGGAATTCTCGGCGATAGTGGACGTTGTCGCTGAGGGCCTGATCGTTTGCAGTCGTTGACGACCAACCCAGGCCTTGTCGTTGATAGCGTCCAAAACAGATGTTCCGGAATCGCTGCTTGCGACCAAGCAGCTTCATCGAACTGGAAATACTTTTGGCTCCGTGCATAGCCCGACGCAACAGCAGCGAAGGTGTCGAACGACAATTCTTGGATTTGTGAAGGGAAATCACCACGCTGTGCTCGGCGCGCGGCTTGGGAGGTGTCCCGCGCCTTGAAGGGAATCGGACTTAATTCCTGCCCTTACCTTAATCGCCCCAGAGACAAGATAGCGGTATCGCCGCAAGATTATCGCCAAATGGCAGGACCTTGTCGCCGTCGTACAGCACCCAGCCTGCTTTGAAGGTGCGCCCCGTGGCCACGGCTACTTTGCGTAAGCCTTTGAAATCTGCTGCGGTCACCGTTGCTGCGGCCTTGACTTCAAGTCCAACCATATTGCCAGCTTCGTCTTCGAGAAGGATATCTACTTCGTCCTGATCCTTATCCCGATAGTGATGGAAGGTTGATTGGACTTCGCTCCAGGTCGCAAGCCGGAGGATTTCGCCGGCGACAAACGTCTCCAGCAATGAACCAAATAGTCCACGGTCACTTGAAATTCGATCGATTGTCATTCCGACTAACGCAGCTAAAAGACCGCTATCGAGAAACAGGAGCTTTGGTGTCTTAATAAGACGCTTCAAAGGGTTTCGAAACCAGGGCTCGATGCGGCGAACCAGGAACAGCTGTTCAAAGAGTCCGATATATCGCCGGGCGGTCTTGTCATCGATGCCGACCTGGCCGGCCAATTGGGTGAAATTGAGCAACTGTCCCGAATGATGCGCAAGCGCCCGAAGAAGCTGCGGCATTTGGTCCAGGCGTTCGACGTCGGCAATTTCGCGCACATCTCGTTCAACAATGGCTCGTATGTATTCTCTAGCCCATGCGGACCGACGGCGGGGATCGACACGACTGACCATCTCAGGATATCCGCCGATGAGAACTCGCGCCATCAGGTCGCTTCCGACCGTTGGATTGCGAGGGGCTATGACCGTTCCGGCAAAAGCAGAATCGAGGAAGTTCGACTGGTTGCGTCGAATTTCGGACTGAGCTAGGGGCAACAAGGTAACGACTTCCATCCGCCCGGCCAAACTATCGGAAATCGTCGGGAGTGCGAGAATGTTTGCTGAGCCGGTTAACAAAAATCGCCCAGGCCGCCGATCGTTGTCTACAGCCTGTTTTATGGCACGCAGCAACTCCGGTGCACGCTGCACCTCGTCTATGATGGCGGTATCAATCTGACGAACGAAGCCGACTGGATCGGTCTTTGCCGATAGTAAGGTCGTTTCGTCATCTAACGTGAAATACGGACGATCTGTCTGGAGCAGGGCTCGAGCCAACGTCGTCTTGCCACACTGACGCGGTCCGTTCACGAGTACGACTGGCGTATCTTCGAGCGCGACCCTAATTCGCTCGGCTGCGCCTCGCGGATAAAGGAGGTCAGAAGGACTTTCCCCATTCAATCTGTTTTTCCTCCTGATCGCTGCCAAATTCTACGATTGCCGATGCGTTCAGGTCGGAGTTTACATGCGTCCAATTCGGATTACAACTTCGTCCAATCCGGAACTTTCAGCCGTCCATTTCGGAAACTTAAGGGGGCGGGCCAGCTATCGAGAAGAGTGAGCGGCGGCGCGTTGGAGTGGGCATTCAAATCGTATTGCTCTTGAAGGGATCCGAACCGACGACACTTTTTTGATCGCTCGAAGACAAGGGCTTATCTAGCACGCGCACAGGAGTTCCTCCCGTCGTGAAAACATCACTCGTTTAGACGGTCAGCCAAACGCCTCAGGAGATCCATTCGTTCGTGAAGAATCGCTACGATGAGAGCGGGAGCATGTTCGCGAGGCAGACAGAAGATGTAGTGGTGCTGGCATCGCGCCATCCGCAGCGCCGGATAGAGTGCGCTCAGATCCTTGAAGGGAACTTTGCCCGCGGCAATGTCCTCCATTCCTCGCTCCAAAGCCGAGACGTAGTGACGTACCTGGGCGGCACTCCATTGTGTCCGTGTGTAACGGATTACCGAGCGAAGATCGGATTCTGCCTCTGCGGTCAGGATGTAAGCCGTCAAGCGCGACCTTCTGCAATCTCCTCGTCGAGGATCTCACCTACGGTTTTGGTCGACAGTTTTCCGGCGAGCCCCTCACTGATGCGCGTACTCATCAACGCCTTTAACTCTTGCCAGGCCCGTTCTCCCTCGACGTCGCCGGGAAACAGGCGCTCAAGTGCGTACTGCTTGATTGTCTTGCCCTGCAGAGCGGCTAGCGCTTTGAGGCTTTGATGTTGTTTGTCCGTTATGTCGATCGTCAAGCGGCTCATCTCACATACTCCCGAAGTGACGAACCCACATTAGCACATATGTGGTTTAGTTGCCACCATTGCAACGTTATCATAAGACCTCGCTTGCGGGGTTCCGTCATGTCGAGAAATTGCCAATCGGCATCTATTTGCCACTGCCAGCACGGAACCCTAGGCCATTCAATTTGCGGGTACGTGCGCACAGTCGTGGGGTTGAATATCCGCAAGCTCGGTGGATCATCCAAGCCACTGAAGAGACAAACCTGGCGTAACGTTAAATTATGGAACTAAAGCCGAGATTGCATTGGTTCCGAGGGCGGCGCCTCGATCCGGCACAAGCTGTTATGGCACCAGTTCGCATTACTTTCGATTCGAGTTGGCCCGAAGCGCCGCCCGTGCCTGCCGGCAAATCTGCCTCAGATCGTCGCCCTCGGCACGGCAATTCTGATCAACGAAGGTCAAAAGGACGACCGCCCGCCGCATGCCGAGGACACCCCGCAGTTTGTCCAGAACGTCCAGATCATACGGGGAGAGCTGCGCCAGTGTTTGCAACTCGTGGAGACTTACATGGGGCAGCCCCATAAACGCGACACTGGTCATCGGCAGTTCCACATCCGCCACCACCGGGCTCTTCCACCGAATTGTTTGCTATGCGCATGGATGCCGCGGTGCGACATGGTTGGCCTTCGCCTTTTGAGCCGCTGCGCTGATCGCAAAGCAAGCGACTCCTAAGGCATGGAGATTGCAAAAACGGGAACAGCCAGGGCCGCAAGTGAAACAATTGCCGACACTGCCAATTTGATCCGACGTATCCTGCGCGTGCGCGTCCCGGTCCAGTCATAGGCCATCACAGACACCCCTAGTTGACCAACCATCATGGCCGGCTCTGCTGAAATGTCCGACAACCAGCTTGCCCGAACCTTTCCACCTAAATTGGGTTGCGCTGCCCGGAAGGGCTCCTCCCCGACCCGGTCGACCGCTCCTCGACGGACCGCGAAGCAATCCGCCGGGGACTGTCAGTTGTTTACGCTGCCAGGGGCGCGGTCTCGCTCCCCTGGAACATCCGCTCCAGATTGAGGAAGCAGATCATCTTGCCGTCATGCGCGACGATGCCTTCTGCGTGGGCTAGACCTGCCGATGACCCGACCGTAGGAACCGGTTGCAGAACATCCGCCGGCAGAGTGAGGATATCGGACACGCCGTCAACAAGAAGGCCGATGACGAACCCGTTGGCTTCCGTCACCACAATGGCGCTTCTTTCGGTCGGCTCAGCCGAGGCCATGCCCAGTTTCGTAGCCAGATCAATGATCGGGATCACCAGGCCACGCAGGTTCATGACGCCGATCACGTCTGGAGGCGTGTGAGGCAAGGGAGTGGCAGGACCCCATCCGCGAATTTCGCGGATGGTTGTCGTGCGAACACAGAATTCCTGTTCTCTGAGACGAAATGCAATGATCTCCAGCATCATCAGAAATCTTCCCAGCTCTCAGCCTTGGGCGCTGCTGATCCGAAAGCTTTGGACAGGGTGCCGACCATACGACGGGCCGGAGAAGTGAAAGGCCGGTGTGCGCTCGCTGCAGTTACCGCAGGTGCCGGTGACTGCGTCGTGTACTGGCCGTTGCTCTGCCCCAGTTGGAACTGGCTGACCAAGGCCCGCAGACGGCCTGCTTCCTTGGCAAGCGTTGCTCCCGCCGCATTGGCTTCTTCCACCATGGCGGCATTCTGCTGGGTCACCTGGTCCATCTGATTGACCGCAGTGTTGACCTCCGACAAGCCAACCGACTGCTCGCGTGCTGAGGTGGCGATGGCATCCATGTGCTCGTTGATCGTGATGACATACTTCTCGATGGACTTGAGCGCCTCGCCGGTGTCGCTGACAAGCTTGACGCCCTTTTCCACCTCAACTGTGGAGTTGCGGATTAGCTCCTTGATCTCCTTGGCGGCCTGCGCTGATCGCTGAGCAAGCTCACGGACTTCCTGAGCAACAACTGCAAAGCCCTTGCCCGCCTCACCGGCGCGGGCGGCCTCAACGCCAGCATTGAGCGCAAGCAGGTTGGTCTGGAAGGCAATCTCGTCAATGACCCCGATGATGTTGGAGATCTGGCTGGAGGACTGCTCTATCCGCTCCATGGCATCAACGGCATTGGCAACAACGGAGCCCGACTGCCGGGCGCTGATATTCGCCTGGGCCGCGATCGTGCGTGCTTCCTCCGCACGTTTTGACGAATTCGCGACATTGGTCGTGATCTGATCGAGAGCCGCCGCAGTCTCCTCGAGAGACGCCGCCTGCTGCTCGGTGCGCTTGGACAGGTCCTCAGCGCTCTGGCTGACCTCACGCGAGCCGCCATCAATTGAGCTGGTCGACTGAGAGACCGATGTGAGGGTTTCTTTTAGCTGCCCAATTGCACTGTTGAAGTCAGCGCGGAGGCTCTCAAACTCTTCTGCGAATGACTGCTCGAGCTGGAAGGTGAGGTTGCCCGAGGCCAGCTGCTTCAGTCCATCCGCAAGGCCTGTCGTTGCTTGAGCCATCGCCTGGGCGCGCACCCGTTCCTGCTCGGCGGTCAGACGACGCTGCTCCTCACTTTGGCTGCGCTGGGCCGCAGTCTCTGCTTCCAGCCTGCGATTGTCGAGCGCGTTCTTCCTGAAGATCTCAACAGCAGCAGCCATTTCGCCGATTTCATCGGCACGGCCTGCAAAGGGTACCGCAGTATCAGCATCACCAGCCGCAAGCTTGTTCATCGAGCCCGTGATGGTTTGGATGGGTCTCGCAATCCCAGAGACAGCGAACCAGATGGAGCCTGCGATGAGAACAGCAATTGCGCCAATCGCGCTGAAGGTGATCGTCAGGGTGGTCGAGTAAGCCGAGTTGGCCTCAGCATAAGCATCGGCGGCGATCTGGTTGCCAGATCTAGCTTGATGTCTTGGCTTTGGTAGAAGGGCCTCCAGCGCGTCGAAATATCGAGGTCTCCGTCGCGGGAGCATCCACGTAAACCGCACTTCTGAGTTGGCAGATTTTTCGAGGGGCAATGAAGCGGCAGGCGCCGGGGAGCCCACCGCTTCAAATTTGAGGCCATAGGTGGCGCCTCTTCTCGATCAGACTCCGCTAAATAGCGCTACCGCGTCCGGACCAGCCGGGAAGCGAAGCCTGCCTGACGTATCATGGACCGCAGCCCATACCGCCTCCGCCACATCTGTTTCCTTGGTCGTCATCGTTGGCGCGGCGTAGCCTTGGAAGATCGGGCCCGCGAACCCCGTGTAGGTCGCCGGGATCATGTCCTCGACTGGGACCTCCGCGTTCTGGGCGAAGCGTGTGGTCGGACCGTATCCAGGCTCGACCAACTTCGCGCGGATTCCGAAATATTCAAGTTCGTGGGCAAGCGACCCAGTAAAGCCTTCGATAGCCTGCTTGCTGGCCGTGTAGGCGGAAGCCAGGGGCATAGGCGCCAATGTTGCGCTCGACGTAACATTCACGATGACGCCACTGCCACGCTCGCGCATCTGAGGGACCACGGCCTGCGTCATGGCCATTACCCCAAATGTGTTCGTGTCGAAGATCTTGCGAACGTGCGCCATGGGCGTGGCTTCGAAGGCGCCGACGGTTCCGATGCCCGCATTGTTGACAAGCACATCGATCGGGCCAGCCGCGTCAATTGCCTGTGAGATGCTGTCCTGGCTCGTGACATCCAAGGCCACGATCTGCAGGTTTTCGGAACGAGGCAGTACGTCCGGGTTGGGTTTCCGCATGGCGGCGAGTACCCGCCATCCATTTGCTAGAAAATGGCGCGCTGTTTCGAGCCCGTAGCCGGACGATGTGCCAGTAATCAATATGGTTTGCATTGAGACCTCCTTTGGGTTGGATCGCCCTCGTTGTAGAACAGACGGTTCAGACGATACATAATCAGAGATCCACGATTATTGCTCTATCGTCCAAATCAGAGGACTCTCAGAGCTGCTCGCAATACGTCGTTCGCTTTCCCGAACCCGGGCCGAACCGGTGGATTGGCGCGTAGCAAGGGTTAACCTAGGAGGTTCGCGGGTCGCCGCTTGTACGGGCGAACCTGCCCGGTGGGCATCCCAGGCGCTTACGGAAGGCCGTGCTGAACGCGCTGGCCGACTCGTAACCGATCTCGTCGGCTATCCTGTCCAGCGTCTTTGACCCTCGGATCAGCGCGTCCTTCGCCAATGCCATTCGCCAACGTGCCAAGTATTCGATCGGACCACAGCCAAGCACCTCGCCAAAACGCGCAGCGAAGGCGGATCTGGAGAGGCCAGCAACTTTCGCCAGGCTGGCGACCGTCCAATGCGCTCGCACATCAGCATGCATCGCCCTCAAGACGCGTGCGATGGCCGGGTCCCGCATTCCGTTTATCAACCCGGCCCTCACGTCGTCGGAGAAAAACCCTCGCCAGCGCAAGGCCTCGATCAGCAGCACCTCGAGCATGCGCTGCAGTATCAGGTCCCTGCCCGGTTCTTCTCCGGCGCATTCCTCCTTGATAAGTTCAATCATCCTGCTCAGCCGTCCAGCCCGGCCTTCGGAGGCCGGGATGTGGACGATGCGAGGAAGCAAGGCCAACAGTAGGGGTGCGTTTGCCTGCTCGATTTCAAAGGTTCCTCCCAAGGATTCGAAGTCCGCGTCGCCGTCCTGTTCGCCGTGGCGCGCCGGCGATTGAAGCGGGTCGCCGAGCACGAATTCGGCGTCCGGTCGACTTCCGAACGTAAAGGCAGGCGTCGATGGGAGGAGGATAAAATCGCCTTTCTCGACCCTCAATGGCTGATGGCCGTCGAAGGTAAACCAGCATTCGCCTTTCAGGATGATGGAAAAGCCGGGCGCGTTATGGGCTGCGTACCGCACGCCCCAATCTCCCCGCCCCGCAACTGGCTTGGAGATAGCGGTTCTAGGCCGAAGCAGAGCGATTACATCGCTAAGTGGATCCATTCGCGTAACCCATGATGAGGACTAAGGGGCGAATTTCCGAGATGCCGTATCCGGATCGAGATTGGCCAGTATTTGACGAGCCCGCCCGCGGCTGCAAGGGGTTGTCACGCGCGAGCGGGCTCAATGCGTGACGAGCGACCTTTTTAGATCCGCCAGTCGAACTGGCCCTAGGTGAGGACGGCTTTCCCGCCAACCGGGATTTCGTCGGAACTCGTCCACTCTTCCACCAAGGGGCCAAAGCGCGCGGTATAGGCTTTAGCCTCCTCGGTCGCGGTAAAACGCGTGTGCGCCTCCTCGCTGACCCAGCCCTCGGTGACGAAGACCACATCGGGTTCGCCTTTCGAACGACCAACGAGGAACACCTTGCAGTCGGCATGCTCGAACGCCGGCGCTTCGAACAGAAGCGCGACAAGGGCATCCCCCTGGCCTGCTCTGGCCTTCATCCTCGCGTGAAATCCATGGGCTATCCCAGTCGCCGCTTGACGCGCATTGGCGGGGACTCCAATCGTTCCGACCGTTGCCATCGCGGCAACCGAGCCAATTGCCATCATTACTTCCCGACGTTTCATTTTAAGATCCCTTCAGTAGATTGCCGGACCATTCTAGCGAGATACACTGGGGCTTCGATAATTGATCGTCCAATGTTCATTATCTACTGTCCGGAACAACGGTTTTTTCCATACCTCGGCACCTGCGCAGAGGCCGGCTTCGTAGACCCTCGCCGATCGGCTCAGTTGGCCCGGGGCTCAGCAGCCCAAGAAATCGCCGCGACTGAAGCTCGCGGCGAAAGGGGGGAAGCCGCCCTGCCATTAAAGGCGCCAGGACAGCGGCTTTACTGTTCCGTCCGTGCTGGGCTGTTATCCCACTACATGCGGAAGCCACCTGAGATCTCGATATTCTCACCGGTGATCCAGGCCAGATCGTCCGAGAGCAATCCCGAGATGGAGCGGCCGAGATCGGATGGTTCACCCAGGCGGCTCAGTGCGGTTTGAGCCGCGATCGCTGGAATGACCTCCGGATGGCGCGCGAAACCGTCATTGCCAAGGCGTGTCCTCGTGGGGCCTGGCGCAACGGAATTAACGCGTATACCACGAGGAGCCAATTCCTTGGCCATGTACCGCGTGAGCGTGGTCAGGCCGCCCTTCATCGCGGCATAGGCGGAGTAGCCTGGTGAAACACTCGTCGGGCGCGTGGCGGAACTGGCCACGTTGATAATCGCGCCGCCATCCCTGAGCGCGGACAACAGACCCTGGGTCATGAAGAAGTGGCCCTTGAAGAGCACCCGGCTCATCTCGTCGAACGCCTCCTCCGTAGTCTCGTTGAACGGCGCTGCGATCGACATGCCTGCATTATTGACAAGATAGTCGAACTTGTCGGTGTTCCATTCGAGTCGGAGAGTGGCCCGCACATTCTCCTGGAACGCCTTGATACTGTCCATATGGTTCAAGTCCAGGTGGTAGAGGACCACCTTGACCCCGAGCCTTTGAGCGTCTTCAGCCGTCTGGCGCGCGCCCTGCTCGTTATTGCGATAGGTACCTATGGTATGAACGCCCCTTTCCGCCAGGGCGAGGGCGGTCGCTTGGCCAATGCCCGAGCTCACACCGGTGATAACCGCCACCCAGTTTTCGTTTCCGGCGTTCACACTAGGAGCGGGCTGGTCCGCTTCCTGCGCCTGCGACGAATTCGCGAGTGCCGCCGCGGCGGCAATGCCCGCACCCATTCCCATCAGTAGCTTACGCCGTTCCATCGCTATGGTTCCTCCATCTTCATGACGTTTGGCGGATGCAGGTTAGGGTCGCCCGGAGGGGCTTGCCATATCGCGCTGTCCGAAATCATTTACCGGGCGTCCGTGAGACTCTGATTGTCTTGACCCCAGCACCGAGCGGCGCGAGGTAATTCCGCATCGTGACGACGGTGGTCGCGCCCGCGACCGGTCCGAACACTGTGCCAAGACCACCGAGGAACGTCATCAGCACAACCCCCCCAGACCTGGTGGGGGCTACCGATGCACCGCGTGGACCTTGGGCTCGTACGCGGGTGCAACGTGAAACCTGAGGTTCCTCTTCTTTGTGCTAGGTGACAGCGCATCGCCAGTGCCTAAGGCTCTTGACAAGAATCGAACCTGCAGCGCGTCCATAAGATGTAGCTTCGTCAATTACTTAGCTGCTACAGCTCAGTGCGGCGTAGCAGAATTATGGAACATACGCCGCACAAAACGCCGTATGACACCAATTCTTCAACTTGGTACGCGTTGCACTAGCCGCCTCTCAGACTCACTCCGCTGACAAGGGACGCAGCGGCTTGGTTGGCGGCATCAATGGCGACTGTGATCTCCATGCCCCTTGCAAGTTCGGCGGCTAGCACACCGGTAAATTCGTCACCGGCACCATGCGTGCTGATAAGCTCAACTTTAAGCGCGGGCACCGCCAACTCCAGCCCCTCAGCCGTAGCGCAGGCGACACCTTCGCCGCCGGCTGTCACCACGGCAACAGGATAGATTTGCGCCAGAAGGCTGGCCGCACCCAGTGCGCCCTCAAGAGTTTCTACAACCGGACCCCGGGTAAGTTGCTCAGCTTCGACCTGGTTGACGACGATAACGTCCACGAGCCCTATGAGGTCCGTCGAAAGCTCGCGCGCGGGTGCCGCATTGAGTATAACACGGCCTCCTGCCGATCGCATCGCCCGCGCCGCTGCCACATTTGCCGCATCTGGGATCTCGTTCTGCAGGACGAGGACGCCGCCTTGGGCAAAGAGTTCAGCAGCAGCATCGACATCGACGTGTCCCAATTCAAGATTGCTGCCCGACACGATCACCGCGCCGTAGTCGCCGTCCTGATCGAAAATCGCTACACTCATGCCGCTTCCGGCACCTTCGACGATGCGAATGAACCTGCTGTCGACGTGTCCATTCACCTGGTTCGCCACGAGAACGCGTCCGAATTCGTCATCCGCTACGGCGCCGATCATTGACGTGCTGACACCGGTTTTGGCCGCAGCTATTGCCTGATTGCCGCCCTTGCCACCGCATTTTGGCAACCAGCGCTCGCCGGCCACGGTTTCGCCCTTCCGGGGACGTCCGGGGCCGTGAACGATAATGTCGTAATGAAGGCTTCCAAAAACGATGACTTGAGGCATGCTTTCTTACACAATCTTGTCTTTGCGTTTCGACATGACCGCAGCCATAGTCTTTTGCAGGTTCTTCTCTGCGACACCGTAATTCCTTTGCGCGACGGCAACGAAGAGGGCGTCGAGAATGTTGAGCTGAGCAATGCGAGCGGCGGCATTCTCCCCCATCAGAGGCGAGCCCTGAGCCGTGGAGCAGAGAACAATATCGGCCACCTGCGCCAGCGCGGATGAATTGTAGTTGGTAATCGCGATCGTTCGCGCGCCGTTCTTGCGCGCCAACTGGATTGCCTCGATGACGGCCGTCGTATTGCCGGAATGGGAAAAGCCAATCGCGATGTCCTGCGGACCTAACAGCGAGGCTGACATCAGCATCATGTGTGAATCGTCCTGCACATTGGCGCGAATACCAATGCGCAAGAACTTGTGGGCGACATCGCGGGCAATTTGGGCCGATCCGCCAACGCCGTAGAAATCGCGCTGCCCAGACTGGTTGACCAGATCTGCAGCACGATCAAAAGCATCCATGTCAATGATAGCCAGCGTTTCTTCGAGCGCGTTGATCGACGTCCGGAACACCTTCTGAATGATCTCGCGCGACGTATCCTCGATCGACAGTTCCTGATGCATTTCAGCAGTCGGCAGCTGATTGTACTGTGTGACTGCGGACCTGAAGTCTCGGTAACCAGCAAAACCGAGCTTCTTGGTAATCTTGACCACCATCGCTTCGGATACCCCCGCTTCGGCCGCGATGTCCTTCAGCGCCGTTTCGTCGGTGAAATTGCGTAGCGCAAACACCGTTTCAACGACCCGCGCCTCCAGGGGCGTGAGATGAGGCATCATCATTCGGATGCGCGGGCCTACTGCCTTCAAGTCATTCAGGGAATTCATCCACGACCTCTCGTTACGCGATCGATCATCATCGCTACGAGAATTATAAGGCCGGTCGCAAGCAGTTGATAGAAGGCCTGAACGTTCATCAACGTAAGACCGTTGCGCATGCTGCCGAGAATGATCGCACCAAGGATAGTGCCGACGATACTGCCCTTGCCACCCATCAGCGATGCACCGCCAATCGCTGCGGCCGCGATCGCATCCAGTTCCCAGAGATTGCCAAGGATAGGTTCGGCAGCGCCCAGGCGACCAATCAGGATCATGGAGGCAAGGGCTGCAAGCGCACCGGAGATCACATAGGCCGTGATCTTGGTGATCGCGATCGGCACGCCAGCCACGTAAGCTGCCTCTTCATTGCCGCCGACAGCCAGCAAATACTCGCCAAGCGGTGTCTTCTTGAGCAGGACCCAGGCAAGGAGGGCTACGACTGCAACCATGATGACCGAATTGGGAATTCCCGCAACGGAGCCGTTGAACAGAGAGCGGAATTCAGGCGGCAGACCGAAGACAGGGTTGCCACCGGTATAGATCAGGGCAATGGCGCGATAGGTGCTGAGCGTTCCAAGCGTCACAATGAAGGGCTGAAGTCCGACATAGGCAACGAGAACGCCGTTGACCAAACCACAGACAACGCCAATGCCAAGACCGGCAAGAATGGCGAGCGGGATAGGTGTGCCGGCAACGAGTAGCGCTGCCGTGATGACGGCGGCGATGGCAGCCGTCGGCCCGACCGACAGATCGATACCCCCGGAAATAATGACCAGCGTCATCCCGAGCGCCAGACACGCATTGATGCTCGACTGTTGCAGGATGTTGACGAGGTTCCTCTGCGAAAGGAAATCTGGCACTAGCAGGCCAAAGATGGCTATGATGATGATCAGGCCGATAAGAGTGCCGGCATCGCGAAGGGACAGCGATCCCAACAGTTTCGACTGTGTTGCAGCGGCATTAAGCGTTGAATCGGACATGACATTTATTCCTGTTGGCTTTGCCGGGCGGAGGCGCGATGTCCCTTGCCGACGGCATGAGAAACAATCGCTTCCTCTGAAAGCTCTTCACGCGCCAGCTCGGCCACGACCGTTCCCTCCCGCATGACGAGGACCCTGTCGGACACTCGCATGACTTCGGGGAGTTCGGATGACACGACCACGACGGAATGACCTTCGGAAGCGAGTTCCTCAATGAGATTGTAGATTTCGGATTTGGCTCCGACATCAATGCCCCGTGTCGGCTCGTCGAACAGCAAGACCTTGGATCCAGCCGCCAGCCAGCGGGCAATGATCGCCTTCTGCTGGTTGCCGCCACTGAACAGACGGATCGGCCGATCAAGGAGGAACGGTCGAAGGTTGACCCGGGTTAACAATTCGGCCGCCGTGCGCTTCAAGGCTCGATGTTGGATGATTCCAGCTGGCGCAAAACGCTTCATCGACGGCAGAGCCACATTGTTGGTGACCGAGCGTCCAGGAATGATGCCCTCGCGCTTACGTTCTTCAGGCAGAAGCCCAATGCCGGCCGCAATGGCTGCACGCGGACTGGAAAGCGTCATGGTCGAGCCATCGATCCGGATGGTGCCGCCGGTTGCCTTGTCGGCGCCCGCGATCAACCGTAGGAGCTCCGTGCGACCGGACCCGACCAACCCAGCAATGCCGAGCACCTCCCCCTTGTGGAGGTCGAAGGAAATGCCTTGAACCTTCGCGGAGGACAAATTCCGCGCTTCGATACGGATATCCCGGGTCGCATGCGAGACATGCTCTTCCGCCAGAAGTTCCCGTCCAACCATCATCGAGATGACGTCGGCGGGCTCTGTCTGCTTCAAGTCGACGACACCGACCAGCCGGCCGTCTCGCATCACGCTTGCGCGCTCGCAGATCCCGAAGACCTCATCCATCTTGTGAGAAACATAGATGATAGAGACGCCGCTCGCAGCCAATCGCTTGATGACCTGCGCAAGGCTCTCGAATTCGCTCGGCGTCAGGCTGGAGGTCGGCTCGTCCATGGCGATGATCTTCGCCTTGTCGAGCAAAGCGCGGGCAATTTCGACCACCTGCCGCTGCGCCACCTTCAGCGACGAGATCGGCGCTGCGGGATCAATCGAAGGATCGATCATCGCCAGCGCTTCGGCAGCCCGCTTCTCCTGCTGACGCCGATTGACCAGGAGACCTCCTGCCCAGGTGATGGGGTGACCAAGAAACATGTTCTGGGCGACGGTCAAGTGCGGCACCTGCTGCAATTCCTGATGGATCATTGCAACACCAGCGATGCGAGCACTGTCGGGTGTCTTGAAGGCCTGGGCGATACCGTCGATCAAAAGCTGCCCACTTGTCGGCTTGAAGACGCCGGACAGAATCCGCAACAGGGTCGACTTGCCCGCACCGTTTTCACCGAGCAGGGCGTGGATCTCTCCGGGTGCAATCTGAAAGGAGACGTCGGACAGGGCGCGAACGCCCGGAAACACCTTCGTGATGCCTTCGAAAGTCAGTCTGGCAGTGGTCATTGTCTTTGTGGCCCTTCGTGAGGATGGACGGCCGGCCCGTATAGGACCGACCGCCTGCCCTGGGAGGTATTACTTGCCGGCAGCCTTCATCAGAACTGCACGCAGATCCACGCCATCGCCCTGGAACTCGGCTACGTTGTCCTTGGTGATCAGCGCCTGGGGTGTCGCGACGACGCGCGGAAGATCCTGACCAGCAACGAGACGCAGGGCGACTTCCATGCCGACTTCACCTGTCAATACCGGGAAGCTATCGACCGTACCTGTCAGCTCGCCAGCCTTGATCGAGGCATAGGCATCGGAAATGCCGTCCGTACCGAAGACAGCGACCTTCTCAAGCAGGCCTGCAGCCTTAACCGCTTCGACGATGCCAAGCGCCATGCCATCATTGTTAGCATAGAAGCCAACGAGATCCGGATGCTGCTGCAGGATGTTGGTTGCCGCATCATAGGACATCTGGCGATCCCAGTTGCCGGGCACGCTCGCCACGACCTCGAACTTGCCGGATTCTTCAATGGTCTTCCTGAAGCCATCGGTCCGCTGCACGGCCGCATAGACACCGGCCTGTCCTTCGACGATGGCAACCTTGCCACCTTCCGGACGATTGTCGATGAACCACTTGGCGACGCGCACGCCATTATCGCGCTGAACGTTTCCGACATAGTGTTCGGCTTGCGGGATAACGGCGTCGTTGACATTGACGACCGGTACGCCTGCAGCCTTGGCCTGCTCCATGATCGGCTGCAGGTTGGCGTCGGTCTGCGGCGACAGGAGAAGAACGTTATAGCCCTGCGTGACCATGCCTTCGGCAATCGTCAGCTGACCGAGCTGGTCGCCTTCACTCTGAGCGGCCTGATAGGCGCTTTCGACACCGACCTTATCGGCAAAAGCCTTGTAGCCCTCGCCGAGCGAGCGCCAATATTCGTTGGTCAGCGTCTTTGAGACGCCACCCGCCTTGGTGCCGGCAGGGATCGCCGGGAATGCGCCGAACTTAGATTCCAGCTCGGACCAATCCATGCGGTCCGGCTCAGAGTCGGAATTGAGCGGCGCGAGGTCCTGGGCAAAGGCTGCGCCGGCCCAGAGGCTCGCCGCCAGGGCGAGGGTCAAAAGTCTATTCATCGGTTCCTCCCGAGTTTCATAGTCGTTGGCTTAAGTGGCTGCCCCAAGCATCAGCTCTTGCAGAATGGCCTGGGCCGCCACGGCATCCTGACGGTCAATCGCACCAGAAAGGCGATTGTCCTGCTCGAGGCGATCAACGACATTCAGCATCCGCTTTACTGTCGCGATGTTCACCTCGCATTCGTGGACCGGATCCAATCCGGTCATGTCTGGGAATGTGTCGAAATAGATTGCACCGTCATAACCGTCGCGACGGATTTGCCGGAGCAGCTCAATCGTCTGCACGGTGTGGACTGCGCCCACCATGAGGCCGTCGTCGCGCTTTGCGTATCCGTCGTTCAGATGGACGCCGAGAAGCTTGCTGTGGCGGGCGATCAAAGCCGCGGCAAAGGCCGGCTGCTCGTCGGCATAGAGAACATGTGCAAAGTCGAGCGTAACGCCAAGATTGTCCGCTCCGACATCCCGGATCGCGAGCAGCGTCGTTGCCGCATCCGGCATGAGGCTGTAGGAACGTGGCTCATTCGGCTTGTATTCGATGCTAATCATGCAATCGCGATCATGCTCGCAAACTTCACGAATTCCATCAATTTCGTGTTGCCACATGCGGTCGTAGTCCGCTTGGAACGCGTAGTCGAAACCGTCTTGGCCGAGCCATAGCGTCATGAGGCTTGAACCCACCTCGCGGGCAGCGTCGATCCCCTTCTTGGTAAGATCGATTGCCTCCCGCCGGACAGCAGCGTCAGGATGGGTGAACGCCCCGAGCTTGAATGCCGGGTTGGTGTAATAGCGCATGGCAAAGCCGTTGATCGCAAGCCCGAGATCGCCGAGCTTCTTTGCCAACTCGCGCGGATCTTCGCCGAGATGATCGGGATAATTGAGATCAAGGTCGGTCAGGCCCTGAACGCGCGCGGCGCGCTCGGCCATCTGCAAGACGCTGGGTTTGCCTTTGATACCCGGCCACGCAATGTGCGCTGCGGAAGCGAAGGAGTTCAGGCGAGTGGCGAAACGGGGCTTGGTCAAGATCAATATTCCCAAAAGTTATCTGCCTCAACTTCACGATTTATCTTCAGCTTGTAAAGTTAGAAAGTGTTGTGCGTCGCAGCAAATCGGTTCCGCACGAGCGAGGTCGCGCGGGCAGTGGCTTCGAAAATGTTTTTTGATGACCTTCCCGCTGGTCGATAATTTATCCAGGCCGGAAGCGCGTCACTCTCCCACTCCAGGCTTCGGAGAGCAGCGCAATGTCTGTGGCAAACGTAAGCTTGAGGCCGATCTACACTCGCTCCACAGCCGCAGAGGCGACCTTTGATTCAGTGCCATCTGGGACGTGAAGAGGCGTGATATTTCTGATCTAATCAGTGATCGGCCTTAGGTGCGGCGTATGGCCTGGCTCAGCGGCAGACGTGAACGTTGATCGCAATCTTTATTTTCGATGATTGAATCTTACGATCAGAGGAGACGGTCGAGCGCCGAGCAGCAACAGTAGTGCAGGAGCGAGACTGCCACAGCCTCTGCCTTGAACAGGATCGAACCAGTGACCTGCAATTTGCACTCTAGGATTCGGTATCGCAGATCTATCCCGGGGTGAGAAAGGGTTTCACATCCCGGAGGTTTTCCCGACAGTCCCCCACTACTGGGTCGCTCAACCACAGTTTTCGCTAACCTCTCTTCGGGTCGGCCATGAGGAGAGTGGCCAGCTCTGACGGCGGGGCGCAAACTCACTCGCTTGATAATAGTTGATAAAGCTACTATCTTATCCTGGTTACCTCTGATGGAGACATGTATGATCAGCGCTGATCTGGGAAAGCAGCTCGAAAGCTATATTCAGCAGCTCGTGGATACAGGACGCTACGGCTCGAAAAGTGAAGTCCTGCGCGAAGGCGTGCGACTGGTTCAAGACCGTGAAACACGACTCGCCGCTTTGGATGCTTCAATCATGCGCGGCATCTCTGATGCGGACAGCGGTCGGACTAAGTCGGCCAGCTCTGTGTTCGACCGTCTCGACGCTAAATACCGTGCAATGGCTGACAAAGCCGAAAATTCCGCATGATCCTTGAGTTTACTAGCGAGGCCGAAGGCGATCTTGAGCAGATCGCCGATTACATTGCCGAGCACAATCCAGGGCGCGCTCTTTCATTCATTCGAGAGCTGCGGAGCCGGTGTGAAGATCTTATCCTTCACCCCAACAGCTTCGCCCTCGTTCCTCGCTATGAACAGCATGGAATCCGTCGACGCGTTCACCGCAACTACCTCATCTTCTATCGCGTTGAGCCCGCCAAAGTGGTCATTGTCCACATCCTCCACGGCGCAACGGACTATGGCGTATTCCTTTTTGGCGAATGATCAAATCAGGTCGATCTGAGGCGAAATGAAGCGTAACACGAAGGGAATAGCTGCATTTAGTGTCAACTCGCAGATCCGCGGAGAGCAGTCTTCTTGCAGTCGATCTATCTGCAGGTGTCTGATAATTGAGTAAATACAGAGCCAAGCGGCATATGGTTAAATTATGGAACTTTAATTGATGATCGAATCGAACCTAACGGTTGATGGTCGACTATGACTTTGTTAATCAGACGCGTCACCAAGCTGCTCATAACCGCTGCCCTCTCCCAGTCCCCGGTGAGATTGTGGCAAGCTAATCGCTGAGATAGCTGCCTAACGCTAAAGGGATAACACCTTTGCTTTGACAGGTATCGGCGACCCGGTCACCGACACCGGCCCCAATTCGTGTTAAAATATATAACGACCGTTCACATTGATGCCATCCACACCGCCATCGCGATCATCATCAAGTTCTCGGTGAGTGAGATGAATCCGAGCGGTACGTTGCTAGACCCTCCCACGCAGGCGCATTTGAGCTCACGCTTGTCGATGTAAACGGCCTTGAACACCGAGGCTGCGCCAATGCCACCAACGAACAGAGCCACGGGAACAGAAAGCCAGTTCGCAACGCCTGCCACCATCAGAACACCTGCAAGTCCTTCGGCGTAGGGGTAGAGGTAGCTATATGGCACCCACCTCTTCGCGAGGAGATCATAATTCAGGAACATCGTGGCGAAGGTTTCGACATTTTGAAGCTTGAGCATGGCCAGAACGACCATCGAGAACGCAATGAACCATTCCAAGGCCCGGACGGTGAAGGGCGTGCCAAATACAGCGTAGCTCACACCCATGGCCGTCAGTGCAGTCATCGCGAACAGCACGATGACGGGGCGATAGGTGGTTGCCTTCGGGTCGGCCACGGGCTTTCCAAAGTAGCGCCGCAGATCGTCATAGCCGCCGACACGGGCACCGTCGATGAACACCTGCGGTGTCGTCTTCACACCGTGCTCTTCCTTGAACGCATCCGTTTCCGCGCGCGTTTTCAGGTGATGGTCCTCCACCTCATATCCGGACCGCTTCAGCAGGTCCTTGGCTTTCAGGCCATAAGGGCAGGTATGCTCCGCAGTGACCATCCGGTAGAGGACGGCTCTCTTCACTGCGGTCGAGGGGTTCACTCTATCCAACATTTCACGTCTCCTTTGCCTTGTGAAACAGTTGGCAAGACCATACGTTCCGTACCATGGTACGGAGTCAATACCCAATGGACATGACAATCGGAAAATTCGCATCAGCCGGTGGCGTCGGCGTGGAGACCGTCAGGTTCTACCAGCGCAAGGGTCTCCTCAAGACCCCGAAGCGCCTTGAGCGTGGCAGGCGATACGGCGCTGAGGATCTGAGGCGGCTGCAGTTTATCCGCCAGGCTCAGACGGCTGGATTTACGCTGGTGGAGGTAGGGGAACTGCTCGAACTCGATGCCGGGGACGACAGGGAGCGGGCACGCGAGGCCGCAAAGGCGCGGCTGATCGCGCTGGAAACGCGGATCACCGAGCTCAACCGCACCCGCGACGCGCTAGAGCGCCTGGTTGCAGAGTGCTCATCCGGCAAAAGCGGCCCTTGTCCTATCCTCCAGTCGTTTGAAAGCATTCGCCTTATCCAACTGGCAGTCGAAAGCCTGGACGGGGGACCGGGCGATTGATGGTCGCCTTTGCGATCCTCATGGCTGGATGATGTAATCCGTCTCCCATGGTGTTTAGTAGGGCAAGCGTTCATCATCATATGGCGCATAAAGCGTACCGGCACATCGGAAGGTCCGCGACAACGACATTGAAGCTCTACCTGCTGGCATATCGACCGTTAAGAACTTTGGCGCCAGGCGTCTTCGTCCCGCCCAGATTGCCCAACGACCAGTGCAGATCAACTCTGAAATGTGCACGATTGGACAGCATCAGACACGGTCTATATGCATCGCGAACAGGTAGCCGCCACCTTGCACGGTATGTATCAAATGCTCATCATCGTCGAGCTTACGACGCAGACGGCTGACTTGGACATCGATCGAAGGAGCGCAGCCCTCGATGGCGCGATTGGCTGCTACGTCCAGAAGGAACTCGCGACTGAGAACGCGTTGTGGCGCTTCAAGGAACGCGAGCAACAGATCGTATTCTCCCGTCGAAAGATCCACGACAACACCGCTTGGTGCGGTCAGTTCTCGCTTCATCGTGTCTAGCGACCACCCTGCAAAGGTGAAGCTCCGTCCGGCACGCTCAGTCGAAGGGTTACCAGTCGTGCGAGTCCGTCTTAGCACCGCGCCGATGCGTGCCAGCAGTTCGCGAGGATTGAAGGGTTTGGGCAGATAGTCGTCGGCCCCGACCTCAAGACCGATAATGCGATCCGTCTCGTCACCCTTGGCCGTCAGCATGATGATCGGGACGGAGGAAGTGCGGCGCAGTTCGCGACAGATTTCCAGCCCGTTCTTCCCCGGCAGCATGAGATCGAGCACGATGAGATCGACCGACAAGCGCTTTAGCGTCTCGGCCATTTCCACTCCGTTTCGCGCCGTGTGAACGCGAAAGCCGTTTGCCCGAAGAAACTTGGCGACCAGGATCAGGATCTGGCCGTCATCGTCAACGATCAGGATTTCGGCTGAGGCATCCAAGGGTATTCTCTCCGCAGCTTCACCTGGTTTGCAGACTCTGGAGTTAGCAGAGCGACTTGCGGCAATATGTGTCGCGAAGGTAACAGATTGTTTCAACAGCAGAAGCCCTAAGATCGAGAATCCAACTGTTCGAGGCACACAAGGCGCACGAAGGACCTAGAACTTGGGCCGTCACGCCTAAGAGGCGATCATCAACAGGTGCGCGCGATCAGCTTCATAGCTTTATGTTTCTCAGGCGAAGCGAGTTCGCGATAACGCTCACCGACGACAGGGCCATTGCTCCTGCGGCAATGATCGGGGAGAGCAACAGGCCGAAGACGGGGTAGAGAACGCCTGCTGCGACAGGCACGCCTGCGGCATTGTATATGAAGGCAAAGAAGAGGTTCTGACGGATGTTGCTCATCGTCGCGCGGCTCATCTGCCTTGCCCGGACGATGCCCTGAAGGTCTCCCTTCAGAAGGGTGACCCCTGCACTCTCAATGGCAACGTCGGTTCCGGTTCCCATGGCAACACCTACATCTGCTGCGGCCAGTGCAGGAGCATCATTCACACCGTCGCCCGCCATGGCAACGATCCTGCCTTCACTGCGCAGCCGCGAGACGATCTTGCTCTTGTCCTCAGGCAGGACTTCCGCTTCCACCTCCGAGATGCCGAGGCGGCGTGCTACGGCAAGAGCGGTCGTCTTGTTGTCGCCCGTCAGCATGACGACGCGAATACCGTCTTCGATGAGCGCCTTCACCGCATCCGGTGTCGTCGCCTTGATGGGATCGGCAATGGCAAAGAGACCTGCCAAGCGGCCATCAATAGCAGTGAAGATGACCGTTGCGCCGTCACTACGAAGCTCTTCTGCCTTTGCAGTCATCGCGGTAACGTCGACACGTTCTTCCTCCATGATGCGGTCGCTGCCGAGGATCAGCCGCTTGCCTTCGACCACGCCCGTCGCGCCTTTGCCCACAGGACTGTCAAAGTCGGTAGCATCTCCCAGAGCGATGCCACGGTTGTTGGCCGCATTGACGATTGCCAGTGCCAGCGGATGTTCGCTTGAACGCTCGACCGTCGCCGCGAGCCGCAGCAATTCGGATTCTGATATGCCTGCGACCGCGGCGATCGCTGTCACCTCGGGTCGCCCCTCTGTCAAAGTGCCTGTCTTGTCGACGACAAGCGTATCGATCTTCTCAAAGCGCTCCAGGGCCTCGGCGTTCTTGATCAACACGCCGAGACTTGCTCCGCGACCGACGCCGACCATGATCGACATTGGTGTTGCCAGCCCCAGAGCACAGGGGCAGGCAATGATAAGGACGGCAACTGCCGCCACTAGGGCGTGGGCGAAACGGGGCTCCGGCCCATAGATCATCCAGACAGCGAACGCGACGAGTGCCACCCCGATGACAACCGGAACGAACCAACCCGAGACTTCATCGGCGAGGCGCTGGATAGGCGCGCGTGAGCGTTGGGCCTCTGCGACCATGCGGACGATCTGTGAGAGCATGGTGTCGCTCCCGACCTTGCTGGCCTCCATGACGAAACCACCGGTCTGGTTCATGGTCCCGCCGATCAGCCTCGACCCGACATCCTTGGTGACAGGCATTGATTCGCCCGTAACCATGGATTCGTCGACGGAGCTTCGGCCCTCCAGAAGCAAGCCATCAACTGGCACCTTCTCTCCCGGTCGAACGCGCAGGCGGTCGCCAACAGCTACGGAGTCGAGACCGACATCCTCATCTATACCATCGGCGCGCACGCGCCGTGCGGTCTTCGGTGCAAGATCGAGAAGCGCGCGGATGGCACCGCCCGTCTGTTCGCGCGCCCTCAGCTCCAGAACCTGACCGAGCAGGACCAGGATAGTGATGACGGCAGCAGCCTCGAAATAAACGGCGACCGAACCTCCCTCTGCGTGGAACGTGACCGGAAACAGTCCCGGCGCAACGGTCGCCACAACGCTGTAAATCCAGGCGGCACCCGTTCCCATCGCGATCAGCGTGAACATGTTCAGATGACGCGTCACCAAGGATTTCCAGCCGCGCTCGAAGAAGGGCCAGCCCGCCCAGAGGACAACTGGTGTCGCGAGCACCAATTGCAGCCAGTTCGAAGTCTGTGGCGCCAGTAGCATGTGCAGGTTTGTCAGATGGCCGCCCATCTCCAGGGCGAGCACCGGGATACTGAGAACCAAGCCAATCCAAAACCGTCTGGACATGTCCGCCAGTTCTGGACTTGGACCTGTTTCCAGCGTCGCCATTTCCGGTTCAAGCGCCATTCCACAGATGGGGCAATTGCCGGGCCCTGTTTGGCGGATTTGGGGGTGCATGGGGCAGGTGTAGACTTGGGCGTTGACCACGCCCGGACGGCTAGGCTTGGACGAAGCGGCTACCGGACTAGTCGAATGCCCGTGGTGGTGATGCGGGTGATCTGCGTTGTTCATCTCGCCCTCCCTCAGCCCTGCTGGCCATAGTCGACGAACGTCATCATGCCCGTCGCCATATGATAGAGATGATGGCAATGTAACGGCCAACGGCCCGGATTGTCTGCGTCGAACTCGATCGATACACGCGCCATGGGCGGCAGCATCACAGAGTCCCGCATAGCGCCGGAAATGTTCTTGCCGTTGATTTCCGTGACTTGGAAGTGATGGCCATGCAGATGCATCGGATGCGCCATCATCGACATGTTGTGCATGGAAATCCGAATGCGCTGTCCGCTGCGGACTTCGATCGGGCTGTCGGTGTCGATGGACCAGCGATAGGTCGCCATGTCACCGCCCAGCATCAGCGCGAACTGCCGATCAACAGCGCGCCGTGCCAGCGGTGTTAGGCCGTGAAGACTTTGCTCGAGCGAGAGGTCAAGAACCGGGCCCTTGGCTGCCGCATTGGTTTCCAGCTTTTGCACTCGTGCGGAGGCGGTGGCGAGGATCACGCCAGTGCGCTCGATGGCCCCTTCCCGCAGAGCCAGTATAGGATATGCCCCGTCGACAAGTGGCAAGGCCAAACGGATGTCGGCCCGTTGGCCCATCGACAAGGGGAACTGACGGCCGCGGACCGGGACGACGTCCATCCCGTCGACAGCGATCAGCTCGCCCTCAAGTTCGCCCGTATCGATCGTGAAGGCGGTTGCCGTCGCGCCATTGATGATGCGAAGCCTGATGCGGCCGCCCCGTTCTACCTTGACGATCTCGGGGTCATCGAGCGTCCGGTCATTGGCTAGATAGGCGTCATATTCGATGTCGTTCAGATCCATGCCCATCATCGTGTGAGGCGCGGCCGAAGTTTCAGCCGAGCCCATCTGATGGCCACCATGCATGTTCATCATGGAGGACATATCTCCGTGTCCAGAGGGCATGGCATGACCGCCACCGCTCTGAAGGTCGGATAGCAGTTCCTCGGGCGACTTGAATGAGAAATCATGCAGGAGCACGATGACCTCTTGCTCGTCGCGGGCAAGATCCTCGGCGGTTCGTATGATCAGGGGTGCCGCGAGCAGGTTCTGCTCCTGCAGAGTGTGGGCATGCATCCAATGGGTGCCGCCTCTCGTCAAAGGAAACTTATAGGCCCGGCTTTCCTGAGGCGGAAGCAGTGCAGCCGGATTGCCCGGCACCCCGTCCAATTCCCAAGGCGGCGTAAGCCCATGCCAGTGGATGAGTGTCTCCTCGTCGCTTTCGTTGCGAAGAAGAACGTCGAAGTCCGAGGGCGCGTTGAGGACCAGCCCGGCGTTCCCGGCCTTGTCGGTCAGTCCGAAGACGGAGGCAGCCTTGCCGTGGACGTCTAGGGTCCGTTTACCGATTACAAGCTCGTCCGTTCTTGTTCCTGGGTTTGCCCAGGCATGGCCGAAGGGGGACAGTGCCACGGAACCCAAGGCGAGCGTTTTCAAAAAGTCTCTGCGATACATGATGTTTCTCTCGATCCGACCGTTACAACGGCCATGCTATTGACAGGAAAATGCGCGTCCAACGCTTTCGTCAGGCAGCAGATCGAGGTGGATGACGGCCGGGCATGGGGAGCTGGCCGTCCAGTCGAGACGGCGGCTCAATGCAGTTTAGGCCGCGCTCGGATAATTCGGGTGCCAGCGGCAGCATGGACAAGGCGACGGCATGGACAGCACAGGTACTCGTACATGAAGCATCGGTTGAGCGGTACGAACTCGTCAGGCCACCTGTCGACATGCGGCTGCCGTGGTATGCGTTTACACTAGGGTAGGACCAACGCTGCGAACTGAAATCCGCCTGAGACGATGCGAAGAGCCCAGCCATCGCCAGCAAAGCGACGGCAAGCACGGCCCAGTCTTTTAACCTCACCATCCCTAGCATCAACGTATCCCGTTTCATGAAACCACCATAAGGGCATTTGGGGTCATCTGATTGATATCGATCAATCTAACGAGAAAATGCGCCTTCCCGCCATGGGAAGGTCAAGCCCTCCGAGTCGAGGAGAGGCTATGTTGCACTTGTTGAGCTCGATGTAGAATGACCTCGCGGGCGGAAGAACGATTTGCAAGGCCTATGTTCTGGAAGGATCATCAAAGCCTGCCTGTGCATGCCGACATCATGTTAGGCCCGCGACATGCGGCCCTACCTCATCATTTGGAGAATCAGGCCACCGAGGTGAGCGATATTTGCTGAATTTTCGTGCACGTTTCACGATGAAATGATATTCTCTCCTCCTCGGGCGTAGGAGAGGTCAATGTCTAGACCAGTCGTCCTTCTAATTGCAATCGGATGATTTTGTCTTTCCCCGTGGCGCACGGGGCAGAGCGCATACCTTTTCATGTCTCTCTGTTCGACGGCGACGTGACGGTCAGCCTAATCATCACATCGGTGGTTACGTCGGTAGAGCCCGATTATGATTTCGATGTAAAAATTGAACTGACGGAGCAGAACGCAAGCGGCGAGATTGAATACCTCGATGAAGGTAAACACGGAGCGCGGGTCAATTGCGCCGGTCGAGGCAAGGTGTTAGTTGGAAGATCAGTATACGTTCCGAACCCCGCACAGGCCAGAGGCGACTGGAAACAGGACCTTTTGCAGACTGTCTGTGTCTCACCCACATCCTAAGCGACGAGAGTTTCGGCTGAGTAGTTACAGGGGGCCAAGCGAAAGTTGACACATTGATCTAGGATAACGGGGGAATCCGAGAGGGCTGGGTCCTGATGAGGATTCGTCGCCGGCTCTCTCGATCTCGTGCGGTTTCGTAAGAAAGACTTTACCGACTAACTCGGCCGAACCGCCATGAATACATAAGGCTTCGATCCGTCGAGTGGCACTGCCATGACGTCGTAAGATGCCTTAGGACTATCACCCATTCCAAGCGAGCCGCGCGGCATTCCTGCCACCGCCAGCCCGGCGAGTTCCGGTCGATCGGTCAACAGTTTTTCAACCGCCTCTATCGGAACATGGCCCTCAACATAGTAACCATTTATAACTGCGGTATGGCAGCCCTGTAGATCTGGCGGCACTTTCAACGATACCTTGATTGCTTGCATATCGTTTTCATCGCGCTCGTCCACGATGTAGCCTTCAGTCGCGTACGCCCTGCTCCACGCTACACAGCAGCTGCAACCCGGATCCTTGTGGACGGTCATAGCAACTCGTTCGGCAGACGCGACCTGCGGCATCATCGCTGCTGCGACTACAAACCCAACAAATTGTCTACGTTTCATTTGTCTATCTCTCCATAGAAAATGGCCGCCCCGTCTGGGTCGGAGGCGGCCATTGTTGTTACTTCAGCTGGGTGACGGTCAGCTTACCGTCCACCCGTTCGGCCATGAATTCAACATTCGCACCCGTTTTCAGCTTGTCGAGCATGGCGGGGTCTGACACGCTAAATACCATGGTCATGGCTGGCATATCCAGGTTCTTCAGTTCCTCGTGGATCAACGTGACCTTTTTCGCCTTTGCGTCGACCTTCTTAACCGTTCCCTTGGTGAATTCCTGGGCAAAAGCGCCAGTTGCCAGGACTGTGACGGCAGCTGCTAATGTGATGATAAATTTCACTTTTTCCTCCTGCGTATTATTTCTGTGCGACGGTAACGTCGCCGTGCATTCCAGCGTCATAATGCCCTGGCACGAGACAAGCGATTTTGAAGACACCATCATTCGTGAACTTCCAGACAATCTCGCCTGATTTTCCCGGAGCCAGCCGGATCGCGTTCGGATCTTCATGTTCCATCTCGGGGAACTTTTCCATCAGAGCCTTGTGCTCCATGACCTTATCTTCCTGGTCGAGCACAAATTCATGGTCGACCTCGCCGGCATTCTTCACCGCGAAAACAATCGTTTGGCCCTTGCGAACTTTAAAGGTGCTCGGGGTGAACAGCATCTGGCCGTCATCCGTCTCTGTCATCGTCACGCGGATTGTCTGTGTAGCCTTAGCCTTGATGCCAGGCTCTCCGACAGCCATTTCTCCATGTCCGCCAGCGTGTTCGCCGGAAGCTAAAACTGGGCTCCCGAGAGTGGCCATAATGAGGCCGATGATCGCAGTCTTCATGAGTTCAATCCTTTCTGAGTTGATCTTCAGCCGTGATCCGAGTGCTTCGGAGTGAGCTGCGTTTTTGCATCCTTAGCTTTCGGAACATCGGGGAGCGCGCCCGTCCATTCCCAAGCCTGAGTACCCGGTGGGTTTTCGTACCAGCCTGGATCTGAATAATCGCCCGCAGAGATGCCTTCGCGGACCTTAACCACCGAGAACATGCCACCCATTTCAATTGGGCCATGCGGACCCCAACCGGTCATCATGGGAACGGTGTTCTCCGGGATTTCCATCGACATCTCGCCCATATCGGCCATGCCCGCTGTGCCCATAGGCATATATTCTGGTTGGAATTGTCGGATCTTCTTCGCGACCTCTTTTTTATCGACGCCAATGAAGGTTGGGATGTCATGGCCCATGGCATTCATGGTGTGGTGCGACTTGTGGCAATGGATTGCCCAATCGCCTACATACTTGGCGTCAAACTCGTATGCTCGCATCGCACCAACGGGGATGTCGATACTAACCTCAGGCCACCGAGCTTCTGGTCGTACCCAGCCACCGTCAGTGCAGGTCACTTCGAAATCATAGCCGTGCATATGGATTGGATGGTTGGTCATTGTGAGATTGCCCACCCGCACGCGGACTCGATCGTTCTTGGAGACGACGAGCGGATCGATCCCAGGGAAGACCCGGCTGTTCCAGGTCCAGAGGTTGAAGTCCGTCATTTCCATCACTCGGGGCACATAGGTACCTGGATCTATGTCGAATGCGCTGAGGAGAAAGACGAAATCTCGATCCACGGGCATAAACGTTGGGTCTTTCGGATGGATCACAAAGAAGCCCATCATGCCCATCGCCATCTGAACCATCTCGTCAGAGTGGGGATGGTACATGAAGGTGCCGGACTTCACGAGGTCGAACTCGTAGACGAATGTCTTGCCGACCGGAATGTGCGGTTGAGACAGGCCTCCTACGCCATCCATGCCCGAGGGTAATATCATTCCATGCCAGTGGATGGTCGTGTGCTCGGGTAGCTTGTTGGTCACGAAAATTCGGACGCGATCACCCTCGACGGCCTCAATGGTTGGCCCTGGAGACTGGCCATTATAGCCCCAGAGATAGGCCGTCATGCCGTCTGCCATCTCCCTCTCTACGGGTTCAGCAACCAGGTGAAATTCCTTCACGCCGTTGTTCATTCGGAATGGCAGAGTCCATCCGTTGAGTGTGACGACAGGATTGTAGTCCGGACCTGTGGAAGGTCTGACTGGCGCCTGGGTGGCGGCCGAATCCATGAGAGTTGCCTCCGGCAGTCCCATATTTGAGGTTTGGGCCCACGATTTCGATGAAACGAGCGCCGCACCCGCTGCGCCGGCCCCAAGTAGCTGTCTTCTACTGAACATTGTCAGGTCCTTTCTCAATGTCCGCCTGCAGGCGCAGCTTCAGCCGATGCGACCTCGGACTCTGCTGCAGCCGATCCAGTGCTTCCGCCATAGATGACGGGAGCGAGGTTGGCCTCGGCTATCCAGAAATCTCGTTTCGCGTTTACCGCAAGCATGGTTGCATCGATCTTCTCTCGGGCATCTGAGATCAGTTCGAACGTGCTGGTGATCATTCCGTTGTAGGTGAGCAGAGATTGATCTTCGATCGACTTACGCAACGGAAGAACGCTGTTACGGTAATGTCGAGCGATGTCGTAATTTGATCGATAAGCAAGATAGGCAGACCTTGCTTCGGAACGAACGTTGACCGCCTTTTCCGCAAGCTGATTGGCGGCACGCATGTAGGCCAGTTCCCCCTTACGCATCCGTGCCTGCCCGGAATCAAAGATCGGTATCGTGAACTCCAATGATCCCGTTCGCGAGATGTTACGATGGATCTTGCCATCTTCCAGTTCGCGTTCCTGCTCAACCATACCCACGAGTTCGATGTCAGTGACGAACCGAGTGACATCTTCCAGCTTGTACGCCTGAGCTGTTGCATCAAGTTCCAAGCGTGCGACTTGCAGGTCGATCCGCTTTTGGATGGCCTCCGCTTCAATGCTGTCACGGTTGATCAAAGCCTTCGGTAGCGACGGCAAGCGGTTCGGAATCTGAAATTCTACGTCAGAACCAGAAAGCCCCATCAACCGAACAAGCTCTTCTTTCGCCAATTTGGCAGCAAGCCGTGCTTTCGCTGTTTCTCCAGCCAATTCGGCGTAGAACACATGTTCTCGAGCCTGATCTGCTTTGGGCAGAGACCCAGCCTCGCCCAGTTTCTTAGCCAAATCAGATGCGGCGTCAGCCGTTGCTTTAGCTTGATTGAGGTAAGTAACGTTCTCCCAGGCGGCGACGGCGTTTATCCAAGCGACGCGGGTCTCGGCGGCAAGTGAGATCGAAGCAAGCGCGGCGTTCAGCTGAGCTTGGCGGAACCGCGTTTCTGCGAGCTTCATATTCTTGTCGTAGGTAGCCAATGCCAGGATATTCGCGGCAATCGCCCCCTCGAGTACACGGTAAGCCTCGAGGCCTGGGGTGCCGATACCAGAAAGTCCCACCGAAAACGATGGAAGAACCGCAAGCTGCGTCTGCCAAGCATCAGCTGCACTGTCCCCTAGATCAGCGTAAGATGCCTGCAATCCTTTGTTGTTTAACAGTGCGACCTGAACGGCAGTCTCGACGTCGATGGTTTTTTTCGACATCAACGCCTTTACCCGCTCACGCACCTGCTCTGCGTGTTGGCGATTTTGCACCCACACAGTTTGTTTGCCCGTAGCCTCGGCGCTCTTCGCAGATGACTCTGCAAATCCTGCATCCTTGAATGAATAGCCTGTGCTCACACATCCCGTCGCGAACAAGGGAAGGACCAGGGTAGAGATCAGTTTAATCTTTACCGCGACCATCATGCGCCTCCCTTCGGAGCTTGCGCATCATTCAAACCGCGCCAAGGCTTGGGATCGACAGGGACACGGTGAGAGTAAGCACCCACCGGATTCTGATAGGCGATGGGTACGACGTCGGCGACCGAGTCGGCATGGCTAGAAGATGCTACCACTTCTGGCAGCGTGGATGCGCAACCGCTCGCGAGGAGCGGCATAGCAACCACCAGGAACATATGTCTCATGGCTGGATTCCGAATACGACAGAGAATAGTGTCAAAGCGCCAGATCGCGCTCAGGCACAGCAAAAGCCCTCTAGGGGATCGCTAGGGCTCAGATATTCGGTGGCAGAGTAACGCGCGGCGCCACGCCCAGAGAGAGCGGGTCTTGACGGCTCCCGCTGACCCGCTCCGGGATCGGATGGAGGAGGCCGGTAGCATCGCATTCAATAGCTGCAACCACACAGAATTCTTGGCAGCAGTTTTTGTCTGCGATCTTGGATCCGCTTCGCTCATGGTGATCGCTGTGAGCGCCCATGTCAGCAAGCGCGCGGATCCCGCCCTTGTGGGAGGGCGGGTGACCGGCCTCGGCCTGCGTCTCTTTGACGGGCATCTCCAGGTGCATGGCCGCATTGACCGTGGACAAACTGTATCCCGCCAGTGATACGAGTATCACCAGACGAAAAGTCAGCAGTAATGCCGATATGAATCGACCACGCTCTTTCATGAGAGCATAAATTGCTGTCTGCTTGACCACTGTCAACTGAAAACCCCAAGCATCATCGGTTCATGATGACCGTGTTGCACATCAATCACGCTTGAGCCTCCGAACCACCGCTCACAACACAGGCCGAGCCGGGTTGAAGTTACCGCGTCTTGCTGTTGCGCAGGTACTCTGCCCGAGGATCGATGATCGACCTCGAGCCGTATCGACTGTTCGTACGCTCGACCCAGCCGTTATCCAACACTCGGAAAGTCACGTTGGGGTCCGATTGTGACGTTGCGGAATCGCCAGGGCTGCCATGTCCCTGAGTGATCTGCGTGATCGGCGATGCGTTTTCGCTCAAAAGCGTGAAAGCGAACGCGCCAGAGGCAATGGGGAAAAAAGCGGCGGCGGCGAACACAATGCGTTTCATCATTTTTTTTATCCTCGTCTAATCACTGCGACTTGCAGCAAATGAAACATAAGACACGGTGTTGTCTGCGGCCTGTCTTCTGCCATACAAATTTGTAATCGCCATACAGAATGATTGCCGCAAGTTTGACGAAATCAGACGGGACGGCTTTTTCAGTGTGCGGATCGCTCAGGGAGATTCTTGATCTGATGAAAATACTGTTGATTGAGGACGACCAGATTACCGGGAGCTACATTCAAAAGGGGCTGGCTAGTTCTGGACATTCAGTAGACTGGCTCACAAACGGGCGCGACGCACTGACAGCCGGCTTAGACACCGGGTACGATGCGCTGGTTGTCGATCGTATGATACCCGGACTTGATGGATTAAGCCTCGTCAAAAGTCTGCGCGCCGCGTCTGTTCGCACACCAGTGTTATTTTTGACGGCGATGAGCGGCGTGGACGACAGAGTTGAGGGGCTCGATGCTGGTGGTGACGATTACCTCATCAAACCGTTTGCGTTTTCCGAATTAACCGCGCGGATCAATGCTCTTGTTCGACGCCCACCGATTGCGACAGAGAAGACGAGGTTGCGAGTAGGCGACTTAGAGATGGATCTGGTTTCAAGAACCACGACTCGTGACGGGAACGCCATCGAACTGTTGCCTCGCGAATTTGCGTTGTTAGAACTGTTGATGCGCAACGAAGGTCGAGTTCTTACCAAGACAATGTTCCTGGAGAAGATCTGGAATTTTAACTTCGACCCGCAGAGCTCTGTGGTCGAGACCCACATTAGCCGCTTACGGGCAAAGATAGACAAGCCGTTCCCAAAACCGCTTCTGCACACGATAAAAAATACAGGCTATACCCTGCATGCTCGCGGGTAACATTGTCAAAAGCACCGCTGTTCGGCTTGCTGCCATTTACATCGGTCTCTTCGCAGCTGCTTATCTGGTCGCCAACACCATAGCGTACCAGATGGTGATGGGCTTTCTTGATGATCGGCTGAACGCGAACGTAATGGAACGGTATCGGGAAATTTCTTCCGCCTATGAGGCAAAAGGAATTGCCGGCGCCATCGAAATGATTGAGAGCCATGGGCCCGCCATCAGAGGTGAAGAAACAGTTTACACCCTCCGCGACCCCTCTGGCTCATCAATTGCTGGTAACGCTGAGTTAGCGAATGTTCCTCAAGGCTTTTCAGTTCAGCCCCCTGGTGGGCTACTTGCGGCCACTTCCCATTATAAATTGTTCCGCGGATCGTTGGGAGAATATGACCTAACGGTCGGTATCAGTTACGGCGATACGGATCACTTGTCCGGGATCGTCATGACAAGCTTTGGCTGGGCAACTGCGATGATCGTCGCAGTAGGCATTCCTGGCGCTGCTCTGCTGGCTTATATTAATCGCAAAAGAATTTCCACACTTTGCCGCACAGCTCACGAAATAGGGCATGGCGAGCTCTCCAAGCGGCTTCCTGTCTCGACCCGGATGGACGACATTGATGTGCTGTCGACGGAAGTGAACGTGGCACTGGCTCGTCTCGAGGCAAGCGTTCTCGCCATGAAGCAGGTCACCACAGATGTCGCGCACGATCTGAGAACCCCCATCGCTCGTACCTTTCTAGTTCTTAACGATGCCCTGCAGCTCACCAACACTCAAGAGATAAAGGCAGGTATTGACCTGGCACTCTCTGAGCTACAGTCTATTGCCAACACTTTCGACGCGCTTCTTCGAATAGCGCAGATCGAAGCTCGCAATCGCACTACAAATTTTATCTACTTCGATCTTAAAGCCCTGGCGCTTGAACTCTACGAGGCCTACGAGGCTGTTGCTATCGAATCTGGCTACAGCCTTTCAATTATCGTCGAGGAAGCTGACTGCTTTATACTCGGTGATCCGGCGCTTATACGGCAATTGCTAGCAAATCTACTGACAAATTCGCTGAGACACACCCCAGCTGGTACCACGATCTCGTTGGAAGTTCAGCGTGAAGCGGATACAATCCGCCTAACCGTCTCCGATGATGGCCCGGGTATACCCGAGGAAGAGCATGAAAAGGTCTTTGAGCGATTTTATCGTCTTGAGAAAAGCAGGACCACATCCGGCTCTGGGCTGGGTCTCAGTATGGTCAAAGCAATCGCAGAGCTTCATGGCGCGCGACCACAAATTGTTCACTGCCCACACGGACTAAAAGTAGGTATCACTTTCACAAGCGTTGATACAGATTGAAAGAACTGACGCGTCCGAGAGGAAACCTATTTCTTAGGGTTATGCTTATGAATTCTTATAGCAGACGCATGAGACGCAGTCTTCGACCGATAGTCGTTCGGCGAGCAAGACGGTCTCTGACCTTTATTGCAGTCTTGCTATTCCTCTTTTTCGGGCTCATTCTGGTAATTCGTACATTATCTATGCACTAATCGAATGGGGTATCCGCCCGTACCATTACAATTCCTATTCATCGGCCGCCTCTCATGCCACCAAGAACCTGCCTCTTAACCTGATGATCGACTTTTTTTTCTTGCAGCAGGAACCTTCCCCCATGGGAGAGTTGTTTCTCAGGTATCGTGTCGTATCCAAGAGGTTGATGAATGTCCTACAAGCGATTCTTTGCAATGATCACCGTCTCGACGGTGGTCATGTTTGGCCTGATGTATCTTAACACATTCTCTGCAGACCACCTATTTTTCAGCGAAACAAGGTCGTTTGCGGCTCTCTACATGGGAGCAAGCATGGCGGTCATCATGTTGTTATTCATGCTCGGAATGTATAGTAATCGGCGCGCCAACATAGCAATTTTCGCCGTAAGCGCCGTGGTTTTTGCGGGGTCGCTGTACCTCCTTCGCAGCCAGGTGACGGTTGACGATGTGGATTACATGAAGGCGATGATACCACACCACTCCATCGCAATCTTGACTTCTGACCGAGCAAAGATTGTGGATCCAAGAGTCCGAAAACTTGCCGACGGCATCATTGAGGCTCAAAAGCGAGAAATTGCTGAGATGAAGGCTCTTATCCAAGAGCTTGAAGGCGGCCCGGGGGCTGCGCCGAACGTCGACTGACCAGTGCCGTTTAGCTGCCCGACGAATAAGCTCCAGGATATAATTGCAGTATTGGTCTAAAATTCGGCACCGATGAGTGTCGTCATGACCTCAAGGGCGCCGTTTAGAGCGGTTCCCTTTCATGTTGGATCGTATCCGCATGATGTGAAGAAGTTTCGGGCCTCTTGAGGCTCGACGAGGTCGATCAATTTCCCGATCCTGTCCCACAGGCCGGTCACGGTGCGCTCTGCCGCCTTGCGCAGGAGCGCTTTGAGCTTCGAGAATGCCTTTTCAATGGGATTGAAGTCTGGGCTGTAGGGCGGCAGGAACAGCATGCGCGCACCGGCAGCCTCGATCATCTCACGCGCCGCCGGTCGCTTGTGGCTGGAGAGATTGTCAAGGATGACGACATCGCCAGGCTTCAGGGTCGGCACAAGAACCTGGGCGACGTAGGCCTCGAACCATTCTCCATTGATTGGCCCGTCGATGACGAGCGGTGCAACCATTCCCGTGCTGCGCAAGCCAGCCACCAGCGTCGTGGTCTTGCGGTGGCCGTGCGGAAAGCCCATTCGCAGGCGCTCTCCCTTGCTGCAGCGTCCGTGCGTGCGCGCCATGTTCGTCGCAGTCCAGGTTTCGTCGATGAAGACGAGCTTGGTAGGATCAAGGTCCAGTTGATCATCGAACCACTGCTGGCGCTGTTCCAGGACGTCCGGACGGATTTGCTCTACCGCGTGGCCAGTCTTTTTTTACGAGTCTGGCCGTGCCGGACAAGAAACCGGTGCAAAGCCGACTTGCTGATGGTGATGCCCTGGGCAGAAAGCGCGTCGCGCAGCTCGAACAAGGTTCCATCGCGGTGCTCAGCGAGCCATGCCATGATCGCCTCGCCATGGGCCTCTGTCTTTCGAGAATTTCGATCTCCGCCAAGAGGACCAGGTCGCACGTCGCCCTGGCGAAGTTGCAGATTTCGCCAGCGGCTGACGCTTGCGGCACTCACGCCAAACCGTTCGGCAGCCTCGCGGTGGGTCGCACCAACGGCAACAGCAGCAAGCACGCGAACACGCAGATCGACAGAGAGAGCTTTTGACATATCTGCCGACCTCCATCGGCAGATAGTTTGAATCAGAACCCGCCTGATTTGCAAAGCCCCGCAGATTCACTCAGTCAGGGAACCGCCCTAAAAGGCGGCGTCCGCAGCGTGGATCCACAACCAGAGACGGGGGAAGAAGCACTGCATTTTGGCAGGGTGTGCCCGGTACGGAAACGGGATCAGCTTCTGCCTCTAAGATGCGGGTCGCCTCCTGCTCTTGAAGGGATCCGAACCGACGACACCTTTTTGATCGCTCGAAGACAAGGGCTTATCTAGCACGCGCGCAGGAGTTCCTCCCGTCGTGAAAACATCACTCGTTTAGACGGTCAGCCAAACGCCTCATGAGATCCATTCGTTCGTGAAGAATCGCTACGATGAGAGCGGGCGCATGGTCTCGAGGCAGACAGAAGATGTAGTGATGCTGGCATCGCGCCATCCGCAGCGCCGGATAGAGCGCGCTCAGATCCTTGAAGGGAGCTTTGCCCGCGGCAATGTTCTCCATTCCTCGCTCCAAAGCCGTGACGTAGTGACGTACCTGGGCGGCACTCCATTGTGCCCGTGTGTAACCGATTACCGAGCGAAGATCGGATTCTGCCTCTGCGGTCAGGATGTAAGCCGTCAAGCGCGACCTTCGGCAATCTCCTCGTCGAGGATCTCACCTACGGTTTTGGTCGACAGTTTTCCGGCGAGCCCCTCACTGATGCGCGTATTCATCAACGTCTTTAACTCTTCCCAGGCCCGTTCTCCCTCGACGTCGACGGGAAACAGGCGCTCAAGTGCGTACTGCTTGATTGTCTTGCCCTGCAGAGCGGCCAGCGCTTTCAGGCTTTGATGTTGTTTGTCCGTTATGTCGATCGTCAAGCGGCTCATGCGACGTACTCCCGAAGTTATAGACCCACATTAGCACATATGTGGTTCAGTAGCCACCATTGCAGCGTTATCGTAAGACCTGGGCGCAAACGTCCAACATGGGCTTGCCGGAAGCCGCTCTCATGGACTCGGCGGCCACGCAAACCCCGGTAAAGCCGACGGTCGGCCCAGATTACAATCCGGTCGTCACCCTCAACGGTTGGACCTTGCCGTTCCGAATGAACAACGGGGTGAAGGAATTCCACCTCGTTGCCGAGCCGGTGGAGCGGGAGATGGCCGAAGGCATGACCGCATATCTTTGGGGGTACAACGGCCAGTCACCGGGTCCGACCATCGAAGTCGAAGGCGACCGGGTTCGCATTTTCGTGACCAACAAGCTGCCGGAGCACACGACCATTCATTGGCACGGTATGATCCTGCCGTCGGGGATGGATGGTGTTGGCGGGCTGTCGCAGCCTCACATCCCCTCTGGCAAGACCTTCGTTTACGAGTTCGATCTCGTGAAATCCGGCACCTTCATGTACCACCCGCACTCGGACGAGATGGTACAGATGGCGATGGGGATGATGGGCTTCTTCGTCATCCATCCCCGGGACCCGAAGTTCATGCCGGTGGATCGGGATTTCGTCTTCCTGCTCAGCGCCTATGACATCGATCCGGGAACATACGTGCCCCGGATCATGGAAATGACCGACTTCAACCTCTGGACGTTCAACACGCGCGTCTTTCCAGGGATCGATCCGCTCGTCGTTTCCAAGAACGACAGGGTTCGTGTTCGCGTCGGTAACCTGACGATGACGAACCATCCAATCCACATGCACGGCTACGATTTCGAGGTGACCTGCACCGATGGCGGCTGGGTCAGGCCGGAGGCGCTGGCCCGAGGTCAGCATCGACATCCCTGTCGGTGCGATGCGCGCCTACGAGTTCGACGCGAAGTACGTCGGCGACTGGGCGATCCATTGCCACAAGTCGCATCACACCATGAATGCCATGGGTCACGAGATCCCGACATTCATCGGGGTCGACAAGAAGGAGGTTGCAAAAAAGATCAGGCAGATCCGTCCCGAATACATGCCCATGGGGACGGCCGGCATGGCGGATATGGGCGAAATGTCGATGGAAATACCGGAGAACACCGTCCCCATGATGACCGGGTGGGGTCCCCACGGCCCGATCGAAATGGGCGGCATGTTCTCCGTGGTGAAGGTCCGCGAGGGTATCTCACCGGGCGACTACAGCGATCCGGGTTGGTACGAGAACCCTCCCGGCACGCAGGCGTGGGAATGGACCGGGAGCTTGCCCGAGCCTGTCAAAGCGAAAGATGCCAAGACACAACTTCCGTCTGCCCATTCCAATCACGGTTAACTTCCTCCCAGAAACGACAAAGGAAACGATTATGAAACGCATTCTAGTTGGTCTGCTACTCTCAACGTTTGCCACCGCTGCTTTTGCATCCGGTTCGCATGAGGGCGGTCATGGCGAAATGGCCGTTGGCGAACCCGGTGAAAAGGCCAAGGCGTCCCAGACCATCCGTGTCACGATGAAGGAAACGGATGACGGCAAGATGATCTTCACACCAAGCACCTTCAAGGTCCGCCAGGGCCAGACCGTTCGCTTCGCGATCAAGAATGCGGGCGAGGTCGATCATGAATTCGTGCTCGACCAGGAAGACAAGATCATGGAGCACAAAGCCGTGATGGAGAAATTCCCGGAAATGGAACACGAGGATCCGAACGCCATTCGCCTCGCGCCCGGAAAATCCGGCGAGATCGTCTGGAAGTTCACCAACGACGGCGTGTTCAAGATCGCCTGCCTCGTTCCCGGTCACTACGATTCCGGCATGCACGGCGACGTCACGGTCGCGAAGAAATAAGGAGCAACAGAAATGACGATGAAAGCTATCACAAGAATCACACTCGCCGGCGCCGTCGCCTTCGCCTTCGGCACCGCCGCCTTCGCGCAGGAATTCACCAGCGGCACGGTCAAGAAGCTGGACGAGAAGGCGAAGAAGGTCACGCTCATCCATGAAGAGCTGAAGAACCTCGAGATGCCGGCCATGACGATGGTATTCCAGGTCGCTGATGACGCGATGCTGGAAAAGCTCAAGGTCGGCGCAAAGGTCCAGTTCGTTGCGGTCAAGTGAAGCACAGGGCCGCGCTGGATGCAGCGCGGCCCCGTTCCTCATGAGACCGGCAGGAGGCAGAAGGTGCGCCAGAGATCCTGCTTCCAATCCCCCGGCTCGGGCGAATCCGACAGCATAAACTCTGATTGGCCGATCATGACGGCCTTCGGCGCGGCGCATCGTACCTTTGCAAGGTGGGCGCTGTGGTCGATGAATCTGATCTGACCCTCGGGTCCGCGCTCCGTGAGCGCGACTTGCACATCGAAATTATATTCCGGGTCAAGAGAGGTTGCCGCGACGGTCACGGACAGGCTGATGGTCGTTTCATCCGCGAAATAAGACGTATGAAACGGCTGATCCTCTTGGGCATTTGACGCCGACACCAGCAAAGCCAGAACGACAAATGCGCATGTTATGCCAGTTCGCATTGCACACCCCTCCCATAGGCGACTTGGCCGCCTCATCCTATCACACCACAACTCCACTCGCAGCCGCCCGATTTCCTCAAACCCGCCTCGACAGGTCTGGCAGGGTATCTCGCCGCCAATGCTCCTCAATTGATGCCGTTCGCCCGCTGAAGCTCGCGCACATAGGCCACGATCGTAGCGACGTCGGCCCTCGTCAGACCCGGCTGAGGAGGCATGTTTCCGAATTTCCAGTGATGCGCGCGCACGCCGTTGGCGACGGCCATTTCAAAGGCGTAGTCTCCGTGGTGAGAAGGTTCGTATATCCGATGGATGAGCGGCGGGCCGGCATCGGTTCCGGCCGCGTTCTTGCCGTGGCACGCTGCACAGACGGCGTTGAAAGCTCGTTCTCCCATCTTTGCGGTGTCGGACAATGACGAAGGCACGACAACCGACAATGCCGTCCCCTGGCCCGATACTCCTCTTCTGGCTTCGTCTTCCGATCCGGTTCGATTCCAAAGCGCAAAGCCCGCAACCGCTGCCGCGGCGACGAGCAGAGCGAAGACGTTTCTCTTGTTCATTTGTGAATCCTTATGTCTTTAGGCCGCCGAACACCCTCTCTGCCGCCATCAACTACCGAACCCGTCGGCATGAATGTGGTGGTGGGGCGGCGCGCGATGGCGATGTGGGGCCACGAAATTGTTTTCGTGGCCTCCGGCGTGTCAGCCGTTCGAGATGCGGCGTTGGTAGTCTGCCTCTCGCTGCGGCCAGGTACTCTTGATGTAGTCGAGGACAGCCTCGATCTCGGCGGAGGTCAGAGCCTCCCGAAAGCCGGGCATGTCACTCTCGTAGCCACCGCCAACCACCGCGGCGGTCCCATCGGTGATGATTGCGAGGAGCTGCCTGTCCGAATGATGCCAGGTGTGACCGGTCTCGTCATGCGGCGGCGCCGGAAGGCGGCCGCTCGTGCCCGGGCTGCGCCAGTCGGGCTGGCCTTCGAGTTTCGTGCCGTGACAGCTCGCACAGTTCGCTAGATAGACTGCCCGGCCAAGGGCGATGCGATCGCTCGCCTCCTGACCGGATCGTCCCTTTCCGACCAAGATCGCACCGGCCGCCGCCAGGAGAGTTGCGGCGACCGCGATCCAGAGCGGTTTCATGCAGCGATCCTGAACTCGGTCATCATCCCGGTGGCCAGATGCGGCATATGATGGCAATGCAACATCCAGCTCGCGGCCTCGCCGGCATCAAGGGCAACAGTGACCATCGACATCGGCGGTATGTACACGGTATCGCGGCGCGCACCTTCGAAGCGTCGCCTGTTGATGCCAACAACCTGGAATGCATGCCCATGCAGATGCATCGGGTGCCCCATCATCGACATATTGTGGAACATCAGTTCCACCCGATCGCCGCTCGTTGCGGCAACCGGCCGATGCTTGCCCCATGTTGCTCCGTCGATGGTCCAGACATAGGGCTGCATCGAGCCGCCGAGCATGATCATGTGGCTTCGATCCACCGGACGGGCGGCAAGCGTGTCGACAGCGACCAGCCGTGACTCCTGAGACAAGTCCGTGTCGAAGGCCGGGGCGTCATTCGCTGAAAGGGAATCGATCCTGTCGATCGTGGCGCCCGCGGGGGCGAGAATAATGCCGGTCCTTTCACGTTCGCCCTCCCTGAGCGCCAGAATCGGCCATGCGCGGGTCTCATTTGGAAGGTCGATCTCCAGGTCGAGACGCTGCCCCATGGCCAGCCCGAACCGCGAACCCGCGACCGGCTGGACCTCATGCCCGTCGACGGCGACGAGCCGGGCTTGTGCTTCGCCCGTGTCGATCCAGAAAACGGTGGCTGCGGCTGCGTTGATGACACGGAGGCGAACCCGGCCGCCGCGTTCGACCTGAACGACATCGGGATCGGACAGGGTTCGGTCATTGGCGAGATAGGCATCCCAGTCGTAGTCGTTGAGATCCATCGCCATGTTACCCATATCCATGGCCATCGAGCCCATTCCCCCGGCCTCGCCCTGGTTCATTCCAGGCATGCCGCCATGGTTCATGCCTTGCATCGCGCGTGACATGCCGGCAGCGCCATGTCCATCAGCGCTTGCGCTGGTGATCTCTTCCAGCACTTCTTCCGGTGTCTTGAACGCGAAGTCGTGCAGGAACAGGACGACTTCCTGCCGATCGGCGGATAGGTCTTCTGCCCTCCGGACGATCAGCGGCGCGGCGAGCAATCGCATTTCCTGGATCGGCACATGGCTGTGCATCCAGTGCGTTCCGGGCTGGGGCGCGAAATCGAAGCTGCGCGTTTCACTGGGCTGAAGAAGCGGCTGCGGCATATCCGGGACGCCGTCCTGAGCGTTCGGGGGAATCTGGCCGTGCCAATGAATGATCGTGGACTCGGCGAGATCGTTGGTCAGATCCACCCGAAATCGCTCGCCCGGATCGAGGAGCAGCCCCTGCCCGTTGGGACCAGCAAGTCCGAAAACGGTGGCCGGTCGATTGTCTATATCGAGCGTGCGGCTGGTGGCGGCCAGGCGGATCGCAGCCGCGTCCTGGCCGTAGGCCCTGATGGGGAAATGGGATGCAGCAAGCATGGCTGCGCTGGCGGCGAGGAAGCCGCGTCGTGAAAAGGTCGTCATATTCGTCACCTCGGGACGATCTGTCCCGCCTGAAAGGTCCAAATGGATCGCAGCGGGATCAGCCCCGCCGCAGGCTCAGAGGAGGCGCGATATAGGAGGGCGATCATTCCGGCCGGGAGCTGCCGCAACGAAGACGGCATCCGGCGGGAAGGGATATTTTTGCCGCGAGCTGATTTGCTTTGCCGAAGTACGCACAACCGGAAGCCAGGCCGATATTCCGGCGCAGGCGAAGGCGCACAATCCGGCATCTGCTTTGCAGGATTTCCCTTCGCTGCAAGCGGCCATCGAAGAAGAGGCTTGCTCCATGTGCTGCGTCAGCGCGGCGCGTTCCAACATCCCGGACATGCGGGTCTCGTGTGCTTGAACGGCAAAAGAAGCAGCGGCAAGCGAGATGGTTGTAACAATGATAAGCAACGCGCGAAGCATGGGCAAAGAATAGAGCCTCGCCGACCCTTTGTCCATTGATGAAGCCTGCATGCCGGCCGTCCTGATCATAGGTTTGAGGCTTAGGTCGTGCGGGGCGGCGAAGCGCCGCCCCGACGTTGCATCACTGCGCCTGATAGGTGACGCCGTTCGGTCCCTTGCCGACAGCATATGTCTTGACCACGGACTGGCTGCCGACGTCGATCTGGGAAACGGTCCCGGCCACGATGTTGGTGACGAAGACAAAGGCTCCGTCGGCAACGACCGTCACGCCGTGAGCGCCCTTGTCCGTCTGGATGGTCTTCACGACATTCCCGCCTACGACATCGATAACCGAGACCGTCTCACTCGGCTCCGTTTCGGTTCCCTGGTTCGCGACGTAAACCAGCCGGCCATCAGGCGTGGCGTAAACCTGGATGGGCGAACGGCCGACATTGATGCGTGCGATCACCTCGCGCGACTGCGTGTCGATAACGGCGACCTTGTTTTCATCGCGCAGCGAGACATAGACCCGCTTTCCGTCAGGTGTGAAGCCGACCTGGACGGGCGCAACGCCTACCTTGATCCTGGCAACTTCCGAAAGCGCCGTTGTGTCGATAACCGAAACAGTACCGTCCTGGACATTCGCGACATAGATGGCGCTTCCATCCGGGCTCATCCGCAGGCCGTGGGGGTAGTCGCCGGTGCCGACCGTGGCGACGACCTCGCCCTTGGCAAGATCAACGACCGACAAGCTGTCGTCTTCGGAATTCGAGACGTAGGCGCGATTGCCTTGCGCGTCTGCGATCACATGCGCAGGATGCCCACCCACGGGGATCGACGCCTTCACGCCGGAGGAAATATCGGCCGCGTCGAGGACGATCAATTGGCCTGCGACAGCGGCATCACCATGTCCGTCGCCGCCATGGCCAGCCCCATTGGACGCATGAGCGTCTTCAGCTTTGCCGGCGACCGGCAGGCCCACCGCCAGCACCAAATCTTTTCCCGATACGAACTGCACGTTGTGGGGCGTGATCGGGACCGGAACGATGTCGATCTTTTCCGTGGTAAGGTCGATGCGGCTAACGGTGTTGCCAAATTCATCGGCCGTATAGACGAAGCCGGTTGCAGCAGGCTCCGCTCGGACGGTGGCGGCGAACGGAATAGCAAGCACCAGGGCCGATGCCGTCGCGAAGGCCAGCATGGCCGCACGTCTGCGAATCGCGGTTGCTGTCAGGACTGCCGCGGTGATGGAAATCGAACGGGTCGAGTGGGTCTTTAACATGGTATTCAGCTCCTCGGCTCGCAGCCTTGCGGGCTGCTCGAGCACATCTTGAGGTGAGTTTGAAAAGTGGCCCGGCGTGCGGATACCGAAGACTTCCTCGCGTGCCGCTGCCTACCGATTTCGGCAAGGTCCGTGCATGGCCCTTTCTGGCTCGCCGGCAGCCGACGATTGGAGGCTATGTCACGTCGGCGTCACGCAGAACGGCTCGTCTCCTCGGCCGTATCGTTGGGCGGCCTGGGACGCGCACGGTCGGAAGACTAAGGCATTGTGCCAGTCCTCGGGTCGGCTGGAGCACACGGACAGAACAGGCCGAAGGTGCTCAGATGACCAAGATGGATCGCGGAGGTCGCTTCTGACGACGCAACTCCGCGGATGAGGGCACGGGCGATGCAGCCGGCGAGACTGTCTCGCCGTTCAACGTGCGCCAGCTCCAGGCCGTGTTCAGCGGAGCGCAGAGGAAGCACCCGAGGCCCGACAGGCAGTGACCGCTGTCGCACGGGTGCTCGAAGCCGCGTTGGGTATCGTTGTCGCAGGGCATGCGCACGAGGAGGTCGGCACAATCCGCAGCTTGAGTCATGAGCGCCGGGATGCCCTCCCTTGAAGCAGCACGCGCTTGATGCCCGCCATCTGTGAGAAACGCCGTAAGCCCGAACGCGATGGCGAGGAAAAGGATAAACCCGCGCCGCAAGGCGGTCGCCCACCCGTGCGACCCTCTGAACGCCTTGACCATTGTCACGCCGGCGGCCACCTCGGCTCATCCTTCGGTTTACTTGAACATCGAAACTGGGGCAAACCTAGCGCAGATCCAGCGTGACGAATTTGCGCTGCATCAAACAAGGGGGTCTTAAATGCTAGCGATGCTGCTCGCTGAGGCGGTCGGGCGCGCCAATCCCGATGATTGCGTGGAAGGCTGCGGGAATATCTATTGAGCAGACGGTAAGTATATTGCCGGGTCTGCTTCATCGAGAAGATGGTCGATTATGTCCAACGGAGTGTGAGGGCTAGGTGTCTTATGGCGAAATGCGGCGCCTTATCGTCTACGGCGGATAGGATTGCTGGTAGGGGTTCGACTTCAAACCTTCATGAAACACACCCACACATTGTAAAGCGCCTGAAGCGTGCTCGAGGTCACCGTGGCAGCGTAATCGAAATGATCGAAGAAGCAAAACGATGCCTCGATCATTTCGATCATTGCCTTGAGGAAACAGTCGGGTCCCTTCCGCGCCAAAAAAGCGGTTCGGTTGATGTGTTCAAGGAAGCGAAATATCTCTGATCTTCGCGATCCTCAAGAACCGGACCTATCGCCATCTCTTTCTTGCCCAAGGGATCGAGCTGGCCGGGGCCCACGCCGGCGCGGTGCCGGGCGGACGCGCTCGCCATCAAGATGATCGCCTATGTGGCCGTCGCGCCCATCGCATCGGCTTTCGCCGAGCGCGTGCCGCAGCGAGCCATGTTGGTGGCGCTCGATCTCGTGCGCGCTTCCGTGTCTGTGTTGCTGCCCCTCGTTACCGAAATCTGGCAGGTCTATGTGCGAATCCTCGTCCTGCAGTCGGCCTCGGCCGCCTTCACGCCGACCTTCCAGGCGACGATCTCCAACATATTGCTGGAAGAAAAGGAGTATACGCGCGCGCTGTCGCTATCCCGGCGGCCTACGATCTGGAAAGCATCGTCAGCCCGATGCTGGCGGCAGCACTTCTCGCCTTCATCTCCTTCCACAATCTGTTTGCCGGCACGGTGATCGGCCTCCTTATCATCCCTTGATGGAGGGCCTCACGGCGAACCTGACAATGTTGTCGGGTTGTCGGACCCCGCTCGCTCTGCAGTCACTCCGCTCTTCGTCTCGGCTGCCTAGCGAGCAGCGATCATAAAGTAATCTGTTGGCATGTGGCCACCAAGCTGCGTCGTACGGGTCAGAGAGTAACGGGTCGGCTTGTGGCACGATAATGCACGGCTCTTGGATCGCAGCTCCTGCATGAGGCCGCGAGACCGTGCGATAGAACAGAGCCCCACCTGATCGGCATTGTCGGATCGCATCGCTGGCGTGCTTATCCTGTTCGTAGTGGGGCCATGACACTTGATTAGAGTTAAAGACTTATCAGCCGCGCCTGTCCAACATCAGGCGAATTTTGGGAGCTGCCCCGTGCAGGAGGAAAATGCGGAGGATGACCGAAGCTGGAGGCAAGAGAATGGATACGCAACGTTCCGGTAAGTCTGACGATGCCGCGAAACCTCTTGATGCTGCCGTCCAGCGGGCGCTTGTCGAGGCGAGAGAGGAAATGCTGGTCTTCCTCCAGCGCCGCCTTAGGAATCGCGACGATGCGGAGGAGGTGTTGCAGCGCTTCTCCCTTCGGGCGCTGGAGCGCGCATCTCAACTCAGAGATATCCGCACCGTTCGGGGCTGGCTGGGCCGCATCCTCGCCACCACCCTTGTTGACCATCAGCGGAACTTGAGCAGGCGACGGCGTCGGGAAACCGCTGTCGACGACGCCGAGATCGAGAGTGAACCTGTTGACGCCGAGCTCGATGCAGCGGTCTGCAATTGTCTGTATCGTCTGCTTCCAACTTTGAAACCCGAGTATTCGGACATCGTCTGGCGGGCTGATATCCTGGGCGAGCCTCGCGACAGATTGGCAGCAAGCCTTGGCACCTCGCTCAACAATGTCGCGGTGCGACTCCACCGCGGGCGGCAAGCGCTACGCAAGCGTTTGGAAGAGATGTGCCGCACCTGTCCGATCCATGGTTTTCTCGACTGTCATTGCGAGAAAGCCGAGAAGATCCGCAAAGCTCACGAAGATGTATCTCGCTGAGGATACTCGACTGGCTCGATTTCAGAATCGCGCCGTTGCTGGATACGCATTTGCACGGCTGCCGAACCTGGCCTGATAGGCGAGCGGCGGAAACTCGATCAGAGCCTCGGTTCGCACTTCGGTTGGAATTTCATCCGGGAGTCCATCGATGAAAGCCACCGCGACGGACAAGACAGCCTGCGGCCGGCGAGCGCCCCTGCAATGAGTATATGCTGCGCCAAATCCCTTTGACGAAGCGCTACCCCCAGGGTCGTCGTTCAAGCCAGGCCATCGCGATTTCCGGATCGACGCCGGATACTTCGATGAGGCGATCCGGATCGATTATTCGCAGACGCCGGTAGTGGAACTGGACGATTCCTTCCTTGCGCAGCGCGCTGAGAACACGGTTCACGTGAACGAAGGTCAAGCCGGTGGCGTCGCCGATTTGCTCCTGGGTAAGCGGCAGCACCATTTCCTCGCTGCGATGTCCTGGCCATTGTGCACGGTAACGTGTGAACAATTCAAGGAGCAGATGAGCGACCCGTTCGCGCGCTGAACGCCGACCTATGCTGGTGAGATGATCGAAAGCCAGATTGCAGTCGTGTGCAAGTGAGCGCGCCAGGCGCATGGTAATGTCGGGGTCTGCACGCGAATGCGACGTCAGGACAGAGGTCGGAATGACCGATACCACGACGTCGGTCAGGGCTTGAGCACCGACGGTTGCGGGCGCGCTCCTCGATGAACGGACACCCAGAACCGCGCCCGGCAGGGCGAATTGGACAATCTGCCGTCTGCCGTCCTCCAGCAATGTGTAGATGGCTACCCATCCGTCGAGAAGGTTGAAGATGGCCTTTCCGTCGAATCCTATGCTGAACAGATCCCGGCCGGCTTCGACGCGTCGGTCGCCATTGCGGTAGTTGGGAATCAGTCTGTGTGCGTCGACTGGCAAGGCAACGGTGTGCGCCTCACTGTCATTGTCCTGTTTGTGACGTCCTCGTCGTTTGGTCACCTCGTCGGCCTGCATGGCCGTCTTGTGGAGGGACACGGTAATGGGGAAATTTGGTAAGGGTGGTACATTCCGTGCGTTCTCAGCGGTTTCCCAATGGTCGCAACGGAGCGACCGGGATGTCTCTCCTGATAAAGACGCTTGATGCCAGCTCACATTACACCTCCCGGGCTCCTGGCCCGTTGCGGCGGCCGCGCTTGCGCAGCCAATCAATAGATCATTGATGGACCGAGCCTTCGGCGCGATAAGCGCGAAGCGATCGGCAAGGCACATTATGGTCGTGTTGCCGTTCACGCCGGTCTGACGGGCGTGGCTGACGATCGACCTGAATGGCCTTAGATGAGCTGATATCGGGGGATAGGCGGATCGCGGCCGAGGATGATCGAGCGCAAGCAATCCTGGCGCGAAACCCAAGTGCGCGAAGACGTGGGTAGGAAGCGCGAGAAACCCAGGGACTGTGCTGATAGGGATACAACACAGGGTGCGCATATGGCGCTGCAACAACCTGAACCCGAGACGCAATCGTCGTCGTCCGCCATGGCGACCTTTAGCAATGAGGTAGCCTGATGTCTCTCCGAAACGCTCGGTGTCGATTGACCGACGTGCGCCATCGATGGTCCGGCTTGTGCGAGGACAGCGATCACACTAACAATCAGCAGTGCCAGATACCGAAGCATAAAATCGAATTCTCGGCGGTTCACAGGTCGCGCACCCTCGCTCCGCATGCACCTGGACTGGTTCTCTGCACACGAGACGAGAAAGCTACCTTTGCATCTCACTACATTGTTTGCCAGACCGGTTTGATCCAGATCAACACGCCAACTGGAATCCGTCGCTATAGCGTGCCTCGTTATCCCTACCGCGAATACGTGACGGGCTGGCCGCCCATGCTACCCGCCATGCTTGATCGAGATTAAAGAGCGAGCGGCAAAATGATGCTCCTCTCATCGTCACAGAATCCTCCCGCGGGATGGAAATGTCATCGATAGCCTCTGTACCGGCAGATCGAAAACGCATCATCGGCGTGCTCATCGTGCGCACGCGCAGAAGAACCATGCTCAGCCCCTTCTTCGCGAAATCCGAGGGACTGCTGCTGATCGACCCCGCCACTGGCGCGCGTGATTTTCGGCGGAACCCGCAACGCACCACCGCGGCCACCTACGACCTCATCGTCGGAAGCGGAGCTACTCATCTCGTATGCGGCTTTATCGCGGACTCAGAGCGGAATCGCCTTCGAATGCAGGGTATTGATGTTCGGATCGGATCATGCGCTCGCTCGATCGGTACGTTGGTCCGCGGGTTCGAAGACTTGCCTCCAGCTTAATTTGAGTTTCAGCCTGGCATATTGGGGGTGAATTCTGCGGGAGGGCGGCAAGCCAATGGCTAGAACGAAGAGCAACCGACTGGCTTTCGGAAACGAGGCATCGCCTGGTTCGCCGGGAAGCAATCTGAAACTTAACTCACATCAAAGATTCCAGACATCTGTCGCAGCATCATCCGGGGTAAGAAGAGCACCTTCCTGCGGACTGGCCTTAACATTCGACCGGCATCGCGGAGCCATCGGCGTGTTCAAACTGTCGGATGAAGCACCATGGAAACAAACCGAGACCAATTGCATAAAGACGAGAACCCGGGGCGGCGTTTCAGCGCGGCCAACATCGCCCTTTACGGCTTCCTCGCAATCGCGGGATTTTATCTCCTCACGGAACACCGCGCGCACTTGCTCGGCTGGCTGCCCTGGCTGCTGATCCTTGCCTGCCCCCTCCTGCATGTCTTCATGCACGGCAAGCATGGCGGACATAGTGGGCATGGCGGCGGCGGCGACCGCTCGTCCGCGCGACAGCAGTCGCCGCATCAGCACTGAAATTCCATCTAGGAGCGCGCCATGCAAGACGACATTCCCGCGTACGGCCTGTGGTCCCTCGTCATCCTCAACTCGATCGTCTTCATCTTCTTCGCGTTCAGCTTCTTCAAGCCATCAACGCCGCGAGACTGGCGATCCTTCGGCGCCTTCAGTGCTTTCATCGTGGCGCTGTTCACGGAGATGTACGGTTTTCCCCTGACGATCTACCTGCTCTCCGGCTGGTTGCAGTCCCGCTATCCCGGCGTCGACTGGTTCTCCCATGACGCAGGTCACCTGCTCGAGGAGCTGTTCGGCTGGCGCGCCAATCCCCATTTCGGTCCGTTCCACCTGCTGAGTTTCGTCTTCATCGGCGGCGGCTTTGTCCTCATCTCGGCCGGGTGGAAGATGCTCTACGAAGCGCAACGCAAGCGCGCGCTCGCCACCTCGGGGGTGTATTCCTGGGTTCGGCATCCACAATATGTCGGCTTCGTTCTGGTCATGTTCGGCTTCCTGCTGCAGTGGCCAACCCTGCTCACGCTCGCGATGTTCCCCATTCTGGTCTTCATGTATTGGCGCCTTTCCAAACACGAAGAACGCGAGTCGCTCGCCGAATTCGGCGACGCCTATGCGCGCTATATGCGGGAAGTGCCGGCATTCATTCCCCGCCTGTCGGCGCGACGCGCCAAAGCGAGCGGGTGATCAAGATGGCGGGCGACTGTTCGTCTTTCATCGATCATGGCTTTTCCCGCTCACCCTTTTCAACCCACGTTAAAGTCTGCGGCGGGATCGCACGCTTTCTAGTCGGGATATACCAACGTTGACTAGAAAGCCCCGTCATGGATGCCCTTGTTTTCAAAACCCTTCGTCGCTTTGTCAAAACCGGGACTCTCACGATAACAACCGCCAACGGGGTCACCAGGAGCTTCGGTGACAGGGCCGGTCCGGCGGTGGCAGTGCGGTTCAGAACTGCCGCGGCGCAGCGTCGGGTTCTGCTCGATCCCGAGTTGCGGCTTGGCGAAGCCTTCGTCGACGGCGACCTTATCATCGAACAGGGCGCCATCACGGAGTTGCTCGAGCAGCTTCTGTCCCAGGAGCAGAACGACGCGGCGCCGATCACGACAAAGATACTCTCCCGCTTGCGTTTTGCTCTCCGGCGGCGGGTGCAGAAAAACGGCCGTCAGAAATCCAGGCGAAACGTTGCTCATCACTACGATCTCAGCAGCAAGCTCTACAAACTCTTCCTCGATGAGGACATGCAGTACAGCTGCGCCTATTTCGAAAGAGCAGACATGTCTTTGGATGAGGCGCAGCAGGCCAAGAAGCGCCACATTGCCGCGAAGCTCCTGCCTGGTCGTCATGCGCGCGTGCTCGACATCGGCTGCGGCTGGGGCGGTCTGGCGCTCTACCTGGCTGAGGCTTTCGACGCCCATGTCACCGGGATCACGCTTTCGAGCGAACAACTCGAATTTGCCAGGGGGCGGGCAGCGGCGGCTTCAGATCCGGCGCGTCTGGAATTCCGATCGCAGGACTACAGGGACGTGAACGAACGTTTCGACCGAATCGTGTCAGTGGGTATGTTCGAACATGTCGGCGTCAATCACTACGATGAGTTCTTCCGAAAATGCCGCGATCTGCTCGATGATGAAGGCATTTTCGTGCTGCACTCGATCGGCCGCTCCGATCCGCCGGGTTTCACCAACCCGTGGATCGCCAGATACATTTTCCCGGGCGGATACATACCGGCTCTTTCCGAGGTCCTGCCGGCGATCGAGCGGGCGGGACTCGTGGTCACCGATGTCGAGATCCTGCGCCTTCACTATGCCGAAACGCTCAGACATTGGCGCGAGCGATTTCTCGCCCGCCGCACTGAGGCGGTCGATCTCTTCGATGAGCGCTTTGCGCGCTTGTGGGAGTATTATCTCGGCGTCTCGGAACTCGCTTTCCGCTATCAGGGGATGATGGTGTTCCAGATCCAGATCGCCAGGCGACAGGACGCCGTCCCGCTGACGCGGGGTTATATCGAGCGGGAAGAGCGTCGCTTGCAGGCGGTCAGTACCACACAGCCGGAATGTGAGTCGGCACAGGAACACTCATGCGTGGCGGTCGGCTGAAAAGCCATTGCCTCGCCGTAAACGGCTGCTTGTGCCCCCTTGATCCAGTTCATCTTTTGTCGCGCGCTTCGCTGATCATAACGCGAGCCAGTCACACACAATGCGAGGAATACGCCGATTGAGCAAAAAGGCCGCTGTCATGGAGAAGATTGCGATCGCGCCGAAATGCCAAAGCAGGACCATCGCGCCGGTGTCCAGGCCATGAAACAGATTGAGCATGGTTGCAGGCAGGGAAAAGGCTGACAGAGCGGCGACCGTGATGGTCGGCCCCCTCCACAGGATCAGGCCGATCCCGCCGAGGCCAAGCATCGCGAAGAAGATCGGAATTCCGACGATCCCGATAACGAGCGGGCATTGTGGACTCGTCTCGAAGGCGAAAGCACGCCAACCCTCCCGGGAGACGTCGAGGGCGATGCTGGTAAATTCCGACACGAGCCAGAGCCCCAGGACGATCAGGGGCAGGAGGAGCCAGGACCGGGATAGCGGTGAGATGCGCACGATCAAAAGCGCCAGCGGCACGAAGCGGCCGCGCTAAGAGGAGCGCCGGCACCACGATCGCAAGGATGACGACCACCCAGAGCCGGCGGGTCCGGATTCGGCTTTCAACGTGTCGCGGCCTGATATCCGCCGCAAGCCTGTCGATCAGATCTTCCGTTCGTAGTCGCCGCCGCGTCATCGTCAGTTTCCACTGAAAGCCGCGCCCATCGCCGGCTGATACTCCAGGGCGGGTGGTTCAGATGAAGGGCCGCCGCACGAGGGTTCGATGTGTCATTCGCAGGAGAACGGCAAATTGTTACCTTTGCCACACTTTCCGATCCGAATTCGAACAGATTGAAATGGGCGTTGCTGCAGCAAAGGCCTGACGCCTGTTTGTCGCTTTATTGGACGTGATCACTGGAGAATGTCACCGAGATCGGCCGCGAACGTCCCGGAACAGTGATCTCGACGGCGATGGCGTAGCGATCGTTTCCCGAGAGAGTGACAAAACCACCGTAGGTGATCGTGTTCTCGATTTTCATCGGCTCGAGCTGGATGGTTTGCTGGCCAACGTGACCCAGGCCGCTGATGGTTGCGGACACGCTCGCGTTCTGCACGCGTGCGCCTGTCTGGTCGTCGAAAACGGCGACGACGAGGTGTTGCTGATGCGGCGCGGTTCCAGGCCCGCCGTGCATTGTGCTTTCCGGGTGACCGCTCGGATGACCCCGGACGACAGGAGCCGGGACGATGCCAAGGTAAACGGCAAGGCCGCCGGCTTTCTGATAGCCATCGTTTGCCATTGCGGTGCCGATCGCGAGCATCATTGCGATCAGCACACCAGAGCTACGCAGCCATGCCCTTACCGCCATGTGATCTACTCCGACAGCGAACTTCCGTGAGGCTCCGCGACCCTTGCGGGGTTTGATGCCCGTGGTCAGTTCCGCATCTATTCGCCGCGCTGCCGCAGCCACTGACGCATATCATCGATTTCGGTCTGCTGCGCCGTGATAGTCTGCTGCGCCCAGGCTCTGGTCTGCTGGTCGGACCCAAGCTCGAGAACGGCCCGGGCCATATCGATGGCGGCCTGATGATGCGGGATCATCCCTTTGACGAATGCGACATCCGGATCCGTCGACTGCATCGCTTCCATCATCGGTGCGTGCATGCCCATCATGGCGCGCATGTAGGCCTGCGAGGCTTGCGGCAGCGATGCCAGGCAGGCCGACATGTGGTCGCCCATCATGACGTCCATCATCTCCATCATCGGCGCGCATTGTTGCGGCACGCTCAGGGTTGCTGAGGGAGGCTGTTCGCCCCCCGATCGGTTGTCATGGTGCGCATCATTCTGGGCGAATGCCACTGCCGGTGCGAACACCAGCACAAGTGCCAGCATCGTTCTCGTCTTGCACTGCATGTCGAGCCTCCTTGCTGCTGCGATCGGCCGCGCATCTGCATTCCATGCATATGTGTCGACCGGATCCGTTGTGCCGCTGCCGTGTAGATCCACGATTGCGTCCAATCGATATGTGGCTCAGCATAGGCCGATGTGCGGCAGGCGAACTTAACTTCGATCAAGGAATGGTGGGCGCTTCGACCAGAAGATCACCGATATGGTCTTCGAGCGACCGCGTTTGCCTTCTCTGCGCACGACGTGGGTGGCCATCCGCGGATTCCCGACACGCTCAGGTTCAAACACGATCGCCTCCCCAGCTTAGCCAGGGTGACGGTGACAACACGCAAGAAGGGGGGGTGTACCATGAGCATCGCATCGTCGGCGACCGAAGCAAGGAAATGGCGGTTTCCAACCGCCTACACCATTCTGTTCGGACTTATCGTGCTCGTCGCAGCGCTGACCTGGATCATTCCAGCCGGCCAGTACCAACGAGTGCAAAACCCCGCACTGGACCGCGAAGTTCCAGTTGCCGGTACATATAGCGTGAGCGAGGCGAACCCGCAGGACGTGTTCGACGTCATCATGGCCCCGATCGGCGGGCTCTACGACCCCGTGACCAATGCGGCTAATGCCATCGACGTTGCGCTCTTCGTGCTCATCATCGGCGGGTTCATCGGTGTCGTCGCCTCCACCGGAGCAATCAACTCCGGGATCAGCAGTGCCATGAGGTCACTCAAGGGCCGCGAGAAGTGGATGATCCCGGTGCTGATGGCGCTGTTCGCCTTCGGCGGCACCACGTACGGCATGGCTGAGGAGACGCTTGCCTTCTATGTGCTCCTGATCCCGATCATGATCGCGGCGCGGTACGATGCCGTGACCGCGGTGGCGATCATCCTGCTCGGTGCGGGCGTCGGCGTGTTGGGCTCCACGGTCAACGCCTTTGCCACAGTCATTGCGTCCGACGCTGCGGGTATTCCCTTCACCCAGGGAATCGTGCTGCGCTTCGTCATTTTGGGGCTCTCCTGGCTCGCCTGCGTCATCTATGTCATGCGTTATGCCGAGCGCGTCCGGATCGACCCCAGCCGCTCGCTCGTCTATGATCGCAAGGCGGACAACGAGGCGCATTTTCTTGCCGCACATGGCGGCGAGGCACTTGAATTTACCGGCCTGCACAAGGTCGTGCTTGTGATGTTCGCACTCACCTTCCTGGTCATGATCTGGGGCGTGCTGCGGGCCGGATGGTGGATGGGCCAGATGAGCGGCCTTTTCCTGGCCTCGGCAATCCTCATTGGCCTGATCGCGCGTCCTGGCGAGGAGAAATTCGTTGACGCCTTCGTCAACGGGGCGCGCGACCTTCTGGGTGTGGCGCTGATCATCGGCCTCGCGCGCGGCATCGTCGTGATCATGGATGCCGGAAAGATAACCGATACGATCCTGCACTGGGCTGAACTCAAGGTTGCGGGACTGGGAGAGGTCGCGTTCATCAACGTGATCTACTGGATCAATGTCCTACTCTCCTTCTTCGTGCCGTCTTCCTCCGGGCTGGCCGTTCTGTCGATGCCGATCATGGCACCCGTCGCGGACTTCGCAGGGGTCGGTCGCAACCTCGTCGTCACCGCCTATCAATCGGCCAACGGCCTGGTGAACCTGATCAACCCGACATTTGCCGTGGTGATGGGCGCGCTCGCCATCGGCCGCGTCCCCTATGAGCGCTGGCTCCGATTCATGGCGCCGCTGCTCCTCATACTCACCGTCATCATCATGGCCAGCCTCAGCGCAGCCGTGCTGCTCGCTGCCTGAAGGAGAACCAGGATGACCATTACCTACGGCGTTCATTCCGAGGTCGGCAAGCTCAGACGCGTTCTGGTCGACCGGCCGGGCGCAGCCCTTACCCGCCTGACCCCTGGCAATTGTCACGAACTGCTCTTCGACGACGTTATCTGGGTCAAGCAAGCCCGTGTCGAGCACATGACGTTCGTCGATGCGATCCGCCATCGCGGCAGCGAAGTCGTCTTCCTGCGCGAGGCGTTGGCGCAGACGATGCAGGACATGGAGGCGCGCCGCTGGTTGTTGGAGCGGCGGGTCAACGTGAACACTGTGGGTGTCGGGCTTGCCGACGATCTCAGCGCCCACCTGATGGAAATCAATTCCGACGATCTGTCGCTCATCCTCATGGGCGGCATGAGCAGGGCGGAACTGCCGGTCGCGCCAACCGGCGTGCTGGCGTCGGTCCTGCGGCCGCAGGATTTCTTGCTTCCCCCGCTCCCGAACCATTTGTTTACGCGCGACACGACGTGCTGGATCTATGGCGGTGTCACGCTCAACCCCATGCGCTGGAATGCCCGCAAGCTCGAGACGGTGAACATTGCCGCCGTCTATCGTTTTCATCCGGACTTTCGCGATGCCGGCTTTCCTGTCTGGTGGGGCGACCCGGATGAGGACTACGGACTGGCTACCGCAGAGGGCGGAGACGTCATGCCGCTTGGAAACGGCCTCGTGCTGATAGGTATGGGAGAGCGCACCACGCCGCAGGCCGTGGGGCAGATCGCGCGCGCCCTGTTCGCCAAAGGGGCCGCCGAGCGCGTCATCGCGTGCAAACTGCCCGTCGAGCGCGCCTCCATGCATCTCGATACCGTGTTTACCTTTTGCGATCGCGACCTGGTGACGTTGTTTTCGGACGTTGTGGACGGCATCACCGCTTACTCGCTGCGGCCGGGTGCGAAGGCCGGGGAAATCGACGTGCGGCAGGAGACGGGCCATCTTACGGAGGTTGTGGCGCGGGCGCTCAGCCTCAAGAAGCTGCGGGTGGTGCAGACTGGCGGTGATGCCTATGTGGCCGAGCGCGAGCAATGGGACGACGGAAACAATGTCGTCGCCCTCGAGCCTGGCGTGGTCGTTGCCTATGACCGCAACACCTATACCAACACGCAACTGCGCAAGGCTGGCGTGGAGGTCATCACGGTGCCCGGCGCCGAGCTCGGCCGCGGCCGAGGCGGCGGCCATTGCATGACTTGTCCGCTGATCCGCGATCCGATCTAGGGAGGAAAGAATGCCCGTCAATCTTGTCGGCCGCAGCGTGCTCAAGCTATTCGATTTTTCACCGGACGAAATCCGTTTTCTGCTGCGGCTCTCCGCATCGCTCAAACAGGCCAAGTATGGCGGTTACGAACAGCAACGGCTCAAAGGAAAGAACATCGCGCTGATCTTCGAGAAGGATTCAACGCGTACCAGGACCGGCTTCGAGGTCGCCGCCTACGATCAGGGTGCGCATGTCACCTATCTCGGCCCGTCAGGAACGCAGATCGGCAAGAAGGAGTCGATGAAGGATACCGCCCGGGTGCTTGGACGCATGTATGATGGTATCGAGTATCGCGGCTTTGGCCAGGTACAGGCCGAGACACTCGCCGCTCATGCCGGCGTGCCTGTCTATAATGGCCTGACGGACGAGTTCCATCCGACGCAGATTCTCGCCGATTTTCTGACCATGCGCGAGTACACGCGCAAGCACCTGTCGCAACTCTCCTTCTGCTTCCTCGGCGATGCCGGCAACAATATGGGCAATTCGCTCCTCACCGGAGCGACGTTGATCGGCATGGACGTGCGGCTTGGTGCGCCGAAGACGTGTTGGCCGGACGAGGCGTTGGTCGATCAATGCCGGGCCGTGGCGGAGAAGACCGGAGCACGGATTACGCTCACGGAGGATCCTCAGGAAGCGTCGAAAGGGTGCGACTTCGTCTATACCGACGTCTGGGTCTCGATGGGCGAACCGGATTCGGTCTGGGACGAGCGCATCAGGCTTTTGACACCCTACCGCGTCACCGCCGATCTGATGCGCGCCACGGGCAATCCCCACGCCAAGTTCATGCACTGTCTTCCGGCCTTTCACAACCGCGAGACCGAGATCGGTGAGAAGATTTATGAGCAATACGGCATCGACTGCATGGAAGTGACGGAAGAAGTCTTCGAGTCGCATGCTTCCATCGTCTTTGACCAGGCGGAAAACCGCATGCATACAATCAAGGCGATTCTCGTCGCCACATTGGGGGTGTGATCGTGCGGGTCGTTGTTGCGCTGGGCGGCAACGCCCTTCTCAAGCGAGGCGAGCCTATGACGGCGGAGGTGCAGCGCGCCAATGTGCGCAAGGCTGCGGCGGCGCTTGCCGACCTTGCCGCGCATCACGACATCGTCGTGGCGCATGGAAGCGGACCGCAGGTCGGTCTGCTTGCCCTTCAGGCGACGGCGTTGAAGGATGTTGCTCCCTACCCGCTCGACGTCATCAGCGCCGAGAGCATCGGAATGATCGGCTATCTGGTCGAGCAGGAACTGGCCAATGCGCTTCCACAAGGCACAAGGCTGGCGACATTGCTGACCCATATCGAGGTTGACCCGGACGATCCCGCGTTCGGCCGGCCGGAAAAGCCTATCGGTCAGATCTACGATTGGCCAGAAGCCGAGAGCGCGCGCGTTGCGCATGGCTGGGCGATGACAGAAGAGGCTCCCGGGCGGTGGCGGCGAGTGGTGCCGTCACCACTGCCGAAACGCATCGTCCAGATGGAGGTAATCCGCCTGCTGGTCGATGCTGGTGTGGTGACGATCTGCGTCGGTGGTGGTGGTATTCCCGTCGTTCGGGACATCTCGGGCGGCATTCAGGGCGTGGAGGCCGTTATCGACAAGGATCGTGCTGCCGGCCTGCTCGCCGCGGACCTCGCCGCCGATGCATTCCTGATGCTGACCGACGTCGATGCCGTCTATCTCGACTGGGGCACGCCACATCAGCGACCGGTTCGAGCGGCGCAACCGGCCGAGTTGGCGGCTTTTGTGTTTCCGCCCGGGTCCATGGGGCCAAAAGTGGAAGCCGCTTGCCAGTTCGCCGGGACACCCGGCCGGATCGCGGGCATCGGACGCCTGGAAGATGCCCGCGCGATTCTGGAGGGCAAAGCCGGCACGATCGTCAAGTCGGCATAGTGGTTGGCCGGCCACTTCCATTGATCTTTACCACGCACGCCGACGCCGTGCGAAGCCAGAACTTGATCTGGATTAAAGATTCGCGCGCGTTTGGCAGCGAGGTTGCACATCTAAACATTGTCTCTTCCAAAGCCTTGATCAGTGCGGCAGAACCCCTGTAGCCCGCTGTGATGGACGTCTGGACGGGCTCATACGGACGAGGAAAAATGAGTTCACCGCACTCCCATCACGATCACCGCAATCATAACCACCATGCGTCCGGCGAAGCAGCGCAGGAAGCCGGGCAAGTCGCTTCCAGCATTGTTGCTGCGGCAGGGTCCAGCCATTCGGATCACGCCGGCCACGACCACGGCGCCATGGTTGCGGACTTTCGCCGCCGGTTTTGGGTGACCCTCGTGCTTACCCCTCCGGTGCTACTGCTCTCTCCGATGATAAGAGACTGGCTCGGACTCTCGGGCGTGCTCTCCTTCCCAGGCGACGGATGGGTCCTGTTCGCATTGTCGACCATCGCCTACTTCTATGGTGGCTGGCCCTTTCTGACCGGTTTCTTCTCCGAGCTGCGCAAGGGGCGGCCCGGCATGATGACGCTCATCGCGCTGGCGATCTCGGCTGCGTACTTTTTCTCCGCCGCTGTCACGTTCGGTTTTCCGGGCGAAGCGTTCTACTGGGAGCTCGTCACCCTCATCGCCATCATGCTGCTCGGTCACTGGATCGAAATGCGTTCCGTGATGGGCGCGTCGCGCGCCCTGGAAGAGCTCGTTCGCCTCTTGCCCGATAGCGCGACCCGCATCGACGACGACGGCAAGATGCACGAGGTACCGATCTCCGCTCTCAAGCCCGGTGATCGCGTCATCGTCCGCCCGGGCGCCAAGGTTCCGGTCGACGGCGAAATCGTCGAGGGCTCGTCCGGCTTCAACGAGGCGATGCTGACGGGCGAATCGCGTCCCGTCACCAAGACGGTCGGCGCAACGGCGATCGGCGGTGCGATCAACGGCGCCAACGCCGTGACCATCAAAGTGACGAAGACAGGCGATGCGACCTATCTCGCCCAGGTCATCGATCTCGTGAAGAAAGCGCAGGCAACGCGTTCGCGGACACAGGATATCGCCAACAGGGCGGCCGCCTGGCTGACCTACATCGCCCTGGTCGTCGGCTTCGGAACGCTGTTCGTCTGGTGGCTTTGGCTTGGCGCGCCGCTTGAGTTCGCACTGGAACGCATGGTCACCGTGATGGTCGTGGCTTGCCCGCATGCCCTTGGGCTTGCCGTGCCGCTGGTGGTCGCCGTCAGCACATCGCTGAGCGCCAGCAATGGTCTTCTGATCCGTGACCGGGCGGCGTTCGAACGTGCCCGCAATCTTCAAGCAGTCGTTTTGGACAAGACCGGCACACTGACCGAGGGGCGCTTCGGCGTCAGCGACGTCGTGCTGCTCGCGGGTGGCGACGAGAACGCTGAGCTTGCCTTTGCCGCGGCAGCTGAGAGTCAGTCCGAGCACCCGATCGCTCACGGCATCGTGGCTGAAGCGAAACGCAGGAATATCAACATTCAGAAAGCCAGCGAGGTGAGCAATATCACGGGCGAAGGCATCGTCGCGAAGGTCGACGGGCAGGACATTCGCATCGTCAGCCCCGGCCATCTTGCACGACAGGGCAAACCCATCACACATGAAAGGCTGAAGCAGCTCGAAGCGCAGGGCAAAACGGTGGTGGCGCTGGTGCGCAACGGCGAAGCGCGTGCGCTCTTCGCGCTCGCCGACATCGTCCGACCGGAATCGAAAGACGCCATCGCGGAACTCACCCAGCTCGGCATCAAATCGGTCATGTTGACGGGCGACGCAAAGGGCGTAGCCGAGAGCGTGTCGAAGGAACTGGGGATCGCCGAGTACTTCGCGGAGGTGCTGCCCGATCAGAAGTCCGACAAGATCAAGGAGCTTCAGGCTCGGGGCCTCTCGGTGGCAATGGTCGGTGACGGCGTCAACGATGCGCCGGCGCTCGTCCAGGCGGATCTCGGCGTGGCCATTGGAGCCGGCACGGATGTGGCCGTGGAGTCGGCGGATGTCGTGCTCGTCAAGAGCGATCCGCGCGATGTCGCGGCGATCCTCGGTCTGTCACGTGCGACCTACCGAAAGATGGTGCAGAACCTCATCTGGGCAACCGGCTACAATACCATAGCCATCCCTATGGCCGCCGGCATCACGTTCGGCACGGGCTTTCTGATGACGCCGGCCATAGCCGCGGTGTTCATGTCAGCCAGCACCATCATCGTTGCCATCAATGCGCAGTTCCTGCGTTTTTACAGGCGCCAAGGCATGAAGGCCGTTTCATGACAAGCGTCCGCTCTTTGAGCTGCTCGCCAGACCAGCCAGGCCTCAGTCTGTTCCTGGCCGTCACCGTTCCTGACGTCTCAAATGGCACGGGGGATCGGATTCTTGTCGACGAGGCTTACCCTCACGTATCCTCACCGTTGACCTCGCCAGCGATGGCTGGTGCAGGGTGGCCTCGAATGCCCGAAAGATTCGGCCAGCTCTTCGTTCCGCCCGATCTGCGGATGTCGACGATGCCCGATCGCTCGGGCTGCGGGCTGGGCAGCAGGTCGCATCGGCATGGATCTGGCTGAACCCACCCGACTGAGCTGGAGCGCGCTCTCAGCGGTCCTCGTCGCGATGTTCGCGATCACCGTCGGCTATGGTGTCGCGTTGCCGATCCTGCCCTTCCTGATCGAGCAGATCGCCGGCAGGAGCACGCCGAAGGCTCTTTCATGGCACACGGGGCTGCTGACGGGCGTCTACATCATTGCGATCTTCGTCGGCGCGCCGGTCTGGGGACGCATTTCCGATCGCTGTGGCCGCAAGCCGATCATCCTGATGGGCCTTCTGGGTTTTGCCGCGACCTCCGGATTGTTCGCCATCACAGCAAGCCTGCCTCTTCTCTATCTCGGCCGCTTTCTTGCCGGGTTCTTCGCCGCCGCCATCACCCCGGTCGCGTATGCGCTGATCGGCGACTATGCCCCGTCGAAAGAATGGCGCGCCCATCGCTTCGCGCTGATCAACATCGCTGGAACCGCCGGCTTCTTCATCGGGCCTTTGCTCGGGGGGCTGGCGGTGCGTGTCGCTGGAAGCCTCTGGACACTCCCTCCCGACAGCTCGCTGGCAATGCCATTGCTAACGGCGACAGGCCTGGCCGTGATCGCGGCCGTGTTGGTGCTTTTCCTCCTTCCCTCCGGAACGCGGCGCGAGAGCGGCGATGCACCAACGGACGCCACACAGCTCGAACGGCGGGCGATGCTGCGGCTTCTGGCGATCGCGCTGGTGACGGCGCTCGCGATCGGCGTTTTCGAAGTCGGACTGGCGCTGCGCGGCAAGGTCCTCGGCCTAGATGCCGCACATATCGGCATCATGTTCGCCGAATGCAGCCTCGTGATGGCGGTCGTCCAGGCCCTGGTGTTCTCGCCTCTCATCAAGCCGGAGCTCACGCGCTGGTTCATCGCGCCTGGTTTGGCGACGCTTGCCATCGGGCTGGTCGTCGTTTCGGTCGTTAGTACCTCGGTCTTGATGTCGGTCGCCGTCGCGCTGGTGGCCGCGAGTGCCGGCATGCTGTCTCCGGTCGCAACCTACTGGGCGTCGTTTGGCATCCCGGCCAGCCAGGGAGCGCAACTCGGCCGCATGACCGCCGCCGCGAGTTTTGGTCAGGCCCTTGGATCGGTCGCAGGCGGCGCGCTGTTCAATCTGCCGATCCTGCCCGATGCGAGCTTCGTCCTCGCCGCGCTGCTTGTTCTGGGGACACTGCTGGCCAGTATCCGGCTGCCCCGGCTCCTGATGCCGGAACCGGCAGCGAGCCGATAACTGCCGGAACAGGAATACGCGCAGTTGCGCGTGTCGTGCGATATGCTTAGACGGCGATCGTCACGATTGGCGGGCGAGCATGGCTTTGAAACGATAAAGGGCAATCGCGACGAAGCCCGCGCCAAGGCCCGCCATGATCAGAAGATCGCGCCAGACCACATCGAGACCGGCGCCGCGGTAGAGCACAGCTTGTGCGAAACGCACGAAATGCGTGGACGGCGAAAGGTCCATAATCAGCTGCAGGGCTCGGGGCATGCTCTCGAACGGCGTGAAGGAGCCGGACAGCAGGAACATGAGCACGAAGACCGGGATGGAGAGCAGCGCAAATTGCGGCATGGAGTTCGCGACCGTGGCGAGGAGGATGCCAAGCGACGTCACGGCGAAGAGATAAATGGCCGTTCCGGCAAGAAACAGTTCGATCGAGCCGACGATCTGTGTGCGCAGGACAACCTCGACCACGACGTGAAGCGAGAACGCGGCTGCCAGCAATATGACCAGCCCGTTTGCCCAGATCTTGCCGGCGATGATCTCGCTGGCGCTCACCGGCATAACCAGAAGATGCTCGATTGTTCCATGCTCCCGTTCCCGCATCACCGCGGCACCGACCAGAATGATGGCGAGGATGGTGACATTGTTGATGACGCCCATGCTGGCCGTGAAGCTGATGGCTTCGAGGTTCGGGTTGAACATCGCGCGGATCACCGGCTTGACGGGGGCGAGCGTCTCGACGGGGGCCTGCTTGAGGAAGCGTGTTGTCTCCTGCGCGACGATCTCCTGGATATAGGCGGTGCCGACGCCGGCCTGTGAGATGCTGGTGGCATCGACATTGACCTGAACGGTCGGGTTGCGGCCGGCGAGAAAATCGGCTTCCAGACCATGCGGAATGTCGAGAACGAACGTGAAAGCGCCCTTGTCCATCAAACCGTCGAGGCTCGAGCGGTCGATCTCGACCGCCGGCCGGAAATAGGGAGGCCGCAGCGCGTCCTTGATCCGGCCCGAGAGGGTCGAGCGATCGCCGTCGATGACGGCCACCTTGGCGTCGTCGACGTCAGTTCGCATCGCTGTCGCTTCGGAATAGACAGCGAAGGTGAAGACGTAGCCGATGAGCACCACCATCACGACATCGCGCGACAGACTGGCGAATTCCTTGACGCCGAGACGGAAGGCGTTTTCGATCCAGCGCCGCATCGCTACGCCCCCTGCTTGCGGATCAAGAGCCGCGCCAGCAGCAGGAATCCAAGCGCGAACGCCGCCAGCACCAGAAGCTCGCGGGCGAACGCTGGCGTTTCGAGACCTTTGGCGAACACGCCGAGGCTGATGGTCTGGAACCAAAGCGGCGGGAAGGACAGGCCCATGATGCGGCCCGGCCCCTCGAGCGAGGAGGCCGGGATCAGGAAGCCCGAATAATGCGCTGCGGTCATCGCCGTCATAATGGCGGTGCCGAAGATCGCGGCGACCTGGGTCGAGACGAAGGCGGAAACGAGAAGCCCGAATGCCGTCGCGGCGTAGACATAGACCAGGGCTGCGAGCGAGAGCGCCAGCAGCGAGCCCTTCGGCACGACGCCCAGCACGCCACCGGCGAAAGCCAGCAGGCTGAGATAGCTCAGGACGCCGATCACAACATAAGGGAGCTGCTTGCCGAGTAGATACTCGCCGACCGTCGCCGGCGACGCATAGACATTCGCGATCGACCCCATCTCCTTTTCCCGCACAACCCCGAGGGCGGTCAGCATCGCCGGGAAGATGATCAGCAGCAGCATGATCGATCCCGGCGTGATCGCGAAGACGGAACGGAAATCCTGATTGTAACGAAAGCGCGGCTCGACCCGCAGCGTCTCGGCCGGCAGTCCGTTGGCGCCACGAGGGGCGCGCGCCAGCATGCCGGCATAGGTCTGAAGCGTGCCAAGAATGTAGGCGCGCGCGGTCTCGGCGGGGAAGGTATTGCCGCCGTCGAGCCAGAAGCCGACCTCGGGCCGGCGGCCTTGCAAGAGGTCGCGGCCGAAGCGGGGCGGGACGTCGATGGCGAATTTCATCTCGCCGGCGCGCAGGCGCCGGTCGATCTCGACATCGTCGTTCAGACGTGCCTGCTCGACGAAGTACCGCGAGTTCGAGAACTGGTCGAGGAACGCCCGGCTTTCCAGAGATTGGTCGCGGTCGAGCGCCGCGTAGCGCAAACCTTCGATATCAAACGATATCCCGTAGCCGAACGCCGCCATGAGCAGCAGCGGACCGATCAGGGCGAAGGCCAGCCGGATGCGATCCCGGCTGAGCTCGAGCGCCTCCCGGCGTGCAAACGTCCAGATCCGCTTCATCGAAGCAAGGCGCGGCGTTTGCGCCACCTCGGCATTGTTGTTCAGCCTCACTGAGGTCGGCTCGACCATGCCGACCGCTTCATCAGTCACGGACGGCTCGCCGGCACCCGTACCCGCCGCATCTTCCAAACAGGCGACGAAGGCATCCTCGAGGCTTGCGGCCTTACGTGCGGCCTGGAGCTCGCGTGGCGCGCCGACCGCCAGCACGCGGCCCGCATGCATGAGAGAGACGCGGTCGCAGCGCTCGGCCTCGTTCATGAAATGCGTCGAGATGAAGATCGTCACTCCGTCGCGGCGCGACATCTCGAGCAGAAGGCTCCAGAAGCGGTCGCGGGCCGCCGGATCGACGCCCGATGTGGGCTCGTCCAGGATCAGGACGTCCGGCCGATGCAGGCACGCCGCCGCCAGCTGAAGGCGCTGGCGCATGCCCAAGGGCAAGGCGTCCGGCAGCATCTCGGCGACATTGCCGAGCTCGAAGCGCGACAAGGCCTCATCGACCCGCTCACCCAGCCCCTTGCCGCCGATGCCGCAGAGTCGACCGTGCAGTTCGAGATTGCCGCGCACGGTCAGCTCTTCGTAAAGCGAAAAAGATTGCGAGACGTAGCCGATTCGCGTCCTCGTCGAGATGTCGCGCGCATCGACCGGCTTGCCCAGGAGCTCGGCATGACCTTCGGTCGCCGGAAGCAGCCCGGTCAACATCTTCATCGTCGTCGTCTTGCCGCAGCCATTGGAGCCGAGGAAGCCGAAGATCTCGCCGCGCTCGATGCGAAAGCTGACATGGTCGACCGCGGTGAAATCGCCAAACCGCATCGTCAGGCCTTCGGCCACGATGGCTGGAGGGCCGCCGTCGGGTTCGAGACGTGGGACGGACGGCGCCGCGCGCACCCCGCGCCGTTCCGGACGCTGTAGCTCGATATAGGCCTGTTCGAGAGTGGTGGCGCCGGTGCGCGCAAGCAGGTCCGTCTGACTTCCTTCAGCGATGATCGCGCCATCGTCGATCGCCACGATTCGATCGAAGGCGCCAGCCTCCTCCATGTAGGCGGTCGCCACGATCACCGTCATGGTCGGCCGCTCGGCCTGGATACGTCCGATCAACGTCCAGAACTGGCGGCGCGACAACGGATCGATCCCGGTCGTCGGTTCGTCCAGAATGAGGAGATCGGGATCATGAACCAGCGCGCAGCACAGCCCGAGCTTCTGCTTCATCCCGCCGGAGAGTTTCCCCGCCGGTCGTTCGGCGAACGGAAACAGCCCCGTGACCCGCATGAGCTCGTCGATCCGTCGACGCCGACCATCGTCCGGCTGGGTGTAGAGCCGGGCGAAAAAGTCGATGTTCTCGTAGACCGACAAGGTCGGATAGAGATTGCGTCCGAGCCCTTGCGGCATATAGGCGATGCGGGGCGCGGCCTCGTTGCGGTGCGCCGCCGAAGCCATGTCGCCGCCCAGCACATTGACCGAACCGCGCTGAATGCGGCGAACCCCCGCGATCAAGCCGAGCAAGGTCGACTTGCCGACCCCATCCGGGCCGACGATGGCGAGCTTGCACCCGGGCAGAACGGTCAGAGCCAGATTGCGAAGAGCGATCACCTTCCCATAGGCATGCTGGACGCCCGACAGGCTGACGGCAGTGGCGGGCTCAGCCTCCATCGGGCAGCCTCGGCGCAAGTTCGGTCGGCCAAAGCGCGTCTGGGGTCACCGGAACATAGGCGTTGCCGGTCATCCCCGCCTTGACATAGCCGCGCTCGGAGGTGACCAGCGCCGGGTCGAGATGCAGCTTGACGCGATACATCAGCTTCTCGCGCTCGTTCGCCGTCTCCACGAATTTCGGTGTGAACTGCGCGTCGGCCGAAACGAACGACACGATCGCCGGCAAGACGTAGCCGCCTGGGCCGTCCAGCACGAGGCGGGCCTGCGAGCCCACCGCCACACGACCGGCGGAGGCCGTCGGAAGATAGATCGTCATATGGGCGTCCGAGAGGTCGAAGACCGTCAATATGCGCCCCCCGGCGCCGACGACCTCGCCGGTTCGGGCGAGACGGTACTCGACGCGGCCGGATACCGGGGCCTTCAACGTCATGTCGGCAATGGCGGCTTCGATCTGGCTGACCTGCGCCTCGGCAACCTCGACCGAGGCCTTGGCGTCCTCAACCGCGGCTTTAGCGGTCTGCAGAGACGCGCTTGAGATGTCGCGTTGCGCCGTGCGGCGATCGAGCTCGGCCTGGGTCGAAGTGTTCGTTCGCATGAGGTTGACGACCCGCTGGAGTTCGATTCGCGCAAGATTGAGTTCAGCCTCGCGCAGGGCAACACTCGCTTGCGCACTGGCGACGCTCTGATGGCTGCGATGGACGGCGGCGCGCGCGGCCGTCAACTGGGCCTGGATCTCGCTCGTATCGAGGCGGGCAAGCACGTCGCCCTTGTTGACGTTCGCGCCCTCGTCGACCAGGACTTCAGCCAGTCGCCCGGCATACTTGCTGGTGATGTCGACCCGCTCGACCTCGATCCTTCCATTCACTCGCGCCAGGCCTGCTGGAACCCGGTTCTGCGTACCGAGCCAATAGACATAGCCGCCGGCCACAGCAGTGCCAACCAACACGGCGATGACGACAACGGATGATCTGCGCACCTTAGATTCCCTTAAACAGCGAGCGCCCGTCGAGCAGGCCTATCCGGCGATTTTCGATCCGCATCATTCGACCAGAGCGAGACCTGGCTTTCGCGGTGCCTCGCGCTCGAGACCCGTGGTCAGCTTGGCGAGCTCGTCGGGGCCGAGCGTCTCGCGCTCAAGAAGCTCGCGCGCACTGGTATCGAGCACGGATCGGTTGCGCTCGAGGATCGCGCGTGCCTTCTGGAAGGCGCTGTCAATCAGGTCTTTCACCATGTGATCGATGGCCTCGGCCGTCTCATCACTATAGGTGCGCGGTCGCCAGGCCGGGGTCTGTCCGACGAGGAAGCTGCCGGTCTCCGGTTCATATGCGACCTGTCCGAGCTCCTTCGACATGCCGAACCGGACCACCATGTTGCGTGCGATGTCCGTCGCCTTGACGAGATCGTCCGCCGCGCCTGTCGAAATCTCGTCGAACACCAGGCTTTCGGCGGCCCGACCGCCAAGCAGCACCGCCATGCGATCCTGCAATTCGGACTGGCTCATGAGGAAGCGATCCTCGGTCGGCCGCTGGAGCGTGTAGCCGAGCGCAGCAATGCCGCGCGGGATGATCGAGACCTTCTGCACCACGTCGGTCTGGGGAAGCGCCATGGCGACGAGCGCATGCCCCATCTCGTGATTGGCGACGATCTGGCGCTCGCGTGGAATGAGAATTCGGCTTTTCTTCTCCAGGCCGGCGACGATACGTTCCACGGCCTGCGTGAAATCGTCGAGCACGGTGGCGCTCGCGCCGCGGCGCGTGGCCACAAGCGCGGCCTCGTTGACCAGATTGGCGAGATCGGCGCCGGTGAAGCCGGGCGTGAGCGCCGCGACCGCCGCGACGTCGAGTTCGGGCGCCACGCTGATCTTCTTCAGATGCACGTTCAGTATGTCGATCCGGCCCTGACGATCGGGGCGGTCGACCAGAACCTGGCGATCGAAGCGACCTGCGCGCAGCAACGCGGGATCGAGAATCTCTGGCCGGTTCGTCGCGGCGAGAACGATAATGCCGACGCTCGGGTCGAAGCCATCCATCTCGGCGAGCAGCTGATTGAGCGTCTGCTCCTTCTCGTCATGTCCACCGCCCGGCATATCGACGCCGCGGGCGCGACCGAGCGCATCGAGTTCGTCGATGAAGACGATGGCCGGGGCCTGCGCGCGCGCCTGCTGGAACAGGTCGCGCACGCGCGAAGCGCCGACACCGACGAACATCTCGACGAATTCGGAACCGGTAATCGAAAAGAAGCGAACCCCCGATTCCCCGGCGACGGCACGCGCGAGGAGCGTCTTGCCGGTTCCGGGCGGACCGACGAGAAGCAGGCCCTTGGGAATGCGCGCGCCGAGCCGGCCATAGGTTGCCGGGTCCTTTAGGAAGCCGACGACTTCGGCGAGCTCCTGCTTGGCTTCATCGACGCCCGCCACATCGGCGAACGTCACCTTCACGGACTTCTCGCCATAGACTTTCGCCCGGCTGCGCCCGATGCTCATCAGGCCGCCATGCTGTCCGGCCATCATCGGCCGCAGCAGGAATATCCAGATCAGCACGAATACCGCAGCCGGCATCAGCCAGGAGAGCAGGTTTTCGAAGAGGCCCGGCGCCGGTTTGCCGGAGAAGGAAATGTTGCGCTTGGTTAGCACGTCGGCGATCTGCGGATCGACGCGAACCGTGGAGAAATGCTGGGGCGCATCCTTCTCGATAGGCGGCTTGTAAGCGCCGGTGATCTCCGTCGGTCCGACCACCAGGTCGGCGACGCCGTCCCTTTCGATCAGCCTCTGGAACTCGCTGTACGGAATGTCCTCGATGTGGCCTTGGCCGACAAGCAGATCCCGGATCAGCAGAACGGCAAAGAAGACCGCAATAAAATACAGGATGTCGAACTTGAAGACCCGCTTCGCGGGCGCCTTGTTCTCATTCTCCATGGGCCGCATTCCCGTACTTCTCTCGCGCGCGACGGCCAATGCGATTTATGTCATCAGCCAGGCGCGTTATGGATCGCCGCGTCTATTGAGCATCAGGATCGACAAGGTTCTCTGCTAAAAGTCACTTGAAGCCTGCTTGGTCGTCAAAATGCGCGCCTGGGAAGGCCGGAACTTTAACTCAGATCAAGATTGCGTCCGGAAAGGTGCTGCCCGGAGCCTTTATGCATCCCTTCGTGCATGACCGGAAATGCCGTTCCCACGCGAGGCCGAGTTGGCACGCAATGGCAAGAACTTAATCTCGATTAAAGAATCGAGCTTCCGTGCGGGCTTTATCTGAGACCTGTCTTCGCCTTTGGGCAAGAAATCATGAGCTGACCGCGCGTCGTGCTGCACGCCGGAACGAGACTGCGAAAGAACGATGATGGCCCCTGCCACAGCCCAGATGACTTCCGTCCCCGTCATCATTGCTCTCCCCGGCAATGAAGCATTTGCGCAAGCACTTGCGAACGCTGGCGCCGGCGAGCTGGGGGCGATCGAGACGCGCAGTTTCCCGGACGGCGAGAGCTATGTCCGCCTCGCGTGCGACGTCGCAGCAAAATCGGTTCTTCTGGTCTCGACGCTCGCTCGCCCCGATGAGGGCTTCCTCCGGCTCGTCTTTCTCGCTGACGCGGCCCGATCGCTCGGCGCCACCGCGGTGACGTTGATCGCTCCATATCTGGCCTATATGCGGCAGGATCGGCGTTTCCGGTCGGGTGAGGCCATCACCTCCCGAACCTTTGCGCGCCTGATCTCGTCCAGCTTCGACCGGCTCGTCACCGTCGATCCGCACCTGCACCGCTATCCGGCGCTGTCCGCGCTCTATGAAATCCCGGCGCTGACGCTGCATGCGGCGCCGCTCCTGGCGGAGTGGATCGCCGCGTCGGTTGCCGATCCGCTGATCATCGGTCCGGACGAGGAAAGCGAGCAATGGGTGTCGGCCATCGCCGCAAAGATCGGCGCGCCGCATGCGGTGCTGCGTAAGATCCGGCATGGCGACCGCGACGTCGAGATCGCGTTTCCCGACCTCTCCTCATCGAGCGGGCTGCAGCCCGTCCTGGTCGACGACATCGCCTCCTCCGGCAATACGCTCATCGAGGCGGCGCGAAAGCTGCCGCCGCTTGGATTCGCACGACCCGACGTCGCTGTCGTGCACGGCATCTTCGCCGGTGATTCCTATACGCGCCTGGCGCCGCTCTGCGGCAGGATCGTCTCCTCCGATTCGGTCAGTCATCCGAGCAACGCGATCGGGCTCGCCCGACTGGTCACGGATGCGCTGGCCATCGCCGACGCTCCCGATCCTGAACTCGTTCGTCATCGACGCCCGCCCGAGCCGCTCGACGACGTCGAACGCGCCGGCATCGATTCCTTTCCCGCCAGCGATCCTCCGTCGTGGACCGGCGGGGTTGAGTGATGCCATCGGCATCGGAAAGCAGACACATCCAGGAAAGGCAGCAGCGCATGGCCGCGACGACGTCCACAGCCTTCGAACACTCCCCAGCATTCGAACATTGGCGTGCCGGCTACGGCCCGATCACGCATAGCGACGAAACCGTCGAGCGCATTCGCGCTCTTGCGCAGTCGCCGAAGCAGAACCCGGACGCGCTTTACCGCCTGCTTGCCGCTGCCGACCGGCTGACCTCCGCCGCGATGTGGACGGTGGTTCACATGACCTATGCCAAGCGCGTCGACCTCTCCGGCGCGTCGCTGCCGCTAGAAGCCTTCAAAGCAACCCCTGAAGGCCATACCGGCGGTTCCCTGAACATGGTGCCGGCCTTTGTCGGCTACCTTGCCGCGAACACGCTCTCGGCCACCACCCGCTCCTGGGTGATGGGACAGGGCCATTGCGTCGCGGCGATCGAGGCGCTCAACGCGCTGACCGGCGACGTTTCGGATGCGCAGAAAGGGCGCTATGACCGGAGCGAGAAAGGGTTGTCCCGGCTCGCCGCCGACTTCTATTCCTATGCTATCAATGCCGAGGGCCGTCCGGCGGTGCCGATCGGCAGCCATGCCGGACCGAACACGGCCGGCGCCATTTCCGAGGGCGGATATCTCGGCTTCGCCGAGGTCCAGTACGTCCATGCCCCGCTACCCGGAGAGAGCCTGGTCGCTTTCGTGAGCGATGGCGCCTTCGAGGAGCAGCGCGGCTCGGACTGGACGGCGCGCTGGTGGCGAGCTGAGGATAGCGGTCTCGTCGTGCCGATCATGATCCTTAACGGCCGACGCATCGAGGAGCGGGCGCAGATTGCGCAGCAGGGCGGCGCCGATTGGCTCGCTGATCATCTCAGGCTCAACGGATTCGATCCGTTCGAGATCGACGGTCGCGATCCCGCGGCCTTCGTCTGGGCGATCCTGACGGCCGAGGAGCGCCTTGGCCGTTTTGCGGGCGATCCCGCCCGCGTCTATCCCGCTCCCATTCCCTACGCCATTGCCAATACCGTGAAAGGCTTCGGCTTTCCAGGCGCTGGCACGAACGCCGCGCACAATCTCCCGCTTGCCGGAAATCCGTCCCGCGACGAGGCCGCGCGAACTGCGTTCAACGAAGCGGCGCGGGTTCTGTTCGTCCCGCAGGAGGAGATCGCCGAGGCCGTTTCAGCAATTGCGATTCACCAGGAGCAGAAGCGTCCCCCGGAGAGCCGGCATCCGCTGGCGTCGCGCCGGCCGTCTGCGCCGAGCCTGCCGCAGCCGCAATGGACCGACAAAAGCGCGCCGGCCGATTGCGCCATGCATGCGCTCGACCGCTGGTTCGTGAGCCTTGTCAACGCAAATCCGTCGCACAGGGTGCGCGTCGGCAATCCGGACGAACTGCGCTCCAACCACATGGGTGCCACCCTTGACCGCCTCCGCCACCGCGTCAATACGCCCGAAGCCGGCGTCGCCGATGCCGTTGATGGCGCCGTGATCACCGCACTCAACGAGGAAGCGGTCGCCGCCGCGGCCCTTGCGAACAAAGGCGGGATCAACCTCATCGTCAGCTACGAAGCCTTCGCGATGAAGATGCTCGGTGGCCTGCGTCAGGAGATCATCTTCGCGCGCCACCAACGCACGGTGGGCCAGAGCCCGGGCTGGATTTCCGTGCCGCTTGTCGTCACCTCGCATACCTGGGAGAATTCCAAGAACGAGCAGTCGCATCAGGATCCGACCGTCGGCGAGGCGCTGCTCGGCGAGATGTCGGACACCGCGCGTGTGCTGTTTCCGGTAGACGCCAACAGCGCCGTCGCCACCATGGCCTCGGTGTTCGAGGGGCGCGGCCAGGTCGCCTGCGTGATCGTCTCAAAGCGCGACATGCCGCACCGCTTCGACGGCGCTGCCGCCGTCCGTTTCGTCGCCGACGGCGCTGCCCACATCGAGGGACAGGTTGACGGCGCCGAGCTGCAGATCGTTGCGATCGGCGCTTACCAGCTCGAAGAGGCGCTCAAGGCGGCGAACCGCCTGAAAGAGCATGGACGGCGGGTCGTGGTGACGGCGATCAACGAGCCCGGTCGCTTCAGGATCCCCCGCGATCCCATCGAGGCGCGTTTTGTGGCGTCCGACGAGGAGCTCGTGCGCCTCTTCCCGGTCGATGTCCCGCGCCTGATCGTCTCGCACACACGGCCCGAGCCGATGCTCGGCCTGCTGCGACGGCTCGACAGCGGTCCGAAACACACTGTGGCCCGCGGCTATATCAGCCGGGGCGGCACGCTGGATGTCGCGGGCCTGCTGTTCGCCAATCGCTGCAGTTGGGCGCATCTGATCGATGCCGCCGCACCTTTGGCTGGGTGGTCGCGCCGCGACTTCCTGACAGTCGCCGAACGCAATGCCATCGATGGGAAAGGCTCGCCCGCCGATCTCACCACTCCTACCAAATGAAGGACGCCATGCTGACACTTACGTCCCTCGGCGGCGCAGGCACCGTCACCGGCTCGAAACATCTGCTCACCAACGGCGACAAACGCATCCTGATCGACTGCGGTCTGTTTCAGGGCCTCAAGAACCTGCGCGAGTTAAACTGGGAACCGCTGCCGATCGACCCTTCGAGCATCGACGCCGTTATCCTGACGCACGCCCATCTTGACCATTCGGGCTACCTTCCCAAGCTTGTGCGCGACGGCTTCAAGGGAAAGATCTATGCGACGGCGGCAACGCGCGATGTGGCAGAGCTCATCCTCAAGGACAGCGGCCACCTGCAGGAGAAGGACGCCGAATACGCCAACAGAAAAGGCTTCTCGAAACACAAGCCGGCGCTCGCGCTCTACGGCATCCGGGATGCCGAGCGCAGCCTTGAATTCTTCTCGCCCGTGCCCTTCGACAAGCCGGTCAAGCTCCCGTTCGGCGCGACGCTGACTTTCCGTCATGCCGGGCACATCCTGGGCGCCGCCACCGCCGAGATCGAATGGGGCGGACGCCGTGTCGCCTTCTCCGGCGATCTCGGCCGCTATGACGATCCGGTTCTTCTCGATCCGGCCCCTGTACCGGAGGCGGACTATGTGTTGATCGAATCGACCTACGGCAACCGCATGCACGATCCTGCCGATCCCACCGAAGCGCTCGGCGCCGTCGTCGAGCGAACAGTCGCGCGCGGCGGGACGGTCGTCGTTCCCGCCTTCGCCGTGGGTCGCGCGCAATCGCTCCTTTACCATCTCTGGAAGCTCAAAAGTACTGGGCGCCTGGCGAAGGTGCCTGTCTATCTCGACAGCCCGATGGCAATCGACGCCACCGACCTCCTCCACGCCCACCGTGGGGACCACCGCCTGACCCCGGAGCAATGTAAGGAGGTCTGCGCGATTGCGACCTACACCCGCGACGTCGACGGCTCGAAGGGCATCACGGCAAGCCCGTATCCCAAGGTGGTTATCTCGGCGAGTGGCATGGCCACCGGCGGGCGCGTGCTTCATCATCTGAAGGCGTTCGCGCCGCATGCACGCAATACGATCCTGTTCTCCGGTTTCCAGGCGGCCGGCACCCGCGGTCGTGCTATGCTGCAAGGCGCGCAGGAGACCAAGATCCATGGTGAATGGATTCCCGTTCGCGCCGCGGTCGAGGAACTGTCAATGCTGTCGGCGCATGCTGATTCCAGCGAGCTGATGCGGTGGTTGTCGGGCTTCCGCCGACCGCCGTCCCGGGTCTTCATCGTGCACGGCGAAGACGAAGGCTCCGAAGCGCTGCGCGTTCGCATTGACCGGGAGCTCGGATGGGATGCCGTCGTTCCCCGCCAGAACCAGAAGTTCGATCTATGACGTTCGCCGACACGACAATTCCCGCTCAACCGACGCTACGGGCGAGGCGCATCCGCCTGCACACGCAGCATCAGGCCGTCGTCGTCATGCGCACCGATTGCCACGTCTGCCGGTCGGAGGGTTTGTCGGCGCGCTCACAAGTCCTTGTCTCCAACGGCAGCGGCGAGGTTCAGGCGACGCTGTTCCAGGTCGACGGTGACGGTCTAATCGCCCTCGACGAAGTCGGCCTCTCCGAAACCGCCTGGGAGCGGCTTGGCCTTGCCGACGGTGACGCGGTCAGGGTCAGCCATGCACCCGCGATCGACTCGCTGGCGAGCGTGCGTCAGCGCATCTACGGCAATCGGCTCGATTCGCGCGCCTTCGCAGAAATCCTGCGCGACATGGTCGCCGGGCGTTACACGGAAGTCCACCTAGCCGCTTTCCTCACGGCCAGCGCCGCCCTCCCCCTCGACGAGAACGAAACTGCCGACCTGACCGGCGCCATGGTGGACGTCGGCGAGCGGATGCGCTGGGACGCGCCAATCGTGGTCGACAAGCATTGCGTCGGCGGCCTTCCCGGCAACAGGACAACCCCGATCGTGGTCGCGATCGTCGCCGCGAACGGCTTGCTCATGCCCAAGACCTCGTCACGCGCCATCACCTCTCCGGCCGGCACCGCCGACACGATGGAAACGCTGGCGCCGGTGGAGCTCGACATCGCGACATTGAGGCGCGTCGTCGAACGCGAAGGCGGCTGCATCGCCTGGGGCGGCGCTGTGCATCTGAGCCCCGCCGACGACATTTTCGTCCGCGTCGAGCGCGAGCTCGACGTCGACACCGAAGGCCAGCTGGTCGCCTCCGTGCTGTCCAAAAAGATAGCGGCGGGGTCTACCCACGTCGTGATCGACATTCCCGTCGGGCCGACCGCCAAGGTGCGCGGTGAGAACGCGGCCGCTCAGCTCGGCCTGCGTCTCAACGCTGTTGCCTCACGGTTCGGGCTCGCCACGACTTGCATCCAGACGGACGGCTCGCAGCCCGTCGGTCGCGGCATCGGGCCGGCACTAGAAGCGCTGGACGTGCTCGCCGTATTGCAGAACGCAGCGGACGCCCCTGACGACCTGCGCCGCCGGGCGGCGACGCTGGCCGGTGCCGCACTCGAGATCGGCGGCAAGGCCGAACGGGGAGAAGGCGTCGTCCGCGCGCTCGAAACGCTCTCAAGCGGGAGGGCCTGGTCGAAGTTCGAGGCGATCTGCCGGGCGCAGGGCGGCCCTCGTACGCCACCGCGGGCGCCCAATGTCTATCCCCTGCTCGCGCCGCATACCGGGCGCGTCGTTCACATAAACAACCGCAAACTCTCGCGGCTTGCCAAGCTCGCTGGCGCACCCGAATCGAAGGCGGCGGGCGTTCACATGGAGGTTCGGCTCGGCGACGACATCGATCGGGGCCAGCCCCTGCTTCATGTCCATGCCGAGACGACGGGCGAGCTCGCCTATGCGCTCGATTATGCCGCGCGCGCAGGCGACATCGTCGAGGTCGAGACTTGAGATGGCGGCGCCCGGGAGGACGCCACCGGCGGAGTCCGCCCGAGGAATTCCCACTCGCCCATCGTCTGATGCATTGGACCGTGCTTGTCCTTTGCCTCGTACAGGTGCCGACGGCCTGGGCAATCCAGCGCACGCATATGGCGCACCTGTTCATGAAACCGCGCCCCTTCGACCTGTTCCTGCATCAGGTCCATGCCTGGAGCGGCTGGGCAATCCTTGGTCTTGTACTGGCGCAACTGGTCATGCGCCTTGCCTATGGCAGACCGCCGCCTGCCCGAGGCATGTCGGTCGTCGAGCGCATCATTGCCGCCGTTATGCATGTCGCGCTCTACGCCGTCTTGATCGCGCTGCCGGTCACCGGCACGATCGCCATGTATGTCACGTTCCGGATTGCGCCGGTTCACAGCCTGCTGAGCTGGACGTTGCTCGTTCTTGTCCTCCTTCATGCCGCAGCGGCGCTCTGGCATCATTTCTGGCGCCGCGACGACGTCCTTTGGCGCATGATCCGGAAGCCGCGATGATGCCGACTTCGTTTCATGGCCGTCAGCCCGCGGGAAGCTGACAGTGGAACCGTTGATCGCCAGGTTGGGCTTGGCGCTCGCCATTGGCCTGCTGGTAGGTCTCGAGCGTGGCTGGCGCGAGCGCGACGCCCCGGATGGCGCGAGAACGGCCGGTATCCGCACCTATGCCATTACCGGTCTTCTTGGCGGCCTGTTCGCCGCGCTCGCCAAGAGCGTCGCGGCACCATCGGTGCTGATCGCAGGGCTGCTGGCCTTCACCGCGGTCTTTGCCTGGTACAAGAGCCGCGAAGCCATTCAGGATGCGGATTTCAGCGTGACCGGTGTTGTCGCGGCCCTGGGCGTGTTCGTGCTCGGAGCACTGGCGGTTGCGGGGGATCACCGCGCCGCTGCCGCCGGAGGCACCGCACTTGCCGTCCTCCTCGCCAGTCGCGATCTGCTGCATGGTCTTCTCAGGCGCCTCTCCTGGATCGAGTTGCGCGCCGCGCTGGTGCTGGCGGTGATGACGGCGATCATCCTGCCGCTCCTCCCTGCGCAGGCGATCGATCCGTGGGGCGGCTTCAATCCGCAACAGATCTGGCTCTTCACAGTGCTGACTGCTGCAATCTCGTTCCTCGGCTATATTGCCGTCCGCCTGTTCGGAACCACACGTGGAGTGCTGGTGGGCGGATTGGCGGGGGCAGTGGTATCATCGACGGCGGTGACGCTGGCGCTCGCGCGTACGGCAACCGCAGGCGGCAATCCTTGGCCGCTGGCCGGAGCCGCCACGCTCGCCGCCGCCGTCTCGGTGCTCCGTGTTGCCGGCATCGTCGCGATCGTCTCACCATCAGTGCTCGGCGTCGCAGGACTTGCCATTCTTGCCGCGGTTCTGACTTTCGTGATGTGCGGCGGGGTGTTTCTGTCGCGCGGTGCAGTTCCAACCGACGCTGGTCAAATGCCACGCAACCCCTTCGAATTGTGGGCACTGCTGGCCTTTGCGATCCTGTTTGCTGTGGTTTCGACCATAAGTGCTGCAGTTTCGGTCGGGAACACTGGTGGCATGGTGGTCACGTCGGCGATCACCGGCACCTTCGATATCGACGTTGCCGTGCTGAGCGCATTGCGGCTCCTTGGTGTCTCGGCAGACAGAGAGACTGTGGGGCACGCCGTGCTGCTCGCCCTGACAACGAACGCGGCTGGACGGTTGGTTGTCGCGGCCGGGACGGGGCCGGTGCGTTTTTGGCTCCCGATCGCGGTCGCCACCATTACGGCAGTCGGCTTGGGCTTCCTCGTCTTCGCGACACTTCCGCATTTCGACTGGCCTGGTACGCCGTCGTGATTGGTCTCATCATGACGACAACACTATCTGGCTGGAACGGCTTTACAGCATCGGATTGGCATTGATCCCGATCAAACAGGAAAACTTCCTGATGCGCTAGAGTTGAATCGAGGTGATTTGAGGTGGCTCTGGTGGCGAACATTTGCGAACGATTGAGAACGGCTGTCGTGGCCGCGTTGGTATTCGCCTTTCTGACGGCGTCCTTGACGACTGCCCACACCTTGCCGTGTCCAGACCCGGCCAATACTCAAACCGTTTCGGCAAGCGCCAACGTGGACGGCGTTCTCGTGCATGCAGGTTATCATGGTAGCGGCAAGAGGACCGACAGAAGCCTCGATCAGTGCTGCCAAAAATACTGCCTCAAGTGCTTCAGCCTTGTGCCGCCTGCCGCCCTCTTCGATGGTGCCCCCGTGGTGAGGGATCATGCATTGCCGATCGAGACCCAATCGGCCGGCATTTCTGTCCATCCTTCCCACGGGCCTCCCCGAAGCTGATCTGACCGAAACGACCCGATCGCGCATTGGGTCGCCGACCAGCGTCCGAAAGACGCACCGATCAGCTTGCCTGCCGATGCAGGCCACATCAGGAGTGAACCATGAACAGACGTCGTTTTCTCACAACGATCATGACCGGGACCGCCGCCGTCGGCGCGGCTTCCGTCATCCGCCCCTTCGGCGCCCTGCCTCAGGCCTCGGCCGCCGCGCCACCGCTCAGGCTCGGAATTGCCAGCCGCACGATCGAGGTCAACGGCAAGGCAGCACGCGTGTTCGGATTGATGCAGCCTGACGGCAAGCAAGGGATCCAACTGGACGCTGGATCGAGTTTCGATGTCGAGCTTGCAAACGTGATCGATGAACCGACCATGATCCACTGGCACGGCCTGACGCCGCCCTGGAAGATGGACGGCGTGCCGGACAATCCGATGGCCCTAATCAAGGCAGGCGAGGTCGTGCGCTATACCTTCCCTGTCGGTGCCGGCGGCACGCACTGGATGCACGCGCACACGCTTCAGGAGCAGAACCTGCTTGCCGCGCCACTTGTCGTCCGCACCGCGGCCGACAGGGAACGGGATGAACAGAACGTCGTCATCCTCCTGCACGACTTTTCCTTTACGCCGGCCGAGGAACTGCTGGCCAGGCTCAAGAGCGGACAAGCCCACGACGCCCGGTCGAGTGTACCTGCGACAGGGCAAGGGAAAATGGCCGGAATGCCGATGATGGATCATTCCGCCATGGGGCACGGCAATATGGAGATGGATGGCATGAACAAGGGCGGCATGCCCGGAATGGACATGGGCACAATGGGGGCCATGGACCTCAACGACATCGATTATGATGCCTACCTGGCCAACGATCGAACGCTCGACGATCCCGAAGTCGTGCAAGTGGAAAAAGGCGGCCGCGTCCGCCTGCGCATTATCAATGGCGCGACTGCCACAGCCTTCACCATCGACACCGGCGTCGTGCAGGGAACGCTCGTTGCTGTCGACGGCCAGGAGGTCGAACCGGTCGACGGCAAAACATTCCCGATCAGCATGGGTCAACGCCTCGATATCCGCTTGGAACTGCCTCAAGGAGCCGGAACCTATCCTGTTCTGGCCCTGCGGGAAGGGGCAATGGAACGCACGGGCGTGATCCTCGCCACAGCCGGAGCCCCCATCCAGCGTATCGCTCCCATTGCCGAGGCCGACGGTCCGATCGTGGGCAATTCCCTCGAGCAGCGCCTGCGGGCCGTAAGGCCGCTGGCCGTTCGTCCGGCAGACAGACGTTTCGAGATCGCCCTGACCGGCCAGATGCAAAGCTATGTATGGGGCATGGACGGCGCCTCGGATATGCGCACGCGTCAAGGGGAGCGGATAGAGATCACGATGCGCAACGCATCCATGATGGCGCATCCGATGCACCTGCACGGTCATCATTTCCAGGTAACCAACGTGAACGGCACCGCAATCTCCGGGGCCGTGCGCGATACGGCGCTAGTGCCACCCGGCGAAACCCTGACCTTCGTCTTCGATGCCAGCAATCCGGGCAAGTGGCCGCTGCACTGCCATCACCTCTACCACATGGCGACCGGCATGATGGCCTATGTCACCTATGAGGATCTTGGCTAGAACCTGTCGTTGCCTGGTGCCGGAATCCGAGCCGGCACCACGACGACTGTGCATCCTTAACCTCGATCAAAGATGCAGCCGCCGAGCGCTGGCATACAAAATGGTGCTCTTTCCTCTTAAGGCGGCGGGAAGCGGCGCGATCGAACTTTCGTTTCTAAGGATTTCTGGAATGACACAGCACAGTTCCATCCGGGTTGCCGTGAACGGCTATGGCGTAATCGGCAAGCGGGTGTCCGACGCCGTGCGTCTTCAGGCTGATATGGAACTCGTCGGTGTCTGCGACATCGCGAGCGACTGGCGCCTGCGCCCGCTTGAAGAGAAGGCGATTCCGCTCTACGCGGCGTCCGATGAGACGGCTGGCCCGATGAGGGCATCCGGCTTGTCGGTCGCCGGTACGCTCGATGCGCTGCTCCAGACCGCGGACATCGTCGTCGACTGCACACCCAAGCGCGTCGCCGCAACCAACGTCGAGCGGTACCGGGCCCGCGGCATCAAGTTCATCGTCCATGGCGGCGAGAAACACGCCGTGACCGGACACTCTTTCGTCGCAGAAAGCTCCTTTGCGAGCGCGATCGGCCGCCAGTCGACGCGCGTTGTGTCCTGCAACACGACCTCCATCGTTCGCACGCTTTCCGTCTTGAAGCGGGCCGGCCTGCTCAAACGCGCGCGCGGCACGCTGCTGAGGCGCGCCACCGATCCGTGGGAAAGCCATGAAGGCGGGATCATGAACACGCTCGTGCCCGAGCCCGAGATCCCGAGTCATCAGGGACCAGACGCCCAGAGCGTCGACCCCGACCTCGACGTGGTGACCATGGCCGTCAAGGTTCCCGAGACGCTGGCGCATCTCCATTATTGGTCCGTCCAGATGACCCGGGCGGCCGAGAAGGAGGAGGTGCTCGGGGCTTTCGGCGCTTCGTCGCGGATCGCGCTGATCCGAACCACGGACGGGCTCACCGCGATCAATACCGTGAAGGAGCTGATGGCCGACCTCGGCCGACCGCACGACAATCTCTACGAGGTGGCGCTCTGGGAAGACATGCTGCGCACGGAAGGCGACGAGCTGTTCTACGCCTACATGGTCGACAACCAGGCGATCGTCATTCCCGAGACGATCGATGCCATCCGCGCCTTGACCGGCCTCGCATCGGGTGCCGACTCTTCAATCGCGCTGACGAACGCGTCGCTCGGCATCCGGCAGCGGTTGTTCTAACGCGATGCGCGGCGGCCGCCTATAACCGGGGTAAAGCGCGTGAGCTCGCGGTTTTTCAGGATCGTCGCCGCCGCAGTCTCATTGACTCTGCTCTATCTAGCCGAGCGGCGCCGCGGCGTCGCCGCCGATGCCTCGGCCCTGCCAGTTCGCCTACGCCAGACGCTCGATGAGCTCGGCGGAACCTTCATCAAGATCGGTCAGGCCCTCAGCATGCGGCCCGACCTGTTCCCGGAGGACTATCTCAGGCAACTGCGCGACCTGCGCGAGCGTGCCCGGCCATTTTCCTCGACAGAGGCCAGGGCGGAACTTGAGCGCGCCTTGCGCCGGCCGGTCGAACAGGTGTTCCAGACATTCGACAGCGAACCTTTCGCAGCCGCTTCGATCGCCCAGGTCCATCGCGCCACCCTGCCCGACGGCCAGGAGGTGATCGTCAAGATAAGGCGCCCGCACATGCGGGAGCGGATCGACAGCGACATGCGGATACTCGTTGCCGTTGCCCGGATCGCCGGCGCGGCGATCCCGAGCTTCCGCCGCCTGCAGCCCGAGCGCCTCGCCCGCGAAATGTGGGCCAATCTCCGGCGCGAGACTGACCTTCTCCAGGAAGCGCGAAACATTCGACGATTTTCTGATGCCTACAGGCAGCGCACCGACGTCTACGTGCCGGAAGCATTCGAAACGCTATCAAGCGAAGCAATCCTCGTCCAGGTCATGAGCCATGGCCGATCGATCGAGGATTCGGCCATATCGCAGGACGGTTCGCGGATCGCGGGCGTCCTGGTCGATTTCTATCTTGAGCAACTGCTGACGACCGGTCTGTTTCATGGCGATCCGCATCCCGGCAATCTCTTCGTTATGGAGGACGGCCGGATCTGCTTTCACGATTTCGGGCTCGTGGGCCATCTTGACCACACGACACGGCGCAATCTCGGGATCTTTCTCCAGGCGTTCGTTCACCAGGACGCCGGATGGATGCTCGACGCGGCCATCGCTCTTTCGCTGATCGACCGGCAGGCGGAACGCACGGCATTCGTGCAGGGTATCGAAGAAATCCTCAGCGACTATTCCTCGCTGCCGCTGAAGGACTGGTCTATCGCCGATGCTTTCCTCAGGGTGATGCGGCTCGGTGACGGCGCCCGCGTCGTCGTTCCCTATAACCTCATGGTTTTCGTCAGGGCGCTTTTTCTGATTGAGGGCTGCCTGCGCCGGCTCGATCCCAACTTCAATGTGCTGGATACGATCATTGCCAAAGGCGAGGCCGCGTTGGCGCACACGCTGGGCGGCAGGCCTGACCCGGCAGCCATGGCGCGTCTCAAAACCGAGCTGGCGCTCTCCGCAGAGGACCTGCCCTCGCTGTTGGCCTCCTGGCTTCATCGCGCCCATCAGGACGGCGGAGACCTAGCCCTTGGTGTGCGTGTCCATCAATCGGACGAAACCGAGCGGCGGCTCGACCGCCGGGCGGCTCTCGCGGCGCTGGCGCTTCTGTCGGCTGGAATGCTGGTCACGTCCGCGCTGTTGGCGCAAGCGCATATTGGACCTGAGGTGATAGGGCTGCCCGTCACGGCCCTGATCGGATTTATCGTGGCGATCTGGATCTGCATGCGCGTCCTGCGGTGGATTAACATACTGTGGCGACGATGAGCGCTGCGTCGGTGCGGGCGCACCTGCACCGCCGCGCGCAGCGGACGGGCGGAGATCACAGGACCGTGGAAGCCGAAGATCCTGGGATCGAACGAACGCTGCTACTCCACTCCTCAACCTTCGCGGAAAACATAGGCACACGGGACGACGGCGATGGCGCTTATTGGGAACGAAGCCTGGGCGATCGCCTACTTGGTAGTGGAATGGACAATCCGCATTGTCATGGTTTTTGTCGTGCCCTTTCGACGTTCGCCCGACGCCGCGCGCAGCTGGCTGCTGCTAATATTTTTCCTGCCCCTTCCTGCACTTGCGGTCTATCTTGTTATCGGCAGACCGACCTATCCCCGCTGGCGCAGGGAACGCTTCGCCAGATTGCCGGAGGTCCTGGTCGCGGCATCGAAAGAGATTGCCCATTCTCACTTCTGCCGCCGTCCCGACTTGCCAGGCTCGCTGGCGGGACCGGCGCTCCTGATTGAAACCCTCGGCCAGTTCCCCGCGCTTTCTGGCAACAACGTCGAACTTCTTTCCAATTATGAGGGTGTTATCGACCGCATGGTCGTCGACATCGATCATGCGGAACGAACTGTCCATCTCCTGTTCTACATATTCGCAGACGACCGGACGGGTCTGCGCGTAATAGAAGCATTGGAACGGGCGGTCCTGCGAGGTGTCACATGCAGGGTACTGATTGATGCCATCGGGTCCCGGCAATGGCGGCACCAGGTGACGAGGCTGCTAACCCGAGCAGGTGTGGACGTTCAATTCGCTCTGAAGGTGGGGATCTTTCGGCGCAGATCGGCGCGTGCCGACCTGCGTAATCACCGTAAGGTTGCCGTCATAGACAGCCGCATCGGCTATATCGGCTCCCAGAACATAACAAACGCCCTATCTGCCTCCAACATCGCAAACGAGGAGTTGGTCGCACGAGTTGTCGGCCCGATCACGACAGAGCTGCAAGCCGTCTTTGTCGCCGACTGGTTCATGGAAACGGAGGAGGAACTGGCGGTATCCGCCCTTTTTCCACACCATCATCCCGATGCCGGGGCCGTTGCACAGGTCCTTCCAAGCGGTCCTGACTACCCGAACGCAGGGATTGGCAATGTAATTGCGGCTCTGGTTCACGGCGCAAGCAAGCGTGTCGTGATCACGACGCCCTACTTCGTCCCGGACGAACCTCTCCTTCAAGCACTCAAAACCGCCGTGCTGCGTGGGGTGGAGGTGCGTTTGCTGGTCTCGCGTCTCACGGATCACATCCTGGTGAAATTAGCGCAGCAATCCTACTACTCCGAACTCCTCCAGGCCGGTGTCCAAGTGCATCTCTATGAGGAGGTCTTTCTGCACGCCAAGCATATGACGTTTGATGATGAGATCTCGCTGCTGGGTTCCAGCAATGTCGACATCCGCTCTTTTGTCCTAAACGCCGAGGTAAGCCTTATCGTTTTTGACAAGGGTGTCACGGAACAGTTGCGCCGTGAGCAAGTGCGCTGCTTCGACAACACCGCGACGCTCACGCTCGACGGTTGGGAAAAACGTCCAATGATCCACAAGATTGGCGAGAACCTGGCGCGGCTGGCGAGCCCTCTCCTGTGAACAGCATCAGCGGCTTCCAAATGGAGCAATCGAACGCAACGCGATGCCCCACTTCGGCTGCGGGTGCATATGGGCGTATTCGTCGTGCGGATCTTGCTCTACGCTCGCACTTGGCACGGCAAACGCCGGCAATGCGACCGTACAGCGATCACGCCAGTGCGGGCCTGGCTCGCCTGCGCCACATCAGCGCCAGGAGATAGAGGGAGATCACCGCACCGCCGAAGCAGAACACCGAGATATAGGCGTAGGAGAAGAACGCATAGGTGATGACGAGGACGCCGGCGACGAGCAGGCCGAAAATCTTGATCTCCCAGCCTCGCACCAGCAGGAAGGGCACGATGACGACAGCGACGTAGATCGCGTAGGTCACGGTCCGGGAGACGAGCCCGTCGAGCAGATTGATGTCCTGATAGCGAACTGCCCAACGCAGGAAGGTCGTTGCCAGCCAGCCGTCATGGACAAAGTACGGAATGAACTGCAGGCCGCCCAGCATCGCGCCCGCGATGACGAACAAAAGGATGAGGTTCCGGCGCCCACCGCCCTCCAGGAAGTAGGCCGACAGAGGTACCCAGATCGGCCAGGCAATCCAGGTGAAGAACATGTAGAGCAAGGAATACTGGCCGACGCGATGCGTGTTGCCTGCGTGGCCCTCGATCCAGATCAAACCCTCCACCAGTTGCTGCAGACCGAACAGAAGCGGAAGGGTTGCGATCATCAGATAGCGGCGATCTGCCCGCCAGGCCGACGCGCCCGCCACCGCGCCGCCCGGGATGAGGACGGCGGCGGCACCCAGACTGACCTCCGCGGAAAGGCACATCTCAGGCTACCCCTACCAGATTGACCGGGCGACCGGCCGCAAAGCCTTCGATGTTGGCAAGGGTGGTGTCGATGATACGTCGCAGCGCCGCGTCGGTGTTGTAGGCGTTGTGCGGCGTGACCAGAACGTTCGGAAAGCGCAGCAGCACGTGGTTGGCGACAAGCGCCTTGAGATCGACCGTATCGACCGCCATGTTCTGGCGGAAGATCTCGGCCTCCTCACGGATCAGCGGCTCCTGCGGCAGCACGTCGAGACCGGCCGCGCGCAACTTGCCGCTTGCCAGCGCCCGCACCAGCGCCTCCGTGTCGACCACATTGCCGCGCGCGGTATTGATGAGGATGGCGCCGTCCTTCATAACGTCGAACTGCCGTTCGCCGATCATCCCGACGGTGTCCGGTGATGATGGTACATGCAACGTCACCACATCGGCCTGCGCCAGGACCTCGTCGAGCGCGCCATAGGTGAAGCCCAGCCGTGTCGCGGCGGCAGCGTCCTCGACCTGATCGAAGGCGAGGACCTTCATGCCGAAGCCATGCGCGATCTCGATCGTGCGGCGGCCGATGCGCCCTGTTCCAACAACCGCAATGACCTTGTCCCGCAACTCAAGACCACGCATGCCGGCCATCGAGAAACCGCCGCGGCGGGTCAGCGCGACACTCTCGACGATGTTGCGCGCAAGCGCCAGCAGCAGCGCGAAGGCGTGCTCGGCGACCGTCGCATCCCCGTAATCCGGCACATTGGCAACGGCGATACTTCGCTCTCGACAGGCGGTCAGGTCGATATGATCGTATCCCGCCGAACGGGTCGCGATGAGTTTCAGATCGGGCAATCGATCGATGATGCCGGAATCAAGGCGGGACGCCACGAAAGGGCTGATCACCTCCGCGTCCTCGAATTCGCCGACCGTGGTGATATTCAGCGGAGCCGTCGTGCAGCGGACGTCGTGCCGGCGCATCAGTTTTGCGCAGGCTTTCTTCTCCCAATCCTCCGCTTCGAACAGAACAACCCTCATCGAGGCTCCTTCTCCACTGTCAAATCATCCTTAAACCCCGATCCCACGACACTGTCGACCACCATCCGCACGACGTCGATTTCCTCCTGCGAGCGCATGGTCCCTGCGACGTGCACCCGACCCGCGGCGACATGGAGTTCCGGCTGTCGGCGCAGCACGGCGCCCGCCTCCTCGAGGCGGGCGCGCAGAGCCCGCGAGACCGCCGCATCGCCCCTGATCTCCGCATCCGGTCCGCCCGCCGAAATGACCTTGAGCAGGTCCGCCCTGCTGACGATGCCCACCAGCCGCGCGTCGCGCAGCACCGGCAGACGCTTGATCCGGTTGAGGCCGAGCAGCATCGCCACTTGCGACAGCGGGGCATCCTCGTCGATGGACAAAACCGGGGCCGACATCAGCGCACCGACCTTCCAGCTGCGGCTCTTGACGTAGGCCCGCGCACGCTCTTGCACTCCGCCGTCACCGAGAGGTGTGCCGAGCTCGGAGCGCCGCAGCAGGTCGCCTTCCGTGACCATGCCGATCAAGGCTTGTGCGTCGTCGAGCACCGGCAGGCCGCTGACATGTTCGGTGAGCATGATCTGCGCGGCGTGCCAGACGCTGTGCTCCGGGCTGATGGTGACCAATCGCGTCGACATCACATCTTGCACACGCATCCTCGTCCCTCGTCAACGCAAATAGGCTTCGGTGACGTAGCGGCGCATCATCCGATGAGAATTGAAGGACGACCCGATCTTGCTGATGGCTTGCTTCATCATCCAGATCCAGCGTCCCCGGTCACCGTGATAGAGGGGAAGCACCACAGCCCGCAGCTTGTCATAGAGCGCTCCCGCATCGCTCGCCTCGGCACCATTGCTGGGGATCGACCAGCCCGTCACACTCTCGACACAGCCCTCGATCCACCAACCATCGAGGACGCTCAGGTTGAGCGCGCCGTTGAGGGCGGCCTTCATGCCGCTCGTGCCGGATGCTTCGAGCGGCGGCAGCGGCGTGTTCAACCAGACATCGCAACCGGCGACCAACGCGGCGGCAACGTCGAGATTGTACCCAGGCATGAATACCGCCGGGATCGTGCCTTCAAGTGCATCGATATGCGCCCCCAGCGCGCGTATCGCTTCCTGCCCGCCGCCATCGTTCGGATGCGCAAGGCCGGCCAGGACGATCTGGAAAGGTTGAGCGTTCGCGATCTCGCGCAAGCGCTCCATGTCGGAGAAGATGAGCTCGGGCCGCTTATAGGCGGTCATGCGCCGCGCATATCCGATCAGCGGCAGGTCGGGACGCAATTGCCTCCCCGTCGCCTGCGCGATCCGTGCCAGCAGATCATGCTTTGCGTCCCCGTGTGCCGACCACAAGGCGTTGTCGCCGATCTGATCGGCGAAGGCGAGGACCTCGGGCTCGTGCGCCCAGTTTGAGAATTGCTGCTCGAACAGTCTGGCAATGGCGCCATGCGTCCATCGATGGACATGAACGCCATTGGTGATCGAGGCGATCGTATAGCCTGGGAAGAGTTTGCGCGTCGTCTCCGCGTGCCGGCGGGCGACACCGTTGACATAGCCGCTGAGATTCAGCGCCAGATGCGTCATATTGAGCTGATCGGCGCCGGCGAGGTGCGCCAGGATATCGCGTTCAATGTAGTCGCCGAGCACGCGCTCAACGAGGTCATAGTCGAATTTGTCGAACCCGGCTTCCACAGGCGTGTGCGTCGTGAACACGCAGCGCTCGCGAACCGCCGAGACGTCGTAGCTGTCGATCGGATCGGACGCGTGAACGCCGTCTGGCCGCCGCGTTCCTTTTAGAAGGGGCAGGGTTAGCAGCGCTGCATGGCCTTCGTTGAGGTGATATTTCTCGATGCGGAAGCCGAGCGCACGCAGCACGCTCTGGCCGCCGACGCCGAGCACGATCTCCTGCTTCAGCCGATAGGCCTGGTCCCCACCATAAAGCGCATCGGTGATCCGGCGATCCTCCACGGCGTTCTCCGCGAGATCCGTGTCGAGCAGCAGCACCGGGATGACATGCCCCAGCTGGCATTCCAGCGCATAGAGCCAGGGGCGCACCCACACCGCACGTCCCTCGATTGACACAGCTACCATCTGCGGCAAGGCGGTCGCAAAGTCTTGGGGCGACCACGGATCAGCATGGCTGACCTGCGCATGATTGTTGTCGATCTCCTGCCGCGCATAACCCTGGCGGCTCACGAGCGTAACGAACACCATTGGTAGATCGAGATCAGCCGCCGAGCGCGCCGAGTCCCCGGCGAGCACACCCAGCCCGCCGCTGTAAGTATGCATCTCGGCGCGAAGCGCGATCTCCATCGAGAAATACGCAAAGCGCGTCCGCTGAACAGCCCGATCCAGAAAATCCAAGAGTACCCTCCCGGTGTGAGGAAGCCCGCTTGTCGGCGTCACTCGCGCGATCGACGGATTATTTCTTCTTCTTGGCAGAATCTGCGACCTCATCCGTCGCTTCGGGCTCGGCGCCCTCCCCCACGATCTCGGCTTCGGCGCGCAGCCAGTGCTCTAGGTCGTGACCTTTCGGACAACCCTCACGCACCCAGATTTCATAAGCTCGCAGCTCGATCTTGGGTCGAACAACGTCCTTCTCCAGAGTGGCCTGCGCTTCTGACATGATAGTGCTCCTTCTTCGATGTCGGACTTCTTTTTGCGCATGGCAGTGTGAGCCCGAGTTGGACAGCAATCGTTGATGGAGGTTAAAGATGACGTACTGGCCCCCCAACTCCTTAACTCCAATGCTGTGTTATTCACTGAAGGTATGAAATTAGGCTTGGACATCGGGAGCGCCATGCATAGAGCAGCTAGAAGATGATGATTAGTGTAACCGGCACGACGATCTTGATGCGTGCTTCGGCACGTTGCAGATATTCGAACTGGCCGTTCCACCCGATGGTGTAGCCGGGCGGCAGTGTCACCTGCTCCGCAACAGCCCTTCGGGCATCGGCGACATAGCCGCCGAGATCACGGCCTCTGACGTCGACGCAGACATAGTTCGCAAGCTGGCCGTTCTCGGTGCTGATCGAGGTGGCACCGCGCCTGAGCTCGACCTTGCTCCGAACTGTGTCGATCGGGAGCGACATGTCCGTTCCCGATCAAAGCGGTGATGGCGTAGCTCCTCTGGCCACCGAAGCCCTCCACATTGATGGGCGAGAAGTCGAACCGGACCCGTCCAGGCTGGCCTTTTGGCGAACCGCGCAGGGTAGCCTCGTCGTTCCCGACACCTTAATCGAGATTAAAGACTCCGCCAGACGGGCATTGCTATCTCAACAACAGTTGCCTCGCGGTCGGCTTACGGGCGGTGGCGCAAACCATGCACCTACCGAGCCCACGCGCGATACTGGAGGAGCAATATGACCAGAACTCAGATAGGCAAACGCGGTAACGCTCGCCGTTCAAAGCTTACAGCGAGCAGCGCCGCCCTCTACGGCTTTCGCGCTATCGCCGCCTTTTACCTGATCACGGAGCGTCGTGCTCACACTCTGGGCTGGTTGCCTTGGCTTCTCATTTTGAGTTGTCCGGTACTCCATATCTTTATGCATCGGAAGCATGGCGCATATGGACATAATCATCACGAAAGGCGTGCCGACCAAGACAGCCGCTGGCCTCCAATGGATCAGCTTCAGGTAGCGAGAGCGAAGCATGACCAACGGCACTTCGAATCGCGACATGCCAGATCCGAAACCCGTTACTCGCTGCGCGGCTCGTCGCTGCACGGATACGAGCGAACGAGGGGCGAGGGTGATCGACGCGGGTATCGGACAGCTTGGACCCGAACAGTGGCGCGAGCCGTTGGATTTGGCATCTCCTGAATTTAACGGCCTAGCGCCTCGTAGGAGGCTGCTGTCATGGCTAGGCGACCATCTGCAATAGAGCTGCGTCACCTTAACACCTTCGTGGTCGTGGCCGAGCATGGCAGCTTCCGCAAAGCCGGGGCGGCCATCGGGCTATCGCAATCAGCGGTCAGTCGATGTATTGCTGACCTTGAGGATCAAATCGGCGCCTCGCTGTTTCACCGGCACACCTGGGGGATTTCGCTGACCCATGCAGGGCAACGGTTCCTTGGGCGGGCAAGACAAATTCTCAGAAACGTCGACGACGGAGCCGAAGATATTGCTGCCATAGGGCGTTCTGAAGACGGCTTCGTGAGGATCGGAATATTCTCATCGATTGCCTCGGGGTTTCTTGCAGAACTATTGCGTGCATATCATCGCGCGCATCCGAGGGTTCAGGTTGAACTCATCGATGGCAATCATTCAGAGCATGTGGCGGCGATCCGCCAGTTTTCTCTTGACGTCGCCTTCCTTACCGGCACCCGCCTCTGGTCTGATTGCGACACCTCGTATTTTTGGTCTGAGCGCGTCTTTGCGGTTCTACCGGAAGATCATTCGTTAGCCGGGCGCGACGAGGTCGATTGGACCGACCTTGTTGACGAAACTTCCGTCGTGAACGACGTGGCCCCCGGCCAAGAAATTCACGACTACCTGGTTCAGCGCTTGGCTGGTCTGGGTCAGCACCCTGAGATCACCGTCCATTTTGTCGGACGAGAGAACCTGCTCCCACTCGTGGCTCTGGGCCGCGGATTGACGGTCGTTAGCGAGGCGATGACTGCGGCTCAGTTCCGCGGCGTGTGCTATCGGGCGATTCTCGGGGAAATCTTGCCATTTAGCGCCGTATGGTCTCCACGTAATGACAACCCGGCCTTCCGAAGGTTGCTTAGCATGGCGCGTTCTATGGCAACGTCGTGGTCTCCGGGCTCGACAGGGTCAAACGCGCAATAGCGCGCCCTCTCCTGAGCCTGTGTAAGATGCAGGGATTGGTCGGGCGGCTCAAGAAGCCGCCCGACCGGCGTTATTTGCCACGATCGGCGAGCCACTTCTTCATCATGGCGATCTCGCCTTCCTGGGCTTTGATCACGTCTTCTGCGAGCTTGCGGACCTCAGGGGCGCGACCGTACTCGAGAACGACCTTTGCCATGTCGATAGCGCCCTGATGATGGGGAACCATGCCGCGCATGAAGTCGACATCGGCATCGCCTGAATAGTCCATCAGCATGTTCTTCTGCATGCTTTCCATGACGGCCATGTAAGCCCTGGTCGAGGGTTCGTCCGCGGCGGACATGTCCATGCCCTGCATGTTCATGCCGGGCATATTGTGCCCCTGCATAGCGCCATTGTTTTCCATCTGGGTTTGAGCGAGTGCCAGGCCCACGCTGATGGCGATTGCGCCACCTATGAAAATCGGGGTTAGCCTGTTCATCGTTTCATCCTCATCAGGTTGCGACCGCAGGATAGCCGGCTTCTTCCAGAACGCGCTCGATATCGGGGACGGTTGCCGCCGTCTCGACCTTGACCGTGCGAGCGGCGGGGTCCGGCTTGACCGTAGCGTTCGGGTCGACGGACTGGATCGCCTTTGTCACCGACCTTGCGCAGCCCCCGCAGGTCATGTTTTCGATCTTGAGCAGCATGAGAAATCTCCTTTGTTCGGCTCTCATGCTGAACAAGATGGTCCTTCCAACGATGGTAAGGTCAAGGGGCACATGCTAGGATTTTTTCTATTGACCTTCCTATCGTTGGAAGCCTGATCCTCCTCCAGAATTTGATTCTTCGAATAAGAAAGGAAGAGGCGATGAATGCCCCCGTCCGCACCAATGAGATGTCTGAAGCTGTATCGCTGCCGATAGAGGGCATGACCTGCGCGTCGTGCGTTGGCCGAGTCGAACGAGCCCTGAAGGCTGTTCCCGGTGTCGAGGCCGCATCGGTCAATCTGGCTACGGAACGCGCGAATGTCACCACCAGATCATATGTTGACAAGGCAATTCTGATCGAGGCGATCGAGAAGGTTGGCTATTCGGTGCCGTCCCAGGCCGCAGGGCCGACCGGCCTCGTAGAGCTGTCGATCCAAGGCATGACATGCGCGTCGTGTGTCGGGCGGGTCGAGCGCGCCTTGAAAGCTGTTTCAGGGGTTACCGAGGCAGCGGTCAATCTGGCCACGGAACGGGCCACGGTGCGCGGCGGCGCCAACATGGCTGAGTTGATCGCCGCCATCGCAGATGCCGGCTACGAGGCCGAGGTAGTGCGTGCAAATGCCGGCCCTGACCACGAGGATGCAAATGCCGAGCAAGCGGAGAGAAAGGAAGCGGAGCGGCGCGAGCTGGCCCGTGATTTCACGATGGCTGCGGCGCTTACAGCTCCAGTCTTTCTCATGGAAATGGGATCCCATGTCATCCCAGGCGGTCATGCATTGATCGAATCGACAATCGGCATGCAATGGAGCTGGTACATCCAGTTCGTGCTGACGACCCTCGTGCTCTTCGTTCCGGGCATTCGCTTCTATGACAAGGGACTTCCAGCCCTCTGGCGGATGGCGCCCGACATGAATTCATTGGTGGCGGTCGGTTCGCTTGCTGCCTACGGCTACTCCTTGGTTGCAACCTTCGCACCGGGCTTCCTCCCGCCTGGAACGATCAACGTTTATTTCGAAGCTGCGGCAGTCATAGTCACTCTCATCCTGCTTGGCCGCTTGCTGGAAGCCCGTGCCAAAGGGCGCACGTCCGAGGCGATCAAGCGGCTGGTCGGCCTTCAGGCAAAGACTGCGCGGGTTCGCAGGGATGGCAAGACGGTCGACCTGCCGATCGGTTCGGTGATTTCCGACGACATCGTTGAGGTTCGCCCCGGCGAACGCATTCCCGTCGATGGTGAAGTGGTCGAAGGTGACAGCTATGTCGATGAGTCGATGATCACCGGAGAACCTGTTCCGGTCTCGAAGGCGATCGGTAGCGTGGTCGTGGGCGGCACTGTCAACCAGAAGGGCGCCTTCGCTTTCCGGGCGACGGCGGTCGGCGGGGATACGGTTCTGTCGCAGATCATCCGTATGGTGGAGGAGGCACAGGGTTCCAAACTTCCCATCCAGGCGCTGGTCGACAAGGTAACCATGTGGTTTGTGCCAGCGGTCTTTGTGGTAGCGGCGTTCACTTTTGCTTCCTGGCTGTATTTCGGGCCGTCGCCCGCCCTCACCTTCGCGCTGGTCAACGCTGTCGCCGTCCTGATCATCGCCTGCCCCTGCGCCATGGGTCTGGCTACGCCGACGTCCATTATGGTCGGCACAGGCCGCGGTGCGGAGCTGGGGGTCCTCTTTCGCAAAGGCGAGGCGCTCCAGTTGCTGAAAGACGCCAGTGTGGTCGCCGTGGACAAGACGGGTACGCTAACCGAAGGAAAGCCGGCCTTGACCGATCTGGAACTTGCCGCAGGCTTCGACCGACCCGAGGTTCTGGGTACGGTGGCTGCTGTCGAGGCGAAATCGGAACATCCAATCGCGCGGGCGATCGTGGATGCGGCCGCTGCGGAAGGCGTTCGGATGCCGGCGGTGTCTGACTTTGAATCGGTAACAGGCTTCGGTGTGAAAGCTTTGGTCGAGGGTCGGCGCGTCGAAATCGGCGCTGATCGATACATGGTCGAGCTCGGTCATGACGTTGCGCAGTTTAGCGAGACGGCCGAACGTCTCGGTAACGAGGGTAAGTCGCCGCTCTATGCTGCGATAGAGGGAAAGATCGCGGCGATCATCGCAGTGGCCGACCCGATCAAGGAGACCACGCCCGCCGCAATCAAGGCGTTGCACGGTCTTGGCCTGAAGGTTGCGATGATCACCGGGGACAACATGCGCACCGCCAAGGCCATCGCCGCTCAACTCGGGATCGATGACGTGGCGGCGGAGGTGTTGCCGGACGGCAAGGTTGATGCGGTTCGCCGTCTCAAAGAACAATATGGCAAGGTGGCCTTCGTCGGCGACGGAATCAACGACGCCCCGGCCTTGGCGGAGGCGGATGTAGGTCTCGCCATTGGGACGGGTACGGACATAGCAATCGAAGCCGCCGACGTCGTACTGATGTCAGGCAGCCTGCAAGGCGTGCCCAACGCGATAGCGTTGTCGAAGGCGACAATCGGCAACATTCGACAGAACCTATTCTGGGCATTCGCTTACAATACGGCGCTCATCCCTGTGGCGGCGGGCGCGCTTTTCCCCGGATTCGGTATCCTTCTCTCGCCCGTGTTCGCGGCGGGCGCGATGGCCTTGTCGAGTGTGTTCGTGCTGGGCAATGCCCTGCGGCTTCGTCGCTTTCGGGCTGCTCATTAATAAAGGGTGACGCCGCCTGCCAAGGACGGTGTCCACTACGAAGGGAAATCGCTCATGAACATTGGACAAGCATCCAGAGCATCCGGCGTTTCGGCCAAGATGATCCGCTACTACGAGCAGACCGGCTTGATACCACGGGCAGATCGTACAGGGTCCGGCTATCGGGACTACTCAGATACAGACGTGCATATGCTGCGTTTCATCCGTCGCGCACGCGACCTTGGCTTCTCCGTCGCTGAGATCAACGGACTTCTGGAACTGTGGCGGGACGAGTCGCGCCAGAGTGCGGAGGTCAAGCGGTTGGCCGAGGGTCATATCGCGGAACTTGAGAGAAAGATCCAAGCCTTGCAGGAAATGGCACAAACACTGAAGATGTTGGTTAACGCCTGCCGTGGCGACCATCGCCCTCACTGTCCAATTCTTATGCGCCTGGAGACCGATGAGGAGGACGAGGATGTGTCGATTAGACCGCGCAAAGGCGCAGTCGCTGGCATTTCCGAATGAGTGCCGCTTTTGGGCGGCACTCGCTTGCGGGTTAATAGAACCGTTGCCTGACGCCGAGGGCGGTGTTGGTCCGTGCAATGGAAAACTCGGCATTCTGTGTCAGGCCAGACAATGCGCGAATGGCGTCGATCGTATCAGGAATAACGATCGCTTGATTGTCCACCATGTAGGCGTAGAAGAGCTCATCCCGCTCGGTGCGCAGCATGTCCTCCCATAGCGCGACTTCATATAGGTTGCCGAACGGCCTATGGAGGTCAGCCATCAGTTCCTTGATCGTGTTGATAGCGGTGAGGCCGTCGGCCGTTCGTACCAGAGCTATCCGAGACGACGCGCGGAATGCGTCAAGGACTTCCTCCTTCTCCGCATTTCGCGTGAGCTGCACCGACCAGTAGTGCAGATGTGCAATTGTCTCCGGCACCTTCACGGCCATGGTCACGACATCCAGATCCGGGTCGACTTTCTGGACATCTGGACCCTGATGGCTAGGTATCTCGGGCTCGGGAACGAGCGTATTCATTATGCCGCCAAGGTGGCTTTCCCAAGGGTCCGTTGCCCGTCTCAGCAAGGTGCCGCGAGCGCGCTTCAGCAGACCTGCCTGCTTCAGAGCGGTCAGCGTTCGGACGATAGACGTGGTGTTGCACGACACGACGCGGGTCGCATCACGTCCGACCGCACTGGCGAAGGAGCTTTCGGCGACAAAGGAATGGCCTGTGACCGAATGCTTTTCGCCGCCATGGACAATGAACTTGATGCGGCGAGATTTGTAACGCTCGACGTTTGCTGCGGCGACGTGCTTCGGAGTGCAATCGACAACGATGTCGGCTTTGTCAAGGAGATGATCGAGCGTGCCAGAAACCTCAAACCCCGCGTCCTTCAGGCTGAGAACAGCTTCTTCCGAGGCACCGTACAGGGTGACGTCCTTTTGGCTGAGGGTTCGCAAACGCCAGTCGCCGACGACATCGCACACACCTGCGAGCTCCATGTCCTCTTGTCGAAGCACCGCGTCCACGACACGTTTGCCAATAACGCCGAAACCGTTCACCGCGACGCGAACAGAAGTTCTATGTGTCATTTTGCTCTACCTTTTTCGTGATCTAGCGCCGTCGCGTCCTTCAGCAATGGCGGAAGGTGGATAGGTCAGGCCGGCAATTAGGGGCGTGCTTTATCGGCCGGCGGGCCAAGAAAGCGAGGGATGAAGCCGGGGACATCCCGCATGTACCGCTCATATTCGCCGCCATGCTCCGCAATTGCCTGCCGCTCCTCAAAACGAGCGAGGCGCCAGTACATGACGACCAGGAAAGGAAACATTCCCAGGGTCAGCAGTGTGGGCCATTGCAGGAGAAAGCCGAACAGGACGAGCACGAAGCCGGCGTACTGCGGATGACGAATCCAAGCATATGGCCCGCTCGTGGCAAGTATCCGAGTGCGCTGAGCTTCATACGGTGGCGTCGCCTTAACCGCCTGTTTTAGCCGACTTGATATTCGGATTATCATGACCGAATTCCCTGCCGCCCACTTCAGACGCCACCGCTTTCCTGCCGAGATCATCACCCATGCGGTCTGGCTGTATTTCCGATTTCCGCTCAGTTTACGCGACGTCGAAGATCTGTTGGCCGAGCGCGGCATCAACGTCTCATTCCAGACCGTCTCGGAATGGGCGGCGAAATTTGGCTTGAAGTTCGCCAATCAGCTCCGACGCCGCTCACGAGGCCAGTTTGCCGACAAGTGGCAGCTCGATGAGATGGTGGTGACGATCAAGGGAAAGAAATACTGGCTGTGGCGCGCCGTCGATGCCAACGGCTACGTTCTCGACGCCCTCTTGCAAAGCCGAAGGAACAAGGCAGCAGCCTTGCGTCTGATGCGCAAACTGCTCAAGGGTCAAGGTATCGCCCCGCGCGTGATGCTGACCGACAAGCTGCGTTCCTATTCGGCTGCGAAGGCGGATTTGATGCCGAAGGTCGAACATCGCTCGCACAAGGGATTGAACAACCAGGCTGAAAATTCCCATCTTGCTGTGCGACGACGAGAGCGGCGCATGATGCGCTTCAAGTCCGCGCGGCAATGTCAGCGTTTCGTCTCCACTCACGGCCAGATCGCCAATCTCTTCCTTCTTCACCGCAAAGACTTGACCGCCGCAGACCATCGCCAGCTTCGCACTCACGCCATCTCGACCTGGCGGGAAATCGCTTTGTCGATTGATGCGTGAAGTTCAGGTCGAAGAGACTACCGCATCCCAAACTCGGTTAAGGCGACGCCACCGATGCCGTCCATCGGCCACGACGGCCTCGATCCCGTGCCTTTCGAAAAAGCGCTGGGCCAGGACGAATTCAGGGTAAAGGTACTGAGCCTCGGGATCGTCATCGACGATTGCTACGCGTCTCGGGCTCCCGGAGCGCCCCTGCCGTGACCACTCGCTCTGAAACATCTGCAGCACGGCCGACTCGAATTGATCGGCATCGGTTCGGCCGCGCGATTGGCCGGCATCCTGGCAGCAACTCCGCTGTGCTCGCGCGAGAGGCGCAATGAGAAAGGCTCCGCCGGCGTTGGTGTTGACCTCGATCAACTTTGGTCCGTCCGCCTCGATGTGGAAGTCGTATCCCATGAACACGCCGACCGGCCCTGGGTCATAGCGCGCGACCTCAGGCGCCCAGGCGAGAACAGCGTCACGGTAGGCGGGCAGGCCAGATATGGTCTCGATCGCCCGCACTACGGCCAGCATTTGCTTGACCATCTGGGTCGAGGCGAAGATGGCTACGTTAGAGAACAGGTGAGGGCGCGTTTTTAGCAGCGTTGCTGAGAAGGCAGCGTCGCCCGTCTCCCGTTCGAAAGCCCGACCAAGGACCTGTCGGTCGAGGGTGATGCAGAAGCAACTGCGGTTGAGTCGATCTGATGCCGCCTCGTTCGGTATAGCTGTGTGGGTTTCCTCCTGCTCGTTCATGCCTTTTCCTCCGCATTGCATGGGTCGGCATCTCTTGCGAGGAATGTCTGCGCCGCCACCTTAAGCCTATGTCCGATGCTCTTGTCATGCCCGTCCAGAGCTCGATGTGTTCTGGCGCGACTAATCCGATCTTCGTCCTTCACAGGCTACCACGAGATTGAGCTAGCGCCCGACGTGGCCACGGCCGAGTTCGAAATTGGATCGAAGGTCACGTTCGAAGCGGTGGTCATCCGCTGTCGAACTATCTTACGACGAGGACAGGAAGCGATGAGCGGCTCACCACCTCCTGGGTTTGGCTGCCCAGAAAGAGGCGTTCGAGACCCCGGCGGCCATGGGACGCCATAACGATCAGGGAGCAATCTTCCTCAGCCGCCGTATCAAGGATCGCTTCCGCCGGGCGGCGGTTAGGAACGTGGCGCGTTTCGCACGTAACGCCTAGTCTGTCGGCGCTCGCCTTGATGGGAGCCAGCAGTTCCTGCGCGAACTTGATCTGGTCTGCATCGTAGCGCTCGAAGTCGCCGGGTCCAAGGGCCCAGCCTTCTCCCGCGTAAATCGGAAACGGCTCGGTGACTGTGACCACCATGACTTTGGCGTCGAGATTCTTTGCGAGCAAGAGCCCGTGATCGACACCTTTTTGGGCAATTTCCGAACCATCCGTAGCGATGAGGATATGCTTGTACATAGCTGTAGTATCCGTTCTGGTTCATTCGAGTGAGAATGTCGTGCCTGCGCGCCGTTCAAGAATGGCACGCGCATCTTCAAGTTTGCCGATACCAGAAAGCCGGCCGGCAATTGACGCGAACGCAGCTTTCCTCGATCTGACGGCATTGCCGCACCCAGCGCCTCGTCCGCCAGCATGCTTCGGTACCCCCAAACGTCAACGCACTGAAAAACTCGATAGATCGATGTTTCAGCGAGTAAAAGTCTCCGATTGCGACGCGGGCTGTAGACTGCGCCAGGAAAACGTACTCCACTTAGCCAAAACTACGTTGTCAATACGTTCTCAATGTCGCGCATAACGACGTCCATGCCCTGCATACCATCGATCGTAACGAGTTCTCCTCTCCGGCGATAGTAGTTCAACAGCGGCTCTGTTTTATGCCGGTATTCGTCGAGACGCCTGGCAAAGGTAGCCCGATTGTCGTCTCTACGAGCCGTGCCGCCAGCGGCCAGCGTATCGGCGACGCGCTTTTCCATTCGTTTGATGAGCGAGGCCTGCTCGACCTTCAGTTCGATCACCGCATCAATCTTGACGCCCTTTTGCTCCAGCATCGCCGTCAGGGCTTCCGCCTGCGCGACCGTCCGGGGAAAGCCGTCTAGAATGAAGCCCTTGCGGCAATCCTCTTGATCGATCCGGTCGGATACCATCTGGTTGACTACATCGTCGGGTACGAGTTCGCCGCGATCCATGATCGCCTTGGCCCGGCGCCCGATTTCGGTGTCGTTGGTCACTGCAGCGCGCAGCATATCGCCTGTGGAAAGCTGAGGAATGGAGTGGCGTTCGGCCAATCGCTGCGCCTGCGTTCCCTTCCCTGCTCCCGGCGGTCCGAACAATATCAGTCTCATTGTCTCGTTTTTACTCCTCGGATCTTCGACTTCCTGAGAGGCTGCCTCAAAAAGAGGTGGGTGATTTCAACAGGTTATGATTCCTCCGGATTTGCGAGATTCGATGGAGTTCAGAATGGCCTGGAGCGAAATCACCCGTCGGCACTATGCCCGGCAAACGGCACGCTATGCAAGCGACATGACAGATCGGGAATGGGCACTGGTTGAGCCTTTTCTGCCCATGCCCCGCCGCCTGGGTCGCCCGCGGACCACGGACTTGCGTGAGGTCGTGAACG
>NZ_JBNNWJ010000006.1:0-121727 GCF_050281005.1 Allorhizobium sp. NPDC080224
TGATGAGGCGGTCAAAGTGCCGACCTCGAAGAGAACCATGAGCCTGACCTGCGATGCCCGCTCCGACCAGCTTGACAACCGCGATTAGAGAACGCGCTGGGACACGATCGAAAACCGCTCAGCTTTTCGCTTTCCGTCCGACTTTCAGTGGACGTGCTGCTTGCTCGTCCGCCGACGGCACAACAAAAAACACTGAAATATCCACTGACAGAGCTGAAGCGAGTCTGTCGAGCAGGTTAATGGATACATTGTGTCTGGAGCGTTCAAGGTCACTGATGACGCTTCGGTCAACACCCGCATCGACTGCCAAATTCTCCTGCGTCAGGCCTTTGGCGATCCGCAGGCGTCTCAGGTTCCAGGCAATGCGAGTACGAGTGTCCATGAAGCATGGCCACCATCTTGCATTGCATTAAACCATCGGATATATCCGACATAATGCGTTTTCTGATGCCCTCTGTCGTGCTGTGAGCCGCAGTGTGGCTGGAGGCATACATGGAACTCCGCCAACTCTCCTACTTCGTTGCCGTGGCCGAGGAGCTGCATTTTGGCCGTGCCGCCATGCGGGTGAACATTGCCCAGCCGGCATTGAGCACGCAGGTCCAGGCGCTGGAGAAGGGGCTCGGGGTGCAGTTGCTGACGCGCTCGACCCGCAAGGTGGAACTGACGCGGGCAGGGGAGGTGTTCTACGATCGCTGTGTCAGAATGCTGGGAGAACTGGATCTCTCAGCAGAGATGGCGCGGGCGGCAGGAGGTGGCACCATGCGGGAGATCAGGATTGGCACGATCTATCCGGCAACGACAGGTGTGCTGCCAGCCTTCCTCGCGCGCATCGGCCGGAAGTTTCCCGATATCCGGCTGCATGTCTCGAATGGCTCGACATCAGAGATCATCCGGCAGCTCGAATGCGGCAAGCTGAACCTCGGCTTCATCTGGCCGGTCGAGAATATCGGCTCGCTGCGCTTCTTCTCGATTGCCCATGAGCGCTATCTGCTGGCGGTGCCGATGGGAAACCCGCTTGCCTCGAAGCACGAGGTGACGATCGAAGATCTGGGGGGCGAGAGGATCATCGCCTTCAAACGGCAGAACCTTTCCTACACCGAGCGCTATTTTGCCGAGACCTTCGAAGAGCATGGGCTGAATGACAATGTCGCCTATACCTGTGACGACACCTTCTCGCTGATCTCGCTTGTGTCTTCAGGCCTTGGTGTCGGCTTCGCGCCTGAATGGACGGGAGATCTGCCGGGTAGGGATGTGGCGCTGAAGAAGGTGACAGGGATCGATCTTAAGATCGGGCTCGGTGTCGCTTGGAGCAAGGATGATCCGACGGCAGCCCGTGATGACATCATCGACATTGCAAAGACGTTGGGACGGTCGGGCAGGTGAGGGCGGTGGTGGGTGCGGCTTCTCCGACTAAGCTCACGGCCCCTTCATGCGGTACGCCATGGCCGGGGGAAGGCGGTCCCGCCTGACCCCCACTGGGGTCGCTATGCTCAGGCTCCTGCGGCTTCCCTTTGTCCGGCCCTGACGTGTCGAGAATTCCCGGCGTCCCAGGCTTTGGCCCGTCGCTATGCTGACGCCTCCGATGCTCTTCATTGTCTGGCCCGGATCTCGCGCAGGCGCGGCTTTGATTCGGGCCGATTCCAGGCGTCGGGCGCGGTCTGTGCGCTGTGTGCGCTACGTGCGTGAAGTGGCCGCTCAAGACGGTGGAGGAGAGTTCGGAACGCCGGATCGGCGGCTGTTTGCCAGATATGATATCGGTGAAGAACGCAGGCTTGCATAGGGCACGGCCCGGTAGTTCCATGTTCTGGTAGCTGAATGTAGAAAGCACCACATTCGCTCTTGCATGCGGGAGAAGTTGCCGCTATGAGACAGCCCGCGCCATCGAGCGCCGACCAATGTGACCGGAGAGGTGGCTGAGTGGTCGAAAGCACCGCACTCGAAATGCGGCATACTCGCAAGGGTATCGTGGGTTCGAATCCCACCCTCTCCGCCATCGTGAACTTTGTCCATACCGAAGACATAGGTAACATCATGTACCTAAGACATGGGTGACAACCTCGTGCCGAACGGGTTGTCGATGGTTTGCAATGTCCTTTGCTCGAGGTCGATATATCCTAGATCATAGCGCATGAAGCTGACGAGCCAAATGCCGTCGTCGACTTCCTTGATGCCGAGTTTCTGGCCTGCCATGACGACGGAGATGTTGATCTTCTTGCGATGCATGCAGATACGTCCGCAGGTAGTGACCAGCACATCTCTGTCGTGGAAGGGATAATCGACCTGCGGCAGGCCCCGGTAGGTTCGGGTCGAGGCGCTGTAGATGTCTTGCGGGGTTCGCATGTTCAAGGCCTCATGCGGGCGTTCTGTATTGAACTCGCTGACGAAGGCGTCGAAACGAGCCTGCTGCTGCAGCATGTTCATGCCCGCAGGCCGTGTGGCTTCCTTCTTCAATGTCAGGTGCATGCGCTCGTGCCGGCCGTTCTGTTGCGGATGGCCGGGCTTGATACGTTCGATGGCGATGCCCAGCCTCAACCACCAGACGGAGAGCTTCGACAGATTATAAAGGCCGTTCGGGCTGGCGAAGGGCACGCCGTTGTCGCTGCGGATTGCGTTTGGCAGACCACGCTCGGCAAACAGCCGGCGAAAGGCCTCGATGACGGGAAGCTCCTTGTTCGACGAAAAGGCTTCGCAGGCAAGAAGATAGCGTGACGCCTGGTCGGTGACCGTCAAGGGGTAACAGTATCGTCCGTCCCCCAGCTTGAACTCGCCCTTAAAGTCGACACACCAGAGATCGTTGGGAGTGATCGCATGAGAGAGGTCCGTGCCCTCGGCCTTGTTACGATGGCGCTTGCGGGCCTGGGCTACCAGCCCGTGGCGATCGAGAACCGCATGAACAGTGCTGGTCGAGGGGATGCGCATATCACCTGCGAGCTTGCGGACAAGCAGCTCCCTGATCTTGCGCGCACCCCAATGCGGCTTGTCTCTCTTTGACGCGACGATCATCGCCTCAATCTGATCTGGCAGTTGATTGGCATAGCGCACCGGACGGCGCGACCGATCCGTCAACGCCTCCAGACCCTCCTGCCTATAGCGATTGAAGATCTTATAGCCAGTCTTGCGCGATATGCCGAAGTCTCGGCATACCTCGCTCATTCCTTCGCCCTCCAGAAGCCGGGCGACAAAACGAAGACGCTCTTCCATGACCGAAGTCTCTCTCCACGGCATCAACACCTCCCGCCAAAGCGAAAAGTGTTACCCATGTCTCCGGTACAAAACGTCACCTATCTCTCAGGTCGGACACCCTTTTGGGGTGCAAGGTCTTTCCGCGGTTTGTTGATTTGACCGAACGTTGGATGCTTGCGACGAAGTTCGCCAGGCCTACTCTTGAGGCACTGCCCGACGATTTTCCGAAACTCGTATATGCAGACCCGTCGGTTGCCGGCGGGAGCGGACGCGCTTTTCCCGGCGTTCATGGTGTCGAAGTTTGACAGCCCTTGCAGATAAGAAATTGCAAGAGAATTGCAGCAAGCTTTCAAGAAATTTATACATAGATAAATTGAATGGCCTTCACCTCATTAAGGGGAATCTCCATGAAGCAGCTGACATTAACACTATTCGCTGGCCTGCTGACTCCCGCTGTTGCAGGCAACATTATATGGACGCTGTTCGACGCTCTGTTCAATCGTCAAGGAGTTGGCGTATTTGCACTCCTACCGGTGGTCGCTACCCTGTTCCTTCTTTCAGTCTATTTGATCCTAGACTACATTTTAATATTAGCGAGGTCGGCAGCCGAGATTTCAGTTCTCGGCGTGATTTGCGAGGGAATTCATCTCAGTTTTATGGCTGCGATCGCGATTTTGTCCAGAAATAACCCGCCAGAGCTACAGATATTGGTAGCGGCTTATCTTGGCTTTTTTATCTTCGGCAATTCTTTCGGCGCTTGGCCCGTAAGAGATGAAAAACTGCGATGGCGGGCGGCACTAGTTGCTGCAGATGCCGTGGGGCTTGTTATTCTTTGCAAAGGAACGGAACTGGGTCTGACGGGGGGCTGGAACATCCCGGCGTGTCTCACGGTTTCGTTGGCCGTCTGGCTTATCTGGGCAAAACCACGGACAATGCCGGAGATGGCAAATCAGCTATCCAGCGGTGGTAAAGCAATCTAGTGCAGTAGTGCGCAGGGTATAATCCTTCACATCTCTCCGGGGCATCCTACGCGTGATCTTCATCTACGTTGGAGGTCAAATGGCGACGATCTGGAAGCTCAGAGGACACCTGGCAAGCGCAGGTGCGTCGCCGTGGCATGAAGCCTCGGTGCAAGTCCTTCGACACCCAGCAGGAAGCCGAGAAGTGGGCGCGCGATCTGGAAGCCCAGGTTGACCGCTTCGGTGCAGCTCCAGACACGAAGATCCTGGAAAGCACGACACTCGGTCAGTTCCTGGAGCGCTACCAGCGCGAGATCTCGCCCACCAAGCGCGGGTCCGTGCAGCAGAGCCAGCGGATCGATGTGCTGCGCCGTCATGATCTCTCTTGCCGGACGCTGATCGGACTGAGCCGGCAGGACATCGCGTCGTTCCGTGACTTGCGACTTCAGTCGGTAGCTGCGTCTACGACCGTCCGCGAGCTTGCGATCCTGACCCACGTCCTTGAGGTCGCCATTCGTGATTGGGGTCTGCCGCTCGCAAAGAACGTGATGAAGCTGGTTCGCCGTCCGCTGATCCGAAACACGCGCAGCCGCAGACTGACTGGCGACGAAGAGCAAAGGCTTCTCGATGGCTGCGACGGCGGACAGACGCCATATTTCAAACGCTGCTCATCCTCGCGATTGAGATAGGGATGCGGCGATTGGAGATGCCTAGGCTGCATCACGTCCTGGGACACGATCTCACGCGTCTAACAACGCTTGCTGAGATCGGTTACTCGCACCACAATCTGGTTTACTCAATGAGTCATCGCGGCAACTGTCACGACTACCTTTCACGCGATGAAGCTCGCCAGTCACCATACGCAGCAAAGGCGGCGCAACTGCCATCTCTGTTGACCCTCGATAAGACAGGATGTAGGTCGCGTGCATAAATCTCGTCCCTCTCAATGACTGCCCAGCCTTGCTGACGGCCAGCACGACGGGACGGGGCTTCGGTTGATGGAATAGGCGGATATGGCGAAGAGAATAAAGGTCTATATTGCCGGTCATCGCGGAATGGTCGGATCGGCTATCATGAGGGTCCTGCAGTCGCGGGGTGACTGCGACATCATATGCCGCAGTCACAGCGAGCTGGACCTTGCAAACCAGGCGGCTGTGCTCGAATTCTTCGCCGCAGAGAAGCCGGACCAGGTTTATCTCGCGGCGGCCAAGGTCGGTGGCATCTACGCGAACAACACTTACCCTGCCGACTTCATCTACCAAAACCTGATGATCCAGGCCAACGTCATCCATGCGGCCCATGTCCATGATGTTCAGGAGCTTCTTTTTCTTGGCTCGAGCTGCATCTACCCCAAGGCCGTTGCGCAGCCCATGCGCGAGGACGCTTTGCTGACCGGCACCCTGGAGCCGACCAATGAGCCATATGCGATCGCCAAAATCGCGGGCATCAAGCTCTGTGAGAGCTATAATCGGCAATATGGTCGCGACTATCGAAGCGTTATGCCGACCAATCTTTATGGTCCGGGGGATAACTACCATCTGGAAAACAGTCATGTGCTGCCTGCGATGATACGCAAGTTTCATCTGGCGAAGCTCGCGTCGAACAAGGATGTTGCCGAGCTGCAGGCTGATGTGAATCGGTACGGACCAATTCCAGCCGACATCCTTCAGATGATTGGCTTCGATGGGTCTCGCGCCCAATTCTTTGGCGAACCAAAAGTCTTACTGTGGGGTACGGGCACGCCTTATCGTGAGTTTCTGCATGTCCAAGACATGGCAGAAGCGAGTGTCTTTGTGATGGAACTAGACAAAGCAACCTACGATTCCGTCACGCTGCCCATGTCCAGCCACATCAATGTCGGTTACGGGCAGGATATCACCATACGAGATGTCGCGTACCTTGTGGCAGACATCGTAGGCTACAGCGGACCTGTTCAGTTTGATAGCGGAAAGCCGGATGGCACCCCCAGGAAGCTGATGGATAGCGGCCGATTGGAACGGTTGGGTTGGAAAGCCAGGATCACCCTCGACTCCGGCCTGCGTGAAGCTTATGAGGACTACTTGAGCGGTCGCAGCTGAGCTGCGCGACCGAGATCGAACAATTTTTCAAGGGAACTTGCCTTGTCAGACCAGAAGAAGAAGGTTGCCCTGATTACGGGCGTTACCGGCCAGGATGGCGCATATCTCGCCGAGTTTTTGCTGGACAAGGGTTACGAAGTCCACGGCATCAAGCGGCGCAGTTCCCTGTTTAATACTGATCGTATCGATCATCTCTATCAGGATCCGCACGAGAAGAATCGGAGCTTCGTCCTTCATCATGGGGACATGACGGATTCGTCGAGTCTGATCCGGATCATTCAGCAGACGCAGCCTGACGAGATCTATAATCTGGCGGCGCAATCGCATGTTGCCGTCAGTTTCGAAGAGCCGGAATACACAGCGAATGCAGATGGCATTGGCGCATTGCGCATTCTCGAGGCGATCCGGATCCTGAAGCTGGAACAGAAGACCCGTTTCTATCAGGCATCAACCTCCGAGCTCTATGGGCTGGTGCAAGAGACCCCTCAGCGGGAGACAACGCCCTTCTATCCGCGCAGTCCCTATGCTGTCGCCAAGATGTATGCCTACTGGATCACCGTAAACTACCGTGAAGCCTATGGGATCTACGCGTGCAACGGGATTCTCTTCAATCATGAGAGCCCGGTTCGCGGCGAAACCTTCGTCACCCGCAAGATCACGCGCGCGATCGCCCGTATAGCGCTCGGCTTGCAGGACTGTCTCTATCTCGGAAATCTCAGCGCCTTGCGTGACTGGGGCCATGCTCGCGACTATGTTGAGATGCAATGGCTGATGCTCCAGCAGCAGCAGGCCGAGGATTTCGTCATCGCCACCGGTGTCCAGTACAGCGTCCGGCAGTTCGTGCAGTTCGCCGCAGAGGCCCTCGGCTTTACCCTCCGGTTCGAAGGCGAGGGCGAGAGTGAAATCGGCATCGTCGAAACAGTCTCGAACGACGAGTTGCTGCTCAAGCCGGGCCAGCTCATCGTTCGTGTCGATCCGCGCTATTTCCGTCCCACTGAAGTCGAGACGCTGCTTGGCGACCCGACGAAGGCCAAGGAAAAACTGGGCTGGGAGCCGAAGACGACGCTGAAGGAGCTGGTCACAGAAATGGTCGACGCCGATTTCACGGCAGCCAAGCGTGACTCGCTCGTCAAGAAGGGCGGCTTCAAGGCCTATGATCACCATGAATGATCAGTGCCAGCTCTTACCTTGATTTGGGTCTAAAGGTTTGGCGCCGGCCTGCTTGAAAGCTGTCGGCGCCATCATTTTGGTAAATGATTTCCTCTACGATCTCGGACTATGTCTCTCAAGCGTGTTTTCCTCGAGCTGCAGGAATTCTGCGTTCTGCATGCGACATGCTTTAGCAAGCTATTTTCAGTTGTTGCCCTAAAGCACCTCCCCAAAGGTGCCCTCCGCTTAAATCAAGGCTACTTAATAGGCTAAAAGATTTGGAGCAGGCCAAAACCAACCTGGGCGAGAAACAGGATCGGAGATAACTGAGATTGGGCGAGTCTGTGTTTTTGGCAGATGCACTGAAGAAGAATAAAGCTCCTCTGGTCTACCTGCTGCCTTTGCCAGTTTGTGGATCGGAAGTCGGTCGGTAACCTACGTTTGAATAAGCTGTTTAGGTGCGCTAACAGCATGCAAAATGCGCTATGGGTTTGACACTGGTTGGGGAAAAATGGGCGGACAAAGTAAGCTTTCAGTTGTCGCAACGCTGTATCAATCGGAAGCTACAGTCGTTGAGTTCTACGAACGTTGCGTTCATGCCGTATCTAGACACTTCGCTGAATTTGAGATCGTGTTTGTCGATGACGGTTCGCGTGACGGAAGCTTGAAACTTGCTCTGGAGCTGAAAGACCGCGACCCGCGGGTGGTCGTGGTGGAGCTTTCGCGTAACTTCGGGCATCACCGGGCTATGATGACCGGGCTTGCGGTTGCATCCGGTGACTACGTGTTTCTTATAGATAGTGATCTGGAAGAGGAGCCAGAGCTACTCGACATGTTCGTGTCCCGGTTCAACGTTGGCGACTGTGATGTAGTCTACGGTGTTCAAGAGCGGCGGAAAGGAGGCAGAGTTGAGCGCGTAACTGGCGAAGTGTTTTTCTGGCTTGTGGAAAGACTCAGCGATGAAAAATTACCGCGCAACTTGGTTACAGCTCGATTTATGACCCGGGACTACGTTCGAGCCCTAGTCCGTCACCGCGACCGCGAATTCTTCATTGCCCATCTTTGGCTGCTTACGGGATTCCGTCAAGTCCCCTTGAAAGTGCGAAAGCTATCACTGTCGCCGACGACTTACTCCTTCTCCCGTAGGTTGGAGATGCTCGTGAAGTACGTAACGACGACATCGACACGCCTACTCTACATGATACTTTATCTGGGACTTGCCACAGCGTCTTTTTCCGCTGTGATGATACTCTATACCATCGGTCGATATATCTCGACAGGTGTCGCAACCGATGGATGGACCTCGCTGATTGTTACGGTTTCCTTTTTCGGCGGACTTAACGTCCTTCTGCTTGGAATTATTGGAATTTACATCGCCAATATTTTTACCGAATCCAAAAGACGGCCTTACACGGTAATTAGACGTATACACCGTGGGCAGCCAAGCGTAGCACTGACCACCACTGATTCGCGAGGTTGAGGTCTTTATGGAGAAGTATCTTTTCATTGCAGCTACGCTTATACTGACAGCGTATGGACAACTGGTCGTAAAGGCGAGATCAATCGCAATGATTGGCAAGGGGCCGTCGACCAGAACTGACTATCTTGTCGCCATGTTCACCGATCCGGGTGTGATATCTGGACTTGTTGCGGCCGTTGTAGCAAGCGCCTGTTGGACGCTTGCTATTCAACGAACCTCACTGGGTGTCGCATATCCCTTTATGGCATTGACCTTCGTGATTGTTCCGATTGGCTCAGTCTTGTTGTTTGGCGAGCGCCTTTCGATGTTACAAGTTATCGGGATGGTAACGATTGTAGCGGGCGTAACAGTAAGTGCGATCGGAGCTTGAGTTGAATAGTACTCGTATCTGCCCTCGTTGCCGAGAGAGTTTCGCTGTCATGGAGCGGGAGAGCGTATGGCCTGAGGGGTGGCAGTGCGCAAGTTGCGGACATGCACCGGTTCAGGTGGGGGGAGTAATGTCATTCGCACCCGAGCTTGCCGACACCGCGACGGGTTTTGATCCCACCCGGTTCGAGGACTTGTACATCAAGGAAGATGGTCACTACTGGTTCGAGCCTCGTAATCGCCTTATTACGGAGCTCATCCTAAGATTTTTCCCCGCCTGCCGTCGGTACTTGGAAATCGGCTGTGGAACCGGCTTTGTGCTGCGAGGTATCAGGCAAGTGCTGCCCGAAGCAAACTTGGTCGCATCTGAGATTCATCCTTCGGGTCTGCGGCATGCCCGAGATAGGCTCGCCGGCTCGGACACAGTGCAGTTTATCCAGATGGATGCCCGCGACATTCCTGCGTGCAGTGCGTTTGACCTAGTTGGAGCCTACGATGTTATAGAGCATATCGAAGAAGATGAGCTGGTGTTGAAGGAGTTCTATCGCAGCTTGACTTCAGGTGGGGGCGTCGTAGTTGCGGTGCCGCAGCATCCCTTTCTGTGGAGTCAGGCGGACGAAGTTGGTCACCATAAGCGTCGATATCGTCGGGGTGAGTTGGAAGCGAAAATGAGAGCCGTTGGCTTCGAAATCTTGTTCTCGACTTCTTACACAGCTACACTTCTCCCGCTCATGGCCGCAAGTCGTCTTCGCCGACGCGGGCCAGAGCCGCTAGAGGCTATCCTGAAAAGGGAATTTGATGCGCCGGCATGGGTCAATCGACTTTTGCGTTGCATTCTCAATATTGAAGTGTCGTTAGCCATTTTTGGGTTGAAGTGGCCGGTCGGCGGCAGTCGAGTTGTCGTTGCCCGAAAACCAAATCATTGAAATTTTAAGTGATTTCGACGAAGCTAGCGGCAGCAGGATACTAAACTAGATTTCGGTATATTGCTCCTCTTTCTGTATCGTTACGTCGCGTTTCTCTTCGCTCATCACCCTGCAACGTCATGCTGGATAAAGTAGAAGCGACGTAGCAGCGGTGCGATCCGACGCTTCAGGCAAAATCCTGAAACATCGAAGCGCCTTAGCGAGGTTGCAGAACCAAATTTGCACAGGTCACTGAGGCGACGTCACTGAATCCACAGGCAGAACGAAAGAGCCTTGAGTAAAACCGAAAGGCGGGTTTTCTTCCGACGGCGTTATCTTGGAGGAGAAGTCAATGATGTGGCGCACTCGACTAGACATGGCTGGCCTCGGCTGGCAAAACAACCCGACTACGCCGTAGGGGCGTTCTGGAAGCCTTATCATGAATCACTCTTCGCAAGGTAGAATACCGTTCGGCCGGCCGGCAATTGTCGGTAACGAAATGGAGTATATTGCGCAGGCCATAAGAAACGGCACGATCGCGGGTGGTGGCCCTTTCATGCGGCGTTGTGAAGAGTGGCTCGAAAATGCTCTCGCTGCCCGGCGCGTCCTGATGACGCATTCTTGCACGGCCGCGTTGGAAATGGCCGCCATGCTGGCCGATGTGGGGCCCGGTGACGAAGTCATCATGCCGTCATTTACCTTCTCGGCCACCGCGACTGCGTTCGTCTTGCGCGGCGCCACCCCTGTGTTTGTTGACATAGACCCTGCGACTTTGAACATTGATCCGGCATTGATAGAGCCTGCGATCACCGAACGTAGCAAGGTTGTCGTCCCTGTCCACTACGCGGGCTTGGGCTGTGATATGGATCCCATTCTAGACACAGCGCGGCGCAAAAGCCTCATAGTCGTTGAGGATGCGGCACAGGCACATCTCTCATCTTATCGAGGCAAGCCTCTCGGGACGCTAGGTGACTTAGGGTGTCTTTCTTTCCATGAAACCAAGAATGTTATCTCCGGAGAAGGTGGTGCGCTCATTATAAACAATGAGGCGCTAATTGAGAGGGCAGAGATAATCCGAGAAAAGGGTACCGATCGCAGTCGATTCTTTCGTGGTCAGGTGGACAAGTACACCTGGCAAGACATAGGTTCGTCATATTGCCCGGGTGAGATCGTTAGCGCATTTCTTATGGCCCAACTCGAGTGCGCTGATGGCATATGTAAACGTCGGCGAGAAATTTATGACATGTATAGGGATCTTCTCGCTCCGTTGTCCATGAGCGGTGACATTGAAATACCATCTGCAACGGGGACAGATGTAAACGGTCATATCTTCTGGATTTTGCTGGAGTCGGAAACGGTGCGGTCAGATCTCATCCAGCATCTCAATCGAAATGACATAAACGCGGTGTTCCATTACGTGCCACTCCACTCGGCGCCGGCGGGACGTAAATATGGCCGTGCTTCGGGCGCACTATCAGTCACGGATGATATAAGCAGCCGTCTTCTACGATTGCCACTTTATTACAAGCTCAGCGATCGTGAGGTTCATAGAGTGATCGACGTGATCGCCCGTTTTTTTGGGCCAAAAAATAGATGAAAAGAGTTGCGATCATCCAGTCGAGTTACTTGCCATGGAGGGGTTTGTTTGCGGCCATTGCACAGTGCGACTGTTTTGTTTTTCTTGACAGCGTGCAATTTACACGACGCGATTGGCGAACAAGGAATACCATCAAGACTCCTCAAGGCGTCCACTGGCTTTCTGTTCCTGTGATGCAAAAGGGGAACTTTCATTCGTCCATCGATGAAGTCCACATAGCAGAGCCAAACTGGTGGAAGACTCATCTGAAAAGTATCGAATTGAATTACAGGCGCGCGCACCACTTCCGAGAGAGTTTTCCGCTCGTTGAGCAGTTGTTTGAAAGCGTAGCCAATACTCCGACGCTGTCCGAAATGAATCAGACAATGACAATGGCAATATGTCAGATGCTCGGCATCAGGTCCCAGTTCAGTCGTGACGTCGATTTGGTTCCACGAGAAGTACTTGTGCAAATGTCTCCGACAGATCGCTTAGTGAAGCTTGCGATGGCAACTGGAGCAAGTATCTATTTATCTGGTCCTTCCGCGAAGAATTATCTTGATGAGCATGAATTCAACGCCATGGGTATGTCGGTTGAGTGGATGAAATATAGTAAATTCCAAGAGCCATACCGTCAACTTTGGGGTGCGTTTGTTCCTTCTGTGTCGATTGTAGATACAATTCTGAACTTGGGCTTGGAGCAGACGAGAGAACTCGTGCTTCAAAGGGGTGCTGCATGAATGCCGATGTTGCCGAGGTGATCAATTCTGCTGTCAGAGAATATTACACTGCAGCTATAGAACAGCATGGGCCCACCCCTAAAGGCGTCGATTGGGGCGATGAGTGGTCTCATCGAATCCGACATGAACAATTCTTGCGCTTATTTCAACAAGACCGTGCTGCCTCGGTCGCTGACCTTGGGTGCGGTTACGGGGATTTTCTGAGGGTTCTCCGAGAAGACGGCCATCAAGGAGACTACGTCGGATGCGATCTGTCACCTGCGATGATTGATGCGGCCAGCTCTGTATTTGGTGACGCGCCTGGTGTCCGCTGGTGTGTCGGGGATACGCCTCCAACGATCTGTGACTTTACGGTGGCAAGTGGTATCTTCAACGTCCGCCGCGGAACAGATGTCCGTGGATGGGCAAGCCATGTCGATGCGACAATTGATAAACTCGCGCGGTTTAGTAAGCTGGGCTTCGGCTTCAATATGCTTTCACTCTGCTCTGATGCAGAAAAGCGACGTGAGGATCTTTATTATGCTGATCCAGTAGATGTGCTAAAGACCTGTATCGAGCGTTATGGTCGCCACGTCGCGATCCTCCAGGACTATGGACTTTGGGAATTCACAGTGCTTGTCCGTCATTCGTCCCACACGGCAAGTCCAAAGCCCGTTTCACCGTAGCCACTTCCGTTGTAAAGCAACCAGAGGCGACCGGCGTGGTTGAATACGCTTGGATAGGTCGCAGCGCCGCGTTCCCATCCGCTGTGTTCCGTTTCCAATACCTGTTCAGAACTACGCTGCCACGTGACACCATCCGAAGAGATGGCGTGGGCGATGCCATAGGCGCCTGATCCTCGCCGCGCATACCACATCTGAAAGCCGTCACCGAACTCTACTATCGATGGGCGTACGACAGCAATGTCACTCCCTTGTGGGCCCAACACTACTTTTGAGGACCTGGTCCAGTTGATTCCGTCAGTACTGGTGGCTCGCCTTATGGCGTGCGACATATCTGCTTTTTCGGCTCCCCAGGCTAAATGCGTTCCGTACCACATGGTCCATACACCTCGAGCCGACTGGCAAACCCAAGGGTATGACAGGCTGTAGTGGTCAACCGTGTCGCGGTCCATGATTGGACCATCGGAGAGCCGGACAAAATGTCCAGTTTCAACCGAGCCGACGGCTACCCCAATGGCGTTCCGCCAAGGGACCGAGCCTCCGACGTTCCATCCCATGTAGTACAGTCTGTCTTCGGTTTCGCCGCGTACAATGCATCCGACTCCCAGGCCACTATCGTCGAAAGCGCCCGTGGCGCCGGGAAGTAAGACCGGATCTGAGGGGACATCCTCTACGCGCGGACGATCGCCTATCCGTAAAATGACCGAGCCGACAGAAGATCTGTTCATGGCATCCCGGCCAGAGAAAAACACCCTAACCAGGTCGCTCGACAAAGAGGCCGCCACGGGCAGCGCTGCATGAGTAAGTAGTGCTGGATGCTGACCCAACGGTGAGAACACTAAGCCAAGTTTACGCCACCTCATGCTCGTTAAATCTGCCGCAAACGGTGGCTTGGCACCTTTGATATTTCTGTTCCCGTGGCTGCTACAACGGAGCCATCGGGGATGTCCGTCAAGACCAAGCTCCCGGCACCGATGACACAGTCGGCGCCAATCTTGACGTGATCACGAATTGTCACATTCACGCCGATGAAGCATCGCGGTCCGATCGTTACGCCACCTGAAACTACAACATGCGAAGCGACAAACGTGTCTTCAGCAATATAGCTATGGTGGCCGATATGGTTGCCTGACCAGAGCGTTACATTTTCGCCTATCTTCGCGAAAGGCTGTATGGTGTTGTCCTCGAGAATAAACTGGTTTGGTCGAATATCGAAACCATCGAAAGTTGTAGCGCGGGGGCTGATGTAGCTAGCTAAAGAGTAACCTTTCGATCTGGCCTCAGTGACTTTTTCGCGCCGTACCTTGTTGAGCTTTGCGTAGCTTAACGCAACAAATACTTCAAAACTCTCGGGTGGATAAAGGGTTTCAACTTGCTCCCATGCGACAACAGGCTTCCCGTCTTTATATGGAGTTGAGGCGTACGCCGCGTCGACCGTGAACGCTGCGACGTTGCGATTAGTAGTTTGGGAAAAGTAAAACGCGGCAACTTCGGCTATGTCGCTTAAACCGAAAATTAGGACATCTTTCAATTCACTCTCCCTGTTCAGTGAGTATTGCTCTAAACGAATGGCAAAATCATTCAAGGCATTTCGAGCCCAGCATTGTATCAGCCGATTACCTGCATTTCGAGTTTCGATAGGTTTTGAGCGCCAGCACGCGAAACTAACAGATATCCAATATTTGGGGAGACCAAAAAAACGACTCCATAAGAGTTGACTTGACAACGAAAAGTGGCCGTCTGCTTTTCCCTGACGATGTCCTTAAATTTGGGTAGGAGGGCTAATTGGGCAAAGCCAATTTCATGCAAAAGTACCAACGGGACACGTTTCGCTGGCCGAGCGAGGTTATTCGGTTGCGGAGTGACCCGCTACTGAAAATTTCCCCCAAAACTGACGAGAGTCCGGTCCTTTGTGCTCTGGCACCAAACCTTCGACCTCTGGGAATTGGAGTTCTCCCAGAAACAGGATGCTGTTGCCCGTCGAGGTTGCCGAACGGCAGATGATCTAACCCGAGCGTGTCCACCAAGCGCAGGGCCAATAATGGAACGCATTCTAGAAGTTCGATTTAAGCTCATAAGATAAGGCTTGACGAGGCCATTATAACGCCCTTAAGCGGACTGCCCTAGGCTCAGAGCATGAGGCCATCTATATACTCTAGCGTGCCTATGGTGTATTTGCCTCGCTGAGGGGAGAGGATGGGCATGCTGCGTTCAAGAAGCTCCGATCTGAGGGGGCTGCCATCTCAACTATATGCGTACCACATGTTTACGTATTATACTTAGATATTTTGTTGAATTTCAAGTAGACGGACCACTTCGATATCGGAATAAAGGCGGTGGCAGTAAGTGAGTAGCATTAGAGTTATAAAGTTGATCGCTGAAAAAAGCAAATTGTCGTCGCTGGCTCTTCCATGTATTGTTTGGATATTAGTTGTTGCTTGGCGCCCATGGGTGACGGGCTTCTATCACGACGATTGGGCGGTTTTTGTACATGTATCGCAAAGTAACATTCCAAATATATTTTTGGAGCAGGCTTCAAGACCCATATACGCGCTAGCTCTGGTCTCGCTTGCTCTGATTCTGCCGCTTGATCCCTTCTACTATCAGGTTGCGTTAGTGGTGATCACTGCCGTTTGTTCCGCATCCGTTGGCTTACTTGCAAAGACAATAGCAAGCTACTTTGTGGCTAATTCTGCGACGGCTTTATGGTCTGGTTCACTTGCTGCTTCATTCTGGCTAGCTGCTCCATGGGGGCTCGGCTTCTCGGTCTGGCCAACAACGTTTGCGGCGCAGATCAGTGTGATTGGTTTTTGTATTATTGGAATCGTCATCCTGGGAACTAGCACTACGCGGTCGAAGCTCCTGAAGGCTTTGCCCATTTTTGTAGGAATATCCTTAATCTCAGAACTTTTCTGGTTATCGTTTATTCCATTAATTATTCTGTTGGTTGCAATTGGCGGTGGACCTTTTCATCTAAAAAAACCAAAGGACATAATTGTTGTTTTAAGTGGATTTGTTGTCGCGCAATTCATTTTGGTAATGTTTAACCGAGGTATTGCGTACGTTGGCGCTTCTATTGACAGGTCATTTAATTATTCGTTTTTCGATACAGCCTTGTTAAGTATCCGCTTGCTGCCTTCTGAGATTTTGAATTCCGTTGTTTTTCCTGATATATTAGGCATTGCCATAGTAATCTTTCTATTCGGACTTTTTGCTTTCGTATCTTTTTATGAAAAGCGTGCTCAGGTTTTCTTGGTGCTGATTGCGATTGCTGTTGGATGCTTGACGTCAATAATTTTGTTTGCGCTTGCTCACTACAGGATTCAGTCAACTGGAGTATTCTCTCGAACTACGGTCGTAATCACTCTTTGGCTGGTTCTAATTCCTGCCGTTTCTTGGGCGGTTGTTGAGAAGTGCAAACATCATGTGAAATTTTTTGTATTTAGTATTTTGATTGGTTTTCTTGTCATTTTTTCATTTTCGTCAATTTATAACTTGCAGAGTTGGGTGCGTAGTTGGAAATTTCAGACGGATTTATTGGATAGATTTCCTGCAGAGAATCTTATTGAGCAGGCAGAATATGATGCATTCATCCTAGTTGATGCGGTCAAGCCGGAAAATTCTGTAGAAGGACTAGAGGCCTTCTGGGATTTGGGTGGGGCGTTGTTGGTTAGATATCCTGCTTTGCAAGCCCGCATTGCTAGAGAAGTCATTCCGGGGCGTCCACGGCGTTTCGCGACAATGTTGAATCGCAATAATATGCAGACAACTTGGGATGGTGTTGAAATTGTTCAATCTTGGTGCCACTCGCCCGACATAGCTCTATGGCGGCTACCAGCGCCTACCGAAGTCTACTTGTGGTCGCACGCCTCTCGTCGGCTGTCACGTCTTGAAAATCCAACCAATTTAGGATGCGAAAAATGACTCTATTGGTCCACTGAAATTTTGCGCATGCTTTTGAGACAATCGCGGTAACTATCCCACCTTTAGCGGGTTTCTAAGCTGGGCCTTACACGTCTCCTCACTGATCAGCTGGCCTGATCCATAATGACGACAGCATGCGTATCATCGGCCACATGCCGGGAGATTTCGGCCAGGTGCTGCGTCATCGCCTAGGTGTCCGCACCACGGCACGATCAGTACCGCTTCCTAGCCTTGCTGGGGCAGATGGCACCGATGATATGGACAGAGCGGGTTCGCTAGTCGTGCGGGGCGGGCGATCTCGTTCTTTGAGCAATCCGGGCCTTATTCTGGTAGCAGATTTCTATTCATTTCCTTGTGCCGCTCCGCTTTCGATTTCCGCCACTGTGGCGGGGTGGAGTGCACCCCGTTTGACCGGACATCTCGGCTAGTTTCATTTAGCCCTGATGAACGTCGATGGTAAGCGGCAAGCTGCGACCGTTCAGCCCGCGTAATTCCACGGCATGAGTGCTTCGAGATCGCTGCTGGGCCAGCCGTTGGCGATGCGCTCGCGGGTTAGGCTGAGCCAGGCCTGCGGATCGACGTTGTTCATCTTCGCCGTCTGAAGGAGCGTGGCGATTGTCGCCCAGGTCCTTCCGCCGCCATCGCTGCCAGCGAAGAGACTGTTCTTTCGCGTAATTGTCTGGGGCCTGATGGCGCGCTCAACGATGTTGGAGTCGAGCTCGATGCGGCCGTCGGAGAGGAAGCGCTCGAAGATGGAGCGACGCGAGGTGGCATAGCGGATCGCCTCGGCGAGCTTCGACTTGCCGGAGATCCGCGGCAGGGTCTTCTGCCAGAGGGCGAAGAGCTCGTTGACTACAGCAGCAGATGTCGCCTGGCTTGCCGCGACACGGCCGTCAGGGCTCTGTCCCTGGGCCGCTGCTTCCACCTCCCAGAGCTTTGCCATCAGCTCCACCGTCTCGGTGGCGATCCTGGAACTATCCGAAGCGTGGAGCTCATAGAACTTGCGCCTGCTATGGGACCAGCAGCCGGCCAGTATCACGCCATCATTGCCGCCGTCGGATCGGGCAAGCTTGTTGTAGGCACCATGCCCGTCAACTTGAAGGATACCGCGATAGCCACTCAGATGCCGGGCGACCCGATCGCCAGCACGGCTATCTTCGAAGCGATAGGCGACCATCGGCGGACCGCTGCCACCGAAGGGTCTGTCATCCCGGGCATAAGCCCCTAGCCATGCCGTCTTGGCCGATCCGGATCCGGGCGCGAGCGTGGGCAACGTCGTCTCGTCAGCGAAGATGCGCTCCGCCTTCTTGATCTCGGCGAGGAGGTAGTCGGCCAGGATATCGAGCTCAAAGCCGAGCTTGCCCATCCATTGGGCCCTCAGCTTCCGGTCAAGCTCGACCTTGTCGCGGGCATAGATTGCCTCCTGCCGATAGAGTGGAAGGCCATCGGCATACTTCGACACCGCGATCTGGGCGAGAAGCGCTTCCGTCGGAATGCCGCCCTCGATGATGTGCGCCGGCACGACGTCCAGCCGCTCCGAGACGTCCTCACCGATCAGAACCTTCTGTTTGCCGACATGCTCGGGCAGTTCGTCTGGCTCGATCACGACTTCGACCCGTTCCAGATGAGGTGCAAAGCCCTTGCGCGGTCGCGGCGGACTTTTGCTATCGGGATGGGTGACGCTGTTGTTCACCTGGGCTCGGATTGCAGCAATCCCGGTCTCGATTTCCTCGAAGACAAAAGCCTGCTGCTCATCATCGATCGTCGGAGATGCGAGCTTCTCCGATCGCCGGCCAAAGCGGGCACGATCGAAGGCTTTCAGGATCTGGGTGAGTCGTTCGATGCGTTCATCAGCATCGGCGTTTTTCGCCTTCAGATCTGCGACCTCGCTCTCGAGAGCATCGGTGCGCGCAGCTTTCTCGGCCATGGCAAGGACCATGGCCTTCAGGGTCTCTACATCATCCGGGAGCTGCAAATCGGGCGGCGTCATAGCGCCTACCAGAGCACATTTTGCTCCGGTTTTCCTGCCCTTTCAGGCGGTTGATTCACTTCGCCGCAGGCCTTTACCCAACAATCTCCGGCGGCTTCACCGCGACTGAACGGACCCGTTTCCAGTCCATGCCATCAACGAGCGCCATGAGCTGGGCATGGTTGAGCTGCACCCGGTTATGGCCGATCCGAGGCCAGCAGAACTGCGCCTTCTCCAGCCGTTTCGAGTAGAGGCACACCCCTGATCCATCCCACCAGACGATCTTGACCCGGTCCGCCCGTTTGGCCCGGAAGACATAAAGGGAGCCATTGAATGGATCACTGCCAGCATCGCGCACCAACGACAGCAGGCTGTCCGGCCCCTTGCGGAAGTCGATAGGATGGCTGGCGAGGAAGACCTTTACACCTGCAGGGATCATGCTGAGCGAACCGCCCGGATCACGCGCTGCAGATGCGCTTCTTCGACATGTCGGCCGGCCCGCACGACGATACCGCCAATGACGATTTCGACGACGGAGTCGGGGCCAGGTGGCGGCGCTCTGCCTTTCAACTGCCGGCGCTGGTTGCCCAGGCTCCTCACTGGCCAACAGTTCTCTACGCCAGCGGTAGAGTTGAGATGGCAGGATCCCAATCTGCCGCGCGATTGCCGACATGTTCACACCGGGCTGACAGGCCTGCTCAACCGCTGTGGCCTTGAATTCGTCGGACCAGAACCGCCGCAACTGTCGCGGCGACCCGTCAAGGCGATCGGGCACCGCCTCAATCATTCGCATCAACCCAAGGCTAGCCGCAGGCCTAGACATAGATCCTCACAATCAGAGAACTCGTATGTCCGGGATACCCTGCCCAGCATCAGCGACGCCAGATGGGGTCTCCTTGCCGCTTACTGTCGATGATGAAGGCGATACGAATGACCTCGCCATTCCAGCAGGCGAACTCCAGCCCATCCCAGCACCAGCGCAAGTTCGAGCGCATCACCATGACCTTGCCGTCATGGATAGAGCCCTTGCGAACGGCGGTATGCTTCTCCAGCAGCATGACGTGGTGGCCCATGATGCGATGAACCCGTTTGGCGTTGACGACAGGCTTATCGGCGGCTCGCCTTTCGCGATTGAGGAGCGCGGCGATCCGCCGATAGCCATAGGTTGGCCTTTGATCCACCAGTCTGCGGATGATGGGCAAAAGCTCTGCATCCTAGGGCTTGTGATAGGACCCGCGCGGCTTTGATCTTCCTTTCGGCCGCTCGACGAGGTTGGAACGGGATACGCCCAGCGTGTCGGCTGCGACCTTCATCGGGCACCGTCCTTCGGCAACAAGATCGGCCGCGATATCCGCTTTTTTGGGTCTGCTTTGGACAAGGCTTCACGGAGGATTTCGACCTCCATCGTCTTGCGGCCGAGCATGCGCTCGAGCTCGCGGACACGATCCTCCAGCTTCTTCACTTCCGAATTGCCGACAACCGGCTCGTCAGAATCCACGGCTGCAGCACCTCCTTCACTCCAGAGCCTGCGCCACCGGTAAAGCAGATTGGGCGCAACGCCATGACGGCGAGCGGTGGAACACACCGTCTAGCCAGGTTCAAAATTCTGCTCGATGATTGTCAGCTTCTGCTCGGTTGTCCACCGTCTACGGCGGACATCGCCCGTCAGCAATTCAACGTGTCGATACTCGGTAGACATAAGCCTGACCTCAAGCCTGTGCTTGAGCCTTTCTGCTTATGCCGACTGTCCGGTCGAAATGGGGGCAGTTCACGGGGAAGCTTTGTTGGAATCCGCCAAACACGGCCAGCGCCGAGAAGGCTCTTGAGGCCAGATGGTGCTGGACAGAAGGAGAAAGCGAGGCTTTTGGAGCACTCGACGGCGGCCTTGTTTGGCGGTTTCCATCAGCGAGGTTCTATTGACCCAATCCAGCCCCGAGTGTATGGCCCGTCTAATGCGGAGCTGCTCGGGTTTCGTAGTCCAAAGCGAGAGGCTGATAACGGTATGCTCGAAGCATTTGTGACGGAAATAGGACGGCATCAGGCGGTGAAAATGAGAGCTACGGCTTCGTGTCAGCATAGCAGTGCGCCTAGTTTTCTCCGTTTCTCTCCAGCAAAAAAAGAGATCAAAACCACAGAATCCGAGCAACGAGAGGGTCCTATGGCTGCTCAGAGTGTGAGCGCCCATCAAGTGACAGTGGGGCCGACAAGTAGCGTGTCTATGGTTGAGCAATGACACTCAGTAAAAGTGTGCTGGTAATCGAGAACGGAGTGTCCGCAAAGGCGTACTGGGGGGATCTATGGCGCCATCGCGAACTGCTCCTGTTTCTGGCCTGGCGAGACATTTTGGTCCGCTACAAGCAGACGGTGATCGGTGTGAGCTGGGTTCTCATTCGTCCGCTCCTGACGATGATGATCCTGACCGTTGTCTTCGGTCGGATTGCCAACCTGTCGTCAGGTGATGTGCCATATGCGATCCTCGTCTTCACGGGACTGCTGCCTTGGTTCTACTTCTCGAACGCGACGGCGGAATCGAGCAACAGTTTGGTCATAAACGGCAACCTGCTGTCGAAGGTGTACTTTCCACGCATGATCGTGCCGGCCAGCACTGTGCTGGTCGGAGCGGTGGATTTCGTCGTCTCCATCTCCGTCCTTGTGCTTTTGATGCTCTGGTATGGCATCGATCCGAACTGGAAACTTCTGTTAATTCCGCTGCTTGGCTTCTGGGTTGGGCTTCTGTCGCTTGGTATCGGGCTGTTGTTCTCTGCCTTGACGGTGCGCTATCGTGATTTCAGGCATATTGTGCCGTTCATGTTGCAGCTGGGCATCTACGCCTCTCCCGTAGGCTACAGTACGGCTCTCATTCCCGCACAATGGGCGCCACTTTACTACCTGAACCCGATCGCCGGCATCATCGATGCCTTTCGATGGGCCATCATCGGTCAAGTGCCAAGCCTCTATGGCATCGTGTCCTCGCTCATCATCACGGTGTCTTTCCTGCTTGTCGGTCTGATCTATTTCAGGGCCGCTGAATCACGGTTTGCCGATGACATCTAGACCCCTCGCCATTGAGGTTGAACACCTCTCTAAGAGCTATGTGATCAGTCACAACTCGAAGCGAAAGGCCAGAAGCCTGCGCGAATTGCTGGCCAACCCCTTCGCGCGGCAGGATGCTGTCGGTGCAATGCCTGATGAAGACATGCCGAAGGAGACCTTCTGGGCTCTCAACGACGTGTCGTTCCAGATCGCTGAAGGCGAGCGGGTTGCCATCATCGGCGGCAATGGGGCCGGGAAGTCCACCCTTTTGAAGATCCTCAGCCGCATCACCGAGCCGACAAGCGGCAAGGTAGCGATCCGCGGAAAGGTTTCCAGTCTGCTTGAAGTCGGAACTGGCTTCCATCCGGAATTGACGGGACGCGAAAACATCTATCTGAACGGCGCAATCCTCGGTATGCGCCGCAGCGAGATCACCGCCAAGTTCGACCAGATTGTGGATTTTTCCGGTGTCGAAAAATTCATCGATACGCCGGTGAAACACTATTCGAGCGGCATGTACGTGCGGCTTGCCTTCTCCGTCTCGGCTTGGCTCGATCCGGATATCCTGATCGTGGACGAGGTGCTCTCGGTCGGCGATCAGGCATTCCAGCGCCGATGCGCCGAGCGCATGAAGGAGCTGACGGGAGCTGGCCGCACCGTCCTCTTCGTCAGCCATTCCATGTCGGCCGTGAAGGCCATGTGTGAGAAGGCAATGTTTCTCGAGCGTGGGCAAGCCGTATACTTCGGCTCGGTCGATGATGCGGCCTCTCAATATGTGAGATCCCTCGAGTCTGGTAATGCCGACGGTTGGGGTAAGGCTCGATTCGTGCCTGGCGATGAGGGCGTGGTGGCGCATAGTGACCACCAGGACAAGATCCGGTGCCACCATGTGCGGATCGTTGATGAGCAGGATCTGGTCACGAGCCAGCTTTCAATCGACCGGCCGTTTTTCATCGATCTGACCTATGAGGTGCTTCAGGACCTCGACCAGCCCGCAGCCCCGAACTTCCACTTCTACGACGAGTTTGGCGGGCGTGTCTTCATATCGCTGCCGGCGGACGCCTCTCCACGTGAGAAGGGGATCTACACCGCCAGATGCGAGATTCCTGCTTACCAGTTCAACAACGGGCGCTTTGCGGCGATGATCGCGGTCAGCAGCTTCGGACTTGAGGCGCCTCTTCACTTCGCTTACGAAAACGCACTTCGTTTCGAGGTGGCTGAGCACGGGTTTGCCGATATGCGCCGACATGGCTGGACCGGAGCATTGCCGGGCGTGTCGAGACCTCGGCTAGACTGGACTTACAACAAGCACAACAGCTTGACGGGGTTAAAAGTATGACAACTCGGGTGATTTCGCAGCGGCTGACTGCTGAGTACGAAAGCTTCAAACGCAATGTATATTCCCAGACGGGCGAAGACGGTCTGATCGAGTACTTCCTGAGCAAGTTGGGAATTGAAACCGGGTACTTTGTCGAGTTCGGGGCATGGGACGGCAAGCATCTCTCCAACTGCGCCCACCTTGCTGAAAAAGGCTGGGCAGGATGCTTTATTGAAGGTGACAGCACCAGATTCTTGGATCTGGTCCGCAATTACGGTGACAATAGCCGGATTGATCCGGTGAATTGCTTCGTTGTTCCCGAAGGACCGCAATCCTTAGATTCAATCTTGACCGGCATAGGTGCGCCTAAAAAAATAGACGTCTTGTCAATAGATATCGATGGATACGACTACGCGATCTGGGAGCATTTGTCCCTGTTCGAACCCATGCTGGTAGTTGTCGAGTATAACCCTACAATACCTGCGAATGTGGTTCACATCCAGGATGAACACGATCAGACCTGCTTTGGAAATTCGCTGGCGGCCTTCTGGGAGCTCGGGAAAGCGAAGGGCTACAAGTTGGTGGCGACGTCGGACTGGAACGCATTCTTCATCCGAGAAGTCGACTGCGTTCAGCACTTAATTCCTGACTATCGTCCTTGGGAGATCAAGGATCAGCAATACGAGACATTTATCTACCACGGCTACAACGGTGTGGTGAAGCTGGCCGGAGACCGCACATTGGTCTGGCACGGTGTGCCGATCCGCGAAGACAAGATACAGGTAATACCCGAGAAATTGCGGAAAATTCCAGTTGGTCAGTCCCAGAAATTTTTCGAAGAGCTGGACGAGTTCAAGAGCACGGTGACGAAATAGATGAAGCTTTCACTTTGCAATTTCAAGCTGCCGAATGGAGGCCTTGATCCTGTCAAGGTCTCTGCGCTCGGGGCGCTGGTGTCCGCTGAAGCATTTGTCGAAACCGGCACTTATCTCGGTGACACCGTAGACGCCATGCTCGGCTTCTTTGAAAAGGTGGTCAGCATCGAACTGTCACCCGAGCTGCATAGCAAGGCACAGGGCCGATTTGCCCAGAAGCAGGGTGTGCAAATTCTGCTGGGAAATTCGGCGACAAGAATTGCTGATGCCGCCAAGGGTCTGGGTGGACGCAGCGCTATATTCTGGCTGGATGCGCATTGGAGCGGCGGCAATACTGCGAAGGCGGACGAAAACACTCCGATTGTAAAAGAGCTTGATAGCATCAGGGAATTTGACGTTGGTCAATCAATCATCATGGTCGACGACCTGCGCTATTTTATTGATGTGCCGACCGGGTTTGAGGTTCATGAAGCAAATCATGGTTATCCTTTGCTTCGGGACCTTCTCGAAAAGGTTAGCGCACTCTGGCCCGATCGTTTCGTGGTGATCAACGGTGATATCCTTTTCATCTTCCCTGTAAGCATTCGCGAGCGCATCGAAATATCCCCGGTGTTGGCTGCCACGCATAAGCTGAGATCTGGCGACGTCACTGATGCGGAAAGAACCGAACTTGAGGCGGTTATCGCGGGCGCTCAGGGCGAAGAGCGAGATGTTCTGTTGTCGCTACCTAACATCTTCAGCCATTCGCTGCTCTACGGAATCGGGGGGGAATATCTGTACTGGCGTTCGCTCGTTTGGGAGCGTGAAGGTGCATTGGACAGTGCTCGCGCAGATCTTGAGTTGGCCAGAAGGTGTGGCCGCGCTGTGCCGATGCGCGATTGGGAGTGAACTCGATGTTCGCAAGCAGACTTCTGCGTTTCATGGAGCGACGCATCGGTGCGATCGCCGATGCGATTGATCCCCTCCTCACACCGGCGCCAGAGGTGCATGTTCCACCGCCGCCGACAGCCAAAGAGATGGCGCATGCCAAATGGGTCGCGGATCTTGGCGACAAGACCCTCCGTCTCGAATATAACCTGAATTCGGATGACATCGTCGTCGACCTGGGGGGATTCGAGGGGCAGTGGGCCAGCGATATCTTTTCGCGCTACGTCTGCACGGTCCACGTGGTGGAACCGGTGAGCGATTATTCCCAGCAGATCGAGCGGCGTTTTGAACGTAACGACCGTATCCGAGTGCACCAGTGCGCACTCGGAGCGGGTTACGGCACTATGGAGCTGTCGATTTCTGGCGACGCCTCGAGTCAATTCAAGTCAGGCGAAAGCACTCTTTCCGCAAAGGTTGTCCCCTTTGATGTATGGATGAGAGAAAATGGAGTAGAGCATGTTGGTCTTCTAAAGATCAACATCGAAGGGGGAGAATACGACCTCCTTGACCACATGTTGGCGACGGGCTGTGTGGAGAGGATCGACAATATCCAGGTCCAGTTCCACGACTTTGTCGAGAATTCAGACGAGCGAATGAGACTAATTCAAGAGCGTCTGGAGCGGACCCACGAAAGAACTTATGACTACCCATATGTCTGGGAGAATTGGCGCCGTCGTTGACGCCGTGTATGCACCCTTCTTTCGCGGTTGCGGTTGCTACGTTTTTTCGAAATGATTGCTCCATCGGGATATGGGGAGCAAGTCATGCGAAAATTGGTAAGGGCGGTCACGACACAGAAGCAACGCATCTATCTCTACAACCTCCTACACAGGGTAAAGTCCAGCAGGCTGTCGATGTTGGCGGGCGCGACGCGAAAGTCGCCTGACGACTTTGAAAAGCCCTATCGTCTGCATCTGGGATGCGGAAACGTCGGACTGCCGGGTTATGTCAATGTCGACGTGATGCACACGCTGGGCGTCGATGTCGTGGACGACATTCGTTTCCTGAAGCGCTTTCCCAGCAATTCCGCTAGCCAGATCTATGCCTGCCATGTCATGGAGCATTTCGGTCACGAGGAAATCATGCCGATCCTGCGGCGTTGGTTCGATGTCCTGATGCCTGGAGGCGAAATCCGGATTTCGGTTCCGGACATTGACCGCATCGTCAAAATTTACTCGGAGAACCCGCAGCATTTCCAGACTCCGGGAAATTCTCCTTGGATCGGACTAATCTATGGGGGGCAGTCGACGCCATACGATTACCACAAGACCGGCTACAATTTTTGCTGGTTGCGGCACCTCATGGAACAGGTCGGCTATGTTGACTGCAGCGAGTATCCACATGAACCTCATTTCATACCGGGTGTGGTGGATGCGTCGCTGGCCAACCAGCCATTCGGTGAGTATATCTCGCTCAACATGAAGGCCAGAAAACCCGGCTGAATACGGCCGGCGCCAGGATAGACGGAAAAGGACGGATCTTTGATTATCGTGAAGCTGCTGGGTGGACTGGGAAATCAGATGTTCCAGTTCGCAACGGGTCGTGCTGTTGCTCATCGTTTGAATGCGGAGCTCCTGCTCGATGTCAGTGCCTTCACGCATTACGACCTCCGGCGCTATGAGCTGGATTCCTGGGCAATCCGTGCGCGACCTGCAACCCGTGACGAACTGGCGCGTGCCGGCGTTTTCGCTGCACCCCCGACTTTCGTTCGGCGGCTGATGCAGGCTGCGGGATTCGGGCTACCCATGAACCGCTTTCAGGAGGCGTCCTTCGCCTATGATCCGCGTATTCTCGCCGTGAAAGATCCAGCCTATCTCGACGGATACTTCCAGAGCGCGCGATACTTCGCAGATGTCGCTGGTCTGCTGCGTGAGGAGTTTGTCTTGCGCGCTCCTGTCGATGACGGGAATGCGGAGGTTCGCCGCAAGATCCGCGAATCCGGCGCATCTGCGGTCTCGCTCCATATCCGCCGTGGCGATTATGTGACCAACGCCCATACGGCGCAGTATCACGGTGTCTGTTCGCTCGACTATTACCGTCGCGCGGTGACCCATATTGCAGAACGGTGCCCAGCGCCGCGATTCTTTGTGTTTTCTGATGATCTCGATTGGGTGAGAGACAACCTGCATATCGATCAGGAGATGGTTCTCGTAGATGCGAATGGTCCGGATAGTGGTGCCTGGGACATGGCCTTGATGATGGCCTGTCGCCACCACATTATCGCCAACAGTTCATTCAGCTGGTGGGGTGCCTGGCTTAACCCGCATTCCGACAAGATCATTGTGGCGCCGCAGCAATGGTTCAGCGCAGCGACCCATGATACGCGCGACTTGGTGCCCGGGGATTGGGTGCGCCTATGAGTGTGCCGCAAATCTCGGTCATCATGCCGATCTACAACGGGGCCGCTGATCTCGAGAGGGCGTTGCAATCCGTGCTGTCGCAGACCTTCACGGATTTCGAAGTTCTGGCCATCAATGACGGGTCAAAGGATGAATCCGGCAGATTACTCGATTGGGTCAACGATCCTCGCGTCCGGGTCATTCATCAGGACAACATGGGCCTTGCTGCCACCCTCAACAAAGGCATATCGCTGGCGCGCGGCGAGTTTATCGCCCGGCAGGACCAGGACGATCTCAGCCATCCCGAGCGGTTTGCCCGGCAACTGGACTACATGCGCAACAACCCTGACTGCATTTTGCTCGGGACCGCTGCGGAGATCTGGGTCGGTGATGAACCGACGGATCGGACCCACGACCACCCGACACGGCACGAGGTGCTGGCTTTCGATCTGCTGTTCAACAATCCGTTCGTCCATAGTTCGGTCATGATGAGGCGCGATGCGGTCCTGAGCGTCGGCGGCTATACGACAGATCCCAGTCGGCAGCCGCCCGAGGACTACGAACTCTGGTCCCGCATGGCGCGCAAGGGGCGGATCGCGAATCTGGAGGAGCGACTGCTGATCTATAGGGAGGTGCCGCAAAGTATGTCGCGCACCGGTCCGAACCCTTTTCTGGATCGTCTTGTCACCATCAGTGCTGAAAACCTCGCGCTTGCGAGTGGCCGTTCGGTTGGGGACATCCATGCAGAGAACTTGGCGGCTTATACCCATTCTGCCTTGCATCGATTGTCAGAAAAAACCGATATCACGGCCATGGCAGCGATCATCGCCAACGCAGCCAAGTCGATCGGTGCGGATGATCCCGAAGTGCAGTGCAAGGCCGCTGAACGATCTAACATCATTCGCTATCAACGGATGATGCATCTGACGGGATCGGAGTGGGCAAAACCGCTTCTTCAGCGTGCCCGCGGTGCGGTCAGGCGACTCGCCAACCTAGTGCGCTGAGCGGGAGAATTCTCATGCACTTCCTATTCTGTAGCGAATTCTATTTCCCCAGCATCGGTGGCGTTCAAGAGGTCATGCGCCAAATCGCCGAGAGACTTGTGCAAAGTGGACACGAAGTCACTGTCGCAACGACACGGTTAGCGAATAGAGATTTCGATAGCCATAATGGTGTGCGCATTGTCGAATTTGGCATCACGGGTAATCTAGTGCGCGGGATGGACGGAGAACTCGACCGCTACCAAGATTTCGTGCGTGCGTTTGATGGTGACGCGATCATGATCAAGGCTGCCCAGCAATGGACATTCGACGCGCTATGGCCGGTGCTGGACGAGATCACCTGCCGCAAGGTCTTCATTCCCTGCGGCTTTTCCGGATTATACGAACCTAGCTACCGAGAGTATTTTGAAGCACTGCCAGAGGTGCTGCGAAAGTTCGATCATCTGATCTTTTATGCAGAGCAGTATCGCGATGTTGATTTTGCGCGCAAGCATGGAATCTCGAACTTCTCGATTCTTCCCAACGGAGCAAGCGAGATTGAATTTGGGGTCGAGCGGGATCGGGAGTTCAGAACTCGGCATGGCATACCTGCCGATAGCGCAGTGCTTTTGACCGTAGGCAGTCTGACGGGCGTGAAGGGGCATCGTGAACTCTTGGAGGCCTTTGTCCGCCTCCGGACCGAACGGCGTCATGTTACTTTCATCATGAACGGGAACGCTCCGCCTGGGCCAGTGGTCGTTGTGAAGCCAGATCGTGTTAGGGTCGGCACTTCGAATCAGCGCGAAGTTGCGGAGCTTTGTGGCCCCTACGGTCGGTTGCGAGGAATTTACGAGATCGAAGGTCTGACTGGCGTCCGCACGCTTATTGCTCGGCGAATGAAGCGGTTGTTGTCACTAAGATTTGTTTGTGGGAGGGTGGCTACGATTTGGTCTGAAGAAGGGTGGATCGGCATCAGGATGCGCCTTCTGCGCCGGATCGGACCGTGGCTGGACGGCACGGGATTGATGCGCTTCCTGCCGGCGAGTGCTCGAGAGGCGAGCAACCCGCTGTCCTATTGGAAAGCCGAAGCGCATCAGTTGGGCCAAGATAGGCTGCTTCTCACCACTGATTTTGACAGACGCGAACTGGTGCAAGCTTACATGGCTGCAGATTTGTTCGTCTTCGCTTCGAACATCGAATACTCGCCGCTGGTGCTTTACGAAACGGTCGCCGCCGGAACGCCGTTTCTCTCAGTGCCTGTTGGCAATGCTGAGGAAATTGCGGCATGGACTGGCGCTGGTATCATCTGTAAGGCAGAGAAAGACGAGCGCGGCTATACGCGAGCGGCTCCGCCCGTACTTGCGGCTCAGATTGCCAAAGTGATTGAAGATCCGGCAAAGCTCTCTGCCTTGGGGAGGGTTGGACAGGATGCTTGGAGAGAGCGTTTCACCTGGGCAGCGATTACAAAGCGTTATGAAGCCATACTGATCGGATCCTCGTCGTCCGACTGCGGACGGTGACAATGCGGACCTGCGTTATCGGCGGACACGGCTTTGTTGGCCGACATGTTGTGAGAGCCCTGCTGTCGAGCGGCAGAGATGTTCTTGTGCTGGGGCGTCGGCGCGATCGTCCGGATGAACTGCCCCAGGCCGCAGCTTACGCTTCTTGCGATTTGGTCGACAGAATATCTTTACGCTATCATCTTGAAGGTGTGGGTGAGATTGTGTCTCTCGCTCATGCGACGCCCCCCGTGTTGGGATCGAAAGACCTGGTGGGTGATCATGTCGCCAACCTCCAGCCGGTGCTGGTTCTATTGGAGGAAGCGGAACGTCTCGCAGGTTTGCGCAAGCTGATTGTGACATCATCCGGCGGCACTGTTTATGGTGTCGCAGATCAACTGCCGATCTCGGAAGATGCTCCGACCAGACCTGTTTCGCCATATGGTATCACCAAATTGGCTATCGAGCGCTACGCTCTGATGTTCCATCTGCTCAGATCTCTGCCCGTCGCCATCGTTCGTCCATCGAATGTTTATGGGGTGGGGCAGCGTGCATTTACGGGGCAGGGCTTCATTGCCACAGCGATCGGTCACGCTCTGAGAGACGAGCCGATTGCCATATTCGGGGATGGTCTGACGACTCGCGACTATATCCATGTCAATGATGTAGCGGCCGGGATCGCTGCGGTGCTTGACATGGGTAGCCTTGGGGAGGCGTACAACCTCGGGACATCGATTGGCCGCTCCAATCTCGATATACTTGATTTCCTTAGGCAGCGTGCTCTGGCGGACAATCTCACATTGGAGGTACAGCAGCTTCCGGCGCGAGGTTTTGATGTGCCTATAAATGTCTTGAGCTATGAAAAGCTCTTTTCCCAAACCGGTTGGTGTCCAAAGGAACATTTTGAAGAACGTGTTGCGGAAATGTGGTCTGCTATGAAGGCGATGTTCGCGTCAAATGGTTGAGCCATCAGAATCTCAGCCTGCATTTGGTGAACGCGAGACGGGTAAGCCTCGTGCATCATTCATCATGGCCGTCAACCGGGATAATCCTTGGCTTGACCAGGCTATCGAGAGTGTTCTTTCCCAAGACGAGCCAAGATTTGAATTCTTGATTGGCGCGAACGCCTGTGACGACTCATTGTGGCATAAGCTCCTGGAATACGCCGCACATGATCCTCGCATTCGTCTCTCTCGGTCATCGATCGGGCAGCTGTCTTTCAATCTCAACCTTCTCGCAGATCAGGCCATGACACCTTATCTGGTGCGCATGGACTCTGATGACGTGTGCCTTCCGAACAGGCTCAGCACATTGCTTGCCGCGATGGAGCGCGATGGCCTAGATGTTCTGGGATCAGCGGTCGCTATCATCGACGAAGACAGCCGTGAGATTGGAGGCATGTCTTTCCCCCTATCCGCAAAGGCGATCTCTCGGGCATTGACGAGACGAACAGTTCTCTGCCACCCCGCTGTGATGTTGCGAAAACAGTTTCTGCTAGACATGAGAGGCTACCTTGGTGGTTTTGTCTCAGAGGACACAGATCTATGGTTGCGAGCAGAGCGACAAGGGGCAAGAATGGGAAACCTTCCCGACATCCTGTTGCACTATCGGCTCCACCAAAATCAATCGATCATGTCATCCCTCGGCTACGCCGAAGTGGCTTCGCACTGGCTTAGGGAATGTCTTCTGCGGCCTTCCTTCAGGAATGTAGGAGGTTTGCTGGTATCACTTGGCAAGTGCCTCATGGCACGCTGGGCTCCCGGCATAAGGCGCTATCTGAAACCCAGATCGAGTGGCACTCATGAAAGATAGACCAAAGCTCCTTCTCTTTGTTTCTGTTGACTGGTTCTTCTGCTCCCATTTTCTGGATCGCGCTGTCGCGGCCGCTCGGGAGGGATTTGACGTCGTGGTGGTGACACATGTCGCCGAGCACAGGGAGAAGATCGAAGCCGCTGGACTGAAGGTCATTCATCTTGCCTTGGATCGCAAGTCGGTAAATCCGCTCCTTGCGCTTGTGGCATTGTTCAGGCTTTGCAAAATCCTGCGGCATGAACGGCCTTCAATCGTGCACAATGTCGCGCTGAAGCCCATCATTCTTGGCAGTCTCGCAACTAGGCTGACGGGCAGGGTCCCGATTGTAAACGCTGTCGTCGGAGGCGGCTTCATATTCAGCTCGAACGGCCTTGTCGCGCGCTTGCTTCGGTTTCCGATAGGCCTTGCTCTAAAGCTTCTTCTCAACCCGTCTAAAAGCCGCGTAGTGTTTGAGAACAAAGATGATCTCAAAAGTTTCGTCAGCCTTGGCTATGTCCGCTCGCGCGAGGCGGTGCTCATTCGGGGCGCCGGTGTCGATATGGCGCGATATACGCAAAACGAGGTCGCCGCCGACATTCCGCTGATTGTGCTTCCTGCCAGGTTGCTGTGGGACAAAGGCATCGGTGAATTTGTCGACGCGGCGAGGTTGTTGAAGCGGGACGGTGTTACAGCACGCTTTGTCGTTGTCGGCGGCTTGGATCCTGGCAATCGCGCCTCGATCGACGAGGAAACGCTTCGCAGGTGGCGAGAGGAGGCTTTGGTAGAGTTCTGGGGCTTCAGGAGCGATATGCCGGCTGTGCTTGCCAAGGCAGCGGTGGTTTGCCTTCCATCCTATCGCGAAGGCCTCCCAAAAGCTTTGCTCGAAGGCATGGCGGCCGGGCTACCATGCGTGACTACAGATGTCCCAGGGTGCAGGGAGGCCGTAAGCGACGGTGTCAACGGCATTCTTGTGTCACCTCGCGACATGCCTTCTCTGGCAAGTGCATTGCATCGGTTGATAGTCGACCAGGCGACGCGGCAGGTTATGGGAACCAGAGGCAGAGCAATGGCAGCTCAGCAGTTCTCGACCGAAATAGTGCAGATTGAGACGGTAAAACTTTACCGCTCCCTCGTGACGCGTTGAGGTGTGGTGTCGGCGGGCAGTTTTTCGCACACAAATTAAGTGTGCGACTCAGCAAGTACTCTCATGAGATACTCCCCATATCCGCTCTTGGCCAAAGGTTGGGCCAGACCTTCGAGCGTCTCGGCGTCAATCCAGCCGTTTCGGAAAGCGATCTCTTCGGGACATGCGACCTTCAAGCCCTGTCTCTTTTCAACGATCGCTATGTATTGCGACGCTTCGAGCAGGGAGTCGTGTGTTCCTGTATCCAGCCAGGCGTAGCCGCGTCCCATGATCTCGACATGCAATTGTTGCATGGCGAGGTAGCGGGCGTTGACGTCGGTGATTTCCAGTTCGCCACGCGGGGAGGGCTTTATGCTTGCCGCGATGTCGCAAACTTGTTCGTCATAGAAATACAGGCCTGTCACGGCATAACTGGATTTCGGCTTCGCGGGCTTTTCTTCGATCGATATCGCCTTGCGTTGCTTGTCGAACTCGACGACGCCGTAGCGCTCGGGATCGTTCACATGATAAGCGAACACTGAGGCTCCCAAGCTACGGGATGTTGCGGACCTCAAAAACTCCTGGAAATTGTTGCCATAGAAAATGTTGTCACCGAGGACCAATGCAGAAGGTGCTTTGTTTATGAAATCGCGCCCCAGGACAAATGCTTGCGCCAACCCGTCAGGAGAGGGTTGGACACAATAGGACAGGTTCATACCCCATCGGCTGCCGTCGCCGAGCAGGGTGGAAAAGCGAGGCGTGTCCTGTGGTGTCGAGATGATCAGAACCTCTCGGATGCGCGCAAGCATCAGCGTAGACAGGGCATAGTAGATCATCGGCTTGTCGTAGACATGCAGGAGCTGCTTGGACACGGCCAGCGTTGCCGGATGCAGGCGGGTCCCGGAGCCGCCCGCCAGTATAATGCCTTTACGTGTGGACATGGTCTGCTGGTCTTTCGAGGTTTCAGGGCTGCGGGCTATTGCCGTATTGGAGGTTCAGCCAGTTTTGGTACGCGCCGCTTGTCACATTTGCAATCCAGTCCGGATTGTCGAGATACCATCTGACGGTCTTCAGGATGCCGGTTTCGAAGGTTTCGGCTGGCTTCCAGTTGAGTTCTTCGCAGATCTTCGATGCATCGATGGCGTAGCGCCGGTCATGACCGGGTCTGTCTTTAACGAAGACGATCTGACTGGCGTAGCTTGAGCCGTCCGCTTTCGGTTTAAGGGTGTCGAGGACAGAGCAGACTGTCTTGACGACGTCGATATTTGCCATCTCGTTCCAGCCGCCGACGTTGTAGGTTTCGCCGACGCGTCCGCGCTCCACAACGCAGCGGATGGCGCTGCAGTGGTCCTTCACATAGAGCCAGTCGCGGATCTGCTGGCCATCACCGTAGATCGGCAGCTCCTTACCGGCCAAGGCGTTGTGGATGCAAAGCGGGATCAGCTTTTCAGGAAAGTGGTAGGGCCCGTAATTGTTCGAGCAGTTCGTGGTCAGAACAGGTATGCCGTAGGTGTGGTGGTACGCCCGGACAATGTGATCGGATGCCGCTTTCGTTGCCGAATATGGGCTGTTCGGCTCGTACCTGTTGGTTTCGGCGAAAGCAGGATCGCTTGGACTCAGGGAACCATAGACTTCATCGGTGGAGACGTGGAGGAAGCGAAACTGTTCCTGCAACGCACTTGGTGCCTGGGTGAAATACCATCGGGTGGCCTCCAGAAGTCGATATGTGCCGACAATATTCGTGCTGATGAATTCTTCCGGTCCGAGAATAGAGCGATCAACGTGAGACTCGGCGGCAAAATTTATGATCGCGCGTGGTCGTTCCTGTGCGAGGATTGTTTTGACAAGTTCGATGTCCCCTATGTCGCCCTTCACGAAGCGATGGCGGTCGTCGCCCGCAAGCGACTTGAGGTTCTGCAGATTCCCAGCATAGGTCAGTTTGTCCAAATTTATGATGGGTTCATCACTGTGCTGGAACCAGTCCAGGACGAAGTTACTGCCGATAAAGCCAGCGCCGCCAGTTACCAGGATCATGTTTTAGAAACTCCAATCTTAGTCGTCTGAGTTAACTGGCCGTGTGAGTAGCCGGCAAATCCAGATGGATGCCAGCTTGATCGTCAACAGTGCAGGACGCTCAAGCACGTTTCCCAGAGCGTCAAGTCACTGGCCAGCCCCGTTTGCTAGGTGCCTGCCGCACGAGATACGAATCTCCATGAGGAGGAACACATATCGTCAAGGTTACGCCGCGCCTGCCAGTTCAGCATTCTGCGGGCCTTGTCCGTATCTGCGTAACAGGAGGCGACGTCTCCCGGCCTTCGAGGTGCAAATTCGATTGCGATGTCCCGTCCGCTCGCCCGATGATAGGCTGCAGTCATCTCGAGCACACTGTACCCGGTTCCTGTACCAAGATTGAATGTCTCCAATCCCGTCCGACCTGCAATATATCGAAGTGCCGCTTCGTGTCCCTCGGCAAGATCCATGACATGGATGAAGTCCCGGACCCCCGTGCCATCGGGCGTAGGGTAGTCGGTGCCAAAGACGAGCAGCTTTGACCTCTGGCCGGTGGCAACTTCAGCGACCACAGGCAGCAGGTTGTTCGGACGAGTGGAGGGCTGTTCGCCTATCAGGCCGCTGTCATGGGCACCAGCCGGATTAAAGTAGCGAAGGCACGCAATCGACCAGGTCGGTGAGGATTCGGAGATATCCCGCAGAATATCTTCAACCTGAAGCTTGCTCCGACCATAAGGATTGACAGGTGTAGTTGGGTGGAGTTCGTCTACCGGCAAGGATTGCGGCACGCCATAGACAGTCGCGCTGCTGCTGAAAACGAGCCTCGTAACACCCACTTCCTGCATCGCTTCAATGAGAACGACCGTGCCCGCGACATTAGTGGAGTAATAGGATAGTGGGTCATCGAAAGAATCGCTGACAGACTTCAAGCCGGCAAAATGAATGACCGAAGATATCTCGAATTTCTGGAGTGTGTCGACGATCAGCTTCCTGTCTCGGATGTCGCCCTCAACAAACGAACACTTCTTGCCGCTAATTTCTTCGATCCGCTCTACAACGCTGGCAGTGCTGTTTGCCAGATTGTCTAGAATGACTACGTCGTAACCGCGCAACAGGAGCTCACAGGCGGTGTGGCTACCAATGTATCCGGTTCCGCCGGTTAGCAGTATGTTCTGTCTGACATGCATTCCGTTCGCCTATTATGGTGTCTGGGATCGCTCGATCCAACGATTGAAACGTATCGGACCCGCTTTTTGCAAAGGCCGCAGCATCGTGAGTAGAAGCGCTATCTCGGCAAAAGCGCTGTAGAAACAGGTCGATAGCCGAGGATGGCCCTCGTATCCTCGATATTAACCTGGAGGTTCAGGAACAGCTTTTGATAGACATCCTTCAGCTTCGGCACATGGTTCATAACGCTCCAGAATCGTGTTGGAAGAGAAAGGCATACAGGCTTTTTCCCCCTCATCGAAAATGCCTCTTCAAGCATCGCATGCGTGGATACGTCAATGCCGTCGCTGACCAGAAACGCCCTGCCCTTACCGTCGGCATGCTGCGCCGCTAGCAACAGCGCATCGCAAAGATTGGTCACATGCACTCGTGAGCGGAGGTTCCCAATGTTGGCGAACGGCGAAGGTAAACCAAGCTCTGCCCAGCGTTGAATTCGTACCATGTTGCCCTTCGCGCCGGGGCCGTAGACGAGTGTCGGACGCACGATGACGACCTCCAACCCGCTTTGAGCCTCTATCTTCCGCAAAGCGAACTCAGCTTCCGCCTTGGAGACCGCATAAGGTCCCATCGGCTCCAGAGGGTCATCCGCTTTGAATGCGGCGCCTGGTTCGGTGAACTCCCCATGAACCTTGACGGTGCTGACAAAGACGAGTCGCTTGACGCCCGCCAGTACGGCAGCGTTTGCAAGCTGGACCGTTGTCAGCAGATTTGCATCACGAAAGATCTCCAGAGGGTGCCTCGATGTCTCTCTCATGACGTGCGCTCTACCTGCGAGGTGGACCACGGTATCAGCGCCAGCAAGAAAGGGTACCCAATCACGCGCTTTATCGTAACCGGATACAGTAGCTGGATCCCCGGACGGTCTGAGGCTGAGCGCCCTATGCGAAATGCCCAGCTTTCTAAGATGAGCGACGAGGGCTTGACCTACGAAGCCTGATGCCCCGGTGACAACAATGCTCGCTTCTGACGGATTAGGTGGCTTCGTCACGGTGTTTCTCCCGCGAGATCAGCTCAAAGAGCTTCGCCTTAGCACTTTCGGCGTCCTCTGCGTTCACCCTCTCAAGCAACTCTTCTAATGCCAGTGTTATCCCGTAGTCCGCAATCCCTGATGCATCGGCCCGCATGATTTTAGGATGTCGCGTGGGCTTGGCATTGTCGCGATCATAGAAAAGCTCTTCAAAAAGCTTCTCTCCGGGTCGCTTGCCAACGACTTCGATGGCAATGCCACTCTCCGCATCAGCCTTGTCTTTCACTTTAAAGCCAGCGAGGCGGATCATGTTCTGCGCAAGATCGCCAATTCTAACGGGCTCGCCCATATCCAGTAGAAAAACGTCGCCGCCTTCCGACAGGGCTCCAGCTTGCACGATCAGCTCGGCCGCTTCTGGAATGGACATGAAATAGCGTGTCATGTCCGGGTCGGTAACGGTTACGGGTCCGCCTTTGGAAATCTGTTCCTTGAAAAGCGGGACTACCGAGCCGTTCGATCCGATAACATTGCCGAAGCGGACTGCGCAGAAGACTTGTGGCTTGTCGGCGTCTCGCGCCTCCAAGGCGATTTGGCGGACGATGAGCTCTGCCCAGCGTTTTGTTGCTCCCATGACATTGGTCGGTCTGACAGCTTTGTCCGATGAGATAAGGACGAAGTTGGAGATTTGTTCAGACGCGGCGACGCGAGCAACGGTCAATGTGCCGAACACATTGTTTCTTATGCCTTCCAGCACATTGGATTCCACCAAAGGCACATGCTTGTACGCTGCTGCGTGATAGACGACGTCGATCTTGTGTTCTCGCATCGTTCTGCGCACCAGCCGCTCGTCCGTGACCGAACCCAATACCGGCACCAACATCGGACCATTTCGATGTGCGAGCTCCTGTTCGATACGGTAGAGCGCGTACTCACTCGCTTCGAAAAGGACCAGTTTTGACGGATTCCAATTGGCAATTAGGCGACACAGCTGCGATCCAATGGATCCTCCGGCGCCTGTCACCATAACTGTCTTGCCAGCCAATGCCTGTGCCAGTAGCTCGCGATCTGGCGGCACGAAGGAACGTCCCAGCAGCTCGTCAAGTTCTATTTCGCGGATTTGGTTGACGATGTAGCGACCATCGACGATGTCCGAAATGTCAGGAATGCTTCGGACTTTGACACCGTGTCCGGTAACGCGCGCAATAACTGATTGCCGGCTGTGGGGCGTAATAGATGACATGATCAGGACAATTTCCCGGATGCCGTAGCGTTCGATCAGGCCCGGGAGTTGCTGTGGCGGAAAAACACGATATCCGGCCACATCCCTTCCGTGATTTGCGGGCTCATCGTCTATAATGCCCATGACATAGCGATTGCCATGTCCGCGTAGCGTGTGCGCGAGTTGGGCAGCCGACGATGCAGCGCCGTATATAAAGATCGGTTCTTCATCGCGGCGCATTCCAGTTCCAACGTTCAGCACCCACTTTGCCAGGAAGCGGGTCGTGCAGATCAAGATCGTGCCGAGAATGAAGTACAAGAACGGCACCGATCGCGGAACAATTCCTTGGCCGGCCATCTCCATGAGGAAGACAATAATGACCCAGCACATTGTGGAAACCACCATGGACTGAATGACTGTCCAGATGGCTGCCTCAGGCAGGTAGCGGATAACAGAACGGTAGAGGCCAAGGCGCGCGAAGACCGGGATTGCCACCACAGGTGCGAGCACGGCCAACAATAGCCGCTCATTGGTCAAGACTGGCGTCCAGTCGGAGAGCCGAAGGGCATAGGCTCCCCAAAGCGCCACTATCAGAGAAAGGGAATCGATAACGATCAATACCACACGCTTCCAGCGGCGAGGTGTGCGGATGATTACCTCCCGCAACAAGCGCACCATGGGATGCTCATTGAGTTCGATCTCTGTCACAATGCAAAGCCAGTTCCGGTTTCATGATCGCTTCTCAATGAGAAACACCTCGTGCCGAGATAACCTTGATTACGGTGAGCCACAATATGCGGAGGTCGAAGACGAAGCTCTGTTTCTGTTGATATTCGGCGTCGAATGCCACTTTCAGCGGGATAGCGAGTTCGTCTCGACCATTGACTTGAGCCCATCCGGTGAGACCTGGCGTGAGAAGATGCACATTTGCCTCGGTCCGTCCGGCAATTAGGTCATGCTGATTGAACAGCGCGGGTCGGGGGCCGACCAGACTCATGTCTCCGCGTAATACTGACCATAGCTGCGGGAGTTCATCGAGACTGGTTTTCCTAAGGAAGCTGCCAATCGGCGTGAGATAACTACCCGGATCGCCTAGCAGATGTGTCGCGACGACGGGTGCATCCGTTCGCATTGTTCGAAATTTTGGCATTAGGAATATCTGGTTTTCTCGTCCTACACGTTTCGACCAATATAATGCCGGTCCTGGCGAGGAGATTCGCACAGCGATGGCCACCATAGCCATAGGTAGTGAGAATAAAAATATTGCACCGACCGAAACGATGATGTCGAAAATTCGTTTAGATCTCATCTCTTAAGCCTGCTTAACAAAGATCCTGTCCTGTCATCATTGCGGTATTAGAATTATCTCTACGGACGGCCAGCTTTGATTGATGCACATTGGGTACCTCGGGATGAAATCGTGAAAATGTTTATTTCGGCCTTGAAAGAAATGGTAGCGATCTGGCCGAATTTCGGGCCACGCATATTCTGTTGTTAATTCGACTGCATTTTAGTTATTGTGTGTCTGTCGTTGTGCGCGAGGCGTCCTATGAAAGCAAAATCATCTGTAGAGTCTGTCGTGGCGGATGCCGATGGGACGGACGCGGAAGAGAATCGTCAACTGACCAATCTCCTCCTTCAAAATGCGATCGCGCCGGCTGCCGCCGAGACAACTTTCAAACCGAACGTTAGGTCAGAAAGTCTGAAGTTTGTCGAACTTGTTTTTCTGACGCTGACTTTTTTCCTGCTAATTGTTTACTCGTTTGCCTCTCGTGGGTCGGAAGAAGACCAGGATGGTCTTTTTTATTAGCCCATCTTGACTGTAGGCGAGGATGCTCGTTCTGCAATTTCGCAACTGCTAGCAGCAGCTTTGCAGCTGACAAGAACTCAGCTACGGCCGAATTCGTCGACTAGGCGGATGATGTCATCCTCGCCGAGATACGAACCGGTCTGGACCTCAATCACCTCAAGCCGGATTTTGCCGGGATTGGCGAGGCGGTGCACGGACCCTTGCGGGATGTAGATCGACTGGTTCTCGTGCAAGACGGTTACCTTGTCGTCGATGGTGACCTCTGCCGTTCCCTTGACGCAGACCCAGTGTTCGGCGCGGTGGTGATGCTTCTGCAGCGAAAGCTTCTTTTCCGGGTGCACGAAGAGACGCTTCACCTGGAAGCGATCGCCGTTGAGGATCGAAGTATAGCCACCCCAGGGACGAAGTGCCGTCGGGTGGTTTTCGGTGAGATGCGCCGTCTTCTTGTCGGCGGCGAGCATCTTGACGAGATTGCCGACATCCTGGGCCCGGTCGAGGCGACCGACATAGACGGCATCTTCCGAAGCGATCACGGCGACACCTTCCATGCCCTGGACGGCCAGATGGGCGTTGCGCGACATGACGAGCGAATTTTTGGTATCGGAGACGGTGGCATTGCCATTGACCACATTGCCGTTTTGATCGCCTTCCGCGAGCTTCCAGATCGCATCCCAGCTGCCGAGGTCAGACCAGATGATTGGAGCCGGCACGACGGCGGCGTTCGGCGTCTTTTCCATGACGGCATAGTCGATCGAGATGCTCGGGCTTGCCGCAAAGCTCTCCGCGTCGAGGCGTGTGAAGTCGAGATCGCCCTTGGCCTTTTCGATCGAGGTCCGGACGGCTGCGAGAACATCCGGCGCCAGCGTCTCGAGCTCCGCGATCATCTGGCCGGCTGAGAAGACGAACATGCCTGAGTTCCAGGCATAATTGCCGCTTGCAAGCATCTCTTCGGCGACCTCGGCATTGGGCTTTTCGACGAAACGCGTGACCTTGTTTACACCATTTCCGAGGTCGTCGCCGATCTCGATATAACCGTAGCCGGTTGCGGGCTCGGTGGGGGTGATGCCGAAGGTGACGATCTTGCCGTTACGTGCGGCGTGGGCCGCCTTTTGCACGCAGCCGCGATAGGTGTCATCGACGGTGATCTCGTGGTCTGATGGCAGGATCTGGATCAGCGTTTCGCTGCCATGGCGCTCACCGACGATGAGCGCAGCGGCTGCGACAGCGGCCGCGGTGTTGCGTGCTTCCGGCTCCAGGATGATGCCGTCGAGCGAAACGCCGATCTCGCGGGCCTGTTCGGCGACGAGGAAGCGGAAGTCCTCGTTGGTCACGATGACAGGGGCTTCATAGATCGTCGCGTCGGAGACGCGGGCCAGCGTCTTCTGCAGCAAGGTTTCATCGCCGAGGAACCGGATGAACTGCTTCGCAGCGGCTGCGCGCGACAGAGGCCAAAGCCTTGTTCCCTTGCCGCCGGCCATGATGACCGGCACGATCTTGTTGCTCATGTTTTTATGCCTTTGAGATGCGTTGTCGCTGTTTTGTCGTGCTGCGAGGCGGGTCCCTACCGCAAAGCTTGCATAGAAGCCAGCGTCTCCCGTGCCACAGCATTCCACGTTCTTAGTGTCGGCCTCGCCTCGTTGATGCGTTTCCGAAGCTCATGCTGGAATTTGATATCCGTCTCTAGCTTCTCGATGATCTCCGCAAGACGAGATGCGTCATCTGGTTCAAAGTAAAGGGCCAGATCGCCGCAAACCTCTCGCAGCGCTTCCGCTGTTGAGCAGATCGCTGGCGTGCCGCACCAGAGCGCTTCGCCGGCTGGCAGACCCCAGCCTTCGAGCTTGCTTGGCATTACGAGGGCAAGCGCTCCCTTGTAGAGATTTACAAGGTCGGTCTGGTTGGGATTGTCGATAAAGATCAGTCGTTCGTGAATGTCGCTGAACACTGGCCTTGATGCATAACGGCGCAGGCGCTTTCTGTGAGAGCCGGCGATGACAAGCTTCGGAGCAGGTTTTCCGTCGGCCTTCAGCAGTCGCAGAGCCTCCAGAACAACCTCGATGTTTTTCCGGCCGAGATTAAGCGCCACCGTCAGGATGTAGGGTTCATTTGGTACGGTAATCTCTGACTGTTCGGTGCCGTCAGGGCAGTGGTGAACGAGCTGCACCACATTCACGGGGCCGCGTGGATCTGGGAGCATGCCCTTATCGACGAAGGTTTTAAGCTCTTTTGCGGTAAAGTTCGAGTTCGTCAGGATCTGACGGGCCTGCTCGATCAGGAAGCGGTTGTCCGCCAGGAAGTTGCGATCGAGCTTGCGGAAGCGTTTCGTTGCTCCGTCATGCAGGGGCATAAAATCGTGCAGCAGGGGTACAATGGATGCTATTGATCCTTTGTCGCGGAGTGCCCTGACCATGTCGACGATCAGTTTGGGGCGGGCGGCCGAGAAGAAAATGCCGCTATCGATCGCGACGGGCATTAGATGTCCCGCATGTTTCAGCCAGTTGTTCCTGTTTTTCCTTTGTGTTGCTCGGTTCAGGAGGCGGAAGATGAACGGCAGGATCGAGTTCTTGCCGAAATACGACCTTACCCATTTCTGGCCGACATCCTTCGGCAGATCGAACTCGACACTACCGTCCTGTCGCTTGCGCCAGGTGATTTCGTAGAACTGCCGCATGCCAAAGGAGAAGACGACAAACCGGATATCGTCCTTGAGCAGGGCAGCTTCTCGACCAATCTCGTGGACGGTGCGGGCGATTCCGTAATACTGCGTGCGCTTGCCCGACGTAGAGAGCAATGCCTCGGTGAGATCGAAATAGAGAGGTCCGCTCATGTGGATTCCTCATCCTGCATGCTGTTTGACAGGGCATAGAGTACGCCGCAGAGCAGGCAGAAATAATGTGTGTAGAATTTCAGGTTCAGGAATGAATCGAACATCATGGCCATGCCCCAGAACAGCGATACGCCTGTTGTCATCAGGATCCTGTCGACCGTCGACAAACCCTTCGACACAAACCAGGGGATTGCAAGGAAGAGCAGGCCGAGCGACAGTTGAAAGACCCCGCCCGTCACCAACCAGGTCAGATACTGATTGTGATTGTGCTCATAGCCATAGGTCGCGTGTATCAGTTTTTGAAGATAAAGCGAGCCATGGCCGTGTAGAGGGCGTTCAAGGATCGCTTCGACCGACGCTTGCCACATTGCCAGACGATGTCCGATCGCTTCATCCTTCGAGACTGTTGCAGGATCGTTGCTGCCTGTCTCGGTGCCTTGTCCTGGTGCAGTCGTGGCAGATTCATCTCCGGTCGCTGGCGCTGGAGCGACTGGGGTGGCTGTTTCTTCGCCGCTGGCGGTAAACTGCGATGCCATGGTCTCGAGGGTCTCGAATGTCGAGGAGAAGCGGGAGGCCGGTCCGCAGTCGGTTGCGATTCCGACCAGGAAAGAGAGTATCAGCCCGGTACTCGCTGCAGCGGCTAGATGATGAAAACGAGGGATCCGGCCTCTCATGGAAGGAAACAGCCCCATTAGGAAGAGAATGCCGAATACGCCGAGCTGGGCGACGGCGACCCCGCGAGAGCCGGTATAGGTGGTCGATACCACGATGCTGAGCGCCATGAGGGCGAGGCGGAGCCAGCGTTCACTCGCGGTCAATCTTTCCCAGCCGACCAGACAGATGAATGTCAGCGTCGAGAACAGAAGGGCAGGGATGAATGGCCAGGGCGCAAGGCCGCGGACACGACAGGCATCCCGGATTCCTGCAATCATCATGTATGAGAGAATGAGGAAACAAGCGACGAGCAGCCAGGGCATAAGTCTGCGAAACAAGTCTGCGAGGTGTCTCACCTGCAGCCCGCGAACGAGCCCGACGACAAGCATGGCAATCGCGATCGCATAGGACTCAAGGCTTGGATTGACGGGACGAGGATCTGAAGCCTCAAGGCCAGTGAAGAAAAAGAGGGTGAGAAGTCCGTAGGCGAAGTAGATGCCGAACGGGATTAGCAGCGCCCAGATTGAGACGTGGTAGTGCCTGTACTTGAGAGCGTGCATCAGAAAAGGAATGGGCAGAACGCCGGCGACGACGAGAAGTGGCGTGACCTTGCTTCCCAGAAACAATGCGATGGCCAGCCCTGCGAGAAACAGGAAGTCTGAGACTTGCCACAAGCGGTCTAGATAGGGCTTCATGTTTCCGTTCCGAATCGTATTTGTGCCTGCATGATTTCGTAGCGTCTGGTGAGTGGTCGCGGTGCGTATCCTGTGCATCGCTCAAGCGCGAAGAGCATATCTCAGCCTGACGACGTCGTCTCGCAGCCGCCTGAGATAGGTGCCGAGCCGTTTCCAGCTCGGGAACTTGACTGATCTGTAGATGTCGCGCGTTGCAATCGTCGTCCCGCCTTGGGCAATCGTCGCGACGTTATGGCGTGACATATAGACGTTCCCACCGTGGTCCCAGCCGCGCTCGAGGGCTGCATCCCAGGGATAGCGCATGACGGTCAAATGGTTGACGAGGAGCTTTGCCCCACGCCTTGTCACGCCATAGCATGCCGAAGATCCGAGAGGTCCGTGGATGGCGCGACCAAACTTATCCCCGAGTGCTGACGTCGCACTTCTCTTGAAGCCAACCACCCGATGGTTGAAGAACTTGATGACGTCGGCATCTGGCAAGGCGTTGAAAGCAGCCATTACCCGGTCTTGTAGGTCGGCCTTCAACTCGACATCGTCCTCAATGATCAGGCCGACATCGGCACCGGTGTCGATGAATGTTTCCAGCGCCCTTATATGGCTTCGGTAGCAGCCATATTCACCAGAGAGCATCAGGCGACCGGTATTGCGGCGGAAAGCGATGTTGTCGGTCGCTTCGCGTGCTTCTTCGGCTGTCCACTTGCCGTCGACGGCTGAAACTCGCTTGATGTCAAGGCCAAGCTCGCTTGCCCGGCCCGACAGTTTTTGCCACCGATCGACGGATCGATCGAGATTGATCGCGAATATTCGCATGCTCATGACCGTATTCCTGATCATCCGCTTACGACTCGCGCTTCAGGAGCACATAAGGAGTGATGTCAGTCTCGGTTTGTCGATAACCGGGTAAGGCACCGCAGCTGGCGTCCGCAATAACATATTCGGCATCAAGATCGGCCTGCTTGGCAATGCTGATCTTGTAGAAGCGTTGCATGTATGTGTGCAGAGCCCAATCCTGCCAGGCATTCTCGCAGGCGCTGATTGACGGCTTGCAGGTCCTTTGATTGGCGCAAACCAGGGTTTCGATGGCGTTCGCCTGCTCTATCGTGCGTCGATCGTCGCCTGACCGTCCGATATTGACAGTGACGATGACAATCGAAGCCGTTAAAAGTGCGACCGCACCAAGGCTGAGAACCTTTGCCTGCTGGTCTCGCAGTCGTGACAGCCCTTCCATAATTACCGGTGCAACCAGGATTGCGAAACCAGCGGAGTAGAAGAGAAGCGAGGTGTTGAAATAGAAGTTGGCAACACGGGGGCTAAGCCCGATCGGGAGCGACGCGGACATTCCGATCAGGATCAGGAAGGTGGCGCGCCTGAAGCGTTGGTTTCGAGTCAAGCTGCCGCCTCTGCCGAGCTTGAAGCGCCAGCTTGCCAGTGCGGCAAGCGCCAGGATTGCCAGAGAATAGCCGTTGACGCCCAGGATCTTGCGAAAAACGTAGAGCCCCCCGCCATAATGGCCACGCGCTCCGCTCAAGCTCGACGCAAGTTGAGCGGTCACATAGCGTTCCACGGCTTCGCGTGATGCGTCGAAGGCGTAGAGCGTCGCGACGAATAGCGCTATCACAGAAAGGATGACCACGCTGTCGAGCACCATGGTGAAGAATGCCGGTCTGCGGAACACGAGCCAGTAGATCGCGGGGGCGGCGAGCGGGAAGAGCCCGACCGGTCCCTTGGTCATCAGCGACAGGCAGATAGCGAGACCTGCCAGTGTAACGAGTGCGAGGCGCTTCGTGGAAAATGCGGGACTTGGTCGATCGTAAGCGATGACCAGGAGTAGGACCGCAGACAGAGAGAAGACGGCAAGCAGGTTGTCGAGGAGATTGTTTGCAAAGCCCCAGTTCACCCTGCCGGCAATTAGGGCCATGAGAAGGGCAATTGGAAAGGCCTTCTGGACGGCGACGTCATCCTTGTTGAGCCGCATCCAAATCTTGAACAGCAGCGCAGCTGAAATGACGAAGGTGAGCAGCGAAAAGCCCTTCTCGACCGCGATCGTGTCACCGAAGAGGGAAAAGCCGATCGCCTGCAGCCAGAACATCAGCGGCGGATGTTCGGCAAAGGTCGGAAAGAGCGTTTCTGAGAAATGTGGCGCCCACATTGTCCCGCGTCCCTCGGCCAGGTTTCTTGCAACAGTCGCGTAGATGCCCCCGTCGAAGAACATCGAGACATGGACAAGCTGAACAAGGATTTGCAGGCAGACTGCAGCGCATAGCAGGATCCAGACGGCGTTGATCACCGTTTGTGAGGGCAGGGGGCTTTGAGCGGTGTTACTGCTCATTTCCAGATGAACCTGTTGGCGATAACGAACTTCCAGACAGTGTCGATCGCAATGCCCGCAAGCGTTGCGATGAAGACCACGTGGATGAGGTTCTCGTAGGCAAGGGTAGCGGCCGAGACATTGGCGACGATGCCGACGGCCGAAACCGCAAGGAATTTGAGATAGCCGGACACAAGGCGCGGTCCCCGCAGCCGCCGGTCATGGAAGGTCAGGAGATTGTTTAAGAGAAAGTTGCTGGTGGCTGCAACCAGTGTTGCCACCGTTTGTGCCGTCGCAAAGGATGCAGATAGACCAAGTGCGGCATAAAGCACGGCAAAGTGGACGAAGACCCCAGATCCGCCGACGAAGAGGAAGGAGATGAGGTTCGCCGGCAGGATGCCTCGCGTCATCTTGCTCATCAGGAAGGTCGCGAATTTCCAAAGGACATGGCTGTCAAGCTTCGATGTGCCGTGCAGGCGGGTGCCGAAATCGAAGAAGACTTCGCCATGGCGCAGGGTCTTGTCCGTGTAGAGGATGTCCAGAAGAAGCTTGAAACCCGGATCGCCGAGCTCGGGTGCGAGCTTCAGGAAGCGATCGCGGCGGATCAGGAAAAAGCCCGTCAAGGGGTCGGACAGTTTTCGGCCGATCACGAAGCTGCTCAAGGCGTTGCCGATCTGCGAGAGGCGACGGCGGGGCGGAGAGAGGCCTTCCATGGTCTGGTCGTCTTCCAGCCGGCGGGCAGCACTGACGATGTCAAGGCCCTCGCGCTCCATGCACTCGACCATCTCGAGCACCACGGAAGGGTCATGCTGCCCGTCGGCATCCATGACGCAGAGCAGATCGCCCCTGGCGCTCAGCAGGCCTTGGATACTGGATTTCGCAAGACCACGATCGGCAAAGCGAATGACGGGACGAACGCGCGGTTCGATCTTGCCATAGTCAAATGCCTTTTGAGCGGTGCCATCGGCCGAATTGTCGTCGACAAAGAGCAGTTCCCAGTCGTGATCGGCAAGTGCACTCTTCACGCGCTCTGCGAAGGGCACGACGTTTTTGACCTCGTTATAGGTCGGGGCAATGATCGAGATGCTTTTTGAAGACACCGGCTTGGCCTATAGACGGTTGAGCGGCGCGAGAGAGCCTTTTGCACGGATGTCTGCCTCTGTCATGAACTGCCTGAAGTGACTGCTGCGCATGCTATCTTCCATCGACCCCGTCTGGGCTTCAAAGCCCATCCCTTGTTCCCGGTGGCTCGGTAGCATCTGCGCGCTAATGCAGCAACAGGCTGCAGGCGTCTTGTCTGTTGAGGAGGTTTGATCGTCGTCTCGCGGCTCTTTAAGGTTGTGTTTGTTGCTTGTGCCTCAGTCGACATCCTTCAAAGCATCGAGCGGGCCGGTGAGCGCTGTTCGTGGTTTGACCAGCATGGGCTGGACGAGATGGGTGATGGCCGGTGGGCGTGGCGTCTTCAGGATCTTGAAGCCTTCCTCGATCATCGCCTCGCTGTCCTGACGGATCATGTAGACAGGGAAGGGGAGGAAGGAGCCGAAGGGGTCGTAATCGTAGCAGCCGACGATGATATCGGCGAAGGTCTCGTGTGGATGCTGGCCCAAGAAGCGGATCAGGCCCTCAAGGTTGATTGACGAGTTGACGAAAAAGCAGCGTGGTAGCTTGCCATGGCTTTCATAAAAGGTCTCGAAGGCCCGTGCCGTCATGCCGGGTGAATAGCCCGTCGGCTGGATGCAGGCCTCGTTGTCGCTTTTGAGAAGCGCGTTCTTGATGTCTCTGAAACCGCGGATACGTTCACGGCTTGCATGGTCGTCGCGGCCGCCGAAGAGAAAGACTTCATCGGGATCAAGTGGCCCCTCTTCCTGGGCGCGCTCGATGATCGCCCGCGTCAGCATGCGTGCGCCTTCAAAATTATCCGAGATGACCGACGGGGCTTTGGTGCCTGGAAGGTCGATATTGACGTGTCTAAGGCCCGCCCTGGCGCAGATCTCGTGCACGCCATCCGGATCGGTTGCGCCGGCAATGAAGAGTTCGTCGATCGAATAGGAGATCAGCGTTTCGACGATCTGGCGTTCTTCATCCGGATCGCGGCAGGCGCTGACGACGATCGGGCATTGGCCCCGGCTTCTGACCTCAGCCTCGAAACTTTGCGCCATCGACGAGAAATAACGGTTGTCGTGGACGGGAAGCAAGAGCCCGACAAGCCCTGACCGCGAGGAGCGCAGGCCTCTCGCCTGAAGGTTTGCCGTATAGTCATGCTCGTCTGCCAATCCCTGGATCAGCTGTGCGGTCGCCTCCTTGATGCGGCGCTTGCGCCAGCTGCCGTTCAGAACCGCGCTGACCGTCGAGGGCGAACAGCCCGACAGGACCGAGAGGTCGTAGATCGTCGCCTTCTTCTTCGTCATTTCCGTCATCTGGTCTTCGTCTCCCTCGATGCTCTCCATAGAAAAATTCCCCTCTTGACGAAAGTCTAGCGCTGGCGGATATTGATTGCACCATCGATTGTGCAAAAAAGAAATATCGATTGTGCACTATGGTTCGCCGGAGGAGGCGATTGGGAGGCTTGAGGATATTCAAGGCCTTGAGGAAACGGGAGAGGCCGGGCGCTTAGTGCCACGGTCCTGGATCGTTGCGACGATCCCGAAAGAGGAGGAATGGACATGAAAAAGTTTATCGTGGCAGCCCTTGCTGCATCGCTTTCGCTTGGTGGCGCCGCCATTGCAACGGCCGCCGACAAGGTCGGCGTCGTCGTCAAGATCGGTGGTATCCCGTGGTTCAATGCCATGGAGGCTGGCATCAAGGAGCAGGGACAAAAGCTCGGACTCGACGCCTTCATGGTCGGCCCGACCAGCGCCGATCCCGCCCTTCAGGTGCGCGCCATCGAGGATCTGATCGCCCAGGGCGTCAAAGTCATCGGTGTCGTCCCCAATGATGCCAAGGTGCTCGAGCCTGTGCTGCAAAAGGCTCAAGCCGCCGGCATCAAGGTCGTCACGCATGAATCGCCCTCCCAGAAGGGGGCCGACTGGAATTTCGAGCTCGCTTCTTCGACCGGTTTCGGTGAAGCCCATGCCAAGCTTCTGGCCGAAAAAACCGGGGGCAAGGGCGAGTATGCCGTTTATGTCGGTTCGCTGACCGTGCCGCTCCACAATGCCTGGGCCGATGCCGCGATCGAATATCTGAAAGCAAACCATCCTGAGATGAAGCTCGTCGGTGACCGCTACGGTGTGGCCGAAGACGTCGACAGGAGCCGCTCGACAGCGCTTGACCTGATTGCCGCGCATCCTGACCTCAAAGGTTTCCTCGCCTTTGGTAGCCAGGGTCCGATCGGGGCAGGGCGTGCCGTCGAAGAGCGCCGCAAGACCGGCGAGATCTTCGTCATCGGTCCCTTCTCTCCCGGCCAGGGCCAGAAACTGATCAAGTCGGACGCGATCACTGGCGGCTTCATGTGGAACCCGAAGCAGGCCGGCGAAGTCTTCGTCACCATGGCGGATCGCCTGATCAAGGGCGAAAGCATCAAGGAAGGCGACGAGATCGAAGGTCTCGGCGTAATCCAGCCCGTCGGCAACGACATCATCGTCGACCAGCTGCTCGCGATCAACAAGGATACGGTCGACGAACTCGCAGCCATGGGGCTCTAAACCCAGCGAAAGGCCTCCCCGGATCCCGGTCTGCAATCTTTTCATGCAGATGGCGGACCTTCGCTGAATACCGGTGTCCGGCCCTACAATTTGGTCGGACACCGGACCTCATCAGAATTTTTGCAAGACAGGCCAGTATCATGACCATTGCGACGGATCAGGGCAGCACCGCCCGGCCGCTGCTTTCGCTGCGTGCCATCAACATGACCTTTGGAGGCGTTCGGGCCCTGAACGACGTTTCCTTTGACGTTATGCCCGGAGAAGTTCATTGCCTGGCCGGCGAAAACGGCTGCGGCAAGAGCACGCTGATCAAGGTGATCACCGGTGTCTATCGTCCGGCAAGCGGTGCTTTAATCGAATTCGACGGCGAAGAGATTGCGCAGATGAGCCCGGCAAAGGCGCAAAGCCTCGGGATCAAGGTGATCTGGCAGGATCTTGCTCTCTTTCCCGAAATGACGGTCGCCGAAAACATCGCCTTTGAGACGCTGGCCGGTGCTCGTCCGCGTCTCGTCAACTATTCGAGCATCCGGAAGATTGCCGAAGACGCGCTGAAGCGTCTCGGTGTTGTTCTTGATGTCGATCGGCCGCTGAAAGACTATGCCATTGCCCAGCGCCAGATCGTGGCCATTGCCCGTGCGCTGGTCGGTGAGGCCCGCATCGTCTTCATGGACGAGCCGACGGCCTCGCTCACCCAGTCCGAAACCGACTATCTTCTTCAGATCGTCCGCAATCTTTCGTCATCCGGCGTGGCCGTGGTCTTTGTCAGCCACAGGTTGGCAGAAGTGCTCGAGATCTCCTCGCGCATCACCGTGCTTCGCGATGGAAAGCTCGTCGGCGTTTTCCCTGTCGAAGGCATGACCCAGTCCAGGGTCACCGAGCTGATGACCGGCCGGACTTTCGACCAGAGCGTGCGTGCGCGCTCGGTTGAGGGGAATGATGTCGTCTTGTCCGTCGAAGGGCTTTCCCGTCGCGGCGAGTTCTCAAACATCAGCTTCAACCTGCGTCGTGGCGAAACGCTGGGGATCACCGGGCTTCTCGGGTCTGGTCGCACCGAGCTTGCATTGACGCTGTTTGGCATGCACCGCCCCCATGCCGGGACCGTTTTTCTCGATGGCCAACCGGTGTCCTTCTCGTCCAATCGGGATGCGATCAAGGCCGGCATTGCCTATCTCTCCGAGGACCGCCTGGCGCTCGGGCTCAACCAGCCGCAATCGATCGCCGACAATCTGGTCATGGCCTCGCTAAACAGGATCCTGCGCGGTGGCCTGATTGCGCCCGATCGCAAAGCCTCGCTGGTCAAGCGCTGGATTGCCGATCTCGGCGTGAAGATCGGCCTGCCGGAAGATGCCATCTCCACCCTGTCCGGTGGCAATCAGCAAAGGGTGGCCATTGCCAAATGGCTGGCCACCGATCCGCGCGTCCTGATCCTCGATGCCCCGACCGTCGGGGTCGATGTCGGGGCAAGAGCCGGCATCTTCGAGATCGTGGCTCAGCTGTCTTTAAGCGGCCTTTCGATCATCCTGATCTCCGACGAAGTGCCGGAAGTCTACTTCAACGCCGACCGCGTCCTGCATATGGACAAGGGAGAGATCAAGGCAAGCTTTGATCCGCGTATGACGAGCCTCCATGAGATCGAGGAGGCGGTCTATGCGTAAGCTTCTCGGCTCTCATCCGACCGAATTGGTGCTGATCCTCGTCATTGCCGCAATCAGCCTGGCCCTTTCCCTGCTCACCGATCGCTTCTTGACGCTCGGCAATATGTTCGACCTCCTGAATATCAGCGCGGTCAACATCATCTTCGCCGTCGGCCTGCTGGTCGTTCTAATTGCGGGCGGTATCGATATCTCCTTTGCGGTGGCAGCCTCGGTCGTTCAATATGCGACGGCTCTAGCGCTCGCCCAGCTTGGGGGTGGCGACTGGGTGTCAGGCTTCCTGCTTGCAGCCTTCTTCGGCATTGCGCTTGGCCTGATCAACGCCTTTCTCATTCATCGCTTCCAGATCATTTCGATCGTCGCCACCATCGCGACCTTCAACGTCTATTTCGGCTTGTTGATGTTCTTCACTCGGGGTGTGTCGATCTACAATCTGCCTGATTGGCTGACCACGCGCGTCATCGTCTTCGAGCGCGAAATGGCAGACGGAAGCTGGGCCGAGATCACCTTGCCGGTCATCGTCATGTTGGTCTGTGTCGTTGCTACCTGGTTCTTCGTGACCCGCACCACCACAGGCCGCCAGCTCTATGCCTTCGGGGACAATCCGGAAGGGGCGCGCCGCTTCGGCATCAATATCGGGGCCATGCAGTATATCGCCTTTGGCTGGCTCGGGCTGATGGCCGGCATCGCCGGACTGATGCAGGCCCATTACGCCCAGGAAGTCGTGCCCAATGCCCTTTACGGCCGCGAACTGGACGTGCTGGCAGCCGTGGTCCTCGGCGGTGCGCGCTTGGGCGGCGGCAAGGGTTCGGTACTTGGCTGTGTGCTCGGTGTCCTCCTGGTCTCGATCACCCAGAACGGTCTGAACCTGATGGGTGTTTCGCCCTTCGCCTTCAAGATGATCGTCGGTGCCATCATCCTTGGCGCTATCACACTTTCAAGCCTGCGCCTCGACGGCCTGTTTGGTGGAGCGGGATTGCGCAACGGCAGCCCGTCAGATGACGACAGGAAGGCAGGTCCGAAATGATGCGGCTTTATTCAAGCTTCAAACAGGTTCTGGGTGCCGATATGGCAGGCCCCTTGGCAGCACTCCTGATCGTGCTTGTTGTCTTTGGGTTGACCTCGCCGCAATTCTTCACGGCTGCGACCTTCGGCTCGGTCGCCTTCCAGCTGCCAGAGCTTGGCATTCTCACACTTGCCATGCTCTTGCCCATCCTCACCGGTGGTCTGAACCTCGCCATCACCTTTACCGCCAATGTGGCCGGCCTGACGCTAGCCTGGGTCCTGCAGACGAATGGGGGGCCAGATGCCGGCCCGATCGCCTTTGTGCTTGGTTCGCTGCTTGGCGTTTCCGTTGGTGCTGCAAGCGGTCTCGTCATGGGCCTCGTCATTGCCTTTACCCGCGCTCACCCGATCCTCGTCTCGCTTTCGATGATGATCTTCCTGCGTGGCCTTGGTGAGTTTCTGACCCGCGGTGGTGATATCTCCGGCTTTCCGGCATTTGTCGCGCCGATCGGCCATGGAAGCCTGTTTAGCGTTCCGATCCCGCTTCTGATCTTGATTGCCTGCGTTGCCGTCACCCATATCATCCTGTCGCGCAGCCGCCTTGGCTTTGCCACCTACATGATCGGCTCGAACATCGAGGCTGCACGCTATTCCGGCATCAATACCCGCAAGGTGCTCGTCCTCGTCTATGTGCTCTCGGGCGCAATCGCCGCCATTGCCGGCATCATCATGCTGGCCCGCTTCAATTCGGTCCGGATCGGGCATGGAGAATCCTATCTCCTGATCACCGTGCTTGCCTGCTTTCTCGGCGGCATCAATCCCTTTGGCGGTTTCGGCCGGGTGGTCCCGGTCTTCGTGGCGCTGATCGTGCTGCAATTGCTGTCCTCGGGGCTCAATCTTCTCGGTGCCAATCAGCACCTCGCAACAGCCGTCTGGGGTCTGCTGCTCATCACCGTGATGGTGCTGCGCTGGACCTCCGTCAGGTTCTTTAAGAAAAACAGATAGGAGTGATGATCATGCAGGGTTTTGGCGTCCATACGAGCATGTGGACCATGAACTGGGATCGGGCCGGTGCTGAAAAAGCCATTGCCGGTGCTGCCCATTACAAGATGGATTTCATTGAAATAGCACTTTTGAATGCGCCGGCCGTCGATGCGGCCCACACCCGGGCACTTCTCGAAAAGAACGGTTTGCGGGCCGTCTGCTCGCTCGGCCTGCCTGAGGCTGCCTGGGCCTCTGTTCGCCCGGATGCCGCGATCGAGCATTTGAAACAGGCCATCGAAAAGACGGCTGAAATGGGCGCAGAAGCTCTGTCAGGCGTCATTTATGGCGGCATTGGTGAGCGCACCGGCGTTCCGCCAACGCAGGGTGAGTATGACAATATCACAAGGGTGCTGTCGGAGGCGGCAAGCCATGCGAAACGTTTCGGCATCGAGCTTGGTGTCGAGGCCGTCAATCGCTACGAAAACCATCTGGTCAATTCTGCACAGCAGGCGGTCGATGTCGTGGAGCGCGTCGGTGCCGACAATGTCTTTGTCCATCTCGATACCTATCACATGAATATCGAGGAAAAGGGGGCCGCAAACGGCATCCTGGTTGCCCGCGAGCACCTCAAATACATCCATCTGTCCGAGAGCGATCGTGGCACGCCGGGCTACGGCAACGTGCCCTGGGACGAGATCTATGCCACGCTTGCGGCCATCGGCTTCAAGGGCGGACTTGCCATGGAAAGCTTCATCAACATGCCGCCGGAAGTCGCTTATGGGCTTGCCGTCTGGCGTCCGGTGGCACGTGACATGGAAGAGGTCATGGGCAACGGGCTTCCCTTCCTGCGCAACAAGGCCGCCCAATACGGGCTGATCTGAGCAGTGGATTTGGATGCTGCAAGTGACAAAGCGGAGGAAGATCTGATGGCGACAATCGATGGTTCAGTCGAGGTCCTGGTCCGCGAGATACTTAAGCGGCACTCGTTGAGCGGTGGCCGGCGTCTGCTGGTCGCGATTGCCGGTGCGCCTGGGTCTGGCAAGTCGACACTGGCCGACGCTGCAGCGCTTGCCATCAATCGACAGAGATCAGGGATTGCTGCCGTCTTTCCCATGGATGGCTATCACTTCGACGACCGCCTTCTCCATATCATGGGACGGCGCTCGAGGAAGGGGGCGCCTGACACTTTCGATGTTGATGGTCTGAAGCACATGCTGGGCCGGCTCAAGCAAAATACTGAAGACGCGATTGCCGTGCCGGTCTTTGACCGTCAGCTCGAGACTGCAAGGGCTGGTGCCAGGCTGATCCCGCACGAGGTGGAGATTGTCTTGTGCGAGGGCAATTATCTCCTGCTTCAACAGCGACCCTGGGACAGCCTGAAACCACTCTTCGACTTCACCGTGCTGGTGGATGTTGACGAGGCTGAACTTCGCCAGCGGCTTGTCGAGCGCTGGCAGGGCTATGGACTCCCCCCCGATGAGATCCGCGCCAAGGTGGAGGAAAACGACCTGCCAAACGGGGTGGTGATCGTCACCTCAAGCTCGAAGCCGGATCTTAAGCTGAGGAACTGAGCGAAAGGATGCCGTGATGACAAGCACTGCCCTGCCTGGGTGGTTTCGTCTCGTGAGAGATCATGGTCATGGCTGAACAGGCAGCCTCAGCCTCTATCTGCGTCCTTGATATCGGCAAGACCAATGTCAAGCTGAACGCCATGACCGCCACGGGCGATGTGCTTGAGACGCTCGCAATCGCAAATCCGACGCGCGCCGGTCCTCCCTGGCGCCATCATGACCTTGAGGGTTTGTCTGACTGGGTGTTTGACGAGCTTTCGGTTCTGTCCCGCAGGCACCAGATAGGAACCTTCGTTGCGACAGCCCATGGCTCAGGCGGGGTCTTGGTCGGTGATGATCCCGATCAAGGGGATGGATCCGTCCTGCCGATGATCGACTATGAGCAGCCGCTGCCCCTGGAGGTGCTCGACGCCTATGCCCCGCTTGCGGGTTCGTTTCATGATCGGGGCAGTGCCGTCATGCATGGCGCGACCCATCAGGCACGACAGCTCCTCTGGATGGAGATGGCGGAGTCCGAACGCTTTTCAGCGGGACGTGCGTTTTTGTGCCTGCCGCAATATTTTGCCTGGAAGATGACGGGCATTGCCGTCTCGGAAGCGACCTGCCTTGGAGCGCAGTCGCATCTTTGGAATATCCCGGATGATCGGCCGACACCGATCGTGATCGCCCGCAACTGGCAACGACTTCTGCCGCCCTTCCGGCCGGCCTGGTCGAGCCTTGGCAAGGTCAGGCCCTCATTGGCAAGCCGCTTTGCCCTGCCGCCATCGCTTGATGTCCTCACCGGCATCCATGACAGCAGCGCCAATTTCTACCGCTATCAGGCAGCCGGTCTGTCAGATGCTGCAATCTTGTCGACCGGCACCTGGATTGTCGGCATGAGCGCAAGGACGCCGCTTGAAGGTTTGAACGAGGCCGCCGGCATGACGATCAACAGCGACGTCTTTGGGCAACCCGTCGCTGGCGCCCTTGCCATGGGCGGACGTGAATTCGTTCATGTCGCCGGCGTGAGTGCTGGCCTGGCCACCGATCAAGAAACCGCAATCAGGCTGATGGCCCGCGGCACCATGGCGCTTCCAAGCTTTGGTGAGGGTGACGGGTTTTTTCCCGGCAGTGCGGGCCAAGGCTGCATCATCGGCCCAGAACCGCAAAACGATCGTGAGCGTCGTGCGCTCGGACTGATCTATATGGCGCTTCTTAGCGTCGAATGCCTTGAGGCTTTGCAAGCCTATGGGACAGCAGTCCTCGATGGCAGCTATCTGAAGGATCCCCTCTTTGCCCGCCTGGCTCAGGCGTTTCGGGGAGAGGCTGAGACCCTGTTCAACCTCGATGCCTATGGCGTTGCAACGGGGGCGGCACTGCTTGCCTCGCACGACAAGAGCCTCGCCTCGCAAGGCCTGCATCTTTCAAGGCCCGAGCCGCTTGAAGCACCGCATGACCTCATCACCACCTATCACCAAGACTGGCGTCGGGCCGCCAGAAAGACTGGAAAGGAAAACCCATGACCGTAAGCGATAACCAGGCCTTGCGCGAAAAGATGGTCGACATCTGCCGCAGGATGAATTCCACAGGCATCAATCAGGGCACGGCCGGCAATCTGTCGGTCAGAACGTCCAACGGGTTCCTGATCACGCCGTCGTCCTTGCCCTATGACATCATGACACCGGATGATCTGGTCGAGATGGATTTTGATGGCACCTATCTTGGCCGCCGGCCATCGTCTGAATGGCGGTTTCACCGGGATATCCTGAAGAACCGCACAGATATGAATGTCGTCTTGCACTGCCATTCGCTCTACGCCACGACACTTGCCTGCCATCACAAGACGATCCCGGCCTTCCACTACATGGTCGGGGTTGCCGGCGGCACGACGGTTCGTTGCGCCGACTACGCGACCTTCGGTACCCAGGCCCTGTCGGATCATGCCTTGAAGGCGCTTGATGGACGCTTTGCCTGCCTGCTTGGCCAGCATGGCCAGATCTCGCTTGGCAAGGACCTTGAGCAGGCCCTGTGGCTGGCGATCGAGGTCGAGACCCTGTCACGCATGTATGTCCAGGTGCTGACGCTTGGCGAACCGCCGATCCTCTCAGATGATGAAATGGCCCGTGTTCTTAATCAGATGAAGCGCATGAGTTATGGGCTTGGGCCAGAGGCGGAAGGCTCCAATGATGTGCCACGTCCGCGTGCATCGATTGAAGCATGATGCGGAGATGAGCCTTATGACGCGACAAGATCGGCAAGACGGTGATCAGAAGCGTTTCGTCATCGGTGTTGATGTCGGGACAGCAAGCGTGCGTGCAGGTCTGTTTGACCTTTTTGGCCGGATGCTGTCTGTCGCCCGACGCGATATTAGCGTGTTTCGGGAGGCGGGCTCTGTCGTCGAGCAGTCGAGCGCCGAGATCTGGGACGCCGTCTGCACGGTCATTCGCGAAACGGTGGAAACGGCTGGGATCGATCCTGCCGAGGTGATCGGGCTTGGCTTTGATGCGACCTGTTCGTTGGTTGTGGTGGGGAAGGGCGGTCGACCGCTTGGCCTTAATGGCGGGGATCCTTCCCGCGATATCATTGTCTGGATGGACCACCGCGCGGTCACTCAGGCCGAGCGGATCAATGCGATTGGCCATGATGTGCTGCGCTATGTCGGCGGTCGGATCTCGCCTGAGATGCAGACCCCGAAGCTGCTCTGGCTGAAGGAAAACCGCCCTCAACAGTTCGGAGAGGCCTGGCAGTTTTTCGATCTCGCTGATTTTCTCACCTGGAAAGCGACAGGCGATCTTGCCCGCTCGACCTGTACCGTCACCTGCAAATGGACCTATCTCGCCCATGAGGCGCGCTGGGACGAGAGCTACTTCCGTGAGATCGGACTTGGCGAACTGGCAGACGAGGGTTTTGTCCGGATCGGGACACAGATGGTCGAGCCTGGGACCCGGCTTGGGGCAGGGCTCACCGCAGAGGCGGCATCAGCCATGGGCCTGGTAACCGGGACTGCTATTGCAGCGGGCATGATCGATGCCCATGCCGGTGGCATAGGGACGGTCGGCATCGGCGACAATCCGAAAGACAATCTGGCCTATGTCTTCGGGACATCCTCCTGCACCATGACGTCTACGACTGAGCCGGTCTTCGTGCCGGGTGTCTGGGGACCTTATTATTCAGCCATGGTGCCGGGCCTCTGGCTGAATGAAGGTGGCCAGAGTGCAGCAGGGGCTGCGATCGACCAGCTCTTGGTCTTTCATCCAGCAGCCAGAGAGGCAAGTGACAGGGCGCAAGCCTCAGGTAAATCGCTTCCAGCCTTTCTGGCCGAGATCGCGACGGCTCAGGTCGAGACGCTGTCCGAGACAGTCTTGGCAGCGGGTGGCCTGCATGTCGTGCCTGAGTTTCTCGGCAATCGCGCACCTTTTGCCGATCCCCATGCGCGAGCCGTGATTGCAGGACTTGGTATGGAGCGCGATCTTGACAGTCTGGTTGCGCTCTACATCGCCGGTCTGTGCGGCATTGGCTATGGGCTTCGCCAGATCATCGAGACGCAAGCCCGGCATGGGGCAGGCGTCAAACGTATCGTGATCAGTGGTGGCGCCGGATCAAGCCCACTGGTGCGCCAGTTGCTGGCTGACGCCTGCGGCTTGGCTGTGGTGGCCCCGCTCGCCGATGAGCCGGTCCTGCTCGGCTCGGCCATATTGGGCAGCGTGGCAGGTGGTGCATTTGTCGACGTGAAAGGGGCAATGCAGGCATTGTCAGCGATCGCCTCCGTATACGAACCGGCCAGGGACAAGATCGGCGAATTGCACGCGCGGCGTTTTGAAGCCTTCGTCAGATTGCAGGAGGTTGCGCGGGCGCTTTAGCGTCTTTTGCGTGACGGTCGGCTTTTAAGCTCAGTCCGGCCACAGTCGCGGTCCTTTAGCCAGACCGAGGAGAGACCCCGTATCTCCTCGGCCATGCGACGCAGTTTCATTCCCTTAAGGCAGACGCCTCGTGAACTGTCTCGGCTCTAATGGAGCAATGCGCGATATCCTTGGTGACGCGGACGAGAATGAAGCCTGTTGCATTCCAGATGACAGCTGGAACACGCACTTCCCATAGCCCTGGATTGACACCTCAACGCGCGCTCAAGAATCTGTTGACATCGAATTTGGATCGTTCCATAAGAATTGGAACGATCCAAATAAAAGCGTGTGGGAGGGAATGACGATGCGATGGGCCCTGATCGGAGCCAGCACAATTGCGCGCCAATACATGGTCGGAGCCATCCGTGCCGAGGGTGGCGAGATTGTCAGTGTGTTGAGCGGATCGGCGGAGCGCGCGCAGGCCTTTGCTGATGAAAACAAGATCCCGCAATCAGGCGCAGATCTCGACAGACTTTTGGACGATCCCAAGGTCGAGGCGGTCTACATCTCGACCACAAATGAAAAGCATCTGCCGCAGGCGCTTGCTGCCGTGAAGGCGGGCAAGCATGTGCTGAGTGAAAAGCCGCTGGCGCTGACGCTCGAGGATGCCTGCGCCATGGTTCGCGCGGCTGAAGAAGCGGGCCTCGTTTTCGCCACCAACCACCATTTGCGCTGCTCGGGAAGCCATCGTGCCGTGCGCGCATTGATTGCCTCGGGCCGCATCGGCCGCGTGCTTTCTCTGCGCCTCCATCATGCCGTCTTCCTGCCGCCGCACCTTCAGGGATGGCGGATCAATGCACCGGATGCCGGCGGCGGCGTCATTCCCGACATCACCGTCCATGATGCAGACGTCGCACGGTTTCTTCTCGGCGAAGATCCGGTTTCGGTCGTGGCGCAGATGACAAGCTCCGGCCTCGGGGAGGGTGTTGAAGACTCCGCCATGTCCGTCTGGACAATGCCGTCGGGTGCCATGGTCATGAGCCATGAAAGTTTCACCCATCCCTTTGCCGGTTCGGGTCTTGAAGTGCACGGCACGGAAGGGTCGATCTTTGCCCGGGATGTGATGACCCAGAATCCGATCGGCTCCATCGAACTGGTCACGGCGTCCGGCCGCGAGGCGATCGGCTTTGACCACCATGATCTCTATGCCGAAGGCGTTCGGCGCTTTCATGCCGCGGTCGCCGGCGATGGTGAGCCGGCAGCCACCGGGCTCGATGGCGTGAAGTCGCTGGCGGCCGCGCTTGCCGTGCGCGAGGCTGCAGCCCGCGGCGTCCGGGTCGACGTGAATTACGGAGATGTGCGTTGAGCAAGCTCGTCAACCCTGCAGAAGCCGTCGCACGCATTCCAGATGGCGCGGTCGTCACGGTGTCGTCCTCATCGGCGCTCGGTTGCCCTGATTTTGTCCTTTCGGCGCTAGGCCAACGCTTCGATACGCAAGGCCACCCGCGCAATCTCACCATGCTGCATCCGATCGCCGCCGGTGACATGTATGGCGTGAAGGGCATCGACCATATCGCCAAAGATGGCCTGATCGCCCGAGTATTGGCCGGCTCCTATCCGTCCGGTCCGTCGAGCCTTCCCATGCCCGAAATCTGGAAGATGGTCGTCGAAGACAGGGTGGAGGCTTATAATGTGCCCTCCGGCATCATGTTTGACATGCATCGCGAGGCGGCCGCCCGCCGTCCCGGCGTTCTGACCCGCATCGGCCTCGACACTTTCGTCGATCCGGTCCGCGAGGGCTGCGCGATGAATGAGCGCGCATCTGCCCACCCCATCGTCAGCCGCGTCGAATTCGCTGGCGAAACCTGGCTGCATTTTCCCAACATCTATCCGGATGTCTGCATTCTCCGCGCCACCACGGCCGACGAGCGGGGCAATCTCACCTATGAGCACGAAGGCGCTTATCTTGGCGGGCTCGAACAGGCGATCGCGACCCGCAACAATGGCGGCCTCGTCATTGCCCAGGTCAGCCGCATGACGGCATCAGGCAGTCTGCGCCCGCATGACGTGCGCGTGCCCGGTCATCTTATCGATCTCATCACTCTTGATCCCGAGCAGAAGCAGACCTGCGAAACGCCCTATGATCCGGCAATTTCAGGCCAGATCATGCGGCCGTGGTCGAGCTTCAAGCTCGCAGAGCACGGCGTCGAGAAGGTCATTGCCAGGCGTGCAGCTCTCGAATTGCAAGCCGGTATGACCGCCAATCTCGGTTTCGGCATCAGCGCACAGGTCCCCCGCATCCTGCTGGAAGAAGGGCACCCCGAGGCTGTCACCTGGGCGATCGAGCAGGGTGCCGTGGGGGGCATGCCGCTCACCGACTTTGCCTTCGGCTGCGCTTCGAACGCAGACGCCTTCATGCCTTCGCCGCAGCAGTTCATCTACTTCCAGGGCGGCGGCTTCGATGTGTCCTTCCTCTCGTTTCTCGAGGTGGACGTAGAGGGTAACGTCAATGTCTCCAAGCTCGGAAAGAAGCCCTATCTGACGGCCGGTTGTGGTGGGTTCGTCGATATCACCGCCCATGCGAAGAAGATCGTCTTCTCGGGCTGGTTCGAGGCCGGGGCCAATGTCGAACTGACCGACGACGGCATCCATGTTCGAAAACCCGGCAAGTTCACCAAGATGGTCGACCAGGTGGAGCATGTGACCTTCTCCGGAAAGAGGGCCCGGGAGCAGGGGCAGGACGTGCTCTATGTCACCGAGCGCTGCGTCATGCAGCTGACGGAAAGCGGGCTTGTCGCGACCGAGATCATGCCGGGCATTGATCCCGAGCAGGATATCCGTGCGGCATCGCAGAGCAGGGTGAAGGTAGCATCCGATGCACGCGTGATTTCCAAGGCCCTCCTCTCGAAAGATCCGATGGGGTGGACACCATGAGCGCCGTTCACCTGGAGATTGCAGAAGGGGTCGCCGAGATCCGGCTGGACAATCCGGCAAAACTCAATGCCTTCACGATCGAAATGCTGGAACAGCTTTCCGGCCATCTCGACCGTCTGGAGCGCATGGCTGACATCGGCTGCGTCATCGTCACGGCCAAAGGCGAGCGCGCCTTTTGCGCCGGAGCCGACATCAATGCCTGGGGCGATCTGACGCCTGCCGAATTTGCGAGGCTTTGGGTACGGGACGGACACCGCATTTTCGATCGCCTTGCACGCCTGTCGAAGCCAGTGATCGCGGCTATCGCAGGTCACGCTTTTGGTGGCGGTCTGGAACTCGCCGCTGCCTGCGACATCAGGGTCATGGCGCCATCCGCCACGATCGCCCTTCCCGAAGCCCATGTCGGCATCGTGCCTGGCTGGTCCGGCACGCAGCGCCTGGCGCGGTTGCTGCCAGAGCCGATCCTGAAGGAGATGGCGCTCTTCGGACGCCGGATCTCCGCTGAACGTGCCATGGCTTTCGGCTTCGTTGCCGAAGTTTCGGCAACCCCGGAGGAAACCGCCCGAGAGATTGCTCGATCGGTTCTCGGCCTTTCCCCACGCGCCGTGGAAGTCGCCAAATTCATGATTCATGCGGGCCAAGGCGAAGACCGGGACGCCATGATCGAGGCGCTCGGCAGTGCCGCGATTGCCGCTAGCGCCGATCGCCGCGAGGGTGTCGCCGCCTTCAGGGCGAAACGCAAACCCGCATTCTCGGGAGAATGACATGAACGACATGACCACGACCTCAGCCGTCGCCCATCCGCTGCCACAAGCGCCTTTCGAAGGCCGCCACCTGATCGACGGGCTCTGGCAGGGAAGCGCCGATGGGGCGACCTTCGACAGGATCTCTCCGTCGCATGGCATCGTCGTCAGCCGCTCCGCGCGTGGCGGCACAGCGGAAACGGAAGCCGCGATCGCCGCTGCAAGACGGGCCTTCGACGCTGGCGCATGGAGCCGCGCTACAGGAAAGGAGCGTTCGACGCTGCTTTTGAAGGTCGCCGGTCTCATCGAGGCCAATGTCGAGCGCATGGCGCTCCTCGAAACGCTCGAAAGCGGAAAGCCGATTTCCCAGGCGCGTGGCGAGGTGTCCGGTGCAGCTGACCTCTGGCGCTACGCTGCAGCACTTGCCCGCACCCTGCATGGCGACAGTCACAATTCGCTCGGCGAAGACATGCTGGCCGTCGTGCTGAAAGAACCGATCGGCGTCGTCTCGATCATCACGCCCTGGAACTTCCCCTTCTGGATTCTCAGCCAGAAGCTGCCCTTTGCGCTCGCCGCCGGCTGCACTTGTGTCATCAAGCCCTCGGAAATGACGCCGTCAACCACCGTAATCCTGGGAGAGCTACTGATCGAAGCAGGATTGCCAGCCGGCGTTGTCAACATCGTCCTCGGCTTCGGCCAGCCGGTCGGCGCCCTGATGGCGGAACACCCTGGCGTCGACATGGTCAGCTTCACCGGCTCGACAGCCGTTGGCAAGGCGATCAGTGCCGCAGCCTCCAGGACCCTGAAGAAAGTGGCACTCGAGCTCGGCGGCAAGAACCCGCAGGTCGTCTTCCCCGATGCTGATCTCGATGCTGCTGCCGATGCGATCACCTTTGGCGTCTATTTCAACGCCGGCGAATGCTGCAATTCCGGCAGCCGCATCATCGTGCACGAGGACATCGCAGAGACCCTGGTTAAAAAGGTCGTGGCGCTCTCCCGCAAGGTCGCCTTCGGTGATCCGCTCAATCCCGAGACCCAGGTCGGCGCGATCATTTCCGGCGCCCATCAAGAGAAGATCGCCGCCTATGTGCGCGATGCGGTGGCATCCGGCGCAAAGCTTGCTCTTGGCGGCGAGGCTGTCCGTCATCCAGGCCTGCCCGGCGATTTCTTCCGCCCGACCGTGATTACCAATGTCAGCCCGGACATGCCGATTGCCCGCGAGGAGGTCTTTGGCCCGGTGCTTGCGGTTCTCACCTTCAAGACCTTGGAAGAGGCGGTCGCACTCGTCAACGACGCGTCCTATGGCCTGTCGGCGGGCGTGTGGAGCGAAAACGTCCACACCTGCCTTGCCTTTGCCCGCCGCGCCGAGGCCGGCACCGTCTGGACCAACACCTGGATGGATGGCTTCCCGGAAGTCGCTTTCGGCGGCTTCAAGCAGAGCGGGCAGGGCCGCGAGAATGGCCGCTACGGCCTCGACGAATTCCTGGAGATCAAATCTGTCGTGATGCGCATCGGCAAGACCAGGCCGAACTGGGTGCGCGACTGCCTTTAGGAACGATTGAAAGCAACGCATCAAACAGGAGGAATAACATGCGTAGCCTTTTCAAGACCATGCTGATGACCGGTACCATGCTGGCGGGCACCGCCGGCATCTCTCATGCCACTGATGTCGAGGTGCTCCACTGGTGGACCTCGGGCGGTGAAGCTGCAGCCCTGAACGTTCTGAAGGAGGATCTGAACACCAAGGGTATCGGCTGGGTGGACATGCCGGTCGCCGGTGGCGGCGGTGAAGCGGCGATGACGGCACTGCGTGCCCGCGTCACGGCCGGCGATTCGCCAACCGCCGTGCAGATGCTCGGCTTCGACATTCTCGACTGGGCAGAGCAGGGTGCGCTCGGCAATCTCGACGAAGTCGCCAATGCCGAAGGCTGGGACGAAGTGGTGCCGGAAGCGCTGCAAAAGTTCTCGAAATACGACGGTCGCTGGATCGCAGCACCCGTCAATGTCCATTCGACCAACTGGGTCTGGATCAACAAGGCAGCCCTTGATGCAGCCGGTGGCAAGGCGCCGGAAAGCTGGGACGAGCTCGTCGCCGTCCTCGACAAGATGAAGGCAAACGGCATCACGCCGCTTGCCCATGGTGGTCAGCCCTGGCAGGACGCGACCGTCTTCGACGGCGTCGTTCTTTCCAAGGGCAACGACTTCTACAAGAAGGCCTTCATCGACCTTGACGAAGCGACGCTCACCGGACCTGACATGGCCGATGCCTTCGATCGTCTGATCAAGTTGCGCAGCTATGCCGACGACAATTTCTCCGGCCGCGACTGGAACCTGGCGTCTGCCATGGTCATCGAAGGCAAGGCCGGCATGCAGATGATGGGCGACTGGGCCAAGGGCGAATTCCTGAAGGCCGGCCAGAAGCCGGGTGAAGACTTCGTCTGCATCCGCTTCCCCGGCACGCAAGGGTCTGTGACCTTCAACTCCGACCAGTTCGCCATGTTCAACGTCTCGGGCGATGACAAGATCAAGGCTCAGATGGCCATGGCCTCGGCCATCGAAAGCCCGAAGTTCCAGTCGGCCTTCAACGTCGTCAAGGGATCGGTCCCGGCCCGCACGGACGTGCCGGACACGGATTTCGACGATTGCGGCAAGAAGGGCATGAAGGACCTCGCTGAAGCAAGTTCTGCAGGCTCCCTCTTCGGTTCCATGGCCCATGGCCATGCAGCACCGGCTGCCGTGAAGAACGCCGTCTATGACGTCGTCACCAAGGCCTTCAACGGCGGCTTCAAGGATGGTGCCGAGGCAGCCACAGCACTTGGCGAAGCGGTGGCCGCGGCCAAGTAACCTCCCGTCGCGAGCGATGCTCCTCGTCGCCCGCGGCCCCTCCGACGCCGTCTGCCAGGTGAAAGGCGGCGTCGGTCTATCATACCATACAGGGAGATCCTTCATGACAAGCTCGACTGGGGCTGACTTGCGCACGCGCATACAGGACTGGCTGCCGAAGATCGTGCTCGCACCGTCCTTCGCCGTCATTCTGCTGTTCGTCTACGGGTTCATCCTGTTCACCATCTTCCTGTCGTTTACCGGCTCCAGAATGCTGCCGGTCTACAACTTCATCGGCTTCACCAACTACAGCCGCCTCTGGGCGCAGGAAAACTGGCACATCGCGATCAGCAACATCGCGATCTTTGCAAGCCTCTACATCGTCATCTGCACGGCACTTGGCCTGACGCTGGCGATCTTCCTCGACCAGAAGATCCGCGGCGAGGGGTTGCTGCGCCCCATCTATCTCTACCCGATGGCTCTGTCCTTCATCGTCACCGGCACCGCCTGGAAGTGGTTCCTTGATCCGGGCATCGGTCTCGAGCGCATCATGCGGCTCTGGGGCTGGGAGAGCTTTTCCTTCACATGGATCAAGGACAATGACATGGCGATCTACACAATCGTCATCGCCGCGGTCTGGCAGACCAGTGGCTTTGTCATGGCCATGTTCCTGGCCGGCCTGCGCGGCATCGACAACGAAATCCTGAAAGCCGCCCAGATCGACGGCGCTTCGAGCTTCCAGCTCTATCGGCGGATCGTCATCCCGATGCTGCGGCCAGCCTTTCTTTCTGCCTTCGTCATCCTCAGCCACCTCGCAATCAAGTCCTATGACCTCGTGATCGCGCTGACCGGCGGTGGCCCGGGCCGCGCCACCGAAATGCCGGCGACCTTCATGTATTCCTACACCTTCACCCGCAACCAGATGGGCGTCGGTTCGGCCTCTGCCGTGATCATGCTGATGACGATTGCGGCCATCATGGTTCCCTATCTCTATGCCGAACTGAAGGAGAAGAACTGATGTCTGCCGTCAGCCAGGACACCGCCGTCAGGACCGGCCGCGTCACCCGCACCTTCATCTATCTGGTGCTTCTCCTCTTTGCGCTCTTCTACCTTTTGCCGCTTTATGTGATGGGGATAAACTCGCTCAAACCGCTCGCCGAAATCACCGGCGGCAATATGATGTCCCTGCCGGAAACCTGGACGCTGGATGCCTGGCGATCCGCTTGGTCGACCGCCCAGATCGGCGTGTCACCCACCGGTCTCAAACCCTATTTTCTGAACTCGATCCTGATGGTCGTCCCCGCCGTTGCGATATCGACGATCCTCGGCGCCCTCAATGGCTATGTGCTCACCAAATGGCGCTTCCGCGGCGACACCATCGTGTTCGGGCTGATGCTGTTTTCCTGCTTCATTCCCTTCCAGATCGTGCTGATCCCGATGGCGCTGGTGCTCGGCAAGCTCGGGCTCGCAGGTTCCATTCCGGGGCTGGTCCTGGTCCATGTGGTCTATGGCATTGGCTTCACCACGCTCTACTACCGCAACTACTACGCCACCTTCCCGACCGAACTGGTCAAGGCGGCCCAGATCGACGGTGCCGGCTTCTTCCGCATCTTCTGGCGGATTCTCTTGCCGGTCTCGGGCCCGATCACCGTCGTTTCCGTCATCTGGCAGTTCACCAATATCTGGAACGACTTCCTATTCGGCGTCTCCTTCGGCGGCACCAGCCAGCCGATGACGGCAGCCCTTAACAACCTCGTTCAGTCCTCCACGGGCGTGAAGGAATACAACGTCCACTTTGCAGGCGCGATCATCGCCGCCCTTCCCACCCTTCTCGTTTATATCGTCGCCGGCCGCTATTTCGTGCGCGGACTGATGGCAGGTTCAGTCAAAGGATAAGATCATGGGCTTTCTCGACATCCGGAACGTCACCAAGTCCTATGGACAGCTCGAAGTCCTGCATCGCGTGGACATCTCGGTGGAAGAAGGTGAATTCCTCGTGCTCGTCGGCCCCTCCGGCTGCGGCAAGTCGACCCTGCTCGGCATGATCGCGGGTCTGGAAGGCATTTCCTCGGGCGAGATCGCAATCAAGGACCGCGTCATCAACGGGGTCCATCCGTCAAAGCGCAACATCGCCATGGTCTTCCAGTCCTATGCGCTCTATCCCAATATGACCGTCGGCCAGAACATTACCTTCGGCCTTGAGATGCATGGTGTGCCGAAGCAGGAGAGGGACAAGGCATTGCTCGATGTCGCCAAGCTCCTGCAGATCGATCACTTGACCGATCGCAAGCCCGGTCAGCTGTCCGGCGGTCAGCGCCAGCGTGTCGCCATGGGCCGCGCTTTGGTGCGCGATCCTGATGTCTTCCTCTTCGACGAGCCGCTTTCCAACCTGGATGCCAAGCTGCGCGTCGACATGCGCACTGAGATCAAGAAGCTGCATGCCAAGCTCAAGCGCACCATCGTCTACGTGACCCATGACCAGATCGAGGCGATGACGCTTTCGACCCGCATCGCCGTCATGAACAAGGGTTATATCCAGCAGCTCGGCACGCCGAAGGAGATCTATGACACGCCGGCCAATGTGTTTGTCGCCACCTTCATGGGAAGCCCGGCGATGAATGTCGTGCCCGCACGTGTCGTCGTTCAAAATGGCACGCCCCATGCCGAAGTCGTGCTGGGGGATGGATCGAAGAGCCTGCTCGCCTTCAGCCAGCCGAGCCTTGGCCCCTGGGACGGGCGTGAGATCCTGCTTGGCATTCGACCGGAGGCCATCACCGATCCTGACGGCGCTGACCGCAAGTCGAAAAACATCGTCAGCCTCAAGAACCGGGTGATCGTCACCGAGCCCGCCGGCTCAGATACCTTCGTCACGATGAGCCTCGGGGATAAGGACGTGATCGCGCGCATGCGCGCCGACGTCGATATTGCCGGCGGCGACGATTTCGAATTCGCAGTCAACATGGAAAAGGCAGTCGCCTTCGATCCGAAAACGCAAGAGCGCATCCGGCCATGAGAGACGCAGACGTCATCATCATCGGTTCGGGCATGGGCGGTGCAACCCTTGCCGCAAAGCTTGCCCCGACGGGCCGGCGCATCCTGATCCTCGAGAAGGGCGAAAGGCTGCAGAGGTCCCCGGCGGATCGCGATGCCGAGGCAATTTTTGGCAAGGCGCATTTCAGGCCAAAGGAAGAATGGTTTGACGGCAGTGGCCAGCCCTTCAACCCCGGCAACTATTACAATGTCGGCGGCAACTCGAAATTCTATGGCGCGGTGCTGCTGCGCTATCGGCGAGAGGATTTTTCCCCCCTGCGCCACATGGGCGGAACGACGCCCGGCTGGCCGATCGCTTATGACAGTCTGGAGCCGTGGTATCAGCAGGCCGAGCAGATGTTCGAGGTCCGTGGAACGTCGGGGGAGGATCCGACCGAACCGCCACATTCCGGAACCTACGACCACACACCCGTACCGGACGAGCCTGTGATCGCTGATCTTCGCCGTCGTCTGAAGTCCGTCGGGCTTCATCCCGCTTCGCTGCCATTGGGCGTCGATATCGACACATGGCTTGCCCATGGCCGCACGACCTGGGACGCTTTTCCCGATACTTGTGGTGGCAAGAAGGATGCCGAGACAGTGAGCCTGTCCGCAGCGCTTCGCCATCCGAACGTCTCGCTCGTGACAGGATGCGAGGTCACACGTCTGCTGGCGGGCGAGGGCGATCAGATTGCTGGCGTTGAAGTCCTGGAACGGGGCGAGATGAAAGCGCTGAGCGCACCGCTCGTGGTCCTCGCCGCCGGTGCTGTCAGAAGCGCTGCCATTCTTCTGTCCTCTGCGAATGAGAACCATCCGCAGGGTCTGGCAAACCGATCCGATCAGGTCGGCCGTAACTTCATGAACCACAATTGTTCGGCGGTGCTGGCGCTCCACCCTCTCAGGCGCAATCGCTCGATCTACCAGAAGACCCTGCTGGTCAACGACTTCTACCTGACGGGCGGGCCGAACGGCGAACCGCTCGGCAATATCCAGCTTCTCGGCAAGATCACAGGCCCGATCCTGGCTGCAAGCTCGCCGCTGCCCCGACCACTTGCGCGTTGGATCGCCGACCGTTCGATTGATCTCTATGCCATGTCGGAGGACCTGCCCAACCCTGAAAGCCGCGTGATGGTCCGCAACGGTCGGATCGTACTCGACTGGAAGCGGTCGAACTGGGAGGCGCATCTTGCCCTGGTCGACAGGCTGAAATCGCTGCTTCGAAAAGCCGGCTACCCGGTCGTGCTCTCGCGGCCCTTTGACCGGCGCACGCCCTCTCATCAATGCGGCACGGCGCGCATGGGCTCAGACCCGATGACGAGCGTGGTCGACAGTTACGGGCGCAGTCACGACCACCCTAATCTCTTCATCGTCGACGCGTCGATCCTGCCAACTTCGGCCGCCGTCAACCCCGCCCTGACCATCGCGGCACTCGCTTTGCGGTCCGGCCAGCACATCATCGAAACGGAGTTCAAGCCGTGAACAAGGTCGCACTCATCACCGGAGGCCAGCAGGGCATCGGCCTCGGCATTGCCCGAGAACTGGCTCGCGCCGGCTACAAGCTTGCACTGGCGTCAAGGTCAGAGGAAAATGCGCCACAAGTCCAGGCAGCACTTGAGGAATTGGGCAAAGCGGCGATCTATGTTCGCCATGACCTGCAGGATATCGACAAGGTCGTATCGGTACTGGATACGGTCGAAGCACGCCTTGGCCCTGTTACCACCTTCGTGTCGAATGCCGGCGTGCCTGCCAAGGTGCGTGGAGACATGCTCGCTTTGACGCCCGACAGCTTCGACTTCGTCCTTGGTGTCAACCTGCGCGGCGCCTTCTTCCTCGCTCAGGAGGTCGCGCGCCGTATGCTGGCAACTCCCACCGATACCTATCGCTCGATCGTCTTCGTGACTTCGGTGAGTGCCAGCATGGCCTCGATCGAGCGGGCGGAATACTGCATCTCCAAGGCTGGTGCCGGCATGATGACGGAGCTTTTTGCTCTACGTCTTGCGCCGCACGGGATCGGCGTCTTCGAGTTGAGACCCGGCATCATCGAAACCGAGATGACGGCGGGCGTAAAGGACAAATACACGGCGCGGATCGAGGGCGGGCTTGTTCCCGCGCAGCGCTGGGGCCAGCCGGCCGATATCGGCAGCGTGGTCGTGCCGCTTGCAGACGGACGTTTTGCCTTCGCCAATGGGGCCGTCATCCCGGTCGACGGCGGTCTGTCTCTGGCCCGCCTCTAGGAGAGTTTCATGCGACAAGCTTTTGATTTTATCATTGTCGGTGGCGGTTCGGCGGGCTCGGTGCTCGCGGCGCGCCTGTCGGAAAATCCGGATTTCAACGTGCTCCTGCTCGAAGCGGGTGGCCGCGACTGGCACCCCTTCTATCATCTGCCGGCAGGCTTTGCGAAGATGACCAAGGGGATCGGCAGCTGGGGCTGGAGCACCGTGCCGCAGCGGCATATGAACAACATGGTGATCCGCTACACCCAGGCAAAGGTCATCGGCGGCGGGTCCAGCATCAATGCGCAGATTTACACCCGCGGCAATGCGCTCGACTACGATGACTGGCGCCAGAGGGGCTGCGAAGGCTGGTCCTATGAAGATGTTCTGCCCTATTTCCGCAAGGCCGAGGACAATGACAGCTTCGACGACCGCTATCACGGCAAGGGCGGTCCGCTCGGGGTCAGCAAGCCTGCAGCGCCCCTGCCGATCTGCGAGGCCTATTTCCAGGCGGCGGCCGAACTCGGCATACCCTTCAATGGTGACATGACCGGCGAGACGCAGGACGGAGTCGGGTATTACCAGCTCACCCAGCGCAATGTTCGCCGCTCCTCGGCCTCGATTGCCTACCTCAACCCCGCGCGCAAACGTCCAAACCTCACCATCCGCACCGATGCGCAGGTGCTGAGGCTCGTGGTCGAAAACGGCCGCGCGGTCGGCGTCGACCTTGCCGGCGAAGGCGTGGTGCGGGCCGAACGGGAGGTGCTGCTCTCATCCGGTGCGATCGGCAGCCCGCGCCTCTTGATGCTGTCAGGGATAGGGCCGGCGGATCATCTGAGCTCCGTCGGCGTGCCCGTCGTGTTCGACCAGCCGGGCGTTGGCTCCAATCTGCAGGACCATCTCGATCTCTTCGTGATCGCCGAATGCACGGGGCCACATACCTATGACCGCTATGCCAAGCCGCATCTCTCGGTGCTGGCCGGCATGCAATACCTTCTGACGAAGACCGGCCCGGTCGCCTCGAGCCTCTTTGAGACAGGTGGCTTCTGGTATGCCGATCCGGAAGCCCGTTCACCGGATATCCAGTTCCATCTCGGCCTCGGTTCCGGCATCGAGGCCGGTGTGGCCACGATGGCAAACGGCGGCGTGACGCTGAATTCCGCCTATCTGAGGCCTCGGTCGCGCGGCACCGTCCGGCTCGGCTCGGCGGACCCGCTCGCAGCGCCGTTGATTGACCCCAACTACTGGGAGGATCCCTACGACCGCGAGATGTCGATCCGGGGTCTGAAGATCGCCCGAGACATCATGCGCCAGGATGCGCTGAAGCCTTTCGTCAAGGCCGAGCGCCTGCCGGGTCCGGATGTGCAAAGCGACCAGGACTATTTCAACTATGCATGCCGTCATTCGAAGACCGACCACCATCCCGCAGGCACCTGCCGAATGGGCTCGGACCCTGAGGCCGTCGTCGACCCGCGCCTGCGCTTCAATGGCATCGACGGCCTGCGCGTCATCGACGCCTCGATCATGCCGACGGTCGTTTCCTCCAACACCAATGCACCGACGATCATGATCGCCGAAAAGGCTGCCGACATGATCAAGGCCGATCACGGGGGAATGCTATGATCCGGCATATCGTGCTCATCCGTTTCCAGCCGATGGTCTCTTCCGCAGTCCTCGATGACCTGTTCGCCAAACTGCATCAGATTGAAGGCAAGTTGCCGGGTTTGCTCTCGATCACGTCGGGTCGCAGCGAAAGCCCGGAGCGCATCGAACGCGGCTATCTCCACGGCTTCGTCGCCGATTTTGCCGATTGGGCAGCGCTTGAAGCCTACCAGGTCCATCCGGATCACAAGCGCTTCGGCGCCCGCCTGGTCGCCCATGCCGAGGGCGGTCTCGATGGCATCCTCGTCTTCGACCTGCCCGTCCAAACTCAGGGATCTCCAACATGATTGCCTTGCCCACTGCCGATGGCCGCATTGAAGACTATCGCCGTACCGGAACCCCGCTCACCCCGCGCGCCCCGATGCGAAAGCTGACCCGCACCGCCTTTGCCGCCGCCCATGTCGTCTCCGACCCGCTCAGCGAACGCAATCCCTGGGACACGCGACCCTCGGTCGACTGGGAGGGAACGCTCGCCTTCCGCACCGCGCTATGGGATCAGGGGCTGGGTCTTGCCGAAGCCATGGATACGGCCCAGCGTGGCATGGGCCTCGACTGGCCGACCGCTCTTGAGCTGATCCAGCGCACAATGGTGGCCGCCAAGGTGCATCCGATGAAGCCGCGCGTCGCCTGTGGTGCCGGCACCGACCATGTGGCGCTCGCTGACCTGACCACCGCAGACAAGATCGCAGCCGCCTACCAGACGCAAGCTGAAGCGATCGAGGCCGCCGGTGGGCAGTTAATCCTGATGGCCTCGCGCGCCTTCACCACCATGGGGGCGGGGCCAGATGTCTACCGTTCCGTCTACCGTCGGCTGATCGACGGCGCGGCCGAGCCGGTCATCCTGCATTGGCTGGGCGACATGTTCGACCCGGCGCTCAAAGGATACTGGGGCAGCGAAGACGTTGCCGTCGCAAGTGACTTCGTGCTCGACCTGATCGGTGAGAACCCCGGTAAGGTGGATGGCATCAAGATCTCGCTCCTCGATCAGGCGCATGAAGAGGCGTTTCGTGCCCGCCTGCCAAAAGGTGTGCGTCTCTACACCGGTGACGATTTCAACTATGCCGACCTGATCGCCGGCGACGGCAAGCACTACTCCCATGCGCTGCTCGGCATCTTCGCCGCGATTGCACCGGCCGCCTCGCAAGCACTCGATGCGTTGGCGGCCGGTGACCTCGACACCTATCACCGCCTGCTTGCCCCAACGGTGCCGCTCAGCCGCGAAATCTTCCGCGCGCCGACGCGCTTCTACAAGGCCGGTATCGCCTTCCTCGCCTGGCTAAACGGTCACCAGCGGCACTTCATCATGCCGGCAGGTTTCCAGTCGAGCCGTGACATCACCCACTATGCAGAGGTCTTCCGGCTGGCCGATCAGGCAAATCTGCTTGCCGATCCGGAGCTCGCCGTGAGAAGGATGCGGCTCTTGTTGCAGCTACACGGGGTAAACTGAGAGGCATGGAGCGTCGGCCGACGATCATCGACGTGGCACGTGTGGCGGGGATTTCAAAATCGACCGTCAGCCTCGTCCTGCAGAACAGTCCGCTGGTCAAGGAGGAGACCCGCCGTCTGGTCCGAGAGGCCATGGACAAGGTCGGCTATGTCTATAATCGGGCAGCCGCCAACCTGCGTTCGTCGAATGTCGGCCTGATCGGTCTTGTCATCAACGATCTTCGCAACCCCTTCTTCACGGAATTTGCGACGTCCCTGCAGATGGCACTGTCTGAGCGCGGCTATGCAACGGTTGTTGCCAATACCGACGAGGACCCGGCCGTCCAGGCGCAGGTCGTCGGAGCGATGATCGAGCACGGCGTCTCTGCCCTCGTCCTGTCCCCGGCCTACGGAGATGAAGGCGGATCCTTTGATGCCATTGCACGTGGTGGGATCCCGACCATGCAGGTGCTTCGCAAGGTCGATTCCCGTGTCGAACAGTTTCCCTTTGCAGCCCCGGACTATCGTGTTGGAAGCCGTCTGGCCGCGCAGCATCTCCTCTCCTTTGCGCCCCGCCGTATCGCCTTTGTCGGTGGGCTCGCCGACCGCGCCGTAACGCGCGAGCGCATGACTGGTTATTTCCAGGCGCTCGGCGAAGCCGGCATGGAGCCATTTGTCCTGTCGGGCAGGGCAAGCCGCAGCTTTGGTCGCGAGGCCGCCGAGGAACTGACGCGCAACCATCCGGACATCGATGCCGCGATATGCTTCAACGATCTCGTGGCGCTTGGAATGCTCTCAGGCTTTGCGAAGCTGAAGCGCAATGTCGGGCAGGATTTCCGCATGGTCGGTTTCGATGATATCGAGGAATGCAGCCAGGTTTATCCAGCGCTCTCCACCGTTCATTGTGGTATTGCCGAGTTTGGTCGCAGCATCGCCGCCACGATTCTGGCCTGGCTGGAAGAGGGAAAGCGTCCCGAGCCGGAGACGCTCACGGCAGTCGAGCTTGTGGTCCGGGACACCAGCGCAGTGGGCGGTATCCGATGATCGATCAACCCGACCTTTTTCTTCGACGCCTGTTCGATCGGGCCGTCGAAGTCGCAGATCCCATGCGGTCACTTAAAAATTTCCTTCCCGAGAGGCCGAAAGGTCGCGTGATTGTCATCGGCGCCGGCAAGGCAAGCGCGCGCATGGCTGAAGCCGTCGAAGCGGTATGGGGTCCCTGCGAGGGCATCGTGATTACCCGCTATGGCTATGCCCGGCCGTGTCGCGGCATCGAGATCGTCGAGGCCGCGCACCCGGTGCCAGACGAGGCCGGTCTTCAAGCCACCGCTCGTATGCTCTCGCTGGTCGAGACTGCAGGCGAAGGCGATTTCGTCCTGGCTCTGATTTCGGGCGGGGCTTCCGCTTTGCTGGTGAAGCCTGTAGCCGGCGTTTCGCTTGCCGAGAAGCAGGCCGTCAATCAGGCCCTTCTCTCATCCGGCGCGCCGATCGACCGGATGAACACGGTCCGCAAGCATCTGAGCCGGGTGAAGGGGGGCCAGCTGGCAGCCGCCGCCTGGCCGGCGGAGCTACTGGCACTGATCATCTCGGATGTGCCGGGTGATGATCCGGCCTTCATAGGTTCCGGGCCGACCGTCGGTGATCCTTCGACGCCAGATGACGCTCTTGCCGTTATCGCCCAGTGGAAGGTCGCAGTGCCCCAGTCTGTCCGCGATGCGCTCTCCCACGGCTCAGGCGTGGTGCAGCCCAGTGATCCCCGCTTGGCCCGCACCAAAAACATCATTTATGCCGCACCGCGCCAGTCGCTGGAGGCGGCCGCAGCGCTCGCCAGCGAATCCGGTTGCGACGTGCGCCTGCTCGGAGATGCGCTGGAAGGCGAGGCGCGAGAGGTGGCTGCCGCACAGGCAAAAGAGGCGCTGGCTCTACATGCCAGGATAAAAGCAGGCGATCCGCCGATCATTCTCCTGTCTGGCGGAGAACTGACGGTCACCCGCCGAGGCGATGGTGTAGGCGGTCCGAATGCCGAGTATTGCCTGGCGCTAGCGCTTGCGCTCGACGGTGCCAAAGGTATTCACGCACTGTCCTGCGACACCGATGGCGTGGACGGTGCCGCTGAAGTCGCGGGCGCCGTGTGCCACCCTGATGTGCTGAAAGTCGCGGCCGAACGCAAAATCGATCCTTATCTGTCACTCCGGCGTAACGACGCCCATTCCTTTTTTGCAGCCGTCGACACCCAGGTCGTCACGGGACCGACCCTGACCAATGTCAACGACTTTCGAGCCATTCTCATTCTTCCTCAGTTCGATCATACGCCTCCCGCACGAACTCGCTGAACTTCCAGCTGGTTTGAGGATCAGAAAGGTCGGTTTCCGGTTCGAATCTGTCTCATGGCGGTCGCCCCGACATCAGTCGAGGCCGCACAAGGGACAGTATGGTAGCCCGCTTCGATTGGCCGGAAGCGACAGCTGATCGAAACTGCCTCCTACGCCGGCCGACCGCAGTCCGGTTATGGCCGGTCTTGCCGAGATTTTTTCAGAATCTCACAGCACTTAACGCTGAGTGCGAGGCACTTACAGCCTATTTGCCACGGTTTGATCCTGGGGGCGAAGTACGGCGAGGAGATCCCGAAGCCCGACATGCGCGGCCATCGCTGCCTCAAGCTCGGCTCGGCTGCGCTTACCCTCACGATACATGTTCAGGATGGCTGATGCCGCGATTTCGACCTCTTCGCAGTCTGCCGGCAGTCCGTGGAGCAATCTCCAGTCTTCGAGCACCTTGCCCACAGTGTTCAGCTCATCCGGACCGAAAGTCGTTTCGAAAAACTGGCGCATGGGTTGGGTCCCTTCCTCATTCTCTTTATCATTATGACGTCGATATGGGGGTGAAATCGGCATCTTCAACCAAGTGAATCTGCCACGCGTTCACCTGGGATACGCAGCCTATCACCTGTTCGGCACCACGATCACGCGATGTCCGAGGTCTTCCGGCCACTCTTCTGTTTCCCGAGGGCCAAAACGGTTGCAGATGCACAGCGAAAAGCCGGTTGCGATGAACTTGAACTGAACACGCTCTTCAGCTGCCGTTCCGTTTGTGGTCACTACAGGTGAGATGTTCAAACGCGGTCCAGACCGCTTCAGGAGACATCGTCATGATCCGCACTTCTTCCGCTGCAATCCTTCTTTGCGCACTCATTGGCGTCAGCGGCACTGCAGCACCCGTCATGGCCAATGATGTGCGCATCGAACAATATGGCTGGTCGAATTCCGCCGGTGGCGCGCAGCAAGGCTATAAGAACCGCATCAGAACCTACCAGAATGGCAGCTACAATCGGGTCACTGGGCATCAGTCTGGACGCCACAATCTGTCTGCTGTCGGTCAGGAAGGGCGTAACAATTATGGCATGACGACGCAGCGGGGGAACCGCAACGTCTCCGGCATCGGCCAATTCGGCTCCAATCACACGACGATCCTGACCCAGGACGGCAATGGTAATATCGCCGCCGGCGTTCAGGTCGGCCGCGGCTGTGAAGCAAATGTCAGCCAGGGAGGAAGCGGCAACGTCGCGGCCTTCGTCCAGGTCTGCGACTGAGCAAGCGTGTTGTTGGCTGCCCATGCGGGATTGCGACGGCAACCACATTACGGGGAGAATACTCATGCGAAATAGCGCCCGAAATTCACGTTGCATTGTGATCGGTCTCGCACTGTGCCTGCTTCCGGTTGGAGCCTTGGCCGGCATGGCAAATGCCGGTCCCATCCCATCCTCGAGGCTTTGTGAGATCAAGGTCACGCCGCAGGCTGGACGCGTCAGTCTGGAGGCCGTCGCCAGGGCCGAGAGATCCCTGTCCGGAACCTACACGCTGCGGATCGAGCAGACCGGCGGTAGCGGAAACTCCAGCATTTCCCAGGGCGGTGCGTTCGAGGTCTCTGCGGATCAGGATACGTCGCTCGCTTCTGTGACCTTGGCTTCCAGGGGTAGTCGCTATCAGGCTGTTCTCGAAGTGGCCATCGGCGGCAGAAGTGACCGTTGTACGGAACGGGTCCGTGTTCCGTGAGAGACATCACTCAAGCAACACGTCCGTGAATGCCAGTATCGCACCGGCATTGACAGCAACTCTCCCTGCCGCGCCCCCCATGCGTAGAACCGGATGGTGGAACCTGCAGACACCGATCATCAGCCCATTCAACTGGTTATAGAGTATTTCCCATGACCGAAACCGCGTTCAAGTTCATCAGCATCAGTCTTCTCACTCTTGGCCTTGGCCAGGTCTTGATCGCCGTACCGGCGCAGGCTGGCGGCAGCGTCTCGGTGCAGCTTGGCCCTCGCACAGGGGCGGAAGCCAATCTCTTGAATGCCGGTCTTCGTGCTTATTCGCTCTATCGCGACATGAAAGGTGCCGGTATCCAGCAGCGGGGGAGTAACAATGCCGCCGGTATCATCCAGGGCGGACAACGCAATCAGGGTCTTATCCGACAACAGGGCACCGGACATTCCGCCACCTTACAGCAAAACGGCAATGGCAATGCCTACGGTGTTTTTCAATACGGACGGAACACCAGGGCAGATGCCGTGCAGCAGGGCAGCCATGGCGCGGGAGCCACTTTCACCTATGGCTGGTAGGCTGGGATCAGGCTTCAGTGGCCGGACATGAACCTTTGCTGTTCAGGGCGCTGGATATTCAAGGATCAGGCCTCGGCCGAGCGGGCCTTCGCCGGATGTCAGCGGAAGCCAGTTTAGCCGTTATTCCAGCCTGACGGTGTGGTCGCGGTCGCGAGGAGTTCGCATTCTTCAATCTTATCGCCGGGATGGCTGCGACCAAGAAGCATTCGCCTTTGGCGCAGACGCGGGGACGGCAGATGACGAAAAAAGACGATTGCAAGTAAGGCGGACGAGAATCTGCCGACTGCTCTTTGGGGTGTAAGCCCTTTTTAAGTGACGGGCGCCTCTCGCCGCTTGGACGGCGTGAAGGCATGGAAATCCGCGGGGCAAGATGCGGCGCTCGCGAAAGCGGGTACGTCGTGATGGAGATTGACAAGCGAGAGGTCAAAATCTAAGCCAAAAGGACAAAAGCTGTCGGACAGGTTTTGTTGTTTCGGAGAGTTTGTCTATGGTCAGTGTGGAAGCGGGCAGCGATGGTCGGGTCGATGGCGTCATCGGTGCACTCACCTCCTATATACGGGACAACGAGCTCGGCCCGGGAGACAGACTGCCAAGCGAACTGGCGCTGTCAAAGGAACTCCGTGTCTCGCGCACGGTCATTCGCGAGGCCTTTCGGTCTCTTGCGGCCATGAGACTGCTCGACCTGCATGTGGGAAAGCGGGCCCGGGTGGCGGAGCTTGACCATGGCGCCATGTCACTGATGATCGAACATGGTGTGGGGACCGAGCAGATCAACGTCCATCAGATCTATGATGTGAGGCGGACCATCGAGATGCGCACGGCCAGTCTTGCAGCGCTGAGACGCTCAGACGAAGAGGCGCGCATTCTCATTGATCATGCAAAAGCGATGGAGGCGCAGTTTGATTCCCCTGAGAAGGTGATGGAGCATGATCTCGCCTTTCACCTCGCCATTGCCAAGGCATCGAAGAACCCGATTTTTTCGCTGATCCTTGGCGCGTTTCAGACTGTCTCGCGACAAACCTGGCCGATCGGATGGCGCAGTCGCTCCTCGGATGAGGAACGGCATGCCATGAACGCACTTCACGTGGCGATCGCCAAAGCCATCCAGGAAAGCGACCCACAGAAGGCAAGCCAGCTGATGGCAAAACACTTCGATGAAAGCGCCAAGGCGCTCCTTGCCGCCGGCATTGCTTGAGGAAAAATTTCATGAAAATTACGAAGCTGGAAACCGTGCGCATCGCGGAGCGACAGAATCTCCTCTGGATTCTGGTCCATACGGACGAGGGTATCACGGGGCTTGGAGAAACTTTCTTCGGGGCAGAAACCGTGGAGGTCTATATCCACGAATACATCGCCCCTCGGGTGATCGGCCGCGATCCGCTTCAGATCGATCTTCTGGCCGCAGAACTGGTCGGCTATCTCGGTTTCCGCTCGTCTGGTGCAGAAGTTCGCGGCAATTCCGCCTTTGACATCGCCTTGTGGGACATCTTCGGCAAGGCAACCGGGCAGCCGATCGCGCAATTGCTTGGCGGCTTCAGCCGACGTGAAATCCGCACCTACAATACCTGCGCCGGCACCGAATACATAAAGAAGGCGACGGGGCAGACAACGGCGAATTACGATCTGTCGACATCGGCAGCGAGGGATTACGATGACCTGAACGGCTTTCTGCTTCGAGCCGATGAGCTTGCCCATTCGCTCCTGGAAGACGGCATCACGGCCATGAAGATCTGGCCCTTCGACATCGCAGCTGAAAAAAGCCGTGGCCAATACATCTCCATGCCGGACCTGAAACGCGCGCTCGAGCCCTTCGAGAAGATCCGCTCGGCCGTTGGCGACAAGATGGATATCATGGTCGAGTTCCACTCCATGTGGCAGCTCTTGCCGGCCATGCAGATTGCCAAGGCGCTGACACCCTACCAGACCTTCTGGCACGAAGACCCGATCAAGATGGATAGTCTGTCCAGCCTCACACGCTATGCCGCAGTATCTCCCGCTCCCATCTGCGCTTCCGAGACGCTCGGCTCACGCTTTGCATTCCGGGATTTGCTCGAGACGGGCTCCGCCGGCGTCGTGATGCTCGACATCAGCTGGTGCGGCGGGATTTCCGAGGCGAGGAAAATCGCCGCTATGGCCGAAGCCTGGCATTTGCCTGTGGCACCTCATGACTGCACGGGCCCGGTGGTGCTGTGTGCATCGACGCATTTGTCGCTCAACGCCCCCAATGCGCTTGTCCAGGAAAGTGTCAGGGCATTCTACAAGACCTGGTACCGCGATCTGGTCACCGCACTGCCGGAGGTCAAGAACGGGATGATTACGGTTCCGCCCGGTCCAGGGCTGGGGATGGAACTCAATCCGGATCTGCATCGGGTGTTTACCGTGTCGCGTCGAACGTCAGACGCCACGAGCGTTTAGACAAGCCCTTCTCGCATCGGGTGATGCCTGAAAACATCTGCGTTTACGTCTTCAACCTCGGGCATTGCCTCTGCGGCACGACGCTGTCTGCAACCAAATATCCTCGACGACCTGTTAACAGCGGCGGGACGCATGGCAACCAGCTGATTGCCATGCAGACATTGGCAGCATTCATCGTGGTCGAGATCTCCTCGATCAAGCCTGACCTAAAGCAATATCTTCCCTGGCTTGGTGCACGACTAGGCGGTCTGGCAGATATGTCTGCCCGCGCGAGCAGACAAGGCACAGAGACGCTCGACTATTCGTCTACGGAGATTTCGGAAACGATTGAGCAGGTTAGCGTAATGATCGACGCCATTTGGGAAACCAAACAGCCTTGATGATTTTGGCAATGGCTAACCTCTCCTCAGAACCTCCAAAGTGCAGGCTAGGAGCCTTGCGGTCTGATTCCTTTCGAGAACGCGATGTCGCCGACAACGCGCACGCGAACACGACGTGCATCGCCCGGCAGATAGGCGATCGGGATGTCTTCGGTGTCAAGCGTGACGATCGTCGCGGGGTTGGCCCCGGCCTCTTCCGCTCGCAGGCGGGCGATGCGGTTGGCTTCGGCGATGGCGCTATCGCGCGACATACCTGAAAAGACCTGATCCACTTCGCCGGAAACTTGTGCCATGGCCGCGCCTAAGGCGTTTGCCACCCCTGCGTGTTCTACGCGCAGGACCTCGCTTGCGCCCTTCAACCTTTCGGGGATCAGGAAGGAGCCCCCGCCCACGGCTATCAGCTTCACGCCTTCAGCAGAGGTCTTCATTCGGTCGACGCCGTCTTCCACCATGGCTTCGATCCGTTTCAAGAGATCTGCGATCAATTCCCTGTCGAGGTGCTTCACGCGGTCACGGTCGCCAATGTCGACGAGCCCGCCGGCCACGGCGACGTCGGTCGCAGTGAGGGTCTTGCCGCCGAAGACCATGGCTTCCTCGGTGATGCGGTAGCCTACCGATCGAGGCCCGATTTTGCGGGTCAGCGGATCGATGATCGTGCCACCACCGAGCGCCATCGGCAACAGATCTGGCATCCTGAAGAGCGTGCGCACGCCGCCCACCTCGACGATATTGTTGGCTTCACGGGGAAAGCCGCCGACGAGGCAACCGATGTCGGACGTTGTACCGCCGACATCGATGACCATGGCTTCCTTCAGGCCGGTGAGGAAAGCGGCGCCGCGCATAGAGTTGGTTGGCCCCGATGCAAAGCTGTATACCGGGTTTGCGGCAGCGATATCGGCAAGGACAACGGTTCCGTCGTTCTGGGTCAGGTAGAAGGGCGCGTCGATCCCGGCCTGACGCAGCGCCATTTTGAAGCCGTCGATCGTTCGGTGGCCAAGGCCTTGCAGCGCTGCATTGAGCAACGTCACGTTTTCCCTTTCAAGAAGGCCGATGCGGCCCAGAGTATGGGAAAGCGTGATCCGCGCCTGTGGGATGATCGAACGGACGATTTCGGCAGCCTCCAGTTCACATTCGGAGGTGAGCGGCGAGAAAAGCGCGGTGATGCCGATCGCGTCGATGCCCGCATCACGGATCTTCATGGCCGCATCGCGGATCTCACCGCGTGCCAGAGGCACAAGCTCGCGTCCATCATATTCATGTCCGCCACGGACCATGAAAGATAGCGGATTGACTTCGGCACGCAGGTCGTCCGGCCAGTCGACCATGGGCGGCAGCGAGGCACCGGCCGGCATCGCGATCCGGATCGCTGCAACGCGCTGCAGGCGCGACCGCTCCACCACTGCATTGGTGAAATGCGTTGTGCCGATCATCACCGCATCGATCGGGGCTGCGCCGGCAGGCTGGCTGGAGACCACATGGCTGATCGCATTTACCACCCCATGCATGACATCCGAGGTGGTCGGAACCTTGATGCTCGAGATGACCTGCTGGCCATCGATAAGGACGGCATCCGTATTCGTGCCGCCGACGTCAATTCCTATGCGTTTCATGCTGCAAACACCGACTTGAAATCCAGATCATATCCAAAGGCGCGGGGGCCGACATGTTCGAGCCCCTTCGGGGTCGTGAGCACGTCTGGGGCAGGCAGGGCAAGCACCGTCACGCGCTGACCGTAGCGCACAGTCTCCGTTCCAATTGCCTCTCCCGAAACAGTGTCGAGCAGGCAGATCAGATCGGGTGTCATCGCAATGGGTGCGCCATCGCGGAAGGCAACGGCCCATTCGTTCTGGAAGGCGAGTTCCACCTTTGAACCCCGGTCATCGTCGAGGCCCTCAACGAACGCCGAGCCGCGCAGGAAGCCGCCGGTCGTGGTGCGGTCAACGTCAGCTATCTTGCCCTTGAAAAGGATCTTGCCACCTTCGTGGCTGAGGACCGCGTCGATGGGATCGGTGTGGGCTAAGCGCGCGTCAAGCACGGCCCGTCCGAGGCTGACCGCCTTGGTCACGGTGTTCAGAACCCCCCATTCTTTCACTTCTTTGCCGGTGCGCGGTGCCTTGCAGGTGGCCGAAGTCGAGCCGACCTCAGTACAGATCTTGCGGGAAATGCGCTCCATCCATTTCCACGATGCAGCCTTGGCAACGATCGCCTCATTGTCGCGGCAGTCGACGAGGGTAAGGGGATACATTGGCAGGTCGCCAATGGCGAAACTGGTCATCTGGGCTTCGGGATAGGCGCGCCCCATTGCATCGGCGTCCACGACCGGGATGTCGAGCATCGCCGCGGCCAGGAAGGGTGAAAGGGCGTTGCCGCCACCGATCTCGACGCTCATGACGGCGCGGAATTTGCGGCCGGTATAGCCTTCCATCAGCTCCATGGCGCGGGCAAGGTGAGCCGGGTCGACAAGGCGTTCCTGGCCGACCAGTGGTGCGCCCATTTTTGATACGACCGCGACGGCATCGCCGTCATCCAGCGCCATTGGATCGATCAGCTTAACGCGCTTGCCGTCCTTGTAGAGCTTTTTCAGATTGAGTTGTGCGAGATACGGGCTCCCGCCACCGCCGGTCCCGAGAATCCAGGCGCCAACCGCAAGAGGATCAATTTCGCTCTCATCGAAATCACGGATCATGTCTACCTCCGAAGAATGTGCTAGAACCTAGCCACGAGCCGAGAGCCCTGCATATAGGGGACTGCCCCTATATTGAGCTTGCCTTGTTTTTGGGCGTTGCTAGAAAAGGGTAGCGGACGAGTATCGAAAGGAAAAATACCCTGACTGCGAAGACGTCATTCCCGACCGCGGCTTCGAACACCGCCAGCACAGCGGAACCACGTCACAAGGTCATGTTCCTGAGCGTTGGCCAGTCGCCGCGCGCCGATATCATTGACGAGATGCTCGAAAGCCTTGACATGCCGATCGAGGCCATGGAAGTCGGCGCTCTGGACGGTCTGTCCGCTGCGGAAATCGCCGACCTCAGAGTTCGCCCCGGGGAACTCAGCATTATCACGCGCATGGCGGATGGCAGCGACATCGTCGTCTCCAAGCCGCGAATTGCCGAGCGCATGGCGAGGATCGCCGCGGGCTTCCAGCCGAACCAGTTCGATCTGGTAGTCATCCTTTCGACCGGCCTCTTTCGTGACTTCGAAAGCACATGCCCGACCGTCAATGCCCAAAGAGCGATGGAATCGACTGTCATCTCGCTTGCAGCCCATGGGTCCCGCGTGGGCCTCATCCAACCCCTGGCACAGCAGGTTGAGGAACTCAATATTCCCGCGCTTTCATCCTATCACATCTCAGCGAGCCATGCCGCTGACGGAGACAAGGGCTTGATCGCCAACGCATTGATCGACCTTTCCGATTGCGAGATCATCGTGCTGAACTCGGTGGCATTCACTGAACTCGACCGACAGATGGTGGCCAAGGCCAGCGGCAAGCCGGTCATCCTCGCGCGCCGCATCATTGCCAGCGCCATACGGCTGCTGCTGCTGGGCACGCACCCGGTCACAGCGCCCGGCGTCGCGCCGGAATTTTCCGAAAAACTCCAGCGCCTGACCCCGCGCGAACGCCAGGTTCTGTCGCTGGTGGCAGAGGGACTTTCCAACAAGGCGATCGCACGCCAGCTCGGCATCAGCCCGAAGACCGTGGAGATTCATCGCTCCAACGTCATGAGCAAAATGGAGGTGAGTTCTTCCAACACGCTCATCCGCATGGTCGTGGCGGCGGGACATCCCTGATATCGGACGTTCTTGGTGCGGTTTTCGGCAAGAAATTCTGCTTTCGGCGAATTCTGCTCAATTTTCAGGCGAAATTTTTGTGACTGTTTCCGGGCCTTCTAGGGGCATTACCCTATAGAGGATGCGCGGTCGTGAACGGTAGGCTCCCTGTTAATGAATTCGCTAACAGGGAACGACAGACAGTCATGACATCGCCTTTCAGGATCGCTTTCGTGACCATTGGACAGACGCCGCGCATCGATCTCGTCCCAGAGATGATGGCCGACATCTTGTTTGGCATGCCAGACGGGCAGATCGACTATCAGGAATTCGGCGTTCTTGATGGGATGAGTCCTTTAGAACTTGAGGGAATGATTGCCATGGACGGCGAACATTCCTTCGCCACTCGCCTCGCCAGCGGCGACGAAATCGTTTCTTCTAAGTCGCGCACTGAAGAAAAGCTCAATGTCCTTTTAAAATCGATCGACGGACAGGGCTTCAATCTCATCGTGCTGTTGTGCACCGGGACGCAGATCGACCCGCTGGAGAAGACACTTGTCATCGAAGCGCAGCGCATTGTCGATTCCACCGTCGAGGCGCTTGCCGCCTCCGCTAGTCGCCTCGGCGTAATCCTGCCACTCGAGCGCCAGGTCAGAGATTTCCATGAACGCCATGCCATTTCCGGCAGCCCGAGCCTGGTCGCAGCCTCGCCCTATTCGGGGCAGGACATGGCTGCAAGCGCGGCAAAACTGAAGGACTGCGACCTGATCGTGATGCACTGCATGGGCTATTCGGCCGAAATGCTAAGCACCGTGCGTGCCAATGTCACGGCTCCTGTTCTGCTCTCGCGTCGGCTGGTGGCCGGCGTCGTCCGTCAGATGATCTAATCACAACGCTGCTTCATAAAAAGAGAGGGAACTTCATGTTCGGTAGCATTTTCAGAAATATCATGGTTGCAGGGCTCGTCGCCTCGTCGGCGCTGGTTGCCCCCGCTTATGCGTTCGAGCGCACGGATGAAGGCAACGTCATCGTCTTTGGCGGTCGTCAGGCAATTCCGGTTCTTGACCCGCATATTCGTTACGACTGGTCGACGCGTATGATCCAGCAGGCAGTCTACGACGCGCTTGTGAAATACGAAGGCGATCCGGCCGAGGTGAAGCCGTGGCTCGCAGAAAGCTGGGAAACCAGCGAGGACGGCAAGACGTGGACATTCCATCTGGTGAAAGACGCGAAGTTTCACAATGGTGACCCGGTAACCGCCGAAGCTGTGCGCTACTCCTTCGAGCGCGGTCTCAAGCTCAACAAGGGCGTTGCCTGGATGCTCAAGGATTTCCTGGCTCCAGAAGGCATCACGGCCGTCGATGACTATACCGTCAAGTTCGACCTGAGGGCGCCCTATGCGCCATTCCTCTCCTTCCTGCCGTGGTGGTTCGTCGTCAATCCGGAGCAGGTCAAGGCCAACGAGATCGATGGCGACTACGGTCAGAAATGGCTCACCGACAACGCAGCCGGTTCAGGTCCGTTCAAGCTGGGCCGCTGGGAGCCGAACGTTCTCTATGAAGTTACCTCGGTCGAAGATTACTGGAAGGGCTGGCCGCAGGGCGAGAACCGTCCCGCCGGCGTGATCTATCGCATGATCCGTGAGCCAGCGGCCCAGAAAGCGGCACTGCAGCGCGGCGAGGCGGATATCGTCGAGGGTCTTACCTCGGACGACTACGTGCAGATTGCCAAGGTCCCCAACATCGTCATTGAAGATCACAAGGGCATGACGACCTTCGGCATCAAGTTTAACACCCAAAAGGGTCCGACCGCCGACATCAATCTGCGCAAGGCGATAGCCTATGCCATGGATTACGATGCACTGATCGGCATTTACAATGGGGCGGCCTCGCTCGAGACCAGTCCGCTGCCAGATGCCATGGAAGGGCACATCGAAGTTGAAGGCATGCCCCGCCAGGATTTGGCCAAGGCCAAGGAATTCCTTGCCAAGTCAGCCTATGCCGAAGGCGGCATCACGCTCGACTATGTCCACGTCGCTGGTCTTGAAGAAGCCCGTCGCATCGGCCTCGTCTTGCTGGATAACCTCAAGGCGCTGAACATCAACGTCAATATCAAGCCGGAGCAATGGCCGAACATGGTTGCCGCCGGCGCTGATGTCGAGACAGCTCCGAACATGACGTCGATCTATGCGACGCCGATTTCGACCGATCCGGATGCCGTCGCTTATCAGTATCACAAGAACAGCTGGGGCCAGTATTACGGCATTGCCCATTACGACAATGCCGAGGTATCGAAGATGATCGACGAGGCCCGCGCCGCAACCGATTGGGATACCCGCGCCGACCTCTATGCCAAGATCCAGAAGCAGATTGTTGCAGACCAGCCCGAGGTCTTCGGCATGCTGCAGAACCGCCGCTGGGCACGTCAGGACTATCTGCAGGGCTTCACCTTCAGCCCCGTCCGCTTTACCGGCGAGGTCGACCTCTATCCACTGTGGATCAAGGAAGACTGATCTTTTCACAGGCGCCACTATGAACAACGAGGATGGAGGCGGCATGCCTGTCTCCATCCTTAAAGCTCCGGAACCAAGATGCTGTTCTTTACCCTGCGAAAGCTCCTGACAGTGGCTGGGACGATGCTTGGCATCGCAGTCCTGACCTTCGTCATTACCAATATCGCACCGGGCGATCCAGCCCGCCTTGTTGCCGGCCCCAACGCGACCGAAGACATGGTCGATACGATCCGCAGCGAATATGGCCTGGATCGGCCGCTTGTCGAGCAGTTCGGCATCTACATGAAGGATCTGGTCACCGGCGATCTTGGCACCTCGATCGTCTCGACCCGCCCCGTACTCGACGAGCTGATGCGTTATGCCCCGGCAACGATCGAGCTGGTTCTCGTCGCCATGGTGCTCGGCATCATCGTCGGCGTGCCGCTCGGCATGCTCTCTGCTGTCTACAAAGACGGGCCGATCGACCATGTCACCCGCATCCTTTCGATCTCAGGCGTTGCGCTTCCCGCATTCTGGTTCGGCATCCTGATGCAGCTCTATTTCTCGGTCGATCTCGGCTGGTTGCCGGTATCTGGGCGCCTGCCGCTGATCACCCGGCCGCCAGAGATGATAACTGGCTCGCTGTTGGTCGATTCGCTACTTGCGGGCAATTTCAAGACCTTCAACACGGCACTTTCGCATATCATCCTGCCGGCCTTCGTGCTGAGCTTCCCGTGCCTTGCATCAATCCTGCGCGTCAACCGCGCCGAAATGATCGAAGTCCTGCAGTCTGACTACATTGTCGCCGCACGCGCGCATGGGATCTCCTCGCGCCGCATCGTTGCGATCTATGCGCTGAAGAACGCGCTGCTGCCGACCCTCGCCATGATCGGTCTGCGCTTCGGCTGGATGCTGGGATCGACCGTGCTCGTCGAGACGGTCTTCGACTGGCCGGGCATCGGCCTCTACGCGGTATCCTCCGCGCTCGCATCCGACTTCAAGCCCGTCATCGGGGTCACGCTCCTGATCGGCTTCCTTTTCATCATTGCCAATACCCTGGTCGATCTCGCCTATGCCTGGATCGATCCGCGTCTGCGGAGAGCTTGATGTCCCATACCGAACAGGCGGCCACCACGCCGCCGACTTTTGCCGAGCGCCATGCCAGCCAGGTCCGCCAGGTCAGGCTTTATGCGCACATGTTCCGCGGAAGCTTCTCCTCCATGCTCGGGCTCGCACTGGTGGTGATCTTCCTGGTCCTGGCCGCGATCGGTCCCTGGATCGTGCCTTATCCTGAAGACACCCAGGGTGCTGTGCACATGGGGTCACGCCTGCTGCCGCCAAGTGCCGAGCACTGGTTCGGTACCGACGAAATGGGCGCGGACATCTTTTCCCGCGTCATCGTCGGTGCGCGCACCTCTCTTTGGATCGGGATCGTCATCACGGGGCTCGGTGCGCTGATCGGCGTCCCGCTTGGCATGATCGCCGGCTACAAAGGCGGATGGGTCCGTGCCTCGATCATGCGTTTCACTGAACTTTTTCTCGCCGTCCCGGGCCTTGCGCTGGCTCTGGCGATTGTTGCCTCGCTTGGTCCGGGCCTTACCAACTGCATGGTCGCTCTGGCGATCGTGTGGTGGCCTGGCTATGTCCGCCTCGTCGAAGCAAAGACGCTTGCCGTAAGGGAAGAACTTTTCGTCGAATCCGCTCGTTCAATCGGCGCAGGGACGCCCTGGATCCTCTGGCACCATATCTTGCCGAACTGCATGTCACCAATCATCGTCAAGATGAGCATGGACATGGGCATGGCGATCCTGGCAGCAGCAGGCCTCGGCTTCATCGGTCTGGGCGCGCCGCCGCCGGCGCCCGAATGGGGTGCCATGGTCTCGGTGGCACGTTCTTACATGCCCGACTGGTGGTGGTACTCCTTCTTTCCTGGTGCCGCCATCTTCCTCACGGTTCTCGGCTTCAACCTGCTGGGCGACGGCCTGCGTGACATCCTCGATCCCCGGAGCCGGACCCGATGAACGATACCCTCCTTGACATCAGCGGTTATAGCCTTGACATCGCGACCTTCGATGGCCCGATCCATGTGCTGAACGACATCAATATCAAGGTCCGACGCGGCGATACACTCGGCATCGTTGGTGAAAGCGGCTCGGGTAAGACCGTGCTCGTCCGCTCCGTCATGGGCATCGGTCCGAAAAATTCCGCAGTGAAGGCAGGCGCCATCAGCTTCGACGGCCAGGATATCACCCGGCTCGACGACAGGGGCTGGGCAAAGATCCGAGGCATCCGGATCTCGATGATCTTCCAGGACCCAATGACCTATCTGAACCCGCTCTTTTCCGTCGGGCGCCAGATCTCGGACGTCATTGCAGCGCATGAGCGGGCGGCTGGCGAGAGTGTTTCGCCAAAGGCAGCCCGCCGCGTCTGCGTCGAGGAATTGCTTGACCAGGTGGGCCTGCCCAATCCGTCCGCCCTTTTCAACCAATATCCGCATCAACTTTCGGGCGGCATGCGCCAGCGCGTGTTGATCGCCATGGCGCTCGCCGGGAAGCCCGATCTTCTGATCGCTGACGAGCCGACGACCGCGCTCGACGTCACCGTACAGGCCCAGGTCCTCGATCTCATCAAGTCGCTGGTGCAGAAACTCAACCTCACCGTCATTATGATCAGTCATGATATTGGCGCGATCGCAACCATCGCTTCGAAATGCGCGGTTATGTACAAAGGTGCAATCGTCGAGCAGGGCGAAACAGTAGAAGTCCTTAGCAATCCGCAGCATGACTATACACGCCAGCTGCTGGCATCAGTGCCCGATATCGAGGCCAGACCCGAGCGTGTGGTGGCCGCAGAAGGGGCAGAACCGGTCCCGGCAGCGATGCCGAAGGTTGTTCTCGAAGCCATCGATCTACAGAAAGTCTACAAGACCCAGCGTGGCGACGAATTCACCGCCGTCAATGGTGTCAGCCTTGCCGTGAATGCCGGAGAGATTTTCGGCGTTGTCGGTGAAAGTGGCTCCGGCAAGTCTACGCTTGCGCGCATGCTGCTTCGGTTGATCGAACCGACGGCCGGAAACATTATCTTCGAGGGGCAAGACATTTCCAAGCTTGCGGGCGAACCGCTGCGTCAGATCCGGCGCAACATGCAGTTCGTCTTCCAGAACCCGCATTCAGCGCTCAATGGCCGGCACACGATCGGGGACGCCGTGGGCGAGCCCTTGCGCATCCAGACGAACATGAGCCGGCGTGAAATTGACATCCGCACAGAGGCTTTGCTCGACATCGTTCAACTCCCGCGGAATTTCAGGTATCGCTACCCTCACGAGCTTTCCGGCGGTCAGAAACAGCGGGTTTGCATTGCCCGTGCCATTGCCCTCAATCCGCGCTTGCTCATCCTCGATGAGCCGACATCGGCACTTGATATCTCCGTCCAGGCACAGGTGTTGGACTTCCTGCAGGAGGTTCGCAAGGAACTCAACCTTACCTACATTTTCATTTCGCACGATCTCGCGGTCATTCGCCAGCTATGCGACAGGACAATGGTGATGAAGCGCGGCAAAATCGTCGAGCAGGGCGATACCGAACAAGTCTTTCTTCACGCGCAGGAAGATTACACTAAGGCATTGATCGAAAGTGGTCGCACCACGTCGCATGCAGCTAAGATGCGCAGTACATCGCAGGGGCATTTCGCCTCTCGAGAACAGTCGTTTTAAATGTGAAGGTAGCCCAAACAACATAGACCATCCACTGGATCAGTAGCCAGTTTGCTCAGGTGTCGTCTCTTGGCGCAATTGGCTCGTTATTCTCACCGGGGGTCAAAGGGGATGGCCGATGAATTGTACTGCGCTGTTCAGATGTTGCCTTGGTGTGAACGATCGCGAGCAAGATGTGAAAGCTGTGATCGGTTCAATGAGGCTTTACTTCCTTCATGGACGAATTCTGACGGGCAAGAACATAGACTGACTGGCGTGTGCCCATCGCCCCGAAGGTCTTCCGTCTTTCCGCTTCTGCCTTTTCCCGCCATGCGCGCATCTTTGCCACTTCGGCAAGGGCCCTGGCCACGACGTCATTCTTGGCTGCATCGCTCATGATCACCTCATGTGTTCACTCTATGTTCGGGAATTCCCATATGGGTGTCAACTGGCTTTTCTGCAACGGTCAGGAGATGGAGCAGAGTGTCGAAGGCCGGATGAGGGACGGTGACGCGGAGAAGGCGCCTGCCAAGTTGCACGAGCTGGTCCGGGGAGCGGTTTCCGTGACTTGTTGATGCCAGAGGTGGATGAGCGCCGAGCTTGACAAAGAGAGAGTCAATAAGGTAATCGTAATTACCGTAATCATAAATACGGTAATTACGATTACTGTAATCCTCATTACCGTAATCGTGATTACCGCAATTGGGATTGTTATCTTCCACCTACCAAAAGGCAAGCAGATGCAGTTTCGCGGGCGCGAACGTGAGCTCAACCTAGTGCGGACCGAATTGGATTCGCAACGACCTTCCCTTATCATCGTCTATGGCAGGCGGCGGATCGGCAAATCGCGGTTTCTCCGAGAGGCGGCCAAAAACCGCCCGGAAATCTACTTTCAAGCGACGCGCGTCTCATCACTCTTGAATCTGGAGCAGTTTAAATCCGATGTCGGCAAGGCAATCGGATCCAATCCTCAGCTCGAGGCTCTGTCGAGCTGGGAGGGGGTGCTGCACTATGTTGCTGAGCGAGCTGGTGAACATCCAGGTTTGATCGTCACGATCGACGAATTTCCCTATCTGCTTGATGACGAGCCGGCACTGCCATCAATTCTGCAAAAATTCTGGGATACCGGCGCTCTTGCCGTGGGGGCTATGAAACTGATCCTTTGCGGCTCTGCCATTTCTCAAATGGAAGACCTGTTGGCGGAACGGAACCCACTTTATGGACGCAAAACCTTGTCGCTCGACATGAAGGCTTTGCCCCTGGTCGATGTCGCCAAGTTTTTCCCAAAATACACGGCCGACGACATTATCATGACCTACGCGATCTTCGGCGGCATCCCCTACTATCTTCAGCTTTGCGACGCTGAGGAATCGCTTCGCACCAATGTTATCAAACTGTTGCTCACAGAGACAGGCACGCTGATCGACGAACCGAACACGTTGCTTCAGACCGAACTCAGAGAGCCATCCTTTTACTCAAGCGTCGTTGCGGCCATATCTGACGGTTCCAACATCAAGTCCGAGATCGCAAACCGACTGGGTGTCAAAGCAGACACCATCGGACCGTATCTGGCAAAACTGCTCGCCCTCGATTTGGTTGGCAATTCGAAATCACTGGATGCCGATGAAAGGGGTCGAAACCGCCGCTACCGCGTTGCAGACAGCCTGATGTCGTTCTGGCATCGTTTCGTGCGACCGAACCTGAGCGCGATCAGCAGCGGGTTTGGCGATGAGGTTTACGACCGCATCGTGGAGCCTCGGTTCTCCGAATACATGGGGACTGCGTTCGAACCGATCGCTCTTCAATTTGCAAGGCTTCATTTGCAGGAAGTCCTTGCTGTCCCAACGCAGGAGGTCGGCCAGATTTGGGGTCATGCCGATTTCGATATCGATCTCGCGGGGCGATTGTTGGATGGCGCGTATTTCTACGGAGAGTGCAAATGGCGATCGCGTGTGATCGACCTTGGCCACGTTCGGTTGTTGCGTGAGCGATCGGAGAAAACGACTTACGGGGCAGGAACGACGGGTAAGCACTTCCTGTTTTTCAGCAGAAGTGGTTTCTCAAGCGATGTCGAGCGTTTGGCGAAAGAGGATCAGCATCTGCATCTAATAACGCCAGAAACGCTGGTAAACCCGCGTCGGTAGAGGTAATGACCTCGGTGTATCACCTGTGCCTGTGCGCCGCCTGACGCCGTTTCTGTAGTCGTTGATGCCTGAGCTGGTTCGGCTCGGCATTGCGCCCTCATGCCGATCATTTCCTTCCATGCCCAACTGAGGCATGGGAACAGTGCTGTTCCAACGCAGATCGCGACCGTGTGATCCGCGGTGAGGCCGCCCACGTGTCATTCGATGTCTTGGTGTGGTCCTTACCTGCCGAGGATGCCTGACGGCGACGAGGCTTTCCATTTCGTCGGGAGGACTATGCCAGCTTGCGACGCCGAGCTGTCGTCCGGACCGAGATCTGTTTGGTGCAGTCTCGATCTCTCGATAGTGAGTTTCATCCGGGTCGCTTTCGCAGGCCTCTTCATTGGGGCGATCTCGACCGCACGTCCATGGAACAAGCCCGAAGCTTGCGCGTAGCTGAGGGAAATCACGAATTTGGGTCACTGTCTGGGACCATTTGGCCTGTGAGCCGTTAGAGCCCAAAGTTCGTATTCATGAGGAGTGGCGATCATGTCTGAGCGTTTGAATGTGAAGGAAATGGTTATGCAGATGCACGAAAAGAACCTCGTGCTCATGAACATTCTTCGCGATATTGCCGAGAACGAGGCGTCGTGCCACTTCACCTCTGGCGCGACGGAAGAAGAGATTGTCCGCTGCCTCACAGACAAGGCAATTCGCCGGAAAGAAATACTCGCCGAAATTCGCCATCTCCTGCGTCAAAAGGATGAGGCGCGCCAGAACCAACAGACGGCTCCGACAAGCTTAAGGTCTTGCGATAGACCTTGATGCCGCCACCAAAAAAGCTGGGCACAGCCGCTTACGGGCTGAAGATGGCGCGAGAGCAAGCTGCTCGACGCACTCGGCAGCGGCAAGCTTATAGTTTTCCAGGAGGTCAGCTGGTCTGGTTTTCAGTCTGGTTGACGTGATGCAGGCCTTTGGGTCGGCATGGCCGCACTTCGTTCCTGTATCACCCGACAGCCCCTTCCGCCGTTGGCCCTGCGTGTCTCTTTGCCAATGACGCCGCAAAACTGGTGGGATCGTTGATGCAGTCGTGTGTGCCAGTGCTGGCTGTTACGGGCAAATGCCGGCTCCGCCTTGAACAGCCTATACCTCGGCTTGATGCCAAGACCATGAACGCAGTCAGACCGACATCTGCCGTTCAGGTGGCGGTTGTCGATGATGCCCATTCGCTTTGAATCGGTTCGTGGCCCGGTGTGATCTGGCATCTGCCAGGAGTGCTTCACATTCTAGACCCGCTCCATCCAGCTCAATCCGTCCCGAGTGCCATGCGCTGGGCGATACTCACAACCGACATAGCCTTTGTAACCGATCGCATCGATCTCGGCGAAGATCCTGCGATCATCGCGTTCGCCGGTCAGGGGCTCGTGTCGGTCAGGTACAGAAGCGATCTGGATGTGGCCGATCAAGGGGGCTGCGGCTCTCAACCCCCTTGATCACGTCGCCGTGCAGGATCTGCCGGTGATAGACATCGAATTGCAGTTTGAGATGTGGAGTATCCATTGCGGTAATGAAGTCGAGCGCCTGGTTGAAGTCGCTCAGGAAATAGCCCGGCATGTCACGAGGATTGATCGGCTCGATCACGAGACCGATCTCGGCCTCACCTGTCCGGTCGATGGCGCGTTTGAGATTATCGCGATAGGTCGCGATCGCGTTCGCATCTGCTGCACAGGCCAGGCCCGCCATCATGTGCAAGCGTGGTGTGCCGATAGTCTTGGCGTATGAAATTGCTGTGTCCAGGCTTTCTCAAAGTCTGCCTCGCGACCCGGCAATCCTGCCAAGCCTCTCTCGCCCGCGTTCCAATCGCCAGGCGACATGTTCAAAAGCGCCTGGGCAAGCCGGCAGTCTGCAAAGCTTCTGCAACAGCCTCGGCTGGGTGATCGTAGGGAAAGAGATATTCAACCGCCGCAAAGCCGCAATCGGCAGCCGCCGCAAAGCGATCGAGGAAAGGCAACTCGGTGAACAACATTGACAGATTGGCCGCAAACTTGGGCACATAAGTTTTCCTCGCTCATGCCGTGTCCTGTTCCTCTGGTTCGTTCCAGCGGCATCGCGCTGCACCATACAGCTTGGCCACGTGGTCGGGGCGATGGTCTGCCATGAAGGTTGTGCCAGCAAGGGTCTCTCAATTGTGGTCGCAAAGACTGGCATCGCTTACGCAACGGACCGACCAGCCTTGGCGGGGCGCATGGGGCTGGTCGGATTTCTGGTTGTTGCAGGAGCAGGTTTCACCTAAGTTGACGTCCATGAAGGTCTCGACGTCGATGCGTTTGGACGGGCGGAATCTGACCCCATAGCACGCCATGTTCGATGCCGAGGCAGCGCGTTCAAGTGGAAGGCGTTTATCGTGTTGTGGATTTGGTCGCGGAGAGTGTCGCGGATCTTGTCATGGGGCAGGGGCACACTGGCTGATTTCGGGAATGCGCGTCAGTGGTGAAGAACAAAGAGGCGGCGACAGTCCATTGGTCAACGCTAGTGTGCTTGGATCGGCTTGAGGCCAGTGGAGGGGAATTTGCTTCGGCTTCTTGGCGCGCTTGCCGGTAAAACTCTGTCGATTTCGTTTCAGCCTTCGTCCGAATACAAAGTCTTGATCATCGAACGGCCGGGCGTGAGTTTATCTCCGGCTTCCCTCGGCAAGCTCAAGCAGGACTGCGAAACGGTGGCTCGCAGTTGCCTCGCCGGGCAGGTGCCTGACTACGGGCTCTTCGCAGACGATGGCGCAGCCTTTGATCGCAGCGTCATCACGCTCATCACGCGCATATCCGATGATCGGCCTGTCGCCTTCAATGCCATGCCGCAGCTCGACGTGATCCGCGGCGGGAGAGCTGAAGCCGTGCTGCATCTCGGCCTGGTCATGGTCGACCCTGAGGAACGCAGCAGCGGACTGTCATGGATCCTCTACGGTCTTACATGCTTTGCACTCTTCCTGCGGCAGGGTTTGCGCCCGCTCTGGGTGAGCAGTGTCACGCAGGTGCCGGCTGTTGTCGGAATGGTTTCGGAAACCTTCAGCGACGTCTTTCCAGCGCAGGGCTCGACGCCGCAATCCTTCTCCCATCGGCATCTGGCCCATCAGATCATGCAGCGCCACCGCCAGGCGTTCGGCGTCGGTATGGACGCGGGCTATGATGCCGACCGGCAGGTCATCACTGATGCATATACCGGTGGCTCCGACAGTCTGAAGAAGACCTTCGCCATTGCCGCCAAGCACCGCCGCGACGTCTACAACACCTTTTGCGAACGCGAGCTCGACTATGGCCGCGGCGATGATGTGCTGCAGATCGGCAGAATCGATTTTGCCGCAGGCCAGCGCTTCCTTGCCCGCAGCGTTCCGCGCAGCGCCCTGCCGCAATTGGCCGTACAGGCGGCGACGGTCCTTGTCGGTGCAGTGCTTGCGCCGCTCATCCAGTGGATTGACCCCACACGGCCCTATGAACGCCTGCGACCCCTTGAAAAAACGACCCTGAAATGATCCTGAAATGACCCCTGCATCGACCCCCTTTACCTATGCCGAGATGACCACCCGCAATCGCGGTTTCGTCGACGAGGCCGAGCAGGCGCGGCTGCGCGAGGCTTGTGTCTTTATCCCCGGCGTCGGCGGAATGGGAGGAGCTGCCTTCATGGCACTGGTGCGGGCCGGCGTGGGGCGCTTCATCATTGCCGATCTCGACGTCTTCGAGGTCTCCAACCTCAACCGGCAGCTCTTTGCCCGCGCCGATACCATCGGAGCGCAAAAGGCTGAAGCGGCAGCGCGACTGGCGCTAGAGATCAATCCTGATCTTGAGATCGAGGTCCTGGGCCGCGAATGGACCGATCGGCTGCCGGACATACTCCCCCGCGCCGATGTCGCGATCAACGGCACCGACGATATCGCAGCGGGCACCGAATATTACCGTCAGTGCCGAGCACACGGCCTGACTCTGATTGATGCCTATGCCTCGCCGCTGCCCTCCGTGACCGTGGTACGGCCCAACGATCCGCGGCTCGAGGAACGTCTTGGCTATCCCACGCTTGGCGTGGCTTGGCAGGCAATCACCCCCGAGATGGCCTTGGCATGTCTGATGTTGGAAATCGAGTATGTGCTCGTGCATTCGTCGAGCCACAAATATGTCGATCTCGACATCGCGGCGGAGGTCGCCGCGGGTAGACGCTCGCGCTTCAGCTTTGCGACCATGGTGACCATGGCTGGCACGCTGATGGCGGAGGAGGCACTCCGGCAGATCCTGGCAAGGCGCGGCGGCACGGATTGCCGAGGCTATTTCTTCAACCCCCACGCCCAACGGGTCGAGCGTCCCTTGGCAGCGCCCCTGGCCTATGCAAAGCGGATCCTGGTGCGCGGCCTCATGGCAAAGCTTCTCGCATGACGGCGATTGGCGGGTTTTTGACAGTGATTGGCCTTGTCGCTGCCCTGATGGCGCGCGCAGGGGTGGCGGCGGCTGCACGAAAAGGTGGAGTGGCGACGCATCTGGCGCGCCTGCTCAACCTCATCGTGCTCCTGCTTGCGCTGCGTCTGGCCGGGCTCTGGCAGCCGACGCCGATGCTGGTGATCGCGAAGATGGTGGTGGCGGCGTGGCTGCCCTTGGTCACCTTGCGGCTTGCCGAAGAACTGGTGCGCCGCCATGCGCCACGCATGGTCAAGCTGCTGGCGCTCGGAGGTGCAGTAATATTTTCCATCTTGGCGGTGGTCTTCGGGCGGGTATGGACCGGCCCCGCAGTGATCGCACTTGCACTGTTTCAGGCAGTGGTCGTCATGGCGATCCTCGTGCACCTCTATCAGCAGCGCGGCTCAGTGTCACTTTCGGAGCGGCGCGCGGTCGACATGCTAGCGCTTGCCTTTGCGCTTGCTCTGCCATTGCTTGCGACCGATTTCGCCTGGGCCTTCCCCAATCTGCCGTTCCGCGGAGGACCGTTTGCAGCACTGGTCTTTGTTCTTGCCTGCTCTCTCCTTGCCGGTGTGACGAGCCGTCCGCTGAGACTGCTCAGCGACGTTCTGAAGCTGGCAGGTGCGGGCGCGTTGGTTGGGCTCGCCATGCATCTTGCCGGCGGCCCCGAGACGGTCGTCTCGCAGCTTGCTGCAACGGCCGGTGCTTCAGCAGCACTCGTTTTGCTGGCTGAACGTTTCGCAGGCAGCCCATCACGCGGCGAGGGGCTTTTGAGCGCCATCGCTCGCGCAGCACCCGACCAGGCCGCAACACTTAGCTCCCACCCCCTGCTTGCCAATGCTGTGATGGTCACGGCAGACGCCCTTTCCGACCTGCCCGAGGATCTCCTCATCGGACTTGCCGCTCGGCCCGTCTGGACCACCACGCGCGATCCGGAAAACGACACCTTGAGCGGTGCTGCACGCGAACTGCTCGCCCGCTATGGCGCAAGCCACCTCTTGCGCCTCCCTCAAACGCCCACCCCGCGCTTTCTTGCGATCTCCGGCGGCGCACTGGACGAAGACCGGCTGACGCGTGAGCTTACCATTGTTGCTCGCCTGCTGGAGCGTGCCCCATGAACCTCAGTTTACGCGAAGGCGATGCCGAAGCCTTCTTTGACGCGCCGTTTCATGCCTATCCGCCGGAAATCGGTTATGTCTCGCCGATGCGGGGGGACATTCTTCAGATGCTTGATCCCTTGAAGAACCCCTTGTGGCAGGCGGGCAATCCCTTCCGCTTCTGGACGGTCCACCGAGCCGATAAGCCTGTCGGACGGATCATCGCCCACCTGCATCGCCAATCGAATGAGCGTTTCGGGTGGAGACGAGCCCAATTCGGCTTTTTCGACTGTGCCAATGATCGCGAGGCAGGCCGCATGTTGCTGGATGCCGCCGAAAACTTTGCCCGCGAACAGGGCATGGCGGAACTGGTCGGCAACTTCAACCTCACCGCCATGCAACAATGTGGGGTGGTGACCGGCGGCTTCGACGAGACCGCCTATACCGACATGATGGTCGGTCCGCCGTGGGTGCCAGGACTGCTCACGGCAAACGGATTTGTCCCGTTTTTCCCCATGACGACGTTCGAGATCGATCTTGCTCGCGCCGTGCCCGCGGCAACCACCCTTGATCGTGGTCGCTACAGCTTTGCTCCAATCCAGAAGTCGAGCTTTCCGGAGCGCATGGAGGAAGCGCGGCTGCTTCTCAATGACGGGTTCAATGACAATCCGATGTTCGTGCCACTGACGCAGGCGGAGTTTCAGTTCCAGGCGGGCGAACTCAGCACGATCCTTGATCCGCGCCTGTCTTCGGTGTTGAAAAGGGACAGCCAGCCGGTCGGCGTGGTCATTGCGATACCCGACCTCAATGGCTTCCTGAAAGCCACTCGCTCCCGGATCGGCTTCGCAACGCTCTGGCACTATCTGCGATATCGGATCCGGCGCCGGCGGGCGGTGATCATCTTCTATTCGGTCGCAAGGGCAGCCCAGGGACAAGGGATCATGACTGCGATGCTTGCCGAGACACTTCAAAGGGCGCGCTTGGCTGGCTATCAAACCGTCGGCGTGACCTGGATCGCCGACGACAACCCGGGCAGCCTGAGACAGGTCGAAAAGATGAGGGGCCGGCGTTTGCAAAGGCTGCATCTGTTTCGCAAGGATATCGCATGAACGGTGATGGGCTCCGCTCCCTGGTCCAAGCGGCAATCGCCGCGCCCAGCGTCCATAACGTCCAGCCCGCGCGGTGGCGGATAGACGGTGAGGCACTGGTTTTGCTTGAGGACACCACGCGGGGGCTGACGGTCGGCGATCCCCGAGGCAATGATGCGGCAATCAGCCTTGGTGCGGCCGCAGAGGGTGCAGCTATTGCAGCCTCGGGCGCCGGCCTTTCAACGCGGATCGAGCGGCTCGGCGGTGCGGAGGCGGGTGGCTTGAAGGCGATCGCGCGGCTGACCTTCTCGCCGGGGAGAGAGCCTGATCCGCTGCTGGAATGGCTGGAGAGGCGGGCCTCCTTTCGGGGCGACTTTCTTGCGCCATCCCCGAAGGACCGCGTCGCGGCACAAATCCTTGATTGGGACGATCGGGTGGTTGTCTCTGACCCCAACGCTATCGCTGCCATAGCTGCCCTTTATGACCAGGCGAGCTACGCGATCATGCGTGATCAAGCCTTTCGCCAGGAGCTCTACCACTGGATGCGTCTGAGCCCGCGTCATCCAGACTGGGGGCGCGACGGGCTCAATGCGGCGGCGATGCAGCTTTCAAGGCTCGAGGCGATCGCTGCTGGTGCTGTCCTGGGCCCGCTCTTTCGACCACTCGATCGGATCGGCTTTGCGCCCGCCTTGCTGGCCGAGGCTAAGGGCTTTGAAAATGCCACGGCCGTCATCCTGTTTCACCGCGCCGCAGGCGAAGACCCGTTTGACAGCGGACGGGCCTTTCACAGGCTGTGGCTGGAGGTCGAGGCGGCGGGTCTGGGTGGCAATGTCCTTGCAGCCCTTGCTGACCACCCCGACACGGCTCGGGCCATCAGTGCCGGCCACGGGATCGGCTCGGACCGCCGGCTGGTAAGCGCGCTTCGCGTCGGGCGCCGCTCTGGCGCATCTTTCCCCCGCGCACGGCTGCCTCTTGGAGAGGTATTGCGCGACTAGAGCAGTTTCAGGAAGGCGATCAGCGCCTCCCGCTCTTCTTCGTCAAGCTCGCTGCCAAAGATGTGGCCGCCATTTCCCAGGCCCGGCTGTGTTGTATCGACCCATTGCGGTTCCGAAAAGGGTGTGTAGCCCGCGGGATAGTCGCCCTCTGCAGTCAATCGCAGCCCCATGTTCTCCCAATCGAGCGCGTGTCCACCGACCATGAAGCGTGTCGGGCGCAAGCGCGGATCGAGCAGCGCGGCAAGACTGGGGACCGAGCCATTATGGAGATAGGGCGCCGAGGCCCAGACGCCGGCAAGGGGAGGGGCCGCATAGCCTTGTCCCGTCTTTACCGTGATGGTTTTCCCGTAACTCGACTTGCGGATGGCATCGGCAAGGTCTTTGTCGAAAGCTTGTGCGCGCAGCGGATCGGTGCCCACATCGCCGATCCAGTCGGGGTAGGATTGGAGCTTCGGTGTCCCTGTTTTCCATTCGAAGCTGCCGTGGCATGAAGCACAGTCGCGCGCATAAAGGGCGGCACCACGCTCGGCCGCCGCCTGGTCGACCGGGCCTGGGAAGGTTTGCGGGCGATAGTCGGCAAGCCAGGAAAAGATCGCCTCGGCTTCCGGAATGTGTCGCCGCGCATCCTCAGGCTTGACCCCCATGCTCGGTACGGTGAAAAAGCTGGTAATTGCTGCAAGTTCTTGGCGATCGGCCTTGCCTGACGGTGTGGCATAGACGCCGTCGGCCAACAGGCGGTTGCGGCGGTCTCGCAAGGCAAGATCAGGGATCGAGACGATCCCACGATCGCCCGCCCCTTCAGCCAGGAGCGGCGTGCCTGTCTGCAGCTTGAGGGCTGCGACACCGTTGGTCGCTCCGGGTAGACCGTTTGTGAACGGCAGAGCGCGTGATGTGCCCGAAAGCGCTTCCATCCGGCTTCGCGCAAGAGGCATCACGATCCAGCGGAGCGAGGCGCGCTCCTGCCAGCTCATTTGTGGAAACAGAATATCGACGGTTGAAAGCAGAGCGGGATCGCTCAGATGCCGGCGAAGTGCGGTGAAGATTGCCTGAGTGTAGCTTTCGAGATCGAGCGACGTATTGGGCATGCCAAGCACGGCGCGGTCTGGATCGGGGCTCCCGTCCGGCAGGTAAGCAACGCCTGCATGGCATGCCGCACAGCCCAGATTGGTGACCTCGACCCGCGCTCCGCCAACGGGGGCAATAAAGCCGTGGGTCATTCCGAGCGGCTTTCCTGCAGGCGGCTCCTTTGTGAGGGGCAGGCGTATTTCAGTCGGCACGCCCTCGATACTGAGGGGATAAAGAAAGCCGAAGCGCTGCATCACCTGCTTGAGCGTGGAAAGATCGGTCTTGGCCATGGGATCGCGCGCACGTTCCTCCATCACCAGGGCTGCCGCGATGAGCTTGAAGGGCACGGCATTGGTTTCAAGCGAGGTCAGCGAGATCCCGCCGAACCCTGCGCCCGCAAAGGCGGCCACGCCTTTTGTGGCAAGCGGGTCAGTCGTCGCCGTTTGCGGCATGGCGAGTGACTCGGCCTCCGGCGCTGCGGCGAAAAACAAATAGCCGGCCGCGCCAAGGACAGTAGCGAGCCCGGCAAGCAAGAAGAATTTGACCGGTCTAGAGCTCATAGTGGATCGTGTCCCGGCAAATCTTGCCTCTTATCCCAGCCGCAATGGTTGGCAGCCCCGCGACATCTGAGCCCACTATGCAACGGGCTTACCGCTGTTTCCAAGGCCCGAACGGCACAAGGCCGGGTGCGTTATGGAAGCATCTTGTATGAAAAAACCGACAATGTGGCTGCCAGGTCCTGAGAAAGATCTAAAATCAAGCGAGAGGGTCTGACCGGAAACCGAGTCGAGTGCGGCGACGTGTAGTTCGCCATTCTCCAGATGACGATCTCGGGGCCGCCCTTCAATCCGCTGCACGCCTCCCGGCCTGCGCATTCTATCACCTTCGACGGATTATTGGCACGCGCAACGCCCCGCCAGCCGACCCAGGCATAGAAGCGGTCGTGCGGGAAACGAGGCTCGCCGTGACGACATCCGCCGAAGTCTCCCTCGCCGCCTGCGACGCCAACGGTGTAAGCACCGTGATTGCCTTTTTCGCAATGCAAACTCTCAGCCGCCAGGGTCCTTGGTTTCCTCAAAGATTATCGTCTTCCACCCAAGATTGTCTGGTGACCGGCCGTCTGATTTCATACTGGTGAGAGGAACCCAATGATGAAATGCTTGTCCCTCTCGGGCTGTTTTCTGCAACTCGGCTGGCCTTCCCCACCTTGCCAGGCCTTCCCACCTTGCCAGGCCAAGCCAGGCCAGGCCGAGCCAAGAGCACAGTTTCCGGCCAGTTGAATTGGCACAGGATGATTTTCGCATTTTGTACGATCCCTCGCAGTCCAATAGCAACGGCGTCCACAGCTGTCTGACCAAATTTCGGAAACGATCCATGAGAGAGCAGGTACGATGACCGATCCGACGCATTCAACCCTGCAAAACGGGCTCGACCGCAGCGCGATCGACGCCATGCTTCGCGCGGCGGAACCCCGTCGCCTGCAGGCTTTGTCCTCCACCCTCAACTTGATATCTGCCGCCTTTCTCACCTTGGTGGCGCGCGCACCAATCGAGAATGTCCCTCTATGGTCGGTTGCAGCGGCAATCGCAGCCATGGCGTTGTGGCGGCTGTCGCAGCATTTGTGGCGCGATCTTGCCATTGCCGCCATAGCCCCTGTCATTGGTGAGGCATGGGGGCAAAACTCTTTTGCAAGCGGATGGGGCGCAGTTGACCTCGAGAGACGGCTTGCGGAGCTGTTTAGCCTTCACGGTGCCCGCTACACGGCCTGGCAAAGTCATGGGCGTTACCGCGATGTAGCCTATAGGCTGAGCGAGGCCACGATCTGGCAGAGGAGGCGCAACAACGCACCGCGCGAGGTCATCCACCTCATGGAGGTTGAAATCACGGTACCAGTATCGTTTGTCGGCAGCTTGAGATTGCGGTCGCGGTCTGGCTTTGCACGCAAGATAGACGATCTGCTGCGGCGGGTGAGCGGCGAGACGGAGCAGCGACTGGAGATCGATCCGGCATTCGATGCCGTTTTTGATACGATGTCAGATCGATGCGATTCTGTTGAGACACTGCTGACCCCTGCGTTTCGCCGAACAATGCTGGACTTGGCGGTGCACTATCCGCGCATATATTTGGAAGCACGTTTCGAGCACGGCTGGTTCACTTTGCGCCTGCCCATCCCACGTCTGGTTTTCGCCTCGGCAAGCCTCATCAAGCCGATGACAGACCTGGCAAACGAGGCGGACGCCCTATGGTGGGAACTGACCGTGCCACATCGTCTGATTGACGCCCTGAGGGGGGACCTGGACGGTCCGCCACGTTAGCTTCACTCACGGCCCTGCGCTTGCTTTGCAGAACAGCCCTTCGACTTCGGCTCGGTCGCTCCAAATTGCGCCCGTCGGATCGAGAAGCATCCCAGGACTGGACTTATGTGATTTGTAACTGCACGTATGGCGATAGAGACCGGATCGACATGACCGAGCGTACGCGCTGGCGCATCCTGCACGACGAGGTAACCGGCGCCGTGCGGCATCCGAATGAGGTCTTGATCATTGACCCTACGATCGAGTTCAGGGATATGGCGTCCTCTTGCGCTTCAAACCTCCGGTCTGATGACAGGGCCAAGGATTGCCGCATCTGCGAAGGCCGTATCGGTAATCCCTGCGATTTCTCCGTTCTGCGCAGGTTTAGCTTGATCCCTGGTCCCTAGCCTCGGGGCTCTCCGAAGTGTAGTCTGGGGCGCGGCTTGGACCCCGCGGGCGGGGAGATCTTGAGGCCGGCGACTGATATAGGTCGCTTACTCTGACTTTGCATACCGCCTCGCCGCCGGATGGAGGGGAATTCCGCGTGACTGCAAGAAACCGATGATGCGATTGCGATCGGAAAGAGCCGCGGCATTAAGCACGTCCGGGGCAGTCGAGAAAATGTAGGATTGAAACGTGCTGCCGCTCGTGTCGGTCGCCAGAGGGTCTGCGCCGCGCTGCAGAAAATCCCACACATGATAAAAGTCGTTGATCCTGGCCGCAAGCTGCAGCGGTGTCACGCCTTCCCGGTCTTTGAACTCGAGCGAAGCGCCATGATCGAGGAGAAGGCGGACATTGTTATCTCTACGCGCCATCAAGGCCGCAAAGAGTGGACTGCGTTTCATTCGGCTCTCTGCAAGGTCAACCTTTCCTCCAGCTTCAATCAGACGCTCCAGATAGTAGGTGCTTTGGTCCTGAGCGGCTGTATGCATGGCGTTTCCGCCGTGCCAACCCGGCGCGTTGGGGTCTGCCCCCAAACGCAGGAGATCACGAAACACGAGTTTTCCGCCGCGCTTCATTTCCCATTCGATCAAGGTCATGCCATCCTTGCCGCGGGAGTTTGGATCTGCGCCAGCTGCGACTTCCCGGGACATCTGTTTGGTGTCCCCCTCCAGCATGGCGTTGGCAAGGGCCAGGGTGGGCGCGTCGGTGAAGAATTCTCGCGGGTCAGCGTCACTGCCGCCGACAAACAGGGAGCCCAGAACCATGGCTGCGACAAACATAACACCAACCCCTGCGATCCACTTCAGCATTTCATTTAACTCCTGTGAGCCGGAGGGTGATCGAGACTAGTCCATCGGCACGAGCTTTCTGTGACCAGACGCCAATCGAGGAGGGAGCTACCAAGCTCTCGGATTGCGCTCGCGGGAACGAGGGAAAAGGCCAATGCGATGAACTGGGATACAGTTCGTTGTACGTTGCATCTCTTTTGCTCTGCATCGCTAGGGCGATCCGCCATTGTCCAGCTCTGCATCGAGCCAATAAGCCGTGCCGCCGATGATGAGGGTATCCGGATGTGTCTGGTCGGCAGTCTCCGGCACGGCAAGGAACCGCCGTTCGATCTGGTCTCCGTTTTCAAGGATCAATGCGAAATCCTCGATACGATACTGTGCCTGCGTGTCGGCGTCTCTCTGCCCACTGCTGATGATGTAGCTGGTACCCACATTGCCAGCGACAAAGCCGCTGCGGCTATAGGTAACAGTACCCTCGGCCGAGAAGGCGAAGCGCCGATCTTGGCGAACTCCGCCCATGCCGACCTGAAGATAATAGTAGGCGGCGTCGATCGGTCGAGGGTCAAAGGCCATGAGGCGCTGCGGATTCTCGATCGTCACGGTTTGTCCTCTGCGCTCCGGGTCCGTGGGCGTGAGAACGACTTGAGCGTCACGCTCACTCCAGGTGAACCAGCGCTCAGGTTCGCGCTGTATTGACAACTCCACATTGAGATCCGTCATGGGGAAGCTCCATTGATGCCGGTAGGCGCGACCGTCTTTAAGCAGAACGTAGATGTCCTCACGCCGGTCGATATAGCCGTTTCCAAACCCATCAAGGCGGTTGTCGAAGCTTGAATCGTACAGCACACGGTCGATCTCACGTACCTTGATGCCCGCATTTGGCCCGGCATAGGCCTCGTCGAATTCCAGTGGGCGCAGCATAAGGCCGGCCGTATCATTGCCTTCGACAAACGGGCGGCCGACCTCCGACACGGTGAACAGGCTGCAACGGTTCAGTCGCACGATCCGGTCTTCCGGGCCATCTGTCACGCTGACCGGCATCCCGACCAAGACCATTTCCTGACCAAGCGATGTGGCCATACGGTCTTCGTGCCGGTCCTCGACGAAAGATCTGCACACGGCCTTGAAGGTCGACTGCAATCCGCCGCGCCATTCGCGCATTTCGTCCTTCTTGATTACCCGGCCGAAAAGCACTTGTAGCCCGTCACCCTTGAGCCAAGTTTCTGCATGGGTTTCGCGAGCGGCTCGCAAGCCGCGCAATTCTTTTGCCCCGGCCTTGCTGCCGATCTCTGTCATTCGCGTTTCGAGGCGCGCGGAGAGAGCGGCTATACGCAGAATATGTATGTTGTCCAGATTTTTTGCCGCAGGCGCAGTCTCGGGGACGGCCGGCACCTCGATCTGCAATCGCCGGGTCAGAGACAATAGTTGTCGGACACTGGATTTGACGTCGAACTGGTCCTTTTCCAGGAGCGTTGAAAAGTTTCCGCATTGCTCAGGCAGTTTATCGAGATCAGCTGAGATCGTTTCAGCAAGCTGTGTGCCGTGCGCCTCTATCTGAGGGGCAAGCTCTTCAATTCGGCTCTTCAAACCGGACAGAAGCCGCAGATAGTCGGTGAAATCGTTTCTGTATCGCCAGTCGGCCAAGAGGTCGCGACGTGCGGATGCACCCTCGGGATCACGAACATCGCATTGCGCCTGATAATGCGCTGCTGCTTCGAAAGCGCCGACCGCTTTGCCGATATGAACCTGCAGATCCTCGACGTCGTCGGCAAATGCCGCGCCGGACAGCAATGTCAGGAGGATCGTTGCAATGACCGAGGCCCTCATGTGCAAGCACCCAGGATTCGGTCCACGCGCAGAACAGGTGGTTCGGTCCTGGTTGCTGCTGTTATGATCGCCCCTTCGATCTTCAGACACTCCAAAGCTTCCCAGGCGGTGAGGATCCGCTCTTTGTCTGCTGGGGTCGCAACGAGGTCAGGGATGCGTTCACCACTCCAAAGAGGCCGCAGTCGATCCGCCAACGGATCGGTAAGATCTATCACCCCGCGCCATGGGCATGGCAGCTGATAGCAGAACACACCGGTGCCCCCTATGCCAAGGCGGGTGCTCTTCTCTTTCACGCCCTCAGCCACTGCGAGATTGACTGTGACTAGGACGAAGACAAAAGCAGTCGGAAGTCCGAGGATCGTCATGTCGAGGCTCCTTCTAACCTCCATGTGACGGATTCAAACCTAAAGACCTTGGTCCTATTCGCACCCCTGCTACCAAGCTTTGACGTAAGCCCCGCGTCTCATCTGCAGGTTAGGAAGGAGAACAGCCCATGTTTGAACGCTTCAAGAGACTTCTGGGCGGGGACCGGAATCCCAGCGCAGACAGCGTAGAACCGAAGAAAAACGCCGTGAGGTCGGTGGCAGGTGACATCGTCGAACTCCAGAAAAACGCCGTGAAATCGGTGGCAGGTGATATCGTCGATCTTCAGGATGGCGACTGGGACGATCGGGAGTGGGTTTATATCGCTGTCAACCACGAAGTCTCACCGGAAGAAGGAGGGCGTTCCAGCACGCAGGCTAGAGTTTTGGCCAAAAAGCCAGGTGGCGAGTTGGAGAACCTCGGTTTTCGCCTCAGCCAATCGACCAAGCAAAGGTTGCTCGTCCTGCGTGATGCCATGGCGCCGGGGGCAGTGGACCCTTGGACGGTGCTGGATCTGACAATCGAGCGCAGCGGGCACTACGACTTCAACTTCAGCTACACGCCACCGCCACGGCTGAATGGGGACCTGCTGCATGCACCACTCTCAAACCTGCTGGAGCGCTACCTGACCAAGAGGGCTGATCGTTGATTGCCATCAAGGTTAGGGGCAGTGTCAGCGAAATCAATGTCGAACTCGGGCACCAAGGGGCACGCAAAGCATAGGATGCGCGATTTCGAGGCGCGATGCGTCGGCATCTCAGAGTCTTGATATCAGTCCCTGCGAGCGGATGTGTGTCTGTGCTTCGGATCTTTGACGACGCCATCGACCGTGTGCAGCGTTATCGGATGCCCCCGGAGCAACCCCGCTTTACTGGTCGTCACTGAAGTCTACAATGAGGTCTTGCAAGGGTCCGGCACTCCGTGGCGCGTTTTGGAGAACATTCTATAAGGCCAGGTGATGAGCCGGTGTCTTTGCCTGGGAAGATAATCCCAACCGCGGTATTCCGTTCACGGCGCGATGCTGACAAGCGGAGTTGAATAGGTCGCGAATTCCTTGAGGATCTGGCTGCGCATCGTGCCAAGCCCTCCGAGAAATGCACGGGCACCTTCCTCGCCATAGCCTCGGCGACTGACGGCAATCAAAGCAACGCCGTCGCCCTTGGGCAGCGGTACATAGCGATAAGCGTTCCACTCGACGACGATCGGGTCGGCCTTGAGGTCGCTGACAACGAAGTCCAGCATGACCTCTCCGCGAGCCTTGTTTTCTATGACTTCGTAGTTGACGACAGGGTCATCTGGCTTGCGCCCTTCGATCGACTTGATCTGCGCAGCCGCCGCCTGCATCGGGGTCAAGTTGCCGGTCATCGCCTCGACGAGAATCATGTCAGTAAAGGTTTCCACCTTTTGCTCTGCCGGTATGTAGGCCTGTTTGACATAGTCTTCGGAGGCCTTCGATGTCCAGACGAGGTTATAGTCCTGGCCCATGAAGGACACGGGACCTGGAACACCAAGCATGTCGGATTGGGACCAAACGGGCGTGGTCGCCATGGCAGCGATGGTACTCGCAACAGCAAGGAGATACAGGCGGGTCATGGGTGAGCCTCATGGTTTGGTATGCGCGACAACGCTTGGGGGAAAGGGTTATTCTTGTGCCGTTCCGATCTGAAGTACGTCGAACTGGCGGCGCATGATCTTGGCGAAGACGGCTTTGGCATGCGGATTGGTGGCATGCGTTGGATCACTTTCCGCAGCGACAGTTATGGCTGCAGCGCACAGGCCACCAGCACCTTCAAAGGTTGAGGTTTTGACCGTGGCTGGGCCACTCTCGGCCATAGTATCCGTCCAGCGTTGTTCAACAATCTGGGCGGCGGTTTCTGCCATGCTGCAATCGGGATAGGCGAGAGCCATGGCCAACTCGGGCTGATCCTTCTGCAGGTCAGCAATGATCCCGCCGAAATAGGGTGGCACGCCTCTGCCAGCCTGTTCGAGAGCCGCTGCCATTTGGCTGCGTAATTCGTCCATATCGACGCTACCCGAAAGCGTGATAGAGCTCGGATCGGCATTCTGCAGGCCAAAAGTCGGCGAAATCAGTATGGCTTGAACTACGCCTCCGGTGTCGCTGACCGCATCGAGAGAGCCAAGCAAGGCGGCCACGACCGGATGGTCACGGACTGTTTCATCACTCTCAAGGAAACCGGCTACAGCGTCGGGAGTGCTCGATTGCACAAGCGCATCGCCTGACTGGCTTACGAATGTTGCCCGCCCCATTTCATCGCGCCAGGGATTGCCGATCTCGCGTGCCTGGATATTGACCTTCATCGGTTCGCCGTTTCCGATCACGCCATCGGCGCCGGCAGGCTCGAATTCGCCCTCTGACAAACTGCTGAGCAGACTTGTTGCGGTCGCCTCGCTGTCCAGTCCCCAAACGCTGACCATCTGGGGCGGCACGCCCATGCCTGCGAAATAGCGGACCTGAGCAAGATCGATGCCGGAATTCTGCTTCCAGGTTTCCACCCCGCCCATCATCAGTGGTTTGAGCGCCTCAATCATAGCAAAGTCCACACGCGTCCGCGCAAAGCCTTGCTCCTCCACAGCTTCGCCACCCAGTTTCTGAACAAGTGTCATATCAACGAAGTAAGCCTGCATTGGCTCTGTGCTCGTGAGCACGGATTGCGGAAACTTGCTCAAGGCATCACCCAGCGTGCCAGTGCCAGTGCCAGTGCCTGCGGCGAGGGCAGCTGGGCTGGCAGTAAGCAGAAGTGCCGTAGCGAGATAAATGGAGCGCATTGGACATCCTTTTAAACAAATCAGTCAGAGGTATGACGGTCGCGAGGCGGTCAAGTTTGGTCCGCGCGCACTCTTTCTCGATTTGATCCGAGTGTGCGGCTGCAGCAAGGTTTGACAAAAGTCCCCCGGCCTTGCTCCCGTTTGCTATTTCTCGGGGGCCAACCGCCATCGGCCGGGCTGATGAACGCCGGGCCAAATGGCGGGTCTCTGCGTGACGGTACAGGCTTGAAGTATCCTTATCCGACCTGATCAAGATATTCGGCCTCCAGCCTATCGAAGAGATCCATCTGACGGTTGAGTTCATCCACGGTCTTTCCCATCAGCCGGTTTGACGTGGCGATTGAACACTCAGGCGGTGCATTCTCAGTCGCTATCGACGTCGCACGTTCGATTTCTGCCCGTTCAGTTGGATTGAGGTACTCCGGCAAGCGCTCGGCGCGCGCGAGGTCGGCTCGATAGCGTCCGCCATGGCAAAGATCGGCATAGAGGCGATGTTGCTTTGCCCGACTGACTATTTTGCCCTTCTCCCATGTCAAGGTTCGGCGATAAAAGTCCGGACTTTTGTTCGAAAGGTAGATGTAGTCGTTTTCTGCGAGTTCCGAATATTGAAGTTCGGGCAGATGACGATCCGGCATGAGCCAATCCAACGGCTCTATTCGGATGAGATCGATGGAATTGGCAACCTGCACGAGGCACAGCAGACCTGCCACGGCGGCCATTCCCTTGGCCGCGGCATCTTTCGGGGCTGAGGGGCGCAAGACCCCGAAGACGATGGAAAGCCCGATCAAGGCCATGATCAGCCCTCCGAAGTTGAATCTGTTATCCGAAACGACTTCACCGTTAACGGTAACCGTACTTGTTGTCCCCACCAGGACGAAGAAGGGAAGGATCGCGAGGACAAGGGCAATGAGGGGTTTGGAAAAACGAGACATCGAACACTTTCATTTGGCTTGAAATGAGACTTGGTCAGGGGGCAGCGCGCTTTACGCCCGCAGGTTTCCGAGAGGTTGTTCGGTGATGAGACGACCAATTGGCGCCCGAGATTGGGTGCAGTCGGAAAAAAATGCGTCAAACCGGAGAGTTTTCATTCATTGGAGCAGGTAGAGGCCGCCCCAAGCAAGCGAAAGAGACCTTTCGTCAATCTTAATGTGCGGCCGCCCCGACCGAGTTGGCCGGCGAAGCGATGGATCGAGATGAGAAGATCCTTAAGCACGGTCCTTCCGGACGCGCGCGCGAGCGGACAGTCAGGCCTTGCAGGAAGATGATCGATTTTGGTGTTGCCTCGCGGCGCCACCGATCCGCGGACTTGGTGTCTGTACTATCAGGCCCTGCGATCTGGGCATGGGTGTTGGTCTCAAGGCATTGTCCATTGCCGTCATGGTCCCAGATCGAATATCCGCGGGATATTTCCGTGAAGGCACCAAGATGTGCTTACCCAAACGCGTCCAATCTGCATTGAACAACAATTGCGATCCCGGCTGGTTCGCAACCGGGGATCAGCCACTCCTATACAAGGATGTTTGCGGCTTGTACGACCTTTTCGCGCCGATGAAACGAGGCGTTTCCAGTCGGCTCCTACCTCCTGGCACCCCCTCGGCACTTCCGCACGCCTTCTCGCATGGCGGGCATGTAATTCCTCGCAGATCACAGATCAGGTCGGTCAGAACTTCATCCCACACGGCTGGGCGGGGCCGCGGGGAAACTCATGAACGCGCGCAACATGATGATGCTGTCACGCCCTGTTTTCCGCTTCGTAAAGCATGGCGCTTGCCGACTGCTCGCATGAGAAATTTATTGCAGCTGGAACTGTTTTGCAACTTTGGCGTTATTGTTGGGGGTAAGTCGGGAGTATTTAACAAAGTGCGATTTGTTGACCTAGACGTTTCCGAACCGGCCGATGCCACCGACAATTTGATTGCGCAGGTCAAGGCGGGTGACACCAGAGCTTTTGAACGGCTGATTTCGGAGCATTATCGCTTCATCTACAAGACGGCATTTCGTTGGTTGGGTCACAAGAGCGATGCTGAAGACGTAACGCAGTCCGTCTGCATGCGATTGGCCGACGCGATTGCAAGCTTCGATGGACGCTCAAAATTCACCAGCTGGCTCTATCGTGTAACGCTCAACGCCGTGCGCGACCTCCAGCGCAAGAACAGGAGGCAGATCGAGCAGATTGAGGCCGTATCGTCCATGGTCAGCGAAGACCTCGCCCCGGATCAGGAAGACCAGTTGCGTGTCAACGATATCTGGCGCGTTGTGCGCCAATTGCCTGAAAAGCAGCGCGATGCCGTCCTCCTGGTCTTTGGGGAGCAACTTTCGCAAGCAGAAGCCGCTGAGATCATGGGGTGCAAGGAAGTGACCGTTTCCTGGCATATTCACAATGCGCGCAAGTCGCTGAAGGGCCGGCTATGAGCCAGGATCGCGATCCCTTCGAACTCCTGCAGTATTTCGTCGATCCGGAACCGGATCCCGTCGTGATGCAAGCCACAATATCCCAAAGCCGGGAAAAGTTTGCCAACCGTCGCCCTTATCAGCGGCGCAAAACGAGTTCACCTTCGGTCTGGATCAGGCGATCGGCGATTTGGTTGCTGCCCGCAAGCTTTGCCATGGTTGCCGGCCTGTTGATGATCTCCACCTATACGATGATGCCCAGACTTGGGACGGAGACAAGTCCTGATGTAGCCGACGCTCCTCCTCGTCCAGAGCCTCGATCCACCGAATTGTCGCGAGGCCCTGACATTCCAGCCGATCAAGCGCCTGCCGGAACAAGCAGACGACTGGGAGCGCAATCCTTGCCGAGTGGTGGGCAGACGCCAATCGACGCCGGGCCTCAGACTGTCACCCGCTTTGAGGGAGACGGGGTAGTTGTTGGTACCCGTCTCGACGCCACTGGTCTCGAAATCTTCCTGCCGGACCTCTCAGGCGAACAAGCGATCGACGTTCAGGGTTTGATGCCAGGCGAGCAGTTCGAGATACTTCAGGCTTTCGCCATGTTTGAGACAGACTTGGTCGCCATCCATTTCGGCGTAGGTGAAGCTCGGTTCTGGCGCATTTATCATCCGGTGGATGGAAAGTATGCACGGGATCCTGATCGCTCCAAACTTGTCTCTGATGCGCAGGACAGGACGGATGTGGAGCGACGGCTGGGCGAATTCGGCCGTTGAAGCGATCCCCTGGTGAGCAATCCTTCTTGTGATCTGCGATCGTCGCCGAATGCTTCAAATGGTGACCAAGAACGACGTGATTGCAGTCGTCTTTCCAATGAGTCTGGAAAAATGCGAGGACCACATGCACGATCATGGTTTCATTGCCCACATGACGTCCCGTCATGGCCCGATGCTCTTCCTGGTTTCTTTGTCGCTGATGGCCTATGCACCAGACGCCAGAAGCGCAGACGGCTCCGAATATGAGGCTTGTATGGAAAGCAGCGGGGGTGTGACGGCTGACATGCTGGCCTGCACCCTGACCGCCAACGATGAAGTGGAAGCGGAGATTGAGCTTGCCGTAAAGCAGGTCATTTCTGACCTTGATGAGGAGAAGCAGACGGCACTGGACGCGGCACAAGCGGATTGGACACGGTTTCGCAAATCCACCTGTGAGTATGAGGCAGCTCTGGCCGGTGACGGCAGCTTTACCTCGGTTGCCCTCGCCGACTGCTGGCTTCGTCTCTCGCAAGAACGGTTGACGTGGCTGCGCGCAAACGATGCGAAAGACCAATAGGGCAGGTGTGGTAATGCGGACCCTACATACGTGCGCTCGGCAACTCTAGACGCCAGTGGCAGCGATGGCTCAAAGGCTGCGACTGATGTTCCTCTTCCCGAATATCAGGGTCCCGAGCGCTTATCAGCGGGACAGTTTCGACTGCGCGTTTCTCAAGCTTCAATCATCGCTGCCCCAATCTGTCCCAAGGTCCGAGCCTTGACAGCCGTCCCATGGTGGAAACACATCCCGGCGACGAGCACGGAGCAGACAATGAAACGGCGAATGATGGTCCTCTTGACCAGTCTGGTAGCCTTGGCAGGACTTGCAGCCTTGACCTATTTGGGTAGCCGGGAATGCAGATTCCTGGACACGGTCTTCGGGTCGAGCGGCTGTACGGCCAGTCTTAAAGTCTCCGGTGTTTCGACGCTCGGCAGCACGTTGGCGCGTGATCGCGACGGTCATCTCGTCGTGCTCGGCAACAGATATGAGGATATGCAGGGATCCAGGAATTATCAGATCACGACGCAAGTCGTGCGGATTGACTGGGCTAAAGGCCGCGAGGTGGAGCGGGTGTCCTTTAACGCGTTCGGCCGGATCGATCAGATGCAGCTTTCTCCCGACGGCAACACGATCGCAGTGACCTGCAACACCATTTATGTCTGCGATCTTCTCTCGTCCTCTGAGCGACGCGGCGCCGAAGAACCCTCACAGCTCGCCTTGCTAAACCGTGACGGCTCCATCGTCTGGCATGCCAGTGTCCCAACAGACCGCGCCAGACCAAATTCGGAAGGTCGGGCTTTCGATCTTGCTTTCGCCGAGGATGGGCAGGCGGTACTCGCCGGCAATCTGGCCTTCGCCGTTGGCGATGGTGCCCCCTTGGGTGGCACTCGACCGCCTACTGCTCCCGTGAATGCCACCATCAGTGCAACAGACCGGATTGAACTCGCCGGCGCCCCTCGGATGCTCGATCTTCCGGACGGCTACATTCCGTTCGCCCGGCTGCAGTCGGCCCTTTCGCCGGATGGTGCTCGCCTCGCCACTCTGTCGCGTCGCTTTGCCGGAGAGGGCCTGCCCCGCGCGATCCTTCAGGTTTGGAATGTCGAGACAGGCGAAGTCTCGGTTCGGCACGAGATCGATACCGATCTGTCGCCGGCGCTCGCCTGGCAAAGTGATGGCGAAGCTGTCTTTGTGGCAACGGCTGCGGGCGCCGTGCCCAGAGCTGGGACGGAACTGCGAAGCTACAGCGTGGAGGCATCGCGATGAGGAGATTTCTGATCCCAGCTTTCGTCGGCCTCGTTATATTGGCTGGACTTGGCGGGACACTCTGGTGGTCGATTGGCACGTGCCGGCCGCTTGATCGCCTGTTGGGTTTGTCCGGCTGCACCCATCGCTTGGAATTGGTCGATTTCGTGCCCCTGACCCATACGACTATGGCACCGACTGAGCTCGATGGAATGGCAAGTCTGTTCGGACAGGTGAGGACAGCCGATGGCTATCAACCAGGTCTGATCCGGCTAAATGTTCTGACAGGACGGGAGGAAGGGCGCTATCCCCTGCCTATCCGAAACGGCTTTACCAGCGTGGTTCTTTCCGCCGATGGCAAGCGCGCTGCCATCGGCTGTTCGACAAGCTCGAATTGCCTTGAAAGTGATGGCTCCCATGCCGTGATCGACATTACGAGTGGCAGGCTAATCGAAACGCTCGACCTGGGCCGCGATGTCTATCCGAGGACCTTTCCCGGCGAAGCCGCGCCGGATGCCAGGTTCAACTATCATTCGCAGTTTATCGACAACGGGCAAAAGGTGGTGACCGCGGATGGCGAGCGGCGCCTTGTGCTGAAGGATCTGGCTGGAACTGAGATTGCCGTGCTTGAGAGCACTTACACGCCCATGGACAACTGGCTGACCGTCTCACCGAGCTCGCGCTATGTCGCCATGCTTAAACGCTCCGACAGATCGAGCCCAAGGGTCGGCATCTGGGACGGTCGAGACGGCAGCTTGGTCGCTTCCTTCCAGATCCCCGACGATAGCCGGACCGGTGTCGCCTGGGCAAATGACGAGGCCGCGGTGTTTGTGGTGGTGACGAGAGGTCGGCAGCGGTTTCTCCAGCGCTTTGCCTTCTAACCCTTCTACCTTGGCCTGTGTCCGTTATTCGGCGTCGGACTCGAGCCGACACAGCGCTTAATGCAGCCGGTCGATGCCTGTGACGGAAGAATGATCCTTTGCGGAATGTCCCAAGAAACGGAGGACGCTCATGGCTATGCGAGCTCTCACAGAGCTTCTCGATCATCTGGAGCATTCAGTATCCGGAGATGATGTGGCAATCGGCGATCTCGTTGATGAAATAGGTCCACAGTCGTTTGCCGCCTTGATGCTGATCTTTGCCTTGATTTCCACGTCACCGGCCAGTGCCATTCCAGGCGTCACGTCTCTGGTCGCTCTCATCGAATTCCTGCTTGTCGTTCAGATGATTGCAGGACGGCATTCGTTGTGGTTGCCGGATGTCGTCTTGAGCCGTCGCCTCTCGAGACAAAAGCTTTGCCGGGGCATTGCTTGGCTAAGAACGCCAGCCCGATACATGGAACGGTTTTTGAAGCCAAGGTTGAAACCGATGACCAAGCGTCCCGGCATTTACCTGCCGCTCTTCCTGATCCTCCTTCTAACGCCGTTCATGCCCTTCATGGAGGTTATACCTGCCTCCGGCTCCATCGCTTCTGCTGTGATCGCCTGCACTGCCATTGGCCTTCTGACGCGAGACGGTGTGCTGATCACGCTGTCGATGCCTTTCCTGGCTTTTGTACCCTTGCTTGTCTGGTACTTTGGTTTCAGTGGCCTGTAGTTCACGTCGGACGCCTCCCAGCTGACATCGTCACGGATCCGGTGGCCGCGCGCAGTCGCTCATCCTCGGTCGAGAATGACAATCACCAGACCGCTGCTAATAGGCCCGTGATCTAGTCGTTTGTGGGGAACGAAACGAAGAATGACTGGTTTTTTCAGGAATGACACGGAGGAGTGACAATGGATAGCGAGCAGGGACAACGCGAACGTGCTTACAAAATCTGGGAAGAAGAGGGGCGCCCGTCGGGCAAGCACGAAGAGCACTGGGCGCAGGCAAGTCAGGGCTCGAATATGCCCACACGGCAAGCCGAAGAGGTAACGGAGGCGAACGAAGCTGCCAATGCGCGATTTAAAGGCAAGAAACCGCAAATGGCCCCTGAGCCGCTGGCAAACTCGAACCCCGACTGAATGAGATGCACGTTGTGAACCGATCGATAAAGGGGGCTTTGACGGCTGCGGCCGGCACGGAGATCCGGGGCAGTGCCATCTCCAAGCTTCGCCCACCAAAAGATAGGCGGCGACGCGCCCAGCCGGAAGCTCTAGACCATTATCCTTGGACTTCAGGATCGGCTTCAGTAGGCATGCCAGCTGCCTTGCAACGTTTCACATTGCTGTTCCTGCCGGGCTGTGACGCCGATTATGATCGAGTGCATCCGTTTGTCTTGAGCTGCACAAGACACGGGCCCAGGAGCCTTGCAATCCTCTTCTCATATCGGCTGCGCCCCAAGTCTCAGCAGGTCCGCGCAGCCGCCGCGTTATCGGCTATTCGATGACAGCGCAGGCCAGTCGGTCGCCGGCGTCTCCTGAGGGTTGGCTTTCGTAGTCATCACCTTTGGCATGTACCATCAGGGCGCGACCCTTGATACCCTGATCACCGTCGTCCAGCGTCACCATGTGATTATAGACCTCTGCCCGCAATGCCCCGTCTGCACCGACATACTGGTTTGGCATATCGCCTGCATGCGGTCCGTTGGCTGCGTCGTAGCCGTGCTCCTTCGAGCCTGGGTTGAAATGGCCACCTGCAGACTCATGATTTGTGGCATGGTCGCAACTCCCCGTTTCATGCACATGGAACGCGACCCACTCACCGGCAGGAAGGCCTGTAACTTCCAGCTTGATCAGGACGCCGCCCGCTGCCATGCCGGTCAATTCGGCAGTGCCGTTGCCCTGACCCTCAGCATTGACGAAATTTGCGGTCGCGGTTGCTGCATCCTGCGCGAACGTGGTGCCGCTCAGTGCGAGGATGGCAACTGCGGTCGTGGCGATTGGACGTAACATGACTTGTTCCTCCTGTTTTTGGGAATTCATTCCTTCAGTGCTTCACGAAGGTCGTCGACATCTTGAGCGTGACGATGGTCGCCTTGTTTTCAAAGCTCGAACGAACATAACTGGCGACTGCGCGATTTGTTCATCAGTCAGTTTGCAGTCAAAGGCTGGCATGGACAAAGGCGAGGGGGCGGCTCCTGGTCGGGACGGATCGGGTGCCTTCCAAGATGACCCGGATGGTCGTTGTGGGGTCGGCTTGATTGACCTTGCCGGAGCCGGCAGGTGGCGCAAAGAAACGAGGGACGCCGCTGCCGTCAGAGGGCGTGACAGGCCTGCAATCGTCAAAGCAGATCGCCTTGCCTGCAGCCATAACCGTCTCGCTCGGCCCGTTCTGGCTGTCGAAGCTTTCGTTTTCTTGGTCCTTCAGATGGACTGCGATGGTACGAAGATCGCCTTCTGACATGTGTTGGGTCGACTGCGCGATCACCTCCGCCATGGTTGAAAAGGCGGCTGTATGCATGTTTCTACCGGTTTGAAGGGATTCCAATGCCAACCAGCTGGAACTCGCCTTGTTGAAGCTCAGTGTGAATGCGCGGGATGCAGTGGCGGATGGCGGGAAAATTCGCAGCGGATTGCGGGAGGCTGAAGTCTCCTGCGTAATCGGCTCTCTCGCTTATGACGGCGGCTGAATTGGCGAGAGCGGTCCATTCACGTCTACTGGGGATGCCAATTGTGCTTGCGTCGGGCTACGCTGATCTTCGGCCTGTGGTGGAAATGGACGCAATTTGGCTCGCCAAGCCTTACATGCAAGACCACCTCGCGGTGACGATTGGGAAGCTCTTCAGCCAGTGAAACGGCCAGATGGCCAGAGCCCTACCGGCCAGCGAATGCCGATTTGGGCTCGTCCCCATCGGCAAGCTCAACCCTGTTTCGACCCCGGGACTTGGCTCGGTAGAGTGCCTGATCCGCTTGCCGACAGGCCTCGGCCAAACCCTGCATGTTCGACACTTCGGCTACGCCGAAACTTGCCGTCACTGTGATGCCGGTGGGCAAGGCGGGCAAAGACACGGTCCCAAATTGTAGACGCTGGGCAAGGTGAACCGCCCTGTCGGTTGTCATCCTGGGAAGGAAAATGGCAAACTCCTCACCACCCAGGCGACCGATTGCGCCGTCTGCGGGGGAGTTCAAGCGCAGATGCGCACTGAAGGCCTCGATGACCTTGTCACCGGCATCATGGCCAAATCCATCATTGATGCGCTTGAAATGGTCGAGATCACACAGGATGATTGCATGGGCAGCTTTCCGATCCTGCTCCAGCAAGACGCCGACGCGTCGGTGAAATCCACGCCTGTTCAAAAGACCGGAGAGCAGATCGATCTCGGATTCCGTTTTGTGCACATGCATGATCTCCAAAACGAGCTTAGCGAGGAGGGTGAGGCCGACCGCAACCATGAGTACCGCGGTCAGGCTCTGGGAAATCAGAGCGTAGCTCGTTCGGATATAGTCGCTTGCCTGTGCGCCGGAACCGAAGGTGACGGCAAGCCCGGCCTTTGCGAAGAAATGAAGACCGGTTATAGCCAGCAGGAGGCCGAGAAAGCGGTCGATCCTGGTCTGGCGATGCGCCTTGATCACGATCACGGCGGCCACGAGGACAACGACGGCGAACGGTGTCTGATACAGGAATGCCTGCCACGGGGTGCCGCGGGGCAGATCATAGATGAGATAAGCATTCACAAGAGCGCCAGTGATAAAAATGGCGCTGATGCGAAGGTCGATCCGCCGACTGTACATGTCGGCAATGCCAAGGCTCAGCATGACCATGCCAAAGAGTACTGTCGCAAAGGCTCCCAGAGCCCAGATCTTTGACGGTCCCACATAGGCGACCAGCAGCTCACAGATGGCCGAAAGTGACGCGACGGCAAAGCCGTAGCCGAGCCATGTCGCGGCCTTACGCGACTGACTGCGTCTGGCAACAACCAAAAAGACCGCAGCAAAGGACATGGCAACCACGAAGTTTACGACCAGGAAAAATGTCGCTCCATTCATTCTTGCGACCCTCGGTTTCTTTTGTGACTATCTCGCCTGCTGCCCTTAGTGCGCAAGTGTGAAGGATCTCCTCTGATTTCTGGGAAGATCTCCTCATCAGAAAAGGAAGGCTAGCAAGGTAAGCCGAATGTAGCCGCCAGCCAGAATGGCGTTGTGTCCCGAGGCGGGATTCTGCTGACGAGACTTGAGTGTCGGCTAGGAACGCGCCGGCTTACATAGCCGTGGCTCTTGGTTTCGCGGCGTTACAAGTCTCATGACCTTGACCGAAGGCTGCCAAGCTACACTCCGGTAAATGCGCGCAACAGTCGCTGGCAAACCTGAAAGCGCAGCGCAAACCAAGCAATTAGCTTTGCTTTCGGGAGCCGACCGATATCTGTTTGGACCTTGAAGCCGTCTGATTCTCAAGAATCCATCTGAACGATCTGCCGTACCATGGTCAGCAATAGCCTGAGAGATTTCTGTATGCCTTATTACCTGGTCACCCACACTTCGCTCTTGGAAGGGGAAAATGAGGTGGAAGCAGCGCAGATCGTCTTTGCGAGACTCAAGGCAGAAAACCAGGCACAATTCGTAGTGAAGGTCGATGAGACGACCGCCCACAAGCTGACAGTCACCGCCGATATCGCATCGAGCGAAATGCCTCCGGATTGTGCGGCACATTCTCAGGATCCGGAAGACGCCATCTATCACGGCCATGGGGAGCATCGCCAAGGCTCGCCCGCCATAAGCCGGCAGTCTTCGACCCGATGCCTGTTCGTTGGATCGGGTCTTTTCACGGTTGGGATCTTCATCGGATTGTTTATCGATCTGGTGAGCTGAAAGCGCAGTTGCAGATCTTAAGCGGAAAATAACATGGAGATTGCTGATGACTTAGGGCTGATTTAGGTCAGCGTGGCTTCCATGACTTGGTCACAATCAATAACCGCTCCTCCGCTTCCATTGTGTCAAAACGATTATTCGATGAAATTTCTTCGACACGAGACCATCGTCGGACAAATGCGCAGATCGTGTCCCACTGCGTTCTCTAATCGCGGTTGTCAAGCTGGTCGGAGCGGGCATCGCAGGTCAGGCTCATGGTTCTCTTCGAGGTCGGCACTTTGACCGCCTCATCA
>NZ_JBNNWJ010000007.1:0-116296 GCF_050281005.1 Allorhizobium sp. NPDC080224
CATGATGAGGCGGTCAAAGTGCCGACCTCGAAGAGAACCATGAGCCTGACCTGCGATGCCCGCTCCGACCAGCTTGACAACCGCGATTAGAGAACATCCCGGGACACGATCCGAGCGGACAGCGCGGGGTCTGCCACTGTCAGAAGCGGTAGACATTGTCCGACGCGGGGTCAGCCTTCTCGATGACCGCCCGTCGGAGTGGGACATTTTGAGGTCGTTCGCAGACGCCGGGTGGCTCGAGCCTACCTTTCTTCGGCATTTCCCTGCACGACGTCTTCTCCAGCGAGAACTTTCAGCGCAGTCGGTCAACGAAACAACTGTCGTTATCTGCGGTCCGACGCCACTGGCAGTTGCCGACAGGCTCTCGGTGGCGGCACGAGCCGCCGGCGGCGAGATCGAGACGTGGAATGGCGCGTCACCATGGTCGCTTCCGCGGCATGTCTTCCGCGCGCCCAGTGACGCTATTCGCAGGGAGTTTCTGCGGCGGGCAGAGCTAGGTGAGGTGCCTAAATGGTCTCCGGCACGGCCTGATCGCGCAGACCACGGCGATCCGCATGGCTTCCGGGTCGTTGGCAAGCTTGTCAGCGAGAAAGGGTTCTTTGCGGCGGCGTTCGACAAGGAAATGACTGACGGCCTCTACCGGATCGAGCGGCCTGAGGGCCGCATGCACTTCTATTATCGATCAGTCGTCCCGGGAAAGCTGGATCAGAATTACCTTTCGCCATCCGTGGCCCTGCTCTCTCACCATCTTCGACTGGGCGGCGAAGTCTTGGCGTTCAAAAGCGGCGTTCTCTATGCTCGCGCGGCAAGGGTGAAGTTGCCGTCGAGCTGGTCGAGATGGGTTTCTACTCTGTCTCTGTGCAATCCGGGTCCTTCGAACACCTCGGGTTTCTGGCGATACGAGTATCCGGCCGGAAACGCAGCAGTAGCCGCAATATCTAAGCTGGTACCAGTCGCGAAGGACACTGGATCCGCGAGCTGGCGGGACGATTTCGTCAGGTCGGCGTCCAACCGTGAACGAAAAATATATGACAACCGCTCGCGGCTGGTTCGTTCGGCGGCACGCATACACGGAAAGAAGTAATTGATGTCGAGTTCGGGGAAGACAGTTTTCCAAGTCGTTGAGATATTGAGCCACGGCGTTGCTTTGGTCGCCGAAATGAGGGGAGGCGACCAAGGCATCGGAAAGATCCGCGAAACCAAGGAGCCGAGGATGGTGTTCGGCGGGGTGGGGTCTTTCTGGCTTGTCACTGGGGAGAAGGACGAGCCTAAACTGGTCTTGGAAGACGTGGAGGAGCTGCCCAATATCAGCTTGCCGATGGTCTCCTTTCCTCCTTCGGCGATCCGTGCGAGCTCTGAATTCGAACTTCCGGCCACTGTCGAAGCTTTCAGCACCGCCGGACAGCGCAAAACCACCACCTTTGTCACGGTAACGCGCATCCTTGCCGCCTACAGCGCACGCGACATTACTTTCGATGACGTCGTCCTTCGGCTCCGTCAGGGCAGGCTCAACATACCGTCGAACGAGATCATCGCAATAGAGGTCGCTCCCGGGGCGTGGCTCACCAGCCATTTTGTCCGTCTTTCCTCCGGTGCATACGGGCTCTCGGCGGGGTCGGATCCGCGAGCACTTACCGTTAAAACCATCGAGAACAGGCCTGACACAATGAGATTGTCGTCAGGGCTATTGATCTTTCTGTCCGAACCTCGATGGAGCATCGCATCTGAGAAGGATATCCGCCCCGAAAGCGAGGTGCTCGAGTCCGCCGAGCGCTGGCTCAGTCGCTCTAGGCTCGCAGCGAACAAGGCGCCAGACGGCGGTGATGTCACCGACTTGCTTAGGCACTACGTGGCGACGACGGTTAGCGAAGACGAGAAGGCGGATTTATCCGCTGCTGCCCGACTCCTTGCAGCGCGTCAACCTATACTCGACATCATGCCGCAGATCCTCGCGACGGATCCTGCCTTCCAGAAACGTATTCAGGAATTCGAGCTTCAGGAACAAGAGCGCCTCAAGGAAGGGCTTCGGTCCAGAGTAGAGCTAGAAATCGAGGCCGAAAAAGCCCGTCTCGACGAAATCGGCGCCCGAATCGCCGAAGCGGAAACACGTCTCGCCATTGCGGGTCAGCGGGAACTGCTTCTCCGGAACGAAGCCGAAAAGCACGACGAGGTCATGAAGGCGCGCATCGCGGAAGCGGCGAGACTGCTGCGGGACGGCGCCGTAGACCAGAGTAGTCATTTCCGTCGGGAACTCGATGAGCTGCGGAATCTGGTCCTGCAGATGCCTAGTCATCCCCCCACCGTCGTTGTGCCGCCGCCTGAGGAACTGCCGGGGCCGGAACGGCCGAAGAATGATGCTGAGATCGTTGAGTCGAAGGCTAGTGAAGACGCGCGCAAGAGTATTGTCGCGGGACTGGCGACGGCAACCGGGCTGACCCGGGCCGATGTAATCGCGCTATTACTCAAATCGACGGACGAAGTTCCCGTACTTGTCGGCGAACGGGCCTCCGGCGTGGCGGCAGATATCGTGGCTGCAATTGGTGGAGAGGATAGCGCAGTCGCTTTCTGCGATCCTTCGCGTATCTCGTGGCAGGATCTCATGCGCGACGAGACTTCTGGCCTCGCAGCCGCCGTTGCAAAAGCCAAGGCGAACCCTGACATCCTCGTCCCCATTGCGATCTGCGGCATCACCAATGGCCCGTGCGAGTATTGGCTTCCCCAGTTCGTGGAGTCGAGGCGCATCGGTCGGCTTCCGCGAAACCTCGCGATAGTCGCCAGTGCGGGCGTCGACGGGTCGAGAGTTTCGGTACCGGATTCTGTCCTTCGCTTTCTGATGCCTGTCGAAGTGCCGGAAAGCGCCAAACCCGTTCGCAGGTTGTTTGCCGGACCATGGCCCGCGGAGTTCGACGCCAATCGCGCGAACCTCGCCGATGCCATCGACCTGCTGACGCAGTCCGAAGCGTTCGAGAACGGAGCGCTCCAGCGTGCAGCGAAGACGTTGTCGCGGGTGCCACAAGGCACAGCCATGGCCGATGTCGCTAAGCCGCTGGTTCGGCAAGCCAAGTGGCTCGCTAGCATCTCGACCGACGGGCGGTACGACTTCAAAAATCACTTCAAGAATATCGAGGGCTGAACATGTTCGATCCGATTGGCGGCTTCAATAGAATGATCGAGCAGTTCCTGTCGTATCTCGATACGGCATATCGCATCGATGACCATAAGGTTTCTGCGATGCGCAGGGAGCTTCTCTCGACGCCCGGCGAACTCGCCCTCGATCCGATTTTCGAGGCCGTTCCTCGTTACGAGACGGCGGGATACGGTCTGGAGGCCTTGATAGAGGACAAGGACGGCAAGTTGCCGGGCTTTTCGAGACCGGAGCGGCAAGCCTTTGTGGAGCTTGCTCTGTCAGGCTTGTTCGACCGCGATAAGAAGAGTGCCGAGATCAAGGGCGCCTACCAGCCTTACCTCCATCAGGTCCAGATGTTGTCAAAAGGCGTGCAGGACGGAACGCCGGGCATCGTTACTTCCGGTACGGGTTCGGGCAAGACGGAATCGTTCATGCTTCCTATCCTTGCCCAGCTGGCGAAGGAGGCAACGAACTGGCCTGCGCCGCTGCGGCCCGTCGACGACGATTGGCTGGAAGACGGTAAGAGCTTCCAGTTCCATCGCCGCAACGAGCATCCTGATCGTCCCAAGGCTATCCGGGCTCTCATCCTTTATCCGTTGAACGCACTCGTCGAGGACCAGATGGTTCGTCTGCGAAAGGCGCTGGCGTCCCCGGCAGCCGAGGAGGTGATGCAGAAGCACTTCAAGGGGAACCGCATTTTCTTTGGCCGCTATACGGGTAAATCTCCGGTGACGGGCTTCCTCGATCATCCGCGCAGGAGCAAGGACAAGACCTGGAAGAAGCGTAACAGCCGAGCGCGTCGTGATCTGAAGGTGGAACTGCAGCGGTACCAGTCGATCCATTCGCGCCTCGATAAAGATGCCGATCCCGACCTCCACTATATCTTCCCGACGACGGACGGCAGTGAGCTGATCTCCCGTTGGGACATGCAGAACACGCCTCCGGACATCCTTGTCACCAACCAGTCGATCCTAAACGCGATGCTGGTCCGCGAGGTCGAAGACACCATCCTGAAGAAAACCCGCGAATGGCTGACCGAGAACGACGACGCCAGGTTCTATCTCGTGCTGGACGAACTCCATCTCGTCCGTGGTTCGTCCGGCGCCGAAATGGCGGGACTTCTGAAGGTCTTCCTCGAGCGGATCGGCCTTGCCGACCCCGCCCATGCCCATAAGCTCCGAATTCTTTCGTCGTCGGCATCGCTTCCGATGGACGAGAAGAACGGGGCGGCGAGTATCGAATACCTCCGAAACATGTTCGGCAATGCCGGAACCGCAGGGGCGGTCGACGTCGACGCGGCATGGAAGGCGAGTGTGGTCACGGGCAAGCCGATCGTCGTCGGACGGCCCGAGCGCACGCCCTCTCGCGATAGCCTGGTCGCGCTTGCGAAGGCTCTGAACGATCTGGACTACCGGAAGCAGCCGGAAGAATTGCGTCAGCGGTTCGTAGACGCCGCCCTGAGCCTGCCAGGAGCCGCTGCTCAGGCTTCGAGGTCGGCGATGCTGGAAGCGACAGCCGCTGCAGCAGCCCTGCTCGATTTCGCCATGCAAGACGAACGCAAGCCGGGAGCAAAAACGCCGCGGTCGGTCGCCCAGATCGGTGAGGTGCTTTTCGGCGAAGCCGACAGAGAAGCGGTCCGGGGATTACTGGCATTGCGCGCCATTCCTGATCTTCCCGACCACGTCCTGCCCGGTGATCTCCGGCCCTCCCGCGGCGACATCGCAAGCCTGCCAGGCTTCAGGATGCATAGCTTCGTTCGTAATATCGAAGGCTTGTTCGCTTCGGTCGGGCGTGACGACAGCGGTTCTGTGGCTTGGGGTTGCCCGAGTATCGAGCGCGGTCAGGACTACGAAGAGAAGTCGGGTGCCGAAGGCCGCAGACGCATGTTCGAGATGCTTTATTGTGAAGCATGCGGTGACCTCTATCTCGGCGGAAAGCGCGGGGAGACGGATCCGGGCTCGTCACGTAGGGTATCGCTGTTGCCAGCGCCGCAGGAACTCGAGAAGCTTCCGGAAAGTGCCTCGTCCCTCCGCTTCGAGGATGCAAGCTTCCGCGAGTTCGCTCTGTTCTGGCCGCAAGGGCGCGCGCCCGAACGTGAAATCCGCGTCGACAACACTCCGTATGAATGGATCGTCGGGTACCTGAACCCGCGGACAGGCGTCGTCGGAGAGCAGGAGAGCGAAGAGAGCGTCAAAGGGTATCTCCTGCGGTGGCGTGGTGACGACAAGTTCCACAAGCGAACGATCGAGGATGACGGTACCGCCGTACCCTATTGCTGCGCGAAGTGCGGCACCGACTATTCCGGCCGATATCGGCAGGCGAATTCGAAGAGGAGGGAGGGGCGCCTCTCGCCGATCCGAAGTTTCCGCACCGGTTTCGGAAAGACCTCGCAGTTGTTGGCCACCGAACTCGTTGCGGCTCTGAAGTCACAGGGAGGGGATGGAAAGCTTGTAGCCTTCTCCGACAGTCGCGAAGACGCGGCAACTCTAGTGCTCGATGTCGAGGTTCAGCACCAGCGTGACCTCAGGCGCGAGATCCTGATCGCGGCCGCCACGCGTTTGGCAGCCGATCTACGCTATACGGACGAGGATAAGGCGGAGCTTGCCAGCCTCAACGCCGAAATCGCTGCGCTTATGGGGGAAGGGCATGAGTTCGACCATCTTATGCCGCGCCAAAGAGTGCTCAACAGGAAGCGGAACGCCGACGGTAAGGAGCCGAGCGTACCATTGAGCGACCTCTTTGAGTTCGCCCGCGAGAACGTCCGGTACGATACGCGCCCGATCCTCAACGAACTCATGAAGCTTGGCTCGACCCCCGTCGAGGGAGCGGACACCTACAAGAACCGCGTTTCCAACAAGGCGTGGTACGAGTTCTTCGATCGTGGAGCGGACGGCGACATCACATGGAAGCGGGAAGAGCTCAACGAGAAGGTCGATCTGCTCGCGAGGGCGAGAAAGAAAGTTCAGGACGAGCAGCCGCCGGACGCGACTGACCTCCTGTTCAGCAAGACGTACTTCGCCCTCGAAGAGACGGGGCTTGGATGGCCGAGTTTCTACGGATCCGAGGAGTACACTCCCGAGAAGTCGAAGGACGACGCGATGCTCCGCATTTTCGCGGACGCATATCGCATCACGCCCAATCCTTACATGGACGAGGTCAAAACGGTCTGGTCGACCGCCCACGAGATGCTCGGCCGCGGTGACAACCGCATGCGTCGCCTGATGTCGAAGCTGTTTCCTCTGCAGACCGAGGTAGAGTGCAATCTCTTCCTTGAAAAGCTCAGGACTAAGCTCCGGCAGACTCGTCTGGCCGGATCGATCGACATCAGTCTTCTCTTCTTCAGGGCCGCGAAGCCGACCGGGGCGGCGTGGCGATGCGACCGCTGTGGACGAGTTCACCTGCACGAGGGCTTCGGGAAGTGCACGCGCTGCGGCGAGGAGCTGAAGCGCCCGGACGATCTGACGGCCGAGGTCATTGCCAAGGGCAACTTCCTCGGGCGCCGCGTCAAGCGCACGATCGAGGCTGACGAGCCGCTCTTCCGCTTGAAGTGCGAGGAGCTGACGGGTCAGACGAGCGATCCGGCGGAACGGCTCCAGCAGTTCAAAGGCGTCTTTGTTAAGGGCGCGAAAGAGAACGACGCCGACTTTGCGTGGCGCAAGCTTTTCGACACCGTGGACCTGCTTTCGGTCACGACCACGATGGAAGTCGGTGTCGACATCGGCTCCCTTCAGGCCGTCTACCAGGCCAACATGCCGCCGCAGCGGTTCAACTATCAGCAGCGCGTGGGTCGTGCAGGTCGGCGAGGACAGGCGTTCTCGACCGTCCTCACCGTCTGCCGCAGCAAGAGCCACGACATCCACTACTTCCATAATCCGATCGAAATTACTGGATCGGCACCGCCTCCGCCCTTCATCACGACGGGGCTGACAGATATTCCGTCCCGCCTGCTTCGCAAGTTCTGGCTGGTGAAGGCATTCGGGTTGATGAAGGAGAAGGCCGATCAGGATTGGCCCGGCGACGACATGGTGCCGGGAGACATCCACGGCGAGTTCCTCTATTGCAGCGAATACTTCCGCACCGACCGGAACTGGCCCGAAAAACTAGCCGAAGCTCTGGACGAGACGAACGGTCATCGTAGGAAGCTCGCTCAGATTCTTGCCGACGTTTCGAAGTGCGAAGTCGACCGGATCCTCTCCGCGGTAACTGCCGAAAAGGTACTTCAAGCCATCGATGGGCTCTTTAACGAACTTGGACAGCAACCCGTCGGCATTGCATCCGCGCTGGCGGAACGCGGCCTGCTTCCACTATACGGGATGCCGACACGTACCCGAAACCTTTACGTCGATTTGGCCAAGGGTAAGGCTAAGGACGACTTCGAAGCCGATTGGGATACCATCGACCGTGATCAGGACATGGCGATCTTCGATTTTGCGCCTGGCAGCGTCCGCACGCGGGAGAAGCTCCGCCACCGTTGCATCGGCTTCACGGGAACCCTTCCCAAACCTGATGAGCATGTCACGGACTTCGGCGCCCCCATCCAGCCGTTCGGGGAGTGGTGGAAGGACGACTTTCAGCTTCGCTTCTGCGGAGCCTGCGGCGCGTGGAGCAGAGGTGGCAACGAAACGTCTCAATGCCCCGCCTGCGGTGCCGCGACCACGGATCCGGGCATTCGTTGTATAACGCCCGCGGGTTATCGCACGGAGTTCCGACCGACCGACGAGAATCTGTCTTCGAAGGTTGGCCAGAGGATGACGCTTGCGAGCATCGGGCAGGTAGACAAGGTAAAGACGGATGCGAACCTGCAGGTGAACTTCGCCGAGCAGTCAGAAATTTTTCTTGTCAACCCCGGTCAGAGGGACGACACGGACTTCACTGGTTTCCAGTTGCAGGAAGCGGTTGATCAGGATGCGAAGCGGATCTCGTGGTGGGCGAGCACGAAGCCCGTCGTGAAGCTTGCGAAGCAAGCCATTAGCGCCGACGCGGTGGCCGAGGACCAAGGTGTCCGGTATCGCGCGGACGAGACAGTGATCAACGCGTGGCTGGCGTCGACAAAGATCACGAATTCGCTGCAGATCAGCCCGATCCGGATGAACCCGAACCTGCGACTGCTCGACATGGACGTCGGGCTGTCGATGGGACGTCGCGAGCCTACAAGAACCAGTGTCCGCGCAGCGGCGATTTCGGCAACCGAGATCCTCGTGCAGCGCGCTGCTTTGGATCTCGACATCGCACCGGAAGAGTTCGACGCCCTGGCGCCGAACATCATGGTGACAGCTACGGGCGAGCGGCTTCCATATCTCCAGATATCAGACGCGTTGCCGAACGGCTCCGGGTTCTGCCGTCACCTTCTCGGCGACAGCACTATTCCTGTTTCCGGTCTCATCAAGAGCATTCTTGACGATACCGAAGAATGGCCACGGCAGGACGTTGCCGTGGAGGCTCACAGGAAGAGCTGCGGATCCTCTTGCTACCGCTGCCTCCAGCGGTACAACAATCGAAACTTCCACGGGTTGCTCGATTGGCGGCTGGGGCTAGCCTATCTCAGGGCGATTGCAGATCCTTCCTATCAAGCTGGGGTCGATGGCGACTTCGGTTGTTTCGAGGTTTCGGACTGGAAGGCATCGGCGGCCGATCTTGCGGAGCAGACGAAGACGTTCATCCCCGGCAACACGGTCGCCCATGCCAAGGACAGACCGGATATCCCCACGTTCTCTCTGGACGACAGCGGTAGCCGTTGGGGTGTCGTGGTCCATCCGCTGTGGGATGCAAGGAAGCTCTTCGACCGGATCGGACTGGATCGCTCACACATCGCGATCGACAGCTTCGAACTTGCCCGGCGACCGCTGCACGTCTTGCAGCGTGCTCGCGCCGCTGTGAGGTAACGCGCGGACGCCTTCTTGGCTTCGACCGTGGCGGCGATGCTCTCAACGATCGTCGCCACGTGCTCGTGCTCCCAGAATCTGAGCACCGTCCAACCAATTTCCGTCAGATGCGCCGTCGCACGCGCATCCCTTGCCCGGTTGCGAGCGATCTTCGATAGCCAGAAGTCTGTATTCTTTTTTACAGATGGCGGGTGAAGTTCGCACCCATGCCAGAAGCAACCATCGAGGAAGATCGCGATTTTCAAGCCCGGAAAGGCGAAGTCACATGAGGTCCGCTTCAAGCCCGGGATCTTGTGATGGATCCGATAGCGAAACCTGCGCGCATAGAGCTGCTATCGAACAGCCTGTGTTTCGGCGTGCAAAATTTGCACGCCGATATAGGGTCAAGTTTGCGTGCCGATTGACAACATGCCGTTATAGACCGAAGTATCAGGCTTCAGGTTCTCTGATTTGAGCCCAAGCAATGCATAAAAGCCCGGCGACCAGTGGAGTGCACCAGACCCGGTTTCAAAGGTCCAGTAGCCGACACCCAGCACACCTTCCAACCGCTTCAGACATTCCTCGGCGTCAAATGTCCGGCGTGTACTTCTCAGGTCGATCCCCGAACTCCCGTAACCTGACAGGAGGATAGGCCCCCCTTGTTGTTTGCCCACACCAGCCATAACACCCCTTCTCAGGCTCAATTTGAGTCATCTTGTCCTAGAACAACCCGCGCCACTGCTACGCAATCAAGGCATTGACCCGGCCACTTTCGAGACAGCCGGAAGCGAGCCACTGTGGAGCTGCGAATGAGACATCATCAACTCGCGCCGTCTCCTGACTTCTGACGCATGCAAACAAGGTCGCCTTGTTCTGCGCCATTGCACAGACAGACTGCTTGAACCCATGATGACAGTTCGACCGTCACGAATGGGGCTTATGACCAGCCGGCGCTCAGAAGAACCATTTTTTGCCACGCGATCATCAGTCTTGAATGATGGAAAAAGCGAATGCGGCTTGCCTTCAGCGGACAACTTCCGGTAGCTTTGACTAACCGAGGACAGAGGACAGAAACTCACGTGTTCGCTCCTGCTTGGGGGCTCCGAAGATCTCTTCGGGTGCCCCATGTTCGCAGATACGCCCCTTGTCGAAAAAGCAGACGCGATCAGATACCTCGCGGGCAAATCGCATCTCATGGGTGACGAGAAGCATTGTCAGATCGTGCTCGTGTGCCAGGCTGCGAATGACCGAAAGCACCTCGCCGACAAGTTGCGGATCGAGCGCAGAGGTCGGTTCATCGAAGAGCAGGACCCGCGGCCGCATGGCGAGCGCGCGAGCGATTGCAACGCGCTGTTGCTGTCCGCCCGAAAGCTGTACCGGGTAGTGGTCTTTCTTGTCCGCCAACCCAACCATGTCGAGAAGCTCGATTGCACGTGCCTCCGCTTCCGCGCGCGACATGCCGAGTACACGGACTGGCGCTTCGACAACGTTGCGCAGGACCGTCATGTGGGGGAAGAGGTTGAAGCTCTGGAAGACCATGCCGACATGTTTTCGGATTTCGCGCAGATGCTTTTCGGAGGCCTGAAAACGGCCTTTGCCGCCGTCTTCATGGTATGACATGTCCGCAAGTGTCAGCTTGCCCTCCTGAAAGGGCTCCAGCGTCATCAGGATGCGCAAGACCGTTGATTTCCCGGAACCCGAGGGCCCAATCAGCGTGACCTTCTCACCCTGCGCCACGCTAAAATTGAACTGATCGAGAACGGTCAAAACACCGAAGCGCTTCGTGACATCGGAAAACTCTATAAGGGGTTTGTTGATGGCATTGGTCATCGCATGGGGATCCCTGATTTTGGGAGAGCTTTTTGCAGGCGATGGAGGCCCGCAGAACTAATCAGTGTGAGAAGAAGGAAGATCACGCCGACCAGCGTCAGCGGCACCAGATATTCAAACGTGCGTTCGCCGATCATGTTGGCAAGGCCCATCATCTCGAGAACGGTGACGACGGAAAGCACGGGTGTCTCCTTGATCATCGCAACCAGGTAGTTGCCCATTGCCGGGACGATACGCGGGATCGCCTGGGGAATGATGATGTCGCGGTATGTTTGCATACCTGTGAGGTTCAATGCTGTCGCAGCTTCCCACTGGCCACGTTGTACCGCCTCTATGCCGCCGCGATAGACTTCCGAGGTGTAGGCCGCATATTGCAGTCCAAGCGCCAATGCGCCCGTGAGGAAGGCTGGGAGCACGATGCCGAACTCGGGCAGCACGTAATAGAGGAAGAAGAGTTGCACCAGCAGAGGTGTGTCTCGCAGGAACTCGACGACAACGGCCGTCGTCCAGGAGATCGCCTTGACCTGGCTACGGCGCATCAGGGCGAAAACCAGCCCGAGAGTCAGCGCTATCGCGAAGCCAGCCGCGGCCGCCTTCAACGTCACGGTCAGACCGATCAGAATGATTGGGAGGATCGAGATCGTATAGGTGAGCCAGGTCGTGGTGTCCCATTCGTAACCATACATCATGGATATTCGCTCCTCACGATTGGCCTGGACGCGGCAAGGCGTCGCCGCGTCGCACCAAGCGTTCGATGATCTTCATCGCCACCATCAACATCAATGACATCGCGAAATAGCAGACCAGTGTCACCGAATAGATGCTGGTGCTGTCGAGGGTGAGATTGCGGATCGACTGTGCCGAGAAGGTCAGGTCCGCGATCGAGATCAGCGAGACCAGTGAAGAGAGTTTGAGCGTTTCAATCGCCAGATTGCCGAAGGCGGGCATCATCTCGACGACTGCCTGGGGCAGCGATATCCGGAACAGTGTCTGCAGCCGGCTGAAATTCAGCGCGCGAGCGGCTTCAAGTTGCTGGGGAGACACCGAAGAGAGAGCGCCACGGACGATCTCCGCGCCATAGCCGCCAACATGGGCCGCGAGCACCAGGATCCCTGTCGTAATCGGGTCGAAACTGATGCCCACCAAGGGCAAGGCATAATAGAACCAGAAGAGCTGCACAAAGAGCGAGGTGCCACGAAACACTTCCGTGTAACAGAGCGCGATCGTCGACAGGATGGCGCCCCCCTCGGCCCGCAGGATGCCGAAGAAGAAGGCGAGCGCGGCTCCAACGGCGATCGCCGCCAGCGTGATCGTCATTGTGACGACCGCGCCTTTCCAGAGCATAGGCAGATAGGCTGTCCAGTCCATCCGGATCTCTCCCGGTTTCGAGATGAATGGCGCCCGGTGGGAACCGGGCGCCTTTGAACCGTTACTTGCCGGCGCACAGATCAGCCACGTTCTTTTCCGCGGCCGCGGCGATGCTCGCTTCGGAGACACCATACTTTGCGAGGATGGCCTTGTATTCGTCCGTCTTGCGGAACTCGACAAGAGCGGCGTTGAAGGCGTCGCGCAGTTCCTTGTCTTCCGGCCGGAATGCGAAGCCACCATAGTTGCGGACTGGCGCATCATTGACGATCGGGTCCTCGAAGGGCGCGACCTGCTCGACATTGGCCTGATCCTTGGCCAGTTCCGATACCGTCAGTTCTGTGGCTGCATAGGCATCCACGCGGCTCTCCACTGTGGGGATCGCATCGGCATTGGCGGGGATGAAGACGATCTGATCATCCTTGACCCCGACGGCGCGAAGGAAGTCGACATTGTTGGCGCCCGATACGACGGCCACCTTCAGCGACGGATCTTTGGCGATGTCGGCATAGGTCCTCAGGCCCTTGGGGTTGCCCTTCTTCACCAGAAGGCCCTCGCCATAGGAGGAGTTCGGTTCGGTGAAGGAAACCTGCTTGCAGCGCTCCGGCGAGATGTTCTGTTCGGCGGCAGCAAAGTCAAAACGGCCGGCCTTCAAGCCCGGGATGAGCGTGCCGAAGGGGGTGACCGTCCAGTTGACCTCTTCAATCCCGATGTTCTTCAAGACGGCGTTGGCGACATCGGGTCCAATACCGGCAGACGTGCCGTCGGGCTGCATGTAGGAGTAGGGCACTTCGTTGGCAGTCGCCGCACGGATGTAGCCCTGTTCCTTGACCTCTTCGAGGGTCAGCGCTCCGGCGGTTGTGATCGAAGTTATCAGGGCGATGGCGGAAAGCCCGGTGATCTTGGTGACATACATTTGAATTCTCCTCTGGTTCATTGTTTTTGCTTGTCCGTTCCGGATCTTGTGCCGGATTACCGGACAGGTTCTCCCGTAATCGTAGCGATTACGGAAAGGCAGTCGCCGGCCTTGATCAGGCCGGGCACGTGACGTGCCGCAAGCACGCCATCCATGGCGGCTCGATAGTCGATCGGTTGAAGGCCGGTCTTGCCCACGGGGTATACGCGGGCAATGGTTTCGCCAGCTATGACCTCTTCTCCGAGGTCACGCACAAAGGCGACGAGACCGTCATCCTCGGCAAAGGTGAAGCAGTCGCTCGACGGCATGTCCAACCACTGGGTCGGCTGAAGGTCTGGAGCGCCGGGCAGTATTCCCGCATGGCGCAGCAGGTTGAGACTGCCCTTGCGGGCGATCTGGATGGATGCTGCACTTGCCGTGCCGGCGCCACCCAGCTCGGTAGTCACAAAGACCTTGCCCATGTCTTCGACGGTGGTGTCGAGCATCCCGACGGCATCGATCTCAAGCATCTTCATCGAGTAAGGTGCGGCGAAGGCTGCAACGGCGTCGAAGCAACGCGCTTCCTGGGTCTTGTCGGACAGGTCGTGCGCTGCGGCATAGGGCAGGAAGTCAAGCGTCTTGCCGCCAGAATGGAAATCCAGCACGAAATCCGCAAGGGGTACCAGATAGCGGGTCACGTAGTCGGCGATCTTCTCCGTCACGGATCCGTCGGGACGACCCGGAAAGCTCCGGTTGAGATTTCCGCGATCGATCGGCGAGGTGCGTGTGCCCGCACGGAAAGCGGGGTAGTTGAGCGCCGGAACAATGATGATACGGCCGTTTACCTCGGCCACATCAAGCGTTTGCGCCAGTTCGAAGAGGGCGGCTGGTCCCTCGTATTCGTCGCCATGATTAGCTCCGGTGAGAAGGGCGGTCGGCCCTTCTCCATTGGCGATGACACAGACCGGGATCATCACCGAACCCCAGGCGCTATCGTCGCGGCTGTAGGGCAGGCGCAGATGACCGTGCTGTACGCCCTTAGCATTGAAGTCCACGGACGGCGCAATGGGCGAAGGTCGAGGTAGGGCCGTCAACATGGTATCAGCCCTTCACAAACAACCGTCGCGGAACATTCGAAAGGCATTCGACACCGCTCTGGGTAATCGCGATGCTTTCCGTGATCTCCAGCCCCATATCCTCCAGCCACAGGCCGGTCATGAAATGGAAGGTCATGCCAGGCTTGAGTTCTGTGCGATCGCCGGGGCGCAGGCTCATCGTGCGCTCGCCCCAATCCGGCGGATAGGAAAGGCCGATGGGATAGCCGGTGCGGTTGTCCTTGATGATCCCGTATTTTTTCAGCACCGCGAAGAAGGCGTTGGCGATGTCTTCGCAGGTATTGCCGGGTCTGGCGGCTGCAAGCCCCGCCTCCATGCCTTCCAGCGTCGCTTTCTCGGCATCGAGAAACGCCTGTGTCGGCTTGCCCAGGAAGACTGTACGGGACAGTGGGCAATGGTAGCGTTTGTAGGCGCCGGCGATTTCGAAGAAGGTCCCTTCGCCCAGGCGCATGGGTTTGTCGTCCCACGTCAGATGGGGGGCTGATGCGTCGGCCCCGGACGGAAGGAGCGGAACGATGGCAGGGTAATCGCCGCCGAATTCGGAGGTTCCGCGGATGCCGGCATCGTAGATCTCGGCAACCAGGTCGCATTTGCGCATGCCGGGCTCGATGACGTCCACGATCCTCTTATGCATCAGCTCGACGATCTTGCCGGCCCTGCGCATGTATTCGAGCTCAGTTGGGCTCTTGATGGAGCGCTGCCAGTTGACGAGGCCGGCGGCATCCTTGAAGCGCGCATTCGGCAGGTGTTTTTGCAATGACGCGAAGGCTGCAGCCGAGAAATAGTAGTTGTCCATCTCGACGCCGACGTTAAGGCTTGACCAGTTGCGCTCCTCGATGATCTGCGAAAGCAAATCCATCGGATGACGCTCTGTCGACTGCACGTAGTGATCCGGATAGCCGATGATGTTTGCGTGATCGAGATAGGCGGTCCTCTTGGCGCCATTCGCGTCCTGTTTGCGGCCGTACCAGATCGGCTCGCCGCTCGGCGGAACGAGCACGCACTGGTGAACGTAAAAGGACCAGCCGTCATATCCTGTCAGCCAGTGCATGTTCGAAGGATCGGTGACGATCAGCAGCTCTATGCCTTGGGCCTCCATGGCATGGCGGGTTTTCGACAGGCGCTCGGCATACTCCTCGCGCGTAAAGTTAAGTGTCACGCTCACGCGGCATCTCCCTTGGTAATCTTGTTGTCGATTGTCTGTCCGCATCCGGCAGCCCTCGCCCGGCTGACTGCCAGATTGGCAATGGCAGTGTCCTGGACACCCGTACCGGTCAGGTCCGCGAAGGTGATCTCATCGATGCTTGTTCTGCCTTGCACCTGTCCAGCGATGACCGCACCGAGTTCATCGAAGTGCTGGTCTGCGCCGACCAGACCGGCCTCGATAGCGTGGTGCAACTCGCCGAGAACTCGCGTCTGGGAGATGCGGTCAGCGACGTAGCGTGCCTTGGCGAAGACGGCCGAATCGATTTCGTTCTTGTGTTCCGCATCGGATCCCATCGCCGTCAGATGTTGACCGGGTTGCAACCAGTCGGCCATCAGAACCGGTTTTTCTGCCGGTGTGGTCGTGACCACGATATCCGCGTTTCTCATGGCTTCTCGCGGCTCGGCCACGGCCGAGACCTCGATGCCATATTCCCCGGTCAGTTCAGCTGCCAGTTTGTGTGCCTTAGCGTGGTCCCGTGCCCAGATGCGTGCTGATTGCACCGGGCGAACCAGCATCAGGGCCCGAAGCTGCAGGCGTGCCTGCATGCCGGCACCGAAAATTGCGGCGACTGAAGAGCCGCTGCGCGTCAGGTGGCGCGCGGCAACCGCGCCTGCCGCCGCCGTTCGGACATCGGTGAGATAGCCGTTATCGAGCAGAAGCGCTTCCACCAATCCCGTCTTGGCACTGAAGAGGATCATCAGCCCATTCAGGCTCGGAAGCCCGAGTTTCGGATTGTCGAAGAAACCGGGGCTGACTTTGATCGCGAAACCATCAAAGCCTGGCACATAGGCCGTCTTGACGTCGACTTCGCCGCGGAATTCGGGGATGTCGAGCCGCAGAATCGGCGGCATGGCGACGTCTTTGGTGGCCAGTGCTGCAAATGCACGTTCGACACAATCAACAGCGGAAATGTCCAGTTGGACGATGGAGCGGAGATCGCGCTCCGTCAGGATGCTGATGCGGCTCATGCCTCGGCTCCCTCCAAAATTCTTTGGTGAAGTTTCGGATCGATGTTCGCGCCCGACACGATGATCGCGGCGGGACCTAATACTTCGACCTTTTTTGCCAGAATGGCTGCGATGCCGACCGCTCCAGCGCCTTCGGCGGTCAGGTCTTCCTGGTGCCAGGCATGGCGGATGCCTTCCGCAATTTCGCTTTCAGTCAGAAGAACGATGTCATCGAGCAGATGGCTGCAAAGGGCAAAGGTGACACGATTCTTGAGGCCAATCCCACCGCCCAGGGAGTCGGCGAGCGTGTGCTGTTCATCAACAGCCACTGGCCGCCCGGCTGCGATCGAGGCCTTCATGGCGGCGCCGCGCTCCATGGAAATGCCGATGACGCGTGCCTTGGGAGCCATGGCCTTGATCACGACGGCGATGCCGCCGGCCAGTCCGCCACCCGACAGGGGAACCAGCACGGTGGCCAGATCCGGGACTTGTTCCAGGAGTTCGAGGCCGACCGTGCCTTGGCCCGCAACCACGTCAATAGCGTCGAAAGGTGGGATGGAGGTCAGGCCTCTTTCCTCGACCAGGCGTTCGACCTCTTCCTGAGCCTCGTCCTGTGAGACGCCGACGATCCGGACCTCCGCGCCGAGGGCGCGGATGGCATCGACCTTGTTGGCGGGCACGAGCGAAGACATGCAGATGATTGCTGGCACGCCAAGCTCGCTTGCCGCATAGGCGACCGCACGCCCGTGATTGCCGGTGGACGCCGTCACGAGCCCCCGGCGGGACGCGTCGTCGAGCGAGAGGATGGCGTTCATGGCGCCGCGCAGCTTGAAAGCGCCGATAGGTTGACGGGTTTCGAGCTTCAGATGCACCGGTTGGCCGGTAAGGTCGGACAGGGATCGGGAGCGAACAAGAGGCGTGCGGATGACGCGACCCTTTATCCGCTCCGACGCCCGTCTGACGTCTCCCAGGGTGACTGGCAGGGTCACTGCCTGGGGCTCCGTCTCAGTCCGTGGGTGGAGGTTCGCGCTCTTCATGATTGTCATGTTGAGAGCGAAAGAAAATCATGTCAATTATTATATTGTAATGATTCAATGATTGCTGCAAGTCGTCTCAGCCTATCGATCCGATATCGTAGACCGGCGGCAATTGCTCGAACGTCTGGCGCACTGTGGTCAGGGCTTGGACAAGTGCGAATTCGTCCAGGCGTCCGCCCAGACAGATGCGAATTCCGCCCCCATGGCCTGGGCCCGCTATGAATGGCTCGGATGGAGTGACGGCGACTTTCTGATTGGCGAGCGCGCGGACGAGGCTCTCTTCGGTCCAGTGAGGAGGAACCCTCAGCCATGCACACAGAGAAAGCGGGTGGCTCGAGGAAATATGATCTTCGAGAACGTCCACCGCCAATTGCTGGCGCTTCCGTGCTTCCTCACGCTGGATGGCCACCAACTTGCGCGCCATCCCGTTCTCGACCCAGCGCGTGGCAATCTCACCTGCGAGATAGGTGCCGCTCCAACTCGTTACGCGCAGGATGGAGGCGGCCCTGATGGAATAGGAACGCGGCACGACCAGGTAGCCGACGCGAAGCCCGGTCAGCACAGCCTTTGTAAAGCTTGTGACATAAAAACCCAGATCGGGAAGCATATCGCAGATCGACGGCAAGTCGTCCGCGATCATTGGCCGGTACACTTCGTCTTCCACGACAAAGACTCCGTATTGCTCGGCGATTGCCGCGATCTCGCGTCGCCTTTGGGCACCCGCCACGTGACCTGTCGGATTATTCAGTGTCGGGATGAGGACCAGCGCACGTACGCCACCGCCGGCACATGCAGCGGCCAGGGCGTCAGGCAGGATCCCTTCTTCGTCCGTCGGCAAGCCCTTCAGGGTAAAGCCGAGCACGTTCGAGAGGCCGATGATGCCATGATCGGTCAAATTCTCGCACAGGATAACATCACCAGACCGAACGATGCAGCTGAGCGCAAGAAAGATGCCATGGGCAGCCCCGTTCGTAATGAGAATTCGCTCCGCGGAGGCGTCAACGTTCAGGGTTCGCAACCAGTCACGCGCCGTTTCCCGGTGGCGATCGAGGCCGGCAATCGGGCGGCAAGGCCGCATAAAGCTCGAATTGTTATCCTCAGAGAGCTCGCGAAGGATATCGCGGGATGCGCGCTCGTGTATGTCGAGATAGACGCCTCGTATGATGGAAAGGTCAAGCACCTCATTGGTGCTGTGATCGAGCATCATGCGGCCAGCTCGATCTGTCACGCGCGCCTTGACGAATGTGCCGCGCCCGATTTCGCCGCTGAGATATCCGAGGCGTTCTGCCTCTTTGTATGACAGGCTGACGGTCTGGACCGAGAGGCCAAGATCGCGTGCCAGGTCCCGATGCGTCGGCATCCGGTCCATGGGCTTGAGGATGCCCGAGTCGATATCGGCAATGATCCTTTCGGTCAGCGCCGCGTGCTTCGTCTCACCCTTTTGCTTGGCGAGTTGGGGGCGCCAAGCCACTGGTTTGGCAACGGGAAGGAGTTCACGGACAAAAGGATTGGATTGATGGCGCATGAAATTGTCTCGCTAGTGCGGCGTAAATTTCATGACATTATGCACGGAACACCTCAAAAAATGAAGCGATAAGCAATCCGAGGCGCAATCGCCTCGGATTATTTCGAACTTTGAGCCGCAACGGTCTCTCGCGCCGCAGGGACGACGGCTTCTGCCGCTGGTTGTCAGATCTTTTCGCCGGCCTGCACCAGCTCATCCATGACGGAGCGTATGGCAGATTCGGCGATGGCGACGATTTCGTCGATCTCTTCCTTCGTCGTCACAAGAGGAGGAGCGAAGCCCAGGATGTCGCCATGCGGCATGGCCCTTGCAATCAATCCACGGCTTCTGGCTGCCTTCGAAACTCGTGCGCCTACGGACAGCGACGGGGCAAACCGCGTCTTGTTTTCACGGTCGGCGACGAACTCGATCGCGCCCATCAGCCCGACGCCGCGAACCTCGCCGACGATGGGGAGTTGCGCGAATTTTTCCTTCAGTTGCGCCTGGAAATAGGCGCCGACCTTGCGTGCATTGCCCGGGAGGTCTTCCTTCTCGACGATGTCGAGGACCGCGTTTGCCGCTGCCGCACCGATCGGATGGCCTGAATAGGTATAGCCATGCGAGAAGGCACCGACGCGATCGGCGCCTTCTTCCATGACCTTGTAGACCTTCTCGCCGACGATTGCGCCGGAGAGGGGGAAGTAGGCCGATGTCAGGCCCTTGGCGACGGTGATGAGGTCCGGCTCGATGCCATAGTGCTCCGATCCGAACATTGAACCCGTTCGGCCAAAGCCGGTGATGACCTCGTCCGCAATCAGGAGGACGTCGTATTTCCTGAGTACCTTCTGGATTTCCTCCCAATAGCCCTGAGGCGGCGGCGTGATGCCCCCGGTTCCCAGCACAGGCTCGGCGATAAAGGCGCCGATCGTGTCGGGATCTTCGCGCAGAATGAGCGCCTCCAGTTCGGCCGCCCGACGCTCGGAGAATTCAAGCTCTGTTTCTCCGGCTTCGGCGCCCCAGTAGTGGTGGGGCGCGCCCGTATGGAGGATGCCTGCTCGTGGCAAGTCCATATGGTCGTGATAGAAGCTCATCCCGGTCATGGAGCCGGACACCACGCTGCAGCCATGATAGCCACGCTCTCTGGAGATGATCTTCTTCTTCTTCGGCTTGCCGCGAAGGTTGCTGTAGTACCAGACGAGCTTGGCCTGCGTCTCATTGGCGTCGGAACCCGACATGCCGTAGAAGACCTTGCTCATCTTGCCGGGCGCCATTTTGACCAGGCGATCGGACAGGATCGCAAGTTCATCTGTCGTATGCGCGGCATAGGAGTGGTAATAGGCGAGGCGATAGGCCTGGCGGGATATGGCTTCCGCAACCTCGGTCCGGCCATACCCAACATTGACGCAATAAAGCCCTGCAAAGCCGTCGATCAGTTGTTTGCCATGCGCATCCTGAATGCGGATGCCCTTGCCGGTCTCGACGATCGTCGGATCGCCCAGCTTGCCGCTGGCAAAATCATGCAACTGGGTGAAGGGGTGGAGGACAGAATTGCGGTCCATCTCGGCGATTTGATTGAGATTGGCATTCATGGTTCAGATCCTTTCAAGCAGCGAGCTTTCCAAAGCAGACATATTTCGCCTCGAGATATTCGAGCAGACCATGACGCGAGCCTTCGCGGCCAAGGCCGGATTGTTTCCAGCCGCCAAAGGGGATGGGCGCGCCTGTAAACTTCGGTGTGTTGACGGCGACCATTCCGTATTCGAGCCTTTCCGTCAGTCGCATCGCGCGGGCAAGATCGCGGGTGTAGACATAGGCGGCCAGACCCATTTCAGTGTCATTGGCCCGGCGGAGCACTTCGTTTTCGTCGTCGAAAGGCATGATCGCGGCGATCGGGCCGAAGGTCTCCTCTCTTGCGATCAGCATGTCGTCGGTGACGTCGGCCAATACAGTCGGCATGACGAAGCTGCCACCCAACGGGCTGTCCTGACCTCCACAGACAAGACGCGCGCCGGCAGACAAGGCCTGAGAGACATGCTTGCGGCATTTCTCCGCGACAGAGGCACGTGTCATCGGCCCGATGTCGACGCCGGTCTCAAGGCCGTGGCCGACCTTGAGTTCAGAGGTTGCCTTGGCAAAGGCATCCACGAAACGACTGTAGATGCCACGTTGGACATAGATCCGGTTTGCCGCCAGGCAATCCTGTCCCGACGTCGCGAACTTGGCTCCGATGCACCCCTTCACCGCCTCGCTGAGATCCGTGTCGTCAAAGAGGATGAAGGGGGCATGGCCACCGAGTTCGAGCGAAGCCTTCTTGATCGTTGCGGCCGACTGGGTGAGCAGGATGCGTCCGACCTCCGTCGAGCCGGTAAACGAGAAAGCCCTGACCTCGGTGTGTTCGAGCAATCGGCTTGAGAGAGGGGCGGCTTCGCCCGTTAGGACCTGGAAGACCCCGGCAGGAATACCGGCCTGCTGGGCTAGTTTTGCGAGCGCCAGTGCCGAAAGCGGTGTCTCAGGCGCGGGTTTGACGATCATTGTGCAACCGGCGGCGAGTGCTGCACCGGCCTTGCGGGTGATCATGGCGGCAGGAAAATTCCATGGCGTGATGGCAACGGTCACCCCTACCGGCTGCATATGCACCGAAATCCGGCCGCCAGGAAGATGACTGGGGAGAGTTTCACCATAGGCGCGTTCGCCTTCGGCGGCGAACCAGTCGAGAAAGTTTGCGGCATAGGAAATCTCGCCCTGCGACTCGGCGAGAGGTTTGCCCTGTTCCGCAGTCATGATGACTGAGAGGTCTTGCGCGTTGTCACGCATCAACTTTGCCCAAGCGCGCAGAATGCCGCCGCGTTCAACCGGCAACATGTCACGCCAGACCAAAAACGCCCGGCTAGCCGCCTGAACGGCATGATCGACATCCTCCCATGAACAGGCCGCGACATCACCGAGATGTTCTTCGGTGGCCGGATCTCTGACAGGCAATGTTCTGGTCCGCTCGACCCAGGCGCCATCCAGAAACGCGCGGCGCTCGAGCAACTCGGGCTGTCGCAATGATTTCAATGCCGTGCTGGCAATGCCTTTCATGTGCCTCTCCTTTACCGAAGTGCTGTAGCCTAACCTCGCCCCTTGATCGCTTGACTGCGTAGTCGGTCAGCTCTACGCAGGATAGCGACTTAGTTTTTGTATCCTACGCAGGATTTATGCATGACCACGCTGGATCGAGCCGACAGAGCGCTCTTGGATGCCGTTCAAAAGAACAATCGTTTAACCTCGGAAGAGCTGGCGGGCATCGTCAACCTCTCACCCACGGCTTGCCAACGGCGCCTGAAGCGGTTGCGGCAAGAGGGTGTGATTGAAGCAGATGTAGCGATCGTGTCTCCGAAGGCTGTCGGGCGTGGAATCACTATGATTGTTCTGGTCTCTCTGGAGCGAGAACGTGCAGACATAGTGGATCGGTTCAAGGCAGCAATCCGGGCGACAAAGGAGGTAATGATCGGTTTTTACGTTACCGGCGACGCCGACTTCATCCTCGTGATCACGGCCAAGGACATGGAGGACTACGAAGCGTTCACACGCCGGTTCTTCTACGAAAACCACGATATCAAGGGCTTCAAGACCATGGTGGTCATGGACAGGGTGAAGGCAGGCTTTGCGTTCCCGATCGAGGCCTGATGGTTTGGCGCAGACCAGTTGAAAGGCTGAAGCGGCATCGCGAGACTGGTTCGGTGGATCCAAGTCCGACCACTTGCCAGGCTTATTTTTGGCTCCTGCCCGGTCCGGGATCGATCTCTTGAGCCTGACCAATGGTTGGCCAAATGGCATGTCGCAAATCGCCCCGACACGATGCGAAGTGGACATTCAAAACAACGACCCAGGGGAGCATCGACTGGCCGGCTTCAATTCGGAATGCTGGCCGGAATGAAATCGGAACAGGTGGCCGGCTTCGTTTCGGAATCAATGGCCGGCTTCAGCGGAATACGCAGTCAAGTGCGAAGCTGATGAGGTTAGCCCTGCCAGTGCCGGATTTCTCGACCCTTTCACGGCGTGGCAAGAGCTTGAAGGTGGCACAAAAGAGCCGTGCGTCCGACAAGCCGATCACTCTGATTGTGGACAGCACAGGACTGAAGGTTCACAGCGAGGTTGGCTGGAACGGTCACAAGCACGGTGCCAAAGGCGCTCGCAAGAGCTGGTGAAAGCTGCACCTTGCCCTCGATCCTGACAGCGGAGACATTCTTGCATCCGAACTAACGACCGAACACGTTGGCGACGAGACCGCGCTGCCAAGTCTCCTCGATCGTGTCGACGCACAAGTCGGTCGGTTTCTGGCAGACGGCGCCTATGATGGCTCTGGCGTTTCGGATTGCCTGGCAGGCGCTTTCGGAAGCGAGGTCGATGTCGTCGTCCCGCCTCCGAAGAACGCTGTTTCCGGCGACAATTGTCAGCGGAACCAGCATATCGAGCATATCGCCAAACATGGCCGGATGGCTTGGCAGGCTGCGACCGGCTATAATCAGAGATCACGGATCGAAGCTCAGATAGGGCGCTGGAAAGCGGTCATCGGCGACCGGCTACACGCCAGGAACCTCGAAAATCAGATCACCGAAACGAACATCGGCGCCAGCGCCCTGAACCGCATGTCCGCCTTCGGACGGGCAAAATACGAGCGTGTCAGCTGATCATTTGCTGAAAGGCCAAATGCTAATTACGATCTGATCCGTGCAACACAGTCGTCCAAGCAGGGTCTCATTTATCCCGTCGGCGTTTGCGTTATGAGGCTATTTGCGCCTTCGCAAAGTAGGACATCGCGCGCGGTAGGAATTGCCCCTGCCCGGGTTGCGCAATCACCTCGCCATCCCGCGCGGCAATCTTCCCGCGAAGCAGCGTCATGACTGGCCATCCCGTCACGTCGAACCCTTCCCAGGGCGTATAGTCGGCGCCGTGGTGCATGAGGGTCTGGCTGATCGTAACCTTTTTTTCCGGATCCCAAAGAACGATGTCTGCGTCGAAGCCCGGCGCAATCGAGCCCTTTTTCGGGTAGAGTCCGTACATCTTCGCATGGTTGGTGGAGGTAAGCGCGACGAACTCGTTGACGCTGATCCGGCCCTTCACCACGCCTTCGGAGTAGAGGATCGGCATGCGGACCTCGACCCCGGGAATGCCGTTCGGCACCCAGCGAAAGGAGGTGCGTGCCTTTGCATGCTTCTTTCCGAGCGGGCCTTCGAAGAAGAACGGGCAGTGATCGGAAGAAAATGTCTGAAAGACGCCCGTCTTGATCCCGCTCCAGATCGCCTCCCAGCTCGCATGGTCACGCGGCGGCGGGGAGCAGACATATTTGGAACCACTCTCGTCCATGTTGAGGCCCTTGAGATCGTCGGCCGTGAGCGAGATGTACTGGGTGCAGGTTTCGGCGAAGATCGAGAGGCCCTTGTTGCGCGCCCAGCGGATTTGCTCGACGGCCTCGCCACCGGAGACATGCACGATCATGATGGGCACGCCAGTCAGCTCGGAATGGCTGATCGCCCGGTGTGCCGCCTCCCGCTCGACGCTCTGCGGCCGCGAAACTGCATGATAGTAGGGTGCGATCTTGCCGGCCTTTTCCAGCTTTTCGGTCATGAAACGGATCGCGTCATAGCCTTCGCAATGGACCATCACGAGCGCGCCGAGCGCGCCGGCCGCGTCGAAGACTTCGAGCAGTTCGCGGTCGTTCAGCACCATGTCGTCATAGGTCATGAAGACTTTGAGGGAGGTGTATCCATCGGCAACGAGCGCCGGCAGCTCCTGCCCGAGGGCCGCGGGCGTCGGATCGGTCAGGATGAGGTGGAAGCCATAGTCGCAAAGCGCATTGCCGTCCGCCTCCTTGTGGTAGTCCGTGACCGCCTGCCGCAGGGACGTCCCACGCGACTGCAGCGCGAAGGGGATGACGGTGGTGTTGCCGCCGGCAATCGCCGAGCGCGTGCCCGTCTCGAATCCGTCCGCCATGGCCGGTCCGCCGAAGGCCGGCTGTGCCAGATGGACGTGGCTGTCGATACCGCCCGGCATGACCAGCAAACCTTTGGCGTTGATCTCTTCCCGTCCGGCCGGCAGGTCGAGCGCGACGGCGACGACCTTGCCATCGGCAATGCCGACGTCGGCGACGACCGTATCGGCAGCGGTGACGACGGTACCGCCGCGAATGACCATGTCGAAAGTCTGCATCTTGGTATCTCCCCGTCTCAAAGCATGACGTCGCCGCCATTCGGCGACAGCGTTTGTCCGCAATAGAAAGCGCCGCCCGCTTCGGAAGCGAGAAGCAGCGCTGTCGGCGCAATCTCGTCCGGCTTGCCGAAGCGGCCCACGGGAAGCTGGCCCTTCTTCATCGCAAGCCAGGCGTCGCTGTGCCCGGCCAGCATCGGCGTTTCCACCGGCCCCGGCGCGATGCCGTTGATCATCACATTGTGCGGTGCGCCCTCGTAGGACAGCGCCCGGGTGAAGCCCACGACCCCCGCCTTTGCGGCGACATAGGGTGCCAGTCCCGGCGCGCCCTTGTAGGCGAGCTGCGAGGCGATGTTGACGATACGGCCGTATTCGCGTTCGACCATACCGGGAAAATATCGCTTCGTGACGAGGAAGACGCCGCGCAGGTTGACGCCAAGCATCCGGTCCCAGTCGCCGACGGACACTTCGCCGAACGGCTTTTCGGCACCGCCGATGCCGGCGCAGTTGACGAGGATGTCGACCGGGCCGAGTACCTCGTCGGTCCAGCGCGCAAGGGCTTCGACAGCTGTTTCGTCCGCCACGTCGCATTCCATGACGGGCAGGCTCTTCCCCATGGCGGAGAAGGTCGCCGACAGGGCTTCCGCGCCGCTCGCATCGTTCAAATGGCAGATCGCGATCTCGGCGCCGGCCTCGGCGAAAAGCGTCGCGATCGCCGCACCGATGCCGCGGCTGCCGCCGGTGATGACGGCGCGCCGGCCTGCGAGGGAAAGAGGATTTACGCCGGTCATGCCGTTACTCCATTTGCCTTGAGCCAATCGAAATAGGATGTGACGCCGCGCTCGAGCGACATCTTTGGCCGGTAGCCGAGATCGCGTTCAGCGGCGGAAATGTCGAACCGTTCCTGGTGCATGTCGCCCGGATCGTCGCCGGGCAGCACCTCGACGCGAGCGCCGGGAATGACGCCCATGACGGCTTCCGCTACCTCGGACAGCGTCAGCCAGCTGCCGCCGGAAATGTTGTAGGCCTGCTGCGGAAGGTTCGGCCGATCAAGGGCCGCCACCATGGCGTCGGCCGCGTCGTTGATGTGGATATACTGGCGCGGAAAGTCGCGGCCATAGGGGATCTGCGTCGGGCGACCGGCCATGGCGTCGGTCAGCATCTTGCGGATCAGGCAGGCGGTCGTGCGCCGCGGGCCGTAGACCCAGGTCAGGCGGATGCTCACCGTATCGACGCCGAACTGGCGCTTGTAGGCATTGAGGATCTGCTCGCTCGCGGCCTTAGAAGCGCCGTACATGGAGTCCGGTTCCATGACGGTGTTCTCCGGCACCGGCCCTTTCGGCGTGGCACCATAGGCCGTCGCCGTCGACGCGAAGACGAGGCGGATGCCGCCGATGACGCGCGCAAGCTCGCCGACATTGGCCGTGCCACCGACATTGACGCGGATCATCTGCATCGGGTGATCCGGCGAGACCATCGGTCCGGAGAACGCGCCGCAATGCACGATGGCGCGCAGCGGAAACCGGCGGGCGATCGCGTGCAGACCGTGCGCATCCGTGACGTCGCATTCCAGCACGTCGCGGCCGTCGATCGACGTGGCGATGCGGTCGATGGCGATCACCTTGTCGCCCCTGTCTTCCAGCCGCGTCCGCACGGCGTGGCCGATAAGGCCGATGGCACCGGTGACCAGGACGTATTCGCTCATGATTGTCTCTCCTCTGTCCGGCTCATTCGACAAAGTGCTCGATGGGCAGTTCCGCGCCGAGCAGCATCTTCGTGTAGTCGTGCTCCGGCGCTGCGAAGATGCGCTCCGTGGCACCCGTCTCGACGATCTTTCCATGGCGCATCACGGCGACGTTGTGCGCCAGAGACCGGACGGAGTTCAGGTCATGCGTGATGAAGAGCGTTGCGAGCGCCATGTCGCGCTGCAGATCGCGGACGAGATCGATGATCTGCGCCCGCACCCGGATGTCGAGCGCCGTCGTCGGCTCGTCGAAAACGACGAAATCCGGACGTGTCGCCAGCGCCCGGGCCATCCCGACCCGCTTCTGTTCCCCGGCCGTCAGCTGGTGCGGGAAGGACGTGGCCAGTTTCGCGGGCAGGCGCACGAGCTCCAGCATGTCAAGCACGCGTTTGCGCCTGTCGGCCACGCTCGTGATCGTCGGATCGAGCCCCAGCGGCTCGGCAATCAGGTCCTCGACCTGCCAGCGCGGATTGAGCGCCACATAGGGCTCCTGAAACACCATCTGGATGTTCCTGCGCACCGGCCGGAAGGCCTTGTCGGACAGACCGAGAATGTCCTGCCCGCCGAAGACGACACTGCCGGCATCGGAAGCCAGCAGCCGGACCAGGCATTGCCCGACCGTCGTCTTGCCCGACCCGCTTTCGCCGACCAGTGCCAGCGTCTCGCCCCGCGGGATGCGGAAGCTCACATCATCGACGGCCCGCACGATATGGCCGGACGGTGTGTTGAAATACTTCCTGAGCCCGACGACCTCGACGGCAGAAGCCGACTGGAGCGTTCCGGGCGCTGTCGCCACCGCCTCCGCCTTCACCATGGGTACCGGCCGGGCCTTGGCGGCGGCCAGAAGCTCGACGCCATAGGGCGTGGACGGTCCATCGAGAAACGCCGAGGTGGTCGTTGCCTCCACGATCCTGCCCTCGCGCATGATGGCGACGCGGTCGCAATAGCGGGCGACGATGCCGAGATCGTGCGTGATGATGAGGGCGCCGAGCCCGAGTTCGCGGCAGCGGGAGACCAGGAGGTCGAGCACCTGAACCTGGATCGTCGCATCGAGGCCGAGCGTCGCATCGTCGGCCAGAATGACCTTCGGCCCGGCGATCAAGGCCATCGCAATGACGATGCGTTGCGCCATGCCGCCGGAGAGCTGATGCGGATAGGCGGTCGCGCGCTGCCCCGGATCGACGATCCCGACCTTGGTAAAAAGGTCGATGGCCGCGGCCATCGCGTCCTTGCGGCCCAGGCGCCGATGCGCCTGGAGCACGTCGGCAACCTGATCGCCAACGGTCCGCACCGGATCGAGCAGCGACTTGGCGTCCGTTCCGATCAGTGCCACTTCACCGCCCCGCAAAGCGCGAAGATCCCTGTCACCAATGTCGGTCAACGACCGTCCGGCGACCTTGATTTCGCCAGAGACGATCTCGGCCATTTCCGGCAACAGTCTGATCAGCGCGCGGGCGAGGACCGACTTGCCCGCGCCGGTCTCGCCGACAATGCCGAGGACCTCGTCACTGCCCAGCGTGATGTCGATGCCGTCGAGGGCTCTCCTGCCGTCGAAGGCGACGGTCAGGCCCTTCACCTCGACGAGCGGGGTCTTTGCGGTATCCGACATCAGTTTCTCTCCCTGCGGGGGTCGAAATATTCGCGCACGGCATCGCCGAGCAGGGCAAAACTCAAGACCGAGAAGACGATCGCAAGGCCCGGGAAGAGTGAGACCCACCAGACGCCGAGGATCATCTGCTGCGATCCGACCGACACCATCAGACCCCATTCGGGAACCGGCATGCGCACACCCGCCCCGATGAAGGAGAGGCCCGCCGTCAGCAGGATCGCCATGCCGACGCTGATCGAAACCTGCACGATCGAGGGCGTCAGCGCATTGGGCAGGATGTGGCGGAACATGATCCCGCTGTCCGTCGCGCCGCTGCAGCGCGCGGCCGCAATGAACGGCCGTTCGCGCAAGGACAGCACTTCGGCGCGAATCAGCCGGGCGAAGACGGGGATGAACAGCACCGCGAGCACGATCGCGACATTCCAGATCTCCTGCCCCATGACGGAGACGAGCGCCATGCCGAGCACGAAGACCGGGAAGGACTGGATGAAGTCGAAGACGCGCATGGTCAGTCCGCAGACCCAGTTGCGGTAGTAGCCGACGAGAAGACCGATCGGCACGCCGATGAGGAAGGCGGCCAGCACGGCCGTGACGGAGATCAGGAGGTTGATGCGCGTCGCGAAGATGATGCGGGAATAGATGTCCATGCCCGAGACATCCGTGCCTAACCAGTGATCCGCCGAGGGTGGCTGCAGCGAGACGATCGGATCGGCGGTGGTGGGCGAATGCGTCGCGAGCGCGGGCGCAAAGACGATCGCCACGATCTGCAGGATGAGAAGGGCGAAGCCGAGGAGTGCCGCAGGACGGCGCGCGGTGAAGGAGAGGAAATCGAGAAGTTTTGCCATGGCGCCCTCAGACCCGGATCCGCGGGTCGGCGAGTTCGTAGAGGATATCCACGATCAGGTAGACGACGAGGATGAAGGCGGAGGCGACCAGCACGAAGCCCTGCAAAGCCGGGTAATCCGAATTGATCACCGACTGTACGGCATACTGGCCGAGCCCGCCCCAGGAGAAGATCGTCTCGACGAGCACGGCAGCGCCGAGCAGGAACCCGACGAGAAACCCCACCATGGTGATGATCGGTGGCAGGCTGTTGCGCAGCGCATTGCGGATGATGATTCGCTCCGGCAGGCCGCTTGCGCGCTGGTGGCGGATGAAGTCGCTGCGCCAGATGTCGGCAAAGGTGGTCTTCGTCATCTTCATGAGGGCACCGGCGTTCACGATCGTCAATGTCAGGACCGGCAGCATCAGCCGGCCGAGCGAAGAGACGAAGGCCGTGAGATCACCTGCGATCAGGCTGTCGATCGTGTAGAACCCGGTAACGGCCGCCGGCGTATCGAGCATCGGGTCGATGCGTCCGAACGGCGCGGGCGCAATACCTGCGAGCGAGAAGAGGAAGAAGATCAGGAGCAGTCCGACCCAGAAGTCCGGGATCGCGCCGGCGGCAAGCCCGTAGATGCGGCTTCCGTAATCGAAGATGCCGCGTGGCCGGACGACCGCGATCACGGCGATGCTGACGGCGAGGAGGACGGTCAGGATCATCGAATAGGTGATGAGCTCCAGCGTTGCCGGTGCGCGCTCGATCAGGTCGGTCACGACTGGGTTCGACGTGAAGAGCGACGTTCCGAGATCGCCCTGCAGCACATTGGCCATGTAGTTCCAAAACTGCTCCAGAAGCGTGCCGTTAAGGCCGAGTTGTTCGCGCAGATTGGCGATACTCTCGGGTGTTGCCATGTTGCCGAGCATCAGAAGCGTCGGATCGCCGGGCAACAGGCGGACGAGGATGAAGGTGACGAAGATCACACCCAGCATCTGCGGCACGATCATCGGCAGACGCGCGAGAATGATCCGGAGCGGTCGTGGCAACCGGTCCCAGGAACCGAAACGATACATTCCGATCTCTCCTGTAAGAGGGAGGGAGACCGCGGACGGCGAAGCCGTCCGCGGGCGATCATCGCGGGCACTATTCCTTGGAGAAGTCGTACCAGGCGTTGCCGTTCGGCGTGTACCAGGAGTAGCCCTTCACGTTCTCGCGCATGGCCAGCTGATAGCCGGGGTTGAAGAGGAAGACCCAGGGCGCGTTCTCGACGGTGATCTGCTGGACGCGCTTCATGTCGGCGATCCGCTTGGCCTCGTCGGTGCCGGTCAGCGCTGAGTTGATCAGGCCGTCGACCTCCTCGCTCTTGAAACGCGAATAGTCGATCAGCGAGTTGCTGTTCAACCAGAGGTTCGCCACATAGGCCGCATCGGGGACAATCGCCATGTCGCGGAAGAAATACATCGGTATTTCGCCCTTGGTATAGCGCTCCACCAGCGTCGAGGCCGGCAGCTTGGACAGCTTCACCTTGACGCCCGCCTTGGCGAAGGCCGACTGCAGGATGACGGCAATTTCCTCTTCCAGCTGATCGCCCGTGCGATAGCCGAGTTCGGTCTCGAAGCCTTCCGGCATGCCGGCTTCGGCCAGCAGCGCCTTGGCCTTCTCGATATCCGTCGTGTAGGTGAAATACTCGTCCGTGAAGGCCGGATAGATTTCCGAGATCGGGCTCTTCGTCGGACGCGCAGTCCCGAAATAAACCGCCTTGGAGATGTCGTCGCGCGGAACGAGATAGTTCATCGCCTGACGGACGCGCGGATCGTCGAACGGCTTCATCTGGTTCTGCATTTCGACACGGTGGATATAGTTGCCGAAGACCTTCTTGACCTGGATGCCCGGCACCTTCTCGAGCTGTGCAAGCTCGCGCGGCGAGAGATATTCGGCGACATCGACCGCGCCGCCCTGGAGCGCCGCGACCCGGTTTGCCGCGGTCGGCATTTCGCGGAAGATGATCCGCTTCAGCTTCGGCGCACCGCGATAATATTTCTCGTTGGCCTGATAGACGACTTCCTGGCCCGGTGCATATTTCGTGACGACATACGGCCCGAAGGAAGCCGAGTTGCTGGCCAGGAAGCGCGAGCCCCACGGATCGTCGGCGGTGATCTTTTCCTTCATCGCCTTGGAATCGAGCATGCCGATGTCGCTGTTGATCCAGAGCTTTTCGAGGAGCGGCGACGGATTGGGGATGGTGACCTTCACCGTCATGTCGTCCACCTTCTGGAAGGCGGCGGCGAAATCCTCGATCTTGAGGATCTGCGTCATGTACCAGTGGAAGTTGGACTTGAGGTTCCATCCGCGCTCGAAGGACCACATCACGTCATCGGCGGTTAGCGGATTGCCCGCACCGCTGACGACGCCCGGTCGAAGGTGGAAGGTGATCGATTTGAAATCGGGGGCGACTTCCCATTTTTCGGCGAGCGCGCCGGTGATCTTCGAGAAATCCTCGTAGAGAATGCCGTCTTCGCCCGGCTTCATCTCATAGGCGAGAAGGCGCTCATAGACGTTGCGGCGCATCTCGTGGACGGCCTCGGTCGGCGGATATTCCTGATCGAGCGATTCGGGCGTGCGCGGCCCGGCGACGATCAGCGTTTCCTTGGCGGCCTGTGCCACTGCCAGATCGGTAGAAGCCAGAGCGCCTAGAAGGGCGAAGGCGGCGGTTGCGCCGAGTAGTAGGCGCCGTGTTAGCACGGCGTTGGTCTTGGACGATGGAAGCAGGTGTTTCACTTTCAGTTCCCCTTTTTTTGCTTCGCTTGATGGCAGACGCCAACGTGAAGGAATGATCTCGCGGCCCTCCCCTGTGATCCTCCCGTCATTGTTTTTTTGATTGGATACAATTAAGTGTCTAATGGTGGTGCCTGTCAATTGAATTGTGGCAGGAGACATGAGAAAAGTGGATCAAGCGCCGTTTTTGAGCTATCTCACAAGAACGACGGGCGCAGACCGGGGAGGATTCGATGACTGAAAATCGCATGGCGGCGGACGGGGCCGGTGGCGGCGGAGACGCGGACACGGTGAAAAGGCTGCACGGCTACACGGAGATCGAGGTGACCCGGAAGCTCATTCTGGCGATCTTCGAACAACGCCTGCCGCCCGGCCAGCGCATCACCGAGGCACAGCTGTCCGAAGCGTTCAATGTCAGCCGCACGGTGGTGCGCCAGTCGATCAGCAAGCTTTCCGAAATCGGTGTTTTCACCAAGACGCCGAACCAGGGATGCACGATAGCTTCGCCCTCGCGCGACGAGGCGCGCAAGATGCTGCAGTTGCGCATCATGGTGGAGCCGGCGATGGTGCGCGGCATTGCTGCGACGCGCTCCGCTGCGGATGTCGGTCTGCTGCGCGACCATATCGCGCTCGAAAACGATGCCCGCTCGCGGCAGGACAGGTCGACTCTCGTCCGTCTGACCGGCGAGTTTCACCTGAAGCTCGCGGAAATGTCGGCCAATCCCTATCTCATCCGCCTGATGACGGAGCTTCAGGTCCTCACCTGCCTTGCGATCCTCGTCCATGCGGAGGCTGAAACCTGCTGTCCGCGCGACGAGCACTCGACGATCGTGGAAGCGATCGCGCGCGGCGATGGCGATGCGGCGCATGACGAGATGCTGCATCACCTGAAACACATCACCGAAGAGCTCAATCTGGATCGCGACGAGCCGGAGCCGAACCTTCGCAACGCCTTCATGTGGCTGCGCGGCGCGATCAGCGCCTAGGATCGCGCGAAGACCGGTCATCCGCGTGCCTGCTGCCGAAGCACCGGCTGGACGTCGCCCGGCGAATCGACAAACGCCGAGAACGATTGGGCGATGTCGCCGATATCGCCATCGGTGATGAAAACGAGAACGCAGCCTCTGTCATCGCCCGGCCATTCCGCGAGATGCACCGGCGGGTGAATGAGGTGCTGGACGCCGTGGATGACGACCGGCGTCTCCTGTCCCTCGACCGCGACGATACCCTTCACGCGCAGCAACCGGTTGCCGTGGCGGTTGATCAGCAGGGACAGCCAGGTTGTGAAGCGCGGCCACGAGACGGCGTTGGGCGTCGTGACCGAAACGGCCCGGATTGCGCCGTGCATGTTGACGTCCTCAACCTCGCCATGGGCGTGGTCATGGTAGCGTTCTGCCGAGACCCACCGCCGGACATCGGCGGGACGGGCCGCCAGATCGTGGATATCCTCCGTCACGACGAGGCTTGCCGCCGCGTTCTTCGGGTCTGATATCTCGACGGTCGCGGCCGGGTTCATGGCCGACAGTGGCGCGATCAAGGCGCCGGTCGCTTCGGGCCCGGCAATGTCGGCCTTCGTCACGACGAGGCGATCGGCGACGGCGACCTGCCGCGCGCTTTCGGCATAGGTCTCGATATTGTGCCGCCCGTTCGGCACATCGACGACGGTGATGATGTTGCCCATCCTGAAGTGGTATTTCAGCATGAGATCGGCCGTCAGCGTCGCGACGATGGGCGCGGGGTCGGCAAGGCCCGTCGTCTCGATGATCAGCCGGGTAAAGGGTGCGATGCGCCCGGACTTGCGCTTCTCGAAGAGCGACAGGATCGCCTGTTTCAGGTCACCCCGGATGGTGCAGCAGATGCAGCCGCTCTGCAGCAGCACCGTATCGTCCTCGATCGTCTCGACCAGCAGGTGATCGACGCCGATGCTGCCGAACTCGTTGATGATGACGGCGACATCGGAGAGATCGGGCTGCGACAGCAGGCCGTTGAGCAGCGTCGTCTTGCCCGCACCGAGAAACCCGGTGAGCACGTTGACCGCGATCGGCTCTCTGTCCGCTGCCATCACACCGCCCTCATCCTGCAAACAAGCGCCGGATCGAGCGGATCGATCTCGGTGCCCGCAAAAGCCTCCACCAGCGGCCAGAGTTGCCCGAGGTGATCCACGACCGCACTCTTTCCGGTGCGGCCGTAAAGCACATAACGGTCGTTCCAGACCTTCAGCCTCAGGCCGTAGTGGCTGACGACGGCATTGACGGCGTCAGCCTGCCGATAGCGCTCGACGGCGGGCGTCGCGGGTGCGACGGCCCTGCCGCCGCAGCTCCAGTGGTCCGCCGCCCCAAGCGCTCCGCACAGCCCGCACATCCGACGTCTCCCTTACGACTGCGGCCGCGCCGTCCCGCTTCGCGGATAGCGCTTGGCGAAATCGGCGGCGATCTCTTCCATCGTGACGAACTTCACGCCGTCGAACTGGCGGATATGCTCAAAGATGCGCTCGTGCATCTTGAGGACATGCGGCTTGCCGGACACGTCCGGATGGATCGTCAGCGGATAGACGGCATAGTCGTAGTTCTCGTAGACCCATTCGAACTGGTCGATCCACATCTGCTCAATGTCACGGGGATTGACGAAGCCGTGGCTGTTGGGCGCGGCCTTGATGAACATCATCGGCGGCAGGTCGTCGAGATACCAGGAGGCCGGGATTTCGATCAGGTCGGTTTCGGGACCCTGCGTGAAGGGCTTCATCCAGTGCGAGGGATGTTTCGAATAGTCGATCTTCGTCCATTCGTCGCCGACCGTCACGTAATAGGGATGATGGTCGTTGTGCATCAGGGAATGGTCATAGAGAATGCCTTTCTGCTTCAGGAGCTCGTTGGTCTTGGAGCCGAACTCCCACCACGGCGCGACGTAACCGCGGGGCGGCTTGCCGGAGAGCTTGGTGATTAGATCAACGCATTTGTCGAAGATCGCCTCTTCCTGTTCCGGCGTCATCGCGATCGGGTTTTCATGGCTGTAGCCATGCATGCCGATCTCGTGACCGGCATCGGCCACCTGCTTCATCTCGTCCCAGAACGTCTCAATCGAGTGCCCGGGTATGAACCAGGTGGTCTTGATGCCCCATTTTTCGAACATCCGCAGCAGGCGGACGGAGCCGACCTTGCCGGCGAAAACCCCGCGCGAGATATCGCACGGGCTGTCTTCCCCGCCATAGGAACCGAGCCACCCCGCAACCGCATCGACGTCGATGCCGTAGGATACCAGTATTTCCTTTGCCATGATCTCTTCCTTCTCTCGAGGCCGGTTCGGCCCGGTTGACGTTCATGTGAGGGACCTACGGCAATTCAGCGGGCGCCAGGCCGGACCGGCTGCCCCCCATGCTGATATGCCTGCGCATGTAATAGTTGGCGCCGTCCGGATCGCCCCGCTCGATCGCCTCCAGGATCAGTTCGTGCTCCTTTACCGCCGGCCACAGATCGCCCGGCCGCAGCGCCGGCATGCGCTGACTTTCCAGCATCACGCCGGCAAAGGTGTGATGCATGTCGATCAGAAGCCGGTTTCCGGAAATGGCCAGGATCGAGCGGTGAAACTCGAAATCGGCCTCGGCATAGGCCGTCAGGTCCGCGGATCGCGCCGCACTTCGGAACGCCTCCAGCGCCTGACGCAGGTTCGCGAGGTCAGCATCGGTCCGGGACATGCCCGCGAGCTGTGCGGCATAGCTCTCGACGACGTGGCGCAACTGGTAGACTTCCCGCAGCGAGTAGCGCGCGGCATGGGGCCAGACCGCACCCTCCGCCCGGTCCGCCGCATCGGCAATCGTGAAGCCACGGCCATTGTCCCGCGCCCTGATCTCGCCTGTCGTCAAAAGAACGGAAATCGCCTCGCGCAGCGTCGCGCGGCTGATGTCGAGCAACTTCGCAAGCTCGCGCTGGGGCGGCAGGACCGTCCCCCGCGGCCAGCGCCCCTCCCCGATCATCGCGACAAGCGCCTTGACGGTAGCCGCGACGGCGCTCTCGCTGGCAACGTCCCCTCCATTGCGTTTCGCCGCTCTCGCTGCCATCGATCTTGCTCGCCTAGCTTGGCCTGACCAAAATAAACAATCCGCTCAGAAGAACGGATTTTGGTCAGGCCGTCAACGTCAAAGAGTAGGCATATGCCGCCCATTTCTTGTGCATTTGACAATTTTGGTCAGACCAAGTTAGGTGGTGGTCTATGTAGAAGGGCAGACCATGACAAAGACCATTTGCCTCGTCACGACAGGCGGCACGATCGCATCGCAGATGAACTCCAGCACGGGCCACGTCACGGCCCAAGTCGGCGGCAACCACCTGCGGGACATGCTTGCCAGCCGCGTCGATGGCGTGGACATCGTCGTCGACGAGTTCATGACGATCGGGAGCTTCGCGCTGACGCTCGAGGATGCCTTCGCGCTGGCGGGCCGGATCCGCGAGCATCTGGCAAAGCCCGGGATCGACGGCGTCGTGGTTACCCATGGCACCGACACGATGGAGGAGAGCGCCTACATGGCCGATCTCCTGATCGACAGCGACAAGCCGGTCGTCTTCACCGGCGCGCAGCGCGCGGCCGACGAGCCGGACGCGGATGGACCCGGCAACATCGCCGATGCGGTCAAGATCGCTGCCTCTGCCGTCGCACGTGGTCTGGGCGTGCTGCTCTGCTTCGAGCAGGAATTTCACGCCGCACGCGACGTCACGAAATCGCACACGTCCCGAACGGATACGTTCATCTCCGCCGAACATGGAAAGCTGGGCGAGATCGACGGCGACACGGTCGTCGTCCACCGACGCCCGCTGATCCGCGGCGCGATCCCGGCCGAACGCGTCGAGACCGATATCGAAATCGTCAAGCTGGGGATGGGCGTGAGCGACCGCTTCGTGCGCTATGCCGGCGCACAAGGCGTGCGGGCGCTGGTGATCGAGGGCTTCGGGCGAGGAAACGCCCCACCCGCAGTGACGGCCGCCGCGCTCGATCTCGTCAAGAATGGCATTCCAGTCATCATGACCAGCCGGTGCCAGCGCGGACGCGTCAAGCCGATCTACGGGAATGGCGGCGGCAAGACGCTTGCCGAAGGCGGCGTGATCTTCGCCGGCGATCTCAGTTCGCAGAAGGCACGCATCCTGCTGTCGCTCCTCCTTGGACGTGATCCAAGCATGGACGATCTCCGCAAGGAGATCGAGCGGCACGCGGGTTGAGCGAGCAATTGTGGGCCGGGACTACGCCCGCCCGACGAACTCGGCCTTTGAGCGGATGAGAAGATAGGCCACGGTCGCGCCGGCATCCTGCAGGCCGACCGTCTTTTCCTGAAACGCCGCCGCCTTGCCGTGCTGGGCCTTCATCGCCTTCGTCGCTTCAAGCGCCTCTTCCGCTGTGGCCGCTGCCGCCGCAAGCGCATCCGGCAGAGAGGCGGCGGAATGCGCGTCCAGTGGGCTTTGGTGCATCGATCCTTTTTCAATGGTTTGGAAGTAGGCCTGTTAGATCCCAATCAGTCTGATCGGAGCCATGCCGTTCAAACATAATGCCGCCCGCCGCCATCGCATTGGCAAGATGAAGTTCAAGGTGACAAACTGGCGGGAATACGAGGCAGGTCTTCGCGGGCGTGGTAGCCTGACATTATGGGTATCGCCGGAAGCATTGGCCGGATGGCATGCGCCCCGGGAGAGAATCCGTGGCGGCCAGCGCCGGTATTCCGATCTTGCGATTGAAACAGCCCTGACACTGGCTTGCGTATTCAGCCTGCCCCTTCGCCAGACCGAGGGATTCATAGGGTCGATACTTGATCTTTTGGGAGTGCAACTGCCTGTCCCTGATCATACAACCTTGAGCCGCCGGGCACAGCGGTGGGAACGACGAGCCGGAAAACTGCCGTCGATGCCGGACGGGCCAGTCCATATACTGATCGACAGCACTGGGTTGAAAATATACGGCGCTGGCCAATGGCTGGAAGACAGGCACGGCACCAGATCGCGGCGCAACTGGCGCAAACTCCACCTCGCGGTGAACGCCGGTAACGGCGACATAGTAGCAGAAAAATTGACCGACCGGAACACCGATGATCGGGCGCAGGTGGAGCCATTGCTCAATCAGATAGACGGTGAGATTGGTCAATTCACAGCCGACGGTGCCTATGACGGCAGGCCCACTTACCGGGCCGTTCTTGAACACAGCGATGCCGCCAACATCGTCATTCCACCTCGTTCGACGGCGGTGGAGAGCAATGGCACAAGCACATCGCGGCGATCGCAAAAGACGGTCGGCTGAAATGGCAGGCAACCACCGGCTATGGCAAGCGCTCATTGGTCGAGACCGCGATCGGTCGATACAAGAACCTGATCAGTCGACGCTTGCGGGCTCGTTCGTTTCCGGCTCAGCAGACCGAGGTTGCCACTGGCTGCATCGTGCTCAACCGCATGCTGGCATGTGCACGTCCGAACTCTGCCCGCTGCCAAGAAAAACAGGCCTAATCGCCAACAAACATCAAAGAACCAATTGCGTTCGTTGACAATTCCAGCTGCATTCATGCACCAGCGCCTGTCCGCATCACTCTCTACAACTGGCCTAAAAGCTTAGCATCTATCGCATGAGGCAACCGGTAAGAGTTTAAGTTCCATAATTCTGCTTATGCAATCAAAGGTTGCATTAAAGAATGCCTACATATAAAGGGATCACATGATCTGTTCTAACTGATGATCCACAAGGAATTTTAAATGCGACACTGGCTGGACAAGCTGACCGACCTCGCCGCCATTCCTGGCGATGAAAGCATATTGAAGGACGCGCTAGCAAACTTTACCGAACAGATCGGTTTTATAGGCTATGCCTATCTGAACATCAAGCCAGGACGCTCACTCGCAATCTCGAACTATCGTCGTGAGTTTCAATCCGACTACTTCGCGCGAGGCTATCTTGCGGTCGACCCAGTCATTCGACGCGCCAAGTCCCTGAAACGAGCCTTCACCTGGAGCGGTAAACAGGAGAGTCCACGGCTAACCAAAGCGGAACGCTTGTTCTTTGCGCATGCAGCCGATTTCGGAATTCGCTCCGGCATCACGGTGCCCATCAAGGCCGCACACGGTTCCATGGCGATGTTCACGCTTGCCTCGGAGAAGCCGGCAATCGACATGGACCGCGAGATGGACCCTGTCGAAGCTGCATCCGCGGTCGCGCAACTTCATGCCCGCATCAATCTCGCTGATCCGACCCCAAGTGTCGAAGAGCCGATTGGTCTCGATCCCAAAGGGGCCGCCTATCTCAGCTGGATCGCTGTCGGCAAAACGATGGAGGAAGCGGCGGACCTCGAGGGCGTCAAGTACAACAGCGTGCGCGTCAAGATCGCCGAAACAAAGAAACGTTTCGACGTGCACACCCTGACCCACCTGACCGCCGTCGCTATCCGCCGAAAACTGATCTGAGCCTCAGTTCACCGACACTTTCGGAATATGACCAAGAATGGTGACCAGCGTGTTCACCACATACATCTGCGCATGCATCTCCATGCAGGACTGGATGTAAGTGAGGTGCTGCGCGCCGCCCGCCTCCTTACCGGATTTGTAGGTGTCGGGCAGTGCCTGGAACAGCCGATCTGCAGTATCGACCAGACGCCGATGGGTCCTGATAGCATCGACCGTCAAGCTCTCCAGGTCAGACTTGGGCAGACCCTGCGTCAGCCCGTACACGGGACGCATTTCCAGTTTGTCTTCCGATGTCGGCGCGTCCGGTGTCATTCGATCCAATCTCCGGCTTGTCCGCGGTGCGCCCCCGCAAACGTTAATCCCTGATCCCAAGCCGGGGGTTGGAAACTGTACTCGGACAGTCCTGCGACCTTTAGTACCGAGGCACCTGGACATACGTCACAGGCCCCCGGCCAAATGGCCAGAGGATTCTGATGTCGAAACGGCCGACACCAACCACCGAGTAGAGGTTTCCACACCCCGAGGCAGCGCGTACTGCCCTGCCCGCCCTTATAGAGGGCGGACGCTGAATTCGCCAGTGCAAACATGCACATGATCACGTAAGTGGCATAGTGACCTTCGCGAGCATCAATGTCATTTGGCACCGATCCCCGAGAGATCTACACGAATACCCGCCTTGTTGGGATCGTCGCTCCGGGCTCCGTTCGTGACAGGATCGCTCACTTCCTCCCCGGCAGAATCTGCGGACGCGTCGATCGTGGACTCGTCCCCACCAGGTTCAGGGGCCTTCACCTCACCAGGGTCCGGCGCGCGGAATACGGCCATTCCCTCGAAATACCCCGTCTGCCAGGCGATGATCGCATCATCGAATACCTGTGGCAGCACTTCCTTCGCCGTCGGGTCGCCATACCATTTCATGACGATCCGGTAGACCTTGGCGAAGAGCGCCGAGCCCATGCGGAGATTTTCACAAGGATCGACCAGGTCCGGTTTCAGCGCTCCGGCCTCCATGATGCCAAGACCCGCCGGATATTGGGTGACGCCGACACGCACGATGTTGCGGCCGACATGCTGGCGGATCAGTTCCATCGCCTCGCCGGACGTGGCGGGCTTCGGCACCAGAACAATGCGGTTCCCGGATCGAACCGTGATCGCGAGTGGTTCCTGCGACCCCGCCCGCTCGATGAACTGTTCGACAATCGCGGGCTTTAAGCCCGGATCGGCGCATTGCTTGATGAGGGCAGCATCGACCATCTGGCGATCTCCATTATGTGTTGAAGGCCATGACGACGGGCAGGTCGAAGAGCTTAGCCCAGGCGGTCACGCTCGCCTTCTGGATAGCAACGATCGAGGTGCCTTCGGTCCACCAGCCGTTACCCGTTGCGACGATGACGCCAGGGGAATGCAGCATCGACTGCAGGACCGGCCAGAGGATGAGTTGCTCGTAGCAGATGAGCGGCGCAATCCTCGTTGTCCCAACCTCCACGACCGGGTTCGCGAACAGGTGCGCCTTGGCGCCGCCGCCCTGCCCTGTCCATCGCAACCATGGCTGCCACATGGAAACCGGAACCGGCATGCGCTCCTTGTAGAGGATGCCAGCGGCGCCGGAACCAACCGCCACTATGACGTTGTCGTAGCCTTGCGCATCGATGACGGCTGCGCCGGCGACGACCGTGAGGTCGAGCCCGTTCAACCCCTCCCGCCAAAGGCGAGCGACCGTCGGCGTCCAGAAGCCGAGCGCGCTCTCCGGAAAAACGACAACTTGCGCGCCCTTACTTGCGGATATGCGCGCTGTGGCGATCAGGCCACGGTGATGCTCGAGCGACCCGTCCCGGCCAAGGCTTCGTCCCAATTCAAGGTCTACGCCCATCCATCCTTCCGGTAGATTCGGCCCTGTCCACGTGGCAGTGGACCAGAGCCAGAAGCCTGCGAGGCCAATGGCGGCAGCCGACCAAAATCTCGTCACCATGACGAGCAAGCCGGCCGCAGCCGCAGCTAGGCCCCACCATCCCCATCCGGGAAACAGTACGCCGGCTGCGGTCAGCGGATGCGCCCATCCGGTGATGCCGAAGGGCGGTAGCCCCGTCAGCACCGCTGCCGCCAGATAACGCACCGCCCTTCCCTTTCCCGGTCGCCTTGTCCACGCCGCCGCATGCACGGCGACGAAGGAGGCCGAGGCCGCCATCCACAGCAGAAGGCCCGGCCAAAGATCGGATGAATAGAAGTTTGCAACTCCCTGAGGCAAACCGCGCGAGGCGGCCAGAAAATAGCAGGCTGACACGAGCGCCGCGACCCTGCGCGATGGCGACATCGCCCACAGCGCCGGGAAGAGCATCGCAACCGGAAGGGCGAGCACATTGCCGCTCCAGCCGAGTGAGCTGCAAGCGACGGATGCGACGATGAGCAAGGCGGATCGCCAACGATCCGAAATATGATCACGGATCGAAGGTGATGACCGGCCGGGCAAGGCCGAGAAGGCCGCTGTCGGGGACCGACCCGAAGTATCGGGAGTCATAGGAGCTCGCAAAAGAAGAGTAGAGATAGAGATGTCCTGATGGCACGATGCCACCAGGATATGGCGTGATCGTCCTGTCCTCCCCGTCCGTCTTCCGGACGACAGATGCGGCAAGGGAACCGCCGTCGATCACGACGTGATCCGTGATTTCGACATGCTGTCCGGGAAGTGCTGCGATCATCTTGATCAGCGGCGCGAACCCACCGGCGCACAAGCCTCGTCGGAGATACCCTCGCCGTCGTGCCTCCTCGAATATTGCGGTCGGGGGCGGGCAGATGAAGACGAGATCTCCGGCCTCGAGCGGACGATTGAGTTTCTCGATGCGCCAGAGCCCGAGCGGCTCGCTCGGCGTCAGGTTCAGTCGATAGCCACCGACGACCGCAGCCGTGACGAGGCCCGCGATAGCAACCAGCGACGTGCTCAACAGCATGATCGCACCGCGTCGCCTCATTGCTTCACAACCGGGCTCTGGCGTTGCGCGAGACGCAATTCCTCGACCTGCCGCAGGGTCTCGGTCGTACGCTCATGGGCGGCGAGCTGCTGGGCCGTGCGCATGACTGGCCAAGCTTCCTTCAGGCGTTCCTTCTCCTGTGGCTGCATTCCCTCGGAGAGCTTGTCGAAGAGTTTGCCCGATGGCTCACGTGCGGCATTGGTCAGCAGGGTGCGTTCGCCAAACCGTTGGGCCACAGCCTTGTTGAACTCGTCAATCTCCAGCTTCGTCTCGCGATTGCTCAGCGCATATGCAAGTGCGGCCGGCAGATCGTTCCTGTCGATCGCGTCGCGTACGCGCTCCAGCACGGCGCGCGCGGCCGGAGACAGCGCCGGTATGTCGATCGAGACACGCTGGCGCAGCGTGTTCTCTTCGGCTTCATGCCGTTGCACCGCGCTCTCGCGCATCTGCAGATAGCGTTCGAGGTCACGCCTGAGCGCCGGCACATTGATCTCGGCGATACGGCGCGCCTCGCGCTCCGCCTTGCTGGCGAGAATGCCGGTCTTGCCCCTGAGAGGACCGATCGACGCCGGCTCGGCCTCAAGCTTCTGAAGCGCCTGTCGCGCCATGTCCTTATCCGCCAGCACGGCGTCAAAGTTCATCGCCCGGAAGGCAGTTTCGGGATCGGCGAACACATAGCGGAACCGGATCGAAACCTCCTCCCAGTGCCTCTTCAATGCGGGATCAACGTCGAGCTTTTGCCCGACCGCGTCCGCAACGGAATTCTCGAACCGAGTTATGCCGGCGACCATGGGTTTCGACTCCTTAGCTGATTGGGTTGGCGGGGATTGCCGCAAGCCGAGCCGTTCGCCGAGAGCGCGAAGGCGGCTCGCGAGATCGGTGAGCTTGCTTTTCTGGCGCAGCGTCCAGTCGAGCCGGTCGCGCAGCAATGTTCGCGCCACCTGCAAGATGCGCAGCCCTCGGTTTTCGGCGAAGGCGAGCGCCTCGCGGTAGAGCGTACCGCGCTCGTAGTCGAGCGTCGTCTCCTTGGCGTTTCGCCGCGATAGGATCTTGGCCAGCCCGCCGTTCATCTCGAAGGAGCGGCGACCGAAATAGACCTGAAGGTCCTCTCGATGGCGCGTCATCGCGACATAGGTCAGGTGGCGATCCAGAGAAAGGGAAGCCAGTACCTTCACCCTATCGACGGTGGCGCCCTGGCTCTTGTGGATCGTGGTGGCATAACCGTGGTCGAGATTGTTGTAGAACCGCTGCTCGACCCTCACCTGCCGGCGCTGATCGCCCTCGCCCACCACCGCGACGATGCGGTTGGGCGCGGCCTCGATCACACGGCCGATCATCCCGTTCTTGACGTCGAGCGAACCCTCGTTCTTCAGGAAAACGATCTGGTCGCCGGCGTCGAACTGGCGGGTGCCGTCGGCGGTCCTGAAGACGTGTCCCTCTCCGACGATACCGCGCTCGACCAGCTTTGCGCGCGCCATCATGTTCAGCATGCGGACGTCGCGGCGCAGATGCGCCAGCATCAGCATCGACCTGGCGGGATCGTAGTCGTGGTTCCAGGCCGAGATGAGGCTCTCGACGGCTTCCGATTTCAGGTTTTCTCCAACGACATGACCGCGAGTGCGATAGGCCAGCAACCCCTGTTCGATGTTGCCGCGCGCGAGATCGAGCGAGGCATGCCGCATCCACTCCTCGCGCTGGCGGTAGATCGTCTCGAGCTCGGCGTAACCGATGCGATCGACGATGGCGCGGAAGGCAGCACCCGCCTCGATCGGCTGCAGTTGCTCGGGATCGCCGACGAGCACGATCTTCGCCCCCGCCCTGACGACGGCTTCGACGAATCCCGCCATCTGTTTCGAGGCGACCATGCCGGCCTCGTCCATGACGAAAACGGTCCTGGCATCGAGCGTGTCACGCCCCTGTTGCCACCGCAGCTCCCAGGAGGCGAGTGTGCGGGAGACGATGCCCGCCTCCTTCTCCAGTCCCTCGGCCGCCTTGCCGGCAAGGGCACCACCGACCACGCGATATCCGGCGAGTTCCCACGCCTCACGGGCCGCCTTCATCATGGTGGTCTTGCCAGCACCTGCGCGGCCGACCACGGCCGCGATGCGCGCGGAACCCGCAACATGCTCGATGGCAGTCCGCTGTTCTTCCGACAGACGCGAATGACGGGCGAAGGTGGCCTCCAGCACCTTGTCAGAGACGCCATGCGACGCGCTTGCCGCGAGCCAGCTCGATCGACGCGCCATCTCCGCCTCGAGCCGAATCAGCTCGCGCGTCGTGTAACGGGCCGGCACTCTTTCGCCGGTCGCGAAGTCGATTGTGTCGCGCTGGAGACGCAGCACCTCCGGGCTCTGTATGATCCGAGCCAGAAGCTGCTGGAACACGGCCGGATCGTCGACATACCGGTTCAAAACCTTCGCGACATCCCGGCTGTCGAAGACGCTTTTCTCCCGCGTGATCAGGTCGAGCACGATCGCGGGATTGCGCAGAATACGGCGGGTATTTTCGCTGCGGCGTTTCTCGTTCAGCTCGATCCGTGCCAGCTCCGCCCGGACGCCTTGCCTCTCCGCCTTGCGCTCGATGGCCTTTGCCCCGACGCCGAGATGGATGGTCGGCTCAAGATCGATGCCCTGCTTCTCGTAGGAGCGGCCGTCGACGCGCAGCGAGATCCCGTTCAGCGCCAGGTGATGGTTGAGACGCTCGAACCAGGCGTCACGAAAAGCACTGAAGTCATCCGTCCCGCCGGCCCAGAGCTCGTAGACGATCTTTCCCGCCTTGTTGCGCAACGGTTGCCCGTCTTCGCCGAGAACCGGCATCTTCTTCGCGCCAAATCCGTCCTCGGTGAGCGGCCGCAATGTCGTCATCAGGTGGATATGCGGATTACCGGGGTTGTCATGATAGACCCAGTCCGCGACCATGCCCTTGGCGAGGATATGTTTCTCCACGAAATCCCGTATGAGCGCGATGTTCTGCTCGGGCGTCAGTTCCAGTGGCAGCGCGATGGTCAGGTCCTTGGCGAGTTGCGCATCGGAGCGCTTCTCGAAGGCCTCGACCTTGTTCCAGAAGGCTTCGGAGGCTCCCGGAATCGAGCGATCGGCTAACAGCATCCGCGCCCATTTCGGGGCGTCGACGGGCAAGACAAACTCCTCGTGCAGGAGCCCCTGTTTGCGGGTGTAGTCGATCGTGCGGGCCTCGCGCTCGTATTCCATCCTGGCGCAGTGCCGGTAGGCCGCCGACAGCACGGCGCTGCGGCCGTCGCCGCGGCTGACGATGCTGACGGAGAAGTGGGCAATGGCCACGGCGACAAAAGCTCCTGGTTCGAACCTCGTTCGTCGGAGCTGGCCAGGCCATTCAGAGCCCAACGCAAGGCGTCGCGTCAGCGACGTATAATTGCGCCCTTGGAACCGCTCCTTCGGAACGGCCGGGATCATCCTCCAAAGTGTAGGCCTTGCCGACGTGCAAATCTGCACATTTCCTTCCAAGGGCATCCGGAGGAGTTTTGGCGTCGCGCATGCAACGCCAAGACAGCCAGGGAGTGCCACCGGCATGAAGAAACCGTCATCGAAGATCAGGGAAGAAATCGCCAGGCTCCAGGAGCAGCTCAAAGCAGCAGAAACACGCGAGGCCGAGCGCATCGGCAGAATCGCGCTGAAGGCCGGTCTCGGCGAGATCGAGATCGAGGAAGCCGCACTTCAGGCGGCGTTCGAGGACATCGCCGGACGGTTTCGCGGAGGCAAGGGACAGACGACCGGAAAGAAGAATGCCGGCGACGGCAGGACCGGCGGCGACACGTCCACGGCGGTCGCGTCTGGCGCGGATGCGGGCGGCTCTGGCGAGGCTTGAGCGGATGCGGCGAACGACATCGACCGATGCCCGTAAGAAGGACACGCGCGAAAAAATCGAGCTGGGCGGCCTGATTGTGAAGGCCGGCCTGCGCTACGAAAAACGGGCGCTGCTGCTGGGGCTGCTGATCGATGCTGCCGGGCGTATCCGCGGTGACGAAACGGAGCGCTCGCGCCTGACCGCAATCGGTGCGGAGTCGTTTGGTCATGACGGTGAATAGGCTCCTTCTTGCGACCCTGCCCGCGGCATTGATGATCACCACCATGTTGGCAATGCTGGGCATTGAGACCTGGCTCTCGGAGTTCGGAGCATCGCCTCAGGCGAAACTGATGCTCGGGCGGATCGGTCTCGCCCTGCCCTACGCGGCCGCGGCCGCGATCGGCGTGATTGCCCTGTTCGCGACGGCGGGCGCGGCCAACATCAAGACTGCCGGTTTGAACGTATTGGCTGGTGCTTCCGTCGTCTGCATCGCAGCGATCGCACGCGAGGGGTGGCGGCTGCACGCTCTCGTCGATCGGGTGCCTCACGGCCAGTCGGTGTTCGCCTACACTGATCCATCGGCGATGCTTGGCGCATGCGCGGCCGTCTTCACAGGGATTTTCGCACTGCGCGTCGCGATCAGGGGGAACGGCGCCTTCGCGAAAGCAACGCCGCGGCGGATCGCGGGGAAGCGGGCCGTGCACGGCGAGGCCGACTGGATGAAGATGGCTGACGCCGCCAGGCTGTTTCCCGATGCCGGCGGCATCGTGATCGGTGAACGCTACCGTGTCGACAAGGACAGCGTAGCGGCCATGCCGTTCCGGGCCGATGAGGCGCGGAGCTGGGGCGCCGGCGGCAAGTCTCCACTTTTGTGCTTCGACGGCTCGTTCGGTTCGTCGCACGGTATCGTCTTCGCCGGCTCGGGCGGCTTCAAGACGACATCCGTGACGATCCCGACCGCGCTCAAATGGGGCGGCGGCCTCGTCGTGCTCGACCCGTCGAGCGAGGTTGCGCCGATGGTTGTCGATCACCGGCGCAAGGCTGGACGCAACGTGATCGTGCTCGATCCCGCCACGCCCGCGATCGGTTTCAACGCGCTCGACTGGATCGGCCGTCACGGCAACACGAAGGAAGAGGATATTGTCGCGGTCGCGACCTGGATCATGACCGACAATGCGCGCACCGCGTCGGCCCGCGACGACTTCTTCCGGGCATCCGCCATGCAGCTCTTGACGGCGCTGATCGCCGACGTCTGCCTTTCCGGCCACACGGACGAGAAGGACCAGACGCTGCGCCGAGTCAGGGCCAATCTTTCCGAGCCGGAGCCGAAGCTGCGCGAGCGCCTGACGCGGATCTACGAGCAGTCGGAATCCGAGTTCGTGAAGGAGAACGTTGCCGTGTTCGTCAACATGACACCGGAGACATTTTCCGGCGTCTACGCCAATGCGGTGAAGGAAACACACTGGCTCTCCTATCCGAACTATGCGGCGCTCGTGTCGGGCGACAGTTTCTCGACCGATGATCTCGCCGGAGGCGAAGCGGACCTGTTCATCGCGCTCGATCTCAAGGTGCTGGAGGCACATCCTGGTCTGGCGCGCGTCGTCATCGGCTCGCTGCTGAACGCGATCTACAATAGCAATGGCAAGGTCAAGGGACGCACGCTCTTCCTGCTCGACGAGGTCGCCCGCCTCGGCTATCTGCGCATCCTCGAAACCGCGCGCGACGCCGGCCGGAAATATGGCATCACGCTCACCATGATTTTCCAGTCGATCGGCCAGATGCGCGAAGCCTACGGCGGCCGTGACGCGACCAGCAAATGGTTCGAGTCCGCGTCGTGGATCTCGTTCGCGGCGATCAACGATCCGGACACGGCGGATTATATTTCGAAGCGCTGCGGCGACACCACGGTCGAGGTCGACCAGACAAATCGCTCGATGGGGATGAAGGGATCGTCGCGCTCGCGATCGAAGCAGCTCAGCCGCCGGCCACTGATTATGCCGCACGAGGTCCTGCGCATGCGCAGCGACGAACAGATCGTCTTCACATCAGGCAATCCGCCGCTCAGATGCGGTCGCGCCATCTGGTTCCGGCGCGACGACATGAAGGCCTGTGTCGGGCAGAACAGGTTCCATCGCGAAGAAGAGAGAGGTGGATGAGAGCCGCGCTCGAACGAGCTTTGTCTGATGCCGGCGGAAAGCCGGTCCGCGAGAGGATCGCAACCCGCATGGGACGAAACCGCTTGGCGGGTTCGGTGCGCTCCAGCGCATAGAGCCGTGCGGCAAAGCCGCCTCGCCCACGCCCCTCTTCCTCCGGAAGGGAAAACCATCAGCGAGATGAATCGATCACACCGCACCGATTCATGGAAGTCGTTGGACGCGGGCTCGCAAAGACGCGAGAATCCGGGCATGCAAAACGAGGAAACACGCCTGGTTCATCTTCACCGTATCGACGCTACACAGAATATGCGGCGCTTCTATATGCTCGCGATCCAGCCGACCCTGTTTGGTGGCGCCTCCGTCATCCGCAACTGGGGCCGGATCGGATCTAACGGTCAGACGATGATGGAAACCTTCGACTCTCAAGAAGATGCGGATACAGCGCTGTCGCGCCTCGAACGTACGAAACGAAAGCGGGGTTATCGCAACGTTCGCTGCGCCGAATGACACACCTTCAACATCCCGAGCCTGCTGTTTCCTGTGGTTTTCTCGCATCTGGCAACACTTCCAGCATTCGGACCTCTATCGGCGCCACACCTTCATCGTCATAGCTGAAGGACATCCACAAGCAGAGGAGACTGTCCTTCATGACCACCACCAATGAAATCGCCGACAAGATTGCATCCGAGCAGAACCTGACCAAGGCACAGGCCAAGGCCATCGTCGAAAGCGTGTTTAGCCAGATCGCCGAGGCAGCAAAGAGCGGCGCGGAAACATCCATCCCATCCTTCGGCAAGTTCAAGATCAAAGACACGCCGGAACGCGAGGGCCGCAATCCCGCAACCGGTGCAACGATCAAGATCGCCGCTTCGAAGAAGCTGACGTTCACGCCGGGCAAGGCGGTCAAGGACGCACTGAACGGGTGAGGCGAGTGGGCTGCTGAGATCGGCACCCCTATGGAAGGCTCCTAGAAAGGAGGCTCCCCGCTGATGCGGCCGTCCTGTTCGGCCTCAACGGCGGCAAGCTCGGCCTGGGCCTGTTCCAGCTCCACCGCGATCTGGCGGCGCTCGCTCGCGTCCAGAACGGCCCTGAGTTCAGCTTTCAGTTCCTCGATTTGCATTTCGAGAGAAATCGTCATCGTCGTCTCCTTGACGTTTGTGAAAGACGACGTCGCGCGTCATGGCGGAGCGGAGGAGTCCAGGAGCGCGGAACGCGACCGCCGGAGGCGGCGAGCGGGGGAGCCGAAATGCGCCAGCATTTTGGGGGTACCGCTCGTGCTGGACGCCGTCGGTCCGCCATGGCATTCTCGGACGAACTGAGCAGACCCCCAGCTCTCCGTATGGCACCGAAAAGCCGGAAGCGGGTTCGAGGCCCGCGACCGGCTTCCTCATCCGGGAGAGGGAGAGCCCCGCCTGCCGGCGGAGCTCCTCGGGTTCGGATCAGGCTTCCCGCTTCGGGCGGTTCCAGATGAGGGCGTATTCCCCTTCCTTCTCGCTCGGCCAAAGCGCCGCGGTGATCGGGGCGTTGAAGCTCGGGTCGTCCAGCTTGACCGAGATATATTCCTCGCCGTCGTTGGAGACCGCCTTCCAGCCCGCGCCGACCTCGACGCCGTTGCCGGCGGTGATGCGGAAGTCCGGGGCGTCGCGCGAGACGCGCTCGATGGGGTTCAGGCGGGCCTTCATGCTGACCGTGAGCGTGCGGACGTTGCCGATAATCGAGTTGTTGCCGTTGGTGGTGAATTCGCCGATGACTGCCATTGTCGTGATCCTTTCCGGTTTGCTCGAGCCGCGCCCACCGCGGCCTCGATGGCGGTGTAAGGACCGATGGCGATCGACGCCGCACCCCGGGGGGCCGGAACGTGAGTGGAGGACGGCCGGGAGCGGCTTTCTTGGTTACCGCGAGGAATGCGAACGCAGTTCGCAGGGGAAGAAAGTTGCGGACGGCCGTTGCGGGATGGCGATCGAGACGAAGTCGTCCTTCGGTCACACCAGATCCATCGAGGTCTGCGTGGGTGTGGCCCGCTTCAATCGAGCAAGGAACACCGATCATGGCCCGGAGTTCATCGGCGATCCCCGACGGCGACCGCGGTGATGGCACCGCTCTCTCACGATGGCTCCCGTCCGCACGGCTCGCCGTGTCCGTCGATCCCTCACCGACGCCCCATCCGCATCATGTCCATGACGAATGCGCTGGTCGGCGCCGATCTTATGGCGGCTCTTCCATCGCGCGCGTATCCTCGGACAAGCGGGCAACCCGGGTTTCACGGCACCTCCCTGGAGGGCGGTCGAGAGGAAGGAATGGGAGCGCTTCGAAACCAACAGGCTCGCGGCATGCCTATATCGACCACACCAGATCCGCCGTCGCGCGGCGGGGCTCGTTCCGCGTGCCTGCCGACTTCGCCCGCCCGATCAGAAGGGCCTACACGTGACGATCGCCGACACTGCACCGCGCCGTTAGACGTCGCTCGGCGAAATGAGCTTCGGCCCTCTCGTCGGGAGTGTCGGCCCGGGAATCTTCCAAGGCCTCCTGCACCTTCGCCCGAAACCAGCCATCATGGCCGGCCGCGTCAGGGTACGGTGTCGACGTCTGTCTGTCTGAACTCATCTGCCGTCGCCAGAATGGGTACGTTATAATATTTGGCGCATGCATAATGCAGGCAGTCACCGAGATTGAGGCCCCGGCGGCCCGCGCGATAGCGATGCGCGGCGGAAAGAGCGATCCGGGTCGTCGCGTCCGCAGGCGGGAGATCGCGGATTTCGATTCCGCGCTCATCGAGGAACTCGATGACGATCGGTTCTACCTCCGCCACGGCGAGGCCGAACTTGTCGGAGCGGGCAAGGCCGAGCACCGCTTCAAGCACGGCAACCGGGGATGTGAAGGCGACCTTCGCGGACGCGATCGCATTGGAGACACGCTCCGCTTCCGGCTCGTCGGAGAGGAGCGCTATGATGGCGCAGGCATCGACGAACATCAGCTTTCCCACAGTTCGTCGTAGGCTTCGTGCGGAAGCGGCTGTCTCGCAGCGGCATCGAGTTTGACGCCATGTTGTTCGCGGAGCCGGGCAGCGGTTTGCAGCGGCGTCTCCTCGTGACGGCGGCGTTCGATCGCCTCTTTCATGGCAATCACGATCGCATCAGTAATGCTGACGCCAGCCATATGCGCGAACTTGCGCGTGAGCGCGTCCGCTTCAGGATTGTTGACGTTGATCGGCATGGGTCACTCCATGTAGATAAATTCAGGAAGTAATGTAGATCGCCTCGCCCATATCTGCAAGGTTTCTCCAACGGGTGACACGAAGGTCGCGCGGCCGACGGGGAAGGCGTCTCGCCCTCCCCGTCGATCTCCGAGGCGGAAAGCATCAGGCGGCCTGCCGCCCGGTCTCCGCATTCGGCTGGAGGTCATGAAGATAGGCGACAGCGCGTTGCGCATGTGCGGCCGCCTGGAAGATTGCCCGGCGGTCACCGTCGAGCAGCTTCAACCACGAGGCCACATAGCTCGCGTGATCCGGCCGCGGCTCCAGTTCCGGGACGATCCCGAGATCGGCGCAGAGGAAACATGCCCCTATGTCGGCACAAAGCTCTTCGCGCGCGCGATCCGTGCGATCCTTATGGTAGCGGCTCAAATCCCGATTCAGCCGGTGGCTTGCGCCGACCCAGTGGGTGACCTCATGTCCGAGGACGGCGTAATAACTCTCGGCATCCCGGAACGTCTCGAAACCCGGCATCTGAATGCTATCGCTGGATGGCTGATAGAAGGCCTGTGACCCACCATGCCGGATCACCGCGCCCGTGTTGGCGAAGAAGCGGTCCGCGTACTCGATGCGCCCGAGCGGCTCTGCGCCCGGTTCCGGGCGGTGATAGTAGTGATCCGGAAGCCCCTCGATTTGATCACAATTGAACACCGTGTACGCCTTGAGGAACGGTATGTCGCGCTCGACTTCACCGCCGTCGGCATCCTTCTCGGTCTTCGTGAAGCGGCTGGCGTAGACGACGGTCGCGCCGCTCTCGCCCTTGCGAACATGGGCGCCAAGTTCGTTCGCCTGGCGCAGCGTCATCCAAGTCGCCGACATGAACCCGCTGGCGATACTCTCGGACCAGAGCAGGAGGACATTCAGCCCCGTATATGGCTGGCCGTTATGGCGCAGCGGCCGGGTGATCCGGCCGGACATGTTGCCGGCACTCCAGGGCTGCACCCACGGGCGCACGCCCTTCTCCAGATCGGCGACAATGCGCTCCGTGATCCGCGCATAGATGTCAATCCTCGGACTTTCTGATTTCCTGCTCATTCTTCTGACCTCCGTGTGAGGCCGCGCCCATCGCGGCCCCGTCGCGGAGGGCCGATGGCAGGAGCGGTGAGGCGGCATGCGCACCGGACCGGCCGGAACGAAGAGAAGGACGGCGTAGCCGTTGCGCCTGCCGTCGGCTCCTGCAGGACCGACAGAAGGGACGGGCCGCGATGGCGCCTGTCTCTCGCCCCGATTTCTTTCTCTCTCACCTCTCCTGATGCGACTTCGCCGCGACGTCGAAACACGAAAAGCCGCCCCCCGTGAGGAGACGGCTTCTTCCTGGATACGATGAAGGCGGAGCCGAAGCTCCACCAGGTCGGCCTCAATCGAAGGCCGACATCTGCGCGGCAGCCGCCTTGCGGTCGAGGGACTGGCCCGGATTATCAACCGGCCGGTCGAAGGGCTTCCATGCTTCGCCAACGATCTGCTCGTAAGCGGAGACGGCACCTTCGGCGGCCGTCCTGAGCGCGTGGGCCTGGATCCCCATGTCGGCGGCGAACTCGCGCTTGCGCTGGGCGGCGCTGTCATAGCCGACTGGACCGTCAAGATCCTCGTCGCGGGCGTCGGCGGCTCCCTTGGCGGTGGCGTCACGCGCCTCGCTGACGGCGCGGGAGTAGAACTGGCCCGCGCCATGAGCGGATCCGACATACGCTCCAACGATGCGCTGCAGATGGATCTGCATCGCCCGTTCGCTTAAGCCCTCGGAGAGTCCTGTGGCGGTTTCGATGATCAGGCGCTCGTGCATGTCGCGGATGCCGTCGCTGTCGAGAATGGCGGTCCCGAAGCTCTCGGCGATCCGGAGCGCCTGCGCTTCATCGGGGCATGTGAGGCGGACCATTTCGATGGTGGCGCCCTTGCGGAGCTGGACGACTCGGGCGGATTGGCGGGACTGGGTTGCGGACTTTGTCATGGTGGTTTCCTTCCGGTTTCCCCGAAGCGGTTCGGCCCCCTTGGCCGATCTGCCCTTCGGTGCGGTCAAGAGGAGCCGGCGCAAGCCGGGCGTTTCAGGGTCCGGTCAGGCCAGATCGAGCGGAGCCGGTGCGCGGGCAAGCGGGTCTTTGAGACCTGCGAGGCCCGCGTTCCTGCTCTGCGACAAGCGGCATGACCGGCCGCCCCGCGGCGCGACAGCGGCCTTGAAACGACCGGCAGCCGGTTCAGACCGCAACGAAAGCGAAGGGCAGATCGGCAAAGGGATAGACATCGGATGCCAGAGCCGAAGAGGAAATCAGGCAAGGCGCGCGCCAAACCAGTTCCCATCTGCCGGAAGAGCTTCGATCACCAGGTTCGGAATGCTTTGCCGCCCTCCTGATGTCCGCTGGTCTGCGAGGCGCTCTCGATGGGAAAGCGGCGGCGGTTTGCTCTCGGCGGCTTTCCGCGATAGATGCGCTCCTGACATGCGGGGCCGTTGCAAGGTCTCCTACGGAAGGGGCACAACAGATGAGCGACCAGAGCAACGACGATTACGTCTATGACGAAGCAACCGGGGAATGGCGGCCGGCCTCCGAACTTGCCGCGGAGAAGGCGAAGGCAGCCGAAGTCCGCGATGCCTCCGGCAATGTTCTCGCCGACGGCGACTCCGTCGTGCTGATCAAGGACCTGAAGGTCAAGGGCGCCGGCCAGACGCTGAAGCAGGGCACCGTCATCAGGTCGATCCGGCTCACCGATAATCCGGAAGAGATCGATTGCCGCCACGACGCGATCAAGGGGCTGGTCCTGCGCACGGAATTCGTGCGCAAGCGTTGACGGGGTGCGCTACCGTTTGGGCAAGCGGTAACGATCAAGCCAGGTGGGGCCGTGCGTGTTGCGAAGTCGGCGTAATATCCCGACATCGTCATGGGGCGCTTCGCCCATCCAGGCGTGGTTCAGGATGCGCTTCCACGAGCGGCCGTGTCTGGCGGCATAATCCTGAAGGGCATTCACCTCTTCCTCGGTCAGAGGTGGAAGCGGCTCGGCGTCAACGCGCCTCATGGCGCGCTCCTCTCACGACGGTGATGACGACATTCTCGTTCCGGGCCCCGGGCGGAAGCATTGAATTCCGGTCGCGCCTGGAAAGCGGCGATGGCCGCCTCCTGGCGCGCGAGCTTGCGGGCAAGAGCATCGATCTCCGGCTGCCGTTCCGCGGTGATCGCCGCCAGACTGGAGCGATAGCGGGCGAGGAAGGCTTCCGGCGCGGGCGGTTTACCCCGCCGGTATCCGCTTCGGCGCCGCCCGAGCGACGGGACGAGAGCCGTCATCTTGGCGGTAATCTGCCGGTCGATCATGTCGAGCTGGCGTTGAGTCTGGCGGCGGGCCTCTTCCATCCGGAAAAGCAACGCCTGACGTTCCGGGGACCGGGTCATGATGTCTCCCTCCCCTGCCAGACGACAAAGCTCGACGGCCCGTCATAGGACCGATGACGATCGACATCGATGACGAAGCCGAAACGGCCCGGTTCGTATTCGGCAGACGGCACGAGAAAACGTCGTTCCCCGGTATTGTGCTCCCGCTTCCCGCCGCGCGTGGCGATCACTTCGGTCATGCCGGGATGATGATCAGAGCGAAGGGCGGAGATGACGATCCAGTCACCGGCATGGGCCGCCTCGAAAGCGCGACGGTCCTTCACATGAGATTCACCGGGCGCCAGGGTCGTGCCGAAGATGGTTTCCCAGGCGTCGGGCCACCAATCCTTGATCGACCGTTCCGCGCAGCGGCGTTCGAACGCGGTGAACAGGAAGGGGAAGGTGATCGCGACGATCGCCCAAGCGGAGTCCTCCTCATAGAAGCCGTCTTTCGACCGCAGCAGCGGGTGAACCTTTCGGTTGCGCTCAGCCGAGAGCTTGAAGCCGCCGTGCCCGGCGGTGGAATGGCACTCGACGCCCTCCGCATAGACGATCGTGCGCTGCGACATTCCCCAGGGCGTATGGACACGGGTGAAGATCTCGCAGCGGCCAAGTGCCTGCCGTTCGCGTTGATGTTCGGCGTTCTCGATCACGCGTGCACGAAACGCCGCCTCGTCGGCGAGTTCGCCGGAATGACCGTAGAAGTCGGATCGCCGCCACTCGGCGAACGGCCGGGCGATCTTCCAGCCAGTGGCAAGATAGTGCCGGCCTTCACGGCTAGGCAACATCGCGAACGCCGTGTCGTGCAAGCGGGCGACCGGAAACCCGTCGGCGGATCGCCCAAAAGAGACCTCCGGATATCGGGAGGTATCATTGGCTTCGGTCATGACAGGGCTGGTGTTCATGCTGCCGCCCTCCCTTCCACGACGGCGGCTGCGACCTCATCCGCAGTGACGACCTCCAGCACGGCATGAGGATAACCATGTCGGGACAGCCATTCCTCTGCGACTTGGCGGTTCGCTGCGAGATGGACGAGCTCGGCATTGTCGCCGGCGCGGTCGAAGACCCGGCAACTGCCGATGGCAGGCCGTTCGACGATCGTGAACGTCAGACTTGTTTCCAGCGAAAAGCTGCGGTGGACGCGGATGGCGATGACGCCACCAGCGCCGTGGTCGGCCTCATGAAGCGTAAAATTAGCTGGCAGGATGATGTTGCCGGCGGCTCGTTCGTCCTGCTTGCGGATCAACCGGCCGCTGCTGTTATTGCTCTGCCATGCAGACAGCTTCCTGCGATGGCGTTCGGGTGGCTGCGGCGTGCCATCCGACCAGGCGATGAAGGAGCCGATGGGTGCCATAAATGCGATATGCGCTGACATGCAAGTTCTCCCTGAGTTTCGAGGGGTTGCGAAAACGAAACCGCCGCCGCTGGAGATCACCGGCGGCGGAACATCATTCGGAAGGAAAGTGGGGCGTGCGGCTATTCCGCCGCGACGCGATAGGCGGCCTGCTCATCGTCGGGATCGGTTGTCGCCGGAGCATCGTCGAAGGTGTCGGGCAGATCGTCCCCGCCTTCGAACGGACCGAGACCGTCACCTTCAGCGGCGGGGCGGCCACCGCCCGGAGCGCCTTCACCAGTATCTCCACCCGTCTCCGTATCGACCGCGGCGCCCTCAACGGGCGCGTCGAGGCCATCCTCTGCGGCGTCAACCTGGGCTTCCTCGTCGTCGAGGGTGTCGGCATGCTTGATCAGATCGGCGACATCATTCGGATCGGGCGCGAAAAGCGCCGACGAATGAACGAAATGACCTTCCTTGAAGTGGTCGACCAGGGCCGCACGGGTTTCCCGCACCTTCTGGCGGGGGAGCACATTGGCCTCCTTCGCCGCCGCTTCCAGTGCCTGCCGCGACAGGCACAACAGGAAATCTTCCGAGCCCATGTTCGTGAGATACCCGTCGGCGCCGATGGCTTCACCGGCGATGCGGGAAACGACACCGCTGTTCGACATGCCGCGCCTGCACGACAGGACGTCGATCAACATGGAGCGGGCGGCGACGCGCACCGTCTCCGTATCGAAGGCGAGCTTTCCGTCCTGGGAAAACAGACGTGCGGCATGGCGCCGGAAACGCTTCGGTCCGAACACGGTGTCGTTGGCGCCGGAGTCGACGCGGACGTTCTGGCCGGCAAGTGAGAGAACCAGCAACGCCATCAGCATGTCGTCCTCGATCGGCGCGCGGCCGAGCGCCTCGTGAAGCGCGTCGGTGCGGAAATCGCCGATCATGTCATGGCCCTTCTGCGTGACGTCGGGGCGCGGCTTCGGCGTGTCGATGATCCTGCCGTCATGGACATCGCCCTGCCCGCCTGTCGTGGAGACGCCGGATTTGCCTTTCGCTTGTCTGTCCTCCGGCATCCGGAAAGCAACCGACTGCACCTTGCCGTCACGGTCGAGATACATGGCTACATGATCGGACTTCGACGGCTTGCCGTAGACGCGTTCCGCCTTCTTCGGCAGTTCCGGCTGACCCCAGTTGTTGACCTCGACGATCGCACCCTTCTTCGGAAGGTTGCTGGTCATCCATTCCTGTTGGGCGCCAAGAAAAGCCTCGACGTTGGTGGTATAGCGCGTGTCTTCGTCAGCCGGCGAAAACAGGTCCTCGACCCACCCGATGCCGTAAGCCGCGGCGAGGTCGTCACCGAAGCTCGCATCCTTCGCATACATGCGGGTTTTCGAGAGCGCACGGGAGATATTGTACCAGTCCGCCCGCTCGTTCTTCTTCGGCTTGTGCGCCTTCCACACCTCTTTCTGTTCGTCGAGCGACGCCGCGGCGACGGTGCGGAGCTGCTGCTCGTTGGGCATGTCGCCGAGCGCCATGTGGTCGAGCATGGCCGGCAGCACGTTGGCGAGTAGCCTGAGTTTCCTGATCTGGCGAACCGGCAGGGCGAGCGCAACGCCGATCCCTTCCTCCGTCCAGCCCAGCGCAACGAGCCGTTCTATGCCGCGCCACTGGTCCACCCCGTTGAGAGGTTCTCTCGCGATGTTCTCGACCATCGAGCGCATGGCGCCGTTATCGTTGGCCGCCTCGCGGACGATCACCTCGATTTCCTCGAGGCCGGCGGCGATTGCCTGCCGGACGCGGCGGTGGCCGGCCTGAATGATATAGCCGTTCCCGCCATCCGTCTGCGGTGACACGACCGGGGGCTGGATGATGCCGACCGCCTTCACCGTCGCCAGAAGCAGTGCGTCAGCCTGCGGCGACGATTTGGACCGGCGCGCATCGTCGGGATTGTCCTTCAGCGCACGGGGATCGAGTTTGAGGATCTGCATGGGATTTGCTCCTTCCGGGGTTTCGGAGCGGTGCTGCCCGCTCTTGTCCGCCTTCAGTTCTTTCCGAAGACATCTCCCGGACCGCAGGGCGGGCAGACTGGCGCAACTGCGCCCGAGCGGCCCTGCCGGTATGGGCGAGCGGGGCAAAGCCTTGCGAGAACGACCGGCAGGGGTGAGGAGGGGGCGGTTGAGCGCAAGCGGCGACGGGTCGACCGGTCTGCGACCGGTTTTCCCTTTTCTTCTTTCCTTTGCCCCTGCCCCGTTTAACCGCCCTATGGCGATGAGTTAAACAAATCGCTTTTATCGCCCACTTTAATGCGGCATTATGGGCGATAAATATGGGATTTATCGCTTATGGCATGGAATTGGGAACTGGCGGAGTGGCCGGATTTCGAATGGAACCCGGAGCTGCTGCGGGTCAGGGAGCAGGCATTCGTCGAGAATGCGGCTATCGCCGTCGGCACCATACGCCATCTGGGGAAAGACGACCGTGAGGAGGTCGTGATCGAGCTGCTCAGCTCCGATGCTTTGAGCACATCGGCAATCGAGGGTGAAGTCCTTGATCGCGACAGTGTGCAAACGTCCCTTCGGCGGCAACTCGGAATGTCCGCTGCAGCTTTCCGCAGCAGGCCGGCCGAAGCTGGCATTGCCGAGATGATGGCGGACCTCTATCGACACCCGCTTGACCCCATCACCGAGGAGCGGCTGTTCGAATGGCACCGAATGGTCATGAACGGCCGCCGCGACATCGCCGATATCGGCAGCTATCGCGGCCATGACGAACCGATGCAGATCGTCTCAGGCGCATTCGGCCGCCAGCGCGTGCACTTCGAAGCACCTCCATCCAATCGCCTGGCGGCCGAGATGGGCAGGCTTCTGGAATGGCTTGAACAGACCTCTCCCGAAGGACCCGACCCGCTTGCCGCTCTCACCCGTGCCGGCATCGCCCATCTGTGGTTCGAGAGCATCCATCCTTTCGAGGACGGGAATGGCCGTATCGGCCGAGCGATCGCCGAAAGCGCGCTTGCACGGGCAATTTCGACGCCAACCTTCAGTGCCTTGTCGAAATCGCTGCTGCGACACCGCAAGGACTATTACGCGATGCTGGAGGCGGCTAGTTCCACACTTGTTATCGATGACTGGCTCTCGTGGTTCGCGGACCGGGCGCTCGAAGCCCAGAAATCCGCGGACGAACTGGTCCGCTTCCTGATCGAAAAGACGCGGTTCATGGACAGGCTGCGTGGTGCACTGAATGAACGACAGGAGAAAGTCCTTCTTCGCATGCTGGCCGAAGGTCCCGAAGGTTTCGCTGGAGGCTTGAGCGCCGGCAACTACGCCACGATCACCGGCGCTCCGCCTTCGACCGTAACCCGCGACCTTGCCGACTTGGTCGACAAGGGCGCATTGCTGCGCACCGGCGAGCGCAAGGCGACGCGCTACCGGCTGTATCTCGAAAACGACACATAGGCGACCTGGTCGAGGACGCCAGTGAGCGGATTAAGCCGCGATACCTTGCTTTTCGTCATCATCGCAAGCGGATTTGGCGAGCACCTCCTCGACCTCACGCAGCTTCTGGCGCTTCTCAGCCAGTTCGTCGGCAAAGGCAAAGGTGCCACCCTGACGCGACTGGTAGGAGGAAAGCCGCCGCTGGTACTCAGCCAACCTCAGGCGATAACGTTCCCGCTCCTCTTCGAACCCGCTGAGTGCATGCTCGAGGCGGGAGATGGCACCAAGCGGCGTGACGGTCACCGGCAGATCGATCTCTTGGGTCCCGCCGGTGCGCTGGAGCAGGGTCTGATAGTGGTAGTTGTCACCCCGGCCGAAGCGCTCGCCTTCATAGACGAGATCGAAGCCGCCGATGCGGGCGAGACGGACTTCACCCTCCTGCTGGAACTGGACGACGGTGAGGATCTCCTTCATCAACGCCCGACCGGCATCCTTCCGCTCCGTGTATGGCTTGCCCATCACGGTCATGGTGAAGGTGTCGCCGGAGGTCGGAACCAGCCGTTCGATGTCCTGGCCGATTTCGCCGATACGGCGGGTTGCCGTCTCGATCTCGCGCTCGGCATCGCGGAGCTGCCGGCGAACAGCAAAGAGATCGTCGTCATGAGCGGCGCGCAGGCGCTCAAGTCGGGCAATATCGGCTTCCAGGCCCGCTTTCTGCATCAGGCGCTCATCGCCACTGGCAATAGCCTTGGCCATGGCGAACTGGTTGGCCTGGCCTTCGTTCAGGTCCTCCAGCCTGCGAATCGAGGTATCGCCGGAGAGTGCCGCTGCTATGAAGCGCGCTTTGCGCTCGTTCTGCTGCCACATCGTCGCGTCGAGGCTTCCCTGCGTGGCGTAAGCATAGATATCGACCTCGTCGTGCTGGTTGCCCTGACGCACGATGCGGCCCTCCCGCTGCTCGATCTGTGACGGAAGCCACGGCACGTCGAGATGGTGCAGGGCCTTCAGGCGAAGCTGGGCGTTGACGCCGGTGCCCATCGTTTCGGAACTGCCGATCAGGAAGCGGACCTTGCCGGCGCGGACGTCGCCGAACAGGCGCTGCTTCGCTTCGGTCTTCTTGTAATCCTGCATGAAGGCGATTTCTGACGGCGGCACGCCCATGCGGATGAGCTCGTCGCGGATCCAGCGGTAGGCTGAGAAGCCGCGGCTCTTCTCGACATTGATCGTCCCGAGATCGGAGAAGATCATCTGCGCCGCACCGGGCAGCTCGTAGACTTTGCCGTCCGGGCGGCGATAGCTGTTCTCCGAAGTTTCCCTCCAGATACGGAAAGCGTTACGGACCAGCAGATTGAGCTTGTTCTCCGGCTCGTCATCTATTGCCGGCATGACCAGGCGCAGATCGATCGCGGCATGGCGGCCATCAGTGATAACGGACAGCAGGATGTCGTCACCGGGTTGCGCCGGCCCCTCGCGCATCTCGATCGCCTTGATGCGGGTTTCGAGGATCTGCTGGTAGGCTTTGAAGGCAGGCGTTGGCGCGGCGGTCAGGATTTGCCGCTTGCCCGTCGCGATCTCCGGCACCCTGACGTGCGCTTTAAGATCCTCCGGCATCACCACGTCGGCGAAGGCCCGAAACATAGCAATCAGTTCGGGGACGTTGACGAAACTGGCGAAGCGGCTGACCGGCTTGTATTTGCCGGATGGCTGAAGCTCCAGTTCGGTGCGTTCATCCCCGAAATTGCTCGCCCAGGCGTCGAACTCGTGAAGCCCGCGCTCACGCAAGGCCTCGTAGCCGAGCAGGCGCTGGATCGAAAACATCTCGCCGAGCGTGTTGGTGATCGGGGTGCCGGAGGCAAGCACGAGCGGCCGGCCCGGATTCTTCGTCTCGATGTAACGGGATTTCACATAGAGGTCCCAGGCCTTCTGCGAACCGTTTGGATCGATGCCCTTCAGCGTCGACATATTGGTTGCGAAGCTGAGTTTTCGGAACTCCTGCGCCTCGTCGACGACGATCTGGTCGACGCCGATTTCAGAGATGGTCAGAAGATCGTCCTTGCGGGTGGAGAGAGATTCCAGCCGCTCCTGCAAGGCCTCTTTCAGCCGCTCGAGCCGCTTGCGGGAGACCCGGTCCTCGTCATCAACTTTGGTCAGCAGGTCCTCGTAGAGCTGCAGCTCGTCGTGGATCATCTGTTGTTCGAAGGCGGATGGCACGCCGATGAACCTGAACGCGGAGTGCGTGATGATGATCGCATCCCAGACAGCCGTCGCAGCCCGCGACAGGAAACGTTGACGCTTGTCTTTGGTGAAGTTGGTCTCATCGGCGACGAGGATGTTCGCCGAGGGATAGAGCGCCAGGAACTCGCGTGCCGCCTGTGCGAGGCAGTGGCCGGGAACGACCAGCATCGCCTTGGCGATCAGGCCCAACCTCCGCTGCTCCATGATGGCGGCTGCCATGGTCATCGTCTTGCCGGCACCCACGGCATGGGCGAGATAGGTGGAGCCGGAGGAGATGATCCGCCAGATGCCGCGTTTCTGATGCCCATAAAGAACGAAGGCGCCAGAGGCGCCGGGTAAATTCAGATGGGAGCCGTCGAATTTGCGCGGCGCGATGTTGTTGAAGCGGTCATTATAGACCCGCGCCAACCGGTCGGTGCGATCCGGGTCTGACCAGACCCAATTCTGGAACGCCTCCTTCATCCGCTGAAGTTTGTCACGGGCGGCTTCCGTGTCGACGACATTCAGCACCCGCCGCTCTCCATCGGCGTCCTTCAAGGTGTCGAATATCTGCGGCACGCGGCTGTTCAGCGCATCCGCCAATAGTTCGCCGGCATGGCGGCGGCTGGTCCCCCATTCCGATGTGCCGGCGGCGCTGTAACCAAGCTGACGAGCCTCGACCGTCCATGAACCAAGCTCGGGCATATGGTGGATCCTGATCTCGGCACCCATCGTTTCCTTGACGAAGGTCACAACGTCGGAGGCCGGAATCCAGGGCGCCCCGAGCCGAGCGGTAATATCCGACGGACGCAGATCGGCGGGCTGGACTTGCCTGAGTGCCACGACATTACGCTGGAAGACGGGATCAAGCGCAGCGGCAGCCTCCGCCGCCGCAAGCTTGGTGCGGACCGGACCGGAGAGATAGGCGTCCGAGGTCTGCCACGAACTGTCGGTCGGATCGCGGAAGATGGCATCACCGAGTTCGGCAATCACCGCCTCGGAGTCGCGGTGCAGGAGTTCGGCGATATGGTCGATATCGACGCGGCCGCACTCGTTGAGCACCACGGCGAGCGCATCCGCCGCGGACGTGATCACCGGGGCCGCGGGAGGTGAGATCACCCTTTCGGAGAAGATCGGACCGGGACGGGCGGTATCGGTTTCGAGATCATAATCCTCGATGGAGGCGACCAACCAGCAATCGGGATCGTCACGGAAGGGCTGAAGGTTCGGCTGCCGATGGGTCTCCCGCACCTCGCCAGTCTCGGTATCCTCCGAGATCGAAACCGTGGTGTGATTGATCGGGCCGAAATCACGGACGAACGAGGACCAGGCGATACGCAGGCGCACCTGAAGATCCTTCCACGGGTGGTCCTGTTCCTGGGCCTTCAGCACCTCCCGCACGGCATCCCGGACCGGGATCAGCTTTCGGATGATACGGACATGCTTTTCCGGAATGCCTTCCGCGGAGCGGCCCTTGCGGACCTTGATCTCGACCGGAGAGCCGTCGACCATCTGCATCAGGCCGTGCCTGGCGTCGATGAAGAAGCTGCCCTCGCGGACCTTCTCGTCCCTGGGGCGGAGATCGACGATCTCGCCAAGCTCGTCCTCCAGGTCGATGTCGATTTCGGTCGACTCGCCGTCGTAACGATCTTCCGGGAGGAGAGAAATGGCGGCATTCAGCGCCGCTTCGAGATCGACGCCAGCGCGACCACGGCACGTATAGGTCTCGCCGAACGGACCGGCCGTCAGCGCGTGGTCACCGAGCACGAAATCCGGATGCTTCGCAAACCAGCGATTGACGCGGATAGCGCCTTCGTCTTCTGTTGCAGGGCGGACTTCATCCACGTCGAGCCAGGTCTGGTCGCCCTCAGCTTCTCCAGCCTTGCGCTTGCGGAAGAACAGGATGTCAACGACGGCGTCCGTGCCGGCATCGCGGCGGAAGCTGCCTTCGGGCAGACGAATGGCCGCGATCAGGTCGGCCGATCTGGCGATATGCTCGCGGGCTGTCGCATCCGCCTTGTCCATCGTGCCGGAACTGGTGACGAAGGCCGCGAAGGCGCCGGGCTTCAGCAGATCAATGGACCTCGCGATGAAGTAGTCGTGCAGTCTGAGACCAAGTGACCGATATTGCCGGTCCGAACGCACGGTACGATCGGAAAACGGTGGATTGCCAATGGCGAGATCGTAGATCGGCGAGAGATCGGTGCGCGCGAAATCCCCTTCGATGATCCGGGCCTTCGGCTGCAGGAGCTTGACGATCCGCACTGTCACCGGATCGAGCTCGACGCCGGTGACATAGCTGCTGTCGCGATACGCCTTCGGCATCAGCGCTGGAAACAGGCCCGTGCCGATGCCGGGTTCCAGCACGCGACCACCGCGCCAGCCCATGCGCTGCAATCCTGACCAGATCGCCCGGATGATGAACTCCGGCGTGAAATGCGCATACTGCGTGCAACGCGACAGGCTGGAATAGTCGCTCTCCGAGACCGCACTTTCGAGCGACGAGCCGAGATCGTCCCAGCCCTCCCGAAAATCCACCTCGCCCGGACGGCGGAACATGCCGTTCGCCAGTTCGGAGGCGCCGAAGCCGGTGAAGCGGATCAACCGCTGCTGATGCTCGCGCGTGACCGGAATGTTGTGCCGCTCGATCTCGTTCGCGGTCAAAATGGCCGCCACACTCAATCTCGCGCGCTCTTTCCACGACGCAGCAAGGCCGCGATCCTCGCCGTCATCGAGGTAGAAGTTCGCACGATCGCCCTGCCGGCGTGGTGCTGACCTCTGGGGCAGCGCGATCGGCAGCGCCGGTGCGGGCGCCGGCGGCGTCGGATCGGGATCGTCGTCATTCGCAGGTTCGGGGGCCGTCTCGGGCGCAAAATCACCGAAGGCCGTGACGCCAAGGCCGACCCCCGACGACAGGGCTGTGTTCCCGAACATGTCGAGGGTGCCAGAAGGATCAAGTGAAAAAGGATCGTTGGGCATGAAAATGCTCTCCTTGGAAAAGGGGCGAGCGCCATCGTTCCGCTGGAGATGAGCCTCTGGGCGGGGCGGTCGCAAAGTTGTTGGAAGGGTGCGGCAAGCGCCGCGTCAGCGGCGGATCAGGCTGATGGATATGGACGTGTCGTCCATCACGATCCGCAGATGCGTCGCGTCGGGCTGAGCCGGGACGAGCTTTTCGAGTTCGACGGCGTCGATGAATTCGACCCCGTCATCGCCCCCGAAATATCGTCGCTTGTAATGCCAGTAATCCGGATTGGTCTTCGGATCGCACTCCTCGGCATAGATGACGAGCGGACGCTGTCCCTCGGCGAGTTGCCCGTTCGAGAGAACATATACGCTCTCGTCACCGACCAGCCACAGGCCGGCTCTGGCCTCGGCTTCAGGGGATATTCCCTGATACGGAAGGCGAAATCCGCCGTTTGCGGCCGCGTCGGCCCGACCGCGGGCGAGCACAGCGCCGATGTCGGTGAGGGAGAAGGTGAACATGCCGCTCTCCCTCACGCTGCGATCGCGTCGGGCAGGTAACGCAGATGGACTGGCAGCTTCGCCGCGACCTCCGCGTCGGTCAGATCCTCCAGCACCTTGAGCGTGGTGCCGCCTGGTCTGGCGAAGAACATCACCGTGCGCTTGCCACGATCATCCTCTGGCCAACGCTCGCCGGCATAGCCGCGATAGTCGTCAGCCGTGCTGCTCCAGATGTGCTCCAGACGCTCCTCGCGCGTCATCGCCCGGACAGGACGGGATTCACGCTCGATGATCGCCGTGCGCATGCGCTGGGGCGAGCCCTTGTCGGCGAGGTCGCAATAACCGTGGAAGTGCCGGATTCGCCCGTCGATCGACAGCGTGAAAAAGATGCTGGTGATCGAGCCGGTGAGGAATTCGCGCATGGCGAACATCTCACCCCGCATCCAGAGGGGCGGCAGGATCTCGAACATGTAATCGTGGCAAGCCTCCCCGATCTCGAACCATTCGCCGCGATAAAGCGCACTGTCGTCGCACTCCCATCGGTTCGGGCGCTGCGCATGACGGTCGAACATGCGGAACATCTGGCGGCGATCGGCGATGCCCTGATAGACTTTACGGATGGGAGAGAGGTTCATGAGCGGGCTCCTTTCAGCCTCGTCGGGCTGAAGCGCGGCTCATCGTTGCGATGACTCCATCTTCTCTTCAGCCCTTCCTGACCCCTCCCCCGCGGCCGCCTCTCCGTCCGGTCGGGTCAAGGGCCGGCTTCAGCCGGGCGAAGCTTCACCCTTGACGCGGCCGGCGGGCATGCGGCAGGCCTCCCCTACCCACCCTTCTTTCCTTTTCTTCTCCTTTTCTCTCCTGCAATGCGTCGTTCCAGTCCTCAGCCGGCGGCGTCAGGCGGAACCAGTCGCAGCCGGCATCTTCTGCGATATCGCGCAGGCGGCCGGCAAAGGCCTCGCCCTGACTGTTGGCATCCGTGGCGGCGACGAGCTGCGCGCCGGGGCGCGCGGCGAGCACGCGAACCGCGGCTTCTGTCGTCGGCGACCATCCCCCGCCTGTGCTGAGATAGAGGCTTCCCTCTCGCATTCCTTCGAACGCGGCCAGGCTCATGGCGTCGATCGCCGCCTCGGTGACGCACAGACGCGGAGCATCGAGAGAACCGAGACGGAAGAGCACCTTCGACCCTCCGGTCGAGAATCCACGCCATTCGGGGCCGCGCTCCTCCCAGCCGGTGACACCGCCATCGGCATCGACATGGGCGGCCCACATGCTGCCGTAGGGACCTTCCCGCAGGACGTTGTGACGGATGGCACCGCGGATGATGGCCTCCGACAGATATCTTTCCTCGCGCAGATAGCGCCACGTCATCGATCCCCGCCACGGTTTGCGGCGCTGTTCCCATCGTTCCGGAATGGAACCGTGCGGTGTGGAATCGCGAGTGGGAGGGGTCCAGACCGGCTCTTTCGAGACAAAGCCGACCAATGATGCGATGCGGTGCAGAGCCTCGACGAAGGGTACGTGGTCGAGGCACTCGACAAGGCTGAAGACGTCGCCCTTCGCGTCGGACAGGGGATCGAACCATCCCCGCCCCTCGTGGATGACGATGACGATCTCGGCCCCGCGTCGATACTTGACCGCTTTGCGCGTGCTTTCTTTCACGTCGACCGCAAAGCCGGCCTGCTCAAGCACGACTGTGCAAGGAACACGGTCCCGCATTTCTTCAAGTTCGTTTTTCTCCATTATCCTGCCGGCGCCCTCGCGTCCGCCTTTCTTTCCGGATTCTTCATTTCCCGCAGTTTGCGGGATCGTTTCCGGCGGTCCGCGAAGAGCAAAGGAGGCAAGGGCGCGGCTGGCAACCAGCAGATCTACACCTCGGCACCTGCGGCCGTGCCAGCTGCGGCGAAGCTTCCCTTGCCGCCTGCCGCTCGCAAGCGGCACCTGAAAAGGGGAAGGCCGGCTCAATGAGCCGGCCCGTATTCGAAGGGATCGAATTCGGCGATGGTCTCGACCTCGCCGTCATCGAGTTCGTCGCTCGGAAGAACGCCGAACTCGTTTCCGGACCTGAAGAGCGTGACCGGCACCATGAGGGTGCGGGCAAGTGCGAATGCGTGGCGTTGAGCGAGTGCAAGATCCCGTGCCATGTGAGAAACCTCCGTCCGGAGCGGGCCGATCCCGCTCGATGGCTCCTCGAAGGACCGGGGACGGTCGCGATCACCGCGAAGGCGAAGCCAAGCGGCCGCAGCTTGCTAGCGGACCCTCAACGGGTTGATCGACGGAGATCCGGACCTGGTCCAGGACGCCATCGATGAAGAGCGGGATTGGTTTGCTTCGGAGGGCCAGGCGGTTTTCCGGCACGGGTCGTTCACCTGCACCACAGGTACAGCGTCAACTCGACATTATTTCCGCCACGCACAGTGCAGGTGTTTAGCGGCGACCGGCGCTTTCCTGATCGGCAATCGCCTTGACGACCTCGAAGTCCATCTCGGCATGCGGTTCGATGCGGGCGACTTCGCTGGCAACCTTGGCCCAATGCCAGTATTCACCGACATTACCTTGCGCTCGGCTGCGGGCGGCTCTTCGCTGCGCCTCGTAATAGGCACCAACCGGGTCCGTTGCGGCAAGCCGCCTAGCATCTGCCCGCCAACGGCGGCGGATAGCTCGCCGATGTTCGATCCTGCCGTAAGAATCCAATCACCACCAACTCACCTTTGCATCTTGATGCAGGCTGCTTAGCTCGACACGAAATGCTGTGATGAGTCACGACACCAAAGACGTGTTATGACTCATCATCAAAAACGTTTATTAAATCATCACCTTGAACGTGTATTGAATCGACGTTCAAAACGCGCATATAAACGACATCAAAAACGTGCAATGATGCAGGCATTGCCTTATGAGACGCGGCATTGTGAGTTCGCGCAAGAACACCGAGGTCGTGAGAACCAAAATGGCTACACCAAATGAAAAGTTGGCTGACGCCCTGCAAGCCCTCAAAACATTGCAGGATGGCGGGCGTCGAATATTCAAGTCCGACGAGTTCAGCCGACTACACCGAGAGCGCCTTACACGGAGCGGATTTCTCCAAGAAGTCATCCGCGGATGGCAAATGTCAACGGGACCCCAGTCCCAAGACGGCGACACAACCCTTTGGTACGCTTCATTCTGGGAGTTCTGCTCCCTCTACTGCAACGACCGCTTTGGACGGGAATGGCATCTGTCACCGGAACAATCGATGCTACTCCACGCAGAAGCAACTGCGATTCCGCCCCAGGTGATTGTCAACAGCCCAAAGGCAATGGGCAACAATTTATCACTGCTTTTTGGCACATCCATCTACGATCTCAAGACCAAGCAAATGCCACCGCGCGAGGATCTTGTCGAGAAAAACGGATTGAGGTTCTATACTGCGGACGCCGCCCTGGTAAAAGTTGCTGAAGCGTTTTTCAAAAGATCACCTATCGAAGCCCAGATCGTGCTGAACTCCATGCGCGATGTGTCGGGTGTCCTCGGTCGATTACTCGACGGAGGGCATTCGGCCGTGGCAGGCCGTCTGGCCGGGGCGTTTCGGCGCATAGGAAAAGGCGAGTTCGCCGACGATATCTTGAAAACGATGAAAGGCGCGATGTACGACGTTAGAGAGACCGACCCGTTCGATCAAAACCAGCGAGTATCCACCTTAGCTGTCGGTGGATCTCCCATTGTGGCGCGTCTCAATGCTATATGGGAAAGCCAGCGTCAGGCGGTCCTCGATGTTTTTCCTGCTGCACCCGGACTTCCCTCGGACACCGTCGCTTTCATGAAATCGGTCGAGGACATATACAAGAACGACGCATACCATTCACTTTCGATCGAAGGGTACAGCGTTACTCCGGAACTCATTGATCGCGTGCGCGCTGGTACGTGGGATCCGGATGTGGATCAGCAGGATAGGCAAAACCGGGACGCCCTGGCAGCACGCGGTTATTGGCAGGCATTTCAGAGCGTGAAAGAATCTGTTGCGGAGATTCTCCGCGGTGCACCGGCTGGAGCCGTTATCCGTAAGCAACATAGGGATTGGTACCGCGAACTGTTCGGTCCCTCCGTAGCCGCAGGTATCCTGAAACCCAGCGCCCTCGCGGGCTATCGAAACCACCCTGTATATCTCCGCGGATCATGGCATGTACCACCGCGTTCCGAAGCAGTTCCGGATGGAATGGAGACCCTGTTCGATCTACTGGAGAAGGAAAGCGAGCCGGCGGTTAGGGCAGTCCTTGGCCATTGGTTGATAGGCTATGTTCATCCCTATCCTGACGGCAACGGACGGATGGCGCGCTTCCTGATGAATGCCATGTTCGCCTCGGGTGGTTTTCCATGGGCAGTGGTTAGGGTTGAGGATCGGTCAACTTATTTGGCCGGCCTCGAACAGGCGAGCGTCCATATGAACGTCAAACCGTTCGCGGAATTCATCGCCGAGCGCACCTCTTGGTCGATGAGTAAGGAACTCTAAAATCATCGATCGCCTTGACAGGATTCGAACCACCGACCCGTTCGCCCGCCCCTAAAATCAGCGAACGCTTCGGCTCTTGATTTACTGATTGTCGATAGGTGATCCTTGAGCGCAGCGTTTGGGACGTTTTGCTCGACCCAACGGTTTTGTGAAGACGCTAATCAGGTCGTTTTCAGCGGCGACGCTGGCCGTGGAGCGGGTCGGCTAAAGCGTCCAGCCGCTTGCCGAGGCGCGGCGCATTTTGATAGTCGCCGTGAATGTCTGAACTCGCATAAGGGAACGGTCCTTCCACTTCCGGCCATGGACCACGCACGGCTTGCCGACCGTCGAAGTCTAGGTTCGGTATGTCCCTGGGAATATGATGTCCTGATCTACAAGAACGTTGAACCTGTAGCCGGGCCGAATCTTCAGTGTTGGCTGGACATTGAAATTGCGACTGATTGTTTGCTCCGCGAGGCGACCGAAGCTCTCCGCGAAATTCCGCCTTGCCGCATCTGATGCCGTATCCTGCGTGGCAAGCGTCGAACTTTCGGGTATTGACGCATCGATCCCGGTTCCAATCAGCGCGATCAGCGCCGCTGAGCCGAACGTCCTCCAATAATGGTTGTTCACCTTGTCGTGGAAGCCACCGTACCCTTGCGTGTCCGTGCCCGCCATCCCGCCAATCTGTAGCGTGGATCCATCAGGGAAGATGATATCGGTCCAGACGACGAGAACGCGACTTTGCCCGAACGACACCTTGCTGTCGTAGCGCCCGAAGAGCTTCGCTCCTTGCGGGATCAGCAGGCGATGCCCTGTAGCGCTATCGTAGACATTCTGACTTACCTGGGCTGTGATGCGACCGGGAAGGTCCGAATTGATGCCTGATATGAGCGTCGCCGGAATGACCGAACCGCGCTTGAGTTCATACGGTGATTGCTGAGGCACGACCCGATTGGGGAGATATCCGAGTTCTTTGAGATCGGCGTTGAAAAAGTCCTCTTTGGAGTTCTGCCCGTTCGGATCGACATTCTGCCCCCCGAGACCAGCCCGCAACGCGGCGGCGTAAAGATCTGAGTTGGCGCCGGCGGTTGTCGACGGCGAAGTGTTTGTCGTTGTTCTGGTGGTCTCGTCCGTCCGCGCCGCCAGCGTGCTGCGATCTATCGCGAGCGGTGCGTCGTAGGCCGCATCATTCGCCTGCAGCCGGGCCATGCGTTGTCGATGCCGCTCACGCAGATATTGCTCCCTCTGCTCGCGTTCAAGCCGTGCACGCCAGACCTCCTCGTTTTCCAAATCCTGCCCGCGCTGCTGTTCCTCGTTTTGTCCCGGTTGCGGCGTGAAGGGATTGCTTGACTTTTCCTCGGCCTGCTTCGTCTCGACAGATGTCGGCTGAAACGTGGTTTGCTGCTGTGGCTCACCGATGATGCCATCCGTCACACCACGCTTGATCTGGTCGGCGAAGGTCGATGCCGGATTGCCAGAACTCGTCTCTGGGCCGGTGTCATTGCCAAAGTAGAGTCCGCGGGAAGTGAGCCCATAGAAAATCGCGCCAAGGAAAGCGATGACCAGAACGATCACCACGATGATCGGCAGGCGGTTGATCCGCTTGATGCGAGATTCCGCTTCGGCATTTGCTGCGCCGCCAAGTTGCAAGGATTGGACCATGATGCTTCCCTTCAGCCACGTCGCATCAGCGAGAGTGCACTTGCCGGCGCAGCACCGCTTGATGTTACGGTGTAGGCCCGGCCGAGCTCGACGCTGTCAGTCGAAAGACGCGCCAGCACTTGTCCGTCGAAGGGTACGATCACATAGGCGAGTGGGATGATCTTCATTCCGTCGTCCGTCTTCTGGTCGGTGACGACGGCGTAACCCCATCCCTTGAGTGCTGCTTCGAGCGCCTGCCCGAAGGGTGAGGCGTCCGCCTTCAGCGCAACTGTTGCCTTGCCGGGTCCGATCTGCTCGGCAAGACGGCTGACCATATCGCCGGCAATGGCGCTTGCCGCCGGGCCGGAGATTTCCGCCGGCGCGTTGCTGGCGACGAGACCGTCAGTCCCCAACGACTGGCATCCGGAAAGGAGGATGGTGAGGGCGAAGGCTGTGGCAATAGCGCGGATGGGGCGCAAGAGGAGATTGTCGGCAAAGGGTCGCATCATCGCCCTCCCCTTCTGATCGTCACCTTTTCCTGTTTCCATCCGACGCCCGAGACCAGCACCGCGCGATCGATGTGATAATCGACCACCATCATGTCGTTCTTCATTCGGTAGTTGACGATTCGGTTCTGTCCGCCGGACGTCACGAACAGCACCGGCGCATCCTGGCCGGAGATCGAGCGCGGGAACTGGATGTAGGTCTTTTGCCCGTCCGAATAGACCCGTGTCGGCCGCCAGCCGGCCCTGCCTGACACCGAATAGGAGAAGTTCAACTGCTCGGCCGGCACGCCGGCTCCTGGGATCGTACTCGCCTCGAGACGGGCATTGATGTCATCGAGTTTCGCCGAGACGTCTTCCGGATATTCGAAGCCGACGCGGGCCATATATTGGCTCGAATGCGACTTGAGCTGGATATGATAGGTCCGCCGCGACGTCGTCACCACCATCGAGGTGACGAGACCGGGCTCAGACGGTTTGACGATCAGGTGGATCGCCTGGCCACCCGCCGCACCTGATGTCGCAGGTTCGACCTTCCAGCGCACAGTGTCGCCAACGAGTACGTCGCGAACGACCTCGCCTCCCTGAAGCTCGATGTCGCAGACTTGCAGAGGTGAGCAGACGACCGACGGCTGAACCTCGCCGTAAAGAAAGATCACCTTGCCGTCGGCGCCCTTGGTCACGAGACCACGCGATCCGCGCCACTGGCCGGAGATGCTCACGCCCTTCGCCTCATTGGCTGTGACGCCATCGGCCGCAAGGGCATCGAGAGGTGCAAGGGCGGAGAACGCCAGCGCCGCTGATATGATGGCGCCGGCAGTCAGCATGGCCGAATAGTTCTCAAGACGGATGTTCATGTTCGGGCCATGCCTTTCAAAGCTGTGCAGTCCAGTCGAAGTCTCTGACATAGAGACCGATGGGGTTGAGACGGATGACGCCTTCGTCCTGCGGCGGTGTGAGGGTCACAGTTGCGATGCCGCGGAAGCGGCGTGTGGCCGTCTCCTTGCCGCGGCGGTCGCGCTCGAACTCGGTCCAGTCGAGCTGATAGGACTGGTTCGACAGAGCGACGATGTTGTTGACCTCGACCGCCACCGTCGCAGTCTTCGCTTTCTCGAAGGGCGAATTGGAACGGAACCAGGCATTGACCTTCTCTGTCGCCGGATCCGAGGTCCGGAGCAGGCCGTAGGTCCGGTCGATATATTGCTTTTGCACGACCGCATCCGGCGTCACGCTCCGGAAATTCGAGACGAAGCTGCCGAGCGTGGCGCGCACCACGCGCGGATCGGCATATTCGATCTGCTGCGGGAAGCCGGCATTGGAGGCCGTTCCGAGCTTGTCGACCTCGACGATATAGGGAACGAGTTTCACCTGCGTGCTTTGGTAGAGCGCGTAAGTGAAACCGATCACTGCCATCACTATGCCGGTGACGCCGACGATGCGCCAGGCCGCGACCGCCTTCACATAGGAGCCATAGCGCTCGTTCCACTCGTTGCGCGCCGCGAGATAGGGATTGGCGATAGGGGAATTCTCTGGCGGATTGCGTCCGGCCATGGGTGATCATCCTCCAGCTACTTGTTCTCGTTGATGGGTGGTGGCGGCGGCGTTGGTCGGCCTGATTGCCGCGTCTGGTCGAGCTTGGCGTTGGCAAGCCCGAGCAGCGATCCGGCATAGGCGCCGGGTGAGGCGATCGCCTTCTCCTTTGCTGCCGATCCGGCAGCCCATCCAGCACTTCCAATACCGGACGCCATGCCGCGAAGTGCCGCTCCCGCCATCGAAGAGCCCCCTGCCCGCGCCGAGCTTGCCGTCTGCGCCCCTTTCGTTGCAGCACTTGCGCCGAGGAACGCCCCGCCGGCTGCAAAGGTCGCGGCCTGGCCGCCGTGGCGGATTGCTTCCATGCCGCCGGCGATGGAGGCGCCTTGGACCACGCCCTGCAGGATCGGCGGGACATACATGGCGATCACGAAGACCACGACCGAGATGCCGGCGATGGCAAGTGTGGTGATGAATTGTTCGGATGTTGCGGTCGGCGCTTCGGCGAGTCCGAGCAGGATGTCGGATCCGATCTTGGCGATCATCACCAGAGCCATCAGCTTCATGCCGACGGAGAAGGCGTAGACCAGATACTTGACCGCGAAATCCTTGGTGAAGGACGAGCCGCCAAGACCGAGCATGATCATGCCTGCGAGCAGGCCGACATACATCTCGACCATCACGGCGACGAAGATCGCCGCGACGAGCGAAAAGGAGACGACGACCACGACCATCGCGAAGACTGCGGCGATCGCCAGCGCATTATCTTCCCACAAACCGAACTTCGCCTGTTCGGACATCTTGGTCGCGACCCGGAGGCCCGCGTCGAAGATGTTTGCGGGCGATGCCGAGCCACCTCCGGCGCCGATCTGGTAGAGGCTGTCGACAACGGCCTTCGCGAAGGACGGTCCCTGGTCGAGAATGAAGGCGAAGAGTCCGATGAACATGATCCGCCGCACGAGCTCGGTAAACCAGCTGTCGAGCGAGGCGGCGTTGATCGCCAGCCATACCGCGGCAATCCCGATCTCGATGCCGGCGAGGATCCAGAACAGCGAACGCGCCGCGTTCATCACAGTCGTCTCCCAGCCTTTCGCGGCCGTGACGACGGAATTTTCCAGTGTGGTCAGAACCGAACCCTGTTGGGCAAGGGCCGGTGTCGTCGCCAGCAGGATGATGCAGATCGAAATGAACGAAAGCTCCAGCTTCCGGGAAGGACGAACGATTACCATCGCGGTTTCATCTCCTGCCCGCCACGGACGTTGCGATCCGGATCACTGCTGAAGAATTTTTCCCGATGTTCACGGCGTTCCACATCGGAGGTGGTTCGCGTAGCGGCTGCGCCGGATCCGGACACGGGGGCCGGGCGGAGTTGGACCATGTTCCAGGTGACGGTGCCGGCGCCGAGTGCGGCCAGCCCCGCCAAGACGAGGATGATAATCAGACGCGGGCTCACCAGCGTGGCTCCATGGTCTGGCCCCCGCGGATGTCACGCTCGGTCCCGTTGAAGAACTGCTCGCGACGCGCCTGGGCCAAGTCCTTCTGTGCCTGCTCGGACTGAAACCACGTTCCCATCATGGTCATCTGCTGTGAGACGAGGCCCCGCAACTTCTGCATCTGCGCAACCTGTTGGGCGGCGATCTGGTGTCCGACCTGCAGCGCCTTCATCTGGCCGTCTGACGACTCCGACATCGAGCGCAGCGACGACATCGTGCTCTCCTCGCTCGAGAACTGGTCGGCGGTCAGGTTCGCTGCCTTCAGCGTTCCGGCGATCGTGTCGCGGTTCGTGTCGGACCAGGTCTGGTAGGTCGTGGAAAAGCTCGCGCCATCTGGCAGATTGCTCTTCATCCCGGCAAAACTCTGGAAGCGCTGCTTCAGCACGTCATCGATATTGCCCATCGAGAAGGCGACGCCCTGTCCTTGCGCGACGACGTTCTGCAGGCTCTTCAGGTCGCTTTCGACCTGCCCCCAGATGTGGTGCGGGAGCTGGGCGGTGTTCTGCAGGAGATTGTTGTAGATGTTGAGCTGGTTCTGGATCTGCTCTGCAAGCTGGGAGATCTGGGTGATCTGATTGTTCACCTGCTCCGCGGACTTGCCGACCAGCGAGACGAGCTCGGCATTGTTGGCGAGCTGCGTCCATTCGGTCGCTTGGCCTGTCACGCCACCGGCCTGAACGGGGAGTGGCAATGTGGCAGAGAGGGCGATCGCCGCGACGAACACGGTGCGGGCTGTCTCAAGAGGTCGGGAAGAGTGTTTCGGCATGGGCGATCCCCCTTTGCTGGAGCCAGTGGAGAGGCCAACCGGCCCCGTATTCGGAATGCAGGGCGCGAATGCGCTTCAGATCTTCTTTGCCGGACGCGCCGACAAACGAGAGCGCGACGGGACCGAGCGCCATGTCGAAGAGCCTGCGGCCCTCGGGCGAGACGACGTAGTATTCGCGCTTTGGAAGCGCCTTCGCGACGATCTCGATCTGCCGTTCGTTGAAGCCGATGCGCTCATAGAACTCGCGCGTGCCGGGCTCGCGGGCAGCTCCATTCGGCAGGCAAATCTTGGTCGGGCAACTCTCCTTCAGCACATCGATGAGGCCGGAGCGCTCCGCATCCGAGATCGACTGGGTGGCCAGAACCACGGCGCAATTGGCCTTGCGCAGAACCTTCAGCCATTCGCGGATCTTGTCGCGGAAGACGGGATGGCCGAGCATGAGCCAGGCCTCATCGAGGATGATCAGGCTGGGTGCGCCGGTCAGGCGTTTCTCGATGCGACGGAACAGGTAGGTCAGCACCGGCACGAGATTGCGCTCGCCCATGTTCATCAGTTCCTCGATCTCGAAGCACTGGAACGCGCCGAGCGCCAGACCATCCTCTTCGGCATCGAGAAGCTGACCCATGGGGCCGTCGACGGTGCAGTGATGCAGCGCGTCCTTGATCTCGCGCATCTGGACGCCGGATACAAAATCGGAGAGCGACCGGCCGCGCGATTCCGCCATCAGCCCGATCTGCCGGGAGATGGCGTTGCGATAGTCTGGTGTGATGGTCACACCCTGCAGCGCCACCAGGGTCTCGATCCATTCCGACGCCCAGGCGCGGTCGCCATCAGTCGAAAGTTCGGCGAGCGGGCAGAAGGCAAGCGCCCTCACTTCGCCTTCTGCCGAAGGACCGATATCGCCGCCGATCTGGTAGTGATCGCCATCGAGCCCCAGCGTCAGCGGAAGCATCGAGCTGCCCTTGTCGAAGGCAAAGACCTGCGCGCCGGCGTAGCGCCGAAACTGCGCGGCGATCAGTGCCAGCAAGGTGGATTTGCCTGAACCGGTCGGCCCGAAGATCAGCGTGTGCCCGACATCATCGACATGCAGGTTCAGCCGGAACGGCGTCGAGCCACTGGCCACCTGCATCAGCGGCGGCGAGCGAGCCGGATAGAAGGGGCAAGGCGCCGTTGGGCTTCCCGACCAGACGCTATTGAGAGGGATGAGATCGGCGAGATTGCGGGTATTAATCAGCGGCTCGCGGATGTTGGCATAGGAAACACCCGGCAGGCTGCCGAGAAAGGCGTCGGTTGCATTCAGCGTTTCGATCCGTGCGCCGAAACCTTCCGCCTGGATCAGCCGGCGGATCGCCTCGCACTTCTCTTGGCAACGAGACTGGTCCTCGTCGAAGAGGACGATGACCGGGGTGTAGTAGCCATAGGCAACGAGTTGTGATGACGCTTCGGCGATCGCGTCCTCGGTCTCCGCCACCATCTGCATGGCGTCCTGATCGACGGAGCGGGATTGGGTCTGGAAGAGCTGATCGAAGAAGGGCCTGACTTTCTGCTGCCATTTCTTGCGGGTGCGTTCCAGCTTCGCCCTCGCCTCCTCGGCATCGAGGAAGACGAAACGCGACGACCAGCGATAGGTGAGCGGCATCAGGTCGAGGCTGTTGAGGATCCCCGGCCAGCTCTCGGCCGGCAGGCCATCGATCGCCACGACGCCGAGAAAACGGTTCTCGACGAGCGGTGTCAGCCCGTGCTGCAACTCGGCCGTCACCAGCCAGTCGAGATACATCGGGATGTCCGGAAGACGGACCGGGTGGTTCTCGCCGGTAATGCAAAAGCGGATGAACTGGAAGAGCTCGTCATAGCGAGCGACCCGGAAGCCGCCGCGTTCTTCGGTCTCGCGCGTCATCATCCGGCGGACCGACACGACATTGGCGAGATATTGTTCGACCTCGCGGATTGAGGCCAGGAAGCTATCGAGCGCCTTATCGGCATAGGTCGCGGAACGGCTGGTCGCATCGGAATAGACATAGCGCGTCAGCCCCGAGCGCCGCGGCTCCGGCGGCCGCCAGGTCAGGATCATTGCGTGCCGGCTCTCGAAATGCCCCCTCTCCTTCTGGAAATGGGCTCGCCGTTCGGCGTCGATCGCCCGCGTGACCGGATCGGGGAAGTGGCAATCGTCCTCGGCCGGATAGTCTCCGGTCGGAACCCTGATGGCCTCAACCTGGATCATCCAGCCGGAGCCGAGCCGTGACAGGATCGCGTTGATCTGCCGCGAGACTTCGTTTCGCTCGGCGTCGGTCGAACTCTCGCTGTCCGGCCCCGCGAAATACCAGCCGGCCATCAGCGAGCCGTCCTTGAGCAGGATCACGCCATTGTCGACCAGGCCGGCATAGGGCACCAGATCGGCAAAGGACGGACCAGAATGACGGAATGACTTGACGGCAACCATCGAGAACCCTCAGAACTTGCGCCAGGGCGAGGACGTTGCTCGATAGAACGCCTTGTAGGAGATATGGCGGACATAGACCCGCCGCATCAAAGGATCGGCCTTTGCCATCATGCGCAGTGCCGCGAGAGCGATCAGCCAGATCGCGAGGCCGAAGAGCGCTGCGTACCAGGTCAGCACAACGAAGATCAGGATGATGGCGGCAAGTGCCGTCAGCAGCACCAGCTCGCGGTCGGCGCCCATCAGCAGGTTCGGACGCGATAGCGCCCTGTGTACAGGCGAGCGGGAAAGGTTGGAGCCGGGCTCAGCCATGCGCTCCCTCCCCTTCTCTTGAAGGTTCGCGCGGCCGCGTAGCGATGTCGGTCGCTGACGGTGTGTCGGCCGCCCCGATCGACGCACCGGTCGCGCCGAACAAGGCGACGATCTGTGTTGAGCCAAGCAGGACCCCGCCGACAAGGGCGATGAAGCAAAGCCGCCGCGCGAAATCATTCAGTTCGCCACCGAAGATCAGCATGCCGCCGGCGATGGCAACGGCTGCCAGGGCAATAAAGCCGGCGACGGGTCCGGTGATCGATTGCTGGATCTGCTGCAGCGGCGACTCCCATGGCAGGCCGCCGCCGCCCGAGGAGGCCAGTGCCGGTTCTGCGAGGGTTAAAGCGATGGTGGCGAGGCCTAGGGTGGCGAGATTTATCCTTGTCTCATGCGGCATGGCTGTCCTCATCAATCTGGGCGTAGTGTTCGGTCCGGTAGCGGGCATTGCTGAACCCCTCGACATGGATCACGTCCCGTACCCGTCTGCCCTTGCCCGTGCGCTCGATGGAAACGACCAGATCGACGGCCTCGCCGATCACCTCCTGCATCGGCTGCTGGCTCGCTTCCGCCGTCAGCTGCTCCAGCCGGCGGAGTGCTGACATCGCCGTATTGGAATGGATCGTGGTGACGCCTCCGGGATGGCCGGTGTTCCAGGCCTTGAGCAGCGTCAGTGCCGCGCCGTCCCGGACCTCGCCGACGATGATGCGGTCGGGTCTGAGACGCATTGTGCTTTTCAGCAGCCGGGCCATATCGACCGTGTCGGTGGTGTGAAGCGACACGGCATTTTCTGCCGAGCACCGGATCTCGGCGGTGTCTTCCAGGATGACCATGCGATCGTCGGGGGCTGTTGCGACAATCTCGGCGATAACGGCATTGGCAAGCGTCGTCTTTCCCGACCCGGTTCCGCCTGAGATGACGATGTTCATGCGCGAGGCGATCGCGCTTCGCAAAACCGAGGCCTGCGCTTCGGTCATCACCTTCGATGTCACGTAGTCGTCCAGCGGAATGAGCCGCGATGCTCGCCGCCGGATGGTAAACGCTGGCGCCGATACCACGGGCGGCAGCAACCCCTCGAACCTGTGACCACCGATCGGTAGTTCGCCTGAAATGATCGGCCGTTCATCGTCTGCTTCCGATTGCAGCGCATGGGCGACGCTGCCGATGACGATTTCGGCCGTGGCAGCGCTCATGGCGCCGGCCGGGGCGACGCCGTGCCCCAACCGTTCGATGAATAGCTTTCCGTCGGGATTGAGCATGATCTCGACGACCGTCGCGTCGTCGAGTGCGATGCAGAGCTGGTCGCCGAGGGCGTCCTGGAGTTTGCGCACGAGGCGGGGATGGGAGCGGAGTTGGGTCACGCGGCGCTCCTGAAGAGGCCGGAACCGTTGCGCACGATTGCCGAGCGGTATCCTGGCGGGCAGACCTGTTCGAAGCTGGCGCGATCAGCCGGCAGACTGCCCGCGACGGCGACGGTGTTCCCGATCGCAACCGGATTGCCGAGGCGGTGCATTGGCCAGCCCGCACGCTTCAGGATCCGTTCAAAACGAAGATCGGTCGCGGTGACGATCTCGCTGTAACCGTTCGCCATCGACCATTCGATGATGCCGGCGAACATGGTGAGCGTGACGTGATGGAGGCTACCTCTCCTCCCCGCTTGAAGCGACGTGTCGACGCAGAAGCGTGAGCTCTCGACCATTGCGGCATGGGGGTCGAGCGAACCGCGCTCCAGCAGTTGCGCGAATGTCTGCTCCAGCATCGTCGGGCCAGATGCAGGCAGCAGGCGCGCGCAGCCGACGACTTTCTGGTCGGTTGAGATCGCCAGAATGTAGGTTGGGTGGAGATCATCGTACTGATCCCGCTCTCCCTGGTCCGTAATCGTGACATCCCATTCCAGGCGGTCGCCAAACACGGCGGCCCGAAGACGGTGCATCTGGTTCAGGTAGTTGTGGTTGCTTGCGTAGTGGTCGGCCGAGACGCTCAGAATCTGCATTGTGATCTCCGCATGAACTGGTCAGGCGAAGGAAAATCATCTCGTGCTGCGTGTGACTATGTGCAGATTTGCATCCGGTGATTCTACCGAATCGGCGCTATACGTCTCAAACGCCGGTTGGGAACCGGGTTCTAGGATGTTGATAAGAGGTGCAGATCTGCATTTCGCTGTCAGTGGCGCCGGCGGACAAAGCTGGGCTAACATGCGGAAGTCTTTGGATGAATCGATATTCTGTCAGCCACTCCTGCAGTTCCGTTAACTACTTGTTAACTTTAAATCTCTTGCGACGATGCCGGAATCGCAGGATAGTTTCGCAAATGATGGCGTTCGAGCCATTTTTTCGAAACTGACGACCTCCGGGAAATAGTTCGCAAAATGAGCAATATGCTGCCCAACAGATTTGATATTGAGATTGCCGAGCAAGGGGCGAAGATCTCAAGCGCGTTGCATATGTTGCGCAGCCAGCAGTACCCGCCTGATGCTCGCAAGGGACTGCGCAAGTTTCAGCTTGCTGAAGTTGCGGACTTCATGGGTGTCACCCAGACGCACCTGAGGCAACTCCATTCTGACGGGAAAGGACCGGAAATCGAGTCCATCGGTGGACGCCGATATTATACGGCTGACCAGATGCTCGAGCTTCGGGATTATCTCGAGGCCAACAAGAAGTCCGACAAGAGATACTACGTGCCTAGGCGGAAGGAAGGAGAGCCGATGCAGGTTGTATCGGTCGTCAACTTCAAGGGCGGAAGCGGCAAGACGACCACTGCCGCGCACCTTGCGCAATATCTCGCCCTCACCGGCCATCGTGTGCTGGCGATCGACCTTGACCCGCAGGCATCACTGACTTCGCTTTTCGGGATCCAGCCGGAGCTTGATGATACTGCCTCTCTTTATGAGGCTCTTCGATTTGACGACGAGCGGAAGTCAATCGCTGACGTCATCCAGCCGACCAACATTCCTGGACTGGATGTCGTGCCCGCTAACCTGGTTCTGCAGGAATACGAATATGACGTGCCACTGGCGATTTCCTCTAAGAAGGGGGAGGATGGCCGACTTTTCTATATGCGGATCGCCAGCGCTCTGAAGCAGGTGGATGACAAGTACGATGTAGTCGTCATCGATTGCCCTCCTCAGTTGGGCTATTTGACGATTACCGCCCTCATGGCTTCTACCGGGATCCTTATCACCATTCATCCTCAGATGCTGGACATCATGTCGATGAGCCAGTTTCTCATGATGCTCGGGGGGATCATGGGGCCGGTAGCGGAGGCCGGGGCCGAAATGCGTGTTCAGTGGTTCCGGTATCTTATCACCCGCTTTGAGCCCACGGATATTCCGCAGGCACAGATGGTCGGGTTCATGCAGTCGATGTTCGCACAGCAAATGCTGAGAAACCACGTTCTGAAGTCCACTGCGATTTCCGATGCTTCGATAAAGAAGCAGACATTGTATGAGGTCGAGCGCGGTGAGTTTGTTCGGGCAACCTACGACAGGGCAATGGAGAGCTTGAATGCCGCTAACGCGGAAATCGTTGAGCTCATCCACGGTGTCTGGGGGAGAAAATGAGGCACTTGTCAGCCGTTTTTTTCCGCGTTTTGCAAATAGATGTCAACGAGTTACCGGTTCTGAAAACAGGTTGGGAGAGCACCTATGTCCCGTGAAAATCCTTTCGCCAAACTGGATATGGCGTCGATCTCGGCAAACCAGACGCCTACAAAACCCGGTTACGGCATGACAGGAGCCGCCAAGACGGTTGTTCGCTCCATTGAAGATATGGCCGAGAACACCAAGAAGCTCATGGAAGGTGAGGTGATCGTGGATCTTGATCCGCGATTGATTGACGTGTCCTTCGTGGCCGACCGCCTTTCAGACGACGGAGAAGAGTTTCAGGACCTGCTCAAGGCAATCAAGGAATCAGGTCAGGCGACACCTATCCTTGTCCGCCCCAGTTCCACGGATGCCAAGCGATACATGGTCGTGTTCGGTCACCGTCGTCTCAGGGTGGCTCGCGAACTCGGAGTTCCGGTAAAGGCGATCGTAAAGAAGCTCGACGATATCACCGCGGCGATCGTACAGGGACAGGAAAACGCAGCCCGTTCAAACCTGTCTTTCATTGAACGCGCCTACTTCGCTCAGAACCTGATCGCGTCTGGAATGAACAAGGAAACGGTTCGTTCGTCGCTCGCCATCGATGAGGCGATGCTGTCGAAGATGCTTGCTGTCGTCGAGGCGGTGCCAGCGCCAGTCATTCAGGCCTTGGGTGCATCGAAGAAAATTGGGCGCGACCGTTGGCTCAGCCTCCGGCAGTTGCTACTCGCCCCTGCCCTCTCCAAGGTCGCTGTTGAGCACGCAGCTTCGGCCGACTTTCAAAGGCTTCCTGAAGCCGAGCGGTTTGATGAACTTCATGACTACGTGAAGCGATACAAGGCCAAATCGGCTGCAAAAATGCCCAAAGCCGATACCGCAGCAAAAGACTGGATCTCGTCTGATCGCTCGCTGAATTTCGCGATGACCGCCAAAGCGAAGAAGGTTGCCATCGAGCTCACGAATGTAGAAGCCAAGCCTTTCAGCGAATGGCTGTCTTCTCGCATGGATCGCTTGTACGAGGAGTACAAGGGGTCGCAAAACGAAACCAACGGAGACTAAACCGCAAAAGAAAAAGGCCCCCAAACGGCGAACCGTGGAAGCCTCTCTCGTCATCTCTAGCAGGATCGAGAATCGCATTTCCCGGAATCACAGTCAAGAGTCTTGGCGCCATTTTGGTGAGCGGATTTCCTTTGCCTGAAGAAAGGTGAGAGAAAAATGCAAACGGGAGATGTGACGACGCCCTTTGGGCGGCGGTCGATGTCGCTTGCCCTGGTCAAAAGACAGATGGCGATCAAGGATCCGGATCACAACACGCGGATTGAAAAGTGGAAAGTGTTTCGCGATGTCTGCGAGGCGCGAGAACGCCTTGGAGTTCAGGATCGGGCCTTGGCCGTTCTCGATGCTCTCCTGACGTTTTACCCCCACGGGGAGCTCGATTCGAGCAGCGGGCTTGTCGTTTTCCCATCCAATGCGCAGCTATCGGTTCGCGCTCATGGGATCACGGAAAGCACACTCAGGCGGCAACTCGCGGCACTTGTCGAGGCCGGGCTCATCTTGCGCCGCGATAGCCCCAACGGGAAGCGGTACGCACATCGCAGTCGTGACGGTGAAGTGGAGCAGGCCTACGGCTTCGATCTGACCCCTCTTCTGGCTCGCGCCCATGAACTCGCGCAAATCGCACAGGATGTCGTTGCGGAGCGAACACGGTTCCGTCGGACAAAAGAAGCTCTTACGATCTGCCGGCGAGACGTGCGCAAGCTCATCTCAGCTGCGGTGGAGGAGGGCGCGCCCGGCAACTGGGGGCAGGTAGAAGCGGTCTACGTCGACATTCTTGCGCGCCTTCCACGCTATCCGGAGAGGAGCCAGCTCGAACTCGCACTCGATGAAATGCAGCTGCTCCGGGCAGAAATCCTCAACATTCTGGAAATGCAGCTGAAACCTGAGAATATGCATGGCAATGCCGTCCAGGATGACCGGCACATACAGAATTCAAATACCGAATCTATCTATGAACTTGAACCTAGCTCTGGAAAAGAGCAGGGCGGAAACCCGGAGGATGAACGTCAGGCCAAGAGCGAGGCGAACGGGGGAGCGAAGGCCAAGCCAGAGCCAATAAAGGCCTTCCCACTCGGGATGGTACTTCGGGCCTGCCCGCAGATTGCCGACTATGGTCCCGGCGGACGTATAGAAAACTGGCGCGAGCTCATGAAAGCCGCCGTCGTGGTGCGCTCCATGCTCGGCGTCAGTCCGTCAGCCTACGAGGAGGCGTGCAGCGCGATGGGGCCGGAAAATGCCGCGGTGGCTATGGCCTGCATTCTTGAACGGTCGAACTTTATAACATCTGCCGGTGGCTATCTTCGGGATCTCACCAGGCGCTCGGAACGTGGGGAGTTTTCACTCGGGCCGATGCTTATGGCTCTCATGAAAGTGAATGACCCGGGAAATCGAAGGACTGCTTGACGTCAGTGAGGCGAGACGGGCGAAGGAAATCGGCGCACGGGCTCTCTCGGGGCATGCGACTTGTCAGCCGTTTTTTTCCGCGATTTCCTGTTGCAATACAGGGTTTTACGGGTTTTGAAGGCTAAATTCCGACTGCGGATGGTAAGAGTCTTAGGCTTTGGTCAGTCTTTGGTGTTGTCTTCCGATTTGCGCCGGAAGCGGTCACGGATGCCTAAGCAATCGGACCTCGCCGCGATCAGGTTCGCTGCGACAGATTTCAAACCCAAACCCCATGGGCATCTTTCAAAGTTTCCGTTAGTCTCCCCAATACCGAGGGGTGCCCTGTCAAAGGGCTGAGATACTGTTGGGCGAAAGCAGCGCAGTGACCCTTTGAACCTGATCCGGATCAGGCCGGCGAAGGGACGGGTGAGATGCCTATCTCTTTTGCCGGCCTCGTAAAAGGGGCCGCAATGACATCATATAGCCAACTTGCACGACTGTGCGCACAACGTGCGCCTAAGCTTGTGACGTTGACCCTTCTATGCGCCCTTTCGGTGCTGCCATTGAACATCTTCCTGCCGTCGTTGGCGCACATCGCAAGAGATTTCCAAACCGATTATGCTCTCGTGAGCCTGTCTCTGGCGGGCTACGCAGCCGTCTCCGTCATACTGGAACTGATCATGGGGCCGATGTCCGATCGGTACGGGCGTCGGCCGATCGTCGTCATCAGCCTGGCATTCTTCACGGTCGGGTCCATCGGTTGCGCTCTTGCATCCAATATCTGGGCCTTCCTAGCGTTCCGTTCGCTCCAGGCGGCGATCACCTCCTGCTATCCGGTTTTGATGGCGATTATCAGAGACACCGCTGGCAAGGAGCAGACAGCAAGCCGCATCGGCTATGCAGCGATGATCTGGGCGCTGGCTCCGATGATTGGCCCGGCGCTTGGCGGTTTGGTGGATGAGGCCTTGGGGTGGCGGGCTATCTTCTGGGGCCTCGCCCTTGCGGGCACCACAATGTTGACCGTGTGCTGGTTCCAACTCGGTGAGACGAACAGAACCCGATCTGGGTCCATAGCGCAGCAGTTTCGCGCATACGCAGCGCTCTTCCGTGCGCCCCGCTTTTGGGGGGCTTGTCGCAAACTTTCGGGCTTAACCGTATGTTGACCATAGGCATGGAATTTGCCGCTCCGAAAGTTGCGGAGCGAGCCCATGATTCTGAATGCTATTGCCGAGAAGCTGAAGCGCCAATCAAAGGATGACTTCAAAGGCAGGCATTTCGAGGCCTGGTTGATTGTACAGGCGGTTGCCTGGTACTTGCGCTACCCGCTCAGCTATCGTGACTTGGAAGAGATGTTTCGCGAGCGGGGCTTTGAGGTCGATCATAGCACGATCAACCGCTGGGTATTGGCCTATGCGCCGATGATCGAAAAACGGCTTCGGCAGTTTAGGCGCCCCCATTGCGGCTCGGTCAGAATCGATGAGACGTACGTCAAGATCCGCGGCAAATGGCGCTATCTGTACCGAGCCATCGACAAGCATGGCAATCCGGTAGATTTCCTGTTGACCGCTAAGCGCGATCTCGCCGCCGCCAAGCGGTTTTTCCGCAAGATGCTCAAAGACGAACCCTTGTTGTCGCCGACCAGGATCGGGACCGACGGGGCCAACACCTTCCCGTCAACGATCAAAATGTCGGTTGATGATGGGCTCCTCCATCCCGATCCCGTCCACTATGTCACCAAGCACCTCCAGCAAGGCATCGAAAGTGACCATTTCCGGGTAAAGAAGAACATGCCAAAGATCGGTGGCTTCCAATCCTTCAACACGGCGCGGCGAACCATCGCGGGTTTCGAGGCAATGCTGTGGTTGAGGAAAGGCTTCAGCTTTTCCGGCGGTTGGACTGTCAACGATCAGAACGATTTTCTTGCGCGCCTCTTCGGACTGCAAAAGATTAACAAAGCATGAAAATGAGGACGCTCAGGGGATAATCGCGCGCTCCGAAAATGTTTGCGACAGGCCCGCTAAACCGGAGGGGGATCACCCACCGGGAGGGCCGAGACGGATTTCATGGAAATGCGGCCGGTGCTGCAGGCCGCAGGCCGAAGCATGGGGAGACCGGTTTAGTGCTTGTGGGGGAGAGAGGGCAGAGCGCCTTTCTCCCTTCTCAGTGCGTTGATTCAAGTCGTCTTTGGCGCCAAACCCGTAATTGGCAGCCAGATGTGATGATGCCGCTTTGTGCTTTCATATCAGCAATGAAAACAGTCTTTCACGGAGCAGAGATATTGCTTGTTTGGCCAATAGCAAAGATTGCCCTCCAGCATGGATTGGTCAGCTATAAGCGTGCCGGCATATGGGCTGCGTCGAGGCGCCGATGAATCAGCGATACGATCGACAGCAGATCTTCGGCATCCTCCTTGGACATTGACCAGTGAATGCGGGCTTCGTGCGCCGTCGGATTGCGGAACATGCCAAACGTACCGCGGACAAGGTTGGCAAACCCACTCTGCTCACTGCGCTCGCTGGCCGTGGAAAGTGGGTTGATCGCCAGAAGGGGCGGACTACCTGCGAGAACACGGTCAACAAGCCCAGCGCCGTCGTCGGTCAGTCCGGTCCGCGTCCGCATCTTGTCGGCAACGCTTTTGACGGCCTCTTGCACCGCATGAAAATAGTTATCGGCAAGAAGTTCGGCGCGACAGAATTTCAGAACATCTGCGTGCACGCCACGTCCTTCGAGATCCGCGCGCAAATCGCGAGCACGCCGCTGTGCTTCGGGTAAGGTCTGGGCGGCGTCAGCCATCTTCAGCTCCCCAGACTGATCGACGAAAAGGCCCGCGAACGCCAACGCCTGGTTAAGCCGAGCCCGCATTGGCTCGTAGCGGTGAGGCTCCCGGCTGTAGCGCGCCGGCTTCATCGCCAGTCGAATGAACTCGAGGATGTTGGTGCGATTTCGCTTTGTGTTCTGGCACGCGGCAAAGGCGTTGTAGATGCGAATGCGCTTCGTCGCGGGTCCGGGATCATCAATCTTGGAAGAGGCGAGAAGGTGCTCGATCTCCGGGCCGGTCAGACCGTTATTGGTGGCTCCCAGCGCACCTGCAATCGCCTCCAGTTGATCTTGGGAAAAGAATGCCATCGGCTTCTCACTGGCCGTTCGCGAGGCGCCGCAAGAACGTCCTGGCGGTCACCAAGACGACGTGGAGCCGGAAGGTGCTGTGGTCTTCATCGGATAGGCCCGGGTGCGACCCTTCGGTGTGCAGCATTTTGAAGAGGCCGTTGATGTAGTTCTTTCCGTCCTGGGTCCATTCGTTCCGATCCGTTGCAAGAAAGCCGATCTCAGCGAGGAGCGCGCGTCGGTTTTCTGAACTGGGACGTGTCGCCGATTCCGCGGGCCGCACATTCCGCGCAATGTCGTCGAACAGGCTCTCGATGAACGTTCGAAGCTGCCCGTTGCAGGCGGCCCAATCGCCGCGCGTGTGCGCTTCGATTGCCTGGTCGAGGTGCCCTAGAGGGGTGACGAAGCTGAAGTGTTTGAGGAGCTGATGAACTTCGTCGTCGGTCTCCGGGAGCTGAATCTCGCCGGGAAGGGCAGCCCGGATTGAAGCGTTCCGGCCGTAAGCGTCCCACACCAAAACGTAGCCGTCGCGCGCAAGTCCGCGCGCGAACCCCGTCTGGAGAGGCTGCGCAGAATCCTGCTGAGCCAGCTGTGCTGCCTGCCGGACCACCGCTTCGCCCAAGGTCATGCGGCCGTCGAGCGTGTCGAGGATCACGTCCGCGCGCTGCAGGACAGCGCGCGCGAGGAGATCGCATTTCTTTGCGACACTGAGGGCGGTGCTTGAGGAAATCTCATCCTCAAGCCCGAGCCGCAGCACCATCTGATTGAACTTGGCTTGGCTGTGCAATTCGAGCAATTCGACTGCAGCAAGGAGGGTCGGTCGCGTGAACGGCGCAGATCGCATGGGAAGCCTACTCGAAGCGTAGGCCGAACAGGCCACCTGTATCTGTCGCATCGGTCAGCTTGGTGTCGATGACATGCGCTTGGACGTCAAAGCCCCGCTGGAATCCCTCCCGCGGCAGCGCGTCCGAGTTCATGGTAACGATGTATTGAAAGCCGGCGGCCTGGGCGCGCTCCGCGCCAAGCTGAAGGGCCTTGGCCACCTGTCGCTCGTCCACACCATCGAAGAGATGGCTGTCGTGGATGAGGAAGCGTGGTCCGCGCCCATTCCTGATGCTAATTTCCGTCAACATGAGATCGAAACAGAAGATCTGCATGTTGGTGATCCCTTTGCTCCTCTGTCCGTCGATATGGACCTCAAATTGTGGGCCGCCGGCGGTTTCGGAAATGGTGAGGCTACCAGCCTTTTCGTAAAGCGACTCCGAGAGGGCTTCGAAGGCGAGGATGGCCTCGCGGATCACGTCAGCGCGCTCATGGATGTCGTCCCGCAGCGCTTTGGTCAGATTGGCCCGCTCGATATCGAGCTCGGCCTTCGTGCTCTCGATGCGCTCGGCGGTTTCAAGCCGCTGACGCAGGCCCTCGACTTCGGCTTCGGCCCTGCCAGCCTCTTCCCGCAAGGTGGTGTAATGTTCGAGTGCGCCGCCCGAGCGCAGCACACCCATAATTTGCCGGCGGCGCCGGTCCCGGTCCGCGATGCGCTGGTCTCGCTCGCTCATCCGTGTCTCGGCCGAGGCAATTTCGGCATTAAGATGCGCCCGGCGGTTCTCTATGATGGTTCGATGGAAGCGTTCGACTTCATCAAAGCGCCGGCGAACCATGTCCGGCAGCACCACACCAGCCTCGGCGTACAGTTTGGTGACGTCGTCGAGATCGGGCGCATCCTCTTCGCCAAGCGATGCGCGAAGTTGCTGGAGCAGGTCACCATCGACCACGTTTTCTACGTTGAGAGCGTCAATCTCGCGCGTGATCTCGTTCGCTTCACGCTCGAGAGCCTTGTATTCCGGCACGACCTCGAAATTCTCGAGATGAGCCCGCAACCGCTCGGTGCGCGCTTCTGCGATGGTCAGACGTGTCCGTAGATCGGCGGCCTTACCGAAGAAACGACCGAGGTCGCCACTGCGCGCGGCCTTGCGAAGCTCCTGAGCGACCTTTTCTTGGCCGCGAAGTTCCTGAAAACGGCCCGGAATCGTCCAATCGAGGCCGAGCAAATAGCAGATGGAAACCTGCTGGTCCCACGCCTGCTGCATGGTCGAATGCTGCATTGGCTGATGAAACCCGCCGCTAAGTTGGCGCCGCGCGAAGTAGGAGAAAAGTGACCGGAATGAGGGCTGGAAGCGTTCGGCTTCATCCCCCGCCGATATCGGCAGGCCGAACCAGAGATGACCGAGATTGGCCTTCCAATTCTCATTCGACAGTTCGAACAGCCCTGCACGCTGGTCGAACTGCGGCGGGACAGGCCAGTTCTCGACCGGGCCGTTGACGAAGATTTTGCTCGGTTTCGCGCCACTGCGAGCCGCCGAAATGGTTTCGCCAGCGACGTCGACGGCAACATCGAACGTCGACGGAGACAGCGCTTCGGAACGGAAGATGCTCTCCTTGCGCGCGTCGGCGCCGAACAGGAAATGGACCAGCTCTATGAAGCTGGTCTTCCCGGCACCATTACGCGACTGTCGATCGTTTGAACCTTCGCTCTTGTCGGCCAGGAGGATGTTGAGGCCCGGGCCGAAGGTCAGTGTCTTAAAGGGCGCCAGGTCACTACCGAAGCGGCGGATCATGGCTGAACCCTCCGCACCAAGCCGCGCTCGAATTCGAGTGCGCCGATCGCGTAGAGCAGGTCCAGCGAGAGGACGAACCACTGATAGTCGATCGGAGCGTTCGGGGCGTGAAGGGTTCGCCGACCGCGCACCTCGTCCCACAGCCTTGACATGGTCATAGGCCTTTTCAGGATATCGAGCACTTCCGCGCCCACGCCGATCAGCGCGCGATCCGGTCGAACATGTTTGGTCGGAAGGATCATAGCGCCCCCACCGAGGCGACCGGATCTTCGAAGATGTCGCAGCTGTCAAAGAAATAGGCGAGGACGGCGAGCGCCGCGCCTTGGCGCTTCGGCTCGCCGTTGAAACCGGCATAGTCTTGGAGGTGCTTGAAAATCGTGTCGGCGGGCAGGTCGAGCGCTTTCAACTCTGCATAGCGCGTGCGGAACGCCTCGGCGATGCGTTCGCCGAGGTCAGGGCGCGGGCTCTTCCGAAAGAAGGTGTCGACGAGGCTGGACTTCCGCCGCCCGATCCGCAGGAACAGGCCGGTCTCTTCAGAGAGCGCGTTCTTTTCGAGCTTTTTGGGTGACGGGGGAGTCAGGGGCGGATTTGGCGGACTATCCTGGCGTTGCAACGCGTCGATGATCGGCATGAGGTCGGACAGGACCAGTCGATCGACAATGGCGATGGAAGCCGCGAGGCCGAACAGAGCCTGCAGTGCGGAGATATCAAGGCCCATCGCGAGGGCATGAAGCTCGGGTTCGGACCACGTCGATATCTGGATTGTGGAATGCGCGTTGCGCAGGCCGTCCAGATGCTGGACGGCGTTTGGCGGCAGACCGCGGCCATCGTTGTGAACGAAGACCCATTCCTTCATGCCGCTGCCCCAATTGGTGCGCGCACCATGGAAATCCTCATCGATCTTGGCAATGAGGTCAGCTTCCTTCATCGCCTCCGGTGCATAGCACTGGAAGACGGAGCCACTGCTGACGCGGCGGCCGTCGCACTTCAGGTCGCCATAGGGGCCGTAAGGGCGAACTTCCTCGAAATCCGCGCCGAATGCGTAGCCGGCGAGCCGAACAAACCAGTCCTGGAAGGCCGTGCCCTTTTGAGTGTGGAACGCGAGGCGAAAACGGTCCACATAGATTGACCGCTGCAATTCATCCATGGCGTCGCCTTGCCGTCGACGCAGCGCCTCTTCCTCCGACTCGCGTCTTCGCGGCGGTATGGTCGCCCAGATGGTGAATCCGAAGCGCGGGGAGCTTCGGTAGCTTCACGGTCAGCTCAAGTTTTCCCCCGACCGCTTCGACATAGCTGCGAAGCGTCGACAAATACATATCTGATTGCTTCTCGATCTTTGAGACGGACGGCTGCTTGATGTTGAGTGCGGAGGCGATGTCTGCCTGGCCTTTACCAGCAATCTGCCGCAGTTCACGAAGGCCTTCGACTGCCTTTCTCAGGCCTTCTGACTCATTCTTTCCCTCGGAAGAAGGGGCGCTGACGCCGTTGTTGTTACTCTGGCCCATCTTGTCCCTAGCACGCTTTCGAACTTTGGCATTATTCCACCATCTGCGTTTGGCCTGCCATAGCTTTGGGGCTATGTCTAGTACCAGCGGTAAAGCCGGAGAAGAATCCCTGTCTGTTCTCTGGTGCGGCTGCTTCATCTTCGGCTTATGGCCCATTCCAGCCTCCAAACCGAAATTCACGTCTCCTATTGGCGCTTCTGCGCCATGACGCCCGTCGGCCCATTGCAGACATAGAAGAGCGGAGCGGGTTAAGCTATCTCGAACCCAAGATCATCTCGAGCGCGGCATCCTGAGGCAGACCAGCCATCTGTCCGATGCTGCCATCTGCCTTCCTGAAGACAATCGCAGGGGTGCCGGAAAAGCCAAGCTCGGTCATCAGGGTGGCATTGTGCTCAAGCTTTTCCGCCATTGCGGGGCTGACCGTTTCCAAAGGGGCGATGCCGCCGTCCTCGTACTTGTGTTCGTTTTCGGCCAATGCCTCCTCAGGAGACTTAGCCTCAAGAATGGCAGCCGCCTTGGCAGGCGAATCCTGTCTGATCACGCCGACCATGACATGCCGCAACTGCACCTTGCCCGCTTCGACCCATGGTCTGGCAGACTTCCAGAATTGGTGGCAGTAGGGACAGTTTGGATCGGTAAACACGTAGACGATCCTTGGCGCGTTTGGGCTTCCGTCCTTCACCCATGTGGATCGCTCAAGCTTTTGCCAGCCCTCTTCCGAGATCGGCGCTTCTACCATCTCCTTGAGTTGGGTCTCCGCCATGTCCTGTCCTGCTGCGTTGACAAGTGTGCCAACGACCACATGTTCGCCATCCGGGGTGAGGTAAAGTGCCAGAGGTTGAGCGCCAGCTTTTGCGGCGAATGCTCTCAGACCGCCTGGCACCTTCATCTCTCCAAGGATTGTCAGTCCCTGCTGCTCGATCGCCTTCAGGATCCGGGGATACTCTTGGGGCTGCGGGACATCCTCGGCTGCGGCGATCTGTGGTGCAGAACCGAACAGCAGCGCTGTGAACAGCATCAGGGTGGGTCTGAGATTGGTGACAATGAAGAGGCGCATTGGAGTTCCTTCAAAAGCTGTCGCTTGACCTGCTCACCTTAAGGCAGCCTTAAGGAGCGGCCCCTGTGCATGTGGCAGCGCCGGTCCTTGCTTCTGTCCGAGTAAGTGTCGCTTTGTTAACGGCGTCCTGAATAGACGTTCACTCGGCGCCGGCACCGCTATGAGGCGCCAGGAGGTCGCCACATTGAGATTGGCCGCCCTCAGCCAATCATCGACGTCCCCCAGTTGCGATAGAGGATGTAGGCTGCGACCACGAAGATCAGCGCGGCAAACAGGCGGTTGAGGATGTTCTTGTAGGCGCTGAGGCGTGTGGCGAGGAGCATTCCGAGCACGCCGCCGATGATGCCACCACCAATGAACTCGGCGGCAAGCCACCAATCCACCAGACCGGAGCTGGCGTAGTTCAAGGCGGTCGCCAGCCCGAACACGCCGACGGAGAGGAGCGAGGTACCGATCGCGTTGATCATCGGCATGCCGGTCGCCAGCATCAGGCCGGGAACGATCAGGAAGCCTCCGCCGATGCCGAAGAAGCCGGATGCCGCGCCCGCGGCCAATGCGACGGCCGCGGTGGCGAGGCACATCCGGAGGTCGACAGGACGGCATTCGACCGCAACTGCCTTCCTGGGCTTGAGCATCAGAGCGCCCACAACCACCATCAGGATGCCGAACAGGAAGATCAGTCGGTCTCCGTCCATCGCCTTGCCGAGGCTTGAGCCGGCAAGCGCGCCAACCACGCCAAGCGCGGAGAAGACGGCCGCGCACCGCCACCAGACATGCCCCTTGATCGCGTGGCTCACAAAGTTGGCAAAGGCGTTCACGGCAACCGCAAGCGCGCCCGTTCCAATGGCAACATGCGGCTGCGTGACGCCGACGACGTAGAGGAGGAGCGGCGTCGCCAGGATCGACCCACCGCCGCCGAGCAGGCCGAGCATGAAGCCGACGATCCCGCCGGAGCCGACTGCCGCAAGAATTGAGGTGGTCACGTCCGTCTGCTCCATACTCGGTCGTGCAAGGTCATGCCCACCAGCATGGCGATGACGAACAGTACCGTCTGGGGGATGCCGATGGGCAGCGACGCGACCGCCGGGCCGGGACAAAAGCCACCGATCCCCCAGCCGAGGCCGAACAGGGCGGATCCGATGATGAGCGGCGGGTCGATCTGCCGATTGGTCGGGACATGGAAGCTGTCGCCGAAGGCCGGGTGTCGCATCCGCTTCATCACCTGAACACCGATGAAGGCGACGACGACGGCACCGCCGAGAACAAAGGCAAGACTTGGATCCCACGTGCCGAAGATGTCGAGGAAGCCTTGGACGCGTGCCGGGTTCAGCATCCCGGAGAGGGACAGGCCGAAACCGAAGACGATGCCTGATGCGAGCGCGGCAGCGAACTGGTAGATATTCCGGTTCATGATCCAAGACCTCGCAGAAGGGTAACGGCAACCACGCCGGCTGTCAGGAAGGTGGCGACAGCCACCATCGAGCGCGGCGACAGGCGGGCCAGCCCGAGGACGCCATGCCCGCTGGTGCAGCCGGATCCCATCCGCGAGCCGAATCCTACCAGCAACCCGGCGACGATGATCAGCGGCCAGCCTGCAGTGATCTCGACCTCTGGCCAACCATCGAACATGACGAGGTAGGCCAATGGCCCGAGCAGCAGGCCGAGCACGAAGGCCAGGTTGGTGGTCAGGCCGACACCCTGGGCAAGACGGCCGACGATGCCGCTGATCCCGGCGATCCGGCCGTTGAGGAGCAGCAGCATGACCGCTGACAGGCCGATCAGCATGCCGCCGGTCAATGATGGGAGATACTGGCTCATGTGTGGTCCTTCACGCAGAAGATGTCATAGAGGGCGGCGACCAGCTGGGCCGCCTTCTCCTCGGTCAGGGAATAGAAGATCTGCTTGCCGTCCCGCCGTGTCTCGACGATGCCGGAGCCACGCAGCACCGTGAGGTGCTGCGACAAATGTGGCTGATGCAGATCGAGCTTCTCTTCAAGCTCGCCGACCGAGTATTCTCCCTCCACCAGCGTGCAGACGATCATCAGCCGCGCCGGATGGGACAGCGTCTTGAGGAGGTTTGCCACCTCTTCGGCGCGGCTCGCCATTTCGACCGGGGAAAGCCCTGCCTTCAACATTGCCTTCAGGTCGGTGCTCATTCCCATGCCGCCCCCTGCAATGCATCGAGCGGGAACTTGAGGTAGCGCTTGCCGTTGGCTTCCGGCTCCGGCAGACGCCCGCCGCGGATGTTCACCTGCAGGGCATGCAGGATGAGCTTTGGCATAGGCAGCGTCTTGTCACGCTTGGTTCTGAGAGCGACGAACTCCTCCTCGCTCACGCCGGCAAGATGCGGGTTGGATTTCTTCTGCTCGGCCACGGTGCTTTCCCACCGAGGCGCCCGATCATCCGGCTGATAGTCGTGGCCCGTGAAGATCCGCGTCTCGTCCGGGAGCGCGAGGATGTCCTGTATCGACCTCCACAGCACCCGTGCATCACCACCGGGGAAGTCGGCACGCGCCGTGCCGCTGTCGGGCATGAACAGCGTGTCGTGGACGAAGGCTGCGTCGCCGATCACATAGGTGATGGAGGCGAGCGTATGTCCGGGCGAGAACATCACCTTCGCATCGATAGACCCGACCTTGAACGTATCGCCGTGGGCGAACAGTTGGTCCCATTGCGATCCGTCGGTGGCAAGCTCGGGCCAGTTGTAGATACCCTTCCACAGCTTCTGCACGTCCACGACGCGCTCGCCGATGGCGGTGCGCGCGCCGGTCTTCTCCTTCAGGTACTGGGCGGCCGAGAAGTGGTCGGCATGCGGATGGGTGTCCAGGATCCACTCGACCGTCAGTCCTTGGGCGCGGACGTAGTCGAGGATGGCGTCGGCATTGAGCGTCGCCGTCGCACCTGCCTTCTCATCGAAGTCGAGAACCGGGTCGACAATGGCGCACTTGCCCGTCTCCGGATCGGAGACGACATACTGGACGCTCCAGGTGCGCTTGTCGAAGAAGCCCTTGACCTGCGGTCGGCGGGGGGCCTGCTTCTCCAGCCAGGCTGCAGCGCCCCTTGTGTCGAAGCCGCGTTCACGTCCGAAGTCCATGACCTGGTCGGCACGCAGGCGGCCGTCGAGGACCTCTCCGATCACATAGAGGTTCAGCGACCGGGTGCCGGTCTTGCAATGGGCGAAGACGGGGCCCTCAGATTCATCGATCGCGCGCTGGAAGGCGCGCACGTCCGCCTCGGTGATGGTGGCTCCGGTGACTGGAATGAACGCATAGGACAGGTTGCAGTGCTTTGCTTCCTGCGCTTCGGCTTCGGTTCCCGGCTGTCCGGGCTCCTCGCCATCCGGGCGATTATTGATAAGTGTCTTGAACCCGTTCGCGCGCAGCGAACGGATGTCTTCGACGCTTGGCTGAGACGAGACCGAAAGCTTCTCGGATACACTGGTGACAGGCATAACTAGCTCCGCGTAAATATCGTTATACGTTCTAATATATTATATAGTGAGTTACCTTCAAGGCCGGTCACGGAACTTTGTGCTTCCCCTGGGGTTCCCGCGCAAAGGAGATCAAAACCATGGCCACGACAGCGAACCGGGTCAGCGCCCAGACATCCGACGAGATCAACAACCGCCTTCGCTGGCAGATGGAAGAGAGGCTCGCCTACTACGAAGCCCACCCCGACCAGATCGCAGCGAGGCTCGCGGAACTTGATCGGGAGTGGGACATCGAGCGGACGCTCGAAGCAAATGCCTCCTCTTTGGCATTCACAGGGACCATTTTGGCGGCGACAGTAGACAAACGATGGCTGCATTGCCGGCAATCGTAACCGGCTTCCTGTTCCAGCACGCCATCCAAGGCTGGTGTCCGCCCCTGCCGGTATTGCGCCGCATGGGGTTTCGGACGGCGGAGGAAATCAACCAGGAGCGATATGCGTTGAAAGCGCTCAGAGGTGACTTCGACGCCAAGGGCGGCAACAGGCTCGATGCTGCGCTACGAGCCGTCGGGGTCAGACGGGGTCCATAAGCGCAACAGGACAGGGCCAGCCGCCAAGGGCTCAGATCGGAAACGACGCCCTCGCAACAAACCAGCGAGCACCTCTCTCGAAGGTCAGGCTTCCGCCTAGACGGGCGAGCGCCATCTGGACGATGGACAATCCGAGGCCACTTCCATGTCCGTGCGCCTTTGATCCCCGGAAGAAGCGTTCCGTGACGCGCTTTTCGTCCTCCTGCTTAATTCCCGGTCCCTGGTCCAGGATTTCAACGCAGACTTCGTCATACCTTGCCGTAACGCGGCACCTGACTTCCCCGCCCTTCGGAGAATGCTGGATGGCATTTTCAAGCAGATTGCGGATCGCCAGACGAACAAGGATCTTGCGACCTCGGATGTGGGTGGGCGGCTGAGCCTGATCTGCAAGTTCCATCGCCACGTGAACCTCATTTACTGAGAGCTGCGTCTCCAACTCTGAGGCGACTTCCCCGACAAGGACCGCGATATCCACCTCCTCATCGTTCGCGTTTCCTTGGATCGCATCCAGGGCGGCAAGATCGATGAGTTGCCGCACCATTCGGCTGGTTCGGTCGACGCTTGTGGAAATGCGGGCCAGTGCGTCGCGCTGGATGGTGGGGTTGTCGGTTCGAAGAGCGACCTGCGCCTGTGTCTTCAGCCCCGCAAGTGGTGTCTTCAGTTCATGCGCGGCATAGGCAGTGAAGCTCCGCTCTCGGTCCCGCGCTTCGGCCACGCGACCGAAAAGGCTGTTCAATGCGCGAATGACGGGACGCACTTCGCGCGGGGCGGAGCCGGCATCCACCGGATGAAGTTCGGATGCCGAACGGCCAGCCAGCCCTTCGGCAATGCGGGTGAGCGGAGCAAGGCCGCGACCAACGCTCAGCCAGATCAGTGCCGCCAGCACGGGGAGAATGGCGATGCCTGGCAGGAGGAGCCCCTTGATGACATCGCCGATCAGCCGCTCTCGGATTTCGAGACTGTCGCCAACCAGCACGCGGACGCCAAGGGAGGGATTGACGACTGCATAGACACGCCACCGCTCGCCGTCGATCTCGGTCTCTTCGAAGCCATTCGTGTGACTGGCGAGGGAAGTTGCAGGCGCACTCTCCGAACGGCTGACAAGGCTACCCTGCAGCGACCAGATTTGGCAGGAGAGTTGGCGGCTGTAGCTGCCGCCGGCTTGCTCAAATGGTGCAGGTGGGGCGCTCGCGGTTGCCGCGCTCGCTGCAGCAGCAGGATCGATCCGGTGATCGGTGATCAGCGAACTTACCATGCGTGCCGCTTCCATCAGGCGGGCGTCGAGGACGCGCTCGACCTCGGCCTGGGTGCTGGCGTAGATCCAGGCAGCGGCGAAGAGCCACACGGCGCCGGTGGTTGCAAGCAGGATTGCAAACAGCCGGATCCGTATGGAGTTCATTGTGCCGCCCTCAATCGATAGCCTGCGCCCCGAACGGTCTCGATGAAGCTCGCGCCCAGCTTGGATCGGAGCTTGTGGACGTGAACTTCCACCGTATTGCTCTCGATCTCCTCCTGCCATCCATAAAGCTTCTCCTCGAGATTAGACCGGGACAGGATGACGCCGGGCGTCTCCATCAGCGCCTGCAGGATGACGAACTCCCGCCGCGAGAGGGAGATCGCCATGCCGTCACGCGATGCGGACATGCGCGCCGGGTCGAGGCTCACGTCCTTCCATTCGAGAAGCCCTGTGGCCCTGCCGTGTCCACGACGGACGATGGCACGGAGCCGGGCAGCGACCTCGTCGAGATCGAAAGGTTTTCCGAGATAGTCGTCGGCTCCCGAGTCCAGCCCTGCTATTCGATCGGCAACTTCGTCCTTCGCAGTCAGCAGGAGAACAGGGGTGCGGTCGCCGGACCGTCGCATCCTTGCCAGTACATCGAGGCCAGTTCCGTCCGGGAGCATCAGGTCCAGGATGACGGCATCAAATCTGTCGGCCTCGATCGCAGCGTCGGCATCGGCAACCGATGTCACGGCGTCGACCGTGAAGCCGCACATCTGCAGCCCGACCTTCAGGCCGTCCAACAGGATCTCGTCATCTTCCACGACCAGCAGGCGCATCACATCCTCATCTGACTTCGCGTCCTCCCTGCGCCGGCTACCTTAAGGCTGCCTTAAGGTTGGGAGGAGAGACCGCCGCTCCAACCCAAGCAACGGAGCGGACCTTGCGTTTCTTCCTGTCGGTTTCATCTTTCATCGTGGCCTTAGCCGTCTCGGCGGTGGCGTCAGCTATCGAACCGCCGCTTCCAATGGATCAGGCCTTTCGCATGGAGGCAGGACGCGACGGTCCTGACATCGCATTAAGATGGCAGCTTGAAGACGGCTACTATCTCTACCGAGAATACCTGAGTGTGAAAGACGCCGACGGCAGACCTCTCGAAATGACAACCCCGCCGGGCGTCATCAAGGAGGATCCCGGATACGGAAGCACCGAGGTTTATTATGGGACGGCTACGGCAACGATCGCCGGACCGGTCACTGGTTTCGTCAAGGTCACCTACCAGGGCTGCCAGGATGGCGGTCTCTGCTATCCTCCGACCACGGTCGATCTCGACCCTGCTGCGTTGACGCCTGTAGCCAGCAAAAAACCGGCTGGTCTTCAGACTGCGCTTCAGTCACAGGCAGCCTTTCCTCTGGTGTCCAAAGCCGCGCCGGAACCCGCCGACACGGCTGCAATCCGTATCTCTGACCAGTCCTCCAACGGACTCGTGGGATCTCTGCTCGATCGCGGTGGAGTGCTGTTGCTGGTCGCCGGCTTCATGGGGCTCGGCGTCCTGCTGGCCTTCACGCCATGCGTGTTTCCCATGTACCCTATCCTCGCCGCGACCCTTTCGAGGGAGGGCGAGAGCCTGTCGGCTGGACGTGGATTTGTATTGTCGTCAACCTACGTCCTTTCTTTGGCGGCTGCCTTCAGTCTCTTCGGCGTGGTCGCTGCATGGTGGGGTCAGAGCTTCCAGATCGCGCTCCAGTCTTCCGCTGCCACACTCGTCGTTGCAGCCATCTTCGTGGCTCTGGCACTTTCAAGCTTCGGGATATTCGAACTCCAGCTTCCCTCCTTTCTCAGGAACCGGCTCGCCCCACGCCGCGATTCAGGAGGTTCACTGGCGTCTTCGGCAGCGCTCGGATTCTCATCCGCTCTGGTGATCGGACCTTGCGTTACGGCTCCGCTCGCCGGCGCGCTTCTCTACATTGCGCAGACCGGAGACGTCGTCCTCGGCGCGACGGCCTTGTTCGCGCTCGGCATCGGCAAGGGCATCCCCTTGATCCTGATGGGGACCTTCGGGTCGGGCCTGCTTCCGCGCGCGGGCCAATGGATGGAGCGCGTCCGGCAGGTGTTCGGCTTCCTTTTTCTCGCGACCGCCGTATGGCTCGTGGATCGTCTGCTGCCTGCCGGAACTGGTCTTCTGCTGTGGTCGGTTTTGGCGATCACCTTTGCCGTCTTCATCGGAGCCTTCGATCAGACGGGACCCGAGGCCGGCGGAGCTCAGCGGCTCGCCAGATCCGCGGGCATGTTGGCGGGTCTCTACGGCGTCATGTTGGGAATTGGTGGCCTCTCGGGCGCAACGGATCCTCTGAAGCCTCTTGCGACGATCGCTGTCGCGCGCTCTGGAGACGCTATGCCCGCGAAAACGATCCGCAAGGACTCCTTCCAGTCCGCTAGCTCTGCAGCCGATCTGTCTTCAATCCTTGACGCCGATGGGGCCGGTGCTCCCTCGCTTGTCTACTTCACGGCCGACTGGTGCGTCACCTGCCGAGTGATTGAGCGGTCCGTTTTTCCCGACCCGACCGTGGCTGACGCGCTGGACGGCATCCGCCTGATCTCGGTGGATCTCAGTGAGATCACCGAGGCCAACCAGTCGCTGATGAAGGACCTTCAGGTCGTCGGGCCCCCGACAATGCTGTTCCTCGACGGCAACAACGATGAGATTGCCGACAGCAGGCTGGTGGGAGAGATCAGTGCAGACACCGTTACGACGTCTGCATCAGCAGCCAAGAGCGCCCTTCGATGAACGCCGTCTCCTTCGGTCCCTTCGCGTTCGACGCCGAGCGCTTCGCTGCCATCGTGGGCATGGTCGTGTTTCTCGCTGCAGCGTCCGTTCTTGCCCACCGGGTCGACGACAGGCTCGGACGCTGGTCGTCTTGGACGGCTCTGGTCGGACTGGCGGCGGCGCGCCTGGGGCATGTTCTGCAGCATGCCGGGAGCTTCGCTTCGGAGCCTTGGCGGATCCTTGCGGTGTGGCAAGGCGGGTTCTCCTGGAGCGGAGGGGCCGCAGGCGTCGCCGTGGTGCTGGTCCTGCTGTTCCTGAAGAGCCGAAAGCTTGTCGGATGGGCCGTGGCTAGCCTTGCCGCTGGCATGGTTGCGACAGCGGCGACGCTGGCGTTGACCTATTCTGACCCGCAGCTAGCGCCCGTCACCTCCAGCTTCCGGACACTTGATGGTGCCGAAAGAGGGATCGGTGCCAACGGTCGTCCTACGGTTCTGAACCTGTGGGCGACGTGGTGCCCGCCTTGCCGCCGCGAACTGCCGATGATGGCGGAACTCGCTGCCAACATGGCCGATGTCGACTTCGTCTTTGCAAACCAGGGCGAGCAGGCGGCCAAGATCGCTGACTACCTCCGGAGTGCGAACCTCGATCTGCCGCAGGCGGTGCTCGATCCGCAGCTTCTGCTCAGCCGCCACTATTCGGCGGTCGGTCTGCCCGCAACACTCTTCTTAGCAGCCGACGGCACGCTGGCCGGCTCTCACCTCGGCGAGATTTCCCGCGAGGTTCTCGCGCAGAAGATCCAGGAACTCAAATCTGAAGAAGGAATATCCGAATGATCCCTGCCCGAGCGGCCGATCTGTGGCGACCGTTGACCGCCTCGCTTTTCGTCATGGGGTTGTCGGCCTGCGCGCAGACCGCCGCGGAGCCCGCAAAGGTCGAAGCCCCGAAAGCGGACCCGTCGTTGGCCAGTATGTATGCGCCGATCAAGGATGGAGACGAAACCATCCCCGGCGTCGACGTCTCCAAGATGGATCCGAAGAATGTCCGCCAGGTTGTGGACTACAAGACCGGCTATCCGGCAGGCACTATCGTGGTCGATCCCCACTCCCGTTTTCTTTACCTCGTCATGGAGGGTGGCAAGGCGATGCGCTACGGCGTCGGCGTCGCCAAGGCCGGCATGGAATTCGAGGGCGAGGCCGATATCGCCCGTAAGGCGCAGTGGCCGGGCTGGGTGCCCACCCAGAACATGATCAAGCGCAATCCGGAGCGCTACGGCCCTTTAGCATCGGGCCTGGAGGGTGGCATCAAGAACCCTCTGGGAGCACGTGCCCTGTACCTCTACCAGGGCGGCAAGGACACGCTCTATCGAATCCACGGGACCAATGAACCCTGGAGCATCGGCAAGTCGGTCTCGTCCGGCTGCATCCGGCTGCTGAACCACGACATCATCGACCTGCATCGCCGCGTGCCGAAGGGCTCCAAGGTCGTCGTGCTCGGACCTGAAGAATCGCGAAAAGGAGAAGTATGAATGATTACCCGCAGAAACCTGCTCGCCGTCACCGCGGGCACTGCCGCAGTGGCTGCCGTCCTCCCGCGCCTGGCGTTCGGCCAGGAGATCACCGAAAAGACCGTCTTCCATGATCCGGACGCACCAGTTCTCGGCAATCCCAAAGGGGACGTCACGGTCGTCGAATTCTTCGATTACCAGTGCCCCTACTGCAAGAAGATCCATCCCATGCTCGAGAAGGTCGTTCGCGAGGACGGCAATGTCCGGCTGGTGCTGAAGGACTGGCCCGTCTTCGGCGGTGCCTCGATCTTTGCTGCCCAGGCAGTTCTCGGAGCCGCCCAGATCGGCAAGTACGAGCCTGCAATGGAGGCGCTGATGAAGACGACGGGCAAACTGACTGAAGAAGCCGTGGAGAAGGCGCTCACGAGCACCGGCCTCACGATGAAGGAAATTGCTGCCGCCGTGAACAAGCACAGCACCAAGATCTCGGGGCTGCTCGACCGCAACTACAGCCAGGCGCTCGCCTTCAACTTCGCAGGTACGCCTTCCTTCGTCATCGGCCGGACCACGTTCGCAGGTGTGCTGGATGAGAAGGGGCTGAAGAAGGCGATCGCAGAGGCCCGCGCGGCCTGAGCGGGTGGCTCCACGGCGCACTGGCCTCCGCCATTCGTCACTTAAGGTTGCCCTAAGGCGGGCAGGCTTGGAAGCAGCCCGCGAGATTAACAGAGAGTACCGACATGGCCTATGATAGTCAGACTGAAGAGAGAACGAGCAGCTCAAATGGACGGTGGGTGGGTGCAGGCTTGCCAAGGCGCTCCTTCATCCTTGGTGTAGGGGCGATCGCCGTCTCTGGCTGTGTATCGACCCAACCGCCGCCCGTCGTGACGATCGCCGAACCTCCGCCAGCGCCTGCGCCGGTGGTGCCGCCGATGTACTATGCAATGCCCAATGAGAGGTTTCCGATCCCGGAGGTCGACATCAGCCAGCTACCGCCGCAGTTCTGGCGAACCGAGGTGGACTATCCGACGAACGAGAAGCCAGGCACCCTCGTCGTCGATACGCCAGCCAAATATCTCTACCACGTTAAGGCAGGTGGCCGCGCGACCCGCTATGGAATCGGAGTAGGACGGGAGGGGTTCGCCTGGGCTGGGGAGGCCATAATGGCTTACAGGCGGGAATGGCCGCGCTGGACACCGCCTGATTCAATGGTTGCGCGGCAGCCAGGGCTGGAGCCCTACAGCATTGCAAATGGAGGCATGGATCCCGGACTCAAAAATCCACTCGGTGCTCGCGCCCTCTATATCCATGAAAACGGGAAGGACACGCTGTATCGGATACACGGCACGCCTGAGGCGTTCAGCATCGGGAAGGCCGTTTCCTCAGGTTGCATTCGGCTCATCAATCAGGATGTGATCCATCTTCACGACGAGGCAAGAGATGGCAGCCGCATCGTCGTCATTCCCGACCCGGCGATGAGCCATCTGCTTGTGGGATGAACTTCAGGTTGACCCGCGTGTCACATCACCAGCGGGTCAACCTGTGATCCTGGGGCAGGAATCGCCGCGTTCGGCTCGCTTTAGAAATTGCCGCAACGCAGCCGTATGCGCTGGACTGCAATGTCCGCTGTTGGCGCAAAGCCGCCATCCCGCCCTACGATGATGCGGCTTCTTTTAGGGCGCGATACACGCTCGCCCGACCTATGTTCAGCGTCTTGGCAATCTCTGTTGGTCCCATCCCGTCGGATTTAAGTCGGCGGATCTCAGCAACATCAACATGGGGCTTCCTGCCTTTGTAGACCCCTCTGCTTTTTGCTGCGGCGATGCCTTCCATCTGTCGTTCTTTACGAAGGTTCGTCTCGAACTCAGCAAACACGCCGAGCATATCAAGGAAAGCTTTGCCGGCCGCTGAACTGGTGTCTATCGGCTGTTCCGTCGCCTTCAGCGTCACCCCTTTTTCCTTAAGCAGCCGTACGATGTCCTGCAGATCCCCGACTGACCGCGCCAGCCGATCGACCCGCGTCACGACCAGGCTGTCGCCGTCGCGCATGAATTCCAGAAGCGTGTTAAGCTCCTTCCGATCCTGCTTGGTCGATCCGGATTTCTTTTCCGCCCGGATGACCGTGCATCCGGCCGCCTTCAAAGCCGCCTCTTGAATCGCCAGATCCTGATCGATGGTGCTGACCCGCGCATACCCGTAAATTGCCATGAAACGTCTCATTAGGTTCTAGACCTTCAATGGGTAACGTCTCATAGCTGCAAAATCAACCCAAATGATACACCAGTCTGTGTCTCACGGAGACTGTCTCAGCAGGTATAGTCTTCTTAGACGCAAGTGAGCGCGCCGAGGCGACAGTCTTGGGCAAGGCGGGCCAGATAGGGTTCGAACGTTTCAGGCTCATTGCAGAGTTCACCAAATGGAACATCAGAAACTGATCAAGGCGAAAGGGGCGGCCAGGGGGCGCTGATGAGCAACACCTATTTCGATGATCAGCAGGAAATCGGGCCGCTGGAGCTGAAGTTGTTGCGCGAGTTATTAGCGGATATGCTTCGAGACCGGTATCGCCGTTCTAGCGCGGCTGACGAACTCGCATTAGCCAAGGAACTCGTTGCTCTTTTTGAAGCTGGTTTTCGCACCAGGGAGGAGCTGAAAGCGATGACGGCGGAAAGCATAGTTCGGCTATGCCCCGAAAAATTCTAGAATCAGGGCATTTCGAGGTACGGGAAGTTTAAGCCGAGTGCAAAGCCGCCGGGCACCGCAGGCCGAAGTGAGGCCGGGTGTTTTGACACGCATTTGATAATCGTTAAGTTTGCATTTCAGCAAAGATTAACCTGCAGCGTGTATTTGTGTTTATATTCTCAAGGTATAACGGAATGCTAGAGACGTGAAGCAAGGCATTGACGGACGACAAAGCAGTTTCGAGATTGCTTCGGCTGTACTCAAAGCGATGTATGTTTCGGGAGTTGCCCCGATCCCGCGGAACTATCAGCTTTACTACGAGGCATTCATTGCGACTAACAAGGCTCTCTCAGAGGACCTTACGCGGCTAGGCTCACGCCCAACACAATCTGAGCTGGATAGCTTGGCGGCCGTCTACCTCGGCGCTGGCAATGCAGCAATTTATGAAGCGATCCACGAGCAGGTGACCGAGCATTTGTCCGAGGCTGCTCAACTGCTTGAACGCGAGCAACATGTCTTACACGATTACAACCAGCTGCTAACCGATACGGTTGGGCAGCTGAGCTCCGTCAATCAGCAGACGGTCGGCGTATTGAAATCTCTGGTGCGCACACTTTCCTCGGCGACTGGAGCGACTTTGTCGCATAACGAAAAAACCCGCCGTTCGTACTCACGATCGCAGGCGGAATTTGATGAGGTCTACGAACAGCTTGAGCGGTACAAGGCGGCCGCGAATACCGACTCTCTGACCGGCCTCTGCAACAGGCGGGCCTTCGATGAAGAACTGGCTGCAATCTACGCAGAAGCACCAGAGTTGCTGCGCGTTACGGCGTTAGTGCTTGCAGATGTCGATTATTTCAAGCGGGTCAATGACCGATTTGGTCATCCTGTTGGTGATAGGCTTCTGGTGAGTCTGGCGGCCAGTCTTCGCAAAGCGGCTCCCTCGACAGCATCGATTGCCCGTGTAGGGGGTGAGGAGTTTGCTCTCATAATCCGAGAGCGCCTTCGTGATGAGGTTCATGGTTTCGCACAACATCTCAGATCGGCGATCGCCCGCCAGCGATTTGTGGTCGAGCGCCTAGGGATCGATCTGAATGGTATCACCATGTCGATCGGTGTGGCTATGGGATCTCAGGCATCCAGTGCCGACGAGCTTTATCGTGCCGCTGATAATGCGTTGTATCGGGCGAAGAACGAGGGGCGTAACAAAGTGGTCATGTTTGACGACAGAGTGTCTGACGAGATGAGGCGGGACTGGCTCATCTATCAGAAGTGAAATTGGGTGAGCTGATGTGCTGCGTCACCAGTGAAACTCACAGTAACAAGTGAAACGGAATCGCGTCATTGGAGGGCCGATTCCGGTCTGGCGGGGTTCGTCAGTTCAGGTATGTTATAAGGTAAATTCATGAGCGAGTATCAGAATCGCGCTGTCCGAATACAGAAAGAGTTGTTTCCATTAGAAGCGCTTGAAATGAAGCGCCAGATGTTGAAAGCGGCGCTCCAGCTTTTTAGCAGCCTGGGTGGCTCGCATGAGGATGCAGTGGCTTTAGCTCAGAGTATCCCGTCTCGCGAACATCAGGTCGGGAGTGAGGTTGGCCTTCTCATGTTTGAGCTCGCTCGCATCAGCCATGCGAACGATATCGATATTATGCAGGCCGCTTATAACGTGCTGGATGCTGCGGTTGCAGATGGGGCTTGACGTGCAGAGTCGACCTGACATCGGGCGCTACATGCTTTGGCGAGCATCGGAATTATGTCGCCTATTGCGCATTTGTCCGACGGCTAGAGGAGATACCCATCTAAAGTCTCGGATTGCCAGGGCAGTGTCTGCAAACCCGAGCGAGGGCGAGGAGTTAATCGCGGCAGTCCTGGCACGGGAAGTGGCACAAGGTCTGCCAAGGATTGCAGCAGGCGATGTGTTCGTCTCCACCTAGCAGTCCTAGCTGCGTTTATATGCGGGACAATTCACTGTGACATGATGGACGAGGTTGATGACGTCAATCAAACGATGGTTGCTCTTAGGCGACTGTCTCGTCATGATGTCCTAATCGTTGTGAAGCTCTGGCCTGCGATATTGGCAAGCAGCGCTTTGCGGGCGGGTGCCCGATCGGCACGGTAAAAGGCCGGTTGCATCGCGCAACGTCTGCGTTTGAAGCGTCATCTACTATCATTGATCCGATTCAGGCATCAGCAGAATACGATGTGTCACTACAGACCCGAGGGCGGGGCCTCTGACCCGGCTACCAATTCTGAAACGAACTACGACTTGGCCCAAGACGCAAGAGCGGATCGCGAGCTGCTTAGTACCTTACGGCAGAACATCGCCCTGTTGGCCGATATCTGTTGGATAGGTTTTGAACTTTACGGTCCATTCTTGCCGAGTCTCATCACTACCTGGTCGGACATCACCAGCCGACCACGCCCATCATGCTTCGCCAGATAAAGCAACTTATCGACGCGCTCCAAAGCTGCAGCAAGAGGTTCTTGCGGTGGCCGATAGGTAATGCCCGCAGAAATGGATACCTGGATGGTAACCTCCCCCGCTTCTATTGGCGCGAACTGCAACTCGGCGGAAAATTCCTTGATGGCCCGTGTCACCGTCCATTCGGTTGCGTCGCGATGAAAGCTGATGAATTCTTCTCCTCCCCAGCGCGCGGTCAACGCTTCCTGGCCCACTCGTTCATCCAAGCGCCTAGCAAACGCCGCGAGCACCTGGTCCCCAATCGGATGGCCGTAGTGATCGTTGATGCGCTTGAAGTGATCGATATCGAAAATCGCTAGTGTGCCACCTGTTCCTCCTTGCGCATCAACCTCGGCAACTCGGTCAATGAACGCCCTTCTGTTCAGGAGCCCCGTCAGGTGATCATTGTTCGCAAGCCGCCTCAGCTCCTCCTGCTGCTGAACTGAAGCGGTCGCATCGCGGATGACTGCCACGAAGAAGGTTTGCGATTTATCCTGGACCTTTGCAACCGAAATGCTGAGGGATACCAGTGAGCCATCCGCTCGCAGGCCTTTAATAACACCACCACGCGAAGTCATAGGGCGCGAGACTTCGCATGACTGGTGAAATTTCCAAAGTGAGTTCGCATGCGCATCTCGCAACCTCGGTGGGATCAGGCTCTCCACCCGCGCCCCCAAAAGGTGTCGCCGGGTTGTCAAGAAGATCCGGGCGGCGGCGTCGTCAGGAAGTGCGCGAGCTTGCCCAGCGCTCAGCCAATGCTGCCAAGGAAATCAAGGCTCTGATCAATGCGTCCGGCGAGGAAGTCCGCCATGGTGTGTCGCTGGTCGATCAGGCGGGCGAAGCGCTGAGCACGATTTCGACTGAGGTTCAGGCTATCAGCCGAGAGATCTGCAAGATCATCGACGGAGCCAAGACGCAGGCTGAGGGCCTTTCCGAAATCGACGCCGCGCTCGGACAGATCGACAGGAATACCCAGCAGAATGCAGCCATGGTCGAGGAGTCGAGTGCAGCCATCCAGCAACTGGTGCAGGAAGCTACCACCCTGGATCACCTGATGTTGCAGTTCAAGGTTGAGTCGAGAACAAGTCACTCGCACCGTCGCGCGGCTTGACCTGGTGGCAATCAGCGCCTCCGTCTCCCGACGGGGGCGCCCCCAAAGATGATAGTGACAGAGCTCGGAGACTGTATCCCGTCGATAACTTGTGCCATCGGACGGATGAATAGAGATGTCTTAAAGCATACATGCGATGAACGGCGGCTCGAAGGCTATGTTGGGGCGACAGGCCAATCTGTAATGAGGTCGATTCTCGTGATTAAGTGCAAAGCGACATTACCAGGCGAAAGATGCCGGACGCGACCGTGTTGGTTTACAGATGATTGCCGACGAGCGTATCAAGAGGCAAGCTTGATAGCTATGGCATCAGGGTGAAGGATAACCAATCAAGTCTAAGTCTCTGAGTGGGTGCTTTCGATGAGCGCCCGCGCTTGCCTCAGTACCTGCTCGAAGACCTCAGTAATTTCCCGCGACGAAAATGGGACGTCTGTGTACTTGCGTGTTCCCATAGCTATCGCTTCGCCGAGGCCACCGATTTTCGCCTCGAGCTTGGCAAAGTGCTCGAACGGCTCTTTCTGAACCAACGAAATCTCTCGCAGCAGAATAGCGTTGAGATTGATCAACGCCAGGATCTGCTTGGACTGGATTTCTGTGCGATCAATGAGGGCAAGTAGAGCTTTGCCGCTGCTGCTGTCTGCAGTCAAACTTCTGTACTCCCCTGAAACGAAGTCACTGTGACGGAACTTGCTTCGCTGCTGCCACGTAACATGAACTGGCGCCACAATGATAGGGTCGCTAAGTGAGTGGAGCGAGGGAGGTACGACGAATGGCTAACATGTTTCGAGAGACAGTGCTGTTCAAGATAACGGGAATTTAGGAAATTCTGATTGTAATGGTCGGTGTTTGTCTCGCCCGAGGAAAATGCCATGCCAAAACTAACAATCGCCCGCTTGCTCCTCAGTTTTGCCGCCGTTGTCATCATCGGCCTTGCGACTGCGATCGGCCTTCAAAGCTACACTCTGTCTCAGCTCAAGGTGAGCGGCCCGGTCTATAACGGGATCATCGATGGCAAGGACTTGATCGCAGACATCCTGCCGCCCCCGCTTTACGTGGTCGAAGCTTATATGCTTGCGAGCGAAGCGGTGCTCAACCCCAGCAAAGCGGGCATGGATGCGCAGAAGATAGATCGGCTCAAAGCCGAATATCATAATCGTCGGGCATACTGGCAGCAGTCGCAACTGCCCGATGTCTTGAAAGACAAGCTGGTGAATGACGTCCTCGTCAAGGGAGACGCATTTTGGGCAAGTTATGGTGATAGCTTCGGCTCAGGCTCAAATCTATCCGACGCCGAGAGTAAAGCCGCTATTGCGGAGCTTGGTGACAAGTTCTGGATCCATGACGCGGCGGTTCGAGAACTTGTCGAGATGGCAAACACTCACCTCGTGTCCGAAGAGGCGATGGCGCGGTCGACCACTGCTAAGCTTGAGCGTTGGGCCATCATCGGCAGTGGGATTAGCGTGTTTCTGTTTATCGGTGGAATTTTATATTTCCGTCGTCGCGCTATCACCCCTCTTGGTACCATCTCTGGCTACATGACCCATTTGGCTCAGGGTGATCTAACGAAGACCGTGCCATTCAGCGACAGAACGGATGAAATCGGCGAGATGGCGACATCGGTCGAGGTCTTCAGGCAGGCTGCGCTTGAGCGGCAACGTCTCCGCCTGGAAGCAGAGGAAAGCTCGGCGCGCACGAATGAGGCGCAGAAACGGCATGCGGCCGCTATGGCTGAACAGGCCGACGCCTTGGCTCATGTCGTCGAAACCTTGGGCGCTGGCCTTGCCCGGCTCGCCGAATGTAACATTCGCTATACGATTGATGATCCATTCACCAAGGACTTCGAACCGTTGCGTCGTGACTTCAATGAGGCGCTATCAGCGTTCCAGGCTACACTTGTTCAAGTGCAGGAGACAACCCAGGCCATTCACGAGAACGGCCTTGAAATGCGCTCGGCCTCCGACAATCTCGCCAAACGGACCGAACAGCAGGCAGCCGCATTGGAAGAGACCGCAGCAGCGCTCGAGCAGGTATCTACCACCGTTGCGCAAGCCTCGGAGCGCAGTCAGGAAACGCGGAAGCTGGTTGCCGACGCTAAAATCTGTACCGACGAGTCAGGACGGGTCGTGCTCAAGGCCATTAGCGCCATGAAGTCCATTGAGCAGTCTGCAGCTGAGATCGGACAAATCATTGGTGTTATCGATGAGATTGCATTCCAGACCAACTTGCTTGCTCTCAATGCTGGTGTGGAGGCCGCGCGGGCAGGGGAGGCGGGTAAAGGCTTCGCCGTCGTTGCTCAGGAGGTACGAGAGCTCGCCCAGCGATCGGCAGTCGCCGCGAAAGAGATCAAAACCTTGGTGTCCAATTCGGGTCAGCAGGTTAATACGGGCGTGAAGCTTGTTGATGAGACGGGCCACGCCCTCTCGCGCATCAACGAATTTGTTGTGTCGATTGATCGGAACGTCGATGCGATTTCGACAGGAGCGATCGAGCAGTCGGCGGGCTTGAAGCAAATCAGCATCGCCGTAAACGAACTTGACCAAATGACCCAGCAAAACGCGGCGATGGTGGAGGAGACGACGGCTCTCAGTCACAATCTATCTTCAGCATCGACGCATCTTGCCGCCTTGGTGGGTCGCTTTGTGCTGAACCGTCGGTCTAAGGTAAGAGATGGAGAGCCACGGCTGCCACAACAACACTCCGATCAGGCGGACGCAGCCTAACGCTCAGAATGGCGGCAAAACTTTTAGACTAGTATGCGCCCGCCCGGCTATTTGGCCTGGGCGGGATCTTTTTATCCCGACAGCGCTAACCCGATCTTAGTGAGTCTTTGCTGATATGAGCGAAGTGTCTGCTGTCGTGAGCAACGCCTTGACGCCGGCAGTGGTAATACACGGTGCCTTCAAGGCTCTGAGCGACGCCGCAGGACATACCTGAACCCGTTGCGCCGAGTAGCTCCATGGAAAATCAAAGTCTGGCAATTTCGTTTCTCGCCCAGCTCGGAGTGATCAGCCTTGCATTGACAATTTGCTCTCTGATCAGGGATCGACTGACGAGTGATCTCACATTGCTTCGTCGAGTGGCCAATGGGATTTTATTCGGGAGTACCGCTTCACTTTTGATGTTCATGCCGGGTGAACTGCTGGAAGGCTTCCGATTTGATTTGCGCATCGTACCCCTCGCCGTGGTCGGCTTGATCTCTGGACCGGTCGGCGCTTTGACCGCAGCCTTGGTAACCAGCGCCGTTCGCATCTGGCTGGGAGGTGCCGGCGTGTTTATCGGCGTGACCGGAATTATCCTCGCATCGCTCGTTGCTGCGCTCGGTGCAATGCTTGTGACGAGAGGGCATCGCAGCGTGTTGAGCGTGCTCGTGTTCAGTCTGTTAAATGCAGCGGTCGCCCTTATCGTTTTGGCGCTTCTACCCCCTAGCATACGTGCACACCTCGTAGACCAGGGTGCTCATTATCTCTTGCTTGGGCTGAATTTCCTTGGCACTGCGATATCCACTTTCTACGTCCGGGTAGACACCATACGCAGGGAGAACGCTCGCCTTAACGAACTCCACAGGCAGATTGTCAGCGCCCTACCTGATGCTCTGAACGTAAAAGATCTCAGCGGTCGGTTCTTGATCGCCAACAATGCGACCGCGCAATTGATGGGTGCCCGATCAACCTCCGAAATGATCGGTAAAACAGATTTCGATTATTACAGTCGGGAAGATGCGACTGTATTTTTGTCTGACGAGCAGCAGTTTATCGCCAATCCGAGGCCCACTTCTCTGGAGCAACAGTTTGAGCGCGCCGGGCAAACGGTGTGGCTTCACACCATCAAGGCTCCATACTTCGATGATAATGGGCAGCTCCGTGGGATTGTCAGTCATACGGCAGACGTAAGTGCTCAGAAGTTGCTTCAGGCAGAACTTGAATCCACCCGGGTTCTTTTGCAAACGGCAACCAATGAGATGGCGGACGGATTAGCAATGTTTGATGGCGACGGCCGACTTGTCATGTGGAACCGCCACTATCTCTCGATCTTCCCATATGTGAATGAGCGCACTTGCCGAGGGCGTACGCTCGGAGAACTTTTGACCGCGGGTGTACTCAGTGGCGACATACAGATCCCGGATGATGCCGCGCCCTTGGCCTGGGTCGAGGAGGAAGTCCACCGCAGCGAGACGGCAACAGATTCTGAACTTCAATTGAGCGATGGCCGGTGGGTATGCAAGTCGATCAGCATGCTCGAAACTGGAGGATGGGTCACACTTTACTCGGACATATCCGAGCAAAAGGCGGCAGCGCAGCTGCTGGAGAGGCTTGCCACCCGCGATAGCCTAACTGACCTTGCCAATCGACGGGTGTTCGATCGCACCTTAGAGACCGTCTTCGACACAGCCAAAAAGTCATCTGAAAACTTGTCGCTGATGATGATTGACGTCGATCATTTCAAGACGTTCAATGACACCTATGGGCATCCCGCAGGCGACAAAGCGCTGCAACGGATTTCGGCAGTGCTTCAGGCTTCATGTCGCGCTGGGCTTGATCTGGTGGCGCGCTACGGTGGCGAGGAATTCGCGGTAATTCTGCCAAGCGCATCCTTGGAAGAGTGTTCGGCGATTGCCGAACGCATGATCGTGGCTGTTCGAGACTTACATATTCCCCATGCTGCGAGCCCCAGCTTTGAGATTAGGGTATCGATAGGCATTGCCGAAATGCGTGACGACCTGGTCAACAGTCGAGAGCTGGTAGAACGCTGCGATCAGGCCTTATATGAGGCGAAAGCCGCCGGGCGCGATACTGTGAGGTCATGGGCAGGTGCGCAACTCTCGGACCGCCAGTCACGTCGAGTGTCAGCCTGAACTTTAAGCGATGAAAGCATTGATGATCTATTAACCATATGCTCATATTATGCCGAGCAGCAAAAAGAGGCGAGGTCGAAAATGAACATGCTGGTTCTCAACGTTATGCCGCTCAGTTTTACCCGTCCTCTAGAGAGTGATCTGGAGCGGACAGCATCCGTCTTCTCGACCCTGGCAAACTCAATCAGGCTGGCCATTTTTTGCCGGATAATCGAGCGGGAATGGTCAGTGAACGAACTGGCTGATGACATCGGCCTCAGCCAATCCGCGCTCTCCCAGCATCTACGTAAGCTGCGAGATGCCAAAGTGGTGAAAACGCGCCGCGATCGGCAAACCGTCTATTATCGCTGTGATGATACCAGGGTTCTTGACCTGTTGACCCAAACTGGTCTTATCGGCTCTCCCTAGTCTCAAGCCGTTGAGCTGGTCAGCCGGTGTTCAGGTGAGAAAACCGCCTCAAGCATCCGCATCCAGCTCACGCGAGCTTCAATGTCGCGGTAAAGTGCGTTCCACCTTGCGCTTCGAAACTGAACTTGCCTGCAAGCTGTCTGACAGCACCGTCAATCAGCCGCGTTCCCGTCCCAGTCTTAACAGTTGTCGGGTCGAAACCTGCACCACGGTCAGAAATTGTTAAGGTTGTTTTACCGTCCGCGAGCGGTGCCGACAAACCGATGTCGAGATCCCCTGCACGGTTGGACGGATATGCGTATTTGACCGCATTCGTGACAACCTCATTCACGATCAGCGCGAAGGCCGTAGCTTTCTCAGCTGAAACGAGCTGCGGACATAAATCGTATCGTACCTCAAATTGAGCATCATGAGCGGCGAGCGCTTCGGAGACGACGGCGCGAACAAGCTCACTCGCGTCGATTGCAGCATAGGCATCATGTTTATAGATCTGTTCGTGGACCGCGATCATGGATTTGATCCGACTGTTCAGTGCGTCAAAGCCCTCTGATCCTCTCATCTGGAGTCGGACGAGCGACACGACTGATTGCAGGTTGTTTTTGACGCGATGGTGGATCTCTCGAAGCAGGAGTTCGTTCGCCTCAAGCGCATCAGCCAGCTGCTGCGATTGCTTCTCTTGGGCGCGCAGAAGGTGTGCGATCCACCAGCCGGCTGTGCCTGCGCCGCCGACGATGACGAGAGCCACCAGGCTCAGCATGAGCAGAGTTTGCCAGAAAGAGTGCATAAGAAAGGTGTAATCCGCCGCAGCAACGGCGATGAATGGCGTGCCTTCGACTGTGCGGTAAGCGACCAGGCGGCTGACACCGTCCACCGGGGATGCATCTGCTTGATAAGTTCCAGATGGAGCATTTTTCAGATAGTCGGTGAACAGTAAGTACCCGGACATGTCCAACGTCGTCTTCGCAAGGGGATATCGTGCCACCAGCATGCCGTCATCACGGATCATGCTGATGGTATAGTTGCCACCGAGATCGACAGTCTCCCAAATCGGCTGTAGAACCTCAACGGGAATGGCGACCATGATCGCGCCCGCAAACGCTCCCGCTCGAATGACGCGTCGGCTGTATACGAATATCTGACTGCCATTGGTTCGACTGATGAGCAGTGACGATGTGTATTCTAACTGCCCGTCCCTCACTGCAGTGAAATAATCACGGTCGGTAATATCGACCGGTTTCAAATCCGGATCGGTGGAATAAAGGGTCCGCCCCGCTTGGTCGACCACATAAGCAAGGACGCCATCCGGCAGAGCCTCGGTCGCTTGCTTCAAGTCTCTGACGCCGCCGTCGAAGCTCAGATCCGCAGAACGCAGGGAATCGTCGATACGTCGCAGCGTCTGAGTCGCGATCTGGTGGATCCACGACACATGGCTTGCGACAATTTTGGCGGATGCCGAAACACGTTCTTCAGCTCGACTGACCGTCGAGAAGTATGATTGGGTTGCCCAGGAACCTAGGATTGCCAGCAGGAAAACAAGAGCGGCCGCCGTCGCAATGGCCGCAATTTTTGAAACAGATCGGGTTGAATTGCCGACAGCCACCCGTCCATCCTCCACCCCAACAAATCAGGTAATTCGCGCGATCATAGCTAGGAGACTGCTTTGAAAAGATCAAGGCAATTCGATGCTTTGATGTGCTCTCCCACGGCAGCAACCTTATCTACCGAGCGCGAGACCAAGCTAGCTTGTTGTATTTGCCAGCATGTACAGCAAATATGAGCGGCTGGTCTGTCAAAGGTTCCCACCTGATAGGTTCGGAGGGCAAATGATAGCTGTGCCCATCAACCTGTTTATCACCAGGTTCGGCCTGTCGCCTGCATGAATTTGTTGTTGGTAATCGCCAAGGTTGCTGGTGAAGGTCGTTAAAACAGGCATTTTAAGCGTAGAGGGGATGATTGATTTTATATGATCCGCGAAATTGCCAAGAGCCTAAGAGTCGGACTCGAAAAGCCTTCAACGATAACCGTACCTTGCAAGTCGCCTTGTAATCAGGCGAATGTGGGCGATGATGATCCAAGCTTCTGATGAGGCGATGGACTTTTCGACATCCTTTGCCAATCTGCGGCATCTGCCGAGCCAGGCGAAGGTCCGTTCGACGACCCAGCGGCGCGGTAGGACTTCGAAGCCTTTCGCCTTGTCCGAGCGCTTGATGATCTCAACCGTCCAGCGCCCGATCTTCTTCAGCCGTCGCTTCAGCTTATCGCCCGCATAGCCGCCATCGGCGAAGACGTGCAGCAACCACGGCCACCTGTGGCGGATGGATTTCAGCAGATCGGGAGCGCCATCGCGATCCTGGATATCGGCCCCATGCACCATGAGGCCAACCATCAGGCC
>NZ_JBNNWJ010000008.1:0-104550 GCF_050281005.1 Allorhizobium sp. NPDC080224
TGCAAGATCCTGTGCCATGTGAGAAACCTCCGTCCGGAGCGGGCCGATCCCGCTCGATGGCTCCTCGAAGGACCGGGGACGGTCGCGATCACCGCTGAGGCGAAGCCCGGCGGCCGCAGCTGGCTAGCGGACCCTCAACGGGTTGATCGACGGAGATCCGGACCTGGTCCAGGACGCCATCGATAAAGAGCGGGATTGGTCTGCTTCGGCGGGCCGACAGGTGTTCCGGCACAGGTCTTCGCCTGCGCCACGGCTGCAGCTTCGCCCCTGCTTCTTTCCGCCACACCCCATCGGGTGTTCAACGGGAACAAAACAAAAATGCGCGCTGGGGCCACAATCGTGGAGCGTCCCACTGGCTTTCTCGAGATCACGGATCAGGCTAAGGACTGATACTTATGGATAGAAATCAGACTACAGCCTGCTGTCGCAACAAGCATGTGCAGCCTACAGGCTGATAGAAAGCGGTTGAGGATCAGTCCCTAAGCTGATACATCTAATGTAAGATCAGTTTGCAGGCTGAAAAATGAAAAGTGACACTCGCAAAAGAGCACGGGGACGGCTTGACGAAAGACTTCAGGCGCTCCAACCAATTGATCGGTTTAGGGCACCCCCGAAGGGATGGATACGAGCGCTACGCGATGCTCTCGGTATGACAGGTGCGCAGCTCGGCACGCGCATTGGAGTCCGGCCTCAAACCGTTGAATCAATCGAAAAGTCGGAAGCAGCCGGAACGATCCAACTCAATACCCTGCGCCGCGCCGCCGAGGCACTAGATTGCACGCTCGTCTATGCCCTCGTCCCAAACAGTTCGCTTCAAGCCGTTGTCGAGGCGCGGGCGCGCAAGATTGCAATACGCGAACTCCAGCGCGTCGCGCACACGATGCGTTTGGAAGCCCAGGGCACGGACAATGCGGATTTCGAATCTCGTGTCCAGGCATACATCCGCGACAGGCTCGCTGAGCGCGATCTCTGGAACGAAGCATGACAGATCTTTTCCAGGAACCTGAAGACGCGACGCCGCTTGAGCCGCAGGAACGAGAGGGCTTGCTCCAGACCTGGATCACTCACCGCCACGACCTCAACGAGGCGGAAGAGGAAAACATCGTCGAGGGTGCGGCCTGGGCGCGTGGCCGGCGGCGCTTGCCGCTCGAACGGATGCTCAGCGAAGACTTCATGCGGACCCTGCACAAGCGGATGTTCGGTGACGTCTGGCAATGGGCCGGCACGCTTCGGGCGACGGAGCGCAACATCGGCGTTCAGGCTTATCGTATTGGAATGGAGCTCGCGAGCTTATTGAGCGACATCCGTTATTGGATTGAACACAAGACCTTTCCGCCGGATGAGATAGCAATCAGATTCCATCATCGCCTCGTCGCCATCCACCCGTTTCCAAACGGGAACGGGCGCCACGCACGTCTCGCGGCCGACCTCCTGATCGAGCGGCTTGGCGGTGCTCCTTTTACCTGGGGCGGTGGCAGTCTGGCCAACGTTGGCGAATTGCGAGCACGCTACGTCGCCGCATTACGCGCTGCGGACGATCATAACATCGCCCCGCTTCTGGAATTCGCGCGCAGCTGAGCACAAAAATTCCCAGTTTCCATCTGTTTCATCGCCTTGATAGGAAGCGAACCAGAGCACCGCTCATTACTCAGCCGCCTTTGCACCCGCCTACAGAAAGCGATGGCGCAGAAAATCTCGGCTCACATCGTGAGCTTATCGGCAGGACACACACCGCAGCTGTCGCAGCCTGCTATACTCGTATCGACTGCCGGAAGGTGCGCGGTCGATCATCTCGCGTGACCTGAACGTCAGCCTGAACGAATATCTTTTCGAGCCCGCCCTGCCGTTTCTGACGGTCGACAACAATGAGCGCTACCCCGACAACCGCGCGCCGATAACAGCGGTCTACGGCTTGAAGCGGCGTCTGGAGGCCGACAAGGAGACCATCGAGGCCAAATTCTCCGAGATTTCGTCGACGGCCGAATTCGGCGAGATGAACGTTACCACCTATGTCTTCAAGGCGTTGTCGCGGGAGACGGTCAAAGAAACCAAACAATATATCCAGCGCGAGTATTTCAAGAACAACATGACCGTTCTCTTTTCACTGAACGGTCAGGTGCAGGGGCATTATACATCCGAGTTCGTCACCCGCAGTCTGAAGATGCCGCTTCTCAAGGATTATCTTCTCATTCACGTCGATTGCACCAACCTGCATCTGGAAGTACGCAACGAACTCTTTATGGCATCGCGCGATCGCTTGAAAGCCAGCGAGACGGCTGAAGCGTTGAGACGTCATTTGCGGGAGCTTTTGTCGACCGGCGAGTTGAAGGACATTGCCAAGCGGCGAAAGGCGAGCCTGATGGTCGGCAGTGAAGATGCGGGTCAGATGCTGCGCGATCTGACCCGCAACCTGCCGATGAACGACGCGTTGACGAAGATCCTCCAACAGACCTTCCAGTTGTCGGTGCAAAAGCCAGGCGAGGCGCCGAAGAAGGAGCGCCACGACGAGGAGCGGCCGAAGCGCGAACCGCGGGAGACCACCCCCTTCGATCCCAAGCGCTATCCTTCGACATTCCAGGTCAGGGGCGGTGATGGCAAGCAGGGAGATATCAAGCTCTTCAGGCTGCCGATGGGCGGGACGCGGACGATCTCCTTCGCGGCGGATGTCGAGAACGAATATTTCGATCGAAGTGACGATCCCGGCGACCTCAAGCTCTCGGTTCTGCAGCAAGGCCAGAGTGCTGGTACGGGTGGCCCGCTGGCCGCGCCGTCGCAGCAGGGCGATCTCCTGGATCTTCGCCGGTCAAACCCTGCGGATGGCACGATCAAGATCGGATTGAAGGCGTCGAGCCAAATGAATGTCGGGGACACGATCGAGATTCGCGCAAGTTTATCCAGCCCCGTAGGCGATCTTGTCGAAACGGTGCTGGTCCAGTTGACCGACCCTGAACGTAAAACTGTCGAGCCGCAGCCTGAACCAGCCCCGCCGCTCGGAATTCCTGATCTCGTTCTCTGCTCTCGAGACGGCGCCAACAATACCAAATCCTGGGACGAGCTGGCCTTGACCGGTCTGGAGATGGATTTCGACGTCGTCGTTCATCCCTTTGTCGAGGAAGACAAGCTCTCGCGAATCTACATTAACCTAGACAGCGGCATTCTGCGTGATTTCAAAAGCGGCAACCGGTCTGCCGATGCGATCGAGCTCGCCGAGCGGCGATATGTGAGCACGATCTATTTCCACACGCTGTTTCTGTTCGCGACGACGAAATCGCGCAAGTATGCGGTGAGGCGCGGCGAAGATGATTCAGACATGGTGGATGTCGAAATCGCAGACTATGTCTCCGATCTCTTCACGTCATCATATGCCCAATTTCTTTTGAGTTTTGACACCAGCGAACTGATTGAGGCCATCGGCTGAAGTGGGTCACAGCGCAGCGGGCAGCAGGTGCCCGTGCCTATCTGGCAACCGCGTCGCCGCCTGCACAGCATCGTTCTCAGATTTTCAGTTATTGCAGATATAGACCCAACACACTATATTGGCGATCAAGGAGATATCGCCATGACCAGCCAGATCGTTCATTTCGCCGGATTGTCGGATCGAGATCGGAAGAAAGCTTCGCCCTTGCCGAAACTGGTCGCGGGCGACAGGCTGGAGCTTCATGTTCGTCATGCAGGTGGCAAGGAACAGACACTCTCGATACCGCCTTCGGCTGCCGCGGCAGTGGAAGCGCTTTTGGCGCATATGCTGCGCGGCGAGCGCGTCGCCGTGTTGGCCGAAGACCAGGAACTGAGTCCGACCGAGGCGTCGGCGATTCTCGGCATCTCCCGTCCCCTCGTCGTCCTACGCATGGACCGGGGTGATCTGCCATTTCGCTACGTGGGTAAACACCGCCGCGCCCTCCTGAAAGACGTGCTCGCATTGAAATCCAGGCTCGACGCCCGCCAGGCGGCGATGGAAGCGCTTACTGAGGACACAGAGGACCTGATCGAGACCCATGGCCTCTAAGCCGCCCGTCGCGGTCTATGATGCCTGCGTCCTCTATCCCTTTCATCTGCGCAACGTCCTGATCCAGTGCGCCTTTGACGGTCTCGTCGAGGCGCGCTGGACTGATGACATCCATGACGAGTGGATGCGCAATCTGGCCGCCAACACGCCTGCCTTACCAATACAGCGTCTGATTGCCACGCGGGACAGGATGAAGGCCGTCCTGCCGGAGGCGGACGTGACGAACTATCGCCCGTTGGTCGCAGGGCTCGAACTACCTGACCCGGACGATCGGCACGTGCTCGCCGCCGCCATCGCCGGGAAAGCCTCTGTCATCGTCACCTGGAACCTGAAGGATTTCCCAGCACCAGACCTCCTCCCCTACGGCGTAATCAGCCAGTCGCCGGATGATTTCCTGACCGATCTCCATGCGGCCTTTCCCGATGCGCTGATCTCCAGTGTCAAACATGCGCGGCTCAATCTGCGCAAAACAACGCCATTGGTTGAAGCCTTCGTCGACGCGCTTCAGCAAAGCGGGTTGAAGAAGTTTTCCGACCTGCTGCGCCGCAACATCGCCACGCTGAACTGAGCCAGTAAGATCCAAACAGAGCACGACGACCGAAATACCCTGCACACATCAGGCGGCAACCTTACTCCCCATCAACGTCCGCCTCGGGCGAAAGCGGCTCATTCTGAACGGCCGGCCGACTGAGCAATCCGGCGTCCTCGAGCGCTTCAATGTCGGGGAGATCGCGTAGCGTTTCCATTGCGAAGGCGGAGAGGAAGTGCTTCGTCGTGACATAGGTGTACGGCGCACCGGGAGTTGGGCTGCGTGGTCCCGACGAAATAAATCCCGCGCCACGCAGGGCACCAATCGTGTCGCGGCTAACCTCCTTGCCGAAGATCCTTGACAGTTCACCGCGCGTCACCGGCTGGAAATATCCCACCGCCATCAGCACCACCGCCTCGAACTCGGACAGCGCCGCAGCCCCTCCGCGCGTCGGCGCGGTCGAGGCGCGGATGGTCTCGGCAAAACGGACGCGGGTTCGATGCTGCCAGCCGCCGGCGACCGACACCAGTTCGTAGGGCCGGTCGCGCAGTTCCTCCTGGAGATCGTCGATCAGCAGGTCGATGCTGCAGTCCCGGCCCACGACCCGCGCCAGCGTCTCGCGCGTCACCGGCTCGGCGGAGGCAAAAATCACCGCCTCGACGCGCAGCATCCATTCGCGCCAGCGCAGCTCGGGCGGCAGGTCCTCCAGCTCCCGATCGAAGAGACGCTCGTCTCCCACACTTGGTTGCGTTCTTCGTTTGGACTTCGCTGGGCTCGTTCCGGTCATCGTCACAGCCCGTAAATCCGAAACGACGATCGTCCGGACAGCTCGCGCGCGGCGCCAAACCCTTCCAGCCGTTCGAACAGCCGGGTCGCGGCCCAGCGCGACAGATTGCTGCCAGGGGCTGTGGCAGGCACCGCATCCTCCTCGAGAAGTCGCGAGATGACGGCGCCGGCGCCCTTGGTGCGGAGCTTCGGCGCGACTGCGAGAAGCTGGTCGGCCCGGCGGGCGATTTCCGATGCGGAGCGTATCGTTGCGCTGGCACCGTCGACCAGGACGAGGCAGACGGCGCGCGGAAAAGCCGGCTCGCCGGGACGCACGCGCCCCCTGCCCCCGAGCGTCCGGAAGGCCGGGCCGTAACGCTCCGCCATCATGAGCGGCACGGGCCGGTCCCATTTCAGCATCCCGGCGATCAGCATGTCGGCGAGCGCCCAGGCCAGCACCTCCGCATCCGGGCGATCGGCAACAATCGCCGTCACCAGCTCCGCCGCTGCAAACGGCGCCGGCCGGCCGGACTGCAGGGCGGCGTCGGCATGGCCGACGGCGGCGGCGAGCCGGTCGTCCCAGGCCAGCCCCAGAAAATCGGCCAGTTCGGCCACGGCCTTGGTGGAAAAGCCGGGTTTTCGGGCGGCCAACCTTTTGTAGGTCAAAAACACCCTGCCGGCCGGGCCAGGATCGTCACCGGCTGCCGTCAGCAGAACGGCGTCGCGCAGCGCGCCCTCGTCCTCGTTCCGGCCGATCAGGCGGACGGCGACAGCGGCGCATTTCAGCGCCTGGCGGGAGCGCCAGCAGCCGGTCCAGGCGGGCTGAGACCGGACGAGATCATCGAGCGATTTCAAAGCGGTACCGGCAGCAAAGGCGGCGTCTGCCTCGGTCGGCTCACGGCCGCGCGGAAGGGCCCAGCCCGGCAACTGGGCTGGTGGCAAGGCGGTCGAAACAGCGAGGCTGGCGAGCGAATCCATGCCGCCAGCTTAAATGGATCGTGCAGTTTATGCCATATATTTCAATTGTAACCGCACGGCTTGTCTGCGTAAAATAATGACTGATAAGTTTGCATTATCGTTCGTTTTGCTCAATATAGAGAAATGGCCCAAATCATCGACGAAAACAGCGAAAATCACCCTCAGGAACACTCAGCACCGTCTGACAGCACGGCGGTTTCCGCCGATGTTTCCGCGGCCGAGGTGTCGGCCAAGGTCCCCTCCCCTCTTCCGGAAGCAAATGCCGGCCCGCCGGCGCATCTGCAAGATCTCACCGACCGCGCCCGCACCTATGTCGAGGCCGCCTCATCCGCCAACACCCGTCGTGCCTATGCCTCCGACTGGAAGCATTTTACCGCCTGGTGCCGGCGGCAAAACCTGTCTCCCCTCCCCCCGGAACCGCAAGTCGTCGGCCTCTATATCACCGCCTGCGCGTCGGGGACCGCCGAGCGCGGCATGAAACCCAACACCGTGTCGACAATCGAACGGCGCCTCGCCGCCATCGGCTGGAACGCCGCCCAGCGTGGCATGCGGCTCGATCGAAAAGACCGCGCCATTGCCACGGTGATGGCCGGCATCCGCAACAAGCATGCCGCCCCGCCGCGGCAAAAGGAAGCCATCCTGCCGGAAGACCTGATCGCCATGCTGGAAACGCTCGACCGGGGCTCCCTGCGCGGTCTGCGCGACCGGGCGATGCTGCTGGTTGGCTTTGCCGGCGGCCTACGCCGCTCCGAAATCACCGGCCTCGATCTCGGCCGCGACCAGACGGAAGATTCTTCGGGCTGGGTCGAAATTTTGGACAAGGGGGCGCTGCTCACATTGCGTGGCAAGACCGGCTGGCGCGAGGTGGAGATCGGCCGTGGCTCGTCGGAGACCACGTGCCCTGTTGCGGCGCTGGAAACCTGGATCAAGTTCGCCAAGCTCGCCAAAGGTCCCCTCTTCCGCCGCGTCACCGGCCAGGGCAAGAATGTCGGGCCGGACCGGCTCAACAATCAGGAAGTGGCGCGCCTCGTCAAGAAGACAGCGCTGGCGGCGGGTGTACGCGGCGACCTTTCCGAAAGCGAGAGGGGCCAAAAGTTTGCCGGGCACTCGCTGCGGGCCGGACTCGCCTCGTCGGCCGAGGTCGATGAGCGTTACGTGCAGAAGCAGCTCGGCCATGCCTCCGCTGAAATGACCCGAAAATACCAGCGCCGGCGCGACCGGTTCAGGGTCAACCTAACGAAGGCGGCCGGGCTGTAAGCACACCCTCCCCTACCGGTGGCTCGCTCAGGCCTTGGAACCGTGGCGGGAGCGCTCTGCTATGCTCGAAAGATCGACCTTCTTGCCCGCGACATCCGCGACGATTTTCAATGTCCCGCCGAGGGACTCGACATAATCGCGAAGCGTCGACAGCTTCATGTCGGCGCGCTTCTCCAGTCTTGAGACGTTGGTCTGCTTGAAACCGGTACCGGCAGACACGTCTTCCTGCGTCCGTCCCGCAAGTGCCCGCAATTCCCGCAGATTGTGCGCCGTGACGAGTTCGTCGGCACGCTTCGCAACGGCGCGCTGTTCATCCTCAGGCAGCGTCTGTATCAGCTTATCGAGATCATCCATGTCTCTTCTCCAACTCACTCAAATGCTCGTCGTACCGTTTGTCCGCCAGATCGATCAGCCGTTTGTAGAAGAGCTTCTGGCTCACACCGCTCTTCGCACCACCGCAGAGAACCACAGCCTTTCGCTCCGGATCGAAGGCAAAGGCGAACCGCCATTGCACCTTCAAGACCTTGACGCGAAGCTCTTTCATGTTCGCGTGTTTGGAGCCTTCGAGCGTGTCGACCTCAGGTCGTCCCAGCCGAAAGCCCTTCTCGCGAAGCAGCACCAAATGCGCGAGTAACTCGACCCGAACATCGGCTGGAAGGTCTGTGATCTCGCCTTTGAAGCGGTCATGAAATTCGACCTTCCATTCCGTCATTTCATATCCTGATTGATATAGATACTTTGGGATATATAGTCCACGTCTCCTCTCAGGACAATAGTGGGGGCGGAACAAGATTTGTTCCGCCAGACACGTCGCCTTTATCAACCAAAGACAGCAACTGCGGATTTAATGGTAATACCGCCATCCTGGCTTCGTCGCATCTGACGGCCTGTTGCAGTTCGGAAGACTTGCAATAACTGGAGTGCGGGCGGCACGCGTGACCACAGGACTTTCATACTCTCCTTACCGCTCCGGCTTTTCCGTAAGGCCTGACCAGTCACGACACGCTGAGACCAGCGGAAGCCGATTTCATGGAAATACAGATCGGCGAGTTGCGGGCTGATATGATGGAAAACGCCTGCGATGGTTCGGCGAACACGGGCATTGAACCCTTCGGCGGAATTGACGTGGACGGCATCGCGAACATATTCACCGTTTGAATGATTGACCGTCTCATGCGCTGCGAAGCTTTCGCCTATGGCAACAAATGCCTTGGCTTCATCGCTCATCAGATGCGCTCGAAGCTCGACTTGCGGGGCCATAACGCCCACGGCGGCTTTCAAGGAAAGGCCCGCAACAACGACGGCGCGGGCATCGCCTGCCGGGGAGCCGGGCGTGAGGTCCGCGGGCCTCTGCACAATTGCCAGGGCCGGTGTTTTCTGCGTTTTTACCTGCCCCTTGCGGCCTCGTCCGGGCGGTTGATCGTCAGCGTGGCGGTCAGGTCGACCACCCAGATAGAAGTGATCGACTTCGATCGTACCGTCGAGCATGTGCTCGCGCGCTACCATGAGGCGCAACGCGTGACCGATCCGCCAGGCCGTGGGTTGGCTCACCCCGAGTGCTTCGGCCAATCGAACCGAAGACAAGCCCTTGTCCGACTGCAGCAACAGCCACATCGCTTTCAGCCACGTGCGCAAAGGAAGCTTCGTGGCATGCAATGGCGTGTGGGTCGTCACCGTAAACTGAAACCGGCAATCACCGCTGGAGCACTGGTAAAGACCTGGTCGCGCCCGGCATTTTCCCATGTCACGGCCCGCTATGGCGGTCGAACGCTTGTAGCCGCAGGCAGGACATACCCTGCCACCTGGCCAGACCATTCTTTCCAGCAAACGGCGGCAGTGCGCCTCGTCTCGAAAAGCAGCAGTCATATCGTCGACGGTTCGAATGGTGGAAAGTGCAGCCAGTATCGGTTCGGGCATAATAGCCTCCTTAACACTGGCCAAAGAATCGCATGAAAGGTACTGGGTTTCAAGAATTTCACTGTCTTTGGTTGATAAAGGCGGCGTGTCTGGGGGAACAAATCTTGTTCTGACCCCATAGTGGTGGCGTTTGCTCGGGAGACGTCAGCAACCGATCGATTGATGACGTTGGTCGCCGGCATCCACTCGTCGAACCACAGACCTGACGCTGTGGGAAATCGCGACCCAGTTTGAAAGGTTGCACGAACGCTACGTGCAGAAGCGGCTCGGTCACGCCAGCGCCGCGACCCGCAAATATCAGCGCCTGCGCGATCGCTTCCGCGTCAACCTCACCAAAGCATCCGGGCTTTGAAGGCCCTCCCCTGCTGCGCGAGACAGATGTCCGATGGGCCGCAGCGCCTCAACGCCAGAAGCGCTTCGTGTCGACAAACGTGTCGTGCGCTTCCGCCGCGTCGTGCAGAAGCTTTTCCTTGTCGTCCGCACGGAAGAGGTCCGCCGCACCTGCCACGTCGGAAAGTCCAAGCGCCGCCAGCATATCGGGCGTGGTGGCGAGATCGTTCAGGCTGCCAAGTTGGTCCTGAAGGCTCTCCATCGCTGTGACGAAACGTCGATGGCGTTTCGCTTCGGTCTTACCGGTGTAAAGCGGTGCGAAGAACTCTGCGGCATAGCGTAGTTTCTTGGCGGCTATGCGCACTTTATGGCGGGTCTCGTCGTCGGCGTCGATGAGGTTGCGGCCGCCTTTTGCCACTTTCTTCCAGAGCTCGTCGAACACAGTGGAGGCGAACTCCTTCGCGGGGGCTTCCCACAGTGCTTCACCGGATCGGTCACTTTGCCAGCCTTCAGTGGAGATCCATTCCGCAGCATCGATCATCAGGGAACGGGCGCGGGCGGACGAAAGCGCCGATTCGAGCGCTCCGTAGGCGGCGTCGCGGGGCCCCTGCAGACGGTCCGAGAGTTCCTCCCCCCTCGCCCGGTCGATCATCACGTCGATATCGCGCGCATCGCCGGTCTCGCCGGCGAGCCAGCGCAACTCCTCGCGCAGATGGTCGAAGCGGCTGTCCTGGAACAAAGGCTTGCTGATCGAGAAGAGCGCCCGCAGTCGTCGAAGCGCAACGCGGGCCTGGTGCAGGACCTCCGCGTCGCGGGACCAGCCAAGCGCGATTTCGTTGAGGCGAAATTGCCTGAGACACGCCGCGGCGATGCGCTCGAATGCCGCCGCCGCAGTCATGTCCGGCGTCAGCGGCGTCGTGCTTGACTTGACTGCACCGGATGCCGGTCCGAGCAGGCGATAGCCCCGTTCCGCTTTGCTCAGCACGCCGAGATGGACGGGGGTCGTCCGGTCGACTTCGCGGGCGAGCGCAAAGAGCGCCGCTGGCGAGCCCGCCTTGCTTTCGAACTCGACCTCGCACAGCGGCGCCTCGCGATCGGCTGCAACTACATTTCCAAAATCCACGACGACTTCGACCGTGGCATCGCCTTCCGTCACGTTCCAGCGATGGCGCTTGACGTGTACCGCGAACATCGGCGCGAGGTCGGGGCCCGCCCCGGCGAGCAGAGCTCGGATTTGCGGATCGTCAAGAACCGGTCCATCGCCGGTGACGGGTTGTTCCCATTCCTCGCGTGCAAACGCGCCGGCTGCGTTCCCATCGCCGGTTTTGACGGTCTGTATCCGCTCGTTTCCGGACTGCCGGATGCGAAGCGACACACCGCGCTTGAAGAGGTCCCATTTGGGGGTGTCGAAATAGATCGACTTCTGTTGCAGGATCGTCGGCGGGGATTCGAACGGATTCTTCTTCAGCAGCGCCGCCGCGCCTGAACGTGAAAGCTCGAGCTTCAGTTCCGTTTCCTGCATGATGTCCTCAGCCTTCCCGGCAGACGTAAGGGACCGCATGGTCCGTCATCAAACCGTCATAAACAATAGCGACCGTGGCGCTCATACCGACAAGTCTTCGGCGGGCTTTGATTTCACCTGGCTGCGGTTGTCCGACATAGAGGGTGCCAGTTCCGTCGGATCGTCGTCGTCTTCACGATCGATCTCATCGCTGCGCACCTGATCGAGGCGATGCTTGATCGCCAATGCGTAAATCGTGCTGAGAATGTTCCCATCCTTGAGATCGGGATCGGTCAGTGCGAGAAGCGAAGCGCGCACGATCTTCTTGCTGGAGGTTTTAGGGCAGCGCTGCTGGACGAAATCATAGAGATTCCTGTCGGAGTGCCCTTGCGTCGCGCCCTCGAGCAGTGCCTCGTACACCTTCCTGCGCTTTTCACCCATATCGATCTCCTTCTTCGGGACGCAGACTATCCGTCATGAAACTGTCACAAACAAGAGCGCGCCTTGCAGGGGATTGCCGCCCAGACGCTCTGATGGTGCCCTAGAGACGTACACAACCGATCAGTTATCCGTATCTTCTATAATTGGAAAACCATCCCGATTCAGCTTGATGGTAATGAACATTTCAATTACAATGTGGAGCAATCTCAACGTAAGGAACTTCCAATGACGTCACTAGCCGTAACAATGAAAGGGCAGGTCACGCTGAAGCGGGATCTCCTGCAGCATCTGGGCATCAAGCCCGGAGAACGGATCGACTTCGACAAGCTCCCGGGGGGTGAGCTTCGGGTAAAGGCGGCCCGGCCAACCGGGACCATTGATAATTTCATCGGCCGGCATGCTGGTAAGGTCAAAAAGCCGCTGACGATCGAAGAAATGAACGAGATTGCCGCTTCTGGTTGGGCGGGAGACGAATGAAAATCTCCGTCGATACGAATGTCCTGGTTCGCGCCGTTTTGCAGGACGATGCAAAGCAAGCGGAGACTGCCAGCAAACTGCTGAAAGAGGCATCACTGATCGCGGTTTCCTTGCCCTGCCTATGCGAACTCGTTTGGATACTGCGCCGCGGCGCCAAGCTGCCAAAAGCAGATGTAGCCGTAACAATTCGCGACTTGCTGGATGCAGGCAATGTCGTCATGAACCGTCCTGCGGTTGAAGCCGGGCTTGCCATCCTCGAAGCCGGCGGTGATTTTGCGGATGGTATCATGGCCTATGAGGGCAATTGGCTGGGCGGCGAAACGTTTGTCTCGTTTGATAAGCAGGCCGTCGAACTGTTGACGGAACAAGGACAAGCAGCGCGGCTCGTGTCCTGAACGACCAGATATTCCGGCTTAGAGAGCTTTGCGAAGCTGGTTCAACGGAAGCTCAGGCCTGCCTATCCTACAGAGCACGCGCCGAGGGGAATATGTCGCCATTTTTCGATTTCATTGACACGTTTTCGCGAAATGTCGCTCACGTCGTCATATCGGGTCTGCTCGATCTTCAAACGAGACCGGCATGAAACAGGTGAGGGGCCAGCTTATCGGCTACGCACGAGTCTCCACTGAAGAGCAGGCGACAGAGGCTCAGGAGATCGAGCTCCGCTCGGCCGGCTGTGACGTCATCGTCCAAGAGCACGGTTCCGGCGCATCGCGGGCGCGTCCTGCCCTTGCCAAGCTGCTACGAGAGATCAGCGCCGGCGACACGCTCGTGGTCGTGCGGCTCGACCGTCTCGCGCGCTCCGTCAGCCATCTGCTCGAAGTAATCGAGGATCTGACGGCGAAGAATGCGCATTTTCGTTCGCTGCGCGATCCGATCGATACGGCCACGCCGCAGGGAATGTTTTCGCTCCAGGTGCTCGGCGCCGTGGCGCAGCTCGAACGCGCGCTGATCTCCGAGCGAACCAAGGCAGGCATCAAGGCCGCAAAAGCGAAGGGCCGGCTGCCCGGCAACCCCGGCATCCGGGAAAAGCGCCCCGAGGCGCTGGCCAAAATGACCGCGGTGCAGAAAGCGGCTTACGGCGATCGCATCCAGGCTTCCGCCAACCAATGGCTTCCAACGGTTCGGCGCATGCGACCGGATCATACCTGGGACGACATCGCCCGAGTGCTCAAGCAGCGCGGCCTCGACTGGACGCCGGAACGCCTTCGTCGCGCCGTGAAGTGGATGGTCGCGCAGCGCATGGCCGATCCGGCTCTGCTTCGCAAGTCCCCTCCCCGTCTGCCCGAGGATCGGTTGATGACGCTGGTCGCCGGCATTCATTCGTCGAACCCGGACCTGACGCTGCGCGAAATCGCGGGGCAGCTCGAAAGGTTGCACGAGCGAACCCCGCGCGGTGGCTCGAAATGGTCGCCCTCTTCCGTGAAGAACCTGATCGACCGTGCCCGCCGATCGGGACTGATTTCCAGCACCGGATAGCCGCACGGCCTTCATCGCGATTTCGGCCTCTGCAGGCTCTTCAACAGCGAATCCGACACCTGCAGCCGATCTCCGGCTTCGGCCGCATCATTCGATCGGCCCCTATCCAGGGTGTCCGCCGCCTTCTGCGCATCAAGCTTAGCCCGAAGCAAGGCCATGACCATCGGCCAGGTCGAGAACTTCCCATCTCTGGCGCGGTCTGTCAGGCTGCGCAAATAGCCACCGGCGTTGTTGATCTGGCCGGCCCTCTGGTAGATCCCGGCCAGCGTAATCGCGGCATGCTGCTCGCCGATGACCTCGCAAGCTTCCCGCCAGGCGCTCGGGCTGATCCCCAGCATCGGCCGGGCGACCTCCGCCGCGGCCAGCAAGTCGCGCCAGTGCCGGATTACCCCTCCTTGCGCCAGCTCGCGGATTTCCGGGCAGGCATCCAGCACGATCCCCAATGGTAGATCCCGCCTCGGCAGGCTCCGCACGTTGTCGGTTTCGGCAGCGTTGCCGCCCGCTTCATCTTCTTTTCCAAAGCTGTATTCAGATTCAGATATAGAGTCTGGATTTGAATTCTGTATGTGACGTCCGAAATGGGACTCATTGGCGTCCAGATTCTGTGTTTTTGCAAAAGATTCCAATACGTCTCGAATTTCCGAGCATAACCCATGGAGGTCCATGCAAACCTCCTCGACGGTCTGTCTGGGTGCAGACCGCGGAAGGCGGCCGACGATAGCCTGATAGCTCTGCTGCACCCTGCCCCAGTTGCCGGGAACACGCTCCTCAATGCCAACGTCGATAAGCTTGACAATATCCCGACGCAGGAGAGTCAATTGCTCCTTGGCGACCCGGAAAGCCTTCTTCTCGTCCCGAACAGCCTCAGCCAGATCCTTAAACTCTTCCGCGCGGGCGACGATCGGGGAGAGGTCGAAGCCATAAGCCTGCTCAATCTCTCCGCTCCTACCCTTGCGGGCGAAGCGCTTCCCGTTGGGGCTGTCGCGGCGGATGATAAGACCGCAGTCGACCAGCACTGCGAGATGTCGGCGTAGCGTCGTTGCCGGCATGCCGTTCGCCCGCGCCATAAGCTGCTCGTTCGACGGCCAGACGACAAGCTCAGCGTCGCCTGCAAGGGTTGTTTCCGGATGGAAGGTGAGCAGCGCGTTGAGGATCGCCAGCCCACGATCTGTAGCGCCAATAAGTTCCCGCGCCTCTCGGATATCCTTGAACACGTGCCATTTGTGGGCCGCGGTGTCCGGCTTGATCGCTTTCGCTGCCATCTGCCTAGAAATCTGGCTAAGCGTCATCGGCCGCCGCCCAAAGGGCGTCGCTACAATAGTCTCTCTCATACCTTCGCCTTTGAGCGAGGGGCAAAACGAAATGCACCGCAGTCAACGATGTTCGGATTTGACAGCCGAATCAGAGAGGGCTATTGTCTCTTTGCTACAAGGAACAAGGCTCTCGGATGGTTCGCCGCTCGGGGGCCTTTCTTTTTACCTTTCTTCGCTTCCGCTCCTCTTTCCACACCGATCGGGCGGATCGGCAACGCATTAAACCTTGGCAGCTGCCAAGGTTTATGAATCTCGTGTCGTTTTGTACCGCTCCACCAGCGCAGGCAATTCGCTCTGCATGAAGTCGGCAAACCCGGGCGCAACGGACGGATTGAATGTTATCTTTACTTCCGTCGGCTTGAAGCTGGCTATTCCAAGCTTGCGGCCGCTATCATCTGCGACCGTCACCGTTTCCGCCTTTCTGCGCGTCTTTGCAGCAGCGGCGTTCAATGCCAGAACAAACCGATCATCGGATTTTGAAACCTTGGCAGCTGCCAAGGTTTCTCGAACTCGGGCGATAGCATCTCCATCCGAGCAGGATTTTGCCAATGCGGTCCAGCGTGTACGCCCAGCTTTCGGTGCTCGCCCGATTGCCCTCATCACATCTTCCGGCACGGCTCGGCAAACCGATCTGAACCTCGCCAGTTCGGGATCATCAACCGCCAGAGCCGCCCGGATATCGCGTGCCTTTACACCAGCGGAGTCCATTCCAGTGACGAATAGTGCCTTCTCTGCCCAGCTAAGGTCTTGGCGCGCAGAATTCTCTATGCCTTGGGCAATAACGAGTTGACGGTCGTCGAGACTTTCGATCTTCGCTCTAACCTTCAGCCCCAGCTCCCGCGCGGCACGCAGTCGCCGGTGACCATAGCTCACCTGATATCGAGCCGGATCTGCGGGATGCCGCCGCACCAGGATGGGCATTACCTGCCCTTCAGAGGCAATAAGCGCCTTGAACGCTTCGAATTCCGCATCGTCGTCGTCATTTAGGCGGTCAGGAAAAGGCGAGGGATCGACCGTTTCCGGATCAAGCTCCACCTCGCCGCTGGCCGCGACGAGCGCCTTGAGTTCATCTCTCTCTTCCCGCAACTCTGCAAGCGTGCGCTGCGTGGCCCCAATCACCCCTGCAACACGCGACGACGATGTCGTCGCCTCGCCTGCGGCGTTCGGGGCCTCTGCCTCATTTTGCTGTGGCGTGTAAGACGCGAAGCTTGCGAGGATCGATTTTCGGCCCGTTTGCTTGCTCATGGCCTACCCCAGCTTCGCTCGATCAGCTCGACAATTCGTTGATTGACAGCGTCAATCGATTCCCGCGCCCGCTTAACAGTGTTAGCGCCAATGTTCCCCGGTTCGAGTTCATAGAGCGTCCGCTTCGCTAGACCCGCAGTCTCAACCGCGCTGCTTTCCACGGCGGTCGGTGTCAGTACGTCATCCCCGAACAGGCTGCGCATCATTCCGACGACGTGCACTTGTGACTGGTCGTTAGGATCGTGACGAGTAACGAGATAGCGAAGGAAGTCCTGTTGCATCTTTGCGCCGGCATCTCGAATGACACCGATCAGGTCCCCCATCATCAATAGAAACTGGCTCATCGACATCACGTCCAGCATTGCGGGATGCACGGTAACGATAAGCCCGGTGGCCGCATAGATTGCCCCAAGCGTGAGGAAGCCGAGGGAAGGGGGGGTATCCAGCACTACGATATCGTAATCGTTTTCCACCTCGGCGATTGCAAGCCGAAGGCGCTCAAAGAAGATTTCGCCGGTTCCAATTCGTCGATCGGCAAGAGCCCGCGGCGTTTCGTGCTCGTATTCCATAACCTCAATATTGCCGGGAATTAGATCAATCCCGGAGAAGTATGTTGGCCGAATGATGTCGCGCATCGCCCGACGGTCTCCGTCGTACCGCAACGCTCCATAAATCGTCTCATTGTCGCCGACATCCATTTCTGGCTGCGCGCCAAACATAGCTGAAAGAGATGCTTGCGGATCCAGGTCAATGGCTAAAACCCTGAAGCCGTGCAGCGCGAGATAGTGCGCAAGGTGCGCACTCGTTGTTGTTTTCGCGCTACCCCCTTTGAAATTTGCGACAGCCAACACCTGCAAGTGCTCGCCACTCCGTCGGCGCGGTAAGAATCTGCGGGCGTCGGATGGCCGAGCCTCTGCGAATATCTCGCGTAGCTCATTGATCTGTTCTAAAGTGTAGGCACGATGGTTGTTCTCAAGTCGCGCCGGGACAGGACCCTTACCCTCTATTGACATAGTCCGCAGCGTCGACTCTGGAATGTTCGTGAGCTTGGAGACTTCATTCGTGAGGAAGTACCGAAGCTGTTTCTGCGCGTTGGGTGGATACATTTGCTCGCGCCGCGCTTGCAATTCGCCTGACAGGGTCCTCGCGTGACGAATGATCTTGTCGGCCGGATCCTCACTGATCTGTGCTCTAGCTAGATTCGACATTGTTGCTACTAGACCTTCCTGACGGCCAATGGCCGATCTAATGCCCTTTTGCCGTCAAGGATAACGCATGATTCCAGCCACGCGTCCAGCGGTTTAAGGTTAACGAAAGGTTAATGCGTCTGAACCAAATACTCTCATAACGCATATTTACCTATATGAACCAGCATCTTAGCGCCATTGGCGAGGCTAGCCGGGCCGGGCCCGAAATGCAGATCTGCATATCTCATCCACACATTCATTGATCTCCTCCGCCGCAATAGATGCTGATTCTGCAGAATCACTGAGGTGCAAATCTGCACATAGCCACACGTGAGTCGTGATGGTCTTGGTATGCGCAGTTCGATTCTCATGGAGTGGATCATGCGCATACTTGCCGTCTCTCCCGACCTCTACCAGAGGCATTCCAGCTTACTCACACAGATGCGCCGCCTTCGCGCGACCGTCTTTGGATCACGTCTGGGCTGGGACGTGACGATCTCAGCCGGCGAGGAGCGAGATCAGTATGACGAGGTCAGTCCGACCTATGTCCTGGCAGTCGACGCGACCGACCGGATCGCCGGCTGCGCCCGCCTACTTCCTGCGTCCGGTCCGACCATGCTCGATCAAACCTTTCCCGGACTGCTGGCCAACGGCTCGCTTGATGCGCACCCAGGGATGGTCGAGAGCTCACGCTTCTGCGTCGATACTTCCCTTGAAGCTGGCAGGGGAGGGGGCCAGTTGCATCTGGCGACGCTCACGATGTTCGCGGGCATCATCGAGTGGTCGATAGCGAACGGCTACACCGAAATCGTCACCGCCACAGACCTTCGCTTCGAACGCATCCTGAACCGCGCCGGATGGCCGATGAAGCGGCTCGGCGAACCTGCCGCGATCGGCAACACGATGGCGGTAGCCGGAAGCCTTCCGGCTGACCACGCGAGCTTCGAGCGTGTCTGCCCGGCAGGCTACCATTCGGCGATCACACGAAGCGACACCGCTTCGATCAGGAGTGCGGCGTGACCCAGCTCCGCTCCCATCCCCGCCTGGTCCGCAAGCTGCAGGATGCCCTCGGAGACGAACTCTGCGTCGCCCTCGACGATGCGAGCGTTGTCGAGATCATGCTGAACCCTGACGGACGGCTGTTCATCGAGCGACTTGGCCATGGCGTAGCTCCGGCCGGAGGAATGACCCGGGCCGCGGCGGAAGTCGTCATCGGCAGTGTCGCCCATTCGCTTCAGTCCGAGGCCGACCACGAGCAGCCGATCATATCCGGGGAGCTGCCGATCGGCGGCCACCGGTTCGAGGGTCTTCTTCCCCCGGTGGTCTCTGCGCCGACCTTCACGATCCGCCGTCGCGCGTCGCGCCTCATTCCACTCGACGACTATGTGAAGAACAAGGTGATGACCGAAGCGCAGGCCTCGGTCATCAGGAGCGCGATCTCGTCACGCATGAACATCGTCATCTCGGGCGGCACAGGTTCCGGCAAGACGACGCTCGCGAACTCCGTCATCGCGGAGATCGTCGAGACCGCGCCGGAGGATCGTATGGTGATCCTGGAGGATACCGCCGAGATCCAATGCGCGGCCGAAAACGCGGTCTCTCTCCATACGAGCGACAGCGTCGACATGGCACGACTCCTTAAGAGCACCATGCGTTTGCGTCCGGACAGGATCATTGTCGGCGAAGTCCGCGACGGCGCCGCCCTCACACTACTCAAAGCGTGGAACACCGGCCACCCCGGCGGTGTCACGACCGTGCATTCCAACACGGCGATGTCCGCCTTGCGTCGCCTCGAACAGCTCACGGCGGAAGCCAGCCAGCAGCCCATGCGCGAGGTGATCGGCGAAGCCGTCGACCTCGTCGTCTCCATCGAGCGGACCGGCCGCGGCCGGCGTGTCCGCGACGTGATCCATGTCGAAGGCTTCAAGGGCTCGACGTACCAGACTGAACACTATGCCCAGATCGATGAGGATAGTCATGCAGCGTAAGCATCATCACGCAGTGGCCGGCGGCGCGGTTGCTCTGCTGGCATTGATCGCCATGGCCCCGCCGGCACTTGCATCATCGGGTGGCGGCGGCCTGCCCTGGGAGTCGCCGCTGCAACAGATCCAGCAATCGATCACGGGTCCTGTCGCCGGCTTCATTGCGCTCGCTGCCGTCGCGATCGCGGGCGGGATGCTGATCTTCGGCGGTGAGCTCAACGACTTTGCCAGACGGCTTTGCTACATCGCACTCGTCGGCGGCGTTCTGCTGGGTGCAACCCAGATCGTCGGCCTGTTCGGAGCAACCGGTGCGACGATCAGCAGCCTCGAGCCACAGATGCGCGACAGTCTGACAAAGCAGGTTGGGTTCGCGCAGAGGCAAGGGGAGGGGGCTCATGGCTGAGTCCGGCTCCGCTCTCATTCGCTCGCGCATCCATCGCGCACTGTCGCGGCCCAATCTGCTGATGGGCGCGGATCGGGAACTTGTGCTGCTGAGCGGGCTGGCGGCCGTCATTCTGATCTTCGTCGTCCTTACCTGGTATGCAGCGATTTTCGGAGTGGCGCTCTGGCTCGTCGCCGTCGCCGCCCTTCGAATGATGGCGAAAGCCGATCCCCTGATGCGCCGCGTTTACCTCCGGCATGTCTCATACAAATCCTTGTACAGGGCCACATCGACGCCCTGGCGGCGCTATTGAGGGCGGCGCAATGGTAGCTTTGAAGCCTTTCCGGCATTCCGGCCCTTCGTTTGCCGATCTCGTTCCTTATGCCGCTCTCGTCGACAACGGCATCATGCTCCTGAAGGACGGTAGCCTCATAGCCGGCTGGTATTTTGCCGGTCCGGATAGCGAGAGTTCGACCGACGCCGAGCGCAACGAGATCAGCCGCCAGATCAACGCAATCCTGGCACGCCTCGGCTCCGGCTGGATGATCCAGGTCGAGGCAGCACGCGTTCCGACGACCGACTATCCGGCCGAAGCGGACTGCCACTTCCCGGATCCCGTCACGCGCGCGATCGACGCCGAGCGACGGGCACATTTCGAGCGGGAGAGCGGGCATTTCGAAAGCCGGCAGGCTCTGATCCTGACATGGCGGCCGCCGGAGCGTCGGCGTTCGGGGCTGACGCGATACGTCTATTCGGATGCCGGCAGTCGCTCCACGACCTATGCCGACAGCGCACTCGACGCCTTCCGCACATCTATCCGCGAGGTCGAACAGTATCTCGCCAATGTCGTCTCCGTCCGCCGGATGCTGACGCAGGAGACGGAGGACCGCGGCGGCTTTCGGATCGCGCGATACGACGAACTCTTCCAATTCATCCGCTTCTGCATCACGGGCGAAAACCATCCAATTCGCCTCCCCGAAATCCCGATGTATCTCGACTGGCTGGTCACGGCCGAACTGCAGCATGGCCTGACGCCGACTGTCGAAAACCGCTTCCTTGGCGTCGTGGCGATCGACGGCCTGCCGGCGGAGAGCTGGCCAGGAATTCTCAACGCGCTCGACCTCATGCCACTGACCTATCGCTGGTCGAGCCGCTTCGTCTTTCTCGATGAACAGGAAGCGCGGGCGAGGCTCGAGCGCACGCGCAAGAAATGGCAGCAAAAGGTGCGGCCGTTCTTCGATCAGCTCTTCCAGACGCAAAGTCGTTCGCTCGACCAGGACGCGATGATGATGGTGGCGGAAACCGAGGATGCCATCGCGCAAGCGGCCTCCCAACTCGTCGCCTATGGCTACTACACGCCGGTCATCGTCCTCTTCGACGAGCAACCACGCCTGCAGGAAAAATGCGAGGCAATCCGCCGGCTGATCCAGGCGGAAGGTTTTGGCGCTCGGATCGAGACGCTCAATGCAACGGATGCCTTTCTCGGCAGCCTGCCGGGTGTCTCCTACGCCAATATCCGCGAGCCGCTGATCAATACCCGCAATCTCGCCGATCTCGTGCCGCTCAATTCCGTCTGGTCGGGAAGTCCGACAGCGCCTTGCCCGTTTTACCCGCCCGGTTCGCCACCGCTCATGCAGGTCGCAAGCGGCTCGACTCCGTTCCGGCTGAACCTCCATGTCGACGACGTTGGCCATACGTTGGTCTTCGGCCCGACCGGGTCCGGCAAGTCGACGCTTCTTTCGCTGATCGCGGCGCAGTTCCGCCGTTACAGGGACGCGCAGATCTTCGCCTTTGATAAGGGACGGTCGATGCTGCCGTTGACCTTGGCCGTTGGCGGCGACCACTACGAGATTGGCGGCGACGCGACGATAGACGGGGAGGGGACGTCACCGCGGCTGGCCTTCTGCCCGCTGGCGGAACTCTCGAGCGACGGCGATCGCGCCTGGGCGGCAGAGTGGCTGGAAACGCTTGTGGCTTTGCAGGGTGTCACGGTGACCCCGGATCATCGCAACGCCATCTCGCGGCAGATCGCTCTGATGGCGGAGTCCCGTGGGCGATCGCTGTCGGACTTCGTGAGCGGCGTGCAGATGCGCGAAATCAAGGATGCGCTCCATCACTACACGGTCGACGGACCGATGGGTCAGCTTCTCGACGCGGAAGAGGACGGGCTGACGCTCGGCGCCTTCCAGTGCTTCGAAGTGGAAGAGCTGATGAACATGGGCGAGCGCAATCTCGTGCCGGTCCTCACCTATCTGTTCCGCCGTGTCGAGAAGCGACTCACCGGGAACCCAAGCCTCATCATTCTCGACGAAGCCTGGCTGATGCTCGGCCATCCGCTGTTCCGCGACAAGATCCGAGAATGGCTGAAGGTGCTGCGCAAGGCCAATTGTGCGGTGGTGCTCGCCACCCAATCGATCTCAGACGCGGAGCGTTCCGGCATCATCGATGTGCTGAAGGAGAGCTGCCCGACAAAAATCTGCCTGCCGAATGGGGCGGCGCGGGAGCCTGGCACGCGGGAGTTCTACGAGCGGATCGGCTTCAACCAACGGCAGATCGAGATCGTCGCGACGGCTCTTCCGAAGCGGGAATATTACGTCGCGTCGCCCGACGGCCGCCGCCTCTTCGACATGGCGCTCGGGCCTGTCGCGCTCTCCTTCGTCGGGGCATCCGGCAAGGAGGATCTGAAACGCATTCGGACGCTTCGGTCCGAACACGGCGACAAATGGCCGCTTCACTGGCTGCAACAGAGAGGGATTGCTCATGCGGAATCGTATTTACGCGCCTGATCGCCGCTGCATCGCTGGCGTTCTTGTGGTCGTGGTAGCAATGGCGCTGCCTGAAACGGGCATGGCTGGCGGCGTGACCGGCGAGGCGACAGAGTTCACACAGCTCGCCAACAATGCCGAACTCGTCTCGCTTGTGGGCAAATCGGCCGAGCAGGTGAACAACCAGATCACCCAGATCAACCAGTTGGCCGAGCAGATCCAGAACCAGTTGAGGATCTACGAAAACATGCTGCAGAACACCGCGCAATTGCCGGAGCACGTCTGGGGCCAGGTCGAAAGCGATCTCAACAGGCTGCAGAGCATCGTCGGGCAAGGGCAGGGCATCGCGTTTTCGATGGGCAATATCGACGACCAGCTTCAGCAGCGGTTCCAGAGCTATGCCGAGATGAAAAGCAACCTGCCTGATGAGGCGAGTTTTTCGACGACCTATCAGAGCTGGTCTGACACGAACCGCGACACGATCGCCGGCACGCTGAAAGCCGCAAACCTGACGGCCGAGCAGTTTTCCAGCGAGGAATCCACCATGTCGTCGTTGCGCTCGATGTCGGAAAGTGCCGACGGCCAGATGAAAGCTTTGCAGGTGGGTCATGAGATCGCGTCACAAGAGGTGGCGCAAATTCAGAAGCTGCGCGGGTTGGTCTCGCAGCAGATGACCATGATGGGCACCTGGTATCAGTCGGAACAGGCGCAAAAAGACCTTGCGCAGGCCCGGCGCGAAAAGTTCTTCAACGCGCCGGAGCACGGTATCCGCGGCGGTCAGACGATGGAGCCGCGCTGGTGAGCCCGCGTCTGATCATCGCCGTTGCACTGGCGGGAATTGTCGTTGTCGGTGCCGGCGTGAGCTGGATGCTGATGCAGCCGCGCCCCGCGGCTTCAGGAGCAGGATCTATGCATCCGGCATCCGACGCCGCACGCCGCGAGCACCAGGAGAAATTCTTCAGCGGCGATCCGGAGCGCAACATCCGCGGCGGCCAGGAGATGAAGCCGAGATGGTGATCGTTCGCCCCTCACGGAAACTAGAGCTCATCTTCATCGCAATCGGCATGGTTCTGCTGGCGAGCGCGCCGGCCCTTGCGCAGCAGGGAGCCGTGCTCACCACACTGGAGAATCAGGTCGTCACCGCGGCCAAGGGATGGGAAACGACCATCACCAATGCGGCGCGGTCGCTGTTCTGGATCCTGGCGGGAATCGAGATCGGCATTGCCGCCGTATGGCTTGCGATCAATGCCGCCTCGCTTGACGCCTGGTTCGCCGAACTCGTCCGCCGCATCCTGTTCATCGGGCTGTTCGCCTTTATTCTCGACCGCGGCCCGGCGCTTGGCAAGGCGATCGTCGACAGCCTCTATCAGATCGGCGCCGGCGGCGGGTCCGCCTCGCCGGCCAATATCTTCGACGCCGGTATCCGCGTCGCGTCCAAAATGTCGGAGCAGGCGAAGTTCGGGCTTTGGGAGGACAACGCTCTGGCGATTGCCGCGGTCTTCGCCATGGTCGTCGTGGTCGTTGCCTTCAGCCTTGTCGCCGCGATCTTCGTCGCAGTGATGGTGGAAATGTATATTGGCCTGCTCGCCGGCATGATCATGCTCGGCCTCGGCGGTTCCTCCTACACGAAGGACTTCGCGATCCGTTATCTGGTCTACGCCTTCAGTGTCGGCATGAAGCTGATGGCGCTGGTAATGATCTCGAAAATCGGCTCCGACATCCTGTTGGGGCTCGCGGAGGCACCCTCCGCCGACACTGACCAGTTCATCACGACGCTGGCGATCGCCGGCATCTCCGTGGTCGTCTTCGTCATCGCCATGTATGTACCGCCGATCATCCAGGGCGTGGTGCAGGGTGCTTCGGTTTCGGGCGGCATGGAAGCGATCCGCCACGGCGGACAGACGGCGACCTTTGCCGCCGGCGGCGCGTTCCTCGGCGCCAGTGCGGCGAGAGCGGGAGCCGAGACCGCAAGCGCCGCCAGGGCAGGGGGGTCATCCATCGCCGGTGCTGCATTGCGCGGCATGGCGTCCAGCATCGGCAATGCCGGGTGGGCGGCAGGCTCCGCGGCGAAGGAAAAAGCGATCGCCTCACCCGGCGCCTACGCGGGCTCGTTGCTCGGCCTCGCCAACGCCAAGCTCGACCAGACGCGCAATCCCGGCAAGGCGGCGACACCACCACCCCTCAAAGACAATACATAATCGAAAGCTGAGCCTCGCATGTCTGGACGAACACCGCCCGGCAATCCCTACATTGCCGCTAGAAATGAATGGAACGAACGCTACGGCTCTTATGTGAAGGCAGCCGCCGCATGGCGCATCGTCGGCATCACCGGCATGGTCATGGCGGTCGTCGGCTTTTCCTATGCGCTTTATCAGAGCACGCAAGTCAAGCTCGTTCCCTATATTGTCGAAGTCGACAAGCTCGGCACGGCGGCGACCGCCGGCTTCCCGCAACAGATCGAATATGCCGACGCCAGAGTGGTGCGCGCCACCCTTGGCGGCTTCGTCTCGAACTTCCGATCGGTCACACCGGATGCTGTGGTCCAGAAGCAGTATATCGACCGCACATACGCGCTGCTCAGGACTTCGGACCCGGCGACCGAGAAGGTCAATGCATGGTTCAGAACAAGTTCGCCGTTCGAGAAGGCGAAGAGCGCGACTGTCGCCATCGAGGTCAACAACATCGTGGCACTGTCCAACCAGTCCTATCAGATCGACTGGACCGAGTTCGAACGCGACCGGAAGGGCAAGGAGACCGCTCTTCGTCGGTTCCGCGGCATCGCCACCGTGACGCTGACCCCGCCTCAGGACGAGGGCGTGATCCGCCTCAACCCGATCGGCCTTTACCTCAAGGACTTCGACTGGACTGCACAGCTTTGAAAGGCATGGCCACGACATGAATACGAGCATACTACCCTACCGCGCCAAGTTGGTCCTTACCTTGGCATGCAGCTTGATCGCAGGAACCGCTCTCGCATCGCATGCGTGGGCTCAAGATGTTTCCGCAAACGAACGAAAGGGCATCGACATCTCCGGCAAGTGGCGCGGCACCCGCGGCCTGGTGACCAGGGGCGATGACGGCAAGGTCGTCTTCCTCTATGGCGAGGTGCAGCCTTCCGTCGTCTGCTCGCCGCTGCAGGTCTGCGATATCGAGCTGCAGCCCGGCGAGGTGGTGCGCGACGTGCTCGTCGGCGACACCGTGCGGTGGAAGGTCGAGCCCGCGACTTCCGGGGCCGCCGGCGGGCAGGCGATCCATCTGATCGTCAAGCCGTCCGAGCCGGGCCTTATCACCTCGATGGTGGTGACGACCTCGCGACGCACCTATCATATCCAGCTCAAATCCCATCCCACCCAATATATGGCGCGCGTCGGCTTTGAATATCCGGAGGATGTGTCAGCCAAGCTCGCCGACATCAACGCCAGGCTAGAGGCAAGCACGATCCCGGGCGCCAACGTGACCGCCGAGCAGCTCAGTTTCTCCTACGCGATCTCCGGCCGCGCCGGCTGGCGGCCGACACGCGTCTATAGCGACGGCCAGAAGACCTACATCCAGTTCCCACGCACGATCTCGGGCCAGGATGCGCCGGTGCTGTTCGTCGTTTCCGGTGGCCAGAACCGGATCGTCAATTACCGCATGAAGAACGACATGATGATCGTCGACTACAATGTCGACCGCGCCGTTCTCGTATCCGGCGTCGGCTGGAAGCAGGAGAAGGTGACGATCAAGCGGGGAGGGCGGTGATGAAAGCTTCAGCCACGCCCATCACACGTCGGCTCGCTACCGCCGGTTTCGTCGTCCTCCTCCTTTCCGGTTGCCAGTCGCTTGAGACCGATGCTCTTGTCGCCAGCAAGGCGCCGCCGGAGATATCCGGTGCGGCCGCAGGCGCGGTCGCCGGCGACATGGTCAGCCGTCTCGCCGAGCAGATCGGGCCCGGCAAGGCGACGATAGCCCTCAAACCCGATGCCTCTCCCTACGGCCAAGCGCTCGAGGCCGCCCTCAAGGGGTGGGGCTATGCCGTCGTGACAGACCAGAAGACAGATGGCGGCAAGAGCGTCATCCCGCTCGCCTATATGGTCATGCCGTTCGAGGGGCAGGTGCTGGCCCGACTGTCGACCAGCACTGTCGAACTCGGACGCGCCTACACTGTGACCGCGAGTGGCGCGACGCCGGCAAGCGCGCTCTCGCTGCTCAAGCGCGGGTGAGGGGAGAAAACGATGATACAATCTCTCAAGCTTGGCGGGGCCACGAACGAGGAGGCCCAATCCGGCATGCGCCGGATCAACCGCCTGCCGATCATCATCGTGATCGTGCTGGTGATCGCCTTTCTCGGGGTGATCTTTTACGGGCTCACCTCACGCGGGCTCTTTTTCAAACAGGACCCCGGCCTGGAAACCAACACCGGAACGCCTGCCTCGACTTTCGCCGATCAGATCAAGCGCGGTATCAGCGATGGCATTATTGGCGACACCGAGCAGCGGGTTGCGTTCCAGCCGACGCCGGTCGAGAAAAAAGAAGACAAGGCACCGAATCCCTTTACGGCGCAGCCGGCAAGGGAGGAACAAAAAACGCAGGTACTGGAGCCAGATACGGTTTGGCGTGCGCGTCTGCAGCGTGAGCAACAAGAGCAATATCTGCGCGAGCGGCAGCGCCAGAGAATGGCGCGGCTGCAGGCCAACGACGCGGCCTATGACGCGCCGCTTGCCATCGACCGCAGCAAACTGGAGGCGAGCGCCAAAACCAGCGACCAAACGCCGGCTGATACGTCCACGGCATCGCCAACGGCAACCGCAACGATGCCGGACCTTTATGCCGCGGCTCTGCGGGCAGGGCTCGCGGAGCAGAATGTCGACCAGAATGGCCAGAAGTCCAAGGAGGATTTCTTCAACGCCGATCTCAAGGACCTGGGATATCTGCCGAACCGCGTCGTGCCGCAGCAGTCCCTCTATGAGCTGAAGCGCGGTTCGGTCATCCCGGCGACGATGATAACCGGCATCAATTCGGACCTTCCCGGGCGTATTACCGCTCAAGTCGGCCAGAACGTCTATGATAGCGCCACGGGCCACCGGCTTCTGATCCCGCAAGGGGCGAAACTATTCGGCCGCTATGACAGCAAGGTGTCGTTCGGGCAAAGCCGCGTTCTCGTTGTCTGGACGGACCTCATTTTCCCGAACGGCTCAACGCTCCAGATCGGCGGCATGGCCGGCACCGATGCTCAGGGCTATGCCGGATTCCACGACAAGGTGAACAACCACTATTGGAGAACGTTCGGCTCGGCCGCACTGATCGCGCTGATCGGGACCGGGATCGATGCGTCGCTGCCGGAAAGCTCGACGCTCGCCACGCAGGAGACGGCTTCTGATGCGGCAAGGCGGAATTTCGCGGAGAGCTTCGGCCGCGTCGCCGAGCAAACCATCAGCCGGAATCTCAACGTCCAGCCGACGCTTGAAATGAGGCCGGGATATAAGTTCAACGTCCTCGTGGATCAGGACATCGTGTTTCCAGGGGCGTACCGAAACTAGGCAACTGACAGCAAGCAATGCGATCGTCAAGGCGACCTATACCGTCGTCGATCGCTCCTACAAGACCAATGCGAAGGAGCCGGAATGTACCCAGCTATTCGAGGCTGTACCTTCTCGCGTGCCAATGATGCTGCATCGCGAGACGAAGGCGTCCCAGGATCGAAGGCACGCAGGTCACGAGTGTCGCCGGTGCTGCCGGCGAGGAGATCCATCCCGACCAATATGGCCGGTCGACTAACTGGCCTGCTTTGCTGCGTTCTTCCACTCGTCCGCGAACTTCGCCGGCCTGGACCTGGACCGGCCGGACCGGTTCTACTGGGGCGCCCCTCAATGGTCTCGTCGGCCGCCCCGTCGAGCGGCGGCGGAAGGCGAGGGGGATGTTCTATCCGGTCACGGAGGCGCTGAAGGTGGAGCGGGACAGATGCCGCTATGCAGCGGGTGTCGTTTCGGACACAGGTGGTTTGCGCAGCGACGAGAGGCGGTATGCTTCAGGGCCCGTCCTGGCGGTTTATACTTCGTATAGACAAACAAGTCCGTCGAACATGTAGGGCGCTTCGCCCTCGGACTTCTGGATAATGCAGGAGAAGAAAGGGGCGAAGCGATTGGCAGAAAGTCATAGACCGAAGTGCCCGGCCATTGGCCGTATATTGCGTCGAAACAGGAGCAGTCCAAAATCGTTCCTACAGGTCTCGCCCGGCGTGCTCTTCATAGAGCGGATGGGTCCTCACCGAAGCGATGATCCGGCTGAGTTCGCGGTTCGCCACTTCACGGGCAGCGCCCGTCAGCGGAACCCATTTTATTTGCCTCTCATTATTCTCCGGAAAATAGGGCGCGATCGTTTGGACAAACAGGAGATGGACGGAGACGCTATACCGCAACAGGCGTCCTTCCTTGTAATACGAGAACTGGCCTATCGCCGGTTCTAAAGTGACGCCCTTTGCGCCCGCCTCTTCAAAAGCTTCGCGTTCGGCAGCCTGCCGAAGACTCTCGCCGAGTTCGACATGTCCCTTCGGAATGCCCCAGGTACCATTGGTGCGGCTGGCAACAAGGGCGATTTCGTCCTCGTCTGGTCGATCTCCCATGCGCAAACAGATTGCCCCGGCTTGTGCAATTGCCAGCGGCGACCCCTGTTCGATCCCTGTGCTACCAACGCTATACGCAGCTCTCATCGTTGCTTCCACGCTGTATTGAAAGGCGCCCGGAGACGTTGCCACTCTCCCGGTTATCTGCGATCTTGTTTATGACAGTTTAGCCCGTCTTATGCACGATGACAGGTCTGAAGGGTTGGCGGATGTAGCTTAAGCGATTGATTTGGCGTAGGATTCGGTTGTCTGAGCCACTCCTTTCGACCACATCTCGCGAGCCACACCCGCCATGACCGACGATATGTTGCTGCCGTTCTCATTTCCAGCCGTTGGACGCAAGAAGATCCGAGCCGCGTTCGACGGCGGACGCATCAGCTCGGATGGTGGCGTCATGTTGTTGGCGGCGGCCGAGCGGCGCCTACAGCTGGCCGACCGGCTTGCCGCGGCGATCCACGATCCGCGTGATCCACAGCGGGTGACGCATGCGATGGCCGATATCCTGCGTGCCCGCATCTTCGCCATCGCCTGTGGCTATGAAGATGCCAATGATCTCGACCGACTGCGCACCGATCCGGCCTTCAAGCTCGCCTGCGGGCGGCTGCCCGACAGTGGAACGGACCTGTGCTCGCAGCCGACCTGCTCGCGATTGGAGAACCTGCCGGACCTCAGGACCGTCATCCGCCTGGGCGGGGTGCTGGTCGATCTGTGGCTATCGAGCTATGCTTCGCCGCCCAAAAGCATCACGCTCGACATCGACGACACGCTCGACGTCGTGCACGGCCATCAGCAGCTCTCGCTCTTCAACGCTCATTACGACGAGCGCTGCTTCCTGCCGATCCACATCTACGACGCCGCCACCGGCCGCCCCGTCGCCATGATCCTGCGTCCGGGAAAGACGCCGACGGGCAAGGAGATCCGCGGCCATCTGCGTCGCCTTGTCCGGCGCATCCGCGCCCGCTGGCCGACCACCGGCATCCTGATCCGCGGCGACGGCCACTATGGCCGGGCCGAAGTCATGCAATGGTGCGAGGGCAACGGCGTCGACTACGTCTTCGGGCTCGCCGGCAATACGGTTTTGAGGCGGCTCGTCGATGAAACCGCCGATGACATCCGCACCCGCCGCGCGCTCGAACACAAGCCGGCGCTGCGCGGCTATACCGAAACCCAATACAAGGCGAAATCCTGGAAGGCGAAACGCCACGTGTGCGCCCGCATCGAGGCCACGACGATGGGCCTCGACATCCGCTTCGTCGTCACCAACCTCGCCAACGGCTCGGCCGAGCACATCTACGACGTGGTCTACTGCGCCCGCGGCCAGGCCGAAAATCTGATCAAGATGCACAAGAGCCAGCTCGCCTCCGACCGCACCTCCTGCCGATCACCGATCGCCAATCAGGTTCGTCTCGTCCTGCATACCGCCGCTTATTGGCTCATGCTCACGCTGCGCGACGCAGTGCCGAAAACACATCAGCTCAGCAAAGCCGAGTTCGCCACTTTGCGCCTCAGGCTCCTCAAGCTCGGCGCCCGCGTCAGCGAAACCGTCTCGCGCATCCGGCTGGCCTTCGCCGCCGCCTGTCCCGAAGCCAGCTTGTTCCGCGCAATCGCCATCGCCCTGCAGCCGGCACCACCATGAGCGCCGGGGCAGTGAAGCCCCGCTGAGCCCGACACCTTGACCCTCCAGCGCGTTCAACAAGTCCAGCCCAAGCCGCGGTGAAATAGACGCCGCAACCATCTGCGCCGCCGCAATGCGCGCCATCCGCCCAATCACCCTCATGAATAGGACGGGTTAGTGACTATCCTTCCAGAGGAAAAGAAGGTGGAATCCGATGAGTGAAAAACGCAAGAAGATCTACCACGCTCTCGTTGATGGGGCGACGGAAGGGCTATCCGACAAGGCGCTGTATGAGTTTGTCGTTCAACGCTGCCGGAAGGCGTCGAGCAAGAAGATTGTTCGCGCGGCCATGCTGGCTTTGACCGATCCGGATGTGACCGATCGTCATGTACTGAACACAATCTTCGCCCTTGCGATCAAGCACCGCATCGACGAAATCGGTCGCGGCGATTTGGAACAGGACGATGGAGAAAACGAACATCCTGGACCTGTTCCGTCGCGGAAGCGTGTGAAGAAAGAACCAGATGCATCAGTGCTTGCATCGCCGGCCGCGCCTAACCTAACCGCCGCGTAGGCGAATTCGCAGCTCTGGTCGATGGGCTCGCCAATTCGCAGAAAGCTGATGGGCATCATCACTGGTCCGTGATGACGTTCATGGTCGCTCGACCTTAGCGTACGAGGCCTTTATCGACCCAATGCAGCGACGGCCGATTTGATGGTGATGCCGCCATCTGCGCATCTGGCGTCCGGTGGCGAAACGGAAGACCTGCATCAATTGCAGTGCCGGCGGCACACGCGACCAAATGGTCTTGATGGCTTGGCGACCACTGCGGGTCTTGCGAACAGCCTGACCATCAACGACACGCTGGGACCAGCGAAAGCCCATCTCGTGGAAATAGAGATCGACGTGCTGCGGACTGATGTGATGAAACACGCCGGCGATGGTGCGGCGGATCCGGGAATTGAAGCCTTCCACCGAATTGACGTGAACCGCATCGCGAACATACTCGCGACTGGAATGGTTCACCGTCTCATGATCTGCAAAGCTTTCACCGATCGCCATGAATGCCTTCGCTTCATCGCTCATCAATCGCGCATCCGGGTCGATCTGCGCTTCGATAGCACGCTCTGCCGCCCGCAATGAGAGACCGGTGACGACCGCGGCGCGCGCATCGCCAGCAGGTGTGCCAAGTGCGGCGTCCGCCGGTCGTTGCACCATCCCGAGGACCGGCGTTGTATCCGTGTTTGCCTGACCTTTGCGGCCGCGTCCCGGCGGCGGTTCATCTGGCCGCTTTCTCGGCCTGCCGCCGCGATGGAAGTGGTCGATCTCCACTGTGCCGGCCAACATGGTCTCCCGCGCCCCCATAAGCCGCAACGCATGACCTATCCGCCAGGCGGTCGGTCGGCTCACCCCAAGGATCTCCGCCAACGTACCGAGGAGTTGATAAAGGTCGCGTACGATTTTGCGCGGATCTTGTTCCGACCCCTTGCGACCGCGCCGGCGTGCCGCCGCCAGACCAGCGTTGACCCGCTCCGTGATCAGCACTCTCTCGTATTCGGCAAGCGTACCAAACAGGTTGAACAGGAATGCGCCGTGCGAATTCGTCGTATCGATTGCTTCCGTCAACGAGCGGAAGGCGACCCCGCGTGTCTTCAGATCCTCAACGATCCGAATCAGGTGGGAGAGTGACCGGTCCAGACGGTCGAGCTTCCAAACAACCAGCACGTCACCTTCGCACAATTCTGCAAGGCAAGCCTTCAGCCCCGGCCGATCGTCGCGTGCGCCCGAAGCGCGATCTTGATGCAGGTGACGCTGATCGACCCCGGCCGCGAGCAGGGCATCGCGCTGCAAGGCAACCGACTGCCGCTCATCACTGCTCGATACCCGCATGTAGCCAATCAACATGCACGACAAACCTCAAATTGGGATTTGCCGCACAGTCTCACATTCCGACAGCGTTTGTCGCGTAAAAAGTCGCCGGCTCTTCCTATCGATTTCCACCAGCCGAACCGCTACGCGGAAATCATCTGTTTTCCGTTGTGGGACCTATGACGCAGGCGATCTGGCGCGCCACATGAACCAGGTAGGTAACAATGCGAGAAGGAATATCCCGAAAACAACAAGGAAGCCGTCCTGGAATGCGGCATTCGTTGCCTGAGCCACCACGCTCTGCCCCAGAAAAGAGGCCGCAGTAGGCAAGAGCTGGTTCTCCGGCAGCCCGGATGCCCGCACCAGACCGGCCACCTCGCGAAGAAACTCCATGGTGGTAGAATTGTCGCTGGTCTGCGTCGCTGCGAACGCATCCGCGTGCATGATCGTTCGCCGCTCGATAAACACTGTCAGCAGGTTCACACCGAAGGCGCCACCGAGCTGCCGGATGAAGTTCACCGCCCCCGATCCCTGCCCGAGAAGATGGCGCGGCAGGACTTTCAGCGAACCGGACGAGATCGCCGGGAACACAAGGCCCAATCCGACGCGCGAGATTACAGTCCACCATGCCAGGGTCCAGAAGGCTGTGTTCACATCCGATGCGGACATGAGCCACGAGGACCAGGCAAAGATTGCCATACCGACAGCGATCATGATCGCAGGCGCCATCCTGTCGGACAAACGGCCAGCAATCGGGAAGACAAAGAGCATGGCAAACCCTGACGGCATCAGCAGAAGGCCGGCCTGGGTCGGGGTCATTCCTTGTATTTGCTGCACGAAAACCGGCAGGAGGTATGTCGAGCCGAAGAGGCCGGCTCCCATGATGAAGGAGACAAGGGAGGCGGAGGAAAAGGCGAAATTGGCGAAGAGCCGCATGTCCAGCATGGGCTTTTTCGTGTGCATTTCCCATCCGATGAAAGCCAAAGCGGCCACTATCGAAACGACGAACCCAAGCAAAATCGTATTGGAATCCCATCCCAGACGCTGCGCGCTCGACAGCGTGCTCAGCAGGACAGCGAGAAAGACGGAGAGGATGGCAACTCCAACGAAATCGAACGCCGGCAAGGGGCCTTTTTCCTCCCGGCCGGGAAGAAAGAGGTTCGAAAGAAGTATGGCAATGCCCGCAAAGGGCAGGCCCAGATAAAAGACGAACCGCCAGTTGAACGCGTCCATAAGCACGCCGCCGATCCAAGGTCCGAGCGCCGGGGCAAGAACGACGCCCACGCCGTAAATTCCCATTGCGGCTCCGCGTTTGTCGGGCGGGAAAACCTTGAACAGCATGATCATCGCCAGGGGCTGCACGATGCCGGCCGCCGCGCCCTGCACGACGCGTGCAAGGGTTAGGATCGTTTCATTCGGCGCAAATCCCCCGACAACCGAACCGAAAAGAAAGATCGCCATCGACACGTTCATGGTCAGCCGCATGCCAAACGCACGATCCGCCCAATCCGCAAGGAGCATCGTCGCCGTCATGGCTGCCAGAAAGCCGGTCGAAATCCATTGCGCCTGAACCGAGCTGATCCCGAATGCACCCATGACAGCAGGAATAGCGACATTCACGATCGTGGTGGACAGCACCACGGAAATGGTCGCAACCATGATCGTCCCGGTCGCATACCATTTGTAGGCAGGGCCGTGGTGCTCGAAATAGCGGTCAATCTGCGACATCGACATAGACTTCGACCATCATGCCGGGACGCAGTTGCACCCCGTCGGGATTGATGGAGATCCGGAGCGGCAGGCGCTGGGTGACTTTTGTGAAGTTACCCGAGGGATTGGGGCTTGGCAGAAGCGCGAGTTGGCTGGTCGCTGCGCCGCCCATTGCGGTCACCTCACCTGCGAATTCCCGGCCAGGGAAGGCATCGACGGTAATGCGGGCCTTCGACCCCATCTGGATGCTGCCGAAACTGGTCTCCTTAACGTTGGCATCGATCCATACCTCATCAGGGGCGTGATACATGACCAGCCGCGTTCCCGGTGTCACATATTCGCCGACATCAACGAAAGTGGCATCGACAATACCGGGGAAGGCCGCGCTGATCGTGCGGTTTGCAAGGTCGATCTCCTTGAGACTGCGCTCCGCCTCAGTTCCTGTCCGTCCGGCCAGTACCGAAGCGACCTGGGAGTCCAACACATCCATCTGCGCTGCGTCCGCCTCAACAATGGCCAGATCGGCTCTTGCGCTCTCGATCGCGGCGGCGGCCGCACGTTCCTGTTGCACGGCTGCGTCAAGCGTCGCACGGGCATCTTCGAGATTTTGCTGCGAGGAGACGTTTTGACCAGCCAGTTTGGTCACCCGGTCGTGTCGACTCTGTGCGTTCCTGAAAGCGGCCAATGCTGCTTCATGGTTCGCATTGGCAGCCGCAATGCTGGCTGCCGCGGCTTCACGACGTGCAGCAAGTTGCTTCTCAAGCATCATCTTGCGCGTTCTAATCTCAGCCAGTTGTGCGTCTGTTGCATCAAGCTTCGAAAGAACCGCCGAAAGCTGGGGTTCGGAGGACTCCCGATCGATGGTGGCGAGCATATCGCCCGCGTTGACAGAATCGCCGACAACGACCGGTAAGGCCGTCACACGTCCGGCGACCTCGCTTGATACCGTCACGATGTTGGCCGCGATCCGGGCGTCATCGATGTGGATTTGCGTGAACCGCGCCCGTAGCCAAGGTGCGCTCAACCAGATGGTGCCTCCGACCAGAACCCCGATAATAAGCAGTTTGAGCCATTTCACCCGGCTGCGCCTGGGTGGGGAGAAATCTTCTGCCCTTTCGGAGGGAGTATTGCCAATATTAGGACTATTCGCCTTCATATTATCCATTCTGGTCACTTCTCAACAGTTCAAGCCGGGTCTCGATCTGGCTCAGGACCCGTGTGGCGGTTCGCAGGTCGTCGGGTGACACTTCCGCGAGGAGTTCAGCCCGGCTGGCAGCTGCAATCTTCTTCATTTTGTCGATCAGTGGCTTGGTGCCGTCGGTCAGGTGAAGCCTCTTGGCCCGTCGGTCGTCTTCACACGGATGTCGCTCCACAAGGCCGTCGGCCTCCAGCCTGTCCAGCAGACGCACCAAGGTGGCCCCTTCGATCCCGAGCGAATGAGCCAATTCAATCTGCGTCACATCCTGACGTCTGGAGAGTTCAAAAAGCACTCTCCAGCGAGCCTGTGACAAGCCGAGTTCACGAAACTGTAGATCGACATGCCTCGTCCACTGGCGCAACACCGTCGCCAGTGAACGGGTGAAGGACTCATTCAGATCCGGGGCACCAGCCATCGATCCTCACTACAAGGTAGCTTGAAAATAACTAGTCACCTAATTAATGTAGAGCAAATTATCTGGCAAGCACCATTTCGAGGACAGGAGTCGCCGATGTACACAAACATCCTCCTCTGCTACGACGGATCACGCGAAGGACGGTTGGCACTCCGTGAAGGGGCGCGTTTGGCCCAAATCACGGGCGCCGGGGTGACCCTTTTGGCTGTCGTTGAAACCGTATCGGGAAATGCGTTGGCGCAGGCGGCCGATGCCAGCGTGTTGAGCTATCAGCAAGATGAATTGCGGTCGATCCTGGACGAGGGGCGACAAAGGCTCACAGCCATGGGACTAGCCCCCCGCATTCGGATGCAGTTTGGCGATCCTGTGGCCAGCATCAGTAAGGTGGCCGCTGAGACAGGGGCGGATCTCGTCGTTGTCGGACACCACCGTCACGGGTTCTGGACTCGTTGGCTGAGCCGGTCCGTTGCTGCCGAGCTGAGCGACAGCCTTGGATGCAGCCTGCTGTTGGCGCAAAAGGTCGTGGAGGATAAGGACCTTTTTCCAAAGACCTAAGGGCTTTGAACCCAGCGCATCGCTTCCGTAACAGTATGTCCAGACCACTGCCGTGTCTGCTACTTGCACGAATTTGCCGACCATCAATCGCTTCAATCCAAGCGCTTTCGATGTCCCCTAGCGGGTACTATTGCAGAAATGCCCACGGAACCTCAACAACGCGCGCGAGAGCAGCGCGGTCTTCGGATGATTGCTTTGTCGTCGATCTGCGGTATCGAACTATTCCAGTGGCTTGCCGCCGCTTGCTCTTCATCGATGGGGTGATAACCTCTCCCAAACCGTTCATTCAGGACGATGTGCAGGGTCGATGGCCATAGCCGGCGGGACGAATTGCGCGGGGCTGGATGAGAGTCCCTGTCATCGTCCCTGGTGTTGCAATATGAGGATGAGCAGCGGCCCTCCGAGCAGGGCGGCGAGAAGGATGACTGGTATTGCAATTTGCATCGCAAGCCGGGACCATTTTTTCAGCATTGTCCGGCTCCGGAAAAGCCCGGACACTCTGACGCGGGATGTCCAGCTTCCCGGCCGCCTCAAGGCCACTCCTGGCGTGTCCGGGACACCGGTGAATGTGTTGCGAATCCAGGCCACAACGGCCCCATGCCGCGATATGTGAGACGTGCGCGCATCTGCCCGATCAGGCCTTACGAGATGAAAGCAGCCGGCGCAGGGCCGACAGGATGCCGATGCCGAGCGAAAGGCTGCTGCCGAGGTTCTCGATACGGTGGCCCGCGGCAGTGGCCATCTGCACCATGCCTTGCGTTTCCGCCGCGATTGTTTCCAATGCTGCCGCCTCCATGTCCTCGAGCGCCTGCAATTCCGGCGAACGCGGTTCTCGCAACGAGTAGGCGAGGAGGATCAGCGCTGCGACGAGATAAATTCCGGCGATTGCCATCGCAGCACCGAGGTCGCCGAGCGGAACCCTGATCGCGAGGAACAGGGCATAGGTCGCAAGCCCGGCGGTAACGACGAAGGCAGCAACCGCGAGCGCGCCGGCGATGGCGCGCCGGATGATTTGCCTGAGAAGAACCTGGCGGCGCAGCAGCGCCACGCGGCCGTAGAGTTTTGCGGAACTGAGAGTGGACATGGTTGACCTTTCGGGCGAGGCGGAAAACGGCTAGCGGAAACGGCGGCTGATGACGACGCCGGCGGCAAGGCCGACACCGAGCGCGACAAGCGCTGTCAGCCGGGGAAACCTGTCCAGTTCACCGGCAAACTCATCGACAGTTTCGTTCACCAGCTTCAGCAAGGTTTCGACGTCGTGCGGTTCCGTGACATTGCCTGCCGGCGGCTCATCTTCGCTTCTGTCGTCGGACGGTACCTTGCGGGCATGGGCTTCGATTTCCGAGCGCAAAGCCAGGATTTCGCTCATCAGGTTCATTCGCCTTCTCCTTGAATCTGCGCCGGAGGCGGGATTGGGGCGGACCGTCGCCTCCGGCGCATAGGGACTACTTCGTCGCGTCCCTTATGGATTTGCGGATCGAGGCATAGGTGTCGAGGAAGACTTTTTGCGTATCCGCATAGCCCTGCTTCGTCTTCTCCCATGCCTCGGCGGAAGCATCCTGGAGGCGTGCGATGCGGGCGCTCGCCTCGTCCACTTGGGCGTTCAGGGCAGCGATACGGGCATCGATCGAAGCCCGCTGATCGGCAGCGAGTTTTTCCGCATCGGCGCGCAGTTCGTCGAGCGCTGTCTGCCAAGCCTTCCGGCGCGCCTCCAATTCGGCTTCCAATACCGCCCGGCGGGTCGCGAGATCCGCCTTGGCCGTTTCGAGATATTCGTCGCGCGTGGTCTGGAATGCGACCCAGTTGTCGTCGAGCGACTTGCGCGCCTCGGCCACCTGCGCGTCCGTCCAGGTCCTGGCGTTGGCCACGGACTCCTCGGCCTGGATCCTGTAGGCGTCGCGCCGGTCGCGAAGCGTCTTCAGCGCCTCCTCGGCCCTTGTACGAGCCACGTCCTGAAGTTTTGCGGCTTCCTTCTCGAGGACAGCAATGGTCGCATCAAGCTCGGCAAGCTGATCCTGCGACCATTCCAGTGCTTGCCTGGCAAGCGAGGGGTCGTCCTGAGAGGCAAGAGCAGTCTGCGTGGGGGTCTCCTGCGCGAGGACGGCCGGAGCCGAAAACAGCGCGGTCTGGGCAACGAGGGCCAGACCAGTTGCGGATAAGCGGAGTTTCATGTCGGTTCTCCCTGGTTTTCTGTTGTGGAGATCGCCGATGCGTACGATCAAAGCAGTTTCGAGAAGGCGTCCTTGATCTTCTGGATCGTGCGGTCGTGAACGGCCCGTGCATCCGCAAGCCCCCCCTTGACGGCCTTCCAGGACTCGTCGCCGGCATCCTTGGCCTCACCGATTCTCGCCTGGAATTTTTCCGCTTCGTCCGACAGCCGCTTAATCGCGGCGTCGAACTCCCCGCGCGCCGTATCGACGGCATCTACCGCCTGCTGGCGCAAAGCCGTCAGGGACGCTTCCCAGGACCGCCGCTGGGCTTTTGCCCGAGCAACGACGACCTCACGGACCGTTTCGGCCTGATCCCTCACCGCCGACAGATAGGTCTGGAAGGCGGATTCGACCTCGATCCACTCGGCCTCCAGCGCATCCTGGATATCTTCGACGCTGCCCTTCACCGCTTGCGCTTCAGTGCGCAGATCGTCGTAGATCTTCTGGATTGTGCCGCGGGAAGCCTTGAGCCGGGCGAGCGCGGCATCGGCTTCCTTGCGTGCCGTGTCCTTCAGCGAGTCCGATGTCTTCTCGATTTCGGAAATGATCGCGTCCACATCATCGAGACGCTGTTTTGCCCAGGCGACGGCTTGGTGCGTATGGGATTGATCGCTCATCGGGTGTTTCCTTTTCTGTTCAAAGAGGAGATTGTCTGACTGTTCGGGGCAGGTTCCGTTCACTCCCCGGAGCGTCATTGGGGAAGCCGGACAGCCAGGAAATCACTTCGGCAGAGATCGCGGACCATGTCCTCGATCTGGCCGATGCAGTCGGGTTGCATCCGTTTCCAATCCATGCTGCGCAGCATGATGCCGCGCAGGAACCTGAAGCTGACGATGGCGGTCACGATCGCGCTGATGCGCAGCCTGAGTGCCTCGTCGCCGGGGCTGCGTCCGGAAAAGTCGCTCGCGGCTCGGACTAGGTGCTCCACCAAGGGGGCAATCGCCCGGTCGTAAATCAGTGAGAAGGCCTCGTCATTATCGTAGGTGCAGCGCGCGACGAACGAGGTCCACGAATGCGGCTCGGCATCTTCGAGAATGATGCGCAGAAGATTGGTGAGGGCTTCTTCGAAACGGATGACCTTTTCGGCAGGATCATCGGTTTCCAGGATCGCGCCCGTCTCTTTGAAGCGACTTGCGGCATAATCGGCGATCATCCGTGCCGCCGCGAGATAAAGCTCCTTCTTCCCCCCGAAATGATAGCGAATGGCCGACATGGTCGTGTTCGCTGCCTTGGCCAGGGCGCGCGTGCTGGCACCCTCATAGCCGACGGCGCCGATCACCTCGATCGCCGACGCGATAAGCAGCGAGCGCGTCTTGGCGCTCCTGGCCTCGTGTCCGCTGGATTCGGCTGATTTGACCGTCATGAACCCTACTCCTCATTCATAAATTCAATATAGTTCAATCGAACGAACTTTCAATTGACATGGGTCAAATCCCTCTCTACATCGCTTTAACGAACGTTAAGTTATTTGCGAGGGCAGCCATGCAAGCCACCGACACAAGAACCGCGATCGTCGAGGCTGCCGCCCGTCTCTACGCCGATCTCGGCTACAGCGCCGTTTCCATGCGTGATGTGGCGAGCGAGGTCGGTGTGACTCCGGCCAATCTCTATCACCACTTCAAGGGTAAGGGCGAACTGATCCAGGAAGCACTTGCGCATGTGTTCACGCATAAGGCAGCGTCGTTGGAGGCCCTGCTGGACACCAGCCGGGATGCTGACAAAAGGCTCGAAACCTTTGTCCGCTGGTTCGCGCATCTCCTAGTTGATGACCGAATCTTCTTCCGGCTGCTGATCCGGGAACTGACCGATGGAGACGCCGGGCGTCTGGAATATTTGTCGAAGACGGTTCTCGAACGCCCCTTCGCGCTCGTCCGGTCGCTGGCACGGGCAAGGATTCGCGACGGCGACGACGATTTCCTGGCGGCCGTCTCGATCATCGGAGTCGTGCTGGGGCATGTACAGCTCGGCGCGATCGTCCGGCACCTGCCCGGCGGACGCTCCGATCATCTCGATCCGGATGTGATCATACGCCATGTTCTCGCGGCTCTTCGCGAGAGTTTCAAGACCCCCCCTGCCAAGGACGCCTGAAATGTCCCGTTCCCTCCATACCGCTTCAATCCTTGCGGTGCTGCTTCTGCTATCCGGCTGTGATGACCACGGCGCCGAACAGAATTCAAAGGCAGCAGATCCCGTCGACGCAACCGTCGATACCGTCGAACTGAAAGATATTCCGATCAACTACACCGTTCCCGGTTCCGTGATCTCGGACGGGCGTGTGGAGGTGTCGTCACGTGTTGTCGGATTCATCGAGCAACTCGACGTGCGCGAGGGACAGCGCGTGAAACGGGGCGACCTGCTTGTGCGGATCGATCCGACCGATATCGACGAAGCCATCCGGCAGGCCCGTGCGCTCGTTATCGCCGCCGAAGAAGATCTGAGCGACGCCGAAACGGATGTTCGCAAATACACCGGCCTCGCTGAATCGGGCTCAGTCGCCTCGGAAACCCTGCGCAAGGCCAAGGTCCGGGCGGACATCGCCCGCACCACGCTCGACAGGGCGAAGTCGGCGCTCGCTGCCGCCGAAGCGCAGAAGGACTACGCGACGATTACAAGCCCCGTCGACGGCGTCATCGTTTCCGTGGCCAGGCGAAGTGGAGAGATGGCGACGGCCGGCGCCTCCATTCTAGTTGTCGAATCCCACGAGGTCCTACTGTTCAAGGCCTATCTGTCCGAGCAGAGCTTGGCATCCATCAGCACGGAAACAGCCGTCGCCGTCCGGATCGACGCGCTCGGCGGCCGGGAATTCGCGGGGCGTATCCGCGGGATCGTTCCCTCCGGGGACGACGTGACGCGACGTTATGAGATCAACGCTCTGCTGCCCGACGATGCGGCTCTCGTGCCCGGCATGTTCGGCCGCGCGGATATCCGGCTGGGAACCTATCAGGCCCCGGTCGTTCCCCGGGACTCGATCACGAAGAGGGGCGGTCTGGACGGTGTCTTCGTCGTCGAGAACGGAACGGCGCGGTTCCGATGGCTGCGCACGGGCCGGGAGTTGAACGGCGTCGTCGAGGTTGTGTCCGGCCTGAAGGGCGGGGAGAAGATCGTGGCTGAGGTCGATGGCGGGCTGCCGGACGGCGCCCGGATGAAGACGGCGGATGCCGTCCGATGAGCGCCCCCAATCTTAATATCGCCGGACGTCTAGCCCAGACGTTCATCACCTCGAAGCTGACCATCGTCTTCATCGTCGGCGTGGCCCTGATGGGCGTCATCGCGATCCTGCAGACCCCGCGCGAAGAGAACCCCCAGATCGTCGTGCCGGGCGCGGTGGTCACGGTCACGCTTCCCGGCGCTTCCGCCGCCGAGGTCGAATCCCTGATCGTCACGCCTCTCGAAGGCATTCTTAGCGAACTGCCCGGCGTAGACCATACCGCCGGTATCGCGCAGAATTCCGTCGGCATGGTGCAGGTGCAATTCGAGGTGGGCGAGTCGAAGGAAGAATCCCTCGTCAAGCTCTATGATCGTGTCCTCGCCAGCCGGTCCAGCCTGCCCACCGATGCAGGCACGCCAGTCGTCCGTTCGATCGACGCCGACGACGTTCCGATCCTTGCCGTCACGCTGGCCTCGGCGAACTACGACGACTATGCATTGAAACGGGTCGCGGAACGGATGGCCGAGCGCCTGCGCAGCGCCGAGAACGTTTCGGTCGTCGGCATCAAGGGCGGGCGTGACAGGGAAATCGCCATTGAGCTCGATCCGGATCGCCTTCAGGCCTTCGGCGTGACGCTGAGCCAGGCCTATGCTGCCTTCGAGGCGAGCAACCTGTCGGTTCCGCTTCAACCGACCGTCCGCGACGGCAAGGTCGAGGCCATCAAGCTCTCTGCATCCTTCACTTCGGCCGAGGATGTCCGCAACCAGATCCTCGCTGTACACGAGGGCCGGCCGGTCTATGTCCGCGACGTGGCGACCGTCACGGACGGCCCGGAGACGGAGATTACGCAGTTCAGCCGTTTTTCCTTCGGGCCGGGCGACCCGCGTTTCGCCAGCCCGGATTCGTCCGACATGCCGGCGGTGACCGTCGCCATTGCGAAGAAGAAGGGGGCCAATGCCGTCGTCGTCGCGAATGCGGTCATCGACCGCGTCGAGGAGATGCAGGCCTCCTTCGTGCCGAAGGACGTTCAGGTCGTCGTCACCCGCGACGACGGGGAGAAGGCCAACGATGCCGTGAACCTTTTGATCGAGCATCTCGCCATCGCGCTGGTGACCGTGGCGATCGTGCTGGTCTTCTTCCTCGGCTGGCGTGAGGCGCTGATCGTCACGGTCACCGTGCCGCTGATCTTTTCGATCACGCTGGCGGCCGATCTGCTCGGCGGCGTCACCATCAACCGCGTGACGCTGTTCGCGCTTATTCTGTCGCTGGGCCTGCTCGTGGACGCCGCGATTGTCGTCATCGAGAACATTCACCGCCACTACGGGTCGAAGCGGTCGCGGATGGCCAAGGAAAAGATGACGGTCCTCGCCACCAACGAGATCGGCAACGCCACCAACCTTGCGACCTTCGCCGTCATGCTGGTGTTCAGCGCGCTTTTCCTCGTCTCCGGCATGGCGGGCGACTATTTCTACCCAATCGCCTACAATGTGCCGATCGCCATGCTGGCATCCATCATTGTCGCCTATATCGTCACGCCCTGGGCGGCCAATTGCTGGCTGAGCCGCCATGCCGTGCAGGAGGCCGACGAGCATGAGCAGGAAGTCTCGCACAGCGAGCCCGGCCGGCTGGAAAAGCTCTATCTCCGCCTGATCGCGCCGCTGCAGGAGCATCGTGCCGCCCGCATCGGCTTTGCCGTGCTGATCGCCCTCCTGATGACGGGATCGGTGATGCAGGGCGCCTGGCAGTTCGTGCGCCCGTCGGGCGTGGGCGGCCCGGTTTCGTGGGCGGGCGTCAATATCGGCTTCCTGCCCAAGGACAACAAGAACACCTTCAACATCGTCGTCGCGATGCCCGAGACGACGCCTGTCGAGGAGACCGACAAGTTCGTGCGCGAGATCGGTGCGCTGCTCTCTCAGGACAGGAACGTCGTCAACTACCAGAGCTGGATAGGGCAGGCGGGGGTCGCCGACTTCAACGGCCTGTTCAAGGGAACCACCGAACGCGAAGGCAATCCGGTCGCCGAGATCCGCGTCAACCTGACTGACAAGCACGACCGCAAGGAAAGCTCCATCGACATCGTTCGCGAGCTGCGTCCCAAGGTCGATGAAATCCGCAAGCGCTATCCCGGCGCGGAAGCGGCGCTTGTCGAGGATCCGCCTGGCCCGCCGCTGCGCGCCACAGTACTGGCCGAACTCTACGGTCCAGAACCGGACGGCTTGCGGCAACTGTCCGCGAAAGTCCGCAAGGCCTTCGAGGTGACCTACGACATGGTCGATCTTTCCGATACGGAACCGGAAGATATCCCCGAACACCGGATCGTGCCGGACAAGGAGAAGGCAGCCCTTTCGAAGGTCTCGACCGCACAGATCTCCCAGGCCCTCGCCATCATCTATGGCGGAAACGAACTGAGCCGCGCGCACCTCGCTGACGAGAGGAATCCCGTCCCCGTCAGGGTCTACGTGCCGCGCCGCTACGCGGTGGACCCGGAGCGCCTTGACCGCGTCTTCGTCGACAATACCGACGGCAAGCCTGTCCCTCTGGCGGAATTGGTCAGAGTCGTACCGGCGAACGCAGACAGGCCGATCCAGCACCGCGACAACGAAAGGGTGAGTTTTGTCGGCGGTGAATTGTCGGACTCCGTACCTCTTTATGCGGTCCTCGACCTGCAGAGGCGTCTGGATGCCATTATTGCTCCCGATGGCAAGCCGCTCAGGACCGGCAATCTCGGGTTCCACGAAGATGCCCCCGATACGATCGGCGGCTACCAGTTGCTCTGGGGCGGCGAGATGCGCATGACCCTCGATATTTATCGCGACATGGGTATCGCGCTTGGCGGCGCGCTGCTGCTCGTCTACCTCCTGCTGGTCGCCTACTATCGCTCCTTCATGATCCCGGTGATCGCCATGTCCTCAGTGCCGCTCGGCGTGATTGGCATCTTTCCGGGGCACTGGATTGTTGGCGCGGACTTCTCCGCCACCTCGATGGTCGGCATCATCGCGCTTTCCGGTGTCGTGATCCGCAATTCGTTGCTGATCATCGACTTCATCCAGGACAACCGCAAACACGGCATGCCGCTCGACGTCGCCGTGCGTCAGGCAGGGGCCGTCCGCCTGCGGCCGATCCTGCTCACCACGTTCGCCATCATCCTCGGCTCGGCGATCATGATCACCGATCCGGTCTTTGGCGGTCTTGCGATCTCGCTGATCTTCGGCACTGTCGTCTCCACGGCGTTCACCGTATTCGTCGTGCCGATCCTTTACGAACTCGATGCCAAGCGACGCATTCAACGCGCCGGATAAGAGAGAGACAGGCCCGTTGTGAAAGCTGTATGCCGATAGCTGTCCAGAAGCCATAATCGTGAACAAAGCCTGCTGCCGATCGTTTCATATGCATGCCGGAGAAGGCCTGTCGGCTCGAAGCTGGGATTTTGGCTAAGTTGAAGAACGTCGACGTGGGACCCGTTTCCGGATCACCCGACTGGGGAATTTCCCGGGGGTGACACTCACGGCGGACCGGATGCGCCGGAGGCATTCATGAGCGATATCGGCGGCTTGTTGACGATATCGCTGTGAGGGCGAAACTCGTTGACCGGCCCCCGGTTTCTGCCGAGGCGATGTTGGCGGGCGAGAAATGGCAAAAGGTTAGCTGGCGCCGGGGCACTAATGAGACCTGTGCGCGGATAATCATAGACGTATGGAATCATTGATGATTCAATGCCTTTGTCGATTGATGGAGGTTGCGATGAGCCGTCGTCGTATTGGTCAGGAAGCGTTTGAGTTCGCGCCGGATCGCAAGAACGCTTCGACATTGGATGCGCTTTCGAAGGTGATCGATTGGGCGCTGGCAGATCGGCGTCTTGCGATGATTTCAAGTGCTGCCAAGGGCGAACCCGCTTGGCCGCCACTCGCCCTGTTCAAGGCGATGCTGCTCGCGGTCTGGTACGACCTTTCAGATGTGAAGCTGTCCGAAGCGCTTGATGACAGAAGTTCATTTCGGCGGTTCTGCGGGTTCTCCAGATCGGAGCCGACGCCGGAACGTACGACCTTTGTGCGGTTTCGAAAGGCGCTGGTCGCCCAAGGCCTAGACAAAGTCCTATTTGATGAGATCACAGCACAACTGAAAGCCAAGGCGATCAAGGTGAAGACCGGGACGTTGGTCGATGCGACCATTATTGCCTCAGCCAGTGAAGACGACGCCGACGGTCATTGGGTCAAACATCGCGGAAGAACGGCGGTTCACGGTTACAAGGCGCATGTTGGCGCCGATGCTGATACGGCGCGCGTGGAAGAAATCGCAGTGACACCGGCCAATATCAATGATGGACGCGCCGGCCCTGATGCGCTTCCCGACAATCCCGGTGACGTCTATGCCGATAGCGCCTATCGCGGCGATCACTTCGGCCAGGCGGTGCGAGCCAAAGGTGGAACCCCGCGCATCGTTGCCACCGGAATGTGGGTCCGTGATGAAGCCGAGATACGCGCCTCGAAGCCTATAACCAGCCGATCCACCGCATCCGTGGGCGGATCGAAAAGATATTCGGAACGTGGAAACGATCCTATGGATTGCGCCGGATGCGCTGGAGAGGCATAGCAAAAGCTGCCTTGCAAATCCGAATGACGGCCATCACCTACAACATGAAGCGATGCCTCAACATCGTGGCGGTCGCCCACTGAAGTGCTCAAGCACATGCGACTAACAGGTGAGAATGGCAGGCGGCCTGAAAATCACCTATCGAGCACCGAACAAACGTCCTGATGGATCGGAAAATTCAACCAATTCAACGAGAAAAACAGCCCGCGCACAGGTCTCATAAAGGCCGGCTGACATGTATCTTCGCAGCCCGCCGTGTCCGGGTTGCGGTGGCCATAAGCACCGGATGCTCGACAATCGTGTGCAATTCATGTCTGGCGACGAAGTCTGGCTCGTCGGCGAGCGGCGGTCGACCGGAGAGCAAAAATACTATGTGTCGAACCTGCCGACCGATACCACCCTCAAAACGCTCGCCGCCACGATCAAAGCGAGATGGGTCTGCGAGCAGGCACACCAGCAACTCAAGGAGGAGCTTGGGCTCGACCACTTCGAAGGCAGGTCCTGGACGGGGTTACATCGACATGCCTTGATGACGATGATCGCCTATGCCTTTCTCCAATCCCGCCGCCTCAAGGCCGCGGGACGGAAAAAAAAGACTCACAGGTCCGCCGCCACAACCGAGCATGCCGGCCCTCAGGAAAGCGATACTCGACATCTTGGCACGGCCACCGCCGCTACGATGCCCCCACTGTGAGATGCTCATCACAGAACCTCCCAAGCCAAACGTGCCAAAGTAGTGCTAGTTTCCTCCATATCTCAAGAGAGGAGTTGCCACACTAGGCTAGCCGCCCACTCACTCACCCAGCTACAATGCCAAGATTCCACTCTTTGGAACAGACACGTACTCGACCAGGAGATCCTTGGCGTCGATCTGGTCGCCGGTCTTGACCAACACTTCCGCGATCACGCCTTCCCGGTCGGCATGGAGCGCCGTTTCCATCTTCATCGCCTCGATCGACAGCAGCACGTCGCCGGCCCGGACCGACTGGCCGTTCGCGACCGCGACCGTCGAGATCACGCCGGGCATCGGCGCGCCGACATGGCCTGCATTCGACGGATCGGCCTTGCGGCGTGCGGCGCTGCCGGCGGCTCCATGGGCGCGATCCGGCACCTTGATGCGGCGCGGTTGGCCGTTGAGTTCGAAGAACACGGTCACCATGCCCTTCTCGTCCGTCGCCCCCATGGCCTGGTTGACGATGACCAGCGTCTTGCCCTTTTCCAGATTGACGAACAGCTCTTCGCCGGCCGGCAGGCCATAGAAGTAGTAGGGCGTCGGAAGCACCGAGACCGGACCATAGGTATCGGCCGCCAGCGCATAGTCGGTGAACACCTTCGGGTACATGAGATAGGAGGCGAGTTCGAAGTCGTTGATCTCGCGATTGAGCTTTTCCTCGATCGCCTTGCGCTCTGCATCAAGATCGGTGTCCTCGAGCAGCGAGCCGGGGCGAACCGTATAAGCCGGCTCACCCTTCAGTGCCTTCTTCTGCAGGCCTTCCGGCCAGCCGATCGGCGGCTGGCCGAGATCACCGCGCAGCATCGAGACGACTGATTCCGGGAAGGACACGTCCTTCGCCGGATCGACGACGTCTTCGACCGTGAGATCCTGGCTGACCATCATCAGCGCCATGTCGCCGACCACCTTGGAGGACGGGGTCACCTTGACGATGTCGCCGAACATCTGGTTCGCATCGGCATAGGCTTGGGCCACTTCGTGCCAGCGGGTCTCGAGGCCGAGCGAACGGGCCTGCTCCTTGAGATTGGTGAACTGGCCACCCGGCATTTCGTGCAGGTAGACTTCGGAAGCCGGCCCCTTGAGGTCGCTTTCGAAGGCGGCATACTGGTTGCGCACGGCCTCCCAGTAGAACGACAGGCGACGGATCCAGTAGGGGTCGAGGCCGGGATCGCGTTCCGAACCGCGCAGCGCCTCGACGATCGAGCCCAGGCACGGCTGCGAGGTGTTGCCCGACAGGCTGTCCATCGCAGCATCGACCGCATCGACGCCGGCCTCGACGGCGGCCAGGACGGTCGCTGCCGAAATGCCCGAGGTGTCGTGCGTGTGGAAATGGATCGGCAGGCTGGTCGCTTCGCGCAGCGCCTTGAAGAGGATCCGCGCCGCGGCCGGCTTCAGGAGGCCGGCCATGTCCTTGACCGCGATGATATGCGCACCGGCCTTTTCCAGGTCGGCCGCCAGCGCGGTGTAGTATTTGAGATCGTATTTCGGCCGGGCGGAATTGAGGATGTCACCCGTATAGCAGATGGCTGCCTCGCAGAGCTTGTTCTCCTCCGCCACGGCATCCATCGAGACGCGCATGTTCTCGACCCAGTTCAGGCAGTCGAACACGCGGAAAAGGTCGATGCCGCCGGCTGCTGCATGGCGTACGAAATATTTCACGACGTTGTCGGAATAGTTCTTGTAGCCGACGCCGTTTGCGCCGCGCAGCAGCATCTGCAGCAGGAGGTTCGGTGCCCCTTCGCGCACGAGGGCGAGACGCTCCCACGGATCTTCCGTCAGGAAGCGCATCGACACGTCGAAGGTCGCGCCGCCCCAGCATTCGAGCGAGAGCAGGTTCGGCAGGGCCCGCGCATAGGCGCCTGCGGCGCGCGCGATGTCATAGGTGCGCATGCGGGTCGCGAGCAGCGACTGGTGGCCGTCGCGCATCGTCGTGTCGGTGACGAGCACGCGCGTCTCGTTGCGCATCCATTCGGCGAACTTGACCGGGCCGAGCTTGTCGAGAAGCTGCTTGGTCCCGTCGGGGATCGGCGCATCGATGTAAGGCACCACCGGCTCCGCCGCATCAGCCGGCGGACGCGGACGCCCCTTGGCTTCCGGATGCCCGTTGACGGTCACGTCGGCGAGATAGGTCAGCAGCTTCGTTGCGCGGTCCTGGCGCTTCACCTGGGCGAAAAGCTCGGGCGTCGAGTCGATGAACCGCGTCGTATAGCTGTTGTCGCGGAACTTCGGGTGCCCGATGATCGCCTCGAGGAAGGTGAGGTTCGTCGCGACGCCGCGGATGCGGAACTCGCGCAGCGCACGGTCCATGCGCTGGATCGCCTCCTGCGGCGTCGGCGCCCAGGCGGTCACCTTTTCGAGCAGCGGATCGTAGTAGCGCGTGATGACCGCTCCCGAATAAGCCGTACCGCCGTCGAGGCGGATACCGAAACCGGTCGCCCCGCGATAGGCGGTGATCCGGCCGTAATCCGGGATGAAGTTGTGTTCCGGGTCCTCGGTGGTGATGCGGCACTGGAGCGCATGGCCGTTCAACCGGATGTCGGACTGGGCCGGAACGCCGGATTCCGCCGTTCCGATCGCGTGTCCGTCGAGGATGTGGATCTGCGCCTTGACGATGTCGATGCCGGTCACGACTTCGGTGACCGTGTGCTCGACCTGGATGCGCGGGTTGACCTCGATGAAGTAGAACTTACCGCTGTCGGCATCCACCAGGTATTCGACGGTGCCAGCGCCCACATAGTTCGTGGCCTGGGCGATCTTGAGCGAGTAGGAGGCGAGCTCCTGTCGCTGCGCCTCGCTGAGATAGGGAGCGGGAGCGCGTTCGACGACCTTCTGGTTGCGGCGCTGGATTGAACAGTCGCGCTCGAACAGATGGACCACGTTGCCGTGCGTGTCGCCGAGAATCTGGCTCTCGACGTGGCGAGCCTTCTCGACCAGCTTTTCGAGATAGACTTCGTCCTTGCCAAACGCTGCCATCGCTTCGCGCTTCGCCTCGGTGACTTCACGGGCCAGGTCCTTCGGGTCACGGATCGCACGCATGCCTCGGCCGCCGCCGCCCCAGGATGCCTTGAGCATCACCGGATAGCCGATCTCCTCGGCCATGCGGGCGACTTCCGCCATATCATCGGGCAGCGGAGCGGTCGCCGGAACCACAGGGACGCCGACAGAGATCGCAAGATTGCGCGCCGCCACCTTGTTTCCGAGCTGCCGCATGGTCTCCCCGCGCGGCCCGATAAAAGTAATGCCTGCATCGTTGCAGGCATCGACAAACTCGGGACTTTCGGAAAGGAGGCCATAGCCCGGATGAATGGCGTCCGCGCCCGAAAGCTTGGCCACACGGATCACCTCGTCGATCGACAGGTAGCTTTCGATCGGTCCGAGTTCACGGGCCAGGTGAGGGCCACGTCCAACCTGATAACTCTCGTCCGCCTTGAATCGATGCAGGGAGAGCTTGTCCTCCTCCGCCCATATCGCAACCGTTTTCAATCCCAGCTCATTGGCCGCGCGAAAGACGCGGATGGCTATTTCGGATCGGTTCGCAACAAGAATCTTGGATATTGGCATTTCGATCGCCCCACTTCAAAGAGTAAATCAACAGTCGTCGCGAATTAAGCTACTTCTGATGATAGCAGTCTCGTTGGAATACGCACACCGACCAGTACATATTGTATCCACGCCATCAACAGAGCTTCGCCTAACACGAAACTACAGTTAACATATTTAGCAGGAAGGAGAGGTCTGGACGGCGCCCATGCACCATTAACGGCATTCTGGCTCTTCGGATACGCAACCTAGTGGGGTAGGGCCATACCCTGCCTCGCAACACCGAGGCAGGGTCAAGGGAAGTCAGGCCAGCCCTTCTTCCTTGAGCGCTTGCTGAACAGCAGGGCGGCTGCGGATCCGCTGCAGATATTCGCCAAGCTTTGGCCACGGCGACATGTCCATCTTGAGGAAATTGCACCAGCCAAGCAGCGTGAAGAAATAGGCATCTGCAACCGTGAAGCTATTGCCGACCAGATAGCCGGAGCTACCTATGCGATTCTCAGCCGCAGTCAAACGACTGGCGATGAGTTTCTCAAAAAAGGGCCGCGCTTCGGCCGGCAGGTCAGGACGGAACAGCGGCCCCATGGATTTGTGAACCTCGGTTGCGAGAAAGTTCAGCGTCTCGAGCATTTTCCATCGCCCCGAGCTGGATACATCGCCAAGCTTCCCATCAGCCTTGTCTGCGATATATTGCAAAACCACGGCGGCTTCAGAAATCATAGTGTCGCCATCAACAATGGTCGGCACCAGCCCGAGAGGGTTGATTTTGGTGTAGTCCCCACCATCGACCGTGTTACCGGCAGGGTTCATCTCAACCATCCGGCAGTTTATCGGCAGGCCAGCTTCGAGACTAGCAATATGGGCGGCCAGCGAACAGGCAGCTGGGATATAGTATAGTTCTATCATTGAAGCGCTCCAATTAGAGAGGACGTCGTATACTTAGCTCCGAAAACGTACACTAGAAGCGCCATATCAACCCGGTACCGACCAACAGTGGATTGAGCGTTGCCTTTGCGTCAGCTGCCGGACCACCTGCGCCTAGCGTTCCGCCAACGTCGGTTTCAAGCCAGATTTTCTTGACATCGACGTAAAGCCCCAATCGATCGTTAATCATGGTCTCGAAGCCGGCTTGCAGCACCACACCCCAAGCATTGTCGGCGCTGAAATTCGCGACATCGCGCCCCTTCTCGTCCAGAACGATCGTATAGTTGATGCCTGCGCCAATATACGGTTCGAACTTCGGCATTCCGGTCGGAATTCGATATTGGAGCGCCAGTATGGCCGGAGCATAGGTCAAATCCCCAAGATAGGCACCGGAAAGGGCGCCTGAACCACGTATCTCGGCGGTCGGAGGAATACCGAATGTGAAGGTGGTGGAAAACTGTTCATTCAAGCGATAGCCGATGTCGAAGCTCATTGAATAATTGTCGTCAACTGACACATCAGCTCCTGGAACCGGCGCGCCCGATACCGATAGGTCCACACCAGGGCTGAAGAAAATTCCAACCGGGCCTCCGCGAACGTACCATCCGTTATGGTCGGCTTCCTGCGCAAGGGCGGGGATGCCGACCGCAATTGAAAGACAAAGTCCCGTGATCATTCCGATTTGGCGCATTTGTTTCCTCCCAGTTGTGCCAAGTCTTTTTTAATTGTGGTCGTCGGACTGCGTTTCGCCCTACAAAAGCTTCCGAAGGTCGGGGGCAGTCGTCAAGGCATCATCGGTCACCATATAGCCTTTCGACATGAGGCGGCGAACGATCGCCATGTCGCGTGGCACACCAAAGCATATGGCCCCGACGAGTCGTCCGTCGGCCACCGAGAACCGCGTGAACGCTTTGCCCTCCCCCTTCCGCAGCAGGACGGTGCCGCCCTCTGGCTGGACATCGCCGATCATCTGGATGTTGAGGTCGTATTGGTCGGACCAGAACCACGTGTTGACGGCATAAGGCACATCCTTGCCCAGCATGTTTCGCGCAGCCGCAGCGGCCTGATCCTGCGCATTTGCCCAGGATTCCATGCGGACCGGACGGCCGTCGCCGAGGCGCAGCGCTGCCACGTCGCCAGCAGCGAAAATTCTCGGGTCAGAAGTGCGCAGGAATTCGTCCACAACGACGCCATTAGCGGTTTCAAGCCCGGCGTCGCGGGCAAGCGCGTCATTGGCGATCGCGCCGACCCCGACGACGACCATGTCCACGGACAGCGTTTCGCCATTCGAGAGGGTAACGGTCTCGATCCGGTCCCGCCCGCCGACGCTTTCGATCGAGGTATTCAGATGAACAACCGTGCCGTGGTCCCTGTGTACTTCTGCCAGCACGGCGCCGACGTCCTTGGGCAAGCTGCGGCCGCAGAGACGGTCGGCGAGTTCGACGACCGTTGCTTGCATCCCCATCTTGCGCGCGGTCGCGGCAACTTCCAGGCCGATCCAACCAGCGCCAATCGACAGAACACGCTTTCCGGGGCCCATGGCTGCCCGCAAGGACGCCGCATCATCGAGGCTTCGCAGGTAGAAAACATTGCTCTTGCCTGCGAACGCTCCATCGAGCGTGCGGGCGCGGCTGCCAGTGGCGATCAGTAGACGGTCATAGGGCAGCCTCTCGCCGGATGAGAGCTTCACCATCCGCGTATCGCGCTCGATGGCCTCGGCGCGCTGACCGAGCCGGACATCTATGTTCTGGCTACGCGCAGCCTCATCGCTCAGCAAGCAGGTGCTGTTCGCGTCGGCCACCCCCTGAAGCACGGCCTTTGACAAGGGAGGTCTCTCGTACGGGTAATACCGCTCTTCCGACAGGATCGTGATCCCGCCCTTGAATCCTTGTTCCCGCAATGTCCTGGCTGCTGATGCGGCAGCCTGGCCGCCGCCGATGATTATCACCTGCTCCATGTCGAGCCTCCCCCCTCGCACAATTGTCGGTCGACGCGGATGTGTTCCGCGTCGACGGCCTTCTTCCCCAGTTCAGGAACCGACCTTGAAGCTTTCGGGGAACGGCACCCCCCACGAGCTGAAGATGCCCGGCTGGTCCGCCCGCCAGATGAAGGGAGGAGCCTTCCGATCCACGCAGCGTGGCATCTCGCCAGACAACTCGTAACGGTTGCCGTCAGGCGTGAAGAAATAGGAATAGAGGTTCGAGCCGACGCCATGGCGCCCTGGTCCTGCCTCGGTCATGACCCCGCCGCGGGCGACCTGGTCGAGCATGAGCTTCATGAACTCCATGTTCGGGATCATCCACGCAAGGTGGTCGAGCGTTTCGTGCGGCGCGCCGGCAAACATCGCCACATCATGATGGAAGTCACCGACATGGAGCCAGGAAGCCAACCGCCCTTGACCGCCGGGGAATTCCACGATGTCGGAGGCATGGAAATCGACGTGCTTGGTGAGGAACTCGATCGTCGTCGTCGCATCAGGCCCGACGCGCAGAGTGATGTGATCGAGGTCGACCGGCGCTAGCGCGCCCAGCCGGTTGCAAACACGCGAGGCGGGGCTGTAATAGTGTTTCCGTGCCTTGGAATCCAACAGTGCGATCTGCATCTTTTGCTTCTGCGGCGGCAGGTCGAATTCGATGATTTTTTCCACCCCCGGATCGGGTGCGGTCATCTCGCGCACCTGCACTCCGGCATCGGACACGCGCTTCTTGTAGTGCTTGAGGTCTTCTTCGTCATCCGCCGCAATGGCAAAGCTGATGACGCCAGTCCCGCCTTCGGTAACGGCAACGTCGAAAGTCCCGTCGGTGCCGCACGTCAGATACACGACGCCGTCTTGCCGGGCGATTTCCTCCAGCCCGAGAACTTCGGTGTGAAAGCGCACCGATTCGTCGAGGTTCTTGACGCGCAGCCGCGCGTGGGAAAGTTTTTGAAGAGCCATGTTGTTCCTCCCTCCGGACAGATCCGGTTAAGTTTGAAGCCCCGTCTGGAGCGCTTTTTCCATGAAGGTAAGGCGATCGTTGCCCCACCACATTTCATCCCCCACGATCATCGTGGGCATGCCGAAAACACCCGCTTCGTGCGCGGCCTGCGTTCCGGCCTCGTAGCGGTCTGCCGCTTCCGAGGATGCCACCCAGGCCGCCAAGGCCTCGGCGCTCCATCCGAACTGCCGAGCAAGCTCGGCCAGAAGCGCCGCGTCGGCCGGGTCGGCGCCCTCGCCCCACACGCGCGCCCAAGCAGCCTTTATGAAGGCCTCTGCTGCGTCGTGGTCTGCCGCAAAGAGGAACGCCTTGTTCAGGGTCTCGGACGCCAGCGATTTAGGAAAGACCAGAGGCACATCATAAAGGGTGGCCCAGCGATCAAGGTCCTTGCGCAGGTAGCGGATCTTCAGCGGAATGCTGACATTGGCCGGCCCGGTGTTGCCGGCCAAGAGTTTCAGCCGGGGAAGGTTCGCCACGTGCGGACGAAACTCCAGCCCGTATTTCCGGCAGAGTCCCGGCACTTTCTGGAAGGCCAGATAAGCAAAGGGGCTCATGAAGTCGAAATAGAAATCCAGCGCGCGAGCGGTCATTTCGCTCCCTCGGCCGCAAGTTCGGCGGCTAGTTTCGCCCATTGTCGACCAGATTCACGCGCACCCTCAAGATAGGCTTCGGGGACCAGGGAATAGGGCGCGCGGCAGGGCCCGGCCGTCATCCAGCCGGCCGCATCCATCCGCGCCTTTTCGATGCCGATGTTGTAAACTGAGAAGTCCTTGAACGAGCCGTTCGGGAACAGCGTGCGATAGGTCATGCCGATCCGGTCGGTCAGCGCCTTCGCGCTAGTCCAGTCGCCGGTTTTCCGGGCCTTGGCCACTAGGTCGCGCAGCTGAATCGCAGGGGCCGGACCGCAGACCGCACCACTGGTCCAGAATGCCGTGCACGCCTCGGGGTCGAGTCGTGCGGCGGCATAGTAATCAACGTCAAGCGGCATCAGCCTTATCCTGCGCTTGGTCAGGTTCAGGTCGGCATAAAGCGCGGCCGTATTGATGTACTTGGCCGAGACGACCTGCGGGATCTCGGAGATCTGCGCCCAGAAAGCACGGGGAAACTCGAACTTGAATGCCTCCGGGTTGGCATAGGCGCAGATCGCCACATCCGGGCAGGCCGCCGCCACATCGCGGAAGAACTGCACCGCGGTCGACACATCGGGCTGGACCCACATGGGCAGGCCCAGCATGACGCCATCGACACCGATCTCGCGTGCTGCGCGGGTCATGCGGATCGTGTCCCGCGTGTTAAGGGCGGTCGTGCCACCGAAGACCGGAATACGGCCGCGCACCGTCTCGACCAGAGTGCGCATGAATGCTTCTTTCTCTTCCCAAGTCGTGGTTGCGGCCTCGCCCAGCGTGCCAAGCGACAGGATGCCGTCGACGCCCGCCGCGACCAATGCCTCCGCAGCACGCGCGGCTTCGTCTAGGTCGACGGTGTCGACGGCGTTCGGATCGGATGCACCTGGCTTCGACGGTGTGGGCATGATCGCCCAACAACCGGTAACGTCATCCACAGTAAGCAATTCGCGTTTCATCAAGGGTCTTCCTTTGCAAGGGCGCATAGGTTGCACCGACTGCGGTCGCAGTCAGCGGCAGGCTTGCTTCTCAGAGCGGTATCGCGTTGCCGCGGTCTTCCCGCCAGAGTCCAAGCTTTTCCTGGCAAACGCGATCGGAGTATGAGAACAGCACCGCGTCGCCATCGGCCTCATGCGTAACGGTCTTCCAGCTTGGCACCACAAAGACGTCCTTCGGCCCCCATTCATAGGTCTTGCCGGCAATGATGCTGCGCCCCGTGCCTTCGGTTACGACGAACACGGTGGCATCGGTCGAACGGTACCGATGAGTCTTGAACCCCTTCGGCAGAAGCTGAAGACAGGGCGAGATCGTCGGCATCGCCCAGCCGCCATCCACCGGATTGATGTAGCGCATCTTGATGCCGTGGCAGGGATCGATCTCTCCCTGCTTTTCCAGATGAGCCAGCGCCTCGCGCGAACGCTCATACGGATAATTGAAGATCGGCGAGGCAAGCCGCGTCCGTTCATAATCGACCGGCAGCATGTTTGCGCCAAAACGCCAGCTGCTGTCCTCCGTCTGGCGGGTGATCGGCTGCCGATCGTCGTGATGCTCTTCGGCAAAGGAAGCGTCGAAGACCGAGACTATCGGGATATCCAGCCCGTCGAGCCAGATCATCGGCTCACCCGACTCGTTACCGTGGTCGTGCCATGCGCCCGGGGGGGTGATCACGAAATCGCCGAACTGCATGATCGTGCGCTCACCATCGACCGAGGTCTGGGCGCCCGCGCCATCCATCACGAAGCGCAGCGCCGACTGGCTGTGGCGGTGGGCCGGGGCGACCTCGCCCGGCATGACGACCTGGAGGCCGGCATATAGCGAAGTCGTGATTCGGGATTGCCCGCGCAGGCCGGGATTTTCCAGCACGAGAACGCGCCGCTCCGCCTCCTCGGCTGTGATAAGCCCGCCAGCTTCGAGCAAATAGGACTTCGCCTCATCGAAATGCCACAGATGCGACATGCAGGCGCTGCGAGGTTCTGGCGTAATGATGTCAGAAAGCACCGTCCAGAGCGCGGTATATGAAGAGTTGTTGATCTTGTCGTAGAACCTCTTCCGTTCCGGCGATTCAGCCGGCTTCTCGATCAGCGACATTGGTGTCCTCCACTATGTGCCCTGCAATCAGGCGGGCGTGCATTCTGATTTGTTAGAATTGGAACTCGGGAGTGGTCACGGTGAGACCATCCAGTTCCGGCGTTAATTTGATCTGACAGGCCAAGCGGCTGCTCTCATGACGGTTGGCCGCGAATTCCAGCATATTGGATTCCGATTCGCCGATGGGCGGAAGACGAGACAGCCAGTCGGCATCTACATAGACCTGGCAAGTGGCGCAGGCGCATGCCCCGCCACAATCGGCGTCGATCCCCGGAATACCAGACAGAGACGCAGCCTCCATCAGGGACCGCCCCTCAACCGACGAAACCTCGCGTCGCTCGCCGGACGCATCGACAAAAACAAGATTGATAACCATCAGGACTCCTCTCCCACCGAACTCGCTTCGACTGAAGTCGTCGTAAGACTTGCACACCTGGCGCTCAGGCTCCTCCGCCGCCCAGGTCACTTCTGCTTTTTAAGTTGCTGCCAATACCACCGGTCAATCCACTTATCAAGCATGCATACTATCTTCTAGCATCTCTTCTCGTGGCGCGTCAAGCTGATTGCGGACTGTTCGGTCAGCCATACGTGAGGCTTGCGCGTGGCAGGATTACAAGCTGTCGGTCATTGCGCTGACCAAAGTTTGAAAGCATACTTACGTACATCGTATCGATATTCGCTGGTGTCTGCCGGTGCCGGTCGGCCAAGCCAAAAGAGGACTTTGAAGGATGAAAGACCAGGCTATGCTATACCCACAGGGAACCCTGGAGGTCAGGAAACGCCAAAAGATACTGATTGATCATCCTGCGCATCTGATTCGGCGCACCTACCAGATCTTTCTGTATTGTTTCGATGAAGCCATGGCTGGTCTGAACCTGTCGCCCGTGATGTGGATAATGATCGCCACGTTGCGGAATTTTCCCGGCCTGTCTGTGACTGAACTTGCCCGTCATGCCGTAGTGGACAAGGCCAGCTGCGGCAGGACAGCTACTGCGCTGGAAAAGCGTGGACTGCTGCTCATCACGCAAAGTGAAACCGATGGCAGACAGAAAGTGCTTGAACTGACCCCTACCGGGGAGGCCTTGGTAACCAAAGGTGAAGGACGAATCGAACGGTTACGGTCACTGATTTTGCAACAGCTCGATCCGCAAGAAAAACAGCAGTTTGTGATGCAGTTGGCCAATTATGTTCAAAAGTCCGGCAAACAAACGCGTCCATCTATCCCTGAAACGCTTGGTCCTGAAAGCGATTGAATTGCTGTCAGGAGGTCGGCGGCCGCACCGCAGGTCTATGGTCGGCCGCCCAAAAAGTCAGTTGATCTGAACCTCCATGGAACCGATCTTATCTATCCAAGCGTGAAGCCTGTTTCCTGGCAGGACTTGCCCGACACCCTCGGGCGTGCCGGTGAAGATGACATCGCCGACCTCGAGCGTGTAGAAACGGCTGGCCATCTCAATCAGCTCCGGCACGCTCAGCAGCAGATCTCGCGTATTGGCCTTCTGCCGGGTGACGCCATCGACCTGGAGTTCGAAGTCCAGCTGGGACGGATCGGGGATCTCGTCAGCAGTAACCAGCCATGGGCCCAACACCGAATAGCTGTCAACCGACTTGCGCATGCTGCGCTCCTCGGCCCCCCGAACCGTCATATCCAGGCCGATCGCGTAGCCCGCGACATGTTCAAGCGCGTCCTTTGCCGCCACGCGATCAGCCCGGCGGCCAATGATCACCGCAAGTTCGATCTCGTGGTCAGAGCGACGATCGGGGAAGCGCAGCGTTACAGGGTCCGAAGGCCCGATCAGGCTGCTCGTGGCCTTGAGGAAAAGTCCCGTCTCGTGAATGACGCGGATCTGGGCGGCATTGTTCTGGTGAAGTTCCTTCTGTTCGCGCGCTTCCTCTAGGTGCTTGACGTAATTGACCGGCGCCGCCACCAGCTTGCCGGGGTTCGCCACCGGAGACTCGAGGGAGACTTCAGTGATCTTCCTGCGCTCACCGTTGCGCGACGCAGCCGCAAATGCGGGCATCAGCCGGTCGAGAAGCGCAATCATCGGGTCGTGCCGCGGCAGCGGGTAGCGCACTTGCGGCAGCAGATCCAGCGCGTCGGTCACATCAATGACCTCGTCCCCTTCGACAAGCCCGACGCGGCTCTTGTTAAAACGGCAAATCTTCATCCTGGTTTTCCCGATCCGTGATCCCAACATCACTTGCGATAGCTTCTCATGCTCCGGCCGCCACATCGGCATGGCCGGACCCCTCATCCTTTTCCCGTCCGCTTGCCCGCCGGCTTAGGCGAGCTTTACAGGAAACAGTTCCAAACCCCGGAACCGCGTGTTGTGCTGGAAGCGCACCTTGCCGTTCCGCGTCAGCGTCGGCAGTTCCCGGAGCACAGTGGGAATTGCGATCGAGGCTTCGAGCCGCGCCAGCGGCCGCCCCAGACAGACGTGGATTCCGGCACCGAAGCCGACATGGTTGTTCGGCCGGCGGGAGAGGTTCAGCTTGTCGGGGTCGCCGAAGATCCGTTCGTCTCGGTTGGCCGAAGCCTGGCACAGGACGACCTCGGTTCCGGCGGGGAGGGTCCCGTTGCCGCTTTCAAGAACCACCTCCTGCGTCGTGCGCCGACCCTGAAGCTGCAAGGGCGTGATGAAACGGATCAGCTCCTCGAGCGCGGGCGCGATCGGGACCTCGCCGCCCCGCAGTTGCGACAGGCTTTCCGTATCGTCCATCAGAAAGTGGATCGACTGCGAGATGAGGTTCGTCGTGGTCTCATGGCCGCCGTTCAGCGTCACGATACACATGTGCAGGATCTCGTCATCGCTGACCTCGACACCCTCACGCTGGGCTGCGGCCATCGCGCAGAGGATGCTCTCGGTCGGGTCGATCGTCGGCCGCGACTTGATCTCGTCCAAGAACGGGCGCAGGTAGTTCTTGAATTCGGTGACGGCGTCGTGCCCTTCCGCAATAGCTGTTTCTGATACCTTTGGATTCAGTGGAAACAGGACCTTGCGACCAATGGCTTGGATATGATCCGCATCCGCGACGGGAACGCCGATGATCTTGCAGATCAGCGCCACCGGAATTCGGAAGGCAAAGTCGCGGACGAAGTCGAACTCGCCCATCTTCTTGACCTTCTCGATCTCGCGATCCACCACTTCCTGGGTGAATCTGGAAAGCATCTGGATTGAGTTCTGCGAGAAGAACGGGTTGACGATGTTGCGCAGACGGTCGTGATCTGGATTGTCACGGAAAAGCATGGTCGAGGTGTGGTGTTCCAGCAAAGGTCCTTCACCAAAACGCTTGCAGAATTGTTCCCTTTTATTGACGAGGCCACTCACATCCCGCCAGATCTGACGCACGTCGTCATAGCGTGTGAGAAGAACGCTGCCGTCTTCCTGTGTGTGTACCGGATCACCGTCTCGGAGAAGCCGGAAGAATGGGCTCGGGTTGTCGAAATAGTCCTCAGGAGGGTTGAAGAGGTTGAAGGCGCGAGCCTTGTCGGACAGGGCCTCGTCAACTGCGGTGTTCACGGTCATCTATTCCTCCTGATGTTGCGCTTCGACAACGGTAGAGATTGTGGGCTCGTCATCATCTTCGCCACGGTTTCCTTCGGGCTGATGATGTCCTGGCATACGTGGCGCGTTCAAGCAGTGCCCGCGTCTTTGATGGTCTGGCCCATGGTTTAAACCGCGGGCCAGACCCGATCATTCCCTCTGGCCGCCGGTTACAGCGGATACTGCTGGGTTGGCTGTTCGATCGTCAGCCACTTCAGCTCCGTGAATTCCTCGATCACAGCCTGGCTGTCGAAACGACCCCACCCACTTGCCTTGGTCCCACCATAAGGAGCCTGCGCCTCGTTGGCGACGGTGGCGCCGTTAATGTGGACAGAACCGGTCTGGATGCGCATCGCCACATCGAGCGCACGGGTCATGTCGGTACCGAACACGGCGGACGAGAGACCATATTCCGTGTCGTTGGCAACGTGCACCGCCTCGTCTGCGTCCTTCACCCGGATCACTTGCAGGATGGGGCCGAAGGCTTCTTCCGAATAGATGCGCATCTTTGAGGTGACACCGTCAAGCACGGTCGCCGACATCAGCGTGTGGTCGGCGTGACCGCCGGACCTGAGCTCCGCCCCCTTGGCGACTGCGTCGTCAAGAAGTGCGTTTAGCCGGTCTGCGGCACCCTGGCTCACGACCGGGCCAAGTGCGCAGGCGGCCTGGGTGCGCGGGTCGCCGGCCTGAAGCTGGGCAGCGCGTGCCGCAAGCTTCTCTACGAAGGCGTCGGCGATCGGCTCCTCGACGATGACCCGCTCGGTCGACATGCAGATCTGTCCCTGGTAGAGAAAGGCTCCGAAAATCGTCGCGTTCACTGCGCCGTCGATGTCGGCATCGCGCAGCACGACCATCGGCGACTTGTCGCCAAGCTCCAGGATGCACCGCTTGAGATGGCGGCCGCATTTCTCGCCTATGATCCGGCCGACGTTGGTCGAGCCGGTGAAGTTGACGCGGCGCACCGCCGGGTGGGCGATCATGGTCTCGATGACTTCGGGGGCGTCCTTCGGATCGTTGGTCACGAAGTTCAGCGTTCCGGCCGGGAACTCTGCGGCATAGACTGCCTCTGCCACCAGGGCGTGCGTCTTGGGCGAGGTTTCCGAGGCACGGAAAACGACCGTGTTGCCGCACATCAGCGGATAGGCGATGGCGCGCGCCGCCAGCACGATCGGCCCGTTCCACGGCACGATCGAGAGGATTACGCCAACCGGCTGGCGCACGGTCATCGACAGCGTACCCGGCTTGTCCGAGGGAATGGTGCGCCCCTGGATCTGCGTGGTCATTGCTGCGGCTTCGCGGAACACGTTCGCCGCAAGCATCACGTTGAAGCGCGCCCAGAGCTCGCCGGCGCCAACCTCGCCCTTCATGGCGACGACAAAGTCTTCGGTGCGCTTCTCGATCTCGTCGGCGGCGCGCATCAGCAGCACGCGACGCTGGCCCGGACCGGTCTGGGACCAAGTCAAGAATGCGCGCTGCGCCGAATCGATCGCCGCAAGCGCATCCTCCGACTTAGCCGCTGCCCCCTGGGTGACGACCTCGCCGGTCACCGGCGAGCGGCGGGCGAAGGTTTCGTTGTCAGTCGCGCCGCGCGCCTCGTTGTCGATATAGAGCAAAGTATCCATTGCGTTTCCTCCTGTTGGTTTGTCGATGCCCGCACCCGGTAGCCATGCCGGGCGCAACAGCCATCAACCGGATCGGTCCGGTCTAGGACAGTCGGTCATATCAGCCCCGAAGCAGGTTCGATCCGGTAACAGAGTTCGAAACTGCCCCGGCCGATTCAGGCGTTGCCGAAGGCTTCGACCAGTTCGGCGCCCATGTTTGCGGACGCGAAGCCACGCATGCCGATACCGCCATCGAAGTTCAGCACGCCGCCGGTTCCCGGCTGGTTGTCCTTGCGGTTTGCGAAGAACACATATGCACCGGCATATTCCCGAGCGTGGAACGCTCGCTCGAGCGGCAGCATCTGCTTCATCAGGTCGTTCAGCGGCAGCTCCGAGAACTTCTGTCCCGCCTGGCCAAGGGCACCGATGCCGGCAAGGTTGCTGCCGCCGATACCGCCAGGGGCGACGCCGTTAACCCGCACATGAGGCGCGAACTCGTGCGCCATCTGCTTGATCATACCGACCACGGCATGTTTCGTCGCGGTGTAGAGAACGCCGCCGCCACCAGGATAGAACGATGCATTCGAGGCGGTGAAGATCATCTGCCCCTTGGATTTGTACAGCTCGGGCAACGCCGCCTTGGCAGCAAGGACGTAACCTTTGACGTTGATCGCGAACATCTCGTCAAAGGCGCTGACGAGTGCATCGTCCGCTGTGGACACCAGCGATTTCGACCAGTCCCAGACGCCGGCATTGCCGACCAGGGTATCAAGTTTGCCAAAAGCCTTCACACATTCAACCACTGCCCGCTTGTTGTCGGCCATCTCGCGCACGTCGCCGGCGATGCCAATGACCTTGCCGCCAAGCGCCCGCGTAACTTCTTCGATGCGTTCGTGCGAACGATCGAAGATTGCGACGTGTGCACCCTCTTCCACGTATCGCTCGACAATGGCCCGACCAAGACCTGACCCGCCGCCCGTCACGAGCGCGACTTGATCCTTGAGTTGCATTGCTTTTCCTCCCTTTGCTTTCGTAATTCTGTATCAGCAGTCGATGTAGATAAAGTCGTTCTCGATTTTTGCTGGGAAGACCTTGAGGGCGTCACAGGCAGGAAGCGCCTTAACTTGACCAGTTCTTACACAGAACTTTGCGAAGTGAAGGCTGCACTCGACGATCCCGTCCTCCAGAAAGCCATCTGCTAGCGACCAGGTGTCGTGCGTGCAGGTATCCTGAACAGCGTGCACCTTGCCGCCCAGCTTGCAGATCAGGATCGGCTCTGCCGCCCCGGCAAATTGTTTCATTTCTCCCTCCGGCAGGTCTGCCGAAGGGAAAGCTTTTGTCCACGCCATTTTTCCCCCTATCAGAAGAAGAAGCTGAGGTTGTTCGACAGGATCGTGCTCTGATCCACCAGAACCTTACGGCTCGCAATCTCGAAACCGGCCTCGCTGTCGACGCGACGCAGCACATCGTGGCGCTCGCAAGCGAACACGTCCAGCTGACGCTCCTGCCGCGTGCGGTAGATCATCATCGCGGAAACGACATTCAGCTCGTTGTCGCTCTCGGGTACGATCATCACGTTGCCGACCAGATACCGCAGACGCGAGGCCGGGTTCTCGGACCAGCCCACATCCGACATGATCTTCTTGATCCGGCCCTTCATCGTGTGCCAGTTGTCGTCAAAATGGGCGAAGCCGTTCTCGTCGGTGTATTCCTGAGCGACTTCGCGCATGATCCTGGTCGAGCGTATCGGCATCCAATAGCGCAGATCCGAAGCGAGAAGGCCGAACCATTCCTCGTAACGGCGATCCGTCAGCAGCTTAGTCTCCCAGTACAGGAATTGTTCGACCTCGTGCTGAAGCTCAAGGGAAACGGTCTTCGGCTTGCGCTCAAAGGCGGTTTTGAAGGTAGTATCGAGCATGGTTTCCTCCCAATGCATTATGGTGCCTGCCGGGCATTCCGGCTGACTATCTGACTAGTCAGCGAACTGTCGCCGCCAGTGGAGCGTTATTCCGCCGCAACCGGAAGCGGCTTGATCTCGCGGATGGAGGGCCAGTCCGGGGCTGTCATGATCTGCGTCCAGTAGCGATACATTCCGCGTGCCGATTCCTCACCATAGGTGTACGCGAAGCTGATCCCAGGAAAGCCCTCGGGATTCTCGGTCGTAATCGTGTGAGAGGCCATCTCGATGTTGAACTTCTGCTGCTGGGCGACGTGCCCCTTCAGCACCTGCTGGATGTCGCACCAGTTTTCGCCATCGTCCTGCTCGAACACGCCACCTGCCGAGAAGGTGCGCGAAACGTTGCGGCTCCATTCTTCCTTGATCTCGGCCGGGGCGGTCTTGTCCACCACGGTGAAGGTCCAGACCTCGATCTCGTTGGGGCCGCGTGGCTGCCACATGCGGACCGTGTTGATTCCTGCCAGGAACGACAGATTCGGGAAAATGTTGCAGTGACACAAGTGTACATCGGTCCGCGACTTGCCCAGGCGGCGCGTCGCTTCCTCATAGGCCGGTCCGGCAGTCAGGTATTCGGTCACTTTCGGCCCGAGGATCGTCATATAGAACATCGGGTTGCGCAAGAACAGGCCGCAGCCGTGGCCGTTCGACATGTGGACGTTCAGCCCCGTGGTCGGCGGTGCGACCTGCGACAGATCCACGTCGTCCGGCACGCCCGCCATGATGCCGGACAGATGTGAGGTCGTGCCGGCGTGGTAGGCATCCGACGCAAACTGCTCGGCAGCGAACTTCCAGTTGCAGGGGATGACCCACTTCTGGATGCCGGGCACCGCCTCTGTGCCGCCCTCGCAGCGGTCGAGCATGATGTCCATGTAGAATTTGGCCTCGCCCAGATACTCGTCAAGCGATGGAGCTTCAGCATCCCAGTTCGCGAAGATCAGACCCTTGTAGGTGTCGACCCGCGCCTGCTTCGGGCCCCACTCCTTCTTGTTCAGGCAGCCACCGAAGGCTTCCTGCTCCATCGGGACACTGACAAGTTCGCCGCCCTGGTTGTAGGCCCAGCCATGGTAGGTGCAGGTGAACGCCTTCGCATTGCCAGAGTCGGCGCGGCAGATGCGCATACCGCGATGCCGACACTGGTTCAGGAACACGCGAATGCTTCCATCCTTCTGCCGCGACACGACGACAGGATCCTCGCCGATGTAGGCCGTGATGAAGTCACCCGGCTTGGCAATCTGCGACTCATGGCCCATGCAGACCCAGGTGCGGGCGAAGATGCGCTCCAGTTCAAGCTTGTAGAGCGATTCGTCCGTGTAGATCTTCGGATTGTAGACTCCGGCTTTCTCGTCAATCATCCCGAGAATTTCGGCGTCGGAGTATGAGCGCAAAGCGCCCTGCACACTGGCATTCATTTGAACTTCCTCCCGTTGGAACAAAAATTGGCCTGGGACCAAACAGCCCCTCCGCGATCCCCAAGCTCCACAGCTTGTTATCGCATTCTGAAAATCTCGGCAATAAAAAAAAGCATGCTTTCAATTTTCTGAAATCTGGATAACATTCTTTTGCCGGACTGGCAGGGAGGTAAGATCCAGACCAGCGCATCGACAACAAAGGGAGGATGAAAATGAGCAAGCTGTTTTCGGCACGACTTTCGACGGTCGCAATTTTTGCGTGTCTGGTGTCAGGCAATGCTTCTGCGCAGGTTGAGGCGATTGCGACCCCGCCCGCCGGTTCTGTATGGAACACCATGGCGTCGGTCATCGCCGCCGAGGCCCGCAAGGCCGACGGTGGCAGGCTGGTTGTTCAGCCCTATGGCGGCAACAGCCAGATGATGCAGGCCGTCAACGACGCGCTGGCCGAGTATTCGCTGAATGATATCAACGATGTGATCACCGCAGTCGACGGGTCCGGCGAATATTCGGCGCCGATGCCGAACCTGCGGGTCGTGGCCCGGATCAATCCCTTCCCGGTCGGGCTTTTCGTGCGAGCCGACTCGAAAATGATTCGCGTGTCCGACCTCAAGGGTATGCGTGTGCCCTCCGGTTGGGAGGCGTTTCCGCTCAACCGCCCACTGGTGAGCGCGCTGCTCGAGGCCGACGGGATCAGCTATGACGAAGTGGTCGGCGTGCCGATGCCCGAACTCATCCGCGGAGCCGACGCGCTTGTTTCGGGGCAGACGGATGCTGCCTTTTTCGCGGTGGGCGGGCCGAAGGTGGCCGAAGTCGGCGCCTCAGTCGGCGGGGTCCGCTTCCTGGAAGTTGCCTCGGGCGAGGCGGCCTTAGCAGCGGTGCGCAAGCATCGGCCGACCTACTATTTCACGGAAGTCACGCCCGCGCCGGTTCGGGTCGGCGTCGAGAAGCCAATCATGATGCTCACCTGGGACAATGTGCTGGTGGTCGGCGCGCATGTTCCCGACGAACGAGTCAAGGCGCTTCTGGCCGCGCTGTTCGACAGCCGCGACGCGATTATGGCGGCCTATCCGCCCCTCGCCGCGCTGAACCTCGAAACCGCATATGTGGACTACCCCGGTGTGGAATACCATGCGGGTGCCGAGGAATTCTTCGCCGAGCGTGGCGTGGCCAAGACGCCGGCAAACTAACGGGATAGTTGCGGCGGGCGAGACAGACAAAGGCCAGCGCCCTGCCGCGCTCCCGCATCGCGACAACTCGTCCAATGGGAACTCCGAGATGACACAGACAAACCGCTTCCGGCCAATGGCTGCCCGTCCTGTTGTCGTACAGGGGCTGGCAGTCGCTCTGACACTCATCGCCATTGCCTTCGCGCTGGACATGCCCAGCCGTCTCGGCCTTTACATCTACACCGAGCAGGTGCTTGCGGCGGCTCTCGGCGTCGGTCTCGGGCTGGTCTTCCTGATCGAGCGCCGCGGCAGCGACGGCGCCGAGCGGGCGGTTCAGGGACAACTGTTGGACTGGGTGCTGGCCGCGCTTGGATTGGGGACATCTCTGTACGTTTCCTTTCGATACGTCGATCTGATCGGTCGGGCTATGTCGGCTTCGTTCGACGTAGTGGCAATCGCCGCAGTCCTGTTCCTTCTGGTGATCGAGGGTCTGCGCCGGGTCGTCGGCTGGGCGCTGGTGCTGGTGGTGCTTGGCATTGCCGGATACGGGCTGATCGGCCATATGGTGCCCGGTTCCCTGCAAACCCGGCATGTGGCGCCCGAGCAGCTTCTGACTTATGTCGCCTTCGACGCCAATGGCATGCTGGGCCTCACGCTCAACGTGGCCGTAAGTGTCGTGGTCGCATTCGTGCTGTTCGGGCAGATCCTCATGCGAGCGGGCGGCGCCGAGTTCTTCAATGACATTTCCCTCGCGGCACTGGGTCGTCGCCGGGGCGCGGCGGCCAAGATCTCCATTCTCGCATCCGCCCTGTTCGGCACGATATCCGGGGTGGTGGTCTCCAACATCGTGGCGACCGGGGTCGTCACTATTCGGCTGATGACCCGGACGGGCTATCGGCCAACGATGGCCGCGGCGGTGGAAGCCGTGGCATCTACCGGAGGCCAGATCGCTCCTCCGGTCATGGGCGCAGTCGCCTTCCTGATGGCCGATTTCCTTCAGGTTCCGTATGCAGAGATCGCGCTTGCCGCCGTCATCCCCGCCGCGCTCTACTATCTGGCGCTCTATTTCCAGGTCGATCTCGAGGCAGCCGCGTCCGGCATTGCCCCCCTGCTCGATGACGAGATTCCATCCGCGGGTCGAACGCTGCGCCGCGGAGGCATCTTCATCCTGCCGTTCGTTGTCATGGTGGTCGCATTGTTCTGGCTGGGCCAGCGACCGGAAACCGCGGCGCTCTGGGCAACCGGCGCGGCCATGATCTGCGGCGCGGCCTACGGCTATGGCGGTCAACGAATCGCTCTGCGCGCGATCTGGCAATCGCTGGTGGAGACCGGCTTCGCGATGACCGACATCCTGATGATTTCGGCGGCCGCCGGGTTCATCATCGGCGTTCTCAACGTCACCGGCCTGGGCTTTGCCGGCACCTTCGCGCTGGCAGAGATAGGCCAGGGCAACCTCCTGCTTCTTCTGGTTCTGACAGCGGTCGCCAGCCTGGTTCTCGGAATGGGCATGCCGACGGTCGCGGTCTACCTTCTGCTGGCGGTTCTGCTTGCCCCGCCGCTTGTCGAGGCCGGAGTCTCGCCGGTCGCAGCCCATTTCTTCATCTTCTACCTCGGCATGATGTCGATGGTTACGCCCCCGATCGCCATCGGTGCCTTCTTCGCGGCCGCCCTTGCGAAGGCACCGCCGATGCAGACTTCGCTCGTGGCGATGCGGCTGGGCTGGACGGCATATATCGTGCCGTTCCTTTTCGTGGTGTCACCACCGCTTATGATGCAAGGCAGCGCATTGGAGATCGTCACGGCCGCAGGTGCGGCGATGAGCGGGGTCTACGCGATATCTGCCGCGCTCGCCGGCTGGTTTGGCGGACCTATCGAAGGCGTCCGGCGCATGCTTCTAGTGCTGAGCGGCGCGCTGCTGCTGATGCCGCTGCCACTGGGCGGGCTTCCGGTTGCCGCCGCCTACGGGATCGGGCTGGGGATGCTGGCGGTGCTATGGCTCCTGCGCAGGATGTCCGCCACATCGCCACAGTCGGCTCGCCCCGAGCATGAATCTTGAGATGCAACCCTGTGAAAAGGTGAGACCACCGATGAACTACTGCTTCCCACCGCTGCCCATTCCCAGCTTGCCGGTCGCCGGAACCAACGCACGTTTTCCCGTGCGGCGCATCTTCTGCGTCGGACGCAACTATGCAGAACACGCGCGCGAGATGGGCAAAGACCCGGATCGCGATCCGCCCTTCTTCTTCACCAAGCCGGCGGATGCCATCGTCGAGGACGGGCAGACCGTCGCCTATCCGCCCGAAACGAAGAACTTCCACTATGAAGCGGAACTGGTGGTTGCCATCGGCAATGCTGGCTCTGACATTCCCGAGGATCGGGCGCTGGATCATATCTTCGGATATGCTGTCGGGAACGACCTGACGCGGCGCGACCTGCAACTTGCCGCGCGCGAGACGGGTCGGCCCTGGGACTGGGGCAAGGCCTTTGACCGTTCTGCCGTGATCGGCCCGATCTACCCGGTTGCGGAAGTCGGCCATCCCGACCACGGCGCGATCAGACTGACGATCAACGGCACCGTGAGGCAGCACGCGGATCTTGCGGACCTGATTTGGTCGGTGCCCGAGATCGTGTCGATCCTGTCGCACTCGATGGAAATCCGCCCAGGCGACCTGGTGATGACCGGCACGCCCGCAGGCGTGGGAGCAATGCAGGTCGGCGATGTCTGCGTGGTCTCGATCGACGGTCTCGGCCAGATTGTCACGACGATCGGGCCACGGGCATGAGGAGCAACTGAGATGACCATGCGCCTGCACAACTTCTTCCGGTCCTCCACCTCGACGCGCCTGCGGGCCGCGCTGAACCTAAAAGGGCTTGCGACCGAGTATGTTGCCTATGCGCTCCGCAAGGGCGAAACGCGGGCACCCCGCTATCTGGCAATGAATCCCGCCGGTCTCGTGCCGGTGCTGGAACTCGAGGATGGAACGGCGCTCGTGCAATCCCTGGCGATCATCGAATGGCTTGACGAAACCCATGCCGGGCCATCGCTCCTTCCGAAAGATGCCGCTGGACGGGCCAGGGTGCGGGCGCTTTCTTACATGATCGCATGCGAAATCCATCCGCTCAACAACCTGCGGGTGCTCAACCGACTAGCCGAACAGTTCGGCGCCGACGAAGCCGCGCAGAAGCTTTGGTTCGTCCACTGGGTCGAGACCACGTTCGATCCGCTCGAAATCATGCTGGCGCAGGACTGCCACACCGGCACATATTGCCATGGCGACAGGCCCGGTCTTGCCGACTGCTGCCTCTACGCCCAGGTCTGGAACAACCGGCGCTTTGCGATTGATACCAACCGCTGGCCCACGATCAAGCGGATCTTCGACGCTCTCGATGCCCTGCCTGCCTTCCGCGATGCCGCGCCGATGAACCAACCCGATGCAGTGTGACCTCATGACCATAGCACCCGAAGTGACTTCGACCTCTCCTGCTGCCGGCCTGCTGCAGCGCGCCGGGGATCTTTCGCATCTGGAAACATTGCACCAGCGACTTCTTTGGCTCTCCTGCTGGACGATCCACCATGCCAATCACCTGCGCAAAAAGGACGAGCGAGACGTTAAGGTTGGGGGGCACCAGGCGTCGTCGGCATCGATGGCCGCGATCCTGACCGCGCTCTATTTCCATGCCCTGCGTCCCGGGGACCGGGTGGCGGTGAAGCCGCATGCCGGACCGGTCTTCCACGCGATCCAGTATCTTATGGGCAACCAGACCCGCGACAGGCTGGAGAACTTCCGTGGATATGGCGGGGTGCAAAGCTATCCCTCGCGGACCAAGGATATGGACGACGTGGATTTCTCGACCGGCTCGGTCGGGCTCGGGGCCGCCATGCCGATCTTTGCCAGCCTGGTGCAGGACTATCTTCAGGGCCATGGCCGGGCCGCTCCGCTGGGCCGCATGGTGGCGTTGATCGGTGATGCGGAACTGGACGAGGGCAATATCTACGAGGCGCTGCAGGAAGGCTGGAAGCATGATCTGCGCAACGTCTGGTGGGTGATCGACTACAACCGTCAGAGCCTTGATGGCGTGGTGCGCGAGGGGCTTTTCGCGCGGATCGAGGCGAGTTTCGCAGCCTTCGGCTGGCGGGTGGTGCGGCTGAAATACGGGGCCCTGCAACGGGAAGCCTTCGCCGAACCCGGCGGCGAGAAGCTTCGCGGCTGGATCGACGCCTGCCCGAACGCGCTTTATTCGGCGCTGACCTTCCAGGGCGGGGCCGCATGGCGCCGGCGGCTGATGGAGGATCTCGACGACCAGGGTCCGGCCTCGGCGCTGATCGAGTCGCGCAGTGACGCGGAGCTCGCCGCGCTGATGGAAAACCTCGGCGGCCATTGCCTTGCCAGCCTGTGCGAGGCCTTCGACGCCACGACGGGCGAACAGCCGACGGTGTTCTTAGCCTATACAGTCAAGGGCTGGGGCACGCCGCTTGCAGGCCACAAAGACAATCACGCCGGGTTGATGACAGTCGGGCAGATGGCCCAGTTTCAGCAGACGATGGCGATACCCGAAGGCGCCGAATGGGAACCCTTCGCCGCCGTCGCCGACGAGGCCGGACTTCGCAACTTCCTGTCGCGCGTGCCGTTCTTCAGCGAGGGGCGACGCCGCTTTACCGCGCCGCAACTTCCGGTTCCGGCGACGATTGCTCCCACGGACCGGATCCTCTCGACCCAGGCTGGCTTCGGCAAGATCTTGGACGAGATCGCGCGCCTCGGCGGACCGCTGGCGGACAGGATCGTCACCACATCTCCCGATGTCACGGTATCGACCAATCTCGGCGGCTGGGTCAATCGGCGCGGACTTTTCGCGCGGACCACCAAGGCCGACACGTTCCGCGACGAACGCATTCCCTCGACACAAAAATGGGCCTTCACGCCCGGGGGACAGCACATCGAACTTGGCATCGCCGAAATGAATCTGATGCTCTTGCTCGGCGCAGCGGGCCTGTCGCACAGCCTGTTCGGCGAACGGCTGATCCCGATCGGCACGGTCTATGACCCGTTCGTTGCGCGCGGCCTCGATGCGCTGAACTACGCCTGTTATCAGGATTCGCGCTTCATGTTAGTAGGCACACCTTCGGGCATAACGCTTGCCCCCGAAGGCGGCGCACACCAGTCCATCGGCTCTCCGCTGATCGGCATGTCGCAGGACGGTCTCGCCGCATTCGAGCCCGCCTTCCTGGACGAACTTGCCATCATCATGGGCTGGTCCTTCGACTATCTCCAGCGCGACGGCGAACAGGATCCCGATCCGCGCACCGGGCTTGCCGATGCCGCTGGCGGGTCGGTCTATCTTCGGCTCTCCACCCGGCCAGTCGAGCAGCCCTTGCGCCGCCCGAATCCGGGGTTCGCGCAGGGAGTGATCGACGGGGCCTACTGGCTGCGCGAGCCAGGCCCGAATGCCGAGGTGGTGATCGCCTACCAGGGTGTGGTCGCGCCCGAGGCAATCCGGGCGGCAGGGCGCATCGCCGGAGCGCGGCGCGACGTGGGCGTGCTGGCGGTTACTTCGGCCGACCGGCTTCACGCCGGCTGGACGGCAGCACGTCATGCCCCTGACGGCGTGTCGCAGGCCGATCGACTGCTTGCCGGTCTGCCGCCGCACTGCCTGATCGTCACGGTGATCGATGGACATCCGATGACCCTGGGATGGCTTGGCGCCGTACGCGGGCACCGGACCGCACCCCTCGGGGTCGAGCGTTTCGGCCAGACAGGCAGGATCGCCGATCTCTACCGGCACTTCGGCATCGACGCGGACGGCATCGTCGCGGCGGTGGGCCGCCACAGCGCCGGGCGTCCGCTCGGCTGATCGAAGGCCGGCACGCGCTGGAGCCACCATGAAAGACAAGGACCTTTTTCCAGCGGCACTTATGCCGCCGGAAAATCGCGAGGAAGACAGATGTCCACCAGACACGAAGCCACACCGCCGCTTTCCGGCATCCGCATTGTCGAGATCGGCCATTTCATCGCCGCTCCGTTTGCCAGCCGTATTCTTGGCGATCTCGGGGCCGAGATCATCAAGATCGAGCCACCCGGGGGCGATCCTGTCCGCGGCTGGGGGGCACAATCCAGCGGCGCCTCGCTGTGGTGGAGCGTTCATGGCCGCAACAAGCGATCGGTGGTGGTCGACCTTAAGCAACCCGAGGGGATCGAGGCCGTGGCAAGGATCATTGCCCGGTCAGACGCGCTGATCGAGAACCAGCGCCCAGGCGGTCTGGCGCGGCTCGGTTTCGATCGTAGGCGGTTGCAAGAACTGCGGCCCGGTCTAGTCGTTGCCCATGTCTCCGGCTACGGACAGACAGGTCCGGCCCGCGACCGCGCGGCTTTCGGCGTCATCGGCGAAGCGATCGGCGGGCTGCGCCACCTGACAGACCATCCTCCTGGCACCACCGGCCTGCCGCCGCCGCGCGTCGGTATAAGCATCGGCGATTCGATCGCCGGTCTCTATGCGGTGATCGGGGTTCTTGCCGGACTCGTCCGCCGCAGCGCTCTGGCATCGCAGGGCCAGCCCGATGACGACATTTGCACCATCGACGTCGCGCTGACCGAGGCCGTTCTGTCGCTCATGGAAGGGGTGGTTACGGAATACGGCGCCCTCGGTCTAGTCCGCCAGCCCGTCGGCGCCCGCATCGCTTCGGCGGCACCGACCAATGCCTATCCGTCGAAGGATGGTCGCTGGGTCATCATTGCCGCAAATTCCGATCTGCTGTTCCAGCGGTTGATGGCACTGATCGGGCGCGGCGATCTGGCTGCAGACCCGGCACTGAAAAACAATGCCGGTCGCCTCGAGCATGTCGAATTGATCGACGCGGCGATCTCCGCCTGGTCCTGCACCTTCGACGCCAAGCGCCTGGCAGAAGTTCTGGCCGGGGCTGACATCCCCTCGACCCTGATCTACTCCGCCGCCGACATCGCCGGGGATTCGCAGTTCCGTGCACGCGGCATGGTCCGCGAAGTCAGCGATCCGCGCCATGGCACACTGCTTCACCCCGGCATCGTGCCGCATTTTCCCGACTCTCCCGGCACGATCCGCAGCACCGGCCCGGAGGTCGGACAGGATACCGAAGCGGTTCTCGCCGACATCGCCGGCTACACCGCGGCCGAGATCGAGCAGCTTCAGAAGAAGGGAGTGATTGCATGACTTCTGTCCAGATCGTCGAGGTCGGTCCGCGCGACGGGTTCCAGAACATTGGTCCCTTCATACCGACCGAAACCAAGATCGCCATGATCCGCGGCCTTGCGGCCGCAGGGGTGCGGCGAATGGAGATCACCTCGTTCGTCAGCCCGCGCGCCATTCCGCAGCTCGCCGATGCGGCCGAGGTGCTGGCCAATGTTCTGGCGCAGGGCGCCGTTCTGCCGCAGGTCCTGGTCCCCAATGCCCGCTACGGCCACAAGGCGATCGAGGCCGGGGCGCGTTTCCTGTCCTATGTCATCTCGGTTTCGGAAAGCCACAGCCGGTCGAACGTGCGCGTCGGACCGAACGAGGCCTTGGCCGACTACGCCCGGCTTGTGGCCGAGGCGCCGGCGGGGATCCGCATGCGGCTCAACCTTGCCACCGCTTTCCATTGCCCGTTCGAGGGCATGACCCCCGCTACGGCGGTGCTCGACCTTCTGGGCCGCGCGCTCGAGGTGCGCCCAGATGCCGAGGTTTGCCTCTGCGACACCACCGGCCGCGGCACGCCGGATCAGGTTGCGGCGCTGTTCGATTCTGTAATGACAGCCTTTCCCGAGGTCTCGACCTGGGCGATGCATGCACATGACACCTACGGCCACGGCTGGATGAATGTGCGGGCGGCCTACGAACGCGGCGTGCGCATCTTCGACTCGGCGATCGGAGGACTCGGCGGCTGTCCCTATGCGCCGGGCGCCAGCGGCAACGTTGCCACCGAGGATATCGTGCGTCTGTTCCAGAACTGTGGCGTGGAAACCGGCATGGACCTCGCAGCCCTACTGCCGCTTGGGGCTGCCGCTGCCGCGCTGCCGGGCGCGAATTGTAGCCACATTCCCGCTAACACAGAGACAAACACCGCACAAACCGGGCGCAAATAGAAGGATTGATGTAGCAACGTCTAGCCCAGGTGGCTCCACCCGACAACAGGGTGGAACCACCACGGCAATCAGCCTGAACTGTTTCTACTCGGTGAATGCCTGCTAAAGATCTCGACCCTCACCGTGAAATGGGATGGGCGCTGTCGGGAACTCCAAACATGAAGCTCATGCGCTATCGCTTGAGGCTGTCTGGAAGCACTTCTGTCGTATGTTTTTTCGTTGATCGGTGGTGGATCGCCCAGTTACATAGAAAGCGTCAGGCGTAGTTCACCGCCTACGGTTCAGCTGAAGGTGCCAAACTGCGGCACTACGGCGCTCTATCCGCAGAGGAATAATTTGACCTCTGCCCCCTGACGATCGATGATGGAGTTCTGAATGCAATACTGGCTGGACAAGTTGACCGATCTCGCCGCAATCCCTGGAGATGAAGGCATCCTTAAACTCGCCCTCGCAACCTTTACCGAGCAGATTGGGTTCGCAGGGTATGCCTATCTCAACCTCCAGCCGGGGCGCTCCGTCGCAATCTCCAATTATCGCCAAGAGTTTCAATCCGACTATTTCGCGCGAGGCTATCTTGCAATTGATCCCGTCGTTCGACGCGCGAAATCCCTGAAGCGGACCTTCACCTGGAGCGGCGAACACCAGACGTCAAGACCCTCCAAGGCCGAACGCTCCTTCTACGCGCATGCGGCCGACTTCGGGATTCGGTCCGGCATTACAATCCCCATCAAAGCCGCATACGGCTCCCTCGCGATATTCACGCTTGCCTCGGAGAAGCCGGTAATCGACTTGGACCGCGAGATCGACCCTGTCGAGGCCGCGTCCGCTGTCGCGCAGCTTCATGCCCGCATCGCCCTCTCTGAACCAGCCCCAAGTGTCGAGGAACCGATTGCTCTCGATCCCAAAGGGGCCGCCTATCTGAGCTGGATCGCCGTCGGCAAGACGATGGAAGAAGCCGCGGACCTCGAGGGCGTTAAATACAATAGCGTGCGCGTCAAGATCGCCGAAACGAAGAAGCGCTTCGACGTGCACACACTGACCCATCTGACCGCCGTCGCCATTCGCAGAAAGCTGATCTGAGCCTCAGTTCACTGATACTTTCGGAATATAGCCAAGGATGGTGACCAGCGTGTTCACCACATACATCTGCGCGTGCATTTCCATGCAAGCCTGGATGTAACTGAGATGCTGAGTGCCACCGGTTGCCTTACCGGATTTGTAGTCGTCGGGAAGGTTCTGGAAAAGCTGGTCTGCCTCCCCGACCAAACGTCGGTGGATTCGGATGGCGTCCACGGTCAGGCTCTCAAGGTCAGGCTTGGAGAGACCCTGCGTCAGCCCGACTGCAGCTCGGATCTCCATTTTTTCTTCTGACGATGTGGACTCCGATACCATTCGATTTCGTCTCCGGCTTGTCCGCGGTGCGCCCCCGCAAACGTTAATCCCTGATCCCAAGCCGGGGGTTGGAAACTGTACCTGGACAGTCCTGCGACCTTTAGTACCGGAGCACCTGGACATACGTCACAGGCCCCCGGCCAATCGGTCAGAGGATTCTGGTGCTGCAACGGCCAGCACCAACCGCCAGATAGAGGTTTCCACACCTCGGGGCAGCGCGTACTGCCCTATCCGCCCTTATAGAGGGCGGAAGCTGAATTCGCCAGTGCAAACATGCACATGATCAAGCAAGTCGTGCGGTGAATGTCGCGAGCATCAACGTCATTCAGCACCAATTCCGGAGAGATTGACACGGATGCCGGCCTTGTTTGGATCGCCATCGCGGGCCTCATCCCTGACGGGATCGCTCACGGCTTCCTCGGCAGAATCTGCCGACGGCTGGGTAGCATTGCTCGTGGGCTCCTCCTTGTCAGGTTCAGGCACCTGGACTTCACCAGGGTCCGGCGCCCGGAACACCGCTGTCCCCTCGAAGTATCCGCTCTGCCAGGCGATGATGGCGTCGTCGAACACCTGCGGCAGGGCTTCCTTGTCGGTGGGGTTGCCGTACCACTTCATGACGATGCGATAGACCTTGGCGAACAGGGCCGTGCCCATTTTCAGATTGGCGCAGGCGTCGACGATGTCCAGCTTGAGCTCGCCCGCCTCCATGATGCCGAGACCGGCCGGATACTGCGTGATCCCGACCCGTAGGCTGTTGCGGCCGATGTTCTGGCGGATCAGCTCCATGGCCTCGTCTGGCGTCGTCGGTTTCGGCACAAGAACGACGCGGTTTCCGGATCGGACGGTCACGGCAAGCGGATCCTGCGATCCTGCCCGCTCGATGAACTGTTCCACGATCGCCGGCTTCAGGCCGGGATCTGCGCATTGCTGGATGAGGGCGGAATCGACCATCCCGGTTTTCCTTTCTCACGTGTTGAAGGCCATGACGACGGGCAGATCGAAGAGCTTCGCCCAGGCGACGGTGCTCGCCTGCTGGATGGCGACGATGGACGTGCCCTTGGTCCACCAGCCGTTGCCTGTCGCGACGATAATGCCGGGACTCTGCAGCATCGACTGCACCACCGGCCAAAGGATGAGTTGCTCGTAGCAGATCAGCGGTGCGATCCTGATACCGTCGAGTTCAGCGGCCGGGTTCTCGAAGAAATGGGCACGAGCGCCGCCGCTTTGCCCTGTCCAGGCAAGCCACGGCTGCCACATGGAGACCGGAACGGGCATGCGTTCGCGATAGATGATCCTCACCTCCGCGGCCGAAACCACGACCATGACATTGTCATAGCCCTTGGCGTCGACGACTGCGGCGCCGGCGATGACGGTGATGTCGAGATCCCGTATTGCGTCCTGCCAGAGGCGCGCGACCGTCGGCGTCCAGAAGTCGAGCGCACTTTCGGGAAGGACGACGACGCGGGTTCCCTTGGCCGCCTCGCGCACCGTTGCGATCAGGTCACGGTGATACTCGAGCGATCCATCACGGCCGAGCATCTGGCCCTGTTCGAGGTCGACGGCTTCCCAGCCTTCCGGTAATTTCGGGTCCGTCCACGTGGCAGTGGACCAGAGCCAGACCCCTCCCAGGGCGATGGCCGCAGCCGGCCAAACTCGCGTCGTCATGACGAGAAGGCCGGCTGCCGTCGCGATAAGCCCCCACCATCCCCATCCCGGAAACAGGACGCCGGCTGACGTCAGCGGATGCGCCCATCCGGTGATGCCGAAGGGCGGCAACCCCGTGAGCACCGCCGCCACCAGATAGCGCAGCGCCCGTCCATTTCCCGGATGCCCCTTCCCAGACCGCTCCCTAACCGGCAGTGTCCAGGCCGCCGCATGCACGGCGACGAATGAGAAGGAGGCGCCCGTCCAAAGCAGCAACCCGGGCCAGAGATCGGAGGAATAGAAATTCGCGACGCCCTGCGGCAGGCCGCGTGAGGCGGCGAGGAAATAGCCTGTCGACACCAGCGCAGCGACAAGGCGCGAGGGCGCCATCGTCCAGAGCGCCGGAAAGAGCGTTGCCACCGGTAGGGCCAGCACATTGCCGCTCCAGCCGAGCCAGCCGCAGGCCACTGCGGCGATGATGAGCAAAGAGGATCGCCGACGCTGACCGGTGGGATCATGGATCGAAGATGATGACCGGGCGGGCAAGGCCGAGCAGGGCCGCAGCGGGGATTGGGCCGAAATATCGGGAGTCATAGGAGCTCGCAAAGGAAGAGTGGAGAAAGAGGTGTCCGGATGGCACGACACCGCCGGGATAGGGCGCGATCGCCCTGCCCTCGCCGTCCGTCTTCAGGACAGCGGATAGGTCGAGCGAACGGCCATCGATGACGACGTGATCGCCGATCTCGACATGCTGGCCGGGAAGTGCGGCGACGGTCTTGATGAGCGGCGCAAAGCCACCGGCACAGAGACCTCGGCGAAGATAGCCGCGCCGGCGCGCTTTCTCGAACAGTGGGTTCGCCGGCGGGCAGATGAAGACCAGATCTCCGGCTGCGACGGGACGGTCGAGCCTCTCGATCCGCCAGAGCCCGAGCGGCTCGCTCGGCGTCAGGTTCAGCCTGTATCCGCCGATCAGCCCGGCTATCGTGACACCAGCCATGATCATCGAAGCCGCACCAAGCAGCATGTTCACATGACGGCCGGTCACTGCTTCATCACCGGGCTCTGACGCTGGGTTTGACGCAATTCCTCCGCCTGCTTCAATGTTTCCACCGTCCGTTCATGTGCGGCGAGCTGCTGCGCCGTCCGCATGATCGGCCAGGCTTGCTTGAGCTCTTCGCGCTCCTTTGGCTGTAGACCGTCGGCGAGCTTCTCGAAGAGCAGACCGGCAGGCTCGCGGGCTGCATTGGTGAGCAGCGTGCGTTCGCCGAACCTCTCCGTGACGGCCTTGTTGAACCCGTCGATTTCGAGTTTGGTCTCGCGGTTGCTGAGCGCATAGGCCAGTGCGGCCGGAAGATCGTTTCGGTCGATCGCGTCGCGCACCCGCTCGAGCACCGCGCGGGCCGCCGGCGACAGCGCCGGAATGTCGATCGACACGCGCTGACGCAGCGCCTGCTCGGCCGCCGCCATGCGCTGTGTCGCGCTTTCGCGCATCTGGAGATAGCGTTCGAGGTCACGCTTCAGCGCCGGCACGTTGACCTCGGCCACACGGCGCGCCTCACGATCCGTCTTGCTGGCGAGCATGCCGGTCTTGCCCTTGAGTGGCCCGATCGACGCCGGCTCGGTGGCAAGTTTCTGTAGCGTCTGATTGGCCGCTTGTTTGTCGGCGAGAACTGCGTCGAAGTTCATTGCCCGGAAGGCCGCTTCCGGATCAGCGAAGACATAGCGGAAGCGGACGGAAACGTCCTCCCACTGCTTCCTCAACGCCGGGTCGGTATCGAGCCTCTCAGCGACCGTGTCCTGAACGGACGATGGGAATAACGTGACGCCGGCGACCATAGGTTTCGCCTCCTTCTTCGCTTGTGTTGTCGAGGATTGCCGCAAGCCGAGACGTTCGCCGAGCGCCCGAAGACGGTCGGTGAGATCGGCGAGCCTGTTCTTCTGGCGCAGCGTCCAGTCGAGTTGGTCGCGCAGCAGCGTGCGCGCGACCTGGGCGATGTGCAGGCCGCGGTTCTCGGCGAAACGAAGCGCCTGCCGGTAGAGCGTGCCCCGCTCGTAGTCGAGCGTGGTCTCCTTCGCGTTTTTCCGCGACAGGACCTTGGTCAACCCGCCGCTCAAATCAAACGACCGGCGCCCGAAATAAACCTGCAGATCCTCGCGATGACGGGTCATCGCGACATAGGTGAGGTGGCGGTCGAGCGACAGCGAAGCCAGCACCTTCACCCGGTCGACGGTCGCGCCTTGCGACTTGTGGATCGTCGTGGCGTAGCCGTGATCGAGATTGCTGTAGAACCGCTGCTCGACCGTCACCTGGCGCCGCTGATCGCCCTCGCCGACGATTACAACGATGCGGTTCGGCGCGGCCTCGATGACATGACCGATCATGCCGTTCTTGACGCCGAGCGATCCCTCGTTTTTCAGGAAGACGATCTGGTCGCCGGCATCGAAGTGGCGCGTGCCGTCGGCGGTCCGGAACGCATGCCCTGCCCCGACAATGCCGCGTTCGACCAGTTTTGCGCGGGCCAGCTCATTCAGCATGTGCACGTCGCGGCGCAGATGCGCCAGGATCAGCATCGACTTCTTCGGATCGAAGTCGTGGTTCCACGATGCGATCAGGCTCTCGACGGCTTCCGCCTTCAGCCTCTCGCCGATGACATGGCCACGGGTGCGATAGGCAAGAAGCGCCTGGTCGATATGCCCACGCGCGAGATCGAGCGAGGCATGCCGCATCCAGTCCTCGCGCTGGCGATAGATCGTCTCCAGTTCGGCGTAGCCGATGCGGTCGACGATGGCGCGGAAGGCAGCACCCGCCTCGATCGGCTGAAGCTGTTCGGGGTCGCCGATGAGGACGATCTTGGCGCCGGCCCTGACGACGGCATCGACGAAGCCGGCCATCTGCTTCGAGGCGACCATGCCCGCCTCGTCCATGACGAACACCGTCTTTGCGTCCAGCATGTCGCGCTGCTGTTTCCAGCGCAGCTCCCAGGAGGCGAGCGTGCGGCTCTGAATGCCGGCTTCCTTCTCGAGCCCCTCGGCGGCCTTGCCGGCAAGTGCCGCGCCGACCACGCGGTATCCGGCAAGCTCCCACGCCTCGCGGGCCGCCTTCATCATCGTGGTCTTGCCGGCGCCGGCGCGGCCGACGACGGCTGCGATCCGCGCCGAGCCCGCGACATGCTCGATCGCCGTCTTCTGCTCGCCCGAGAGCCGCGTATGGCGTGAGAAGACCGCCTCCAGCGGCGTCTCAGAAACGCCAGTCGTCTTCCGACCTGAGAGCCAGGTCGCCTGACGTGCCATACCTGCCTCGAGCCGGATCAGTTCGCGCGTGGTATAGCGAGCCTGCACACGCTCGCCGGTCGCAAAGTCGATGGTATCGCGCTGAAGGCGCAGCAATTCCGGGCTCTGCATGATGCGCGCCAGCAGCTGCTGGAAGACGCCGTAGTCGTCGACATAGCGGTGCAGCACCTTGGCGATATCAGCTTCGTCGAACACGCTCCTCTCGCGCGTGATGAGGTCGAGAACGATCTCCGGACGCCGCATGATACGACGGGCATTTTCGGTCCGGCGCGCCTCGTTCAGCTCCAGCCGTTCGAGCTCAGGACGGACGCCTTGGCTTTCCGCCTTTCGCTCGATCGCCTTGGCGCCGACGCCGAGGTGGATGGTGGGCTCAAGGTCGATGCCCTGCTTTTCGTAGGAGCGGCCATCGATGCGAAGATCGACGCCGTTCAGCGCCAGATGATGGTTCTGCCGCTCAAACCATCCATCGCGCAGGATATTGAAGTCATCGGTCGAACCGGCCCAAAGTTCATAGACGACTTTGCCGGCCTTAGTGCGCAGCGGTTGGCCGTCTTCGCCGATGACCGGTACCTTCTTCGCCCCGAAGCTATCCTCGGTCAGCGGACGCAATGTCGTCATCAGGTGGATATGCGGATTGCCGGGATTGTCATGGATGACCCAGTCCGCGACCATGCCCTTGGCGAGGATGTGCTTTTCGACGAAGTCTCGCACGAGCGCGATGTTCTGCTCGGGCGTGAGTTCCAGCGGCAGGGCGATGGTCAGGTCGCGGGCGAGCTGGGCGTCGGATCGCTTCTCGAACGCCTCGACCTTGTTCCAGAAGACTTCCGCGGCCCGGGAAATGGAACGGTCGGCGATCAGCATCCGCGCCCATTTCGGGGCATCGGCCGGAAGTACAAATTCCTCGTGCAGCAGCCCCCGCTTTCGGGTGTAGTCGATGGTGCGGGCTTCGCGCTCATATTCCATCTTCGCGCAGTGCCGATAGGCCGCAGACAACACCGCGCTGCGGCCGTCGCCGCGGCTGACGATGCTGGCTGAGAAGTGGGCGATGGCCACGGCGCAAGAAACTCCCGGTTCGAACCTCGTTCGTCGGGAGCGGCCAGGCCAGGTTGGGCCTCTGGGCAAGGCGTCGCGTCAGCGACGTATAATTGCGCCCTTGGAACCGCTCCTTCGGAACGGCGGGATGATCCTCCAAAGTGTCGGCTTTGCCGACGTGCAAATCTGCATGTTTCCCCGAAGGCGCATCCGGAGGAGTCTTGGCCTTGCGAACGCAGTGCCAGGACAGACAAGGAGTGCCACCGGAATGAAGAGACCGTCGTCGAAGATCAGGGAAGAAATCGCCAAGCTGCAGGATCAGCTGAAGCAGGCGGAGACGCGCGAGGCCGAGCGCATCGGCCGGATCGCGCTGAGAGCCGGTCTCGGCGAAATCGAGATCGACGAGACCGCATTGCAAGTGGCGTTCGAGAATATCGCCAAACACTTTCGCGGAGGCCAAGGGGCAACAACGCGCGTGGCGACGGACAAGAAGGATGCCGGCGGCGGAAGCATCGGCGCTTCGTCCACGACGGTCGGAACTGGCGCGGGCCAGGGCAGCGCTGGCGAGGCATGAGCGGATGGCCCGGACGATGACGACCGATGCGCGAAAGAAGGACACGCGCGAGAAAATTGAGCTCGGCGGGCTGATCGTCAAGGCCGGCCTGCGCTACGAGAAACGGGCGCTGCTGCTTGGACTGCTGATCGACGCGAGCCGGCGCATCAAAGACGACGATGCGGAGCGATCGCGCCTCACCGCAATCGGCGCGGAGGCCTTTGGCAATGACGGCGAATAAGCTCTTTCTCGTCGTCATTCCGGCCGCGACGATGATCACGGCCGCGATCGTCATGCCCGGCATCGAGCAATGGCTGGCGGCGTTCGGATCGACGCCGCAGACGAAGCTGATGTTCTGGCGCGTTGGGCTTGCTCTGCCCTATATTGCGGCCGCCGCAATCGGCGTGATGTTCCTGTTCGCCGCCAACGGATCGGCGAATATCAAGGGTGCCGGATGGGGCACTCTTGCCGGAAGCGGAATGGTGATCGTCATCGCCATGATGCGCGAAACGATCCGACTTCTCGGCATCGTCTCCAGCGTTCCGGCAGGACAGTCGGTCCTCGCCTATGCCGATCCGGCGACGATGCTCGGCGCAGCCACCGCATTCTTCGCCGGCGTCTTCGCGCTGCGGGTCGGGCTCAGAGGAAATGCCGCGTTCACGAAGCCGGCCCCTCGGCGCATCCATGGCCAGCGGGCAATCCATGGCGAGGCCGACTGGATGAAGTTACCTGATGCCACGAAACTGTTTCCGGAGAGCGGCGGCATCGTCATTGGTGAGCGTTATCGTGTCGACAGGGACAGTGTGGCGGCCATGCCGTTCCGGGCCAGCGAGGCGCCAAGCTGGGGTGCGGGCGGCAAGTCTCCGCTGCTCTGCTTCGACGGCTCGTTCGGTTCGTCGCATGGCATCGTCTTCGCCGGCTCCGGCGGCTTCAAGACGACCTCGGTGACGATCCCGACCGCGCTCAAATGGGGCGGCGGCCTGGTCGTGCTCGACCCGTCGAGTGAGGTCGCACCGATGGTCGCCGATCATCGGCGCAAGGCCGGCCGAAAGGTAATCGTACTCGACCCGGCTTCCCATAGCACGGGCTTCAACGCGCTCGACTGGATCGGAAAGTTCGGTGGCACGAAGGAAGAGGACCTCGTCGCGGTGGCGACCTGGATCATGACCGACAACGCGCGGACAGCGTCGGCCCGCGACGACTTCTTCCGCGCGTCCGCCATGCAGCTCCTGACGGCGCTGATCGCCGACGTCTGCCTGTCCGGCCATACGGACGAGAAGGATCAAACGCTGCGCCGTGTCCGGGCGAACCTTTCCGAACCGGAGCCAAAGCTGCGCGAGCGGCTGACGCGCATCCACGAGCAGTCAGGGTCCGACTTCGTGAAGGAGAACGTTGCGGTGTTCGTCAATATGACGCCGGAGACGTTTTCCGGCGTCCACGCCAATGCAGTCAAGGAAACCCACTGGCTCTCCTACATGAACTATGCGGCCCTCGTGTCCGGCGACAGTTTCTCGACCGACGATCTCGCGGAAGGCGGAACGGACGTGTTCATCGCCCTCGACCTCAAGGTGCTCGAAGCGCATCCGGGACTGGCGCGTGTGGTGATCGGCTCGCTGATGAACGCCATTTATAACCGCAATGGCGAGGTCAAAGGACGCACGCTGTTCCTGCTCGACGAAGTCGCCCGCCTCGGCTACCTCCGCATCCTCGAAACGGCGCGGGACGCCGGCCGGAAATACGGCATCACGCTCACCATGATCTTCCAGTCGATCGGCCAGATGCGCGAGGCCTATGGCGGCCGTGACGCGACGAGCAAATGGTTTGAATCCGCCTCGTGGATCTCGTTCGCGGCGATCAACGATCCGGATACGGCGGACTACATCTCGAAGCGCTGCGGCGACACCACGGTCGAGGTTGATCAGACGAACCGCTCCACCGGAATGAAGGGATCGTCACGGTCTCGATCCAAACAACTCAGCCGCCGGCCGCTGATCATGCCGCATGAGGTGCTACGCATGCGCAGCGACGAACAGATCGTTTTCACATCAGGCAATCCGCCGCTGAGATGCGGTCGCGCCATCTGGTTCCGGCGTGAGGATATGATGGCGTGCGTCGGGCAGAACAGGTTTCATCGCGAAAGCGAGAAGAAGAGATGAGTGCCGTGCTCGAACAGGAGTGGCTTGGCGCCCGCGACCGGTCGCACCGCGAGAGGATCGCAACCCGCATGGGACGAAACCGCGTGGCGGGTTCGGTGCGCTTTAGCGCATAGAGCCGTGGGGCAAAGCCTCCTCGCCCGCTCCCCCTCCTTTCTTCGAAAGTGAACCCATCAGCAGCTTGAATCAATGACACTGAATCGATTCACGGAAGTCGTTGGACGCCGGTTCCGGAAGACGCGAGAATCCGGGCATGCAAAACGAGAAAACAGGCCCGGTTCAGCTTCACCGGATTGACGCAGGCCAGAACATGCGGCGCTTCTATATGCTCGCGATCCAGCCGACCCTATTTGGAGGCGCCTCTGTCATCCGCAACTGGGGCCGGATCGGATCTTCCGGCCAGACGATGATGGAAACCTTCGACAGCCAGGAAGAGGCGAACACGGTGCTGACGCGCCTGGAGCGCACGAAACGAAAGCGGGGCTATCGCGACGCTCACCGTGCCAAATAGCCGACCTTGAACATCCCAAGCCTTCTGTTTCCTGTGGTTTTCTCGCATGTGGCAGCACTTCCAGCATTCGCGCGTCTATCGGCGCCGCACCTTCATCGTCATACCTGAAGGACATCCATGAGCAGCGGAGATTGTCCTTTATGACCACCACCAACGAAATCGCCGACAAGATTGCCGCTGAGCAGAACCTGAGCAAGGCACAGGCCAAGGCCATCGTCGAAAGCGTGTTCAGCCAGATCGCCGAGGCAGCAAAGAGCGGCGCGGAAACGTCGATTCCATCCTTCGGCAAGTTCAAGGTCAAGGAGACCCCGGAGCGCGAGGGCCGCAATCCCGCGACAGGTGCGACGATCAAGATCGCCGCTTCGAAGAAGCTGACGTTCACGCCGGGCAAGGCGGTCAAGGACGCACTGAACGGCTGAGGCGAATGGGCTGCTGAGATCAGCAGCCCTATGGAAGTCTCCTAGAAAGGAGGCTCCCCGCTGATGCGGCCGTCCTGTTCGGCTTCAACGACGGCAAGCTCGGCCAGCACAAGCTCCAGCTCCGCCGCAATCTGGCGGCGCTCGCTCGCGTCCAGAACGGCCTTGAGCTCAGCTTTCAGTTCCTCGATTTGCATTTCGAGAGAAATCGTCATCGTCGTCTCCTTGATGTTTGTGAAAGACGACGCCGCGCGTCATGGCGGAGCGGAGGAGTCCAGGATCGCGGAACGCGACCGCCGGAGGCGGCGAGTGGGGGAGCCGAAATGCGCGAGCATTTTGGGGGCACTGCTCGTCCTCGACGCCTTTGGTCCGCCATGGCATCCTCCGGCGATCTGAGCAGATCCCACCTCACCGTATCGCACCCGAAAAGCCGGACGCGGGCTCGATGCCCACGACCGGCTTCCTCATGCGGCATAAGAAGGAGAGCCCCGCCTGATGGCGGAGCTCCCTGGGGTGGCGATCAGGCCTCCCGCTTCGGGCGGTTCCAGATGAGAGCGTATTCCCCCTCCTTCTCGCTCGGCCAAAGCGCCGCGGTGATCGGGGCGTTGAAGCTCGGATCGTCCAGCTTGACCGAGATGTATTCCTCGCCGTCGTTGGAGACGGCCTTCCAGCCCGCGCCGACCTCGACCCCGTTGCCGGCGGTGATGCGGAAGTCCGGGGCGTCGCGCGAGACGCGCTCGATCGGGTTCAGGCGGGCCTTCATGCTGACGGTGAGAGTGCGGACGTTGCCGATGATGGAGTTGTTGCCGTTGGTGGTGAATTCGCCGATGACTGCCATGATCTGTTCCTTTTCCGGTTTATTCGGGCCGCGCCTGTCGCGGCCTTGATGGCGGTGTAAGGACCGGGGGCGATCGACGCCGCACCCCTTCTGGGCCGGAACGGAGTGGAGGACGGCAGGGAGCGGCTTTCTTGGGCATCGCGAGGAATGCGAACGCAGTGCGCAGGGGAAGAAAGCAGCAAGCGGCCGTTGCGGGATGGCGATTGAGACGAAGTCGTCCTTCGGTCACACCAGATCCATCGAGGTCTGCGTGGGTGTGGCCTATGCTTCAAACGGGAAGGGATCTGGATCATGGCCCGCGTTTCATCGGCGATCTCCGACGGCGACCGCAGTGATGGCATCAAACTCACAACGGCTGCCGTCTGCACGGCCCGCCGATTCCGTCGATCCCTCACCGACGCCCCCATCAGCATCGTGTTGATGGCGAATGCACTGATCGGGCGCCGAGCGCACGGCGGCTCCTGCACCGGGCGCGTATTGTCGGGCAAGCGGGCGACGCTGGATTTGCCGCAGATCATCGGACGCAGACCCCTGCGGAATGGAGGGGAACGCTTTGAAACGACCAGGCGCGGGGCAAGCCTCTATCGGCCACACCAGATCTCCCCGTCGAGGCAGGACTCATTCCCTGCTCCTGCCAGCCGCTTCGGTCCGATCAGAAGGGCTTACAAGGGAGGACCGGCGATGCTGAAACGCGCCCTTAGACGCCGCTCGGCGAAATGTGCTTCGGCCTGTTCGTCGGGGGTGTCCGCCCGGGAATCTTCCAGAGCCTCCTGCACCTTCGCCCGGAACCAGCCGGCATGGCTGACCGGGTCAGGGTACGGTGTCGATGTCTGTCTGTCTGAACTCATCTGCCGTGGCCAGAATGGGCACATTGTAATATTTGGCGCATGCGTAATGAAGGCAATCACCGAGATTGAGGCCCCGGCGGCCCGCGCGGTAACGATGCGCGGCGGAAAGAGCGATCCGGGTCGTCGCGTCCGCAGGCGGCAGATCGCGGATTTCGATTCCGCGCTCGTCGAGGAACTCGATGACGATCGGTTCCACGTCCGTCACTGCAAGGCCAAACTTGTCGGGGCGGGCAAGGCCGAGCACGGCCTCAAGTACGGCAACCGGGGACGTGAAGGCGGCCTTCGCCGACGCGATCGCATCGGAAACGCGCTCGGCTTCCGGCTCGTCGGAGAGAAGCGCGATGATGGCGCAGGCATCAACGAACATCAGCTTTCCCACAATTCGTCATAGGCTTCGCGCGGAAGCGGCTGCCTGGCAGCAGCGCTGAGCACGACACCGTGCTGCTCGCGCAGCCGGGCGGCGGTCTGCAGCGGGGTCTCCGCGTGACGGCGGCGCTCGATCGCCTCCTTCATGGCAATCACGATCGCGTCGGTAATACTGACGCCAGCCATATGGGCAAACTTGCGCGTGAGCGCGTCCGCTTCCGGATTGTTGACGTTGATCGGCATGGTCGCTCCATGTAGATAAATTCAGAAAATAATGTAGATCGCCTTGCCTCTATCCGCAAGGTTCATTCAACGGCTGACGAGAACGATTGCAGGACGGGATAGGGAAAGGCGGATCGCCGTCCCCTTCCACGATCGGAGCATGACGTATCAGGCTGCCTCCCGCCCGGTGTCCACCTTTGGCTGGAGATCGTGAAGATAGGCGACGGCGCGCTGCGCATGTGCCGCCGCCTGAAAAATCGCCCGCTTGTCGGAGCCAAGAATTGCGGCCCAGCTCTGGATATAGGCGGCGTGGTCCTGTCGCGGCTCCAGTTCCGGCACGATGCCGAGATCGGCGCAAAGCATCGCCGAGCCAAGTTCCACGAGCATCTCCTCGAAGGCCCTCTCGCGACGATCCTTGTGATAACGGCTGAGGTCCCTGTTCAACCGATCGGGGCCACCTGCCCAATGCAGCGTTTCGTGGGCTCGGATGGCAACGAAGGACGCCATGTTCCAGAACTGTTCGGGCCGCGGCAACTGGATGTGGTCGGTGGCGGGAGAATAATAGGCTTTGTCTCCGCCATAGCGCACGACCGCACCCGTATTGTCGAAGAAGCGATCGGCGTGCTCGATGCGCTCCAGTGGTTCCGTAACCGGTTCCGGCCGACGGTAATAGTGGTCCGGAAGACCCTCTATCTGATCGCAGTTGAAAACACTGTATGCCTTGAGGAACGGGATATCGCGCTCAACCTCGCCGCCGCAGGCATCCTTCTCTGTCTTCGTAAAGCGGCTGGCGTAGACCACGGCCGCGCCGCTCTCGCCCTTGCGCACGTGAGCACCGAGCTCGTTAGCCTGGCGCAGCGTCATCCAGGTCGCCGACGTGAAGCCATTGGCGACGCTCTCCGACCAGAGAAGCAGCACGTTGAGCCCCGTGTAGGGCTGGCCGTTATGGCGCAGCGGCCGGCTGACGCGACCGGACAAATTGTCGGCGCTCCAGGGCTGCACCCAGGGGCGCACGCCCTTTTCCAGATCGGCGACGATCCTGTCCGTAATGCGCGCATAGATGTCGGTGCGCGCGCTGTTTTCCTTGCCTCTCATTTTCGAAACCTCCTTGTCTGGAGGCCGCGTCCATCGCGGCCCCGTCACGGAGGTCCGCCGCCGGGGACGGGGTCAGGCCCGCGCATCCGAAAGGACCGGAACGAAGAGGAGGACGGCGAAGCCGTTGCGCGGACCGGCGTACCCTGGCAGGACCGCCGAACGGGACGGGCCGCGATGTGTCGCTTGCCCCTGCGCCAGGATTTTTCTTCCACATTTCTTCGTCTCGCTTCGCCTCGACCTCCGCACAAGGAAAGGCCGCCTCCAACGAAGACGGCCTCGATGTGGTAGCGGCGGAGCCTGAGCCCCGCCATGATGGCCTCAGTCGAAGGCCGACATCTGCGCCGCAGCCGCCTTGCGGTCGAGCTTCTCACCGGGATTGTCGACCGGCCGGTCGAAGGGCTTCCAGGTTTCGCCGACGATCTGCTCGTAGGCGGAAACAGCACCTTCGGCGGCCATCCGGAGCGCATGCGCCTGGATCCCCATGTCGGCGGCAAACTCCCGCTTGCGCTGGGCGGCGCTGTCGTAGCCAACGGGACCGTCGAGATCCTCGTCGCGGGCATCCGCCGCACCCTTGGCGGTGGCATCACGCGCCTCGGTGACGGCTTTGCTGTAGAACTGACCGGCGCCGTGGGCCGATCCGACATAGGCGCCGACGATGCGCTGCAGATGGATCAGCATCGCCCGCTCTCCGAGACCATCGGCAAGCATGTTCGCGGTCTCGACGATCAGGCGTTCGTGCAGGTCGCGGATACCGTCACTGTCGAGAATGGCCGTGCCGAAGCTTTCGGCAATCCGGAGCGCCTGGGCTTCGTCGGGGCATGTCAGGCGGACCATTTCGATGGTGGCGCCCTTGCGGAGTTGCACGACACGGGCGGAGGGGCGAGCGGTTTGACGCGACTGAGTTGTGGGCTTTGCCATGGTGATATCCTTTTCGGTTTTCCCGAAGCGGTTCCGGCCCCTTGGCCGGTCTGCCCTTCGGTGCGGTCGAAAGGAACCGGCGGACGACGGGCGGTTCAGGGTCCGGGCAGGCCAAATCGAGCGGAGCCGGCGCGCGGGCAAGCGGGGCCTTGGCTCTGCGAAGTCCGCGTGCCTGCTTTGCGACGAGCGGCTTGACAGGCCGCCATGCGGCGCGACAGCGGCCTTGAATCGAACGGGCGCCGGTTCAGACCGCCACGAAACCGAAGGGCAGACCGGCAAGGGGAGACTGCAGACACAGAAGCCGGAATGGAAACCAAGCAAGGGCCCCGCCACATCAGAGTCGCCCCGCACCGCCTGGCCGCCGGCGCGGCCTCAGCCAATTCGCGGACAGGGGTTACCGATCGTTTCCGTTGGCTCATACCTCCGCTCGGCCAGGCCACCAGGCGGCGAGGCACGACCACGCAATGACGCGATTGCCGCCTCCTGCCGCGCGAGCTTTCGAGAGAGGGCATCGATCTCCGGCTGGCGTTCGGCGGTGATCGCGGCAAGATTGCATCGATAGCGGGTCAGGAAGGCTTCCGGCTCGGGCGGTTTGCCCCGCCGGTATGTGGTCCGGCGCCGCCCGAGTGACGGGATAAGAGCGGTCATCTTGCGGATGATCTGGCGCTCGATCATGTCGAGTTGGTGCCGAGTCTGCCGGCAGGCGTCCTCCATACGGCGAAGTTGCGCTTGACGATCAATTGAGGGGATCATGCCGCATCCCTCCCCGACCATGAAGCGAAGCTCGATGGGCCGTCATAGACCGCATGCCGCGTCTCATCGATGACGAAACCGAAACGGTCCGGCTCATATTCGGCAGACGGCACGAGAAAACGCCGCTCCTCGCCGTTAGGCTCCCGCAGGCCACCGCGCGTGGCGATCACCTCGGTCATGCCGGGACGATGATCGGACCGGATGGCGGAGATGACGATCCAGTCCCCGGCATGGGCCGCCTCGAATGCGCGGCGGTCCTTTACATGGGATTCGCCGGCAGAAAGGATCGTACCGAAGATCGCTTCCCAGGCGTCCGGCCACCAGTCCTTGATGGACCGTTCGGCGCAGCCCTGCTCGAAGCTCGTGAACAGATCCGGAAAGGTGATCGCGACGATCGCCCAGGCGCAATCTTCCTCATAGAAGCCGCCCTCTGACCGCAGCAGCGGGTGAACCTTGCGGTTGCGCTCGGCCGAGAGCTTGAAGCCGCCGTGACCGGCGGTCGAATGGCACTCGACGCCCTCCGTATAGACGGTCGTGCACTGCGACATTCCCCACGGCGTATGGGCGCGCGTATGGATCTCTGAACGGCCGAGGGCCTGCATTTCGCGCTGATGCTCGGCGTTCTCGACCACACGCGCGCGAAACGCCGCTTCGTCGGCGAGTTCACCGGCATGCCCGTAGAAGTCCGACCGCCGCCACTCGGCGAGCGGCCGGGCGATCTTCCCGCCGAGGCCAAGAAAGTGCCGCCCGGTACGACCAGGCAACATTGCGAACGCCGTGTCGCCAACGCGGGCGACCGGAAACCCATCGGCGGATCGGACAAAGGATACCCGCGGAAACCCGGCGGTGGCACTGGCTTCGGTCATGACAGGGCTGGTGCTCATGCTGCAGCCCTCCCTTCCACAACATCGGCTGCGACCTCGTCCGCGGTGACGACCTCGAGCACGGCATCCCGGTAGCCGTGCCGGGACAGCCATTCCTCCGCAGCCTGGCGGTTGACGGCGAGGTGAACCAGTTCGGCATGTTCGCCCGGCCGGTCGAAGACCCGGCAACTGCCGATGGCGGGACGCTCGACAATCGTAAACCGAAGACCGGATTCCAAAGAGAAGGTCCGATGAACACGGATGGTGATGACGCCGCTAGCGCCGTGGTCGCCTTCATGAAGCGTAAAACTCGCCGGCAGGATGATGCTGCCGCCGACGTGTTCGCCCTGCTTGCGGATCAGGCGGCCGCTGCTGTTGGTGGTCTGCCATGCAGACAGCTTCCTGCGATGGCGTTCGGGTGGACGCGGCGTGCCGTCCGACCAGGCGATGATCGAGCCGATGGGTGCCTGAAATGCGAGATGCGCGGACATTCGAATTCTCCCTGAGTTTGAGGGTGCTGGAAACAAAACCGCCGCCGGTGGAGAACATCGGCGGCGGAACATCATTTGGAAGAAAAGTGAGGGGGCGGCTATTCCGCCGCGATCCCGTAGGCGTCCTGCCCGTCGTCAGGATCGGTTGCCACCGGAGCGCCGTCGAAGGTGTCGGGCAGATCGTCCTCGTCTTCGAACGGATCGAGAGCCTCATCTTCCGTGGCGGTGCTGCCATCCTGCCGGGCGGCTTCGGCACTATCGTCCCCGGCCTCCACATCGACCGCCGCGCCTTCGACCGTGTCGCCGTGAGAGCCACCCTCGGTGACGGCAGCTTGGGACTGCTCGTCGTCGAGAATGTCGGCATGCCTGATCAGATCGGCGACATCTTTCGGATCGGGCGCGAAGAGGGCGGACGAATGGACGAAGTGGCCTTGCGTGAAATGCTCAACCAGAGCAGCACGGGTCTCCCGCACCTTCTGGCGCGGTAGGACATTGGCCTCCTTCGCGGCCGCTTCCAGCGCCTGCCGAGACAGGCACAACAGGAACTCTTCCGAGCCCATGTTCGTGAGGTACCCGTCGGCGCCGATCGCTTCACCGGCAATGGGGGAAACGACACCGCTGTTCGACATGCCACGGCGGCACGACAGGACTTCGATCAGCATGGAGCGGGCAGCGACGCGCACGGTCTCCATGTCGAAAGAGAGCTTTCCGTCCTCGGAGAACAGGCGGGCGGCATGGCGCCTGAACCGCTTCGGCCCGAACACAGTGTCGCTGGCGCCGGAATCGACACGGACGTTCTGGCCGGCGAAAGCGAGAACGAGTAAGGCCATCAGCATGTCGTCCTCGATCGGTGCGCGGCCGAGTGCTTCATGCAGGGCGTCGGTGCGGAAATCGCCGATCATGTCGTGGCCCTTCTGGGTGACGTCGGGGCGCGGCTTCGGCGCATCGATGATCGTATCCTCGTCGGAAACGACCTGACCGCCTGCCGTAGATGCCCCGTCCTTGCCCTTCGCTTGTCTATGATCTTCCGGCATCCGGAAGGCGACCGACTGCACCTTGCCGTCCCTGTCGAGATACATGGCCACATGGTCGGACTTCGACGGCTTGCCGTAGACCCGTTCGGCCTTCTTCGGCAGTTCCGGCTGGCCCCAATTGTTGACCTCAACGATCGCGCCCTTCTTCGGAAGGTTGCTCGTCATCCATTCCTGCTGGGCACCGAGGAAAGCTTCGACATTGGCAGTGTAGCGAGTGTCTTCGTCTGCGGGCGCGAAGAGATCCTCCACCCACTCGATGCCATAGGCTGCGGCTAGGTCGTCGCCGAAGCTCGCATCCTTGGCAAACATCCGCGTCTTCGAAAGTGCACGCGAGATATTGTGCCAATCGGCCCGCTCGTTCTTCTTCGGCTTCAGCGCTTTCCAGGCCTCCTTCTGCTCGTCCAGCGACGCGGCGGCAATGGTGCGAAGCTGCTGCTCGTTCGGCATGTCGCCGAGCGCCATGTGATCGAGCATAGCCGGCAGCACATTGGCCAGCAGCCTGAGTTTCCTGATCTGGCGGACCGGCAGGGCGAGTGCGACGGCGATAGCTTCCTCGGTCCAGCCCAGGGCGATGAGCCGCTCTGTGCCCCTCCATTGGTCCACGGCACCCAGCGGTTCACGGGCGATGTTTTCGACCATGGAACGCATGGCGCCATTGTCGTTGGCCGCCTCGCGGACGATCACCTCGATTTCCTCGAGGCCGGCGGCGATCGCCTGTCGGACGCGGCGATGGCCGGCCTGGATGATATAGCCGTTGCCTCCGTCGGTCTCCGGCGACACGACCGGCGGCTGGATGATGCCGACCGCCTTTACCGTCGCCAGCAGCAGCGCATCGGCTTGGGGCGAGGATTTGGAACGCCGCGCGTCGTCGGGATTGTCCTTCAGCGCACGGGGATCAAGTTTCAGGATCTGCATGGGATTTGCTCCTTCCGGGGTTTCGGGGCGGCGGTCGCCACCCCTTGCTGTCTTCAGTTCTTTCCGAAGACAGCTCCCGGAACGCAGGGCGGGCGGACCGGCGCAACTGCGTCCGAGCGGCCCTGACCGTCAGGGCGAGCGGGGCGAAGCGCCTTGCGAGAACGATGGGCAGGGGTGCGCAGGACGCGGTTGAGCGTCAGCGGCGACGGGAAGGCCGGTCTGCGAGAGGATCTTTTCCTTTCCTCTTTTCTTTCTCCCCCTGTTTGTTTCACGAAGGGTGCGGGGATGAGCGAAACAAATCGCTTTTATCGCTCACATTACTAGGGCAATATGGGCGATAAAGATGGAGTTTATCGCCCATGGCGTGGAATTGGGAATTGGCGGGATGGCCGAAGTTCGAATGGAACCCTGAGCTTCTGCGTGCCAGGGAGCAGGCATTCATCGAGAATGCCGCTATCGCCGTCGGCACCATACGCCATCTGGAGAAAGATGACCGCGAGGAGGTCGTGATCGAGCTGCTCAGCTCGGATGCATTGAGCACATCGGCGATCGAGGGGGAAGTGCTGGATCGCGACAGCGTGCAATCGTCGCTTCGGCGGCAACTCGGTATGTCCGCGGCAGCTTTCCGCAGCAGGCCGGCCGAAGCAGGCATTGCCGAAATGATGGCGGACCTTTACCGCCACCCGCTTGACCCCATCACCGAGGAGCGGCTTCTCGAATGGCACCGGATGGTCATGAATGGCCGCCGCGACATTGCGGATATCGGCAGCTATCGTCGTCATGACGAACCGATGCAGATCGTCTCAGGCGCTTTCGGCCGTCAGCGCGTGCATTTCGAAGCACCTCCATCCGAGCACCTGGCAGTCGAGATGGGCAGACTTCTCGAATGGCTCGAACGGAGCTCTCCCGAAGGGCCAGACCCGCTTTCAGCCCTCACCCGGGCCGGCATTGCTCATCTGTGGTTCGAGAGCATCCACCCTTTCGAGGACGGCAATGGCCGTATCGGCCGAGCGATCGCCGAAAGCGTGCTTGCACGCGCAATCTCGACGCCAACCTTCAGCGCATTGTCGAAATCGCTGCTCAGTCATCGCAAGGACTATTACGCCATGCTTGAGGCGGCGAGTTCCACGCTGGTTATCGATGGCTGGCTCTCATGGTTCGCGGACAGGGCGCTCGAAGCCCAGAAATCCGCTGACGAACTGGTCCGCTTCCTGATCGAGAAGGCGCGTTTCATGGACAGGCTGCGGGACACGCTGAACGAGCGACAGGAGAAAGTGCTGCTGCGCATGCTGGCCGAAGGCCCTGAAGGTTTCACAGGAGGGTTGAGCGCCGGCAATTACGCGACAATCACCGGCGCTCCACCCTCGACCATAACCCGCGACCTCTCCGATCTGGTCGAGAAAGGCGCTCTTCTGCGCAGCGGCGAGCGCAAGGCAACGCGTTACCGGCTGAATGTCCTCAACGGCGAATAGCCGTCCTGATCGCGGATTCACGTCAACAGGCGGGTTAGGCAACCGCCCTCTCCGCTCTAGCGTCATCGCGTGCGGATTGTGCCAGAGCCTCCTCGACCTCACGCAGCTTCCGACGCTTTTCCGCCAGTTCGTCGGCAAAAGCGAAGGTGCCGCCCTGCCGAGGCTGGTAGGAGACGAGCCGGCGCTGGTATTCCGCCAAACGCTGACGATAGCGCTCCCGCTCTTCCTCGAACCCGCCAAGGGCGTGCTCGAGACGGGAGACGGCCCCGAGCGGCGTGACGGTCATGGCAAGCTCGATCTCGTAATCGGCGCCGGTGCGCTGGAGCAGGGTCTGATAGTGGTAATTGTCGCCCCGGCCGAAGCGCTCGCCTTCATAGGCGAGATCGAAGCCGCCGATGGTGGCGATGTGAACCTCGCCTTCCTGCTGGAGCTGGACGAGGGTCAGGATCTCCTTCATCAGCGCCCGGCCGGCATCCTTGCGCTCCGTGTACGGCTTGCCCATCACCGTCATGGTGAAGGCATGGCCTGATGTCGGAACCAGGCGCTCGATGTCCTGGCCGATCTCACTGACACGCCGCGTCGCCATCTCGATTTCGCGCTCAGCGTCGCGAAGCTGTCGACGGACCGCAAAGAGATCGTCGTCATGGGCGGCGCGCAGCCGCTCAAGCCGCGCGATCTCGGCCTCAAGTCCGGCCTTCTGCATCAGCCGCTCATCTCCCGATGCGATCGCCTTGGCCATGGCGAACTGGTTGGCCTGCCCCTCGTTCAGGTCTTCGAGCCTGCGGATGGACGTATCGCCAGAAAGCACCGCGGCAATGAACCGGGCCTTGCGCTCGTTCTGCTGCCACATCGTCGCGTCAAGCGAGCCTTGCGTGGCATAGGCGTAGATATCGACCTCGTCGTGCTGGTTGCCCTGCCGGACAATCCGGCCTTCGCGCTGCTCGATCTGGGACGGCAGCCACGGCACGTCGAGATGATGGAGGGCCTTCAGCCGCGCTTGAGCATTGACGCCGGTGCCCATGGTTTCCGATGACCCGATCAGAATACGAACCTTGCCGGCGCGGACATCACCAAACAGTCTCTGCTTGGCCTCGGTCTTCTTGTAATCCTGCATGAAGGCGATTTCCGACGCCGGCACGCCCACTCGGATGAGTTCATCGCGGATCCAGCGGTAGGCCGAGAAGCCCCTCGTCTTTTCGACATTGATCGTGCCCAGATCGGAGAAGATCATCTGCGCAGCGCCGGGAAGCTCGTAAATCTTGCCGTCCGGGCGGAGATAGCTGTTCTCCGACGTTTCCTTCCAGACACGGTGGGCATTCCGAACCAGCAGATTGAGCTTGTTGTCGGGCTCGTCATCCATCGCCGGCATCACAAGGCGAAGGTCGATCGCCGCATGGCGACCGTCGGTGATGACGGACAGCAGAATGTCGTCGCCCGGCTGCGCCGGCCCCTCGCGCATCTCGATCGCCTTGATGCGGGTTTCGAGGATCTGCTGGTAGGCCTTGAAAGCGGGCGTCGGCGCAGCCGTCAGGATCTGCCGCTTGCCAGTCGCGATCTCCGGCACCTTGACGTACTGCCGCAAATCCTCCGGCATCACCACGTCAGCAAAGGCGCGGAACATGGCGATCAGTTCCGGCACGTTGACGAAGCTCGCGAACCGGCTGACGGGCTTGTATTTGCCGGAGGGTTGCAGTTCGAGCTCGGTCTTCTCGTCGCCAAAGTTGCTCGCCCAGGCGTCGAACTCATGCAATCCGCGCTCGCGCAGGGCCTCGTAGCCGAGCAGGCGCTGGATCGAGAACATTTCTCCGAGCGTATTGGTGATCGGGGTGCCCGACGCCAGCACCAGCGCGCGACCCGGATTCTTCGTCTCGATGTAGCGGGATTTCACATAGAGGTCCCAGGCCTTCTGCGAACCGCTCGGATCGATGCCCTTGAGCGTGCTCATATTGGTGGCGAAAGAGAGCTTGCGGAACTCCTGCGCCTCGTCGACGACGATCTGGTCGACGCCGATTTCGGAGATCGTCAACAGATCGTCCTTGCGGGTGGCGAGGGATTCCAGCCGCTCCTGAAGACCCTCCTTCAACCGTTCGAGCCGCTTGCGCGACACGCGATCCTCGTCGTCCACTTTGGTCAGCAGATCCTCGTAGAGCTGCAGCTCGTCCTGGATCATCTGTTGTTCGAAGGCCGAAGGGACGCCGATGAACTTGAAGGCCGAGTGGGTGATGATGATCGCATCCCAGACAGCCGTCGCGGCCCGCGACAGGAAACGCTGGCGCTTGGCTAAAGTGAAGTTGGTCTCGTCGGCGACGAGGATGTTCGCCGAAGGATAAAGCGCCAGAAACTCACGCGCTGCCTGCGCCAGGCAATGGCCGGGAACGACCAGCATCGCCTTGGCGATCAGTCCCAGCCGGCGCTGTTCCATGATGGCGGCGGCCATCGTCATCGTCTTGCCGGCGCCGACGGCGTGCGCAAGGTAGGTCGAACCCGAAGAGATGATCCGCCAGATGCCGCGTTTTTGGTGCCCATAAAGAGTGAAGGCACCAGAGGCGCCCGGAAGTTTCAGATGGCTTCCATCGAAGCGCCGGGGCGCGATGTTGTTGAAGCGGTCATTGTAGACCCGCGCCAGCCGGTCGGTGCGATCCGGATCCGTCCAGACCCAGTTCTGGAAAGTCTCCTTGATCCGCTGCAGCTTGTCGCGCGCGGCTTCGGTGTCGACGACATTCAGCACGCGACGCTCGCCGTCGGCATCCTTGAAGGTGTCGAAGATCTGCGGCAGACGGCTGTTCAGCGCATCGGCGAGCAGCTCGCCGGCGTGACGGCGGCTCGTGCCCCATTCCGAGGTGCCGGCGGCGGTATAGCCGAGCTGCCGGGCTTCGACCGTCCACGAGCCGAGCTCCGGCATATGATGGATGCGGATCTCGGCGCCCATCGTCTCCTTGACGAAGGCCATGACGTCCGAAGCCGGGATCCACGGGGCACCGAGGCGCGCGGTGATGTCGGATGGGCGGAGGTCCGTCGGCTGTACCACCAGAAGAGCAGCGACATTCCGCTGGAAAGCCGGATCGAGCTCCGCAGCCGCTTGCGCCACAGCAAGCCTGGTGCGAACCGGGCCGGAAAGATAGGCATCCGACGTCTGCCAGGAGCCGTCGGCCGGATCGCGGAAGATGGCGTCGCCCAGTTCGGAAATGACCGCTTGCGCGTCACGATGCAGCAGCTCGGCGATATGGTCTATATCGACGCGGCCGCACTCGTTGAGCACGACGGCCAGCGCATCGGCGGCACTGGTGATATCAGGCGGGGCCGGCAGCGAAATCACCCGTTCGGAAAAGATCGGACCCGGCCGCGCCGTGTCGGTCTCGAGGTCGTAGTCCTCGATCGACGCGACCAGCCAGCAATCGGGATCGTCGCGGAAGGGTGCAAGATTGGGCTGGCGGTGGGTTTCCCGGACCTCGCCGGTCTCGGCATCTTCCGAGATCGAGACCGTCGTATGGTTGATCGGGCCGAAGTCGCGGACGAAGCTTGACCAGGCAATGCGCAGGCGAACCTGGAGATCCTTCCACGGGCGATCCTGCTCCTGGGCCTTGAGCACCTCGCGCACTGCATTGCGGACCGGGATCAGCTTCCTGATGATCCGGACGTGCTTTTCCGACAGGCGTTCGCCTGGTTGGCCGCCGCCCGTTCGGCCCTTGCGCACCGTGATCGCGACCGGGGCGCCATCAACCATCTGCATGAGGCCGTGACGATTATCGATGAAGAAGCTGCCTTCACGGACCTTCTCGTTCCGAGGTCGCAGATCGACGATCTCGCCAAGCTCGTCCTCCAGGTCGATGTCGATTTCGGACGGTTCGCCGTCATAGCGGCCTTCCGGCAGAAGAGAGATGGCGGCGTTCAGCATGGTTTCGAGATCAACGCCGGCGTGATGGCGGCAAGTGTAGGTTTCGCCGAATGGCCCGGAAGTCAGGGCATGTTCGCCAAGCACGAAGTCCGGATGGTGCGCGAACCAGCGATTGACGCGGATCGCGCCCTCGTCCTCGGTCGCGGCTTGGACCTCCTCCAGGTCCAGCCAGGACAGATCGCCCTCCGGCTCGCCCACCTTGCGCTTGCGTAAGAACAGGAGATCGACGACGACGTCCGTGCCGGCATCACGGCGGAAGCTGCCTTCCGGAAGACGGATGGCCGCGATCAGATCGGCGGATTTGGCGATATGCTCGCGGGCTGTCGCGTCCGCCTTGTCCATCGTGCCGGAACTGGTGACGAACGCGGCGAAGGCGCCGGGCTTCAAGAGATCGATCGACCGCGCGATGAAGTAGTCGTGCAGACGCAGGCCGAACGAACGATATTGCCGGTCCGAACGCACGGTGCGATCGGAAAAGGGTGGGTTGCCAATGGCGAGATCGTAGATCGGCGCAAGATCGGCGCGCGCGAAATCCCCTTCGATGATCCGGGCTTTCGGCTGCAGCAGCCTTACGATACGTGCCGTGACAGGATCGAGCTCGACGCCGGTCACATAGCTGTTGTCGCGATAGGCCTTCGGCATCAGCGCCGGAAACAGCCCCGTGCCGATACCCGGCTCCAGGACGCGACCGCCGCGCCAGCCCATGCGTTGCAATCCCGCCCAGATCGCCCGGATGATGAATTCCGGCGTGAAATGGGCATATTGCGTGCAGCGGGACATACTGGAATAGTCGCCCTCGGATACCGCACTCTCGAGCGACGAGCCGAGATCGTCCCATCCCTCCCGGAAATCCACCTCGCCCGGCCGGCGGAACATGCCATTGGCCAGTTCGCCAGCGCCGAATCCGGTAAAGCGGACAAGCTTCGCTTGCTCGCCTCTCGTGGCGGCCCTCTCCTGTCTTTCGATCTCACCTGCAAGCAGAACCGCCGCGACATTCGCCTTCGCCCGTTCCTTCCAGCTGGTGGCAAGACCGCGGCCCCCGTCATCGAGATAGAGGTTGGCGCGATCGCCCTGTTTGCGGACGGCAGGCTTTCGAAGGGTGGCGATCGGCATTGCCGGAGCGGGGGCCGGCGGTGTCGGATCGGGATCGTCGTCATTGGCAGCTTCGGGGGCAGCTTCGGCGATAGCGCCGCCGAATGCCGTGACACCGAGGCTTAAGCCCGACGACAGAGCACTGCTGCCGAACATATCGAGAGTGAAGGGATCGTCATGCGCCATTGCGAATTTCTCCTGTGCTCGGAAAGCGCGCGCCGTTCTCCCGCCCGAGGTGACCCGTGGGCAGTTCGGTCGCGAGTGTTTGTTGGAAGGGTGGAGCCGAGCGCCGCTGTCAGCGGCGGATCAGGCCGAGCGACACGCTTGTGTCGGTCATCTCGATCCTGAGATGGGTGGCTGAGGGCGAGGCCGTTACCAGCCGTTCGAGCTCTGCCGCGTCGAGGAAGTCGACGCCGTCATCGCCTCCGAAATGCCGGCGCTTGTAGTGCCAGTAGTCCGGATTGGTGGACGGGTCGCACTCCTCGGCATAGCAGACGAGCGGCCTCTGATCCTCCGCAAGTTTTCCGTTGGAACAAAGGTAGACACCTTCGTCGCCAACGAGAAAGACGCCGGGTTTCTCTTGCCTGCCGGGGTGGAGGCCGTAGTAGGGGTTTCGAAAGCCGCCGTTCGTGGCGGCGTCGGATATTCCGCGCGCGATGACCTCGCGCACGTTTTCGAGAGGAAAGGTGAACATGACCGTTCCATTTGTTGGGATGGTCCAGCCGGTCGCGACCGAACAGCGTGAAAAGGGAAAGGCTATGCGTCCTCGTCAACCGCGAGGCCGTCGAGGAAGCCAATGAGATTTTCGGTTTGGCCGTGCTGGTCGAGCCATCGGGAGATTACGACAAGCAGCGTGAAGCTGTCCCATCCCGCCGCGGCGGCAAGGTCTTCGAGCCGGCGTCGCGTTTCGAGGCCGGAGCTCTCCGTTGCTGAAGATGGCTGTGGTTCGGCCCACACCGTCTCCAGCATATCGACGGTCGACGCATACCGTGTGGTGTCGGCGGTGATCCGCATCACACTGCCGCCGAATCCGTCTGGCCGCATCTTCGTGCAGGTGAAGGCCGCCGTAATGACGATCTCATCGATCGTGGCGGACCGGCGCACGATGTCCTGAAACATCCGGTCCCAACCGTCGTCACTGAGATCGACATCGATGTCGTCCGGCAGATCGTCGTCCGTCCCTGCATCGCGTCGCTCAAGAAGTGCGGCGACGCGCTCGCTGATACTGCTTTCGCCATACGCACGCGAGGCATCAGACGCGGACCGCAGATCGTCGACTGACAAAGTCACGATGCTGCTCGGCCCGCACCATGAATGAAAATAGATGCCGTCATCCTCGCTGTCCGCGTCGAAGACGAGATCGAGGATAAGCCGCTCCAGCGGCGTCATATCGGCGGCCGGGATATTCGGCTGCACCACGGTCGGGGAGTGATAGTCTGCCATGACACGCTCCCTCACGCCGCAATCGCGTCAGGAAGGTAGCGCAGATGGACCGGCAGCTTCGCCAAGACCTCGTCGTCGGTCAGCGTGTCGAGGAGCTTGAGCGTAGTTCCCTGGCGGCCGCCGTAGAAGATCACGGTGCGCTTGCCGCGATCGGGCTCGGGCCAGCGTTCACCTGCATACCCCCGATATTCGTCATGGGTGCTCGACCAGATGTGCTCCAAGCGCTCCTCGCGCGTCATCGCCCGAACCGGGCGCGACTCGCGTTCGATGATCGCGTCTCGCATCCGCGTCGGCGAACCCTGGTCGGCGAGGTCGCAGTAGCCGTGGAAATAGCGGAACTGCCCATCGATCCTCAGAGTGAAGAAGACACTGGTCACACTGCCGGTGAGGAATTCGCGCATGGCGAACATCTCGCCCCGCATCCAGAGCGGCGGCAGGATCTCGAACATATAGTCGTGGCCTGCCTGGTCGATTTCGAACCACTCACCGCAAAAGAGCGCACTGTCGTCCTCCCAGCGGTTCGGACGCTGTGCGTGACGATCGAACAGGCGGAACATCTGCCGTCGGTCGGCGATGCCCTGATAGATCTTGCGGATGGGCGAGAGGGTCATGGGCGGGCTCCTTTTGGCCTCGTCGGGTCGAAGCGCGGCTGGTCGTTATGACCTCACCATCATCTTCAGCTCTTCCTGACCCCTCCCCCACGGCCGCCTCTCCGTCCGGCCGGGTCAAGGGCCGGCTTCAGCCGGGCGAAGCTTTACCCTTGACGCGGCCGGCGGGCATGCGGCAGGCCTCTTCTCCCTCCCCTTCTTTCCTTGTCCTTCAATCCCTTTGCTTTCCAGGCATCGTTCCAGTCTTCCGCCGGCGGCTTCAGCCGCAGCCAGTCGCAATCCGCGCTCTCGGCGATGGCTCGCAGCCGATCCGCGAACGCCTCCCCCTGCGGGTTGTCATCCGTGGCGGCGACGAGTTGAGCGCCGGGGCGCTCCGCAAGGACGCGCACTGCCGCCTCGGTCGTCGGGGACCAGCCACCGCCGGTGCTGAGATAGAGGCTCCCCTCCCGCAAGCCCTCGAAAGCGGCAAGACTCATGGCGTCGATCGCGGCTTCGGTGACGCAGAGCCGGAAAGCGTCAGTCGAACCCAGGCGGAAAAGAACCTTGGTGCCGCCCGTCGAAAAACCGCGCCAGTCGGGACCGCGTTCTTCCCAGCCTGTGACAGAACCGCTGTCGTCGACATGGGCGGCCCACATGCTGCCATATGGCCCTTCGCGAAGTCGATCCTGATGGATCGTGGTACGCAGGACGACTTCGGGGAGAAGACGCTCGTTGCGAAGGTAACGCCAGGTCGCGGAGCCACGCCACGGTTTGCGTCTGGTGTGCCAGCGTTCGAGCGGTGAGGCGTGAGGTTCGCGATCGCGGGCGAGACGCGTCCAAGCCGGCTCAACCGGCATGAAACCGACAAGCCCGGACGCGGCGCCGAGCGCCTCAACGAAATCGACGCCATCGAGGTGCTGAATGAGCGAGAACACGTCGCCCTTGACATCCGAAAGTGGGTCGAACCAGCCCTTGCCGTCGTGGATCACGATGATGATGTCGTCACCACGCCGGTACTTGACGGCGCGCCGCGTGCTTTCCTTCAGATCGACGGCAAACCCGGCCCTTGCCAGCACGGCCGCGCACGGAACGCGGTTCTTGAGTTTCTCTACTTCGTTTTTCTCCATCCTCATTCCCGGCGCTCTTGGCGCCCGCCTTTCCTATGGCTTCCTTCTCTCCGCACTTTGCGGAATGCCTGCCGGACGCCACGAAGAGCGAAGACGGCAAGGGCGCGGCTCGCAAGGTGCGAATCTGCACCTTGCCTTGGCCGCTTGCGGCCGGCCGCGGCGCAGCTTCCCTTGCCGCCACAGCTCGCAAGTGGCACCTCCGGAGGCAAAGAAGCCGGCTCAATGAGCCGGCCGGCGATCGTAGGGATCGAATTCATGGATGATGTCGAGATCGTCATCGGCGTCGATCTCTTCGCTCGGCAGGACGCCGAACTGGTTGCCGGACCTGAACAGCGTGACCGGGACCATGAGGGTGCGGGCGAGTGCAAAAGCGTGGCGTTGAGCGAGTGCAAGATCCTGTGCCATGTGAGAAACCTCCGTCCGGAGCGGGCCGATCCCGCTCGATGGCTCCTCGAAGGACCGGGGACGGTCGCGATCACCGC
>NZ_JBNNWJ010000009.1:0-86015 GCF_050281005.1 Allorhizobium sp. NPDC080224
CGCGCGCCTCTTCGGACTTCAAAAGGTTAACAAAGCGTGAAGCGCACCCGATTCAAGGGCAAACTGCGGGCCGAACCTGACTTTGCGACAAGCCCCGTGCGAGCCTTCATTTTGTTGGAGGAAGACGCAGCTTCGAATGATTAAGCAAGTTCACTAGCGACGATAGGCTAGCCTTCGACACTGACCTTGTCGGCTCTACGGCTGCCAATCCTTCATCTTTAGCACGTTTCCTCCGAGCTTCTGAAACGCCCGCTGGCGACAGGAGAACACGATAATCTGCTGGTCTCGAGACTGCCTGTGCAGTGCGTCGAACATCTTCTCGATACGGTCGTCGTCCGAATAGACCAGAGCATCATCCAGGATAACGGGGGCCGGCCGGCCATCACGGGCGAGAAGCCTCGCAAAGGCTAGGCGCGTCAGCACTGACAGTTGCTCCCGCATCCCGCCGCTCAGGCGGTCGACATCCTCTACCTGACCATTGCGCAGAATAGTCTGGGGTAGAAGCGTCTTGTCATCGAAGGTGATTGAAACATCGTCGAAGAGCAGTCTCAGCAGCGGTCCGAGCTCAGCCATGACAGGTTTGAGATAGAGTTCACGAGCCTCAGACCTGGCATTTTCCAAGGCGGTGGTCACACGCTGGAGGACAGCCACCTCCTTCTCATACGCAGCCACCCGCGCAATCGCCGCAGTGAGTGCCTCCGAAGTCTCCCGCCACTTCTCTTCCACGGCTTCGTCGGATTGTGCCCGGATCTCTGCGTTCAGGCCGGCCATGGTCTCCCGCAGTGCATTTATTTCCTTGTCGACTGCTGCTTCGATCGAGCGAGCACGCGTCAGCGCCGCCTCGATCGACGCGAGATCACCGGCATCTGTGCCCAGTTGCAGGGCATGTGCCTCAGCCTCCAAAAGCGAATGCTCCAAATCGGTTAGCGTGGCCGACAACAAGCGCTCACGCTCAGCACGCGCTACTTCCGGCCCGAGGATCGCAGCCAATTGCGTCTGATCGGAAATCAGAGACGCCAATCGCGTCTCCGCGGCTACGAAGGCGTCATCGGCACGAGACTGGTCTGGCTCTACCTCACGGAGGGCGAGACGCGCCTGCTTGCGGCGTTCTTCGGCTTGTGCCAGCGCGTTGCGAAGCATCGCCGGATCCTCATTCAGGTCGAGACCCTCAAGGCTGATCGTACTACCTACTTCGACTTCCTCTCTCAGTTTCGCCAGTCCCTCTGGAGCAATGAAAGACAGCCGGTCTTTCAACGCCCGTAAGTCAGAATCGGCCTGCTGTGCCCGGGCCTGCCTGTCTCGCGCTGCAGAAAGGCTATCGACGTCCATTGACGCAAGAAGGGCGGTTCTTGCCGCTTCTGCCTGCACCAGTTGGTTGTCGCTCCGACCGGGGCGGTTCGAGCGTAGGGTGATTGTCCCAATTCCTGCGACTTCAAGCCGAGCATGCCCGTCGTACGTCCGGTCTTCGCCATCTGCCAAGGGCTCGCCGTTGAGGGTTACCGTTTCGGCTGTATCGGCTTCGTAATGGATTGAGACTGACGGGCGAGCGGCCTCAACGATGGCACGCAGCTTGGCGATTTCGACTTCGGATGCTTGCAGTGCTTCAATGGACGTTGTCGGGATTTGCAGAAGTGCGACTTGAGCCTCACCCTCTTCAATGCTCTGACGTAGCTGCTCCGCCTCGCCCAATTGCTGCTTCAGGTCGGCCAGGCGCTTGTGCGCCTCGTGTGCCTTAGTTGCCGCGTCGAAGCGCGTTAGCCGCTCGCGGAGCTCCTGCTCATCAGCCTCCGCGAGATCCACGTTCTCACGAGCCTTTTCGATCGCATCGGCTGCCTGCCGGCGCCGCCTTATCGCTTCAGCCCTATTATTCTCTGCGGAAGCTACATCTTCTTGCAAAAGGACTGCCTTTTCCCGAGCTTCAGTGAACGCCTTGAATTCCCGCTCTGCTGCGTTTCGCCTTTCGCGGACAAGCTTCAGTTCCGCTTCTGCCGTTTTCAGCTTTTCGTTCTGCGCCTTGGCGGCATCAAACCTGCTCTGGGCTGCCTGAATGGCAGTCCTGCGCTCTTCTTTTTCTGCATGACTGTCGAGTTCGGCAAGTCGCGCTGCTGCACTCGCGCGTTGATCCAGCGCTTGGCGCAATCGGGTCACCTCGGCTGCCAGCCGCGCCTCATCCGCGGCGAGCCTCTCCCGTTCCTCGATCGCAGCTGCATAGCGACCGCCAGCTTTCGGTCTGCCGGTCGCCGTGACCATGTCTGCGAGGGCCTCTTTCACGGCCGCCATGATCTCGGCCATCCGACGCCCGCCAGTGACGGCTTCCACCTCGCCCTGGACGGATTCGAGCAGGCTTTGACGAACCTGCTTTTCGCCCTCCTCTTCGGTCCGGCTTCGTTTTTCAATGCCGGTGATACCTTGGCGCACCCACAGGAGGCCTGCAGGTCCGGAGGTCCCTCCCCTGATCAGGCTGGTGATGAAGTTTTCTGCCTCATCCGCCTGGGCGACGAGACCGCCGGATCCAAGATCCACCACACGGGCTGACCTCGCACCATAATACTGCTTGGTAATTCGGAAGCTGCCCTCGCCGGTCGTGATATCGGCTTCGACCAACGGGTTGCCACCACTATAGGGGCGCAACCTCTGAACATCACCCGGGGTGCCGGAATGAGGTTGGAAGAAGAGTGCATGCAGGGCGTCAAAACTCGTCGATTTGCCGAACTCATTCGCCGCGCAAAGCACGTTCACGCCATCACCGATACCTTCAATGGCAACGCCGCGGCCGGCAAACCGTTTGACGTTGAAGAGACGCAAGGCTGAGATCTTCATGGCGAAATCGCCTGGGTATAGGAGTAGAGGCGCATCAAGGCCGCCCGCGCGATTTCGCGCTCAGACAGGGGTCGACGTTCATCGGTGGACTCGGCAAGAAGCGCATTGGCAGCTTCACGCAGAGCGCCGCCGCGATCGATCTGGTCTAAGTCTTCCAGCTCGCATTCTGTGGCCAGTCCATCCTGATCGAGCTCCAGAAAAGCAAAATCCGGAGCTGCCCTTTCAACGGCGGCGACGAGCTCAGCGCGCACCGCAAGACGAGTATGCCCTGATGCCACTACCCGGAGCAGCGAGTTCCTCCGTTCTCGTAGAGCCGGGAGCAGGGTATTGAGAGCAGCCTCTGGGGCGTCGCCGTAAAGCAAATGAAGATCGAGGTTACGCCAAGCGAACGTCGCGGTGGGCAATGCCTGAACATCGGGGATACCCGACGAGCCTGCAATCGTGACCAGAAGAGCCGTACCCGGCGCGTCGTGCTTGAAACGGTCAGGCTCAGGTGTCCCGCAATAATGGGTTCGCTGGTCCACACTGACCATGCCGTGCCAATCGCCAAGCGCAAGATAGTCGAGCCCTGCCCGTCTTGCCCGGTCTGGCGCAATCACCTCGGAGGAGGCTGCCTCTTCTGAAAAACTGCGAATGGCTCCATGAGCCAGTCCAATCCGCAGCGTGGCATCGGGTGTGGCTTGACAATCCATCCATTCCGTCAGGTCTCGCCCAGGGCGGCGGGTGGTGCACGGCGCGGGGAGCAGGACGACACCGCTCGCCAATTCGATCGGCTGGGGCTCGACCGCGAGTACAACGTTTTCTGGTGCTTCTGCCTTCAGCGTCGTCCAGAGTTGGGACGCCTGCAGGGAATCGTGATTTCCTGGCAAGATGACCCATCTGATCGCGGGGTCGTGCGCCATCTCGGCAAAGGCCTGGCGTCGCACATGCGGTGCAGGTGTCTCGGTATCGAAGGTGTCTCCAGCGAGCAGCACCGTTGTCGCATTTTGCTCGCGAGCGTGTGCAGCCAGCCGGGCGATCGCGTGGTGTCTTGCTTCGCGCAACCTGCTGGGCAAGTCACCCTCGAAGTTGCCGAAACGCTTTCCGAGATGAAGATCGCTGGAATGGATAAATCGAAACATGACTACCGGGTATTGAGAGGCGTTCGAGTATCTGCCGCGTTATGTTAGCTGAAGTCTATCTCATTCTCCGCGGCGATCACCATTAGTTCGTGCGAGCGGCGGCGTCAGTCGACATATGAATCGCTGCTCAGGCGCCTCGGGCCTCAAGCTGGGCAACAATGCGAATGAACGACCGTCGCGATCCTGGCATCGGAGGCTTCTTCAACCTACACTGGCTCGGGCGGGAGTGTGAAACTGTTCACAAGGCAACAGACAACCCTTCCCTTCCATCGGCGATCGAAAGAGATTTTATACCGCCAGAACATCAGGTCTACGTTATGTCCCGCAACGCGCCGCACCGCCATCATTACGTACCACAGATGGTACAGCGAAACTTTGCCAACGAGAGCGGGGGACTATTCTTCTGGCGCCGCGGCATGCCCATCGGCCAGGTGCGCGTCTCGAAGCCCTCGAACCTGTTCGTCGAGGACCACTTGTATACGCTTGTTGATGAAAACGGTATGCGCGACCATTCGATTGAATATTGGTTTGGTCGGTTAGAGAGAGCTGTAGCGCCGTTCATCCAGGAGTTCCTCGTCAAAGTCAGGCCGTTTGCATGCGGCCAACACCCCGATCATAGCGCTCACTGAGTGAGCGACAAAAACAGCCGGCTCAGAACAAGTTTCTTCGACAACTTCGATGAAGTCATCGGCATAATCTTCTAGGGACTGGTATCGTTCGTAAGAGAAATAGCTTGTATCGGAATCGCCAAAACCCATGAGATCGAACATCACGATCTGATGGGTGCCCTGAAATGCAGGCGCAACATCCCTCCACATCGTCTGGTTGCACCCCAGTCCATGAGCAAAAACCATGGGGTTGCTCTTGGAGCCGAAAGTCTTGATAGCGAATTTGTCGTGTCGATCTGGTTGCGTCATGGACTTGCGATAATTTTTCCGCATATGCGAAATCATGGATGTTCAAAGTTTAGGACAAGTAAAAGGTCTGGAAGAGACCCTCATTTGGAACTGACGATTATCAATTTCCGAGACGTTTTTGTTGCAGCATAAGAAGACTTGATCCACTTCGGCGCTCGTGTCGCATGGAAGTCCTAGCGTCTGGTTAGCGTCGATGCCTTCGTAGCGACTTTCACAGATGGAACAGAATTTCGCCCAAACATGCTTTACGATAAGTTTTCGCCGTTAATCGCGTCGATCATGGCACTGACCCGCTCGATCGTCGCGGAAATCTCCGCCGACGAGTAATCGGCTGTGTCGGCTCCATCCTTCGTCGCACGGGCAGTCATGTCCGCCAACCCGCTCAGTCGTGCGCCAACCTCAAGGAGATATTGCTGGGGGTCCGGCTTGCTCGACGATATCTCGACCATGATGAATGCCGCCAAAGTCTGCATGGCGATCAGCTGATTACCATGCGCCACATAGTTTTCGACCAGTTTGTCGAGGATATCGGCGACGTCTATTTGCTGTTTCATGAATGTGCCACTGTTCTGCAATCAGATTGCGGGCGGCTAAAAGCCGCCCGCCCTTTCCCAAAGATCAGAATTCTTCCCAGTCTGATGCTGAAGTGGCTCCCGCGGCCAACCCCACGGCTCCGGCAACTTTCGCAAGCATCCGACGAGCCGGCGATGCGACAGGCCGAGCAGCACCCGACACTGCGACTGGGCCCGCATGAGAGAACGGCATTACATCGCCCAGCTGAAACTGCTGGATTCGACCTCGAAGCCGCTCGACTTCGCCGGCAAGTGCGGCACTGGCGGCAGTGGACTCTTCCACCATTGCCGCGTTCTGCTGTGTAACCTGGTCCATCTGGTTGACGGCTGTGTTGACCTCGGCCAGGCCGACAGACTGCTCCTTGGCAGACGTCGCAATCGCGTCCAGCTGAGAATTGATCGTCAGAACCTGGCTCTGGATGACGTTCAAGGCATCGCCAGTCGCTTCGACCAAGCGGACGCCGACGGCAACTTCATCAGCAGAATTGCGGATGAGGTCCTTGATTTCCCGTGCTGCTTGCGCCGAGCGCTGGGCAAGCTCTCTCACCTCCTGGGCAACAACGGCAAAGCCTTTACCGGCGTCGCCTGCCCGCGCTGCTTCGACACCGGCATTGAGTGCAAGCAGGTTGGTCTGGAAGGCGATCTCATCGATAACACTGATGATGTTGGAGATTTGGTTTGAAGACTGTTCTATCCGCTGCATTGCGTTGACAGCATCCGAAACCACAGTAGCGGATTGACGGGCGCTGTCATTCGTCTGGGCTGCGATCCCGCGCGCTTCCTCCGCACGCTTGGAGGAGTTGGAAACATTCGCGGTAATCTGATCGAGAGCGGCTGCGGTTTCCTCAAGGGCTGCTGCCTGCTGCTCGGTGCGCTTCGACAGATCCTCGGCACTTTTGCTGATTTCGCGCGCACCGCTGTCGATCGAGCCGGTCGCCTCGGTTACGGCCTTCATAGTCTGAGCCAGTTCAGATACTGCTGTGTTGAAATCGCTTCTGAGCGCCTCGAACTCGGCCGCGAATGGTTCGCGAAGCCGGAAGCCAAGGTTACCATCAGCCAGCTGTTTCAGCCCTTGTGCCAGACCGGATGTGGCCGCTGCCATCTCTTGGGCGCGTTTGCGATCGGCGGCGTCAATCCGCTCCTTCTCGGTCTCATTCAGCACACGGTTCGCTTCGGCCTCGGCTTCAAGCTGACGCGTCCTCAAGCCATTATCCTTGAAGATCTGAACTGCCTGAGCCATTCCGCCAACTTCATCGCGTCGGTCGCGGCCCGTCACATCCACGTCAAGATCGCCATTGGCAAGCTTGGTCATCAAAGTCGCCAGGCTGCGGATTGGAACAACAAGCCAAGACCTGATGGCAAAGAAGCCGACAGCAAGTGCGATGATCGCACCCGCGATATTGGCAACCAGCGTTACGATCGCTGTTTGCGTGACGCTCTCGGTCAGAGCTGCACCTCTATTATCCGCCGCCTCAACCATGAGCGATGTTACCCGGCCTAGTTCTTCGCTGACCGGCCCAAAGGCAGGTTGGCATTGGGTGAGGAAGAGCTGTTGGGATGCGGCAACGTCAGCCTCGGAGGCCGCTTGGCCCGCTGCCTGAAGCGTCGACTGGCATGCCTGCTCAAGCACGGCAAGGCCTGCAGCCTTCAGAGCCGGGATCTCGGCATTCGACGGCATGGCGACCGCCGCATTATCTACGAAAGCCAGAAAGTCAGATTTATATTTCTCGAGTGCTGCCGAGGCCCTAGCGTTCAGCTCTTCGGTTCGGGACATCAAGAGATCTCCCAACGACGCGCGTGCCCCCTGCAACGATCGGTTGGCTCTGGCAAGATTGAGTGCTGCAGCAGAATTGCCCTCGAGCAACTCATGATAGGCCGCATCTGTGTTGGTGAGCTGAACGTCGCTATAGATAGCGATGGCGATCGCAAATAAGCCGAAGAAACTCATGATGATCATGAATTTCCCGATGATCGGAACGTTCTTCATTTTGAGCGGTCCCCCTTGGACCCAAGGAAATGCAGTTCGGTGGCGAGGCATTGATGAGCCCCTGAGGCAATTGGCTCACCGTCACACCGTGATGAAGACAGGCCCCCCGGGCGCCTCTCTTGTCTCGCGTGACAGCTCCGGCTCAGCCACAAATGGTTAACGCTTCATGCTGTGCCGGTTCCTATTTTTAGTCGCCAGACAATTAAAGTAAGGTAACTAGATTTTAGTATTTTAAAATATTTTTAGACCGGCCCAATATTGGACGCTAACGGTAGGGGTCGACGCAAACATAGATCATTCTTGAACATTCAAGGTCATAGCGTCTTCGAATTCAACTCGCCTCCGTTTTCAGGTCCGCGCCTGACGAATACTACGCTTAGATCTCGGTAGGCTCATCGCCACTCATGACAGGTGTCGACATGTGTGGTCGATAGCAGGGCTGCGCTATTCAGCTAACGATGCGAGATGCCGATAGGAATGAGTGCATCCAGGCGGCTTAGGCTCTTCGAGAAATCCTCTTTTGCAGCTTTCCTGCGTCACTGCCCCCCCCCGCACCCGGATATCGTCGACCTGCGCGCATTCTAGTTCGCGATCTCCTCTACGCTCGACCGACGTGCACTTCTGGAGGTCTTTTGCATCGCCAACTTGCTTCACCTGGTTCTCTCGGCTAGCGGCGAGCTTTTGTGGCTGCTCGTCATGACGACGTTTGGCGAAGACGGAGTCCGACACGCCACAGCGAAAATGTCATCGCAAGCCGACTTTCTCCAGGTGTCTTCTGCTGACGGCCATTGCGCGAGGTTCGATTGTGAGACACCCATTTCAGTTCTCCTCTGTCCACCATTGGCCAAAGGAAGAACGCTGAGCTCTCGGTTCTAGCGCGGGGGCGCAAGCGGAAGGTCCATGAAGAAAAGATCCCATGGAAACGGACACCATGGCGTTCTTAGTCGGCGCCATTTCGGCCCTAAGCAGCGGCGGCGGGCCCGATCGCAGCACTTCAGAGCACTGCTAGTCGGTAGCGGTTCGTAAGCGTGGTACACACCTGTTAGCAGTTGCTCAGCCGCAGCTCGATCACGCCGTTTATTCGCAAGACAGATCCACCCGAGGTCACCGGATGAGGATTGCACGGAAATCATTGACATTTGTGCCGGTTGGTCCGGTCTTATGGAGATCGCCGATGGTGGAGAATGAGGTATAGCTATCGTTGCGTTCCAACATTTCGCGCGGATCGATTCCAGCAGCGCGCAGACGTCGCACTGTCGTTCCGTCGGCGAAAGCGCCGGCATTGTCCTCGGAGCCGTCGATGCCGTCCGTATCGGCCGCCAGAACCTCGATGGCGTGGCCGTCGATGGCAAGCGCCATGGCGAGCGCGAATTCACCGTTTCGGCCGCCCCGCCCGCCCCTTCCCCGCAATGTCACCGTCGTCTCGCCGCCGGAAAGCAGCACGGCCGGTCGCGAAAACGGGCGGCCGCGCGCCAGCACCTCGCGGGCGATCGCGGCATGGACGAGCGCCACGTCGCGCGCCTCGCCTTCCATCGCATCCGATAGGATCACCGGCATGACGCCGCGGCCCCGTGCCTCGTCCGCAGCAGCCTCCAGCGAAACGCGCGCCGAGGCGACGATGTGATGCTCGTGTCGGGCGAAGACCGGATCGTCGGGCATCGGTGCGTCGGCCGCCGGCCCGTTCAGATGCGTCATGACGGCAGCCGGCAGATCGAGGCGGTACTGCGCGATGATCGCCAGCGCATCCGCACGCGTCGAGGCGTCGGGGATCGTCGGGCCGGATGCGATGGCGGCAGGATTGTCGCCCGGAATGTCGGAGACCAGCAGGCTGACGACGCGGGCGTGGGTCGCGGCAGCGAGCCGCCCGCCCTTGATGCGCGAGACGTGCTTGCGCACCATGTTCATCGCCGAGATCGGCGCGCCGGAGGCGAGCAGCACCTCGTTGACGGCGATCTCGTCGGCGAGAGTGAGCCCTTCGGGCGGCGCCGGCAGCAACGCCGATCCGCCGCCGCAGACCAGCGCGATGAGGAGATCGTTTTCCGTCAGGCCGGAAACCAGATCGAGGAGCCGCGCGCCGGCTGCAAGCCCGGCCTCGTCGGGAACCGGGTGCGCCGCCTCCAGCACCTCGATGCCACGCGTCTCGCAGCCATAGCCGTAGCGCGTTACGACGATGCCGGTAAGTGGGCCGGGCCAGAGCGTTTCCAGCGTCGCCGCCATCTGTGCCGCGCCCTTGCCCGCCCCGATAACGACTGTGCGGCCGCTCGGCGGCGGCTCCGGCAGGTGGGCGCGGATGCCGGTCAGGGGATCGGCCGCCTGGACGGCGACGTCGAAGAGGGCGGCGAGGAAAGGCTTGTCCATCGCTTAGTCCCGCGGTTTGCCGGTGAAGGGGCCATGAAGGCCGAGTGCGCCTATCAGGGCGGCCTGCCGATTGACGTCCAGCATCACGCCGTCGCCCATCGCCGCGCAGAGTGCCTGTCGCTCTTCTGCATCTGCCGCGGCGGCAAGGCGCGTCCAGAAATCATGGAGTCGACCGGCCATATCGGCGAATTGCTTCACGACGTCCGCATCCTCGGCAACGCCCGCCAACGTGCCGGCGGAAACGCCGCCGATGCCGTGGATCGCGCGGCCGGGCACGGCGGTATAGCCATCGGGGAGATCACCCTTGAGATTGCCCACGCGACGGAAGCGGATCGCCTCGAGGATCTGGTCTACGGCCTGTTTCGCGCCCGCCACCCGCGACGGATGGTCGGTGTCGGCTACCGCATGCGGCAGAACCAGCAGGCGGCCGGCATGGCGTTCCACCAGCGGCAGATAGGGGGCGAGTGGGCCGGAGACCGCGCCGGTCGCGGCGTCTCTGAAGATGTCGGCGTCGATCGCGGCGAAACGGATGCGGCCGTCGCCCATCGCGGTGTCGAGGGCTGCGGCGTCGACCAGTTCGCCGCGATCGAAATTGACGAGCGTCGCGCCGGGGCTGACCGCATCGAAGATCGCATCGCCGACAAGGCCGGCGTTGGCGAAGCGCCCGGTCGTGGCATCGGCCGCACCGAGGCCGAGATGGACGGAAACGATGTCGGCGCCGGCGGACGCCTCGACGGGCGTTGCCGCGTAACGGAAGCCTTCGGCTTCGATCCAGCGGCGATGCCGCTCGCGGGCATAGATCACAGGCCGCATGCGGAAGGCATCAGCAAGGCGCGCGACCTCGCGGCCGATATTGCCGTAGCCGAGCACGGCGATGCGTTTGCCTTCCAGCTTCCCGGTCGGGAAATCCTTGAGGTCGCGGCCCGTATCGAAACGGCCGGACACGGAGCATTCGTGCAGCAGGTCGAACGGCAGATCCGGCAGGAAGCGCAGGATCGCCTTCATCACCATCTGCGCGGTGGCGCGGCTGTTGATGCCGGGCGTGTTCATCAGCGGCGCCGCGCCGCCGCGACCCGATCCGCCGCCCCAGGAGCGGGAGTGCATGTTGCCCGTGCCCGCCCCGATCCGAACGCCGCCCTCGGGGAAAACGGTGTCTGCCGGCACGACGGTCGCGGCAGCGATCACCGCGTCGTACAGGCCATCACCCGCTTCGGCGACGAGGTCTTCGGCGGTGTTCAGGTCCGGCCGGTAAACGAAGTGGATACCGCCACCGCCGATGTCAGCAGCGACGATGCCGTCGCCATCGTGGAACGTGCAGCCGGCCTGCTCGACGTGTCGGCGCACCTCGGAGCAGTCCGGCCGGCCGTCAGGCCCCGGCCGCAGGCCCACCAGGTCGCAGATGAGGATCCGGTAGGTCCGGCGGGCGTCAGTGTCATACATGGTTTCGTCTTCCTCTCGGCCGGTCGCTGCGGTGCGTCAGGCTCAGTTCACCAGATCCGGATCGGTCCGGATGATCCAGTCGTAAATGGGCTGGAAGTGTAGCCACCCCATGAAGGGCGTCGCAAGGTGCTTGGCGGAATGGGCGACCTTTTCCGGCGCGACCAGTTTCAGCGGCGAGCCAGTCGCCTCGGCCTTCAGCTGGATTTCGCAGGCGCGTTCCAGCGCGATGAACCACCAGGCGGCCTCGTCGATGCTGTGACGCCCGACGCTGAACAGCCCGTGGTTCTGGTGGATGGCGACCTTAGCGTTGCCGAAGGCGTTGGCGACGCTGTTGCCGGCCCCCTTCTCCACCACCACGGCGCCGGCCTCGTCGGTGATCACCGCCTGATGACCGTAGAAGCCACAGGCGGTCTGGGTGATCGGATCGAGCGGACGCCCGAGCGCCGCCCACGCCATGCCGTTGACGGTGTGGGCATGGCAGGAGGCGACGATGTCGGGATGCGCTTCGTGGATCGCCGAATGCAGCACGAAGCCGGCGCGATTGACGGCCCAGGTGCCCTCCACAACCTTGCCGGCGTGATCGACGAGGATGAGGTCCGAGGCGCGCACCCGCGAGAAACTCATGCCGAAGGGGTTGGTCCAGAACAGGTCGAGGTGCTCGGGATCGCGCACCGTGACGTGGCCCGCGAAGCCGTACTCGAACTTGTAGCGGGCGAAGATCCGGCAGACCGCGGCCAGCCGCTCGCGGCGGTGCTGGCGTTCCTCCGCCAGCGTCTGGAAGACCGGTTCGCGGGGGAAGTGCAGGCCTTCCTGATCGGGTTCGTAGATCGATTTCTTCTGCTGTGCGGTCGGCATGGAAATCCTCCTTCGCTGGTCGGCGTGACGACTACTTGAACAGTTGCGGAAGCCAGAGGGTGAGGCCCGGCACATAGGTGATGATCGCCAAACAGATCAGCAGCGACAGGTAGAAGGGCAGCATGCTGCGGATGATGTGCTCGATCCTCAGCCCCGCTATCTGACAGGCGACGAAGAGATTGACGCCGACAGGCGGCGTGGTCATGCCGACCGCGAGATTGACGATCATGACGATCCCGAAATGGATCGGATCGATGCCCATCTTCAGCGCCACCGGCGTCAGGATGGGAGCCAGCACGGTGATCGCGGCACCTGTCTCCAGGAACATGCCGACGAGAAGCAGTAGCAGATTGATCAACAGAAGGAAGACCAGCGGATTGTCGGAGATCGACACGAAGACCTGCGAGATCAGCTCCGGGATGCGGTTTGCCGTCAGCACCCAGCCGAAGACGCTTGCCGCCGAAATGATCAGCAAGATGACGACGGTATTGAGCAGAGATGAGCGCAGTGCCGTCAACAGCTTCTCAACGGTGATGGTGCGGAACACGATGACGCCGATGATGAGCGCAAAGCAGACGGCGGCCGCCGCGGCTTCAGTGGGCGTGAAGATGCCGCCATAGATGCCGCCGAGGATGAGTACCGGCAGCATGAGCGGCAGGATGGCCGCCTTGAAGCTTTCCCACACGCCGGGCTGCGGGCTGAGCCCGTCGCCGGCCGCGCCGGGTTTCGCCCTGCCATAGCCCTTGCGCTTGCTAACGAGGTAGACGGTCAGCATCAGGCCGCCGGCTACCAGCAGGCCGGGAAGGATACCAGCGAGGAAGAGATCGCCGATCGAGACCGGCACGCCAGCGGTCAGCGCGAATATGATCATCGGGATCGAGGGCGGGATAATGACGCCAAGCTCGCCGGAGGAGGCCTGCACGGAAGTGGCGAAGGGACGCGAATAGCCACGCGCCGCCATGGCCGGGATGAGGATGCCGCCGATCGCAGCCGTCGTAGCGGCGCTCGATCCGGAAATCGCGGCGAAGAACATCGCCGACAGCACGGCGACGAGGCCGAGGCCGCCGGTGGCGCGGCCGACGAGCGATTGGGCGAAATTGACCAGGCGGGTAGAGATGCCGCTCACTTCCATCAGCGCGCCGGCGAGGATGAAGAAGGGAATGGCTGTCAGCGGGAAGGAATCGAGCGCAGCGAACATGCGCTGGATCATGGCCTGGAGCGGGATGCCGGAGCCGTACATGGCCATGGCCGAGACCATGCCGAGCGTGACGGCGATCGGCACCGCGCAGGTGAAGAAGACGAGCATGGAAGCGGTGAGCGCGACGGGAAACATGGCAATCCTCTCAGCTTGCGGCCTGGACGATCACGCTCGGCGGCGGATCGACGGCGACAGCGATGGTGTTTAAGAGGGCGAGGAACGCGCCGATCGGAATGGCGAGGTAGACGTAGCGCATCGGCAGTTCGAGCGAGCCGGACATCAGAGTTCCGACCATGCCGCTGACGGTCCAGCCGTAGTAGACGAGAATTGCCCAGAAGACGACGCTTACGACAACGCTGAAGACGCTTATGATACGTGCCACGGAGGCGGGCACGGCGATGAAGATCGCTTCGACGGCGACCAACATGCCGCGTCGCACCACGACGCCTGCGCCGAGGAAAACGCACCAGATGAGCGCGAAACGGATGAACTCCTCCGACCAGCCAAAAGGCGATTTCAACACGTAGCGCGCCACGACCTGGGCGATCCCGAGACAGGCGAGAAGGCCCATGACGCCCGCCAGGAAATTAAGGACCAGGGCGTTGAGCATGTCGAGCCATCGGATCATCGCCCATTTCGGGCGATGATCTTGCTGGCTCGTCGAAAGGCCGACAACGGCCTCGTTGGACGAGGGTTTCATCGAAGCATCTTTCGGTTACGCGGGCTTACTGCCCGTTCGGGGCCTCGACAGCGGCGACACTGTCGTAGAGATCGGCGACGGGGGCGAACGTCTTGTGGACAAAATCCGTGCCGACCCGCTCCTGGAAAGGCTTCTTGTCCGGCTCGATCAGCGTCATGCCAGCGTCCTGAAGCTGCTTGACGAAGCTCTGCTCGCCCTTCTGCACCTCGTCCGAGGCATAGGCCTTGGCGGCGCCGTTGGCGGCATCGACGATTGCCTTGCGCTGGTCTTCCGGCAAAGCGACGAGGCGGCCGGCATCCATGACGACCACCACCGGCTCGTAGGCGTGCTCGGTGCGCACGAGATGCTTCACGACTTCCGAGAACTTCGAAGACAGGATCAGCGACAGCGGGTTTTCCTGCCCGTCGATGACGCCCTGCTGGAGGGCGTTGAACACCTCGCCGAAGTTCATTGGTGTCGCGGAGGCGCCGAGCTGGTTCCAGGACTGCACGGTGACTGGGCTGTCGGGAACGCGGATCTTCAGGCCGGAAAGATCTTCCGGCTTTTCCACAGGGACCTTCGTGGTCAGCCAGCGCGGGCCGCGCAGCCAGTAGGCGACGACCTCGTAACCGGATTCGTCACGGATGCGCTTGGTGATTTCGCCGCCCACCGGGCCGTCATAGACGGCGTTGTAATGGTTCACGTCACGGATCATGAAGGGCAGCGTGAAGATACGGGCTGTCTCGGACGCCGTCGACAGCACGCCGGCGCCGCCGACCCAGATGTCGTTGGACGAGAACTTGATGCCTTCGAGCAGTTCGCGGTCGCTGCCGAGCGTGCTGTTGCCGTGGATCTCGATCTTGACCTCGCCGTTCGTGGCGGCCGCGACGTCGTCGGCGAACTTCTTCGCCGCCGCCGCGTGGATTTCCGAATCTGGCCAGACATGGCCGAGGCGAAGGACGGTTTGTGCGGATGCACCGGTGGCAAAGAGAGCCACTGCAGCCAGCAGGGCTGCCGTTTTCAGTTTCATGTTCATGTTGGTCTCCTCCCGATTGAACACTAGCTTTGGAAATAGACGGCCTTGACGGTCGTGAAGAACTCCTGGTTGGAATGGCCGATGGAGTAGGCGCCGAAGCCGGACGCCTTGACGCCGCCGAAGGGCATGTGCGCCTCGCTGGCAGTTCCGTGATTGACGTGGACCATGCCGGACTGGCTCTCGCGGGCGAACCGCAGCGAGAGGTTGACGTCGTTGGTATAGACGGAGGCCGCCAGCCCGTATTCGACGCTGTTGGCCACCTCGATCGCCTCATCGATCGAGCCGACTGGAACGACGGCGAGCACCGGGCCAAAGACCTCCTCCAGCGCGAGCCGCGAGGTCTTCGCGACGCCGGTGAACAGCGTCGGCGCGACGAAATGACCCTTGGCGAAGTCGCCGTCCTCCATGGACGTGCCGCCGAGCGCGAGCGTCGCGCCATCCTCCCGCGCATGGGCGATATGCCCCATGACGGAGGCCTTGTGCTGGGCGGTGATCAGCGGGCCCATCGTGGCGCCGGCCTGCCAGGCAGGGCCGACCCTGATCGCCGCCATTTCCGCTTCCAGCGCTTCGGTGATCTCGCGGGCGTTCTTCTCCAGCACGACGATGCGGCTCAGCGCCGTGCAGCGCTGGCCCGAACAGGCGAAGGCGGCGCCGGCGATCTGCCTGGCGATGGTCGCAGCATTGTCGTAGTCGAGGACGACGGCGGGGTTCTTCCCGCCGAGCTCCAACTGGGTGCGCACCAGTCGGCGGCCGGCCTCTGCGTTGATCGCGACGCCCGTGCCGGTCGAACCGGTGAAGGATACGCCGCGCACCAGCGGGTGGCGGATCAGCGCCTCGCCGACCGCGCGGCCGGAACCCAGCACGAGACTGACGACGCCTGCCGGGACGCCGGCGTCACGGAACACGTCCATCAGCCTGACGGCGGACCACGGGGTGAGGTTCGACGATTTCAGGACGACGGTGCAGCCGAAGGCAAGCGCCGGGCCGATCTTGCGAACCGGGGTGACGACCGGGAAGTTCCACGGGCCGATGGCGGCGACGACGCCGATCGGCTCTCGCAGCGTCATGGCGAGGCCGTTGCGCTTTTCGCTGGGCAGCACGTCACCGTCGATACGGCTCGCCTCGCCGGCGGAAAACCGCAGCTCCTTGGCGGCGCGGCCGACTTCGCCGCGCGCCTCCGCCAGCACCTTGCCCTGCTCGGCGGCGAGGATGAAGGCGAGCTCGTCGATTCGCTGCTCCAGAAGGTCGGCGGCGCGGAACAGGATCGCGCCGCGATCCGGGCCCGGCACCTGCCGCCATGAGAGCCATGCCTTGTGGGCCGCGACGACCGCCTCGTCCACTTCGGCCGCGCCGCTGTCGGCGAAACGGCCGAGGAACTGGTCGCGATCTGCGGGGTTGAAGATCTGGGACGTCTTGTCGCCGGCAGGCTTCCATTCGCCGCCGATGAAGTTTCCGTAGGTTCCGCCAACGGCTCCGGCGAGCCAGTTCAACATGTCGGACATCGTCATTCTCCTCCCCGGCCGCTCAGACCAGCTCGGCCCTAAGCAGGGCCTTCATGTCGTCTTTGGTCGGCTGGCGCGGATTGACCGGCACGTTGCCGGACAGCATCGCCTCATCGACGATCTCGTCGAAGCGGCCTTCCGTGACGCCGAAATTGCTGAGCTTTGCGGTGATGCCGACATCGAGCTTCAGCTTCTCGATGGCCGAGACGGAGAGCGCGGCAGCCTCCTCGACCGAAAGACCGGCGGTCTTCTCGCCGAAGATCTCGGCGATGCGGGCGAACTTGCGGGGGTTGGCGAGATGGTTGAAGCGCATCACCTCCGGCAGCATGATGGCGTTGACCAGGCCGTGGGGAATGCCGAACTTCGCGCCGAGCGGCATGGCGAAGGCGTGTACCAAGCCCAGGCGCGTGCTGTTGAAGGCCATGGCTGCGATGGTGCTGGCGAGCAGCATGTCGCCACGCGCCTCGACGTCGGAGCCGTCGGCGACCGCCTTGCGCAGGCTCCTTGCGATTAGCGTCATCGCCTGGTCGGACATCGCCTCCGAGATCGGCTGCGTCGCGGTGTTGACGTAAGACTCCAGCGCGTGGGTCAGCGCGTCCATGCCGGTGGCGGCGGTGATCTGCGGCGGCAACGAAAGCGTCAGTTCCGGATCGAGAAGCGCGATCGCCGGGCAGTTCAGCACGCTGCCGACGCTGATCTTGGCCTTCGCGACCTTATCGGACAGCACGGACCAGATGGTGAGTTCGCTGCCCGTACCGGCCGTGGTGGGTACGGCGATCACCGGCGTGCCGGCCCTCGGCACCTTGCCGATGCCGACATAATCTTTGATGTTGCCGTCGTTGCCCAGCATCAGGCCGATCGCCTTTGCGGTGTCCAGCGCGCTGCCGCCGCCGATGCCGACCACGAGGTCGCAGCCGTTCGCTTTGCCGTGGACGGTGCCCTCGTCAACGGAGCGGGTCGCCGGATCGCTTTCGACATCGGCAAAGACCGCGTTGAAGATCGAGGCGCCGGTGAGGATCGCCTGGACGCGATCGATAAGGCCGGCGCGCTGCACGCCGGGGTCGCCGACGACCAGCACGCGCGAGCCGCCGAGGGCCTTGACGAACTCCGGCAGCCGGGCGATCGCGCCATTGCCGAATTCGATCTGCGTCGGGATGTGGTAGGAGAATGCACGCATGGTTCGTTCTTTCAGGACAATTGAAGTTCGTTGAGCGAAAGGCCGTAGGCCGCGCCGAGGGCGTTGAGTTCGTCCTCGACCTTGGCCGGCAGCGTGATGCCGTCGCGGAGACGACTGGCCTCGAGCCGGCTTTCGATCTCGCCCGCGTAGAAGATTTCGTCGACGCCGCCCGCCCGGGGCTCCAGCTTCAGAAGGCGGATGTAATCATCGAGGCGGTCCTTGAAGGTTTCGAGCGGCATCCAGCGCGCAATGTCGAGCACGATGAACATGTGACCGACGTTCTGGGGCTCTTCCCAGTTGTCGTACATGTTGTTCACCGAGGGGCCGAAGCCCGCGCCGGTCAGCACGCCGCACAGGATGTCGATCGCCATGGCGAGGCCCGAACCCTTCGCGCCCCCGAGCGGCAACACAGCGCCGTCGAGAGCGGCATGGGCGTCGGTCGTCGGATTGCCGTCCTTATCGACAGCCCAGCCGAGCGGGATCGCCTCGCCCTTGCTGGCCGCGACGATGATCTTGCCGCGGGCGACGAGGCTCGTCGCCATGTCGAGAATGAAGGGGACGTCGGTGCCGGTCGGAAAACCGAAGGCGATCGGGTTCGTTCCCATGAAGGGCCGCACACCCCCTGTCGGCGGCATCGTCTGGGACGCGTTGGACATGACGATCATCGCCAGCCCCTGCGAGACCGCCTGCTGCAGGTAGTGCGCGCCGGTGCCGAAGTGGTTGGAATGACGGACGCCGAGAATGTAGGCGCCGTGGGTCTTGGCGCGGGCCATGGCGATGTCCAGGCCGCGGGCGCCGACATAGGCGCCGAAATTGTTGCGGCCGTCGAGCAAGCCGACCGGCCCGTCGTCGCGCTCCAATTGAGGTTCGGCCTTCGGATCGATCATGCCCTCGGCCATGCGCTTCAGGTAGACGCCGAGGCGCACCACGCCGTGGGAACTGACGCCACGCAAATCGGCCGCGACAAGGCTTTCGGAGACCGCACGGGCCACGGCGTCCGGCGCACCGGCCGCCGTCAGTAGCTTGGTGGAAAAATCGACGAGTTTCGAGGCGCTGTGGGCCATGGCGCTCACAGTCCCTTGGCGCGCAGCGTCTGGTCGACCCAGGTGCGGTCGACGGTGCCATCGGCGATGCTGGCGAGGATGCCGGTCTCGCGGGCCTGCTGGGCGACCGCGAGCGCCAGGATCTCCTCCGCGTGGCTCTGCGGAACGGCGAGCACGCCATCCTCGTCGCCGAGCACGATATCGCCGGAGGAGACCACCATGCCGCCGACCGTGACCGGCACGCCGACCTCCCCGGGGCCGTCCTTGTAGGGGCCGCGATGGGTGACGCCACGGGCATAGACCGGCAGGCCGCTCTTTGCGATCGCGCCGGAATCGCGCACCGCGCCGTCGATGACGAAGCCGGCGACACCGCGGGTGATTGCGTAGTTGAGCATGATCTCGCCGATGATGGCGTTGGTGAGATCGCCGCTGGCGTCGACCACGATCACGTCGCCCGGCCTGGCGATGTCGAGCGCCTTGTGGACCATGAGATTGTCGCCTGGGCGGGTGCGCACGGTCAGCGCCGAGCCGCATAGCACGGCATCACCGTGGAAGGGCCGCAGGCCCGTGCCGCCGGCGAAGATGCGGTGCATGTTGTCGCTGACGATGGCGGTGGGGATCGTCCGAAATTTTTCGACGAGTTCCTTGGACGGACGACCGAAGCCCTCCATTACGCGAAATCCTAGCAATGTAACCTCCCGAAACGCAGTCGCGTTTTTTGTTCGTGTGGGGGATCATAGGCAGCCCTTCTATTGACGTCCAATACATTATGAGCCTTCTATTGATGCCCTGGAGGTATTACCGATGCTCGAAATCCGTCAGTTGCGCTATGTGCAGGCCGTGGCCGAGGAACTGCATTTCGGCCGGGCGGCGGCACGCCTGCACATCGCCCAGCCGGCGCTGTCGCGGCAGATCCAGCAGATCGAGCAGCAGACGGGTGCCGCACTCTTCGTGCGCACCCAGCGGAAGGTGGAACTGACGGCCGCCGGCGCGCTGATGCTGGAGCGCAGCCGCTCCATCCTGCGCGAACTCGAGCAGTTGGAGCAGGATGTGCGCCGCGCCGGCAAGGGCGAACTCGGACGGCTCACCATCGGCTTCATCCATTCCTCGACCTACGGGCTCCTGCCGCGAACGCTGCAGCGTTTCCGCGATCTCTACCCGGACGTGGAGCTGGAACTCAGGGAGATGAGCATCGCCGACCAGGCCACGGCGCTCGCCCGCGACCATATCGACGTCGGACTGACGCGGCCGGCCCGCTATGCGCCGGGCATCGAGACGCTGTCGATCATGGAGGAGGATTTCGTAGTCGCGGTGCCGGCCTATCACCCGCTGGCCTCGTCGGCGTCCACGCCGCTGGCGCGGCTTTCAAACGAGCCGTTCATTCTCTTTCCCCGCGCCAGCAGCCCGCTGTTCAACGCCTCGATCCTTAGGATGTGCGAGACGGCCGGCTTCACCCCGCAGGCGATTCAGACGGCGACGCAAGTGCACACCGTCGTGGGCCTTGTCAGCGCCGGCATGGGGGTCGCGATCGTGCCGGTGACCGCCAAGAACATGCAGGTCTCCGGCGTCGCTTTCCTGCGCATCCAGGAGGACCCGCCGCCGGTCAGCGTCGTGTTGGCCTGGCGGACGAGCCGCGAAACGCCGTCGCTCCGCGCCTTCCGCGCCATCGCGTTCAAAGTCGGCGAGGAGTTCATGGCCACGCAGGCGCGAACTCGGCGCGGAGGTGATGTCTGTTGATTATGGGATGGCCCGCCCTTCCGAGGACATCGAGTATGATGTCCTTCTCTTGAAGGGAAAGGAGCCGAGCCATGCATATTTCCATTTTGGGTATCGACATCGGGAAGAACAGCTGCAGCGTTGTTGGGGTGGATGACCGCGGCGCTGTGGTTGTCCGTCGAACGATGCGGCGACAGACATTGATCGAATTCGTCGAGAAGCTGCCGACCTGCGTTATCGCGATGGAGGCTTGCTGTGGGGCTCACCATCTTGGCCGACTATTTACCGCGAGGGGTCATGAGATCCGGCTGATGTCGCCGGAATATGTCCGCCCATATGTAAAAGCACAGAAGAATGATGACAGAGATGCCGAGGGCATTGCCGAGGCTGCATCTCGCCCGACGATGCGGTTTGTCGAACTGAAGAGCCAAGAACAGTTGGATATCCAGACATTGCATCGGGTTCGCTCAAGGCTGGTTGCGGAACGGACGAGCTTGATCAACCAGCTCCGTGCGGTTCTTCTGGAGAGAGGTGTCATCTTCGCCGTAGGCCGCGTGAAGTTCGAGAGCGCCCTGGACGGCCTCCTTGCCGAAGCTGATGAGATCCTGTCTCCGCGCATCCGCAGCTTGGTGATCGAATTGCGGGACGAATGGCGAATGCTTGACAAGAAGATCGAGGCGTTGAACGCAGAATTCGTAGCACTCGCCAGGCAGAACAGCGCGATGCGCCGCCTGACATCGATTCCCGGTATAGGCGTGCTCAACGCCACGGCACGTGTTGCCGCAATTGGTGACGCCGCTAGTTTTAAGCATGCCCGAGATCTCGGAGCATGGTTGGGGCTTGTGCCACGACAGTTCACCACCGGAGGCAAGGCACGTCTGCTTGGGATAACAAAGCGCGGCAACACCTATCTGCGAACCTTGCTGGTCCACGGCGCTCGAGCGGCAATGCACACGCTCAGTCAAAGTGCTACGCCAATCGGGCAATGGCTCCAGACAATGTTGTCCCGAGGCGTCCAGCGCAATGTCGTGATTGTTGCCCTGGCAAACAAGCTCGCGCGTATCGCCTGGGCGGTGTTGCGCAAGGGGCAGCCCTATGAGCGGACCTATGGCGTAGCGGCAATCTGAGTCACTGGCTGCCAGGAGCGCAGCCTACGATGTTTGCGAGTGGAATGGAGATGGCCTGACAGTTGATCGGCGTTCGGATAGCCCAGCAGTGGAAATGGTTCATGGAAACCGAGTTGATTATTGTGGCTCTGAGCGTGCGGATAGGCGTCAGTTGGCCAACTATACCGATCAAACTGCGTATGGTGTCATGCGGGAGGTCATGAATGAGTCTGAAGAGTTCAACCCGATCATCGGCCTCTTCAGGATTTTTACCGTAGAGATGAGGTGCTGCGGCATGAATCATCTGCATCGGCAGGAACCCAAGGAGCTCGGAAAGGTGAATCATTCGAGAGACCGTCAGTCGCGAAATGTTCAGTTCGTAGCGGCTGTAGACCACTCGAGCGAGACCAGCCAGGGTCGCGAAATCACTCTGGGTCAGACCAGTTTTCGCGCGTTCGTCGAGTAGGAATGCGGAAAGTTTTGCGTCGGTCTCGCCGAAGCTGACTATGCCGTCGAATCCCTCCTTGCGGTACAAGGGTCTCTGGAAATCTGGATCTGTAGTCTCAACCAGTTCCCTTGATTTGATATAGTCGGATAGCCGGCGGACATGCCGGACTGCTGCATCATCATGGCAAGCTGTTCATACCCCCGCGAGATCCATACCGAACGGCTCACCGAGCTTGATGTCCCCCAAAACCCGTCTCCCCGTATGCCCAGCTCGTTTGAGAGTAATCTAGAACGCATTCGTCTGAACCGGAACTGAAAACACTGCCTCGATGCTATGCAGCGGGCTTGGAAGACTCCTTCCCGCGCGATTAGGCACTCACACCACACCCCTCTGCGCAATCGTTCGCTCGCCCCACGTCCTGATTTGCCGGAGAAATGCGTACGTCGTGGAGCAGGCAAGGTGCCTCTACAGAATGCGCCTATTTGCGATCTGACTGTGACTGCTTTCAACGACCCGACGAGACTCTTCCATAAAAGTGCGCCGCCGTACCCAACCGACCCCATTGACTTTATCATTACGGTTTCATATTTTTTCTTTGTGAAACCGATTTGGAACATGACCATGGCCGGAAACAATGTCATCGCATTCCGAAATCCAGCTAGCCCGATCGCGCATTTCATCCGCATCGGCGAAGCTCATAAGAAGTTTGGCGAACTCTATGCCGCGGGAAGGCTGCCCATTCGACGGGTCGTCATCGAGGCATCACGCCTTCTTTTCCAAAGAGACTTCATCGCCGATCTTCGTCGCGATGGCGTGGAGATCGTGCTCGATACGCAAGTCGCCGAACTGAGCGCGAAAGCGCGCTTCGCAGGTGCTGTTCGCCACGCACCTTGGGCCGTTGCGGGCGAGTTGCTGGGTCCTCAGCATTTTGCAGCAAACGCATCGACCGATATCATAGGTCAGATTGCCCGTTTCGCCGTGGCGCACAATATTGACACAGTGCTTGCCCCAACCCATTTCCTCGCCGACCCGGACCACCCGGATTGGCTATCGATCGATCGAACTTCCTGCCTTGCCTTGCGCGCAGCACTCGATCGTGAAGGTGGGAAGCATATTGCTATCGATTACCCGGTCATCCATTCGCATGTCGCGATCAACGACGGGTCACAGCGCAGCGAGGTGGTAGGCGCACTGAACGACCTGCCCTTCGATAATCTGTGGCTGCGTCTTTCCGGCCTCGGCCATGAAGCCAAGCCGCAGACCACGCGGCAATTCCTTTTGTCGCTGCAAGGCATTCATAATCTCGGATGCCCGATCATCATCGACCACCTTGACGGTTTGCTTGGCCAGGCCGCGTTGGCATTCGGCGCCGCTTCCGGACTTGCACACGGCATCATGGAGCGAAACCAGTTCGACGCGCGATCCTGGCATAAAGAGCCTGAACCGCGCGACGAGGAAAGCGGCTTCGGCAAGACGACCTACATCCCCATTCCCGGGCTGGCGAAATCCCTGAAACGTAACGAATTGGAATACTTGTCCAATGCTCGCGGCGGTAAACGAGCGCTTGGGTGCCAGGATGTATGCTGCTCCCATGGTGTGACGAATATGGTATCCGACACGCGCCAACACGCGGCCCGGCAGGCCTTTGCTGCCGTGGAAGTGTTTACTCCCGTGCCGGATCATAATAGGGAGCAGTTCTTCCTGGAAAAGCCGCTGCGTGAGACCGAACGCATCGCCAGGACCATCAAGGACCTCCGGCCGAACGCCAAGGACGCGGCCCGGTTCGGTATCGATGAGAAGGGAGCTGCGAGCTTGACGAAACGCCTAACGGATCACCACGGCCGCGTCGTGAAGCTTGGCGACACTCTGACACTGATGCATGAAACTCGCGGAAAAGGTGCTCCGCGTGCCAAAACGGCGTCCGGCCCACGTATTTCAGGTCATTCCGATAACATCCAGCAGATGCGATAATTGTCATGCAGGGAGCAGTACCCAGATTTCTAAACGAGATCGGCGAAGCCGGTGGCCTGAAGGGTACCGACATCGCCAATATCATGGACGTGTCGAAAGCAACCGTCTCACGTTGGCGCGCGGGCGATATCAAACCTCAGCCACGCAATGAGCTGATCCTCTCTGATTTGCACTATGTAGTGACCCGTCTGACGGACTATTATTCATCGGATGAGATCCGGACCTGGCTTTATGCCCGCCATCCGCAACTAAACGGCGAGCGGGCGATTGACCTTATCCATCAGGACCGTGCTATCGAAGTGCTGAAGGTAATTGACCGACTCGATAACGAGGTTTTCCTGTAAAGCATGGTTCACACGCGTAGAAGCCGGGACAATGCACTCATCGACGCGATCGAAGCCCTTACACCTGTTCGGTTTGAAGGCACTGTATGGCGGGTGGTCCGTAAGGGACGATCACCGGTCGATTGCGCGCGTGCTGGCGGCCGTTGGGACGACGGGACCTTCGATGTGCTCTATACCTCGCAGCAGCGCGATGGAGCGATAGCGGAGATGTACTTCCATCTCGGCCGCGGGCAGCCCGTCTTTCCGTCGAAAGTGGAATACGGGGTGCATGAGCTAGACGTGACCGTTGATCGCGCGCTTCAGCTTGTGGATCTTGATGCGTTGCGAGCTCTTGGCCTCGATACCTCCCGTTACGGGCAATTGTCCTACGACCGAGCAAGTGACGAATACCCACGGTCGCAAGATATCGCCGAAGCCGCGCATTTTCTTGAGTTCGACGGCCTCGTCGTCCCGAGCGCACGATGGAAGTGCATGAACGTAATTCTGTTCTGCGATCGCGTGCCGCCTGACTCTATGGAAATCACTGCCGACCACGGTCTTATAGACTGGCCTGTTTGGATCAAAGCCAACGCGCGTTAGGGGAGCGCCCAGCCAAGCATCACGAAAGTCGCCCGTTTTACCGACTGGTAGAGTCACAAATTCAACAGGCCAAAGTATGACACGGGGAGAACATCAGGGAGAACGTATCGATCCGGAAACTGCGCTCCCGAACCTACTCAGGATGCTATTTGATACAGATGACGCGGACACTCTGACGATGTTGTGGGCCGTCCACGCGCTGCAAAACGACCGGTCGGAAGCGGCCGCGAAGCACCTCAACTTTCCACCGCAGGCGCACACGTCGAGTATGGATTCGCCGTTCGCCGTTTTCCCTTGGGACATCGAAACGCTGATCACCCTGATGTCGAACACGCCCAAGTCGGTTTCACCACCGTGGCTGAGGCAACCGATGAATGTTCGAGAGTTCAATACTGTCGCGACCCTCATAAATTTCCTGCGCGCCGCAGATGAATATGAGGCTGGTGACAGGGTGACGGTCGAGAACGTCTTAAGGGAGATGCACCGTATCGCTCATCGGACCTTTGCGTGGCAGCGAGGGTGGGCCAATGTGCCGGAGACGTACCGCAGCCTTTTCATCTACAGCCAAGGTTTGAGCGGGCGATATTTCGAGGAGACGTATGGCCTCTCGATTGTAGATTTCTATACAGTGGCCTTCCTGTATATGTCCGTCTTCTTTCAGAAGCCGTGGACCACCGCTGTCAACGACTTGGGATTCTTCAACGACATACGAGATAAGGTACGTCCGGCAGAGCGCCTGCTCGCCGCAGATAATTTAGATGCGCGTAGGGAATCTCTCAACCTGTTGCGCCGCTACGAAAAGTCCGCGGGGAAGCGGCTCCCGATAATATATCGGCCGAGCTACCTGCGAATGCGCCCGATGCTGCAATTCACCACAGAGGGGGAACCAGTATTCATCGCTCCTCTCCCCACCCTGTTGCTGCACCGAGCTACGGTCGGCCTTTACTACGATATCATCAAGGGCGGCACGCAGGTCAGAAACGACGCCGGCGCCCGTTTCGAGGAATATTGTCGTAAGTCGATAAAAGCTCATTGCCCAGCGTTCGAGGTTTCCCCTCCGGTCAAGTACAAATTCAAGGGAAACTCTGTCGAGACCCCCGATGTGATCCTGAAGTTGGACGGTCAGGTGGTAGCCGTCATGGAGTGCAAGGCCAGCAAGCTAACATTTGAAGCACAGTACGCAGAGAATCCCATCGAAGACGCCCAAAACGGATATGTCCAGATTGCGAAGGCGATCTTCCAGATGTGGAGGTTCTTCTCGCATGTCCGGCGACAAATGGTGAACTTCGTGATTGCCGAAGACGCACCGGCCGTGGTGCTGACGCTGGACGCATGGACTCTCATGTCGAGCGACTTGCGCAACGCGGTGATTGCGGAAGCGCGCCGGATGGTTGCCGAGAAGGAGCCGGAAATCATCAAAGAGGACCAACGCCCCCCCGTGTTCTGCCCTCTACACGAGCTGGACCATCTCCTCCTCGTTTCATCGGAGCAAGACCTGCTGGATGGGATGAAAGCAGCTATTCGACCTGAATACGACGGATGGGCATTGCTGAACGTCAGGGAGACGGTTGCTGATAGGTTGCCGCGACAGAAGCGCTATGCGTTTGACCCCGCCGAGTTCATTGGTTGGTGGGGAGAGTTATCTAAGCGAGACCGTTAAGACACGTCAGGTCGCCTGCTCTCCGGAAGCAGTTTCCGCCTCCGCTAAAGGCGCCTTCTTAGGCACCCGCCACGTTGCGGACTTCACGACAGCGCAATATGTATCGAAGGCCTCTTCACTCTCGAACGACCGTTCTACAGCCTTGAACTCAGCGATCCGCTCGGGTGTCACTTCTGAACGGCCATTTTCCAGTTCACAGTTGAAAATGTCGATCTTGTCAGCCGGCGGACGGGTCTTGTCATCCTTCAACACGAAATTGGCCTCCCCCATTGCGCTTTTCAGGCCTTCAAAGGCCGCTTCCAAGGTTTCCAGAGAATTGCTGGAGAGGCAAACGTCGTCCATGTAGACGGATGCCGTGATGGCCTCGCCAAGCGATCTGAGATATTCTCCCACCGCCGATCTTGAAAGAACAAGCGTGGCCAAAATGGGGGACTGTACGAATCCATATGGCAGCACATAGCCACCGCCGGGGTAAGGATTTTTCACGGTAGACCATCGAGCAAACCGCTCGGCATCTTGAATTTTGGTTTCCTTGAGGACGCGCTTAACTCGGTTACGACTGATGCTGTAGAAGAAGCGCTCGATGTCGACGCGGCAGAAATACTGGTTCTTCCGGTGATCGTGCAGGGCACGGATATGGGTGCCTTCTGACAGATGGTAGATGAAAGGGTCGAGTGTGACCGCCGCCTCAACGAGGTCTTTCACCTTGTACCCGATTTCACGGCCCTTCTTATTGGGCGCAAAAACCGGCTTGCCATTTTTCTTGTACTGATAGGCGAAGTTTTCGAGTGCGAGGACCATAGTTGACGACCTTGTCGAGAATTTCGATCAGGAACATGGCCAGCTTATAAGCCAGCAGCATGCCCTTCACTACTTTCTCAACAAGGTCACGGTTTTCGGACTTTTTGTTCATCCTCATTCCTCCTTGCTACATACCTCCGGCAACCAGCAACCCTTGCAAGGGTCGTCAACTGAGAGGAACCTAAGTGCCTCGAAACTACTCCAGGGACCATCAGGAAACCATCAGGGTGGAACAGCGGGTGGGATGTGGTTATCGCCGAGAAGTAATGAGCGGTATATAACTTCTCCCGCATAGGTTAGCAAGCGGCAAGATCTACGTTTAACAGGTTGCGGCGCGGTAATATTCCGTCGGCTTATCGCTGTTGAAAAAGTTCATCGATCTGGACAGGTTCGGTCGCGTGCCGTCCATCACCCAACATTCAAACGTTAGTCGAAGGCATGCAGCCTTATGCCCTCAACGTACATAGTCAGTGAAGTTATCGTTCCAGAAATGATTGACATTACAAACCCCCCCACGCCCGAAACCTCCCCCTGCCCGTCATCTCCCTCAACCCCAGTTCCTGCACGATCCGCCGCGCACCTTGCGGCGTGACCTCAAGCGTCTTCGCCACCATGCCGGCCGAGATCAACGGCCGCGATATGACGAGCTCCACTACCTCCGGCAGCCTGGATGACGTTCGCCGCCCCTCCAGTTTGCGCATCATCATCTGCCGCGCCAGCACCAGCCGGTCATGCTCCTTCAGCCCCGTCTCGGCGGCAACCGTCAGCGCCCTTACGATCGCCAGCAACCGCGTCTCGCGATCACGATGCCGGCGCCTATCGACGGGAATGGCTTTGAGCCCAAGATTGATCGCCGCGAGATGGGTGCCGGTGGTGACGCCACCTTCCCGCAGGATCGAGGCGGCCAGCAGCCTGCCTAGCCAGGGCGCATGCTGAAGCACGGCAATCTCGTTCCAGGCATCGAGCGCCACGATGGCCTGCAGGACCGGCGGCAGATCCTGGGCGCGAGCCAGCACGGCCTGCCACTCCGCCAGCCGCTCGTCCTCATCCCAGTCAAGGTCGTAAACGAACGGATCCTTTTCCGGAGCGCTTCTGGCGCGCGCCGGCTTCTTCGCCTCTTCAATCGCGGCCTCGGTGCGGGCGAGCACCGCATCGATCGCGGCAAACGCATCACTCAGGCCGTCGGCATCAGGATCTTCGGCCTCCCCTACCCCAGCCCCAGTGCCGCCCACCTGAACATTGCCATGAGACACCCCCTCCCCGTCTCCTACCGATGATGCCGCGGGCCACGCCCGCCCGCGCAGGGAGGCGAGGCCGGGGCTTGAGAGCGCCCAACCAGCTGGATGGGCGGCGATGCGGCGTCGGGTTTTCAGGATGTCGCGGGCGATGGTGAGTTCATGGGTGGGAGCGCGGATGTCCCGGAGCGCGTCATGCAGGACGAGGTCTTCGAGATGGACAAGTTCCCCATCGACCCAGAGCGAGGCATGCGCGTCGAGGAAATGCGAGCGCTCCAGAAAGCCCTCGCCAACGGGAGATCGGGCGATGCGCTCGTCGAGACGGGTGAGCGCAACCGCTGCCTCGGAGATCGGCCTCAACAGGCTCTGGATGGGCAATTTTGTCAGATCGTAAGACATTGAATTTATGGTAAATGATTCGTTAAGAGAAAGCTATATGGGTAATACGGTTCTGTACCTCGCACAAATGAGGCTGGTGCTTCTGACATCCGATAAGTATCTCTTATCAGAGGTGATTGATTTCGAGTCGCAAATCAGAAAGAATCCGGTAAATCCACGGCCGCCCGGCCGTCAAAGCCGTCGATCCGGAGCGTTTTTTAGTGATCAAGCAAGCTGGTTCGAAGAACCCCGTCGAGCGCCGCGCAGACGAACTCGATACGATCGCAGCCGTCCTGCCGATCGACCGTCGCGATGAACTGGCTGAACTGCTCACCGACCAGGACATCGAAACGCTGCGCCACCTGGTCAACGAGGGCATGGGCGAGAACACCCTGCGCGCCCTTACCTCTGACCTTGCCTATCTGCAGGCCTGGTCGCTGGCTGCGACCGGCGCCTCCCTCCCCTGGCCGGCGCCTGAAGCTCTGCTGCTGAAATTTGTCGCCCACCATTTGTGGCAGCCCGACCAGCGTGACATCGATCCTCATCATGGCATGCCAACTGACGTCGAGCAGAGCCTGCGTGATCAGCGGTTCCTTCGATCCTCCGGCCCGCATGCACCCGACACGGTGCGCCGGCGGCTTGCCACCTGGTCGACGCTGACGAAGTGGCGCGGCCTGACCGGCGTCTTCTCATCCCCTTCGCTGAAATCCGCGATACGCGTCGCCGTTCGGGCGACGCCGCGGCCAAGGAAACGCAAGAGCGCGAAGGCGGTGACCGGCGACGTGCTGGCTAAGCTGCTCGCGACCTGCAGCACCGACAGCCTTCGTGACATCCGCGACCGGGCAATCCTAATGGTGGCGTTTGCGTCTGGCGGCCGCCGTCGCTGCGAGATTGCCGGGCTGCGCAGGGAGCAGCTCACCGTCGAGCCACCCATCACCGTCGAGGGTGCCCCTCCCCTACCGTCACTCGCCATTCATCTGGGTCGCACCAAAACGTCTGGCTCCGAACACGATGAGGTCGTCTACCTGACTGGTCGGCCGGTGGATGCGTTGAACGTATGGATGGCTGCGGCGAAAATCGAACGCGGGAGCATTTTTCGGAAGGTCGATCGTTGGGGTAATGTTTCGAAGCGGGCACTGGAGCCGAGTGCGGTCAACCAGATTGTCAAGCAGCGGGCGACGCTGGCCGGGCTGGAGCCCGGGGAGTTCTCAGCACATGGGCTGCGATCTGGATATCTAACGGAAGCAGCCAACCGAGGCGTTCCGCTGCCAGAAGCTATGGAACAGTCGCGCCATCGTTCAGTGCAACAAGCGTCAAGCTATTACAACAGCGCGACACGGCGGAGCGGCAGGGCAGCTAGGCTTCTAATGTGATTGAAGGTGTCCTTGCAATTACGGAACATAGTTCCATGAATGCAAGGATGATAAAGCGTATGAGGCGCAGCAGTACCGCGCGTCCCGCCTCAACCTCGTCGTCGCCGCGATCGTGTACTGGAGTTCGACCTATATGGCCGACGCGCTTGCGCATATACATTCGACCGGTAAGCTCGTCGAAGATGCGATGATAGCGCTTGCCTCACCGGTCGGTTGGGAGCATATCGCATTCGCCGGCGATTTCCTCTGGGAGCGGGCGCTCGACGTAGGTCACGGAAAAGGCTTGTCATCTCTGACGGAACGCGAGCAGCCTGAGCATTCTGTACCTGTTTACGCCAACCTTTGTTCAGCGGGTAACCAACGCGATGCCCTCTCTATGGGGGATGTCCCATGGTCAACGCGTCGAATTTTCAGCGAGCGCGACGACGAGAGCAGATGAGGGCTCCCGACCGTACCGCGGCTGGGTAGCTATCCGATCGGCAACCCTTGCCGGGAGTACTCCGTACATGCTCGTTGTACATCACCAGATCTAGTGGTAGTTTAACGTCGAAGCCCAAACTGGAGCCAACAATGCCTCAGACCCGCTACAAGATCAGTGAGGCGCGCAAGAATTTCGCCGAGGTGCTTAATCGCGCCAATCAGGGCGAAGAGATCATCATCATGCGCGACAACGAGATTTATGCCCGTATCGGTCCGGCTGATCCAGCCGGCAAGAGGCCTTTCGGTCTCCTGGCGCGGCGGGGTCTTCCGGACGACCTGTTCGACGAGCACGATCCTGACCAAGCCGCGATCGACGCCGGCGACTGGAACGACGACGTCGGTGTCTTTCAAGGTGAAGCGGTAGACTGGGGCAAGCGCTCGTGAAGCTTATTCTCGATAGCCATGCAGTCTATTGGTGGACGATCGGTAGTGCCAGACTTTCACTGAATGCACGCTCCCTAATCGAAGACAAGAGTAACGCCGTTCTCGTCAGCGCCGTCTCCTTCTATGAACTCGACAACAAGATGCGGCTGAAGAAGCTCGACCTGAAGCCGCAGGAATTGCGCGCCGCTATCATCCACAGCGGCTTCCAGACTCTAGCCATCAGTGACTTGCATGCGGAACTTGCGGCGGCCTTCGACTGGGAGCATCGGGATCCATGGGACCGGATCCTTGCAGCGCAAACACGGCTCGAGCATTGCGCACTGATCTCGACGGACAAGGTGTTCGATGCCGTGCTGCAGGATAGGCTCTGGTAAGGAGAAAGCGGTGAGAATTCTCGTTGACGTAAAGGAAGCGGCAGAGCGGCTTGAGGAGCTGATTGATCTGTCATTCCGTGGCGATGAGATCGCAATCTGTCGAGCGGAGATACCGGTCGCGACGCTCCAACCGATCGCGCAGAAGAACACCTCTTATGAAGATTTTCTTTCTCTGGCGCAGGAGGGTCGTAGAAACGTGCCACCCGGCACAACTTCCGATCACTCCGATTTTTACGATGATCACGGTCTGCCGAAATAAGCGCCGTTGACCGCCGGGTCCAGGATATCGACACGACTAATGCAGTCTTCCCAGTGGAGCGGCGCGACAAACTGGTGGGACTTATGGACAACCACGATGTCGAGATGCTGCGCATCTGGTCAATAGGGCATTTACGAAAACACCCTCAGTGCTCTGACGTCTGATCTTGCGTATCTACACGCTTGGTCGCTGGCTGCCACTGGTTGCTCGCTGCCTCGGCCTGCACCTTCAGCACTGCTCCTCAAGCTCGTTGCGCAGCACCTTTAAGGCCTTTTACCGAGGATATTCGGTCCGGACTGATCGCGACCTGCACGCCGGGGGCCTATGAGATCTCAGAAAGCGCGCTATCCTGTTGGTCGCCTCGGCCTCGGGCGACAGGCGCCGTAGCGCAATCGCGAGCCTCAGGATCGAACAGCTGAAGCCGAAAGAGCCGATCCGGGTAGATTGGGCCCCTCCCCTGCCCTCTCTTTTCATTCATCTCGGTCGCACCACGACCAGCGGTGTCGACAAAGATGAAGTGGTTTATCTCCGCGATCGACCGGTTGCTGGCTTAAAGATGCGGACTGCAGCTGCGAAGATCGATAAAAGACAGTGTCTTCAGGCCAATCGATCGGTGGGGCAATGTTTCACCTCGGCCGCTAACCCCGAAGGCCATCCGCGACATCGTCGAGCAGCGGATAGAACTGGCAGGCCTCGATCCGCGGGGGGTATTCCGCCAAGGGACCGCGCTCGGGCTATCTGACGGATAGCTGCCAATCGCGGCATTCCACTGCCAGAGCCGATGGAGCAGTCTCGTCATCGATCCGTCCACCAGGCATCCAGCGACGACAACAACGCCCAACGGCGCAGTGGCCGCGCGACCATGCTCCTGGTCCAGGCACGGCACAGAGCTTGGTTTTCATTCGTGGCCAGCGCCGTCTGCTTTTCGATTGCAGTGCTGCTTTGACAGCGTGTCAGCGCCAACTGACCAACGGCTGCGTTGAAATCCGATCGCAAGGCTTTGAAGTCGGTGGCAAAGGGCTCGTTCAGGCGGAATGTCAAATCACCACTCGAGAGGTGCTTGAGGCCTTCCGCAAGACCCGACGCCGCCTTGGCCATCTGCTCGGCCCGTATGGTGTCAGTGCCTGCGGACATCACGCGACCAATCTGGGACACCGTAGATCTCGGCGGAGATTATGCGGTGAGCATCATTCGTGATGACGGCATGCTTGTGGCGCGTTACCCGCTGCCTGAGACGACTTTAGGCATGTCCGGCTACATCCTCTTCACAAAGTATCTCAAGGAGGCGCCGTCTGGTACCTATGTTGCAGAGACCTCACCAATGGATGGCGTCAGGCGCGTAGTCGCATACCGCCGGGTGGAAGGCACCCCCTTCATCGCAGTGGCGGCCGCAGACTACGAGTTCCTGATCCAACCACTTCAGCAAACCGCTCTAAGACTGGGATTTGTTGCCGTCGTGATTATCGGAGCTGCTGCTGTTGTCGGCTGGCGGATTAGGCATCTCCTCAAAGCTCAGGAGCTGCAATCAGCGCAACTCGTCAAGGCACTCGAAATCAACGAAATGCTTCTGCGTGAAATTCATCATCGAGTGAAGAACAACCTGCAGTCCGTCATGTCGCTGGTTCGCCTTCAAATGCGTGGTCAAGAGGGCTTCGAAGCATTAAGTAGCCGGATCAAATCGATGATCGCCGTCCACGAGCAGATCTATAAAAACGATGCCTACGCAAAAATAGACGCTGCAGACCTCATCCGCACTGTCGTCTGCAGCGCAGTTTCGGCACATGATGCAAAACTTCATGTCGAGTTCGACCTGCAATCCGCGCCGGTATCCGCTGACAAGGCGACAGCACTGGCACTGCTGGTGAACGAAGTTGTGACGAACGCCATCAAATATGCTTACCCAGATGGCGAGGGGGGCTTGTGGATTGCACTGACTGTGACAGACGCTCACGGCAAGAGCCAGCTCACCATACGGGATCAGGGTGTAGGTTTTGACGTCAGCGCTTCTTCTTCTGGCACGGGTACGCGCCTGATAGAAGGATCGGTCCGCCAGTTAAATGGCGTCTTTAACTTCCAATCAGAGACCGGAACCACGCTCTCGGCGAATTTGACGCTCGGCTGAGAAGTCACCCGTGTCAAACGAGTGGCAGCCAGGTGCCGGCAGTAGCGGGTGTCTCTAGAAATCCGATGCGGCCTTTTGCGTGCATTCGTTTGCGTCGAGCACCGGGCCGGACATTCCAATCAGAGCGGCCAGGCCATTCTTGGATCCGAGGTAGCAAATGATCTCACCTCGTTGGCTGCCACCATATCAAATTTTTGCTGTGTCCAGCCAGAATGTCGACATCCCGAATCGACAGTCTGATTATCGCAATACTCGTATTGCTGCTGCGTCATCGCGATAAGGCAAGGGACTTGCAAACTCGACTAAGTCGAACACGTGCAGTGATATTGCCATACTACCCGCCTGAGGCAGCAGATTTCCAACGCATCTGCGAAGAACGTCACGGGCCGCGGGCGAGTGATGAAACGATAAACTCTCATCCGTTTTCCCCGGAGCCTAGCTGAAGATGTCCGAACCTTCAGGCGGTCAAATCAGCGAGCGTAGGCGAGGGGAACTGCAGACATGCCCACGCCATCATTCTATCTCATTGCGACAGAGCAACTCGCCTCCCCGAGCCATTGCTTTCAGTTCCTCTTCGCTTCGAAAACCCGACTTGAAGAGAGCCACCAGCTCTTTCGCCAAGCCTAGCTCCTTGTCCTCATCGGAACCGTCGACCTGATCTCGAAACAGATCAGCGAGTACCCTGCGCAATAGTGCAAGCCCCTGCGGGCCGATCTCTTGCTCGTCATCGAAATAATTCCCGCCTACCAACGTTCGCCCCCTCATTTCCGCTAGCATTGATCAGTGATGACACAACATTCGTGAGCGTCACAACACATTCTCATATTTGGTCCGCACGTATCCCTCACTTCATGGAATCGCCCTCAGGGCACGCAATCCATCCATCCTTCAGAATGGTGCCACTAGAGCTGTTCAGCAGGGCCCATAACTACATGAATTAGCACAAGAAAAAGCGATTCTGTACGGCTGACAACGGACTTTAATGGATTGTCCAAGATGAACTTCCAATCGCAGCACTCGGCTCGAGTGGCGACTTTCTCCGCTCGATAGCCATCAAGCTCATTCTGACTCGGAAGAAACCAGGTTCCCTCCCGCGCAGACCGTGAGGATCCTTCCTACCCAGTCGCCAAACGCGCCTCCCCGTTCGCACGCAACAAGGCCATGATCATTGGCCCCAGAGAAAACTCGCCCCGGCTGGTCCGCCGTGTCAGATCACGCAGATAACCGCCCGCCGAATTGATGTGCCCTGCCCTTTCGAGGATCGCGGCAACCGCAACAGCGGCATTTTCCGCTCCCATCACCTCACAGGCCTCCTGATATGCCGAGGCACTGATACCGAGCATCGACCTGACCACCACGGCGGCCTGCATCAAGTCGCGCCAGGCCGCGATTGATCCCCCAGGACCATAATCACTAATCTGCGGGCAGGCCTTCAGCACCATGCCTAATGGGAAAGCCTTCATCGGCTCGCTCTGGACTTTCCGTTCCTGCCTCGGCTTTTCCCCCTGCTCTTTTCCAGAGCTAGGTTCAAGTTCATTGAAGGATTCGGTATTTGAATTCTGTATATGACGCTCATTTTCGGCGGCATTGCCGCTCATATTTTCAGAAACTAACGTAGTTTCCAGCAAGTTGGAGACATCCGCGCGCAGAACATACAGCTCCGAGAGGCTTCTCTCGATCACCTCGATCGTCAGTTTGCGCGGAAGGCGGGCGATAATCTGAATGTAGCGGTCCTCGAGAGCCAGCCAGTCGCCGCCAGCCCCCTCCTCCAGGGCCGCAGAGATTAGTTTACGAATATCTCGCCGGCAAATTGTCAGTGTCTCCTTTGCACGCAAGAACCGCCGGCGATCAGCGACAACCTGCTGCGCAAGCATTGCAAGCTCATCGCGACGCGCCAAGAGCGGGGCGAGGCTGAAGCCAAAGGCGTCTTCCACACTGCCGTCCCGCCCCTTATGGGCATAGCGCTTGCCGTTCGGACTGTCCTTACGCACAATGAGGCCGACCTCGATGAGAGCTGCGAGATGACGGCGAAGGGTGGCATCGGCCATCCCATGCGCCCGGAGGCTCAGTTGAGCATTGGAGGGGAACACCACGAGCCCTGCATCTTCCGAGAGCTCACCTTGCGGGTAAAAGCTCAGCAGCGCATCCAGGACTGTCAGAGCCCGGTCGGGAATGCCGATAAGCAGCCGCGCTTCGCAAATGTCGCGAAACACCTTCCATTTATCAACGGAGAGGCCAGGCCTGGCCTTGGCAGTTTCGATCTGCCTGGAAACATGGGCGAGCTTAATCGCCCCCCGCCCGAAGGGCGTGGTTATAGGATGCCTGTGCATTTTTCTTCACCTTCTTGAAGGCAACAGAAAACTGCTCACCAAAAACGGTGCCAAAGACTCTTGACTAGAATTCCCGGAGATGCGATTCTCAATCTGCTAGGATATGAGGAAGGCTTCCAGGGCGGCGACGCTTGGGGGGCCTTTTTCTTTTGCGTTTCTACTCCTCTTAAGACTTCGACTGTTTGCGGTATTCGGCGTGCAGCCGCTCCAGATTGTCAGCAATGAAACGACCGAAACTGGCCGCCTCCTTGGACTTCAAGGAAATCGAAAAGCTCTTGCCGGCCCCCTTGAACTCCGCTGTGACCGCGGCATCGTCCGACTGCCAATGACCTGATGGGCGCATCTGGCGGCGGGGCTTGTTGGCGTTGCGCGCAGCCATTGCCACGCGCTCAAAACGTTCCTCTGATGGCAAGCCGTTGAAGCCTTCCGCATTGACGGCTGTCTCGGCTTGACCGAGCGCATCGGGATGTTCAACTGCCGAGGCCAGATCGAGCCAGCGATCGCGACCAATCGTCTTTGCTGCTCCAATAGCCTGGATGATCGTTTCGGGTACACGTGCCGTGACAGACAGCATTCGCGTCAGAAGGGCGCCATCGATAGACAGAGCCAGCTGAATCGTCCGGCGGTCGTGTCCGATTGCCTGGAGATGGTGGGCAAAGGCTGCTCGTTCGATGAAGGAGAGATTCTCACGGGCAGAGTTTTCCTGCCCCTGGGCAATCACGTGATCGACATCCGAGACATGTTTCACCACCGCCTTGACGGGGCGGCCAAGAATGCGCGCTGCTCGGACACGCCTGTGTCCAAAGACGATCTGATATCGCCCCTTGTCGGTCGGGTGTGGCCTGACCAGAACAGGCGTATCCTGTCCGCGCTCTCGAATTGCCTCGATCAGTTCGTGGAATGCCTCTTCATCCTCGCCCATTCGGTCTGAGATGAAGGACTTGTCGATCAATGATGGATCGAGCTCGGCGACAGTTTCACCGACCAAAGCCTGGTCGGCAATCGCTGCCTTTTCAGCCAGTTCGCTGAGCGAGCTGATCATCGACCTTGACGCGCCGCGATTGGCGTAGCCGGGCGTTGCCTTGCGCTCGGTGCGTGGACCGTCGGCGGCCGTGATATTGGCAAAGATATCCTTACGCGCCATGATCTGCGTTCCTCACGGTATCCAATCTCCTGAAAAGCCTCAACAAAAGGCCATTCTGTACGGCTGACAACGGATCACGCACGGCGCCGCCCCCAGGCTGTTTCCAAAAGGTCGATGACCTCACCGTTAACGAGGTCCATGGCTTCTCTTGCTCGATCGTAGGTGGCGGATGTGAACTGCGATCGCTCGACTTCATAAAGTGTCTGTTTCGTCAGGCCTGCGTCAGACACCGCCGTGGTTTTCACCATGTGATTCTTCATCATTTGCTGCGCGAACATCGACTGCATGAAGCCGACCATTTGTTGTTGCGGCACGTCCATCGGCTCAAAACGCGTGATCAGGTAGCGGAACCAGTCGAGGCTGACATTGACGCCAGCGCCTTCAACGCTCTTGAGAATGTCACCGAGCATCAGAAGGAACTGCGACATGGACATGATATCGAGCATCTGCGGATGCACGGTGATCAAGACGGACGTCGCCGCCGTCAGCGCAGTCAATGTCAGGTAGCCGAGCTGCGGTGGGCAATCGATGACGACAACGTCATACTGATCATCGACTTCGGCAAGTGCGGTACCGATGCGGGTATAGAAGAGCTTGCCCTCCATCGAGTCCTTCCGCTGCATCGCGAGCGGCGTCTCATATTCGTATTCCTGCAGTTCCAGGTTTGCGGGAACGACATGCAGGTTGGGAAAGTTTGTCGGCTGGATAATCTCTGTGATCGAACGACGGCCTTCGTCGTAGCGAATGGCCTCGTAGAACGAGGGCTTCTCATCAAGCTCTGGCTGAATGCCGTAAAGGGCAGTCAAGGATGCCTGTGGGTCGAGGTCGACCGCAAGCACACGATAACCGCTCAAAGCGAGAAACTGAGCCAAGTGGGCGGATGTGGTCGTCTTGCCCGAACCACCCTTGAAGTTGACGACGGCAATCACCTGCAGCTTTTCGCCGGCACGCCTTTGCGGCACACGGTCGAGAAGGGCCCGCAGATCGTTCATCTGCGCGGCGGTGTAATATCTGCGGCCTGTCGACGTCGTATAGGGTTCGCCACCCTTGCCTTGCAGATGCAGCTTTTTCAGATAGCTTGGCGACACGCCGACGAACTGCGCCACTTCGGCCAACGGAAACAGGCGCAGCGTCTTTTGTGCGTTTGGAGGAAACTTCTCCATCCGCAGCATGTCGAGCTTGCTCGAGATCTCACCGCCCTGTTCGAGGATGATATCGGCAAAACTCGGCACTGGATCCAGCGACGCTCGTTTCACATTCATTTGCCTAGAAACCCTTTGTCACGATATTTTCGCGAAAACACGGAAATTATCGTGACTGTTATCCGATTCCTAAGGCTTGGCAAGCAATATGCCTGCCTGATTGAGGCGAAGTCCCACTCAGCGAGGACTGGAATTTTCAGCGCCTTTGGCAAATGACGTTGCGATTCCAGTGACTTGGCCAACAGCCGTCGAGAAGCCACGACCACAGATTTGTGGTTGCATACCAGCCCAGGGCTCGGCTGAAGGGCGCAAATCTATCCCAATTGGTGCGGTCAAAGCGATTCTCTTGGCAACACAAGCCCGACTCACCTCAAGTTCCACTCCATCCACGATTCAACAGATTTGTAGCTAGACCGATCTTGGTCCGTCCGTTCTGCTGGAGACCTCAACCCGAGGGTTCTCTCATGCAGCTGATTGTCGTGGACGAAGTTCAAACGCCTGAGCACCGGCATCTTCTTGAGGAGATGTGGCGCCTGCGGGCCCGCGTCTTTGCCGGGCGCTTGAACTGGCAGGTGAATAGCGAAGACGGGCTGGAACGCGATCAGTTCGACGACCACAGCCCGACCTACATCCTGGGCATAGAAGACGACGTCCATGTTGTCGGCTGTGTCCGACTTCTGCCGCCGCTGCGCTCCAGCATGCTGCGGGAAGTCTTTCCCGAGCTTCTCGATGGAAGAAGCCTGGCCTTGCATGAGCGCATGATCGAAAGCTCGCGGTTTTGCATCGACCGGTCGGGAAGGGCAGGGGGCGCCAGCGCTTCCATCATCCATTCGAGAACCCGCATTCTGCTTGCCGGAATCGTCGAATGGAGCTTGGCTCGCGGGTATGACGAGCTGGTAACGGCCACAGATGTGAAATTCGAGCGCCTTCTCAAGATGGTGGGCTGGCCGTTGAAACGGCTTGGCGCTCCGACACTGATCAATGAAACCCTCAGCGTGGCTGGATCGCTCGCCATTTCCGACGATGTGCTCAAGCGCCTCAAGCCACCAGGATACCGTCCCTTATATGGGCAACTAGGAAGAACGGGATGAGGCAATCATGGCGATGGCAAGAAGCGATGACCGTCTGATCCGCAAGCTCAGGGAAGCGTTCGGTGCCTCGTTGTGCGAAGCGCTTGGCGATCCCGAGGTGGTCGAGATCATGCTCAATCCCGATGGCAAACTCTATATCGAAACCCAAGGCGCTGGCATGGCGCCGGCCGGCCAGCTTGACATGCAGCGTGCTGAAATCCTGATCGGAATTGTTGCCCATGGGCTTGGCCAGGATGTCAACGAGACCAAGCCAATCGTGTCTGGCGAACTTCCATTGGGCGGGCATCGCTTCGAAGGGCTTTTGCCACCAGTCGTGAAGGGCCCGACCTTTTCGATCCGGCGCCGAACCACTGGCCACCTTCGCCTGCACGACTATGTCGACTCGAGGATCATGACACCCGTGCAATGCCAGCGGATCCTTCATGCCATCCAGGAGCGCCAGAACATTCTCGTCTGCGGTGGCACCGGATCGGGAAAGACGACACTTGCTAATGCCGTCATGCTCGAAATCCAGCGGCTGTTTCCGAATGATCGCATCGTGCTGATCGAAGACACGATCGAGATCGACTGCGGCAACGAAAACGCGGTCTTGCTGCGAAGCAGCGACGAGCTCCCGGTCTCACGGCTTCTGAAGAGCACACTCAGACTGCGTCCTGACCGGATCATGGTCGGCGAAGTCCGGGATGGAGCAGCGCTCACACTCCTTAAAGCCTGGAATACCGGTCACCCCGGCGGCTTCACGACCCTGCATGCGAATGACGCTCGTGCCGCACTCGTCCGGCTTGAACAATTGGTCGCCGAAGTCAGCCAGACAGGCATGAGCCAGGTCATCGCAGACGCTGTCGGTCTCGTCGTGTCGATGCGGCGAACCGAAACCGGCCGCAGGATCGAAGAGGTGCTGTCTGTCACGGGATTTGCGAACGGCCAATATCAACTGAGCTAGCCGAGAGGAAAAGATCATGAAGCGTTCCAACACAGCATGCGCGACACTTGGTTTTCTTGGCCTATGCGCCTTGGCGCATCCGGTCATGGCAAGCTCGGGCGGCGGATTGCCCTGGGAAGCGCCCCTTGAACAGATCCAGCAGTCGATAACAGGGCCGGTTGCAGGCTTCATTGCGCTAGCAGCGGTCGCGGTTGCCGGCGGCATGCTGATCTTTGGCGGTGAACTCAATGATTTCGCCCGCCGCCTCATGTATGTCGTGCTGGTCGCCGGAATCTTGCTGGGCGCAAGCCAAATCGTCTCCCTGTTCGGCGCAACCGGGGCAACAATCGCCTCTACCGTTCCAGAAGGAGCGGACGATCCGGCAGTGAAAATCATCTCCTCCACTGCCGCCGGAGTTGAGGGGAGGGGGGTCTGATGAGCGAGCGCGAGCACCTCCTCGACCTCCACCCCATCCACCGCGCCCTGTCGCGTCCAAACCTGATGTTCGGGGCGGACCGGGAGCTCGTGCTGGTGACCGGGCTGATCTCGGCGATCCTCATCTTCGTGGTGATCACCGTCTATGCGCTGACACTCGGATGTCTCGCCTGGTTCATCACCATTGCCCTGCTTCGCCGGATAGCAAAATCGGACCCTTTGATGCGCCGCGTCTATCTGCGGCATATCCGATACCGCCCCCTTTATCGGCCGACCGCCACGCCTTTCAACCGCCGGTGAGGAGGGTCAGATGGTCGCTCTTTCCGCCTTTCACAACAGCGGTCCGTCTTTTGCGGATCTGATGCCCTATGCTGCCATGGTCGATGACGGGATCATGCTCCTCAAGGATGGCAGCCTCATGGCCGGCTGGTATTTTGCAGGGCCCGACACTGAAAGCGCAACAGATCTCGAAAGAAACAGAATATCTAATGAAATCAATAAAATAATCTGCCGGCTGGGATCCGGATGGATGCTGCAGGTGGAAAGCCTTCGCCTTGCCAGCGCTACCTATCCGAATGCCGAACAGTCCCATTTTCCAGATCAGGTTACCCTGGCAATCGACAGGGAGCGGCGGGATCATTTCGAGCGTCACAACAGCCATTTCGTCAGCAAACATGCGCTCATTTTAACCTACAGGTCACCTGTGCTTTCCGGTGAGACCGTCGCAGGCTTCGCCTATTCTGAAGAAGCCGGGCACGGAAGGGCCGCAACAAAAAACACAGCCGACAAGGCGCTCAAGGTCTTTTCCGACGCGATCCGCGAACTTGAACAATATCTGGCCGGGACGATGTCGATCGAGAGAATGGGTGCAAGAAAGGTCAATGACCCCTCCAGCCTGCGTCCGGCGCAGTTCGACAGCCTGCTGCAGCTCATCAGATTTTGCATTTGCGGGGAAAACCTGCCGGTACGCTTGCCCGAGGTTGCCATGTATCTCGATTGCCTGGTCACCGGGCAGATGGAACACGGGATAACACCGAGGATCGACCACCGTTATGTCGCGACCGTTGCCATTGACGGTTTTCCTGCCGAGAGCTGGCCCGGAATTCTGAACGCGCTTGACCAGATGCCGCTTTCCTATCGCTGGTCGTCTCGCTTCATCTTTCTCGATCCTGAAGAGGCAAGGGCAAGGCTGGAGCGTACCAGGCGGCGCTGGCAGCAGAAAGTCAGGCCGTTCCTCGACCAGTTGTTCCAGACGAGAAGCCGTTCCGTCGACCAGGATGCAGCATCCATGGTCATCGAGACAGAGCGGGCAATCGCCGAGGCAAGTTCCGGACTGGTGGCTTTTGGCCACTACACTCCGGTGATCGTCCTGTTTGATGAAGATCAAAAGGCCTTGGTTGAAAACGCCGAATATATCAGGCGAACCATCCAGAAAGAGGGTTTCGGCGCCCGGATCGAGACCTTCAATGCGACCGAAGCCTATCTCGGCAGTCTTCCGGGAAATTGGTACTGCAATGTCCGTGACCCTTTGCTCAGCACACGCAATCTATCCGACCTTTTGCCTTTGAACTCGGTCTGGTCAGGGGAAAGCACCGCGCCGTGTCCGTTTTATCCACCTGCCGCTCCCTCCTTGATGCAGGTCGCCTCAGGCTCAACCCCCTTCAGCTTCAATCTGCATGTCGAGGATGTTGGACACACACTCATCTTTGGTCCGACGGGTTCGGGCAAATCAACGCTTCTCGCACTCATCGCAGCCCAGTTCCGGCGCTACAGCGGCGCACAGGTCTTTGCCTTCGACAAGGGTCTGTCGCTCCTGCCTTTGACCCTGGCTGTGGGCGGAGACCATTACCGGATTGGCGGCGAGCGAGGGGGAAGCGAAGAGGGGAGGGAAGGGGAGATAGAAGAGACTGGCAAGCTCGCCTTTTGCCCGCTTGCCGACCTGACCACGGACGTCGATCGTGCCTGGGCCTGTGAGTTCGTGGAAATGCTCGTCGCGCTTCAGGGGCTGGAGGTGAAGCCGGAGCATCGCAATGCCATTGCTCGGCAGATCGGGCTGATGGCCACCGCTTCCAGTCGTTCACTTTCGGATTTCGTCAGTGGCGTGCAACTGCGCGAGATCAAGGAGGCGCTGAGGCACTATACCATCGAAGGGCCGATGGGGCATCTGATGGATGCGGAAGCCGATACGCTCGATCTGCAGGCGTTTCAATGCGTGGAGGTCGAGGAATTGATGACTATGGGCGAGCGTAACCTCGTTCCCGTGCTTACCTATCTATTTCGCCGTATCGAGAAACGCCTCACCGGAGCGCCCAGCCTGATCATCCTGGACGAGGCCTGGCTGCTTTTGGGCCACCCTGTGTTTCGCGAGAAGATCCGCGAATGGCTGAAAGTGCTCCGGAAAGCCAATTGTGCCGTCGTCCTGGCGACCCAATCGATTTCTGACGCCGAACGTTCCGGGATCATCGACGTGCTCCTGGAAAGCTGCCCGACAAAGATCTGCCTTGCCAATCCGGGCGCTGAAACGCCAGCGATGCGCTCCTTTTACCAAAGGCTCGGCTTCAATGAGAGACAGATTGAGCTCGTCGCCAATGCCCGTCCCAAGCGCGATTACTACTGCGTCACACCGCAGGGCCGACGCCTATTCGAGATGTCGCTTGGGCCCCTGACGCTCGCTTTTGCCGGGGTGTCGGACCGCGGCCAGATCAGACAGATCGAGGATCTCCACGAACGGTTTGGTGCCGATTGGCCCCGCCAATGGCTGATGCTGAAAGGATATGAGGATGTGCTCTCCTACCTCAACACCTGATACTCACGCGCAAAGGCGCAGACTGCTGCCCCTGATGTGTGCGCTTGCAGTGTCGGTTGCCTTCCCTGCAAAGGGCGGCTCGGTGACGGGGGCGGCAACCGAGTGGACGCAGCTTGCCAATAATGCCGAGCTCGTCGCGATCCTGGAGAGTTCCGGCATCCAGGTCGACAATCAGCTGACCCAGATCAGTCAGCTTGCGCAACAGATCCAGAACCAGCTGGAGATCTATCGTACCATGTTGCAAAACACCGCCTCCTTGCCGGCGCATGTCTGGGGCGATGTCGAGCGCCAACTTCAGCGATTGAGAGAGATCACACTCCAGGGCGAGGGCATGGCCTTCACCATGAGCAATGCCGATGCGATCCTGGCTCAGCGGTTTCCAGACTATGCGAAGCTGCGCCAGGAGCTTCCCCTCGGCCAGGCTTTCGCCGAGACTTACGAGAGCTGGTCGAACACCAATCGCCAAACCGTCTCCACTTCGCTCAGGGTTGCCGGGTTGACCGCAGAGCAATTCGAGGACGAGGAAGCGACGATGAGGTCGCTCAGGCGTCTGTCGGAGACCGCAGACGGGCAGATGAAAGCCCTGCAGGTGGGGCATGACATTGCCGTCGAGCAGGTCAGTCAGCTGCAGAAACTGCGCACCCTTTTTTCCCAGCAAATGACGATGTCAGCGGCCTGGCTGCAATCAGAGCAGGGGCTTCGCGATCTCGCCCAGGTCCGCAGAGAGGCGTTCTTCAAGGCCACGGTTCGCGAGATACCGGCTGGCCAGAAAATGGAGCCACGCTGGTGAGCACCCAACCGAGCAGAATCCGATCCGCAAATGCTGGACACCGATCCCTGCTTTTGTCTGCCGGTCTTAGCGTCGTGATCATTGTCTCGACCAGCGAGCCGTCACTTGCCCAACAGGGCGCAGTCTTGAGCGAACTGGAAAACCAGGTCGTTGCCGCAACACGCGACTGGCAGTCCACCATCATGGATGCGGCCCGCTCGCTGTTCTGGATCCTGGCAGCGATCGAGATCGGACTTGCTGCCATTTGGCTGGCGCTGGCTGCAGCGTCCCTCGACAGCTGGTTTGCCGAACTCGTGCGCCGGATCCTGTTTGTCGGCTTTTTCGCCTTTGTCCTCGATCAGGGGCCGGGATTTGCGCATGCCGTGGTCGACAGCCTGTTTGCCATCGGCGCCGGCCAGGGATCGGCCTCACCCGCCGAAGTCTTCGATGCCGGAATAAGGGTCGCGTCTGCCTTGTCGGAGCATGCAAGCTTCGGGTTGTTTGAAGACAATGCCCTGGCGATTGCCTCCGTGATTGCCATGGGCGTGGTGGTCATCTGCTTTTCCCTGGTCGCAGCCATCTTTGTCTCGGTGATGGTGGAAATGTATGTCGGCCTTCTCGCAGGCATGATCATGCTTGGACTGGGCGGTTCGTCCTTCACCAAGGACTTTGCCCTGCGTTATCTGATCTATGCATTCTCGGTTGGCATGAAGCTCATGGCGCTCGTCATGATCGCCAGGATCGGCTCGGAAGTCCTTCTGGGCCTGGCATCAGCTCCGATCAGTGACACCGAGCCGCTCGTTTCCACACTCTCGATTGCCGGCATCTCCGTCGTTGTCTTCATCATTTCGCTCTATGTGCCGTCAATCGTGCAAGGGCTGGTGCAGGGCGTGTCGGTCACCCAGGGCGGGGAAGCCATCCGGCACGGGATGCAGGCCACGTCCTTTGCCGCGGGGGGAGCCTTCCTGACGGCAACCGCCGCAGGCCAATCCTTTCAGGCCGCGACTTCGGCGAGAGCCGGCGGAGCATCGCTTGCCCGTGCCGCGCTCACCGGCGTGTCGGCCGGTGCCGGTCAGACGGCCCGCGCGCTTGGCGCAGCTGCCCGCGACAAGTTGATTGCGGCACCGGGTGCAAGTCACGCCTCTCTCCTTGGACTGGCCAATGAGAAGCTTCGCACAGGCGCCCATGAACAACGCGGCAAGGGGACGTCACCATGAGAGATCAAGATCAAAAGGCACTCAACCCTTATCTGGCAGGCCGGCTTGAATGGAACGAGCGATATGGAGGTTTTGTCCGGGAGGCGAGAGCCTGGCGCGCGGTGGCGGTCTTGAGCCTTGCTCTTGCGAGTATCGGCTTCGGTTATGCGCTCTATCTCAGCCGAGGAAGCCGCATCATTCCCTATATCGTCGAAGTCGACCGGTTGGGCAGCCCGGTTGCGGTCGGCGTTCCGGAACGGATCGAATATGCCGACCGGCGGGTGGTGCGGGCTATCCTTGCCAATTTTGTTGCAAGTTTTCGGTCCGTGACGCCCGATGCGGTGGTCCAGAAGAAGTATATCGATCGCACCTATGCGCTGCTTCGCGCGTCAGATCCCTCGACCGAAAAGATCAATGCCTGGTTCCGCTCCAACTCACCCTTCGAGGCCGCCAAACGAGTGACCGTTTCGGTCGAAGTGTCCAACATCGTCTCCTTGTCCGAGCGCAGCTGGCAGATCGATTGGACGGAGTTCGAGCGGGATCGCCGGGGTCGAGAAACAGGCAGTCGCCGCTATCGCGGTATTGCGACCGTCACCCTGACCGAGCCTCAGGATGAGGCGGTGATCCGGCTGAACCCGATCGGCCTTTATGTGCGCGACTTCGACTGGACCGCGCAACTCTGACCCCAAGGCTTTCGCCACGCTCCCCACTGCATAAAGGAGAAAGACCATGACCTGCAGGATCATGTGGTATGCCAAAAGCGTCCTCCCAGGCGTTCTCATATTGACCATGGGCCTCACAAAGCCCAGCCTTTCCGAGGAGATGACCGCAGCCGAGCTCAAAGCAAGCCGGCAGTCGGCGGAATGGCAAAAGGGCACGGGCATCGTCACGCGCGGCGCAGACGGCAAGGTGGTATTCCTCTATGGCGAGGCACAGCCGTCAGTCATCTGCGCTCCCTTGCAGGTCTGCGACATTGAGCTCGAGCCGCAAGAGAGCGTGAAGGACGTGCTTCTCGGTGACAGTGTGCGATGGAGTGTTGAGGCCGCAAGCTCTGGTGGCGGGCGAGGTGAGACGATCCATCTGATCGTCCGTCCGACGGAAGCTGGACTGCAAACCTCGATGATCGTGACGACGTCGAGACGAACCTATCACATCCGGCTGAGATCGCATGAAAGCCAGTACATGGCACGCGTCGGCTTTTCCTATCCAAACCCGCTTTCGACCAATCTGTCGGCGGTCAATGCCCGAATTGAGAATACCGGGCGCAGCCCCTCACCGTCACGTCTCGATTTCGGCTTCCAGATCTCAGGCCATGCAAGCTGGCGTCCTAAGCGGGTCTATTTTGATGGCCAGAAGACCTTTATCCAGTTTCCCTCCCGTGTTTCCGGCCAGGAAATGCCGGTTCTTTTCCTCCTGTCCGACGGCCAGAGACAGCTGGTGAACTACCGGGTGAACAAGGACCTGATGATCATCGATCATGACGTTGAAAAGGCTGTTCTGATCTCCGGTGTCGGCTGGCGTCAGAAAAAAATCACGATCACGCGGGGTGGATGAGATGAACAAGCCAGCAACACTCGCCCTGATCGCCCAGCTCTTGAGCGGCTGCCAGTCCACCAGTGGGGCGCCCGGCGGTGAAGGTCAAAACACAGCGCTGCAGGACCCCGTGATCGCAACCTCGATTGCCGCTGACCTGTCGACGGATGTCAGCCCCTTCCTCGCGAAAAGTTCCGTTCTGGCGTTCAATCCCGACCAGACGGCACCCTTATCGGATGCCCTCGCGCAGTCTCTGATTGGACATGGTTACACGATCAAAAGCGACCGCGAAGCGAAGGCCGATGCGATCGAGCTTCAGATCTGGAGTATGGAGGTGGATGGTGACCTCCTGGTTCGACTTTCAACTCCAAGCCACCGTCTCTCCAAGATCTACCGAAAGACAATAGCTTCTGACCCAAGCTTTGCAAGCAGCTCCCCTGCAAACGCTCAAGTCACGCCTGCAGGCCCGCTTCTGGTGGAGACGATCGGTACGGGAGGACCCTCATCATGACGAGCGGACATCAGATCCTCGGGGCCCCCCATATCGTGAGCGGGGGGCAGGGGAGCCAGCAGGGCCGCATCAGGCGGCTCAATCGTCTTCCGCTCGTTTTCGCGCTTGTCCTTGTGGTCCTGGTTCTGGCGACCGTCATATTCGGCCTATCATCCCGCGGATTGTGGCGGAAAGGTTCCGGAGAGGTGACGATCGATGATCGGGGACCGGCATCGACTTTCCCAGAAAACCTCAAACGCGGGGTCGGCGATGGCGTCATCGGCGAAAATCCCCAGCCCCTAGCAGCACAGCCGCCCATGGAGGCGCCTCGTGTGATGGCAGTACCCACGCTTGATCGACCGCTTCAAGCCGAACCGAAAGCGCCCACGGCGCCAACGGTGTCAAGGCCGCGGCCTGAGCCGGACCAATGGCGAGAGAGACTTCAACGTGAGCATGAGGAACAGATCCTCAATGAGCGCCACCGTCAGACAATGGCGCGACTGCAGCGTGCAGATGGTGCACGCGCTTCCCCAATGCGGATCGATACGGCCGCTGTCGCAGCCGTGTCTTCGCAAGACTTGACCGCGAATGGTCGAGGCGCGAGCGCAGGCAACGAAGGGCTGAACGCCCGACTGATCGCAGCCGCCGAGGCGCTTGGAATGTCGGGCTCCGGTCAAAGTGACCAGAACGGCCAGCGGGAGAAACAAGCCTTTATCAATGCAGGCGTCGACACGCTGCCAAATGGGGGGTTGATGGCCGATTCGGTCTCACCGCTGACATTGAGCCGTGGCTCTGTCATTCCTGCGGTACTGCTCACCGGTATCAATGCCGATCTCCCGGGGCGGATCCTTGCCCAGGTGAGCCAGAATGTGTTCGACAGTGCGACCGGCCAGCATTTGCTCATTCCACAGGGATCGAGACTGGTCGGTCGATATGACTCAAAGGTCTCATTTGGCCAGTCGCGCGTCCTGGTGGTCTGGACGGATATTGTCCTTGCCAATGGCCAAAGCCTTTCCATCGGCGCCATGGCCGGGGTCGACCAGGCGGGGCAGGCGGGTTTCAAGGACAAGGTGGACCGGCATCTGTGGCAAAGCTTCGGCTCAGCCGCATTGATTGCGATCATCGGAACGGGGATGGATCTTGCACTCCCAGACGGGCAAGGCATGGGATCGAGCGATCCGTCGGATGCGGCAAGGCGAAGCTTCAGCGAGACCTTCGGCCGCCTGGCGGAGCGGACCATCTCGAAGAACATCGATGTTCAGCCCACGCTGACGATCAGGCCCGGCTATCGGTTCAACATCCTGGTTGATCGCGATCTGGTGTTTGGCGGGCAAAGCCTTGAACGCGTCAGAGGCTGACTGCCTTGCGAATTTGGACCTGCCCGTCAAGCTGGATGAGGAAGTTTGCCGACATCCAACAGCAAGTCAGAACCGGCAGCCCTTCAGATCAGCATCAGCCGGGCCGCAACCGCAGTCGCCTGCTGCAGCGTCACGGCATCAAGCTTGCCTCTTGCCTTGTCGACCGATCCCCGAACCCGTGAGTATTTCTCTTCCAAGAGGTCAGCCACATCCTGCATGGTCTTGCCTTCGGCGACCCAGCTGAGACACGTGGTCTCGAAAGGCGTCAGCTTGGAGGCCGAACCGCTGGACCACCGCTTTCTGCGCAACGAGAATGCAAAATGCAGCATGGCCGCTGCCGCAGCAGCCTCGATGATGTCCATCCGCACGGCATCCTTCAGGCATGCAGTATCGGAGGATGCGAAGGTCAACACGGCCTTATGGCCAAAGCCGACACGGATCGGGATTGAAAGTCCTGCAACAATCCCATGGGCGATCGCCTCGTCGCGAAAGGCGATCACGTCTTTGCTTTCCCGGTTGAGTATTGCGTCGTGAAGCGACCAGCAGAAGGGATGGGCCCCCTGTTTGGCGGCTTTGACGATCGGATCGATCCGGCTGAAATCCTGCACATAGTAGCGGTCTTGCCACTCTTCCGAGTAGTTTGACACGGCCCTCCAGCGACTACCGTCGAGGCGTAGATAGGCAAAATGCTGAAACCCTTGAGCCTGGGCGAAGCTTTCCAGAGCCTCGCCCAGTGCATTTGGATCGCGCGCGGTGGTGATGGCCTCGATCAGGGGATCAAAATGATGTCTCTTGCTCATGCTTGGATCCTCGTTGGCAATGAACATGGGATGCCAGACGTCACCTCGACGTCTGACGCAATGCGGATCGAACTGGACCTAGATGATGGCGTCCGGCAGAAAACGGACCGGCAATTAGTGTGTTACACAAAACAATTATAATGATGAGTTATAAATGGCGGATCCCGCCGCGCAACTTTGGCGAGATAAAAGAAACAAAAATTAACATTGGCCACAATTGCAGCCCGACCGGGCGGCCAGGTTCCCGTCTGTTTGGCTCGACGATGACAGGCGCAACAAGGTCAACCGTCGGACCTGTCGGATTGATCGGTCAAGCCCTCAACGCGCGGCGTGAAGATATAGCCGCCAAGCCGGACTGTCCGAAGCATGATCGGGCGGCGCGGGTTGAACTCGATCTTGCGCCGCAGTCGACTGACATGAACATCAATGCTGCGTTCCAGCGGGCCTGCTGCGCCGGCACGGGTGAAGCCCAAGAGCTGATGTCGTGACAGTGGCTTGCCGCCATTGCGGCAAAAGGCCCATAACAGGTCGAATTCAGCGGTCGTCAGATCAACGGTCTGACCACCAGGATCCGTGACAAGTCTGCGACGGGGGTCGATAGACCAGCCAGAAAATCGCAAGACACCGCTGAACGAACCTGCCGCAGGACTCAAGCGCATCCGCCGCACAAGGCCTGAGAGGCGCACCTTGATCTCGCGGATCGACAAGGTTTTTGGGAAGCATTCGTCGGCACCTGCTTCCAGCACCTCAATACGCGCCTCGGGATCTTCCGTGTCGATCAAGGCGATGATGGCAACGGAGCTGGTGAGACGAATGCTGCGACAGAATTGCGCCATGTCCTCCTGTCCCTGTGCAAGGCTGTCGACAAGCAGGAGATCGCTCCCTTGGACGGAAAGCGTCGCACGCAGTGCTGACGTGCTTGAGACGCGTTTGACGAGATAATCAGCTTGCAGAGCGTTGATGATCCGCTTGCTCCTCTCGCTCCTGCGCAACAACACGAGAAGCTCGGCTCGCCGATCCGCAAGTCCGGTATCGACGCCGGACGGCATCGAGGATCTCGGTTTTCCCATATCGTCGCCCCTTCTGCTTTCACCGCGCGTTCAGCAATCGAACAAATGACGCGCAGATGCAGATTATCGATCGAGCACCTTCAACTTCGGCGCGCAGTCCTTATTGGGACTTTTTTGACGAGGCTTGCCAAGTGACAAATCTGCTAGGGTGGATCGCACCCAAATCCGCAACAATTCTACATAACTTGCGCGCACTTAGCATTTGAACAACCGCGCCTGCAGTGCCATGCTGATGGCGCAAATCAACAGGGATAGAGGCCTGTTCATGCAAGAGCGAAATGACACAGCGCTCCATGACGCACCTCTGGTTGTCATAGGCTCGGCCGCAGGGGAGCTTGCTGTCTTTCTCCGGCACCTGTTGGAAGGCGATGGTCTGACGGTCGAGCTTGCCACAACGAAAGACAGTGCGTTGCGCAAGATTGTCGAGCAACAGGCGGTGCTTGTGTTGATCGATTGCGACCTCGAGGGTGCACTGTCACTTTGCCGGTCGGTGCGGGAAATCAGGGCCTCCCTGGACTGTCGCATTGTCGGGCTCATCGGTCAGGACTTAAGCTCCAGCTATCCCGACTTCCTGTGCGCCGGCATGGATGACGCGCTGATGCGCCCGGCCGAACCGAGAGCAATCCTGGATGCCGTCAGGCGGCAAACGAGGCAGTCGAACCTCGGGAATGAGCCGGTCATCGTCCACCGCGATGTCGAGATTGATCTGCGGGCACGGCGTGTGTGGCGTGGGGGCAGGGAGGTCCCTCTGACACGCATCGAATTCGAACTGCTGGTGATCCTCGCCAAAGATCCGATGTCTGTTCACTCCCGCCAGGCCTTGATTGCTGGGGCCTGGCCAAGGGGCATCTATGTCGAACCTCGCACGGTCACCATCCATATCGGCCGCTTGCGACGGCGTCTGATGACAGGTGGTGCCAAGGACCTGATCCGCACCGTCAGGGGAAGCGGCTATGCACTTGATGCAAGCGCGCCCGAAGGCCCAAAGGAGTGAATCTCATGATGAACGGCAATCAGCAGGCCAACAACCGGGTTCTGTTTCGCGGCGGCAGCCTCATCACCGGCGACGGGCGAACCATGCTTGAGACCGGTTCAATCCGGGTTCGTGCAGGCGTCATCGCACAACTCTCTGAAGGCATGGCCGACGCCGCCGAGGGAGAGACGGTCATTTCGACCGAAGGCCTAATGATGCTGCCCGGCTTCATCAACGGGCACGCGCATGCGACCATTGCCGGCCCATCCATGCCGAGCGGCTCGCCACCGCTGTCCCCGGCACAGGTCAGCTGGCAGCGCAATCGGCATCTTCTCTCCGGCACGACTTCACTCATCAATGTCTGCGGCCTCGCCATGACGGAGGAACGTGACGGAGAATTGGGTGCCCATCCCATGGACATCCATATGACAAGCGCCCATACGCCACATTCGATCCTGGCGGCAGACGAGATTGATGGGCGCGGGCTTACGCCACGACATCGACATTCGCGCATCGATGATCTCGTTCTTGGAGGCTGTCGAGTGCTGGGAGAGGCCGGTGGTGGCCAAACATTGGGAGGCGGTGCCCAGGACTACCGCTTCATTCCCGATGCTATCGAGGAGTATACCGGTCTGCGGATTAGCGTTCAGATGGCTCGACGCATGAAGGAAGCGGTGCTCGGGCGCAGGCTGGACGGTCGTGCAACGGCAAGCGAACGCACCGTCAAAGAGCTTCTTGTCGAGGCGACAATTGCAGACAAGATCTCGACGCTGGAATTGAGAGGCCTGCTTGAACGGTACGTTCTGGCACCCGTCGAACACGCGCTTGTTGGGCTTAAGGAAGTTGCAGATGCCGCAGTCAGACACAATCTTCCTGCGATCTTCCACCACGCGGCACCGACGGCGGAAACGCTTCTTCTCCTCAAGCAACGGTACCCCGCACTCCGCATGATTGCAGCCCATGCCAATCATCCTTCCTTTCTTACCGATGAAGCGGTCGACTACGCCGTTCGTCTGAAAGATCTTGGTGCGACCATCGACATATCGACGCTTGACGTGGTCGAGACACGCTTCCGAAACGGTCCGGAGACGTTTGATGCGCTCGTCGAGGCTGGACTGGTGGACACGATTTCAACCGACTTTGCCGGCGGAGACTGGGACACAATCCCTTCCGCTCTGCACAGGATGACACGCGTCAACAGGAGGAGCCTTACAGAAGCGGTAGCGCTGGCAACCGGTAATGTCGCGCGGGTCTTTCCAGAGATCTTTGACGATCGGGGCCTTCTAGCGGTCGGCAAGAGGGCTGATCTCGTCATGACCGAAGCCCACAACATCTCCAGGATCAGGCATGTCTTCATCGCCGGCCAGGCACGTGTCTGGAACGGCGCGCTTCTGTCTGCATAAGAAGCGCAGGGCCAACTGTCGCTGCGATACTCGATCCGCCGAATCCGTATAGGCGCTGCCTTTCGACGCGGGTCTTGAACCAGTTTGGCCGAAACGGCTGGGTTCTACTGTTCGATTGGCGCGTCAGGTCTCAGACGAGCCCTTACCAGGATCGAGGCTCGCCGTGATTTTCTGACCCAGCTGTTGCATGAGCTCATCAGCATCGCCCTCGCTCAGCGAAACGACCGAGTTGATTATTCTGTCCTGTTCGACCTGCGAGAACACTCCGCGCGACACCTGCCGGAATTTTGCAGCAAGCGCTTCAAAATCCATGGACTCGGATGGGTCGCCACGCGCAGCTGTCAGTTTGGAAACAAGCCGCGCCCCGGACCTCAGGGCAACCGTGAGCATCGCAGTGGTCTTCATCGGAAACTGCGCTTCCGCTTCTGCGTTCACGCTCAGCTTGACCTTCGAGGCAAAGGCCGACAGTTCCGACCGGGCCAGAAGGTCGGGCCCAATTGGTGTGAGCGCCTCTTCTCCGAGGATTGCGAGCACTGCCAGACAATAGGGCAGGCTATATTGCAAGGCCGTCAGGTTTTCCGGGTCCGGACTATTGGCAAGTCTCAAGGCAAAGCCGAAGGTTTCCACCTCGACGTGATCGATATCAGCCACCATAAACCCATGATCACGGCGCAATGCGGCATAGGCGTCCAGGGCTGGATGGATGTAGCGACAACACGCATAGGGCTTGAAGTATGTATCGAGAATCTCAAACCGGCTCCCCAGGCGATCGAGAATACGGGCTCGATCATAGAAGCGCTGGTGATCAAGCAGGTCGACCGGGCCGGTGAACCCGGCTCCCGCCAGGAACACGGCCTGCAGACCAAGCTGCGCGCTGAAGGCGATACCTTCTTTCACCAGGTTGCCGGTCATGCGCGAATAGCCGGAACTGCCGTTCGCCCGCTGGTTCGGCGCGGTCACACCTGCAATCGCCAGAGCCTGCGCCAGATGCTCCGGCGTTGCTTTCAAGAGCCGTCCAGCCGCAGCGGCAGAAGCAAAGGCCGCCCATCGTCCGGTCTGACGCGTCAGGATTGCCTCTGTTTTCTGGGCTGCCGCAATCCTGACGCCGACATCGTAACCCGCAATGATGGCCGAAAGGATCTCATCGCCACGGCTCTGCGGCATGGTCGAGGCGAGGGTCAGCACCGTCGGAATGACGCTTGCACCGGGATGACCGCGGGCCGCCCGGTTGCCATCATCAAGATCAAGCGCAGACGCACAAAGCGCATTATGAAGCAGGGCAGACAGCAGCGACAATCTCTGTCCGGTGAACCAGGCCGGGACAGGACCGGAGCCGTAAAGCCATTCGGATACGCCAAGTGCTGCCGCAGGCGCTGGCGATCGCATACCGGCAAGTGCTGCGGTCAAAAGATCGAGCACGCAACCGAGCGCCACCTTCCTCACCTCGTCGGGTAGGCACCCAGCATCGATTTCCAGCGCATGACGAGCCAGACGATGCGTCAGAAATGGCATGATGATCCCTTGCTCCTCAGTCCAAGCTTAGCTAGTCGGTTGCCGGCGTTCAGTCCGCCGTCCGCGTCAGGTATTTCTGAAACATTGCAGCCACCACATAGAGATCGAGCACTGGCAGACCGACACAGGTGACAGACAGCGGCACACCTGGCTGAAGATGCCAGTTCGATGTCTTCGACAGTTCCAGAATGCCAAGATGAGGTCCGAGCGCTTCAAGCGAGGAGCCAGCCCGAGAGAACTGCAAGGCAAGGCTCTGCGAATTTCGCTTCGAGACGGTCGCCAGATCATCGCACCCCACCTGGCCCTGGCGCAGGATCCGGCGCAAGGTCTCGACGGGGACCTCGTCGCCGCCCAGATGCAGAAGGCTGGTATCGCGCCTGAGCTCGTGATCATGAAAGACCGGACGATCGGAATTGGTGGCAGTGATGACGAAGTCGGCTTCAGCGAGAAAATCATTGTCGTTTACGGCGACGAGTTCGAACGGCAGTGTCATGGACAGTGACGCTTGCAGCGCCTTTGCGCCTTCAAACCTGCGCGCTCTCACATAGACCCGGGCGATGCGGGTTGCAGCACGGTCAGCCAGCGAGGCCAAGATGGCGCGTGCGATTGGCCCCGCGCCGAACAAGAAGACACAAAGTCGATCATGCTCGATCGCGCAAAGTCGCAGCACCTGCGAGGCGTAGGCGCCGGTGCGGGCGGCTGACAGCGACGTCGCATCAATGATCGCGAGCGGCTGCATGGAGAACTTCTCCATCAGGATATAGGTCGATCTGGAGCGCGGAAGACCCAGAAGACGATTGAAGGCATTGGCGCCGATCACTTTCACGCCGGCAAAATGCGAATTGGCTCCGTAAAGGCAGGACAGCTTCCAGCCGAGCCGCTCACCGGAAAACTCGCCCCTGCGGGCCTGATGCCCGGTCTCGCGCCAGAATTCGTCTTCGGGAAGCGACAGCACCGACTTGGCCCCCAGCGCCCGGCCCGTGCGAATGTCGTTCCAGGCCTGTTCGAGCGCCTCGTGCACTTCCGCCACCGATAGCATCGAGCCGCTCGAAGCAATGCTGCTTTCATCAAGAAGGACCGGCTCACGCCGATGCACTGTGGAGCTCATCGATTGAGCCAGGGAGAAACCTGTGTCTTTGCCTGCCATCTGCCTGATCCTCCCTCAGAACTTCCCTTCAGCGTTGCAGGGGGAATGATAGCGGAGCCGACACCGTCCAGAGGCGAAGTCTTGGCGAAGAATTGGGCACATCAGACAAGACCGCCGAAGTCGGCTTCGAGACGACGGCGTCAAAGCAGGCGACGTCCCTGTGGCGTGACCGTCAGACCAGCGACTTCGCCCTGATCCGTGCAGCCTTGCGATAGGCCCGCGGCGTCAGTCCCGTCTCGAAGCGGAAGGTGCGATTGAAGTTCGACAGATTGTTGAAGCCGGCCTCAAAGCAGATGTCGGTAATCGGCCTATCCGATTCACCCAAGAGTGTTCTGGCGCGCCACACCCGTACGGAACGGCTGTAATCGGAGAAGTTCATGCCGGTCAGACGTCTAAACGCGCGCGAGAAAGCCGAAGGCTCAAAACCAACCTGTTGCGCGACCTCATGCATTTGCGCGCCTGGATCCGATTGCAGGATCTGGATGGCCTGATCAATGCGCCGATGTCGGCGATCCGACACCTGATTATAGGTGGCGATGAAGTGCTCGCTGGCCAGCAGCCGCTTTTCAGGCGCTGCATCGATTGCCTCCAGGATCTCGAGGAAGAGGCCCAATCCACCCCGATGGCCGCCCCGGTGGCCGACCGCATGGAGCTCAAGGATCATGTGGCCAATCAAACTGGCTTCCTTGCCCAGAATTTCTATCCCACGCTGCGCAAGCGGTTTGAGCCGGTGGAGGACGTCGAATTCGGGACAGACGGCCCGCACGCCAATCAAGGCATCGGCATCAAACTGCAGGACCATGTCGCGACCGGGGAGCGGCGGAGCACCGGGGGTAATCCAGTTATGCGGCAGATTGGTGCCGGTCAGCATCAGATGTCCAGGCCGAAAGGGGCCGATATAGTCGCCGACATAGGCAAAGCCACTGGCGTCTGGAATGAAGTGGATCTCCCATTCGGGATGATAATTCCAGATGCAGATCGGATTGGGGTAATCGTCGCGGCGGATGAGATAGGACGCGCCACCGGGGAGCACGATCTGCTCGCGCGTGGCGGTGAATGTCTCGGAGGGTGACTGCGGAAAATCTGGTGCAATAGGCATGCAAGCGTCCATGGTGTGCTGCACAAATGTCAAAATAATATCAGTTCTGCGTCGAAGTCCAACTAGTTCGCACCGTCCTCTTCGGCAAAAGTGCCCCCGTCGATGGCAAGGGAGTTGCCATCAAGGGAGGAAATCATGACACTGAATGCTCTCCGCGCAGGCTGCGCGGTCATCGCCCTACTTGCCGCCTCGAACGCTTTTGCCGCCGCACAATGCACGAATGACGTCCGCATCCTGGCGCAGCCCCGCGACGGTCTGACGCTTCTCGAAGACTATGTCGACGAGTTCGAGGAGCTTTCCGGTGCCGGCTTCGAGATCAGCTATCTCAACGAAAACGATCGCCGCGCCAAGTCGCAAGCCGACGCATCAACCGTTGGCAGCTTCGACGTCTATTATGTCGACGAAGCCAATCTCGCGCTGTTTGCCTCCTCCGGCTGGATCGTGCCGCTTGATGGCTTCTACCCGGAAGAATACGACTACAACGACTTCGACGCCGGCATGCGGGCGGCAGCCACCTATGACGGCAAACAGTGGTTTGCGCCGGTTCAGGGTGGTGGCGACCTGATGGTCTATCGCACCGATCTTCTCGAAAAGGCAGGCATCGAGCCGCCCAAGACCTGGGACGAATATTTCGCAGCCGTCCAGAAGCTGCATGATCCGGCAAATGGCGTCTATGGCACGGCACTTCGTGGCCAGCGCGGCTCGGGCGCCAATGTCTGGCGCTGGATGCCCTTCTTCAAGGCCAATGGTGGCGAGTGGTTCAAGGACGGCAAGCCAGCCTTCAACTCGGATGCTGCCGTGAAGGCGACCGAGACCTATCTGGAACTCTTCAAATATTCGGCTCCAGGCACGCAGACCGGCTCCTGGGATGAATCGACCGGCGCCTTCCGCTCCGGCAAGGTCGCGATCATCATCGAATCCGCGCCGCTTGGCGGCATGTCTGTCGACAAGGCGCAGAGCCAGGTCGCAGACAAGGTCGCCTTCTCGGTTCCGCCGTCGCCGCTGCCGGGTGGTGGTTACGCCCATGGTTTTGCAATCGCCTCCAAGGCCAATGCCACGGACGAGGAAAAGGCCTGCGCTGGTCTTTTCGTTGCCTGGGCAACCTCCAAGGAACAGGAGGCCCGTCGCCTCGCCGCCGGCCAGCCGGGCGAGTTGACGCGCACCAGCACCTATCAGAGCCCGGAATATGCGACGACCTTTGGTCAGAACCTCGCCGACGCAATGGCTGCGACCGGTGAGAAGACCACCGTCACATTCTGGCAGGATCCGCGCTGGCAGGAGCTGGGCAATCAGTGGGGCATCATGCTCGAAGAGCTGATCACCGGCAGCCGCACCGATATCAAGGCGACGCTTGACGAACTGGAAGCCTTCGCCGCCAAACTTTGAGGCCCCCCAAGCAGCCAACTCGGGCGCGTCTTCTGGCGCGCCCCTTTTTTCCATCAAAGGATCTGCCATGCGCCGCGGCCGCTCGCTGCCTTATGTCTTCTTGGGCCCGACTCTGGGCATCCTGATCATCTTGGCCCTCGTGCCGACGATCTACGCGATCAACATATCGCTTCAGAACCGGACCCTTTCGGCACCTGAGGCAGACTATGTCTGGTTCACCAATTATCTGGCTCTCTTTTCCGATGCCCGCTTCTTGAATGCACTCTGGGTGTCATTCAAATGGGAGATCATCAGCGTCACCGCGACCATGGTGACAGGGCTCGCTCTCGGTATTGCCATGTTCGAGGCGGCAAGCCCTAGGGCGCGCAACGTCCTTTGCGTGCTCTTCATCATTCCCGTTCTCCTGCCGCGTGTTTGCGCAGCCTTCGTCTGGAAGTTCGCCTTCCACCCGCTTTACGGCGCACTGACATGGCCGGTGCGCGAGATCACCGGCGTCACGCCGGATATCCTGTCGACGCCGCTCGGTGCGCTTCTGGCTGTTGCCTTTGTCGATGTCTGGCAGTGGGGCCTGTTCTTTGCCGTGATCATCCTGAAGCTCCTGGAATCCCTGCCGCCGCAGCCTTTGGAGGCGGCGCGCATCGATCGGGCAACCCGTTTCGAGATCCATCGCTTCGTCACGCTACCCATGCTGAAAGCGCCATTGATCAGCCTGCTTCTCGTCAAGGCGATCGAGAGCCTGCGTTCCTTTGACCTCGTCTATGTGATGACCCGTGGCGGCCCCGGCATCTCCACCGAGACGCTCGACATGTATGCCTATTCGCAAGGCTTCATCGAAGCCGGCAAGATCTCCTACGCGTCCTCCATGGCCGTCATCATGATGGTGCTGACCATCGTCACCTTCACCTTTACCTGGAAGAGGCTGAACCGATGAAGTTCTCGACCCTTCTGCTCAGGCTGCTTCTGGTTCTGGCCGCAGCGCTCGTCGTGCTGCCGCTTCTGTGGACCTTGCTCAACGCCTTCAAGACCAATGCCGACCTCCTGGTCTCGACGCCGAAGCTGTTCTTTCAGCCGGTCTGGGACAATATGGCTTATGTGCTCAACCGCCGATCAGTCGCCCGTGCCCTCGTCAATTCGCTGATCATCTGCTCGAGTGCGGTCGTGCTCGGCGCCGTGATCGGCGTTCCCGCAGCCTATGTCATCGCCCGCTTCAAGAACCGGATCACCGCGGAAGCGCAGTTCTTCGTCCTGTCGCTGCGCTTCCTGCCGCCGGTTGCGATTGCCATTCCGATGCTGGTCATCTGGCTCGGGCTCGATCTCTACGATACCCGCCTGTCGCTGATCGTGACCTATCTGATCGTGACGGCCTCGATCACCATCTGGCTATCGGTGCCGGCGTTTGAACGGGTCAGCCTGCATGTGGAAGAGGCCGCCCGCGTCGATGGCCTGGGTCCTTACGCCACCTTCTTCCGCATCGCGCTGCCCATTGCGCGCTTCCAGGTCTTCGGCGCCATCGCCTTTTCCTTCGTGCTCGTTTGGAATGAGTTCCTGCTCGCGATGATGCTCACGACCTCAAAGGCCAAGACCTTGCCGATCATCGCCTCGGAGATGTCGCAGCTCGGCATGAACGTGCCCTGGGGCATCTTGAACGCTGCCGTCGTCCTTTTGTCCCTGCCACCCCTGATCCTGCTCGGGGTGCTGGCCGGTGGCCTCAATGCCGCATTTTCCAAGAAATCCGATCAAGGTTGATAATCCCATGAAAGCACTTGTCCTCGAGCGTGTCGGCGAACTCTCACTGCGCGACATCGATCTACCCCAGGAGATGGGCCCGGACGATGTCCGCATTCGCATCCACACCGTTGGCGTCTGCGGCAGCGATGTCCATTACTACACCCATGGCCGCATCGGTGATTTCATCGTCAACGAGCCCATGGTGCTCGGCCATGAGGCGGCTGGGACCGTCACGGAAGTCGGCACCAATGTCAGCCATCTGAAGCCTGGCGACCGCGTTTGCATGGAGCCCGGCATCCCCGACCCAATGTCGCGCGCCTCGCGCCTCGGCCTCTACAATGTCGATCCCGCCGTCACCTTCTGGGCGACACCGCCAGTGCATGGCGTGCTCTGCCCGGAGACCGTGCATCCGGCTAGTTTCACCTACAAGCTGCCCGACAATGTTTCCTTTGCTGAAGGTGCAATGGTCGAGCCTTTCGCCGTCGGTATGCAGGCAGCAGCGCGCGCAAAGATTACGCCGGGCGACACGGCCGTGGTGACCGGCTGCGGCACGATCGGCATCATGGTGGCGCTTGCGGCTCTCGCCGGTGGCTGCTCGCGCGTGCTGATTTCGGATCTTTCTGAAACCAAGCTGAAGCTTGCCGAAAGTTATGGGGGCATCACCGGGGTCAACCTCACGCAGGTCGACCTCGTCGAAACCGTCAACAAGGAAACGGACGGCTGGGGTGCGGACATCGTCTTTGAATGCTCGGGCGCGGCTGGCGCCATCAAAGACCTGTTCAGACTGGTTCGACCGGGCGGCACGGTGGTGCTGGTCGGCTTGCCGCCCGAACCGGTCGCCGTCGATCTTGCAGCCGCCTGCTTTCGCGAATGCCGCATCGAGACCGTGTTCCGCTACGCCAATGTCTTTGACCGGGCGCTGGCATTGATCGCCGCCGGCAAGGTGGATCTCAAGCCCCTGGTATCCGGCACCTATGGGTTCGAGCAGTCGATCCAGGCCTTTGAGCGTGCAGCAGAAGGCCGGCCGGAAGATGTGAAGTTGCAGATCATCGTGGACAGGGAGGGCAAGTGATGGCCACTGTCGAATGCCGGGCTATCCGCAAAGTCTATGGCGCGCTGGAAGTCATGCGCGACTTCGATCTGAAGATTGATGACCATGAATTCGTCGTCTTCCTCGGTCCATCCGGCTGCGGGAAGTCCACCATGCTGCGCATGATTGCCGGCCTCGAAGACATCTCCGGCGGTGATCTCTTCATCGGTGGCGCGCGGATGAATGATCGCGATCCGGGCGACCGCGGCATTGCCATGGTCTTCCAGAACTATGCGCTTTATCCCCATATGAGCGTGCGTGAGAACATCACCTTCGGGCTCGAGCGGGCAGGCACGCCTAAGGGTGCCATCGAGGAGCGCTTGGCACCGGTGGTCGAGGCACTCGGTCTTGGCATTTACCTCACCCGCAAGCCGACGGAACTGTCAGGCGGCCAGCAACAGCGGGTGGCGATCGCGCGCGCCATGATCAAGACGCCCGAAGTCTTTTTGTTCGACGAGCCGCTCTCCAATCTCGATGCGAAACTGCGCGGCAGCCTGCGCGTCGAGATCGCCAGGCTGCACCGCGATCTGAAGACGACCAGCATCTATGTCACCCATGATCAGCTTGAGGCGATGACGCTTGCCGACCGGATCGTCCTGATGAAGGACGGCAGGATCGAACAGATGGGAACGCCGGAAGAAATCTACCAGAAGCCGGCCACTGTGTTTGCGGCCGGGTTCATCGGCACGCCGAACATGAACTTCCTGACGCTCGACAAGGCGGGCGAGGATCTTGTGGACAGCCATATCGCCCTGCCAACACCTTTTCCGGTCAAGCCGGGCCCGGTCACCGTCGGCATCAGACCCGGGGCACTTCGTCTGAGCACGGACCAAGGTGCGATCAGGGGCCGGATCGAGCGCAATGAGTTTCACGGCGAAACGCGGCTCTTGACGCTCAGCATAGGGACAAACGAACTCTCTGTATCCGTGCCGGCCTCACTACGTGTCACAGAAGGCGAGGTGCTCGGTTTTGATGTCGCTTCCGACGACCTTCACCTCTTTGATCCCGCAACGGGACATCGTCTCGGTCGAGGCTGAACCTTTGGGAACGGGGCAGAGGATCAGCCTCGCCACTGCCGTTTCGATGCGATTGCTGTCGCGTTCTGAAGCACCACCACTGCAGGCAACTTGACCTGCTCCAAGCACAAGTTATACTGTTTTTGAAAAACAGTATAACTTGTGGGGTAAGGCCTTGAAGTCGATAGACCTCATGTACCAAACGATGCTTGCGGAGCTGGGCCAGCGTTCGCTTGACGCCGCGTGGACGGCCGATTTTCCTTCAACGGGCCGGTTTACCCCGGCGAACATCAAGGGGCGCAAATACTGGTACTTCGACATCCCAGACGGTCATGGTGGCACGAAACGTCGATATGTCGGTCCGGCCGATGACCCCGATATATCTCAGCGGGTAGCAGATCATACGCGAGACAAGGACGATTTGCGAGCACGCAGACGCTTGGTCAACACCTTGACGCGTGAGGGCGGAATGATCGCCCCCGATGCCATGTCCGGTGACATAGTCGAGGCCCTTGCCGAGGGTGGCCTTTTTCGGCTCAGAGGCGTGCTTATCGGGACGGTGGCCTTTCAGTGCTATTCAGGGCTGCTGGGCATGCGTCTGCCCATGGCGGCGATATTAACTGGAGACGCAGATATTGCTCAAGACTTCGCCATCAGTCAGGAAGTAGCAGATAGCCTGCCTCCGATCGTCGAGCTACTACAGGGCGTGGACCCCAGCTTCCGACCAGTTCCCCGTCGATCAGGATCTGCTGCTTCGACGGCGTTCCAAAACGCCGGGGGGTACCGGGTTGAGTTCCTGACGTCTAACCGCGGTTCGGACGACTATATCGACCAGCCGGCAAAGATGCCGGCCCTCGGTGGCGCCAGCGCGGATCCCTTACGTTTTCTCGACTTCCTTATCCGGGATCCGGTCAGGACAATGCTGCTACACCGGAGCGGGGTCCCGGTCGTTGTCCCTGATCCGTCCCGGTATGCGGTCCATAAGCTCATCGTCGCCAGCCGAAGGCACACTGACGGACAAGGCCTGGTGAAACGCAACAAGGACATTCGTCAAGCTGGTCTTCTCTTCGACGCCCTGCTGCAGACCCGGCAATCTGCCGAACTGGCGCTCGTCTACAATGAAGCTTGGGAGCGTGGCTCCGCATGGCAAGACGCCATTCGAACCGGGGCGGGCATGCTACCGGCACAGGACGCAGAGCGGCTCAAGTCGATCCTCATCGAGGGGGCTAAGAAGATCCGTGAAACCGTCGAGCTTCCCTTTTAGGAAGTTTGGCTGCCATTTCTGTTCGCAAGCCGCACAAGCAAAGCCTTGCGCGCTCACCTTCGGCTTTGAAGAAGATCGCCTTGAGGACCGGTCCACTTTGTCGATCGGCAGGCATTTCGGCCGGGCGTATCCATCAAGTTGGAACACGTCGCCGCCGGCCGTCGACTGCGGCCATCGCCGCACCGCCGAGAACAAGCGGAAGCGCGCTCAGAAAAGCGTGGGACAAAGCCACATCGAACAAGAGCATGTCGGCGAGTATCGGCCAGGTGATTGCAAGATACTCGAAAGGCGCGAGCAACGAAGCTTCCGCGTGCCTAAACGCCAATGTCATGGCGATATGCGCAAATCCTCCGAACAGCCCCGCAAGAACAAGCATGATGAGCTGATACATGTCCGGCGCCATCCATCCAAAAGGAATGGTTGCAATACCGCCGAGCATGGAGGCGATGACGAAGTAGAAGGCGATTGCGCCCGGGCTCTCTGTCCGGCTGAGGCTGCGCACCATGATCAGCGCAAAGGCAGTAAGCACACCCATCAGCAGTCCAAAGACATAGCCCCATAGCCGATCGCTGCTGAAACTCGTGTTTCCCATCTCAGGCCAGACCAGGATGAGAACGCCTGCGAGCCCTAAAACGACACCGCCGACGCGCCAGACCGTCACCCGTTCCGACAACAGGAGAACGCCCGCGATGCTGGTGAATGTCGGCGACAGGTAGCTGAGCAGCGTTGCTTCCGCGAGGGGTAGTCTCGCAATCGAAGCGAATGACGCAAACATCGCGGCGGCACCCAGGCTTGAGCGAAGAAGATGTCCCAAGGGTCGCTTGGTCGAGAGACCATGCGGAAACTCACCGCGGATCCAGAGAAAGATCACAAGCGGGATCAGTGCAAACGCAGAGCGAAAGAAGACGATTTCTCCGACGGGTACCTCGGTCGATATCGCCTTTATGCAGATCGACATGCCGGCAAAGAGACAACCGGACAAGATCCGCAAGGCAATGCCAAAAGGGGGATTCTCAGAAACTATGCTCACTCTTTATCCTTCGCGTCGATGGTTGCCATGCGCAAGCTGAAATCGCGCGTTGGTATGAGCATCAAAGGGTGCAGGAGGTGGATAGGAGCCGTAACGAGAGAGTGCGACAACGAAAAACGCGCATCCACAAGCAAGGCTCCAACCAAACGGTTTCGGCGGGTGTTCGAAGGGTGACCGTGTCGATATCAAGCCAATCTCTCACCTGATCCGGTTCGCTTGGTCCCCGGATATCATGCTGGGCTCAACAGTGACAATTGTCCGCCCCGCTTCACGCTGCCAGACTAAAGCGACTTCGCACCCCTGCGCGACAGGTAGTTGGTGAACCAGCCGGCAGCGACCCCGACAAGCACACCGAGCGCCTTGACCACGGCATCTTGAAACTCAGGGTGTCGCGTCTTGGAGGCAAACTGAACCAGCTCGATCACGAACGCGGCGAAGAAAAGCACGACGGTTATGGAAAGGACCCGGCGCGGATAGGCGATGACAAACAATGCCGACATCCCGAGAAAAGAGAGTGCACGATCGAGATTGTTCGAGGTGATGGTGGGTGGTCTCGCCTCAATCGGTACCAACGTGACGAAGACGATGAGGGCCAACCCCGTCCAGGCGGCAAAACGAACGAATCTGCGAATGGTCATCAATCCATGATAGCAACAAGGGTGCAGGCCGCAAGGAAACAGGCGCCGATGAAAGCTACCCATACAGTACGGCTATGGATAAGGCTGACCTACGCTCGCACGGCATTTCGGCTCGATCAACCTCCGCCGATGCCGGGCAGCGATGCTGCATCCGGCGTGGCATCGCCCGAGACGCAACGACAAGCTCGAATATCTAATTCGAATCTGCCCCTGTCCGCCTCAACCTGACGGCCTACGATCGATCCACCGAAGTAGACACGACCGACATCGACCAGAGATCGCGCCGATGCTCGGCCATCGGGATCATCCCACGCACCTTGTCGACCACTGCCCGGTCGAGCACGGCATTGATCACGCCGATCTCCCGATCCGACGTTGCAATCACACGTCCCCAGGGATCGACCACCATGGAATGCCCGAACATCACCCGTTCCTCACCATTGGGAGCACGGTAGCTGCCACACTGGCCACAAGCCACGAAGTAACACTGGAATTCGATCGCCCTGGCTCGGCACAAGACCTCCCAGTGATCTCTACCGGTCTGCTGCGTGAAGGCGGCTGGGAGGATGATCAAATCGACATCCAACCCTGCCAGCCGATCAAACAGCCGAGAGAAGCGCAGGTCATAACAGATCGCACAACCGACCCTGAACCCACCAATCTCATAGACAAGTAGCCCATCTCCCGCTGCGACCACGGCCGATTCGGCATAGACTTTGCCATCGGGTGCCGTGATGTCGAAGAGATGGATCTTGCGATAGCGGCCAATCTCCGCTCCTGACGCATCAAAGACCACAGAAGTGTTGAAAATCGTGCTCGCATCGGGACGACGCTCCAACAGGCTGCCGGCATGAATGGCGACACCAGCGTCGCGGGCAAAGGTCCGAACCATTTCATAGGCCTCACCGCCGGGCACCAGATCAGCCGCCTGCCGCTTCTCCCCCGGCGTCCCACCGGTCCAGTCGAAATGCTCCGGCAAGACCAGGAGATCGGGCGTTGCCCCAGCACAGGCGTCGCGCATCAAACGCAGAGCCTGGGCGAGATTGGCCGATCGATCCGGCTGCGAGTTCATCTGGATGAGTGCGATGTTCATGAAATTGGATCACTTTCAAAATCAAAGATGGAAAGGCCGTCAGCCAGGTGAGCCCGCAAACGTAGTGAACGCTTCTGGCGCTCGATGGCGAAGTGGGCGAGTGCCTCCATGCGTTGCCGCTCGGCGACGAAGACACCTTCGTGATCGGCGAGCACGGCATAGCCTGGAAGCACGGCGGCAGCCCCGCAGGCGATTGGCACGTTGATCGAGCCGCCGACGGCAATCTTGCGATTGGTGGTGCGCGACGAGCGACCACGGCACCAGACAGGCAGACCCACCGATACGATCTCCTCGACATCGGTTGCCGGCCCGTCGATGATGATGGCTGCGGCCCCACGCGCTTTCGCAGCAAGGGCAACGCCACCACCGACACAGGCGATATCGTCCCGGTCGACCCGAGAGATGACCAGGATGTCGCCGGCTTGCACAAGGTCGATGGCTTTGTAGATCACAGCGCCGTCTCGACCGGGCGCAGCGACGGTGAGAGCCTGACCGGACACGCGCCCAGGCATGATTGGCAATATGTCATCGCCGACGAAGCCCAAATGTTCGACATGTCCGATCGTGGCCGTCTCGGTCTGCGAGAGCAGGTCAACGAGCGCCTTCGACAAAGGAGGCTGGTTGGGTTCCACCTGGTAGTCTGTCAGCATCGTCATCTCCTGCTCTCGCATTCTCTCGCCACTCAGACCGGGCGCTCGCCCGAGGTGGTCGTGCGATGCATGATCCGGATCGTATTGGGGTCGAAGCCATCACGCCGATGCATGGTGCAGCGATTGTCCCACATCATGATGTCGCCCGCCTCCCAAGTCTGGATGAAGATGTCGCCCTGGCCGGTGGTGTGCGCCCAAAGCTCCTCGAGCAGGCTGAAGCTTTCGTCCTGCGGCATGCCGACGATCCAGGCGCCCTCGATCGTGCCCCCGAGATAAAGCGCCTTGCGTCCGGTCTCGCCATGGATGCGGACCAGCGGATGCACCACCCCATCCCATTCCCGGAAATCCTTGCTGGTCGGCTCCTGCTTGTTGAGGCGGAGCTTGCCGGTCTTGTCATAGACATTCTGGAAGAAGATCTGCCGGCCCGTGATGGTCTTCTTCAGCGCCTCTGGCAGGCTCTCATAGGCGAGATAGGTGGACAGGAAGTAGGTGTCTCCACCTGAAGGCGGGACCTGGATGGCCCGCAGGATGGCGCCGGCCGGCGGACGCTCGTAGAACCAGGTGTCGGTATGCCAGGTGGCCTCGCTATTGCCGAGTGCACCGCTCGGCTTGCCGTCCTTCATCTGGTTCGAGATGACGAGGATCTCGGGGTGGGTCGGATGCCCGCCTTCCTGCAACTGCTTGGGATGGATGACGAAGTCCCCGAAATGACGGGAGAAACGAACCTGATCGGTGTCGCTGATTTGCGTGCGCTTGAACCGCAGCACACCATATTCAAGCCAGAACCGGCGCAGCTCCGCGATATCCCGGTCATCATAATTCTGAAAATCGAATCCCTCGACTTCGGCGCAGACATTGGTGGAGTTTTGCGTCGCGTGGATCTTTTCCTTGAGCATCATGGTCCTGTCTCCTTGAGATGCGGTGAGGAGGCCCTCAACCGACACGGCAACCAGCCGTTGTCAAACCCTAGGCCGGTGCTTGCCCGGCGCTCCAATAGTGATCGGCCACGATTGATTGGTGCGGCCGATCATTTGCAATTTCAATGGGAAAGCAGCTGCACATCCTCAGGCGCCACCACCATGTGCAGCACTGCGCCAAGCTCGGGCAGATCGTCGGTCTGAGAGGAGGTCAGAAGAAGCGCGACAGAAAGCCCGGGCGCCAATTCGACCGTAAGCTCCAATTGGGCGCCGAGATCGACAATTCGTCTCAAGCGCCCCGAAAGCCGGTTTACGCACCCGGCGAGCGCGCCGGCCTCTGTCACCAGATGGAGATTTTCGGGACGAATACAGATAAAGCCGGTCTCAGGCGTCACCTTCTTCTTCGCCGAAATCAACGTCAGCCCACTGTGATCGAGCATCACCTCTGTTCCGTGCATGGACGGCTTCCAGGAGGAAAAGGGGATCAGGTTCGATCGCCCGATAAAATCCGCGACGAAACGCGACTTCGGATTGCGGTAGATCTCGCCTGGCCGCCCTTCTTGCGCGATTTCTCCGCCCCACATCACGACAATCCGGTCGGACATGGCCATGGCCTCTTCCTGGTCATGGGTGACGTAGACGAAGGTCATGCCAAGTGCAGCCTGGATCTCCTTCAATTCGATGCGCATGGCCTCGCGAAGCTTCAGGTCGAGATTGGACAAAGGCTCATCGAGAAGAAGAACAGAGGGACGTGGTGCAATCGCGCGCGCAAGGGCCACGCGCTGCTGCTGGCCACCGGAAAGCTCGCGGGGATAGCGCTCGGCATAACCGGAGAGATGCACGCTTTCCAAAGCCTCGGCGATGCGGCCCGCCACCTCTACCTTTGGCACCTTGCGCATCTTGAGACCGAAACCAACATTCTCGGCCACTGTCATATGCGGGAAAAGCGCATAATTCTGGAAGACGAGGCCAATATTGCGGTGCTCGGGCGAGACGCGCACCTGGCTCTTGCCGCGGATCCTGATGTCCCCGGAAGACGGCGTCGCAAAGCCGGCGATCATGTTGAGGGTCGTGGTCTTGCCGCAGCCGGACGGGCCCAGGATGCTGACGAATTCACCACGTGGGACAGAAAGGCTGAGATCCCGGACAACGGGCACTGCGCCATAGGACTTGGTGACAGACTGGAGTTCGATGTCGAGAGCAGTCATTTGCTTCCCCCATGCAGTTGGGCGGAAAAGCCGCCGATTTTCTCAAAAATGAAGATGGCCGCCAGGATGAAGATCATCGAGGCGACATTGACAGCCGCCATGACCGGATCGAGGCTGTATTCCAGGTGATTGATCACCTTGATCGGCAGCGTGGTGTCTCCCGGCCGGACCAGGAAGACGGACAGTGGAATGTTGTTGAAGGAGATGATGAAGGCGAAGGTGACGCCCGACAAAAGCCCCGGCTTGATCAGAGGCAGCAGGATAAAGCGCAACCGATCAAAGCGACCGGCACCCAGTATCTGGGCCGCCTGATCGAGCCCCCGGTCGAAATTGGCGATCGATCCGGCCACCATGCGGGTGACGAAGGGCAATGTCAGGACCACATGAGCTGCAATCAGGGCTTCCGTCCCGAGAAACTGCTGCAACCCAAGCTGCGAGATGAACAGGACAACCGCCACACCCTTGACGATCTGCGGTACAGAGAGCGGTGACAGGAGGAAGGACATGACGACATCGCTCTTCGGGAAGCGCTCGAAAACGATGGCGTAGGCCGCCATAAGTCCCGCCAATCCGCTGATCGCACTGACGATCACGGCAATCTTGACGCTCAGCCAGAAAGGTTCAAGCCAGCGTGGATGGACGAGATCCGCATACCAGCGAAGCGTCCAGTCGCGCGGATCGAGGGTCACCTCTGAGGTCGGGCTGAACGAGGCAGCAAGGACAACGATGATCGGCAAGGTGATGAAGACAAGCACCGCCACAAGCGCGACCCAAAACAGGAAACTGGAAACCCGGTTCATGAGGTCACTCCTCCCCGGCCACTCAGCCTCAAGCGTCGACGTGCCTCAAAGCGGATCCCGAGATAGGACACCCCGAGCATCATCAAGAAAAGTATGTTGGCCATGACGGCCGCAAACGGCCAGTTGACATAAAACAGCACCTGCTCGGCGATCATCGTGGCGATGACCTTGAAGCCTGCACCGCCCAGCAGGGCAGGGGTGGCATAGGCACTGGCTGCCATGGTGAAGGCGATCAACAGTGAACTGATGATGCCGGGTAAGGAAAGCGGCAGCACGATATGGCGCATGACGCTTGCACGCGAAGCACCCAGCACTTGCGCTGCCCGTTCCAGATTGGGATCGATCCCCTGAATGCTGGTCATCAGGGACAGGATGCCGAAGGGCAGCACCACATGGGTGAGGCCGACGACGACCGCGAACATGTTCTTCGACAAGGGCAGGGGAGAGGCAATCAGCCCAAGATGCAAAAGCGCATCATTGATGAAGCCGCGATCTTCCAGAATGATCAACCAGCCATAGGTGCGAAGAACGACACCCGCAAGCTCGGGTGCGAGCGCTAGAGCAAAGACCAGCGCACGCGTCCGCCCCCTGGCCCGCGCCAGATAATAGGCAACGGGATAGCCAAGCACCGTGACGCAGACCGCAACGCACAGCGACATGCTCACAGTCCGAAGAATGCCAGGAAGCGAAAGCCCATCGGTCAGGAAGCGCTGATAGCTCGCCAGTGACGGCAGACCGGATACCGGATCGGTAAAACTGAGCCCGATCATCATGCCCATGGGAAGCGCAAAGAAGATCAGCAGCATGAAAACAGAAGGGGAGAGCGCAAGATAGATATGCGCTGGCCCGACTGCCGGCGAATGCCTCGCCGGCAGGACAAGAGAAACAGTATTGGCCATGGGATTACCTCGCCGCCGGAACGACGTCACGGTCCCAGCGCTGAGACCATTCGGGCATGCGCTCGGCCATCACGGAAAGGTCGGGCAGATGCAGTTGATCGAGCTCTGCCTCAGTGATCTGGCGATCACGAAGCTCGTCAGGGACATCAATATCCGTGCGAGCGCTGCCGACACGATAGCCTGCGACCCAGGCCTCCTGGCTGGATTTTCGAAGGAAGAAATTGATGAAGCGATAGGCCGCTTCCTTGTTTTCAGCACCGACGGGCACGCTGAGCGTCGCAATCAACGGGATCGTGCCTTCCGAGGGCCGGACATAATCCACGGGTGCACCGGAATCCACCAGCAGCTGCGCCCGTCCGTTCCAGAACGGCATGGCCCAGACCGAGCCGTCCTTGATGTAGCTTTCAAGCAGTGCCGAGGACTGCTCGAAGCCGATCGACTGGCGCGCAATAGCAGTCATGGCGGCAAAACCTGGATCGAGATTGTCGACCAGTCCGCCGCCATTCATGACGGACATCACCTGAAGGAGATTGACGGCCATGACGTTCTGAAAGGTCGGCAGGATCACCCGACGCGACAGGGCAGGATCGAGGAGCAGGCTCCATGACGACGGTACGCCCTCGATGTGATCGGTCCGATAGAGCAGCGACATGTACTGGACTTCATGCACAGCGCCACAAGGCCCGGCCGCGTCCGCAAGACGTGAAGACAGATGAGCCAGTTCTTTGATCACGTCACTCGGCAGTTCTTCCAGCAGACCGTCCTTGCATCCCTGCAAAGCCTGGGTGGCCGTCATCACGACGACATCGAAGCCTGGCTTGCCACCCGTTGCCTTGATTTTTGCATAATCCTGCGAGGATGAGCCGACAGCATCATACACAACACGAATACCCGTCTCGGCTTCAAACGGCTCGATAATCCGCGAACGGATGATTTCCTCATAGGGTCCGCCATAGCTGTTCAGCACGAGCTGATCCGCAGCCACCGAACCGGCACCACCCACAAAACCAATCAACGGAAAAAGACCGACGATCACACGTCGCATATCCATGGCAGTTCTCGCTCTCTTCTGGTTGTTCCCAACCAAAAGATGCAGCGGCGAGCACAGGGGGTCTAATATCGAAGGCGGCAGATTCATCGTCGTGAAAGAACAAATGATCACGTCCATATCCGCCATGTCATGCTCCACTCTGGCAACCGTGCCAAGAAGTGGAGACGTCGACAAGCTGGCGAAGGCTGCTACCCAATTGCGCAGATTTGCACCTCATGGCCACGTCGAAACACGGATCATTTCGTGGAAGACTCTGCCGGCCAACCAACATCGCTGAGCCGACTGGCTCCGCGAGGCTGCCTTAGGAAAGGGTCGACCATGGTCATGCAGTTTCGGATGCTTCTCGACTGCCTGGACGCAGCAGTCTGTGACAGCGCCCTGTCGCAAGCTCTGACATCTTTTGCGAACTGTAATGGTTTCGACTATCACGCCTATCTTGGTCTTGAAGGGTTCAGCCGAGACTATTTCGGCACCTTTCCAACAGACTGGCAGGACCTTTATCTCAAAAACGATCTTGCTTGCCTCGACCCCGTCGTCCGTCAGGCGAAACGCAGCAGTGGCACCTTCATATGGTCGGCCACCGGCTGGCTTCATTCCAGGGACACCAAGTTGCGCAATTTCGCGAGCGATGCCATTGAGCACGGCATCACCCACGGCCTGGCGATCTCTGCCAGGACGAGTTTTGACCGCCAGCTCATCTTGAGCTTCACAAGTTCTCGCAGCGAATACTGGAGACCTGGGACCCTGGAATTGAGCGATGGCGTCCCCCTTCTGATGGAGCTTCATCACCGCCTGAAGGAGCTCCGACAACCCGTGCCCCGAGTTCCTGCCAGGCCGTTGTCTTCACGTGAACGCCTCTGCCTGATCTGGGCAGCCAAGGGGAAAACCGCCATCGAAACGGGGACACTCACGCAGCTGTCGCACCGGACCGTTCAGTCCTATCTGGACACCGCACGCTTTAAACTCGGGGCAGCCACGGTCGCGCAACTGGTGGCAAACGCAAAAGACATGAAGCTCATCTGACGATCCAAGTGAAATCTCGCCGAGTTCGCGACTGATATCGGAAGTTCATCTTGGCTACTGGTTGAAGGCCGTGATGAGGGGTTTGCCAAAGAGGCGCGCCCATGCCGTGGCACTCGCACGTTGAATATTCATGATCGAGGTGCCACGGGTCCACCAGACATTGGCAGGCGCAACAATCAAATCTGGATCATGCAGCATGGAATGAATGACAGGCCAGACGATGAGTTGTTCATAGCACATCAAGGGGGCGATCCTTGTATGGTCGACATGAACGACCGGGTTGGCAAAGAAATGCGCCCGAGCGCCCCCTCGATCGCCAAGGACCTTAAGCCACGGCTGCCACATCGAGCCAGGGACCGGCATCCGTTGACGATACACAATGGCACTGCCGGACGCATTCAACGAAACCAGCACATTGTCGTAGCCGTCTGCGTCAACGACCACCGTGCCAGCGATCACTGTGATCGCCGTCCCTGACAGCTCTCTTTGCCACAGACGAGCAATGGCCGGCGTCCAGAAGCCAAGCGCACTTTCCGGGAGTACGACACCGGTACGAGAGGCATGATGCGAGACAGGGAGGCGAATGATTGCCATCAAGGCGCCATGCCGCTCCAGACTTTGATCCCGACCAAGCGAGACACCCATTTTCAGATCAATTCCGTGCCACAAAGCTGGCTGCGCGATCTCGGTCGCGATAGCAGATGATGAGAGCCAAAATCCTGCAGAGACAATCACCGCTATAAGCCAATTTCGCATGGTCATGAGCAAGAGAATGAGCGTCATTGCCAGCAATCCCCACCAACCCCAGGCTGGAAACAGAACACCCGCTGCCGTGATCGGATGAGCCCAACCCAGTATTCCCAGGGGAGGAACGGCCATGATCACACAGGCGATCAGGAAGCGAAGTGGTTTTCGCCAACCAGGACGATCGGTCCAGAGCGCCGTGTGCACCAGTACGAAGCCGGTAGAAGCAATCAGCCAGAGGAGCAGACCAGGCCAGATGTCTGACGCATAATAATTGGCAACGCCCTGCGGCAGACCCCGCGACGCACTCATGAAATAGGCGGCAGAAACGGTCAACGCTTGCGCCCTCGTTCTCGCATGCGACCAGAGGAGCGGGAAACTCGCTGCGAGCGGAAGTGAGAGGAGGTCGCCGCTCCAGCCGAGCCACCCTGCCGCAACCGAGCCCAGCAAAAGCGAAGATGCACGCAGATGATCATGGTGCATAGATCCACACCTTTTTCGCCAGGCCGAGAATATTGTTGGCCGGAACGGGCCCGAAATACCGGGAGTCGAAGGATGCCGGGAAATCCGAATGCAGATAGACGGTTCCAGGCGGGATTGTACCGCCGGCAAACGGCATCAGTTGCCGGCCTCGAGCGTCTCTTGGTTGAAGTCTTGAGTGCAGGAGGACCCGGCCGTCAATGCGAACCAGATCCTCGATCTCGATGTGCTGACCCGATCTCGCAACGACCGTCTTGATCAGCGGCGCGAAGCCGCCGGCACACAGACCCCGGCGAAGATAGCCACGCTTAAGCGCCGCGCGCATGGCGTCGGTCACTGGCACGCACACGAAGACAAGGTCATCGATCTCGACCTTGCGATTGAGCGGCAGGATGCGCCAGACGCCAAGGGCTTCACTCGGGGTGAGATTGATCCTGAACCCTGAGGCGCCAAGACCAATTATGCCAGCAAGCATCGTCGCCACAACGGCCCACAGCAATACCAACGCGCGGCGGCGGCCGCACCAAACCGGTGTCACCGTCTTCCTCGCCTCCGTCATTTGAGCCCGAGCCCTTGTGATTTCGTCCGACGCATGGCCTCGGCCTTGTTCAGCGCCGTCACCGTTCCCTGATGGGTCCACAGCTGCTGAGCCGTCCGCATGCTGTTCCAGGCTTGCGCGACCTCGCTCCTTTGCGCCGCGTTCATGTCCGACGTTATGCGCCGATACACCGCACCGCTGGCGTCTTTTGCGGAAATCGGCAGGAATGTTCGCTCCCCGAAGCGCTTCGAGATTGCCTCGACAAATGCCTCGAGTTCGGCTTTTACGTTTCCATCGCCCGACGCATGCTTGAGAGCCGCCGGCAGATCGTTTTGGTCGATGGCGTCACGGATGCGCTCCAGCACGCTTGCCGCTCGGGTCGATAGGGCAGGTATGTCAATTGCGACCTGCCTGCGAACTGCCAGTTCCTCGTCGCGGTATCTCTTTTCGGCGGCGCCACGCTGACGCAGATAGTCCTTCAGGCTTTCGGCCAGCGGCGTCACATTCTGGAGCGCTCGAGCCCGGTCCGATTTATTGGCCCGGCTGGCGAAAACACCGGTCTTGCCCTTGAGCGCACCAAACGCCTCAGGTTCAGCAGCGAGCCTTGAAATCGTCTTTGCCGCCATTGCCCGGTCGTTTAGCATCGCATCGACATTCACCGCATTGAATGCCGCTTCGGGTTGCGCATAGACATAGGTGAAGCGCATCGAGACCTCTTCCCATTGCCTCTTGAGAGCCGGATCAGCGCCAAGCTTTTCCTCGACAGCCTCATCGATCGACTTTGGAAAAATGGAGATCCCGGCCACCATCGGGTTCACCTTCTCAGCTGCAGGGTAAGCCGTCTTGCCGATCGGGGGCGAAACACCGAGCCGCGTTGTGATGACCGCAAGCCGGCCGGTGAGCGCGAAGAGCCTGTCTTTCTGGCGTATCGTCCATGCCAGACGATCACGCGCGATGGTCCTGGCGACCTGGGCGATATGAAGCCCACGAATTTCAGCGAAACGCAGCGCCTGACGGTAGATGCTGCCGCCGGCATAATCGAGCGTCGTTTCCTTCGCATTCTTGCGCGAAAGGGTTTCGACCAATCCGCCCGCCTTTGCGAAGGATCGACGGCCATAATAGACGTCGAGATCCTCGCGGTGACGTGTCATGGCGACATAGGTCAGGTGGCGATCAAGCGAGAGAGATGCCAGCACCTTGACCCGGTCGACTGTCGCGCCCTGGGCTTTGTGAATGGTCGTCGCATAGCCGTGGTCGACATTGTTATAGAAGCGCTGTTCGACCAAGACTTGGGCGCGGTGCTCACCTTCGCCGATCTCCGCCACAAGCCGCCCGGGCCCCGCTTCCACGACTTTTGCCAGCATGCCATTCTTGACGCCAAGCGACCCCTCATTTTTGAGGAGGACGATCTGCTCACCGGCTGCAAACCGCCTGACACCATCGGCCGTCTTGAACTGAAAACCAGCCTCGATGACGCCGCGCTCAATCAGCCTGGCACGCGCCAGTTCGTTCAGCATGCGGACATCGCGACGAAGATGCGCCAGGATCAAGGTCGACTTGGCTTGATCGTAGTCACGGTCCCAATCGGAAATGAGATTGGTGATCGCATCAGCCTTCAACTCAGCCCCGATCATCTTCCCGCGAGCCTCATAGGCTTCGACGGCCTTGCCAACATTGCCGCGCGCGAGATCGAGTGAAGCCTCCCGCATCCATGGCTGACGCTGGCGATAGATGGTTTCGAGTTCTGTGTGCCCAATTCGATCGGCAATAGAACGAAAGGCGGCACCCGCCTCGATGGGCTGAAGCTGTTCAGGATCGCCGACGAGGACGAGCTTGGCACCTGACCTCACGACGACATCCACAAACCTTGCCATCTGTCGCGACGACACCATACCGGCCTCGTCCAAGACAAAAATGGTGTTGTTGTCGAGCTGGCCGCGGCCTTTGCTCCATTGGAGCTCCCAAGAGGACAGAGTGCGGGAGGAAATGCCCGCTTCCCTCTCCAAACCCTCTGCCGCCTTGCCGGCGAGGGCCGCACCGACAACCCGATACTCGGCGGCTTCCCACACCTCACGCGCGGCCTTCATCATCGTTGTCTTACCAGCCCCTGCACGACCGATCACGGCAGCAATGTGCCTGGCTCCAGCAACATCTTCGATGGCAGCTTTCTGCTCATCCGAGAGCTGTTCGTGGCGCGCAAATGTGGCCTCGAGCAAGGGCCTGCGCACGCCATGCGAAGTTTGTTGAGAAAGCCAGATCGCCTTGTTGGCCATCTCCGCTTCCAGACGGATCAACGCCCGTGTCGTATATTTCGTCGGCGATCGCACACCCGTTGCAAAATCGATCCGCTCCCGGTCCAGCCGCAAGGTTTCCGGGTGTTCGAAGATGCGCACCATCAGGTTCTGGAAGAGGCTGGCATCGTCGATATAACGATTGAGGATCCTGGCAATATCGCCTTCGGCAAAGACACTCTTTTCTCGGGTGATCAGATCAAGGACGAGGGCAGGATTGCGCTCGATCCGCCGCGCGTTTTCAAGACGACGCTCTTTCTGCCACTGCAGACGCTCCAGTGCGGCTGCCTCTCCCTCCAGTCCTGCTTTGCGCTCGATTGCCTTCGCGCCAACGCCGAGATGAATCGTCGGCGCAAGCTCGATCCCCTGCTTTTCGAAGGCGCGACCGTCAACCCTGACATCGAGCCCGGCAAGCGCCAGATGCCGGTTCTGGCATGCGAACCAGCCATCTCGGAATGCGTTGAAATCCTCGATACCCCCGGCCCAAAGCGCATAGACGATCTTGCCGCAATCGTTGCGCTGAACCTTGCCGTTGGGTCCGGTGACAGGCACCTTCTTCGAGCCGAATCCTTCCTCGGTCAAAGGACGGAGCGTCGTCATCAAATGGACGTGGGGATTTTCACGCACATCATGAAAGACCCAGTCAGCCACTATGCCCCGGGCAGTGATGTGCTTGGCTACAAAATCACGGACGAGCTCAATGTTCTGTGCCGCCGATAGCTCGATCGGAAGAGCGATTGTTACATCCTTGGCGAGCTGCGCATCCGAGCGCTTCTCGAAGTCTTCCACGCGGTTCCAGAAGGCTTCCGACGCCCGTGCGACCGATCGATCAGCGACCATGCGACGAAGCCATTCCGGCGCTTCGACCGGGATACTGAATTCCTCATGCAACAAACCCTGCTTGCGGGTGTAATCGATCGTCCGGGCTTCGCGCTCATAGCCCATCTTGGCGCAGTGCCGATACGCGGCTGACAGGACAGCACTGCGACCGGAGCCCCGGGCAACGATGCTGACGGAGAGATGCGGGACGACCATTGCTCAATGCGCTCCAGCAACCGGATGAACCAACTGTTTGCGAGAGACGGGCGGCCGCGCCGCAAGCCAAGAGCAGTGGGTCGCGACAGCGACGTATAATTGCGCCCTTGAAGCCGTCCTTCGAACGGCTGGGATCATTCACAAAAATCCCACCTCTGGCGATTGGAGGATTCACAGTAGTGCGTTCGGCACGACGCTCTGCGAATCTCTGTCTCGCAACATCAGTGTCCGAGAAAGGGAAACGACGAGATGAAAAAGCCATCTTCGAAAATCCGCCAGGAGATCGCGAAGCTCCAGGAACAGCTGAAGACCGCAGAGACCCGCGAAGCCGAACGTATCGGACGCATCGCAGTTCGGGCAGGACTCGGCGACATTGAGATCGACGAAACCGCGCTTCAGGCGGCATTTGAAGATCTGGCGAAAAGGTTTCATGCGGGCAAGCCGAGCGCCATTGGACGGAAAGGCGCCGACCAGAGCGGAGCGGGTAGGGGGCAGCCCGAGACGATCGCGACTGGCCCGGCTTCAGGCCGCCTTGACGAGGCTTGAGCGAATGAAAAGAGGAGAAACGTCTGCGGCCCGGAAGAAAGATACGCGCGACAAGATCGAGCTCGGCGGCCTGATCGTCAAAGCCGGTCTGCGGCTCGAAAAACGTGCGCTTCTACTCGGCGCGCTCATCGAGCTGAACGAGCGATTGAAGTCCGACGAGCGCGAGCGCGCAAGATTGACCGCGATTGGCGTAAAGGCGTTCGGACATGACGGCCAATAGGATTGCTCTTGTCATTATGCCCGCGGCGCTCATTTGTGCTGTGTTCTTTTCGATGACGGGTATCGAGACCTGGATTGCCGGGTTCGGGACGACGGAAAAGGCTCAGCGTATCCTGGAGCGCATTGGTATCGCGGCCCCTTACCTTACAGCGGCGTCCCTCGGCCTTGCATTGCTGTTTGCAGCGGCAGGTGCCTCTAACATTCGCGCCTGGGGAACTGGTGCGGCAATTGGAAACGCCGTGATGCTCTTGATGGCAAGCCTGAGAGAAGGCGGACGCCTTTCAATGCTCTCTTCACAGCTGCCAGCGGGACAATCCGCGTTATTGCATGTTGATCCGGCGACCATGGTCGGCGCGACTGCGGCACTCATGTCCGGGTGCTTTGCCGCGCGGGTGGCGCTGCGCGGCAACGCCGCCTTCAAGCATGCTTCGCCCAGGCGTGTCTCTGGCAAGCGTGCCCTTCACGGCGAGGCTGACTGGATGAAGCTATCCAACGCTCAGAAGCTCTTGCCCGACACCGGCGGCATCGTGATTGGCGAGCGGTATCGCGTTGATCGTGACAGCGTGGCCGCCATCTCGTTTCGTGCCGACGACAAGGAGACATGGGGCGCCGGTGGCATGTCTCCGCTCCTGTGCTTCGACGGATCGTTTGGCTCTTCCCACGGCATCATCTTTGCCGGATCAGGCGGGTTCAAGACGACATCCGTAACCATCCCGACGGCCCTTACCTGGGGCGGTCCGCTCATCGTGCTCGACCCATCCCGTGAAGTCGCGCCCCTTGTATCGAAACATCGTGAGCAGGCGGGCCGACGGGTCAGAATTCTGGATCCGCGCAGTCCCACAACTGGATTCAATGCACTCGACTGGGTTGGCCAATACGGTGGTACAAAGGAGGAAGACATTGCATCGGTCGCGTCCTGGATCATGAGCGATAGCGGTCGCGAAAGCGGCGTCCGCGATGACTTTTTCCGCTCGTCCGGCCTGCAGCTTCTCACCGCGATGATTGCCGATGTCTGCCTGTCGGGCCACACGCCGCAAGAACAGCAGACGCTCCGCCAGGTCCGCAGCAATCTGGCTGAACCCGAACCGCAATTGCGCAAGCGCCTGCAGGAAATTTTCGACAATTCCGGGTCGGACTTCGTGAGAGAGAATGTCGCCGCCTTCGTCAACATGACGCCGGAAACCTTTTCCGGCGTCTATGCCAATGCCATCAAGGAAACCCATTGGCTCTCCTATCCGAACTACGCAGCTTTGGTCTCCGGCTCGACGTTTCGCACAGGCGACGTCGCTTCGAGCAACACGGATGTTTTCATCAACATAGACCTGAAAACGCTGGAGACCCATGCTGGTTTGGCGCGTGTGGTGATCGGCTCGTTTTTGAACGCAATCTACAATCGCGATGGCGCAATAGAGGGAAGGGCCCTCTTCCTGCTCGATGAGATTGCAAGGCTTGGCTATATGCGCATCCTTGAGACCGCGCGAGATGCCGGACGAAAATACGGCATAACGCTCACAATGATCTATCAGTCGATCGGCCAGCTGCGCGAAACCTATGGGGGGCGCGACGCGTCCAGCAAATGGTTTGAGAGCGCCAGCTGGGTCAGCTTTGCCGCCATCAACGACCCCGATACTGCCGAATACATATCTCGCCGCTGCGGCATGACCACGGTCGAGGTCGATCAGGTCAGTCGAAGCGTCCAACCGCGGGGATCATCGCGGACACGGTCGAGGCAGCTGGCGCCCAGACCGTTGATACAGCCCCAGGAAGTTCTGCTGATGCGCGCGGACGAGCAGATTGTCTTCACCGCCGGCAATCCGCCGCTGAGATGCGGCCGCGCCATCTGGTTTCGGCGACCAGATATGAAAGCCGTCATAGGCAGGGCAGGGATATAGCCACCGTCTTCCGGCGCAGCGACCGACGCATTTTGTCCATCCAGCTGCATCAGCTTGCCCCCACGGCTGTTCTTCCGTGGGCAATGGGATCGTGACCGGGATCGACGACAGTCCGGATGAGCCACCTCTTGCCCATTCGGCCCCCGCGTTTTTGATGCTTATGCAGAACTGCCCGAAGCCCATCTGACATCACGAAAATGAATCAGTCGCGGTCGACGGATTCAAAACTCTCGTTGGACGGGAAATGCGCCAATCGCGATCATGCCAGCATGATCATTCAAGCCTATCACCTCTATGTCGAAAGAATCGACCGTACGAAAAACATGGCTCGCTTCTATGCCATGTCCATCGAGCCAAATCTGTTTGGCGAAGCGTGCCTGACGCGACGTTGGGGACGTATCGGAACGAACGGCCAAACAATAAGCCATCATTTCGCAACAGAACGAGAAGCGGTGATCCTCTTTCTCGATCTCCTGCGTCGGAAGAAGGGCCGCGGCTACTCCACCGTTGCACGTCAAAAAGACATCGCTCGACGAGAACGCGTCTAGATCGATCAGGGAAGAGCTATCTGCATCGGGGCGAGTGTGGTGTTTGCCAGCTGACTGCGACATTGGCGACCAGCTCATCCTCAGTGCAGATCTTCCCGCGTGCTAAGAGTGATCGTCTCTCTTTGAAGTTCTGGCCAATCGGCCAGCTGATCGGGAAGACGCCCGGTCGCCGAGCTCGGGTCCGGAACGCCGAGCCACCTTTTCCAACGTCTTAATCGCCGCCGCACTGCCAGCGCCGGAACCAATCCTCTCAAACGGGACGGGTCATTCGGCGCCACCCCTCCCGAATTCGTGGTGTATGGCCGAGCCAAGAGGCGTTTGAACGGGCGTCGCACTCCACTCTGGTCGCAGGATTTGCAATGAGGCCCCGCCGATGGGCGGGGCCTCATGCCGTGGATCAATCCCGGTTCTGCCTGGACCAGATCAACCGAAGGCCATCTTCGCCCTCGACCTCAGCAAGCGTTGCGTAGATCGGGGCCGGAAAGCTCGGATCGTCGAGCTTGACCGAGAGGTAGTCGCGGCCTTGTTCGGACGTCTTCTGCCAGGCTGCACCGAATTCCACGCTGCCGGCATAGACGCGGAACTGCGGGCCCTTGTCGGAGGGGTTCTCGACGCGGGCAATGCGTGCCTTGACGTTGAGGGCAAGAGTGCGGATGGAGCCAGTGAAGCCGGTTTCGTTTGCAGTGAAGTTGCCGATGATTGCCATTGTCCTATTCCTTTTCGTGTTCGGGCCGCGCCCATCGCGGCCTCGATGGCTGTCACGAAGACTGGTGATGATCGGACCGCACCCTATAGGGCCGCAATGAAGTGGAGGGCGGCAAGGTACAGATTTGTTGGTGGGTGAGGAGGCAGGCGGAGCCTGACGGGGTAAGAAATCTGGACCCGGCCGTTGCGGGAAGACGATCAAGGCGCAGCCGCTCTCCGGTCAGACATGCCTCATCGAGCCCGCGAATGGGCGCCTGAGACTGCGTAAGGGCCATGACAAGGATCAACAGCGCGCTGGCCTTGCAAATGAAAGCCTCGACACACCAGCCCCTCTGAAGCTCCAGAACTGCGTCATAAGCTGGGGGGCACGAGATCCGTCAAGCCGGGCCTGCTTGCCCCGCTTGTGCTGTGCGGTATCGTAGTTCTTGCGAAAAGCCCAAACCCGATTCACAAAAGCCGTCGATCTGGGGCGGTCTGGATACTGACATAGCAATTGGTCTTCGGGTTCTGCAGGAAAGGGACCAGCGAAATGCCGGTCAAGAGGCGGCCAACGGCGATGACGATCACGCCTGACTGCTGGGTCGCAGCTATCGAATTCTCAAGACTTCCGCCGCATGAGAAGCCGCAGACTGGCCAAAAAAAAGGGCCGCCGGCATAAAGCCGCGGCCCGTCAATTTTGAAGGCAAAAGCCTCCAGAGGGGAACAGTCGATGCGACGGCACTGGGAGGAAATCCGTCTTGCGCATCAACTCGAGGCATGATGCCTGAATTTTGACCATTTGGAAAACATTTATTGTGCACTGCAGCCATGCGCATGCTGCATTTCGGCATGATTGGAAGCCCGATGCTATTCCGACGGGATCCAGGTTTCCATGACCCAAAAACCTGTGACACTCTATGGCCAGAGCACCAAGTGAGGCGTGTTTTTAGGCCGCTTTGAATGGATGGCAACGGAATCCTGTTTGGAGAGGCGCCAGCGTGCAGCCTAATTATTGTTTTTTATCAATTGCTTATCTAAAATCGCATAATATGCATTATGGAACTTTTCCGAAAAGGAATAGCGCGAAAGTCGCTGACGTTGGTCAGCCGCGCGCCCGTGACGACTTAGATATCCAGAGCTGCGAAAAGGTAATGGGCGTCGTTGCGCTTAAGCGCCGGACGTGGATCGCAAGTGCAGTCGGCCGCATCCTTCAGGCCGTTCGGGCCGATGACGGTGCCGGCCACTTCAGCCGCGCCGACGAAGTTACTTGTATCACAGGCCAGCGCCTGAACCCCTTCGGCCCCGTCCAGCGCCAAAGCAAGCGCAAGGCAGAACTCCGTATTGGGACCGGCGATTTGTACGGCCAGCTTTTTCGCCTGTGCTGCAGCCACCTCCAGCGCCTGACCTTCCAGCGCATCCCCGAGCAGGCGCAAGTCGCAACCGGGTCTCTCGCGAGCGCCGCAGCCGCTTCTGAACGGACCCATGCGGCGTTCGCGGGCCTTGATCACTTAGCGGCCCGTGTGCGAGCGTTCCCGGATTTCCTCGTAGCGCATGTCTAAGCTACTTCTGCACGCTAGACACGTAGCAACGGGCTGACGATCCACAGACCTGTCGCAGAGGCGTTTGGCCCGGCTCCTTCTACGCTCTTGACAGGATCTGAACCTACGGCCTCTTAACCGAAGTTTCCACCATTCCACGGATTGATAACTTTCAATCCAGCCGCTTTGAACGGGCTTGTGTCTCTTGTAGCCACGACTAAACCCCTCTCTGCAGCAGTAGCCGCAATCAATCCATCAGCCATACCGATAGCTTTGCCGGATAATCGCGCGCCTGCCATCAGTTCAGAGTAGAAACGCGAGGTGCTTAGAGTGATGGGCATAACACGCTCAACAAAATGCGGCAGCACCTCATCTTCGAAACGGGTGCGGAGGATGGATTGACGTCGCCCAACAGACATTGATGCGATGCCGAATCGAAGCTCCGCAACTGATATCGCAGAGATAAAGAGCGTTTCGATTGCCTGGGCATCCAGCCATGCCACAACATCTGCAGAAGGGGCCGGCTTCCACGGCTCTGATATCACGTTGGTGTCTAACAAGATCATTCGAAATTTATCGGTTCAGCTGGCGCCTTGTCGCGCTCTTGCAGAGCTTCAACATCCCTGTCTGACAGGTCGGCCTCCCGACCGATGTTCACGAGCAATGACCCGAGCTTTACGCGCTGAGACGGGCGAACCGCGGCCTCGAGGATGTCACGAATTTCCGCCTCAGTGCTCCGGCCATGGTGAGCCGCTCTCACACGCAGAGCGCGGTGGATTTCGTCAGAAAGATTCCGGATGGTAACTGCTGGCATCCTTGTAACCTCATCTAGCCAACAACGTGATATCACGTTAGCAGTCGTGATATCATTGCTCAAGTAGCTTTCGGAGAGTTCGGAGGGAAAACAGAGCCGATTTTCCTTTAACGGTTTAAAGTTCGTGGCACTTTCTGTACGGCGTAACCTTTAAATATGGACCTCACGAAGCGCTGAGCTCAGGTGCGCATTGATCGTGTCCCGGCGCGTGGTGTAGCTGGTTGGTAGCGAAGCCGCTCGCGAGCGCGCCCTCCAATGTGCTGTAGGGAGCGGGCGGCGTAGCGGTGGTCACCAGTGTTTTCCGGTAGGGTCGGGTTGCTTAGAGCCAACCTGAGGGACACCACCGATGACCGACGACATGATGAACCTGCGCTCACTCGTTGAGAAGAGCGCTGATGCAGATTTGCTGCGCGAGATGATCGGCTTTGCTGCCGAGAAGCTGATGGCGCTGGAAGTGAGTGCGAAGACCGGCGCGGGCTATGGCGAGAAGAACAGCTTCCGACTTGCCCAGCGCAACGGCTACCGCGATCGAGACTGGGAGACACGAGCAGGAACCGTCGAACTGCGCATTCCCAAGCTTCGCACAGGCAGCTACTTCCCGAGTTTCCTAGAACCGCGCCGAATGGCCGAGAAGGCTCTGACGGCAGTCATTCAAGAGGCTTACATCCAAGGCGTTTCGACCCGATCCGTCGATGATCTCGTCAAGGCGATGGGCATGTCGGGCATCTCCAAGAGCCAGGTATCGCGGCTCTGCGAAGAGATCGATGACAAGGTCAAAGCCTTCCTCGACCGCCCTATCGAGGGCGAGTGGCCATATCTCTGGATCGATGCCACCTACCTGAAGGTTCGTCGCGGCGGTCGTATTGTCTCGGTAGCGGTCATCATCGCCGTGGGTGTGAACACTGACGGCCGGCGCGAGGTGCTCGGCATGGAAATAGGCACATCCGAGGCAGAAGCGATCTGGACCGAGTTCCTACGCAAGCTGACCAGACGGGGCCTGCGCGGCGTCAAGCTCGTGGTCTCCGATGCACACGAGGGCATCAAGGCAGCCGTATCGAAGGTGCTTTCCGCCACATGGCAGAGGTGCAGGGTTCACTTCATGCGCAATGCCCTCGCTCATGCGGGCAAGAGCGGACGGCGTGTCGTCTCCGCCTTCATCGCCACGGCCTTTGCCCTGGACACCCCGGAGGCGGCAAGCACCCAATGGCGCAATGTCGCCGACCAGATCAGGCCGAAGGTGCCGAAACTCGCCACGCTGATGGATAGCGCCGAGCAGGACGTGCTCGCCTACATGACCTTTCCCAGGCAGCACTGGGCAAAGCTTCATTCCACAAATCCGATCGAGCGTCTCAACGGCGAGATCAAGCGACGCACAGAAGTCGTCGGCATCTTCCCCAACGACGATGCCATCGTCAGGCTCGTTGGGGCGCTGCTGCTCGAGCAAAACGACGAGTGGGCCGTTCAGCGATCCCGCTACATGACACTTGAGACCATAGCAGCAATGAGCGATGATCCACTTATCAGCCTGCCAGCCGCAAGCTGATCAATTCCCGGCTTTGTCCGGAAGGCACGGCCAGCGCCGGAGCTACACCACATAGCGTAATCGCTCAGGGCCTAGCCTTCTAGGCGGCGGCTCTCCACACTGTCCCTTGTCAACTGTGGCCAGTGTGCCGAAGCT
>NZ_JBNNWJ010000010.1:0-55852 GCF_050281005.1 Allorhizobium sp. NPDC080224
AGCTTCGGCACACTGGCCACAGTTGACAAGGGACAGTGTGGAGAGCCGCCGCCTAGAAGGCTAGGCCCTGAGCGATTACGCTATGTGGTGTAGCTGACGGGGCGGTCACCAGTGTTTTTCCGATAGGGTCGGGTTGTTCAAGACCAACCTGGTGGGAGATCACTGATGACCGACGAGATGATGAACCTGCGCTCGCTTGTTGAGAAGAGTGCCGACGCCGATTTGTTGCGTGAGATGATCGGCTTTGCCGCCGAGAAGCTAATGGAGCTGGAGGTCGGCACGAAGACCGGGGCGGCTTACGGCGAGAAGAATGCGTTTAGGCTTGCCCAGCGCAACGGCTACCGGGATAGGGATTGGGAAACACGAGCGGGGACCGTCGAGTTGCGCATCCCGAAGCTTCGGTCAGGCAGCTATTTCCCGAGCTTCCTCGAACCGCGCCGCATGGCCGAGAAGGCTCTCACTGCCGTCATTCAAGAGGCCTACATCCAGGGTGTCTCGACCCGCTCGGTCGATGATCTCGTCAAGGCGATGGGGATGTCGGGTATCTCCAAGAGCCAGGTTTCCCGACTCTGCGAAGAGATCGACGACAGGGTGAAGGCCTTCCTCGACAGGCCCATTGAAGGCGACTGGCCCTACCTCTGGATCGACGCGACCTATCTCAAGGTCCGGCGCGGTGGCCGCATTGTCTCCGTCGCCGTGATCATCGCCGTCGGCGTCAACACCGATGGTCGTCGCGAGGTGCTGGGCATGGAGATCGGCACGTCGGAAGCCGAGCCGATCTGGACGGAGTTCCTGCGAAAGCTGACAAGACGCGGTCTCAGTGGTGTCAAGCTCGTGGTCTCGGATGCACACGAGGGCATTAAGGCAGCCGTTTCCAAGGTTTTATCGGCCACCTGGCAGAGGTGCCGGGTTCACTTCATGCGCAATGCGCTGGCGCATGCCGGAAAGAGCGGACGGCGTGTCGTCTCCGCCTTCATCGCAACCGCCTTCGCCCAGGACACACCGGAGGCCGCCAGCACGCAGTGGCGCAGCGTCGCCGACCAGATCAGGCCGAAAGTGCCGAAGCTCGCCACCCTCATGGACAGCGCCGAACAGGACGTGCTGGCCTATATGACCTTTCCAAAGCAGCACTGGGCTAAGCTCCACAGCACCAACCCGATTGAGCGATTGAACGGCGAGATCAAGCGACGGACAGACGTCGTCGGCATCTTCCCCAATGACGACGCCATCGTCAGATTGGTTGGCGCGCTGTTGCTCGAACAGAACGACGAGTGGGCCGTCCAGCGATCCCGCTACATGACCCTTGAGACAATCGCCACAATGAGCGATGATCCGCTCATCAGCCTGCCAGCCGCAAGCTGACATATTCCCGGCTCAGTCCGGATGGCACGGCGATCGCCAAAGCTACACCACATCCCGGGACACGATCTCCGCTCGTATAGGCCCTCGCCGATCGTGACGAGTTCGCTGCACGGTGCAAATCTATCACCGCCCCATATTTCCAGCTCGTCTCCGGCTGACGGCGCGGTCCCGTAGTGAAAGTCGTCTTCAGGAATATCCGTAGCCAGGTCGAAAGCGAGCCTGCGTGTATAACCGGTGTCGCTTTGCACTTAATCCCGAGAATCGACCTCAAAGATTTCAGAGAGATAGCGTGGCATTTAATCTGAGAATGATCACTTAACTTGAGAATTTTGCTCGGATCTGATCACTTAATGTGAGAATCAGACGATCGAGACAATCGACGGTGTTTTGCTGTGAGTGAGCCGTTCCCTGACGAAGTTGACGAGGCGCTTTGGGATGAAGCGTGTCGACGCGCAGATGCAATTCGAGAGTTCCTGAAAGGCCGCAATGGCAAGATGTCGGTGGCGGATGTGGCACTGCTTGCGACCGAGCTCGAAATCAGTCAGGCGACTGCGTACCGCCTCATCAAGCTATTCCGGGCCGGCGGGACCGTGATGTGCCTGGTGGACCGCAAGCCCGGCCGGCCAGAAGGCCATCGGGTACTGGATGACAGGCGGGAGGAGATCATTCGTACGACGATCAGCCGATACTACCTCACCCGCAATCGTCCAACAGTTTCACAGCTGGTCCGGGATGTGCAGACCAACTGCATCTCCGTTGGGCTTCGGCCGCCGCATCGCCGAACAATCAAGGCACGACTCGAAGACATTGATCTGCAAAAGCGTGCTCAACATCGCGGCGAAACCAAAATTGCCAAGAACACTCGTGCTGTTCCCGGCCTGTTGGCCGCCTCCCGGCCATTGCAGATCGTACAGGTCGATCATACCAAGGCGGATATCTTTGTCGTTGACGAGGAAACGCGGAAACCGATCGGCCGTCCGTGGCTGACACTGGCGATGGATGTCTGCAGCCGCATGGTGACGGGCTTCTACCTCACGATGGATGCTCCTTCCCGCCTTTCGACCAGCCTGTGTCTTTTGCACTCCATTTTTGACAAGTCGGCTTGGCTGCGAGAACGTGAGATCGGCGGAGCTTGGCCCGTCGCCGGCTTGCCGGATAGCTTGCACGTCGACAACGGCGCCGACTTCAGGAGCCAGTCTTTCAAGAGGGGATGTCAGGATGCCGGCATCGCGATCGACTGGCGACCGCCAGGGGAGCCACGCTTCGGTGGACACATCGAGCGTCTGATTGGGACGCAGATGGGAAAACTCCACCTGCTGCCTGGCACGACGTTCAGCAACGCGCAGGAACTTGGGGAATACGACTCAAAGCGCCATGCGGCGCTCACTTTGCGCGACCTTGAGCGCTTCATCGCTCTCGACATTGTCGGCTCATATCACCATTCGATACACGCCAGCCTGGGCCGACCGCCGATTGCAGTATGGCGGGAGCACGAGGACGTCATACCGCTTCGACTACCCCAGGACCGGATGCGCTTCTGGCTGACGTTCTTGCCTGAGCAGGAACGCACGCTGCGACCGACTGGAGTTCATTTGTTCGGGCTGCGTTACTGGTCGGCTGCGCTCAGTGGTGACGTTGGACGCGCCAATCGACGCCTCCTTGTCAAATACGACCCACGAGACATGTCTCGCGTCTTCGTCAGGCGGTCATCCGGGAACTTTGTTGAAGCACGCTATGCTGACGTTACCTTGCCCTCTGTGACACTGCACGAGGCACTGGCGGCGCGTCGCGCGCTCCTGGCAAAAGGGCGGCGAGAGCTTGATACTCGCATGATAGTTGGCACCGCTGTTGAGCAACGCAAACTGGTTGATGCAGCAGTCAGGAAGACAGCAAGTGCGCGCCGCAGCAACGTGAGCCGTAAAAAAACCAGCGTGGAGGATGGCGGATGGGGCTCGCTTCGTGGGATAGACTCCAGCAAACCTGTGGCCTTCGAAGAGGACACGGAGTGAACTGGCATGAACACGGAAATCTCCCACCTAACCTCAAACGCTGCGGCTTTGCTTGCCGATACGGACGCGCAGCGCATCAGAGCGATCAGATCACGCCGCTGGCTGGTTTATCCGCGCGCCAAGCAGGTGCTTGAACGGCTCAACCAACTGCTCGATCATCCACGCGGCACACGCATGCCTTCGCTCGCCATCTACGGCGACAGCGGCATGGGCAAGACGATGATCATGAAGCGTTTCCGTGATCAGCATCCACCGAGCTTCAGTTCTCTTACCGGCAAGTTGAAGACACCGGTTCTGGCCATGGAGATGACCAGCCGACCCGGCGAACGACGGTTCTACGCGGAGCTGCTAACCCTTCTCGGCGCACCGCAACGGCCACGTGCTGATATCGCGCAGATGGAGCAGGCGGCGATGCGCATCATGGAGGCGATCGGCGTTCAGGTGTTAGTGATTGACGAGGTGCACAATATCCTCGCCGGAACCTATCGCGAGCAACGCATCGTCCTCAACACCTTGCGCTTCCTCAGCAACCGACTTCAGATCTCCCTCGTCTGCTTTGGCGTCAATGATGCCCGCGAAGCGATCGGTGGCGATGTACAATTGGCCCGCCGCTTTGAACAGTTTACCCTAAGCCGCTGGGCTGCAAACGAGCAGTTCGAGATCCTGATCGCTTTGATCCTGCGCAACACGCCCCTACGCCAGCCTTCTGTGTTGACCGCAAAATCGCTACGGCGGATGTTGCAGATATCCGAGGGCATCACCGCAAACCTCTTCCATATCTTAAACACACTCGCCATCGAGGCCATCGAAAGCGGCCAAGAGAGAATTACGGACGCAGCTGTCGAGAGATGGGAGCCGGAGTTTGATGCGGAAGCCGCCTTTGCATGACCTTCAAGCCCCCCAGCAGTTGCCGGTGACACTGGCTCCCTGCACCGATGAGCTGCTGTCGTCGTGGGTTGCTCGGCATGCGGTGTTCTATGGTGTCCCTCCCCTGACCATGCTTCGGCATTGCCTCCCAGAGACGCCATCCCTGCGCGCCGCCGATCTTAATCTCAACGACAATCAGATCCTCCGCCTGGCCCACATACTCTGCGTGGATGAGGCAACGATCCGCCGCACCACCTTCACAGAGATCGCCCGGTCGTCGCGGTGCCTGATTGCGACGGATGCGATACAGTCATGCTCAACCTGTTATCCCGCAAAGACGGAACCGGAAGCCATTCTTCGAAGTCAGCTTCTCGGCTGGCGTATCACCTGTGCCCTCTGCGGCAACCTGCTCCAGAGCCCCACAGGGCCTAACTGCGCCTCAACCTTCGGCCACTATAGCGCAACGGCTCGCATCGGCGAACGGCTGCTCCACGATGAGGCCTCACGAAAAGTTCGAACCTGGGTATCACCGGCCAGGATTGCACAACTTTTGCTGATGCGCCGCGTGAAGAACCCCACGTTTGGAAATTATGAGCCATGGCGTTACCGGGTACTTGGCGCACTCATTCCTGACCTCGATGATGTCGTTGATCGGCAGAGTCTGCCAATGTCGTCTTGCCCAATCCTGCCCTTGCACCTGCGGCCGGCTATGTTGGCCGCAATAGCCATGGTTGAGCGCTCAGGGCCAGAGATGCTCGAAATGCTTTGCGGACAAATGAGGGGCGAGAACAAGGTGCGCTTCAGCAGCGCCATCAACGAGATCATGAGAGGTCACTCCCGATCAACCGCGTCATCACAACTGCAACTAATCTGAGAATCGTCCCCGCGAGATTCTCACGTTAACTGCCAAGCCGGGTCAAAGCGGCCGCATTCTCACGGTTAACTGCCAACCAACACTTCGGGCCATTCCTCGCCTGGAAGCGCGGCGATCTACTTGGTGCGCTGCAGCGGCTTTACGTGGCGGCGGCGGTCTCGCTCATGCTTGGCCTTGGTTTCTGGTACGCCCAGAATGGCGGTCCCGTCATGGCGGTGGCAGGCCTTGCGCTCGCCTTTTTCGTCATGGGCGGCGCGGTATCCGATCTCTGGTATCGGGCAGGCTTTGGCAAGCATCCGCTGTCCACCGCCTGGAGTCGACTGAAAGGCCTGCCGCGGTCGGCATTCGGCACGTCACTTGCGCATTTCGGCATGGGTGTGACCGTGCTCGGCGTCGTGGCCGTCACCACCTTCGAGACGGAAACGGTGGTCGAGATGAAGCCGGGCATGACGGTGGAGGCCGGCGGTTATGTCATCACCTTCGACGGTATTCGCGCCGCGACGGGACCTAACTATAGCGAAGACCAGGGGCATTTCACCATCCGCGAAGATGGTGTCGAGGTGGCCGATGTCTGGTCGTCGAAGCGGCTCTACACGGCCCGCCAGATGCCGACGACGGAAGCCGGCATCGTCACCTTCGGCTTCAGCCAGCTCTACATCTCGCTGGGTGACCCAATGGCCGCCGGGGGCATTGTCGTACGTGTCTGGTGGAAGCCCTGGATCCTCTGTATCTGGTCCGGTGCCATCGTGATGATGGCTGGTGGCATCGTCTCGCTCTCTGATCGCCGTTTGCGAGTCGGAGCGCCTAAGCGAACCAAGGCCTCGATAAGGCCGTCGTTAGGGGTCAGCTGAGTGCACGAACAGACAGCCCCCTCCGCTTCCTGCGCGAATTAGACGAAGGCGCCATCCCGGCCCGGCACAAGGCGGCTTACATTCTTCAGGCAGCCTTGTTCGACCCAAACTTTGGTGCCAGACGAATGTAAGCCAACTGGCTCAGCAGTTCGATCAGTGTCTGCGTGACAATTATTGCCGGAAGGATCGGTACAGCACCCGGGACAGCGAAAGCCAGCGGCAGGACGACCAGAGAGTTGCGCGTGGCGGCACTGAATGCGACGGCACGGCCCGCTGGCGCATCAAGCCGGAACAACTTACTCATACCCCACCCCGCCAAGGGCGCAGCAACCGCGTATGCCACGTATATTGGCACAACACGGAAAGTGGCATCGAGTGCGGGGCCGAGTTGCGGTACGACGGCAGCAACCACGACGAAGAGTACGAACGCTGTCGCAGGAACCGGAAGCAGCCCCAAAACCGCCGACGCACGCTGCCCTGCCACACTTCGGCCGGCCGAGAACTGGATGAGGACGGCGAAGACAAGCGGGACTGCTATCAGCCAGACGAACGCGTGGAAAAATGGTCCGGCTTTGATAAGAGACCCAGCCTCGGGACCGAGGAAAACGCTCAAATAGACGGGCAACAGTAGCATTTGGACGATCAAGAGCGCGGGTGTTGCTGCCAGCAGGAGACGGGCGTCGGCGCGGCCAAGATGCGAGAACGTAACGACATAGTCGATGCATGGGGCGAGAAGGACCAGCAATACGCCAAGCCGTATCATCGGATCAGGTGGAAGAAACGGGACGAGAACTCCCACCAGCATAGGCATGACGACAAAATTCGCCAGCAGCAGGACGCCAAGGAAGCGGAATTGCGCGAGGGCCATCCGAAGTTCGGCAAGCGGAACCTGAAGGAAGGTCACAAACAACATGAACGCTAGCGACGGATTTATGCCGATCTCAAGTGCGGTTGTTCCAGAGATCGAGAGAGCCGCCAGAGCGCCAAGGATAACTGCGCCAAAATAGATCTGGACCTGATGATTTTCGAGGGTGTCACGGAGGGTCAACGGAGCGCTTTCAGTTTTCATTTCAGGCCGACGAAGCTAGCCAGGTCCGAGAACAATGGCCGCCGTTGCTATCCGGTGGTTTAGTCTTCGAACGCCTTTGGTGCCAGCTCATTGCAGACAAGAAAAGCGCTGCGGGGCTGGAGAACTGGACAGGGAGTCGGACAGAAAAGTCCGATTTCCAGCATCACCTGAAAGCTCCCCCTATATGCCGCAAGTCACTGGATTTGAGTATGTCGACCTGCGCCGTAGATCGGCGTAACAGTTTGAAAGGGCTGGGGATAGGTCGGTCCGGGTGCGTGTCAGGCTTTGCGGCATACATGCGCTGTTCTCTGCCTTTCCATGGTGACCAGGCATGAAACTGCTGATGACTTCAATTGGATTGTTCTCCAATTTTCGGGATTCGGACAGCTATCCGATTTATCCGCCACCATGCGAAGACCGACAGGAGGAGCATTGCGGCAAGTAAGACAATACTTGCAAAGCCCCAGCCGGTTTCCACCGCCTCCTCTATCTGTGCGCCGAAAACGAAGCCCGCCAAAACCAGGCAGGCGGTCCAAACTATTGCGGATGCTGCATTCAGAACTGTAAACTTTGCCCATGACATTGATCCGAGACCAACCGGAAGCGCGCCGATGGTCCGCATACCCTTGGGATATCTGTAAAGAAAGATGTAGGCGCAGCCGTACTTTGCAACTAGGATTTTCGCGGCCGCATAGGCCTTTTCGGCAAAAGGCCACCTCGTTAACCACGCATCCCCGTATCGTCTCGCGATAAAGAACCGTGCTTCGTCCCCGAGATAGCCGCCGGCAGAGGTCAACGCTAAAACAAGGGACAAGTCCAAAGCTTGTGTTTGAGCCGCATAGCCCGCGAACAATGGGAGACTACCGCTTTTCAGCATGCAGTACGCAAAAAGCAGGATGTAGATCCATGTCCCGTATTCTCGTACTAGATCAGACAAACCGTCCATATCGCTTCACCAAATCAAATCGCAGGGGACAAACAGAAACTCTTTTTGTGTACGATCTACACGATCTATCGGATGTTTTCCTTCGCATGGCCTGCCTGGTGAGTGCACGACCATCGGACATCTGGTTCAGTTTGGCATAGCCCGCGCACGAGCTGAGGCTGCCGTTGTTTTCCGACAGCCTCTACATGACAGCGCCAGGGGAATGCGGATAACCGGAGTCAGCTCCGACATGGCACAGGCCTCGCATGCCTGACCTCACGACTTCAAGCCGCTGAACTGTCGGTGGGGAGACTTCACGGTTTTCTCCGCCTAAGCCTCAGAGAAGCGAGGCAGGCTGGTAACGACGATGGGGGTTTTGCCTGGCACTCGACCATACAAGTCGACCACGTCCTGATTGATCATCCGGACACACCCTGAGGATACCGACTTGCCGATCGTCCACCATTCCGGCGACCCATGGATGCGATAAAGCGTGTCCTCGCCATTCTGGAAAATGTAGAGCGCGCGCGCGCCCAATGGATTCTTGAGGCTAGGAGGCATACCGCCATTGGCAATGCTGTAGGGCGCAAGTTCTGGCTGTCGAGCGACCATCTCGTCAGGTGGCGTCCAGCGTGGCCACTGGCGTTTGTACTGGATGACCCCCTTGCCCGACCATTCGAACCCCTGCCGGCCGAGACCGACCCCGTATCGCATCGCCTGTCCGCCCTCATAAGTCAGGTAGAGAAAGTAATTGGCCGTATCCACGACCAATGTGCCTGGCCGCTCCCCGGTCGGATCACTCACCATCTGGCGGTAGTAGCGCTTGTCGATCTTCTGGTAGGGTATAGCAGGCAGCGGGAACTGTTCGTTTGGAATTGGTCCATAAGTGGTCTCCAGGACCGGATGTACGATGGGTACGATTTCAGATCGTGATGTCTCTAGGGTCGTTGTCGAGCAGCCAGTCAACACAGCCGCCGCTGCCCCAGTACTCCCGATAACGAAGCCTCGTCGTGTCAATTTCCCAGACTGCAATGTATTTCCTCTCGAAGGTTGAAGCTTCTGGCTTACGGGCCGGTCATGAGATTGCGGATCTTCTTCATCCGAACCTCGCGGGATTCATGCATGTCGAGCGTTCCTTTGAAGCTACCATTGGCGTCCATCATGTATACGCCAGCCGTATGGTCCATCGTGTAGCTTCCATCTTCGGTCGGAACCTTGCGTGCGTAGGCGGAGAAAGCTTTCACAGCCGTCGCTGTTTGCTCCGGCGTTCCCCGAAGGGCAAGGATTCGACGGTCGAAGGATGTCATGTATTCGTTCAGCAACTGCTGAGTATCTCTCTCTGGGTCAACGCTGATGAAAACAACGTTGAAACCGCTCGCAGCGGGCCCGAGTTCACTCATTAGGTCACTCAACTCGAACAGCGTTGTGGGGCAGATGTCAGGGCAGTGGGTAAAGCCAAAGAACGCCAAGTACGGCTTTCCTTTGAGCACGGCATTGTCGATGACTTGGCCACGGTGGGAAACCAACTCAAATGGCCGACCGACCGCAGGGGTGGAGGTCGTGTCTGACACACCCAGGCGTCTGCTAGTATCCGATTGCGACACATAGCCGATGAGCAATAGCAATGTGATGATCGCAACCACGCACCACGCCACCAGTCGAAACGCTTTGAGAGATTCCATATAATTCCCTGCCGATATTCGCCCCGGATGAACCGTCCGGAGCACTCCTAATCCCTCTAGCAGCTTGAGGTTCAAGGCGAGTTCAGAAGAAAATTGCAATTCTCCTCAGACCTACCGCTGCAGAGCCCCGGAAATTGCTGCAGACCGGAAACCGCCCTTGACCCTCAAGCTACTAGAGGTTTCATACTGACAACGCATCAATGAACGACAGGAATGGCCGAGCAGTGGTAAAATCTAACGACGGGGCATGGCTTGCGATCTTTAGCGCGTGGATGATTGCCATGAGTTCGACGCTCGGCGCATTGTTCATCGGTGAGGTCATGGGACAAATGCCATGCGATCTCTGTTGGCACCAACGAGCCTTCATGTTTCCACTGGCAGTCCTGCTCGCCGTCGCCGCCTTCCGCTCTGATGCCCGTGCCTGGATCTATGCAGTTCCGCTGGCAGCGGTGGGATGGTTGATCGCGGCATTTCACAACCTCCTCTACTTCAATATCATCCCCACGGCCATCAAGCCTTGCGGCCAAGGGCCATCCTGCTCGGGCGCGGGTATGCTCCTCTTCGGAACCCTCCCCATTCCGCTCCTGTCGCTTGGCGCGTTTACCGTCATCATCGCCCTACTTCTAATCGTGCGCCGGAGAACACCAGCATGAACAGACGCACTTTCGTCATCGCTTCGGCTTCAGCTGCGATCGCAGTTTTCGCAGGAGGTGCCGCCCTCTATAGTGGGCTCACACCAGAAGCTGAGCCAGCGCCCTCCCCAATGCCGGGGAACAATACCCTTGTCAGAATGCACTCGCCGGTCATGGGGCCGGTTTCGGCGCCTGTGACAATTGTCGAATTTTTTGATCCGTCATGTGAGGCGTGCCGGGCATTTTATCCGCTCGTAAAGCAGATGATGGCGCAGACCGGAACCGACGTGCGGCTCGTCCTGCGATACACCGTATTCCACGAGGGTTCCGACGATGCCGTGCGCATATTGGAGGCCGCGCGCAAACAGAACCTGTTTGAACCGGTCCTAGAAGCGATACTGGAACAGCAGCCGGTCTGGGCCGATCATGGCAAGCCAGATCTGGAAAAGGCATGGCAGATTGCGGCAATGGCCGGACTTGATGTCGAGCAGGGCAAGAAAGATGCGGTGTCCCCCGCGATCGACAATATTCTTGCCCAGGATATGGCGGACGTTCAGGCCAACAATGTGAAACAGACCCCGACATTTTTCGTCAACGAAAAGCCTCTGACAGAGTTCAGTCCGCAAGGTCTTTTCACACTGGTGAAGGCTGAGATCGATGCCAGCAAGGCAGGATCCTGACCTCGGAGACAGGACCGGAATTCATGAGTGGACATCACCACGATCATGGAGCGGATGCCGGAGACAAGCGTATAGGGGGAGCAATTCTCGTAAACGTGTTCCTTACCTTTGCGCAGATTGCCGGCGGCATCTTCTCCGGCAGTCTTTCCCTGATCGCGGATGCGCTCCACAACTTCAGTGACGCTGCATCACTTGTGATTGCGTATGGCGCACGCCGAATCTCGCGCCGCCCTTCCGACGAAGGGATGACGTTCGGCTATGTTCGTGCCGAAATCGTCGCATCGCTGATCAACTATACGACTTTGATCGTCGTTGGGCTCTATCTCGTGTATGAAGCGGTCATGCGGTTCATCACACCGGAGCCGATAGAAGGGTGGACGGTCGTGATCGTCGCAGGCATCGCGCTCGTCATCGATTTGATCACAGCCATGCTCACCTACACCCTTTCAAAAACCAGCATGAATATCCGCGCCGCTTTCTTGCACAATGTGTCGGACGCCCTTGGATCGGTGGGTGTTATCATTGCCGGCACGCTTGTGCTGATATACGGCTGGACATGGATTGACCCGGCGATCACCCTCATGATCGCAGGCTACATACTCTGGCAGGCCTTCACTGAGATCGGAGGATCGATCAGGATCCTGATGATGGCGGCGCCTGAGGACGTGGATGTGAACAAACTTGTTTCAGACATGCGTTCCGTCGAAGGCGTCCAGGAGGTGCACCATGTCCATGTGTGGCGGATCGATGAAGATCACAAGGCATTGCAAGCGCATCTCGTTGTGACGGAGTCATCTCTGCGCAGTGTTGCTGAAGTGAAAGGCGCAGTGCGAAAAATCCTGCGGGACAGGCACGGTATCGACCACAGCACTCTGGAGATCGAAACGCCAGAGGACGGTTGCGAAGACGGCGTACAGGTCATCGGTCATAATGTTATAGAGACCTGAGACTAGAGGCTTTGCAGGCACCGTTGACGGATATGCTCGACGATGAAAGCCGCATCGTCAGCGGCACCTGCGATCAGACCAGAGGCACGGTTACGCTGCCAAGGTCGGCCAACATAGTAGAGACCGGCAACAGGCGAAATCCCGTTGGAGTGTATTGGGACAGCCCGAGCATCAACTGCACCCTCGACTTCAATCCAGGGGAGCTCATCGGCATAGCCTGTCGCCCAAACTATGGATCTGATGTTCTCGCTCGATCCGTCGGCGAAACTTGCCCCGCGGTCATGGATCGCAGCCAGTCTCGGCTTCAGGATTACCCCCAACCGCCTAAGTGAAGCATCGTCATTGCCACGAACAGGGAATGGATCCTCACGCCTCATCCTTCGCCCGATGATCCCCTGCGCCGATACACGTAGAAGGCCGAGCTGCCCCAGCCATACCCACAAACTGCGTCCGAGGATCTTCTCCGGTAAAAGCCTGCGCTTTCGCCCGCGTGCAAGCAGCACCTGTTGAAACCCAGCCATCGCAATTGCCACGTCCCTTCCACTCGCGCCATCTCCGACAACAAGAACAGGGCCTTTCGCCACCGAGCCCGGATTGCGGAACTCAGCTACGTGCATCTGCTGAATGTCGGCCGGGAGCAGTTTCGACAATCCAGGAATTCGCGGTGTCGAAAATGCCCCCGTGGCAACGATGACGGTATGACATGTGATTCGATCGCCGTCTTGCGTTGACGCCACGAAGAGACTGCCTACCTTCTCAAGTCGGACGACCTTCTTCGAACTGATGACCGGAAGTTTATGGAAGGAAGCATACCGCCGCAGATAGTCAGCAAACTCATCCTTTCCAGCAAAGCCATTTGCATCACCAACCAGGGGCATATCCGAGAGCGCGCTGATGCTGCGAGGGGTAAAAAGTGTGAGGTTGTCATATCTGTTGCGCCAGCTGTCTCCGATTTTTATGCCAGCATCGACAATCAAGAATGTCAGGCCCTGCTTCTTCAAGGCATACGCCGCGGCGAGCCCGGCTTGCCCCGCCCCGATAATCAAGATGTTGGTCCGCACTGCATGCCCCTCAAGCAACATCGTCTTTACCCATCAACGGCTGGGGACGTTACGATTACATTGGGTTCAGGCCTTGCCTCTCGACCAATATGCGAGAAGCTCAAGAGAAAGACCGCCACAACGAAAATCGTGAGCACTGCCAACACAATCCAGTTATTGCGCCGTATCTTCTTAATCCGATCATCGGGCTGGGCCATAATTCAGTCTCCTGTCGCACTTGCGGCGGTCACCCCGTCGCCAGACCTGGCTTTCTTCTTTTGGAATGGGTCAGCCAACGCCGCATCTGGTCTGCTGACCGGATATTTTGTGCCCGAAATGCGAGCCGCAAGTCGGTCCGGACCCTCTTTCTTAAGGAGTGCGCGGAAACTCGGATGCATTCCGCCATCCACATAGGATGACACCGTCGAGCCGCCGGCCTGTTGAAGAGCAGCCTCAAGCCTTTGGGTTTCTTCGGCCATGCGGGCCATCAGTGCGGGATCAGAAGAAGCGGCGCTTGCGGGGCAAGCCTCCAGTGGGTAACGGGGCTCTCCGCCCACGAACTCTTTGTTGAACATGTAGCGGCGGCCACACACCGAGACTTTTGGTTGCTCCCGGGTCAATTCGAAAACGTCGTATCCCTCCTTCAGCGTCCGCCAGAACGACAGGTTTTCGTTGTCTCTGTGCAGCGTCATATTTTCCGTCGTCATTCGGAAAGGATAGGCCTGGACCTGGAAACGCTCCTGTCCCGATGAAAGTGCCTTGGCGACGATCGCATATATTTCACCGACGCCCTGGTCTGTCAGCGCAAAGCAACCGGAAGAGGAGCAAGCACCGTGGACCATCAGCGCCTCGCCGGTATAGCCGAGTGCCGACTCAAGCCTGTTTGGATAACCCAGGTTGAAAGATACATAGTACTGCGATTTAGGATTCAGCATCCCTTTCGAAATGTGGTAGAACCCCTCGGGCGCCTGGCGATCACCTTCCTTGACCTTGGGGCCTAGCTTCCCGGACCACCTGCACATCGGATATGTCTTGAGCAGCGCGTAGCGCCCACTTCGGTCGATCTTCCAGACCTCGAGCTCGCTTTCCTGCTTGAAGATCCTGATGAGGACAGGACTCTCCGCTGCCATACCCTTCTTTGACATCTCTGCCAGCATCTTGCTCGACAGTTCGGGTGCCCTGCTGGACAGGTCGTCCAGCCCCATGTCTGAAACACATCCGGATAGGGAGACAGCTATAAACGCTCCAATGCAGGCATTCTGCGCGATCAGAAGTGCTCGCTCAGTCAAATTCTGAAACCAATTCATTTCGTCACTCTTCGCGCTTTCAATGAAACCCTGCCAAAATCACCCGGAAGATGCCGAGCGCACCACGGCAGCCGGCAGTCCAAGAAGGGGGGACGACCGCACGACGCCGCATCGAACAAATCCTTAGCCGCCGGTATAAATATAGGACCTCAAGTAACTAGAGCTACAAGGGGTCGCCCTCGGAAAAGCTGAACGCTTCTCCCACCCAATCATCTACCCATCTTTGGGCACCGGACCAGGCACGACATCGAGCAGAGATTTATCAACCAGGGGAGTTACCTTCATCGGGCTTGCCCCGGAGGTGCGCATCCGGTCCATGTCTGCTGCAGTGAGGTAATCGAGCTTGGTGATCAGAGTTTTATAGTAGGCTTGCAGACCAGTCCGCTTGTTCATCCGCTCCACCAGATCTAACCTCAGGGTGTCAGCTGCGAATTCGGGATCGGTAAGAACCGGTGTGGACACCAGTGTCGCGATCAATTCGTCCGTCAGTTCTGCCTCCGGACTGGGACTAGCGCGGAGTGCCTCGTCATTTGCGGTCATCGTCACTTCCGCGACGACGTAACCGTCAACCTTGTTCTCCCGAATGATCGGTACGGTCACCATCGCCGACTTAACCACCTCATGTTCGGTCAGCCTAGGAGACTGCGCCTCAACCTGTTTGGGCGCCGGTGCCCACTGGAAACCAGCGTAGACAGCAACCAAACACACTACGACACACCACACCCCGGAGAATGCAATCTTCCACATTTACTGATCTCCATGAGGACCAACCGGTGCTACGCCGGGATCCTTCGACGGATCGCTGTCTTGTCATCGCATTCAGGCGTGATTGGACAGTGCTCGATCCTTTATTCGATGAGAGCCGCTTTCAAGCCGCGTGTTGGACCCAATCCAACATCTACGGAAACTCGTCGACGATCCGTGCGCTTTAATCGGGAAGGTCAGGCTCGGGGAGGAGGATCAAGGAGATCGATGCCGGCGAAGATGCGGAACCGATTTGGTGAGACTCTATAGGCAGAGCTCATTCGCTCCGAAATTGGAGCGCTTTTCTGTATGCAAGCCAGAAGCTCGTGGGAATGTTCGACCAGATGGTGGCATTTCGCATGGGTACCGCCAGACCCAGTCCCTTGATGGACGTTCATGCATATCGTCGGCCCGGAGCTGCTGTCTCGCGCGACTGAGCCACGCGGACCCATGATGACAACTGCCAAAAGCAGTGCCACACACAAAATCCGAATCGATTTTCTAAGCCGCAACATCATCACACATTACACTCAACCTGTTTGACATTGCGTGAAGCTGGTGCGCTGACCTTGCCGCAGAACGGTTCATGCAGACAATAAGAATTGATTTCCCCGTGTAAGACCGTCGCCTCTAAACTTGGGATATGATCGCGTCAATTACACAAATCTCAAAGAACCTTGGAATGATCGTTGCGTTTTCGCTGGCGGGATTTGTGTCCGTTAAGATTGCTTTTGCCGTCGTTTGCTGGGGCATAGGACATGACTCCTTCGAGGCCATCGCGGGCATGGTCGCATCCATTGGTCTTGGGGGCTGGATCGGCATAGAGGCCTATCTGTCGTTCACAAGCTGGCGATCCAATAGGAAAGTGTCTGAATTCGACACAAGCCGATAAAATTGCACTGAATATCTTTGCGTGATGGTCGTGTTCGATCCTCATAAATCGTCCAAGCACACAGGGACGACTTATGACCGCTAGATTTCTGCTCGCAATTTTCGCCATAACGATCTTTTCGACCGGCGCCGCCTGGAAACCGGAAGCGGCAACGTGGGATTCCATGCCTGTCGCCGGGGCGACGTCACAACCGATCGGCCACTTCGAATTTTGCAAACGATATCAAAAAGAATGCCAGCCTAACGCTGCAGATCGCGCACGCCTGAAGCTCACAGAGGAGATCTGGAATAGCCTCGTTGAGGTCAACCAGGTCGTCAATACAATCCCGGCCATCGAGGATATCGAGATCTATGGCGTCGAGGAATTTTGGAACTATCCTACCACCGCAGCCGACTGCGAGGACTTTGCTCTTCTGAAGCGCAAGCTTTTGATGAGACGCGGGATCGCGGTCTCCAATCTGCTGATCACAGTTGTACTCCAGCCGGACGGATCCGGGCATGCTGTTTTGACGGTGCGATCACAGATGGGCGATTTCATCCTCGACAACCTGCGTGGTGAAATCAGAAATTGGTCAGAAACTGAATATACCTACCTCAAGCGTCAGGATTCACGCAATCCGGGGAAATGGGTGAAGATCAGGGACGGTCGAGACACAACGGCAGTCAGCGGCATTCACTAACCCGACTAACCAGGTAGACCGGCCGACCCTGCGGCAGTCAGCCGGGGATGCCTGACGAGGCGAAACCTCGCAGTAACTGGTGACCCAGCTCGGATGATGAGCTCCGGCCGCCACTACACGTTTCCTTGATGCAATAGCTGGCGCCCAAGTTTACGCTTGAAGCTCTAGTTCCTGGAGGTCGTATGGCAAGAACCCTGTGAGCATGAAATCTCGCTCGCGGCCAATCTTGCAAATCTTCGCGCATGTCAGAGCGTGCTCAGCCTGGAACTGAAAATGTTATTCTCGAATAAAGGCCTGTTCAGGCTTACCCTTATCGTCCTCGGGGTTGTCGTAATCTGCGGTATCGATCTGTCCGTCAAATCCGTCATGGCCGAGCTTCTGGAAGCCCCAACGGGGGCCATTGAGTTGACCCCCTTTTTCAACCTGACGCTCACCTACAACACGGGTGTCAGCTTCGGACTATTTTCCGACACCATCGTGTCAGCACCCCGGATGTTCGCCACAGTTCAAGGGGGCATCGTTGTCGGACTAGTGATCTGGGCAGTATTCGCCAACAGTGTGCTGGAAGGAATGGCCATCACGGCAATGGCTGGGGGTGCGAGCGGAAATGTCGTCGATCGTTTGATGAACTTGAGAGTTACCGACTATCTAGATTTTCACGCGTTCGGGTGGTCATGGCCTGCCTTCAATATTGCGGATGTGTTCATCGTCTGCGGTGCCATTGTCCTTGTGGCGGCCTCGGTAGTTCAGACCAAAGACGAACATTCGTCGACGAATTCCTGACGACGTGCGGCGCGAGGACAAAGCAAAGCACCAACTTCCAGTTTTTGGTGGCTTTCATTCGCGATTTGGTTCTCCATGGTGATGATTGGTTTCCGCAGAATCTGGAGCAATAATCTCAAGCGGGACAGCACGCGAGGTTCCGTCATCAAATTTCAGCGTCATTGTTGCTGCTTTGGGAGGACCCGAGTTACGCACCAGTGAAATGAAAACCGAGTCCGGTCCCATGTCCAGTTCCGCCTTTCGGGGTATCACGACATAGGTGTCCGACAGCGGCACTTGTTCGAAGCCCTTGGATTTCGCCATTGGGCTCACGAGTGTGGCAGTCGTGTACCCTGCGACCTTGACAGAGACAATCGCCATGTCATCGGGCGTACCATTGTAGACGGTGACATATGCTTTATCCGTTGCCCCGTCCGGCGTCAGAGCCAATTCGGCGTGTTCGATGGTCAAGGCATCGTAGCTGATTTGATGAAGACCATTTGTCACTTCAGCCAATACGCCACTTTGACCGGCGATAAAAAATGCGCCGGCTGCCACACGCCAACGTTTCGCTTGATTTGCCATATGTAAATCCTCACATGTGCCGAACCATTGCTTACATACCTCTCGGTTGCCCGAGGGTTCAGGTTCGCGTGATGGGCTAATTTGTCGCGGCCTGCACCTGCCGCGTCTGGAGAGGGAGGAAGCATGCTCACGATCGGAGATCTGTCCAGGACCACCGGCGTCAAGGTACCAACAATTAGATATTACGAACAGATGGGACTGCTCTCACCGCCGGAACGTTCTGAGGGCAATCAGCGACGATACTCGAAGAGCGAGCAGGAACGCCTCTCATTCATTCGGCACGCCCGCGATCTTGGACTGACGATCGAAGCTATTCGCGAGCTTATAGAGCTCAGCCAGCATCCCGAAAAGCCGTGTGCGGAGGCCGACAAGATAGCTGCCGAACAGCTCGTCACAATCCGACAGAAGATCGAGAGGTTGAAGAAGCTGGAAGCCGAACTCGAACGGATCTCAACACACTGCCATTCGAATCAAGTACGCGATTGCTATGTGATCAGGGCTTTGGCGAACCACGATATGTGCGCCACCGAGCACGACTGACGCTCACGTTCGAACGCCTAACGCTGAGTACGCGGTCATTCCAGTTGATGCCGATCTGTTTTGTCGGTGCGATGCGTGGCGCGCACAAAGTCACACACATCGTTTAGGCTTATAGAATGCATCAGTGGCACAGGCACTAAATCTCGTAAGGGTTACATCAAGGTGCCCGCTACCTCTCGGAGTGGTTCGAAGTACTCCGGAAAAGATGGGTCTATCGTGGCTACTGCATCACGAAACGAAGTCGACCAACAGCTTCAGGTTCAGCAAAGCGATCACGATGGCGATGATCCAGGCGAAAGCTGAGAGCCATAGGGGTGCTTTCATCTCTCCCATTTTAGCAGCGTCGGCGGTAAACATGACCAGTGGGAAAACCGCAAAGGAAAGTTGGAGACTAAGCACAACCTGGGTCAATATCAGAAGTTGGGCAGTGCCGCTGTCCCCGAAGGCTATCGTGACACCTGCGGCGGGTATTATGGCGATCCCCCGGGTGATCAGACGGCGAAGCCAAGGTGCAAGCTGGATCTGCAGGAATCCCTCCATCACGATCTGACCCGCAAGCGTCGCCGTCACCGTTGAATTGATGCCGCAGCACAACAGGGCGATTCCGAACAATGTCGGTGCAACGGCCAAACCTAGCAACGGGGCCAGCAGACCATGAGCCTCACCCAGCTCTGCGACCGAAGTCAGCCCCTTTTCGTGGAACGTAGCGGCAGCTAGGATGAGGATAGAGGCGTTGACAAGCAAAGCGAACATCAAGGCGACCGTAGAGTCGATCGTCGCAAATTTAAGAGCCTCGCGCTTTTCAGGCAGCGTATCACCAAAGTCCCGCGTCTGCACGATGCCAGAGTGGAGGTAGAGATTGTGCGGCATGACGGTCGCACCCAGTATGCCGAGCGCCAAATAGAGCATGTCTGGATTGGTGACGATCTCTGTCGTTGGAGCGAAGCCGAGGATCACTTGACCCCAGTCCGGATCAGCAAGAGCGATCTGAACCGCAAAGCAGACGGCGATAACGCCGAGCAAAGTTATGACAAGCGCTTCGACCCAACGGAAGCCAAGCTTTTGCAGGTAGAGGATCAAGAATACGTCCAGAGCAGTGATGACCACTCCCAGCTCGAGCGGAATTCCGAAAATGAGGTTTAGGCCGATTGCAGTGCCGATCACCTCGGCGATGTCAGTCGCAATAATCGCAATTTCGGCGAGCAGCCACAGCACCATGGCGACCGGTTTGGGGTAGGCATCACGACAGGCCTGCGCAAGATCGCGCCCCGAAGCGATGGCAAGGCGCGCGCATAGCGACTGAAGGACGATCGCCATGATGTTTGAAACCAGGGCCACCGTGAGCAGCGCATAGCCGAAGCGCGATCCCCCGGCCAGAGATGTCGCCCAATTGCCTGGATCCATGTACCCGACTGCGACAAGATAGCCGGGGCCGAAGAACGCCATCGCCCTTCGGAAGGTGCCAGCTCCTGACGCGACCTTTATCGACCGGTGCACATCCGAAAGGGATGCCTCGCCAACCGTTCGCTGCCATCCCCTCACCGGTCTGTCCATCGTCTCACCGTGCTTTCAAAGCCCGCCCTTATTTGCAATTGCAAATCATTCTCATAAAGGGGCTGTTCATGCAAGCGGGACCGTTCAGATCCTGACCAATTGGGATCTATTAGGGCTTTGTTGACCATAATCGGATTTACTGATGGCGATCCGTGGGTGGCAGCAATGTTCGCCAGACCCGTACTCAGAGAGCCGTCAAGTGTGGAGTAACCAGTGAGCGAGTTCCCAGCTTGCGTCAGACCCTGTCCAGCCGCATCCGTCCTATCCGGGTTCATGCGGTGCGTGGGGACGGCTACAATCGCAGTGATGCTCGCAGTGGTAGTGCTGGTGGGTTCGTCGTCACTTGCGACAGCCGCGACCGACAGATCGCTGAAGCTGTTTTTCACGCACACTGGGGAACGTGCGACAATCACATTCAAGCGGGGCGGGAAGTTCGATGCCCGTGGCCTTGGTCAGATCAACCGTTTCCTGCGTGACTGGCGCAAGAACGAGCCAGCGAATATCGATCCCCGTCTACTCGATCTTGTGTGGGAAGTTTACCAGCGCAGCGGATCAAACAATTATATCCATATAGTCTCTGCCTATCGCTCCCCGGGGACAAACAAGATGCTCCGAGGACGATCGAGGGATAGTGGGGTCGCAAAAAACAGCCAACACACCCTCGGCAAGGCGATGGATTTTTATATTCCGGGCGTCAAACTGGCCAAGCTGCGATCACTTGCAATGCAGATGCAAGTCGGTGGAGTGGGGTACTATCCCGCATCGGGATCTCCGTTTGTCCATCTTGATGTCGGCAATGTCCGTGCATGGCCCCGCATGACGCGCAAAGAGCTGGCTCGGATCTTTCCCAATGGAAAAACAATGCACCTTCCCTCTGATGGCCGCCCTCTCCCCGGCTACGATTTGGCAGTCGCCGATTATCGTCGGCGCGTCGGCGCAAAATCGATCGAGATCGCTTCCAGTGCTGGAGATGACGACAGTAATTTCACTTCCACTTCGTCAAACAGGAGCAGCTTGGTCACCGCAATGCTACCGACTGGACGGAGCCGAGCGCAGGACGCGCTCGATCTTCAAACAAGCCGGCAGACCATGGTCGGCGAGGCAACGTCCGAGTTCACCGATTTAAGCGCTTTGGCCATTCCTGTACCAGTTGCACGCCCTACTTCCGAAATGGAGATACCTGAGGTCGAGGTTGCCTCACTTGGCCCGATCACTGATCGCACACAGATTGAGAGTTTCCGCCCTTCCGCCATCCTTGATCTGCCGGAGCCGGCAGCTTTGATCGCGCTATTTCCGATCCCTGCAGCAGACAGAGATGCTGACGAGGAGGCTGATGGTCAGGAAACGCTAATGACATGGGCGCTATCGGCTCCAGGCGCCACTACGGGATTGAAAGCGCCCCTCATGTCTGCACGACTGTTTGCAATCAGGACTACCCAGATCGCCCCCTAAATCAAGGGTCGGAGCCGTTGTGCCAGGCTGCAACAAACGTCTCGCACGTCGATGTTCGAATCTGCGGCTGTGCTTCAGCTTTTAGCAGGGGCCGGCGTTTGCACATCGTTGGAACAGCCTGTAGCGTCGGCAAAGCCTGCAGCGATTGCTGCCAGATCTTCAGGTTTGGCGTCGAAGCGTAAACCGTGAAACTCGCCGTCCGAGCCAGCCTCACCTTCAATGGAAAAGCCAGATAATTCGCCTTTCTGCTTTTCTACGTCACTAACTGGACTGGGAATGACGGTCACTTGGGCGCCGATTGCCCGACCCCGCATTCCGGAGACCGTGGTTGGCCCTTTGCTGTCCAGAACGGAAATCTGGATTAGATGACCCGCCTCGACCTTGCGAAGCGATTCGGCAACACGCAGGGCGGTCCGAAGACGGACCTGTTCATCCACGGGCTCTGTGACGATGAACTGCCGGATCCAGATGCCGTCGCGATCCCGCGCCTTGGCTGTGGCGACGGTCTGACACTCGGCACCGCTCTTCTCAGCCGATAAACCCAAAAGCTCTTCTGGACCATAATAGACTGCAGCCGCACCACCGGCACCGCCGACACAAAGTGCTCCGAATAAAACCGCCAAGCTGATCCTTAAGATGCGCCGTCTTCGTTCCTGCATGGAGAAAACCTTCGGTGGGAGCCTATGCCCAGATCTAACCACCGAAGTCTTGAAACCGAATGAAGCAAAAAGGTTAATCGAGGTTCCCCGCAGAGGACCCGCCTGCAGCCTACACGCGTTCACTGAGGATCATGGGGTGTGCCCAGCGTGGTCATCCGAATTTGCTGTTGCACCCTTTTGGACGACAAACTCCACTTCCACGGGCCCTGCCTTCTCGAACTGCAGCGTTGCCTTGAACTTCTCACCCTCCGCAGGACGCTGCATCGGTTTTTCAAACATGATGTGTGCGGCGCCCGGCTCCAGCTTCACAGTGGAGCCGGCGCTTATTGTGATGCCTTCCTTGACGGGTCGCATACGCGCCACTCCGTCGACGACAGATGATACGTGGATTTCAAACCGCTCAGCGACCGGACTGCTTCCTCCAAGAAGGCGATCATCCGTCGTGCCCGTGTTGACGATCGTCAGATAACCGCCAAGAACCGGAGCAACCACAGGAGCCTGTAAGGACCACGGATGCTTTATCTCCAGGCTCCCTACCGTAAAATCATGAGACGATGCAGGACCGAAAGACGCAGTCACGCACGTCAAGGCAACGAGCCCGCAAGCCAGTGTTTTTTGAAATGGCACGTAATTTCTCCGCATAGTTAGTGGGATACATCAGATCCGAAACCGTCATCTCTCGAGAGGTCTGAACAGGTTGGCATGACGACAAGTTGAAAGAGACCTGGAACGCCGGTGGCGCCGCGTTCAGCGAATGGGACGTAACAACCGCAACGCATTCATGGTTACAAGGACTGTCGCACCCGTATCGGCAAGAATTGCAGGCCACAGGCCCGTGATGCCCAGGATAGTCGTCACCAAAAATACCACCTTCAAACTCAAAGCGATGGTAATGTTCTGGAAAATGTTGCGCATAGTACGTTTCGAGAGATCGATCATAAGGGCGACATCAGCCACCCTGCCGTGGAGAACCGCGGCGTCTGCCGTCTCCAGCGCCACGTCCGTTCCACCACCCATAGCAATCCCGACATCAGCTGCCGCTAGCGCTGGCGCGTCATTGATCCCATCGCCGATCTTGCCGACAACATAGCCCTCTTTCTTCAATTCGCCCACGATCCGCTGCTTGTCTTCAGGCATCAGCTCCGCACGGACCTCGATGCCGAGTTGCGCACCGATGGCGGTGGCGGTCCGCTTGTTGTCGCCTGTCAGCATGATCGTCTTTATGCCTGCATCCGTCAGGGCCTTGAGGCCCGCAACAGCATCGGCTCTAGGCTCGTCGCGCATGGCAATGGCACCAGCGAGAACATCGCCAATGACCAGTACAGACACGGTCTTTCCTTCATCGTTGAGAGACGTGATCTTCTCCAAGTGAGCAACTGGAACCGGAACTCGCTCTGCTGCAGCCCTGGGCGAGCCAAAAAAGACCTCGACACCATCTACGATGGCGGAAACACCCTTGCCGCCGAGAGCCTTCGCATCGGTCCCCGTGGGAGGTACGATGCCTTCCTCCTTGGCCTTGCTTAAGATCGCAAGGGCGAGAGGATGGCTGGATCCCACTTCAAGCGCTGCGGCAAACCGAAGGACGTCCTCACTTTCCCGGCCGAACGGGACCACATCAGTCACCTGCGGTTTGCCTTCGGTGAGCGTGCCAGTCTTGTCGAAAGCAATCGCCGTAAGGTTGCCAAGTCCTTCTAGAACGGCGCCGCCTTTGAGGAGCAGGCCGCGGCGTGCGCCCGACGACAGTGATGCAGCGATCGCAGCCGGGGTCGAAATTACGAGCGCGCATGGGCAGCCTATCAGCAGGACAGCAAGTCCCTTGTAAACCCACTCACTCCATATTCCACCTGCGAAAAGCGGAGGGATGACCGCCACCAAAGCGGCAACGACAACTACACCGGGTGTGTAGTATTTTGAAAAACGGTCAATAAAGCGCTCAGTCGGAGCCTTGGATTCCTGCGCTTCCTCGACGAGACGAACGACACGGGCGATCGTATTGTCTGCGGCTGCGGCCGTGACCCTGACACGCAGAACCGCATCACCATTTACGGTGCCTGCAAAAACAGTGTCGTCGACCGCCTTGCGAACAGGCACGCTTTCGCCAGTCACTGGCGCTTCGTCAATCGAGCTTTCACCTGCAATGATGACACCATCGGCGGAGATCCGGTCGCCAGGGCGAACCATAATGATTGAACCGACCGCAAGAGTTTCGGCCGGCACCTCGCGAGTCTCGCTGCCTTCCTCCAATATCGCCGTTTTGGGAACGAGCGCCGTAAGCGACTTGATGCTGTCGCGCGCTTTTCCAGCGGCGACGCCCTCGAGCAGTTCGCCGACAAGGAAGAGGAAAACAACCGCCGCAGCCTCTTCGGTCGCATTGATGACCAGTGCGCCAGCAGCGGCGATCGTCATAAGCATCTCGATGGAGAATGGCGTGCCAGCCAGTGCGGCCATAATAGCCCTTCGGGCTATGGGCACGAGGCCGACAAGCATTGCTATCGTGTAGGCGTAGGTCTCGATCGCCGGGACCAGGTACCCAATGCCGTAAGCGACGGCCAGTGATGCCCCTGCCAAGATCGTCAGGCGCCCCTTCTTGCTCGCCCACCAAGGACCTTCGGAAGAACCATGATCGTGACCGTGGAGTCCCTCAAATTTGCCCTCTGCCGAGCTTTTCGATCCGTGGTCGTGTCCAGCGTGGGCGTTGTGAGAAGCTTCTTGGATAGTAGACGATGAGTGCCGGTCGGTTCCTGGGATGGGCACGATCGTGTAACCGAGACCGGAGACCCGCTTTTCGATGGCTTTCATATCCGCTGATTGCCGATGTTTGACCGTCATGGTTCCGGCCGTCACCGACACGGCGACGTCTTCGACAGCGTCTATCCGTCTGATGGCCGTGTCGATCTTGGCGGCACATGACGCACAATCCATTCCGCCGATACGGAAACGTGCCTGCAGGATAGGGGGTGCCATTCCGGTTACCCGGAAACGAGTTTGTAACGAGTCGCTCACTGGAAATCCTCACATTGTGAAAGATTAATCGTACGACCTCTAGCCACTAGAGGTGCAAGCAAAAACTTTCGCGGTTCGACAGGGGCGCTTGATATCGACTAATTGGTGCGAGGGCCGCGAGCCCTGCAATGCCGCCACAGCGGTGCTTAAAAGCTGATGGGCATGACCAAGTCTCGAAACGCCTTGAGCGGATCCGAATTATCGTCCACCCAAAACTTCATGGCCAACGCGGTTGCTCTGACTGATGGCGGGAACAAGAAAGCCGATTGAAATATCCCCTCCAGGGGGATAGGAATTGCCCATGAGCGAGCATCGACACGAAACGCATCCCGATATCATCAAGCGCCTCAAGCGTGCCGAAGGCCATCTGAGGAGTGTCACCGCCATGATCGAGGCAGGAAAACCTTGTCTCGACATCGCGCAACAACTGGATGCCGTCGAAAAGGCAGTCCGCAACGCCAAGCGCACGCTGATCCAGGACCATCTCGACCATTGCCTGGAGGAAACGGTGGGCGCGCTGGATCTCTCGCAGCGAAAGACGATCGACGACTTTAAGACCATCACGAAGTACCTCTGAAGGACGCGGTCGATGCTGGATGTTCTGCGCAATCGAACCTATCGGCGTCTGTTTCTCGCGCAGGTCATCGCGCTCCTCGGAACGGGGCTTGCCACAGTCGCACTTGGTCTGCTTGCCTTCGATCTCGCGGGTGATCGTGCCGGAGCGGTGCTCGGCACAGCGCTGGCGATCAAGATGATCGCCTATGTGGCTGTCGCCCCGGTTGCCGGAGCCTTCGCAGAGGTGCTACCGCGCCGGGCCATGCTGGTTACGCTCGATGTCATTAGGGCCGCAGTCGCGCTCTGTCTGCCGTTCGTCACGGAGATCTGGCAGGTCTATGTCCTGATCTTCGTCCTCCAGTCTGCGTCCGCCGCCTTTACTCCGGCATTCCAGGCGACGATCCCCGATGTCCTGCCGGCAGAAAAGGATTATACCCGGGCGCTTTCTCTCTCACGTCTCGCCTATGATCTGGAAAGCCTTGTCAGCCCGATCCTGGCGGCGGCCCTGTTGACGGTCATCTCCTTCCATTCGCTCTTTGCCGGAACCGTCTTCGGGTTCCTGGCCTCAGCGGCACTCGTCGTTTCCGTGACGCTGCCAAATCATCCCGCGAAAGAGCGCCGGAGCATCTACGAGCGGACGACACGCGGCTTGAAGATCTATCTCGCGACGCCGCGGCTGAGGGGATTGCTCGCGCTCTGCCTCACGGTGTCTGCCGCAGGCGCCATAGTGATCGTCAATACCGTCGTCTTCGTGCAGGCAAAGTTCGAACTGACAGCCTCCGACACGGCGATTGCGCTCGCGGCATTCGGGTCGGGCTCGATGCTCGCGGCGCTCTTGCTGCCCAGGCTTCTCGACCGAGTTTCAGACAGGTTCGTCATGCTCTACGGCGCTGCACTTCTCAGTGCAGGCCTGATCGCGACTGCATTCATCGAGACCTACAGTCTGCTGCTGGCGCTTTGGTTTCTGCTCGGCATTGGCTACTCCGTCGTTCAGACACCATCCGGCCGTCTGCTGCGGCGGTCAGCTCATCCGGAGGATCGGCCGGCGCTCTTCGCCGCCCATTTCGCGCTGTCTCACGCCTGCTGGCTGATAACCTACCCACTCGCGGGGTGGCTCGGCGTCGCAATCGGTCTTCCTGGGACCGCCTTGGTTATGGCGGCAATGGGCGCGGCGGGTCTGGTTGCCGCATTGTCACTGTGGGAGATGGCAGATGAAGCCGAGGTGGAACACAGTCACGATGACCTTGCAGATGACGACCCGCATCTGCGCGAGGGACACCATCGCCACGGTCACCGGCACAGTCACGCCTTCATGATCGATCGGCTACATCCGGACTGGCCACGTGAGCATTAATCCATCCTGATGCAGGGGTCACTTACCGCTGTACGCCCGTAGTAGCTATAAGTCCGGTCATCCGAATGTCTTCTTTTGGAGCAATAGCTCTCACAGCCTCGCCTTGATGATATTCGAACCTAAGACCAGCTATATAAGTTGACGTTAAGGCACTGAATGCTTGAGATAATGCCCTTTGCATTTGTCTGAAAGCAGCGAGAATCTAGATATGGATCAACTCGATAATCTCGCCCGACGTTTCCGCGACGCGATTGAGGCGACGCCTCGCAGCCAGTTGCCGATCACTATGCAATCGTTCCCACATGGTGCCTGCGGAGACGCGACACTACTGTTAGGGCATTTTCTCAAATTGCAGGGTCTAGGCACCTTCGATTATGTGCTTGGCGAGAAAGGCGACCATACCCATGCGTGGATCCAGCATGGCGATATCATCATCGACATCACAGCCGACCAGTTTACAGAGATCGACCAAGCGGTAATTGTCGCCGCGAATTCGGTCTGGCATGAGCAGTTTACATCCAGTGTCCTCCATGAGGCGGACTTCATGATTTACGATAATTACACTCAGGCTACTTTAGGAGCGGCTTACCATTCGGTCATACGGCAATTGGAGGATATTCTCCCGCCTGTTCTGGAGGACTAGCATGGATCTGCTAATCTTGCTTTCCCAACGCACACTGCTGCCGGGCTTTGTCGGTCATATTCCGACAAAGCCCGGACAGGCATCACGGAATTCTCTATTACCCAAGTCCGCAAATCTAACACGCTCTGGTTCTGCTGAGATAGGAGCAAGCTTTTGAGCTGGGCGAGGGGTTGTTGCGTCCGATCTCTGGAAACAACCACGCCAAACCATATCGCCGGCGTGCTTGACAAGATGACAGGCACGAATCCGGCGCCTACTGCTGAGCAACACTCGGCGGCAATCCACCATTCGCTCTATGGTCCATTCAGGTGCTGCTGTGGCTCTTGATCACTATGTCTCCCAAGTCCATCTGAAGAATTTCTACGCTCCAGCGCTCGGGGAGCGCATGTATGCGATGAAGAAAACGGACTTGAAGCGCTATACCTGTGACGCCTATAGCCAATGTCGCATCGAGGACGGCAGCACCAACCCCTATCTGCAGGAACCCCGCGTCATTGAGGAATTCTTGCACGGCGTGGAGCCAAGGTACAACTCTGCTTTGGTCAAGCTGCGAGAAGGTCGACTCGATCCCGAATCCGTATTCGCGATTGCCGGCTTCGCTGCCTATGTCCAGGGATGCGCGCCTGGCGGTATGCGCATCCATTCGCGACCGCTTCAGGAAACCGTCGCCGTGACAACCGCCATGCTTGAAGAATCGGGTATGCTTCCGCCGCCACCCTCCGTGTTCAGAGGCAAGACGTTGGCCCAGCTGTTGGACAGCGAGGAAGTCTTGGTGACGGTCGATCCCAAGTATCCGCAATCCATGGGGATCACCAATATCCTTCGTAGTACGTCGATCTGGGGAAATTCATGCTGGGACATTCTTATTAATGAGAATCCATCAACACCGTTTTTCACAAGCGACTATCCGCTTGCAATCGAGCCTTCGGGGCGAGCTGGTATAGTCAACCGGATCCTGCCTCTTGCACCCAGTCTCGCCATCCGCATCCTGCCGGACCTCGAACAACGAGGCCGGCTGGATTTAAGGTTTGCGAACCTGAGAACCCGTAGGATCAACATTCGGCGCCAAGATGCAGCGGAGATCAATCGCCGGATTGTACAATGCGCGGAGAGCGTGGTCTACTTCTCGGAGGATCTGCCTTGGATCCCGGCGTTCGTCGAAAAACACCGGTGGTTCAAGATTGAGCCAGAAATCTCGCGGATACCACAGGGTGGCGGCCAGATGATCGTCTCTACACTGCGGATTTCGAAAGCCGCCCCGGCAAAGATTGATCAAGTTAAAAACTAAAAACCCGACACAAATTTATAATCGCGACCAAATTGCGAATGCGGGCAACGCTAGGGCGTGGGATCGAAAGTTCATCACAGCGCCTTCGACCGTTACGACATGCAACGGCGATTCGTGGTGTCAATAGTTCGATTTCTGGAATAAACAGAATGAAGGTGGAAAGAGGCGGTCACCAGCACTAAGCGACGTACTTGAGGTTGCATGTATCATTGCCCCTGCTATGACTAAAACCTTAAAACACATAAGATTTGGCTCGAGCGCAGGGCTGCAATGCAGGCGACATTGATTTCTTTACAAGACGCGGTGAAAGACCTACCGTCCGCTAGGATCCTGCTAGCGCACGAATTCGAGAACGGACCACGGATTGATCCCCTCAAGATCATTCAGACCTATGAGGCCAGCGAGTGGGAAACGTTCATCGACGAATGGGTGCATTCTCTCAAATCTACTTATGTCGGCGTCATGCGTCCGACCGGCGCTGGTGACAAGGGAATAGACATTGCCGGCTTCTGCGACGCAGACAAGCTGCTCGGCACTTGGGATAATCATCAGTGCAAGCATTATAGTGCCCCCTTGGGTTTCAGCGTAGCCGCTCCAGAAATCGGAAAGATCCTTTGGTATTCGTTCTCGGGCGTATACAAAGCGCCGAGAGCATGCCGCTTTATCGCGCCGAAAGGGGCCTCTACGTCGCTATCCCTTTTGCTGACCAACGCGGATAAGCTGAAAACGAAGGTAATCGCGGAATGGGACAAATCCATCGCCGGAAAAATCACCTCACCCGGTCCGGTCAAACTGGAAGGCAAATTTCTCGACTACGTCAGTAGTTTCGACTTCAGGATCTTTTCTGCTGAACAGCCGCGGACAATCATCGAGGCTCATGCCAAAACGCCCTACCATCTTAGTCGATTCGGTGGTGGCCTGCCGTCGCGTCCGCAACCCGACGCTGTCCCAGCCGAGGTCGAGGAAGCGGAGACGACCTATACAAGCAAGCTCCTCGACGCCTACTCAGAGCATAAAGGAGAGGCGGTCGCAACCGCCTCGCAGCTAGACAAGTTTTCCACGTTGAAAACCCACTTCCAGCGATCCCGTGAGGCATTTTATCATGCCGAGTCACTGCGGGTGTTCGTGCGCGAAAAGGTGGAGCCCGGAACCTTCGAAGGATTACAAGCCGAGATACTGGATGGTATCCAGGACACCTATGATGGGGATCATCCTGACGGTTTCGCGAGAGTGGTGGCCGTGACCGAAAAGGCGCAATCCATCGCTCTCGATGCGCACCCGCTTAACAAAAGCGCCCTGCCCAAGGATCGCCGGGGAATTTGTCACCAGCTCGCGAACGATGGGAAGCTGACATGGCGACGCTAGTGTCCTCAGCCTCCGCTTTCAATGGTCCGCTCGAAACCGGTGTGAGGGCGGTCTTTGTGCTGCACGCGCATTTTCCGCGAGCAGTAGATCTGAACCGGCTGACCGCCATGGACTACCTTGTCGTGAGAACCAGCTTAGTCGACGGTCCAGCGGACTTGCATCCGCCGACCCCGATCATGTCGCCTGTCACTCAGGTTCGAAGGAAGTCCGTGCAATCAGCTGTTGCCTTGATGATGTCACGAGGGCTCATCGAGCAGCTTGCTGACGAAAGCGGGATACTGTTTCAGGCGGGCGATAATGCTGAATTCTTTGTCTCCGCGCTGCAGACGCCATACCTGCAGCAATTGTATGAGCGCGCCCAATGGCTCGCAGGCCATTTCGAGAATTACAGCGATGAGGGTTTTGACGATCTGATGCGAAATCTCCTCTCGAACTGGGTATCTGAGTTCCAAGACGAAGCGTCCGGGCCGGCATCATGACATATTCAGGCTTCCAGATCCGTCATCTCTCCTTTCACGGCAAGGACAGAAAGCCGGCGATCGTCTCGTTCCAGTCCGGCCTGAACGTCGTCTATGGGGCCTCCGATACCGGAAAGTCGTATATCGTCGAAGCAATCGATTTCATGCTTGGCGGCAAAGGTCCCCTCCCCGATATTCCGGAAGCAAAGGGCTATGAGCGCGTGTTGCTCGCGATCGCCTTCGACGACGGATCGGAAACGACGCTGCTCAGAGGCATGACTGGCGGACAGTTCCAGGCGTTCGAAGGTTTGCACACGTCGATTCCGGATACAGGCGGTAGTACCCTTGGAGAGATCCACAACGAACGCGATGAATCAAACCTCTCTTCTTTCCTCCTGTCAAAAATCGGCCTAGCAGGTAAAAGAATCAAAAAGAATGCGAAAGATGACACCCAAGCCCTGAGCTTCCGCAACCTCGCGAGACTGGCGATCGTCAACGAAGAGGAAATAATCCAGAAGCGTTCTCCGTTGTCGGACGGAAATTACACTGCGAATACTGCGAACACCTCCGTATTCACAATGCTTCTGACCGGTGTCGATGACACCGCCCTTCTATCGCGCCAAGGCACCTCTTCCGAGGAGCAGAAACGTTTGGCGCAGATCGATCTTCTCGATCAACTGATCGCGGAAGCTCAAAAGCGCATCACGTCGATATCCGGCTCCCGAGATGAATTGGCCGATCAAGAGGACCGGCTCACGAAGGCGATGGACAATCGCGTCGAGCAACTCGCGTTCACCGAGGAAAAGTTCAAAACGATCTCGACCAAGAGGCGGACGATTATTCAAAAGCTCGAAGCGACCAACGAGCGTTACACAGAGATCGCCACCCTCCTCGAGCGTTTCAATCTTCTGCAACAGCACTACGGCTCGGATTATGAGCGTCTGGTGGGCATCCGGGAGGCGGGAAGCTTTTTCTCGGTACTCGAACAAGAGATTTGCCCGACCTGTGGCGCCTTGCCCGAGCATCATGATTCCAGCGCCGTCTGCCACGGCGATATTGGGGTGACCGTCCTGGCTGCCGAAGCAGAGATGCAGAAGATTGAAGCTCGGCAATCGGAGCTGGCAACAACGATGACCGCTCTGAAGACGGAGGCGCAGTCGATCGAGAAGTCGCTTCCCAATATGAAAAGCTCCCTGAGAGCATTGTCGATTGAAATCGAGACAGTGGTCTCACCCGACCTGCGAAAACAACGTTCAACTTACAAGGAACTGGCTGACAAAGGCGCGAACGTTCGCCAGGCACTCGGGCTCTTCAGCAATCTGAGTGATCTGACCAGTCGTAAAGCCGCCCTGGAACGGCAGAACGACGGGGGCTCAAACGATGCCGCATCGAGCACCCGTCTAACCAGCACCGTCGTCGCCCCGTTCACTGAACTGGTTGAGAGTGTCCTCCACCAATGGGGGTTTCCGGGTGTGGATCGCGTCCACTTCGACACGACAATGAAAGACCTGATCGTTTCGGGCAAGCCGCGAACCTCCTATGGAAAGGGGCTGAGGGCGATTACGCAATCGGCGTTTACCATCTCGCTGCTGCAATATTGCGCCGACAACGATCTGGCCCATCCGGGCATCGTCGTGCTCGATTCCCCTCTGCTTTCCTACCGCGAGCCGGAGGGAGCCGACGACGATCTGAGCGATACGAACCTGAACGGAAACTTCTATAGATATCTTCTTGGCCTCGAAAGCGATCGACAGGCGATTATCGTTGAGAACATGGATCCACCGTCAGACGTCGAACTCGGTGATCGAGTGATTCATTTTTCCGGGATGGTTGATGAAGGTCGCTTCGGGCTGTTTCCTCGGTGACCGATCGAGAACAATGACGCCAATCAGCAATTCTCGTCGTGGCTGAAGGAGCGGACCCTGATTTCGTCGTTCGCGCCCACCTTCCTCGGAGAGGAAATCCGGATCAACACCTTCAGAAAGGCATCGTAGGCGCACAGCCTGGCCGCCCCCTGGATCGCGTGCTACGGCACGTCAGTCGCGTCACGTTGGACATCGTACCTGCGGCCTTAACTTCCGCTCGTCTCGGTTTCTTGTTATCGATTTGCGAGGAGATTCGTCATGAAATTGGTCCGCTTACGGCTTAAAAACTTTCGATCTTTTGGTCAAACGGCAACCGTTATTGACCTCTCCGACATGACTTTCTTTCTTGGTCCGAATGGCTCCGGCAAAACGGCTGTTCTGCAGGCTTTGGCGAGGATGTTCAGCCTCGACCCGGCTCAGCGAAAAGTCCGCAAGTTGGATTTTCACGTTCCCAACGACGAGAAGGAGGCGCCACTGGATCGGCGCCTGTGGATCGAGGCCGATTTCCAGTTTCCTGAACTGCTGAACGACGACGGTGTGCCCAAGCCTGCGGTGCCTGGCGCATTTGCGCATATGCAGCTTGAGGCGCCGCAAGGCCCGGCACAGGTTCGCTTTCGCCTGAGCGCGACGCTCGATCAGGATGGCGAAGTCGAAGAGAATTTTACCAACGTCCTGAAGGTCGACGCTAACGGCGAGCCGAAGGCCGAGACACGCGTTTCAAAGCAGGAACGGGGGAGCATCCAGGTCCATTACCTGCCGGCGCGCCGCGATCCCGCCGACCACATTTCCTATTCGGCAAGTGCCTTGCTTGGGCGGGTGCTCAGAGCCGCAAACTGGACTACGGAGAGATCGACCGTCGATGGCCTGACCGAAAAGATCAGCTCAGCGCTCGCCGGCAATGCCGCAATGGTCAGTGTGACGCAGGCACTCGGCAAGTCATGGGAGGTCCTGCACACTGGCCGCCACTTCGCGAGCCCTTCGGTGTTCTTCGGGCGCAACGAGATCGAAGCGCTGCTGCGCCACATGAGCGTCGTCTTCACGCCCGGCCACGACGAACCGAGCGTCGATTTTTCAAGATTGAGCGACGGCCAGCAGTCTGTCCTTTATCTCTCGATCGTGCTCGGCGTCCACGAGCTCAACCAGCGAGTTTTGCGAGGCGAACTCAAGACCGAGTTCGATATCGACAAGCTGCGCCCGGCGGTCTTCACGCTGATCGCTGTCGAGGAACCGGAAAACAGCCTCTCACCGCATTACCTTGGACGTGTGGTCGCCAGTCTGTCCGCATTCTCCAAGGGACAGGATACCCAGGCGGTTCTGGCAACCCACTCGGCATCGATCATGCGCCGCATCGATCCGAAGCTCGTTCGGTATCTTCGGCTTGCCGCCGATCGCACCACACGGGTTAGGACCATCCAGCTCCCCGACAGCGAAAAGGATGCCGATGCGTTCAAGTTCGTGCGCGAAGCCGTACAGGCGTTCCCCGAACTTTATTTTTCCCGCTATGTCGTCCTTGGCGAGGGCGACAGCGAGGAGGTGGTTCTACCGCGCGTGATCAGCGCCATGGGCACCAGGATCGATGATGCCTCCATCTCGGTCGTGCCGCTTGGCGGACGGCATGTCAACCATTTCTGGCGCCTGCTGCACGGGCTCGAAATCCCCTTCGTCACCCTCCTTGATCTGGATCTCGCCCGTCACGACGGCGGCTGGGGTCGGGTTCGATATGCCTGCCAGCAATTGCTTGCTTATGCCGACGTAAAAAAGACTGCGCTGACACCCGACCATATCAAGAACATGACAGCGTGGGACGCTGAACCTCGACTGTTGAAAGATACCGGGAAATGGTTGTCCTTCCTCGAAGGACAGGGCGTCTTTTTCTCCTCTCCCCTCGACCTCGACTTTGCGATGATGACGGCTTTCCCGCAGGCCTATACGGTGGAAGCCGCCGAACTGGTGGCGCCGACAGAGGCCAAAATCAACTCCGTGCTCGGTGAGTCTCATGGCGCGGTCGATCAGTATGAGGCGGCGCAACAGACCTATTTCGGTCCTTACCACAAGCGCTTCAAGGTGGGCAGCAAGCCGGTCTGGCATATCCGCGCAATGGCCGAACTTGATGACGCAGCGCTTGTTGCGTCGCTCCCCGGGTCGCTGAAACGATTGACGGAATATGCTTTGGCCGCTTTGAAAGCGATACCGGAATGATCCCCGTCGAACGGTGGAAGCCGGCAGACAGCCTCATCCTCGAACCGAACGCCCTTCTGGCGGCCCGAACCACCGCCGGGCATCTGGCCATCACGGCGGGGCCGGGTGCGGGCAAGACCGAGGTTCTGGCGCAACGCGCCGACTTCCTGCTTCGCACCGCGACCTGCCGCTATCCAAGCCGGATACTCGCAATCTCGTTCAAGGTCGACGCCAGCCAGAATCTGAAGGATCGGGTTCGTCTGCGATGCGGGAACGATCTGGCAAGCCGGTTTGACAGCTACACGTTTCATGCCTTTGCAAAGCGAATTATCGACCGTTTCCGGACGGCTTTGACCGGCGCTGATCAGCTCGACGACGACTATAGTGTCGGCCCGCGCCGCGTCGAACGGCAGTCGATTACATTCAAGGACATGGTACCGCTTGCCACTACCATCGTTCAGACCAACGCGATCGCTCGCAATGCCATACGCTACACCTATAGCGACGTCTTCCTCGATGAGTTTCAAGATTGCACGAGCGAGCAGTACCAGCTGATATCCGACTGCTTTCTGGCCTCATCGGCAAGACTGACCGCCGTTGGCGACACCCGCCAGAGGATCATGGGATGGGCAGGAGCCCTGGAGGGCATTTTCAAGGTTTTTGCGACGGATTTCGCCGCCGTGCCCCTCAGTCTCTATCAGAACTTTCGAGCCAAACCGCGGTTGCGCAGGATGCAGAATGCAATGGTCCGCACCATGGACCCGGCGGGCGCGGTCGATGATGCCGAGCTTGCGGGCGACGAGGGCGTGATCGAGATCCTTGAAGCGACAGATGCGGTCGACGAGGCGGAACGGCTGGCCGTCGCGATCAGGGACAGGATCGACAATGATGGGGTAGCGCCGTCGCAAATCGCGGTTCTCGTCAGCCGCGACCAGCAGTTCGTCTGCCAGCGGCTGCGTGAAGCATTTCAGGCGCACGGGATCCCGTTCCGGGAGGAAGACAGTACGCAAGATTTTGCCTCCGAGCCTGTCGTCAAACTCATCACCGATCTGCTTCTGGTGGCGGGGACCGTTGCGAATGCCGACGCACATCGCAGACTTCTGAGCGCGATCATCTATACCCATAGCATGGACGAGGAGCAGGAATATCGCGCCAGGCATCGATGGGCGCGGTTTGTCGAAGAGATCCGGTCTGCGATTGCCGCCGGCACGATCGCCAAGGGCGACCGCGCAGGACTTCAAACGATCGTCGATCAGCTCTTTGCACTGGTAGGCCGGGACGCTGTGGTCGCAATGTCGTCGGATTACGGGCAGGCCAACCGTTTGGACGAACTGGTTCAGTCAGCAATTGACCGCCTGCATGTTGTTCTTTCAAACGAGCCGGACATCGGGCTTGCGCTCTCGGCCTTTTCAGCGGACCGGGCGGTCCGCGTCATGTCGATCCACAAAAGCAAGGGACTGGAATTCGACACGGTCATCGTAATGGGTGTCGAGGCACAAACCTTCTGGTCGAACCCTGTGGATGAGCGATCCGCCTATTTCGTTGCGATATCTCGGGCGAAGGAGCGTCTCATCCTCTCTGTGGCGGCCCATCGCGAGCGGCCCGAAGGATGGCCGTCCCACCGTCTCTGGGGTAGTGCCCGACAGCCTCATGCCGAGTTCCTGAAATATGCCGAGACCTATCGTTGAAAATCGATCGGGAAAGAGCACACCCCAATCGGGACACCTAGGCGAGGGAGACCAAGAGTAAGCGCGTGCGAAGAAGATCACAGTGGTCATCATAGCGAGGGCGAGCGTGAACGACAGGGGTTCACCCGCGCCGGAAGCCAGCGACGGACGTTGGCGCCACCATTATACTACGCCCCACGCCCGAAACCTCCCCCTCCCCGTCATCTCCCGCAACCCCAGTTCCAAAACAATCCGCCGCGCCGCCTGCGGCGTGACGTCCAGCGTCTTCGCCACCATCCCGGCCGACAACAGCGGCCTTGCCATCACCAATTCAATCAATTCCGGCAACTTGGAGGAAGCGCGGCGCCCCTCCAGTTTTCGGTCCATCATCGTTTTCGCCAGTATCAAACGGTCATGCTCTTTCATGCCGATCTCGGCGGCCGCCAAAAGACCGTGGACGATGGCGAGCAGCCGGGTTTCCCGGTCGAGACTGCGGCGCCGATCGACCGGGATGGTTTTCAGGCCGACATTGATGGCAGCGAGATGGGCGCCGGTGGTGATGCCGGCCTGCCGCAGGATGGAGGCGGAAAACAGCCGACCCAGCCACGGCGCGTGCTGCAGGACAGAAAGCTCGTTCCAGGTATCGAGGGCAACGATCGCCTGCAGCACCGCCGGCAGTTCTTGGCCTTGACGTAACACGCCGCGCCACTCGTCGAGCCGGGCATCCTCGTCCCAGTCGAGGTCATAAATCATCGGATCTCTTTCCGACGCGCTGCCACGGCCGGGCCTGGTCGCGTTCTCGATCGCCGCGTCCGAACGGGCGAGCACCGCATCAATCGCGGCGTAGTCGACGCCAGGAAGAGTTTCGATGTCGTCGGCGTCTTCCCCCTCCCCTTCCGGATCGTTAGCGACCGCGCGCCGGACGGCGTCGGCGGTCGTCTCCTCGTCTGTGTCGAGCTGGGTGATCTCCGCAGTCTTTCGCAGGGTCCGAATGCCGTCTGCGGACAACGCCCAGCCGGGTACTTGCGCGGTGATCCGCCGGCGGGTGCGCAGGACGTCGCGGGCGATGGTCAGCTCGTGGGTCGGTGTGCGAATATCGCGGGTGGCGTCGTGGAGGACGAGGTCTTCGAGATGGACGAGTTCGCCGTCGATCCACAGCGAGGCGCAGGCGTCGGTAAATTGCGATCGTTCGAGGAAGCCCTGGCCGACTGGCGAACGGGCGATGCGCTCGTCGAGACGCGTGAGCGCGATGCCGGCGTCAAAGGCCGGCCGTATCAGGGCTGTCATGCTGATTTTCGCGACATCGTAAGCCATTGAAATCATGATAAATGATTTCTTATGGGAACTCTATCTCAAAGTTAGCATTCCTCACATGGTATGATTGAGAGTTGAGGCTATAACCACCGATAAGTGACCCTTATCGGAGCTGATTGACTTGACGCGGTTGAAGGCTTAGATTCCCGGCAAATCACGGTGGGAAAGACACTTGGACGCGCGGGCTTGAGGGTGAACGAGAGAGTAAAGAACAGCTCAATCGCTGCGAACGGTCGCCTTGTGACGCTGGCTTCTCGCGAGCTCCACAAAACGACGCTTTACCTCTTCGAACAAGGCCGGTGGCAATGGCCCGTGATATCCGCTCTCGCTGTCAACAGGGCGAACGTCAGGCCCCGGCCAGACGAAGCGATTGCTTTCAGTCAGTACAATCCACGACCGTTCGTCGTCGAGACCAAGGCGGCGCTTGGTAGCCGGCGGGATTTCGATTGCATCGTGGGGATCAGACGGCGGCGAATGCGTTATCGGCAGGACACGTACTGCAGGTGTCCCGTCCTCAAGCATTGCAACAATGGCCAGCACGACAGCGGGGCGGTCCTTGTCACCCTCTTCCCGTCCGTCCAGATGCTGCCAGTGCCAGAGATAGGAATAGCGAAAGACCCAGCCGACCTTGGGTTCAATCGGCAGCATTCTTGTCCATCAGCAGTTCGGTATTGAGATGATCCAAGCCAGGCTCCATCGTCGAAGCCTCGATCGCGTCGAGCTCGTCGTCACTGATCGCAGCTGTCAGATCGACCCGCCGATCGCGCTTGGCCAGGCGGACGTAATCTTCATAGGCCATGAGCACCGTGCGCGGCCGGCCGTTCTTGGTAATGATGACCGGCTCTCGCACGGCCGCATCCTGGTAGGCGCCAAAATTCTTCGAAACGGCAGCTGCCGTCACAATCGACGTCATAGTAGATCTCCTTTGTTCCGGAATATACGGGCTTTCCGGAACTTTTGCAAACCTGCTGATTCCCCGGGGATCAAACCATGATGCGAAAGCCGGCGATATCACTGTCGGCTAACGAGTTGGTGTCGCGGCGTTTGGAAGAACTGGACACTATCGCCGCCGTTCTTCCATTGGAACGCCGCGACGAACTGGCCGAACTTCTTACAGATCAGGATGTCGAGACACTTCGGCATCTGGTCAATGAGGGCATGGGCGCCAACACCTTGCGTGCCCTGACCTCTGATCTCGCATATCTGCAGGCATGGGCGCTGGCGGCCACGGGCCGGTCACTCCCCTGGCCCGCGCCCGAGGCTCTCCTGCTGAAGTTTGTCGCCCATCACCTTTGGGATCCTGAGAAACGCCTGACAGATCCGGGCCACGGTATGCCTACCGACATCGAAGACAAGCTACGGCTCCAGGGTTTTCTGCGGAAGACGGGGCCGCATGCCCCGGATACGGTTCGCCGTCGCCTGGCCACCTGGTCGACGTTGACCAAATGGCGCGGACTGGTTGGCGCCTTCGCCTCCCCTGCTCTCAAGTCGGCGATAAGACTGGCAGTACGAGCAACCCCGCGCCCTAAACGGCGCAAGAGCGCCAAGGCGGTGACAGGCGATGTCCTGTCCAAGTTGATTGGCACATGCCGGTCCAACAGCCTGCGCGATATCCGAGACAAGGCGATCCTGATGGTTGCTTTCGCGTCCGGTGGTCGGCGCCGCAGCGAAGTTGCCGGACTGCGCAAGGAGCAGTTGGTCATGGAAGCACCCATCCCTGTCGAAGGGTCGCCTCCCCTGCCCTCCTTGTCCATCCATCTCGGTCGCACCAAGACCAGCGGCGCTGACAATCAGGAAATCGTCTATCTCACGGGCCGGCCTGTCGAAGCGCTGAATGCCTGGCTCGCGCTTGCCAGGATCGAAAGCGGCAGTGTGTTTCGGGCGATTGATCGCTGGGGCAATGTTTCCAAGCGTTCGCTGGATCCGAAGGCAATCAACGACATCGTCAAGCAGCGTGCAGATATGGCTGGTCTCGATCCTGCGGAGTATTCAGCGCATGGCCTGCGCTCCGGCTACTTAACCGAAGCGGCCAATCGCGGCATCCCCCTACCCGAAGCTATGGAACAATCCCGGCATCGATCCGTCCAACAGGCATCCGAATACTACAACAGCGCAACGAGACGGAGTGGCAGAGCAGCCAGGCTTCTCTAGGTCGGTAATGAGCTCCCTAAGGGACACGCACCGGACATCTCCGTTGGGCATGCGAGGTGAAGCTCGCTGATGGGAAATTTGATGCCAGAAGGAATTGGAATAGCTCTTTCGCGACGGTACTATCAGACAGTGGTCGCTCCGATATTGCGAGACCATTACCCTGCAATGCAGCACGCGGCATGCAGGATCGGCCTTGGTTCGGAAGTGCTGGGTTTCGACACTGAGACGTCGGCCGACCATGACTACGGCCCGTCTGTACAAATTTTCGTGCCCGAAGCTGAATTCGCAACCTCCGCAGGCGATATCATGACCACCCTCGACCGCCACCTGCCAACCAGCTTCGAGGACAGGACCGTTCGCTATCCAAGCTACGTACGAGCGCCAGCCGATGGCCGCGCCTCTGGAATGCAAGGATCAGACCACGGCGTCGAGCTCTATACCGTGCCCGCCTGGTGCGAACGCTATCTCGGCCGTCAGTTTGCCGAAGATCTGGCCGCGAGGGATTGGCTGTCCTATTCGGAGCAGCACTTCTTGACGGTAACGGCAGGTGCTGTGTTTCAGGACGATTTTGGAGAGGTGACTGCGCTTCGAAATAGGCTCTCGTACTTTCCAAGAGATGTTTGGCTCTACAAACTGGCAGCTCAATGGGGCCGAATTGCTGAGGAACGTGCCTATATCGGTCGGACGGGCGACGTTGGTGACGAGCTCGGCTCTCGTGTGATTGCCACGCGTATGGCCGGAAACCTGATGAGGCTCGCTCTACTGGTCGAGCGCCGATACGCGCCTTACCCGAAATGGTTTGGCACTGCCTTCTCCAGGCTGGAATGCGCGCCGGAGCTGGGGCCGATTTTGCTGAAGATCATGACAGCCCCAGACTGGCGTGAAAGAGAGGCCGCAATCAAGCTTGCGTGTGAATTCGTCGCTGAACTGCAGATGATGAAGGAGGTGCCTGGGGCGACAGCCCCTGTGCAGGGCTCGCTGCACAATCGGCCATTCCAGTTTGTGGACTCCCTGAAGATCTTCGAAGGACTTCGTGCCGCGATCAATGACCAGGAGCTACGTCAGTTGCCTGAGTTCGGCGGGGTGGATCAGTACCTATCCAGCAATTTCGTTCTAGCCGTGCCCGGCTTTTCAGAGGCAACCTTGACGGCGCTTTGGCAGCATCAATGACTGCCATCGGCCGAGGCTGTGTAAAAACTCAATCCTGATGTAGAATCACCTCGTCGATCGGAGGTGGCAATGTCCGGCTATATCGAAGGCATCAGTCGTGATCAGGTTACGCTGTTTCCAGATCGTCTTGAGGATTGGATCGATGAGGATCATCCAGTTCGAGTGATCGACGCATTCGTCGACGCCATGGACCTTGCGGAAGCTGGTTTCGCCCGGATGTCGCCCGCGCAAACCGGACGTCACAGCACGATGGAGATAGAAACGCCGGGACACTCGTGCGACGACGAGGCCAAGGTCATCGGACACGAGGTCGGATCAACTCCTTCGGCGGCGGGGTGAGCACTAGCGGACGGAGCCGACGGGCACGTCTTTGCCGCTCTCGATGCTAACCCAGCGCCCGGTGTCGGACGAAGACTGCCGCTTCACGTAGAGGTAGCTGGTCTCGTTCCAGGCCCTGACGTCAGCTTCAAGATTGTCGAGAACAAAGTCTCCCTGAGCAGTACGTACCGTCAGGATCGCGTGGCCCTCCCCGTCCGGCTTGCGCACCACTGTTATCAGAAGGTCGGAGAGAGAGAAGCCGCGTCGAGCCAGCTCCCTGCGCTTCAGCAGTGCGTAATCCTCGCAGTCTCCTTCAGTGGTTGGATAGGCCCATACCTCCTCCTGGCCGAAGATCTGCTTGTCCGTCCTGGGCGCGATCCTTTTGTTGACGGAACGGTTGACCTCTTCGATGGCCGCCCAGCCCTGCGCCGACAGCTCGGGAGCGGGCGAAGACGAAAGACGGATGCTGCACTCGACCAAGTTCCTTTGGCAGAACTCGTAGTGGCCGATCGGCTGGGATGTTACTCCTCCGATGATCATGCTTTTCCCACCGGATGTCTCCGAGGCCGCAACATTCGCAGAGCCGGCGAGCGCAGAAGCAGCGAGCGCCGAGCCGGCAATTAAAGAGAATCTCATTCGTTCGTCCGCCCCCTGATCCTTAACTGAAAGTTAAGTCCGGGAGATACGGGGGATCAATTTGTGAACTTTTACCCGTCATCTCTGATGTTCACAGAGCGACGAGTATCCTCACGAATCCAGCGGCGAAGTGCTTCGACGACGAAGGAAGCGTCCTCGCCAGCCCCCGCGATAAGAGCGGAGGCCCTGTTCCGTTGCCAGGGTCTGCCGACGAAGTAGAGACCAGGAACCGGAGAGACGCCCTCCTGGTGCAGGAGCCGTCCTTCGGCGTCCACTGCGCCTTCGATCCTTATCCAGTCGAACTCGTCCCGGTAGCCGGTCGCCCAGACCACGGTGCGCGGCGCTTCGCGCGATCCGTCCGCGAAGACGGCATGGCAGCCGTCGACGGAAACCAGCCTAGGCTTCAGCGCGACGCCCTTTCGGATCAGCGTGGCGTCGTCGTTGCCTCGATTGGGAAACGGATCGATCCGGCGCATCCTCCTCCCGATGATGCTATCCGGCTTTGCGCCCAGCAGCCCAAGGCGCTGGAGCCACCACCAGGTACTCCGCCCCAGGATTCGTTCAGGAAAGAGCTTGCGGCCGCGTCCCCTTGCAAGAAGGACTTGGTGGCTGGTGGCAAGAGCCAGCGCGACGTCCCTTCCGCTTGCTCCGTCTCCGACGACCAGGACCGGACCTTCGGCAACCGACCCTGCATTCTGGAAGTCTGCGACGTGCATCTGCCGGATCTCATCGGAAAACCTTTCTGCTATAGATGGTATGCGTGGGATCGAGAACGGACCGGTGGCCACGATAACCGCCGAGGCAGAATAGAGCCTGCCGTCGTCGGAGACGGCCTCCAACGCGCCTTGTTTCCTCCGGAGGGACGAAATCCGCGTCCGGGTTTCGATGCGGTGGCCGCCCATCTTCGCGTATCGGGAAAGATATGCCGCGAACTCGTCCTTCGTGGCGTATCCCTCGGAATCGCCTGGAAGGGGCAGTCCGGGAAGGCTGCTGATGCTCCGTGGCGTGAAGAGGGTCAGTGTTTCGTACCGCTGCCGCCAGCTATCGCCGACCGCGGCAGCGGCGTCTAACAGAAGGTAGTCGACGCCCGCCTTCTTCAGTTCGTTCGCCGCAGCAAGCCCCGCCTGTCCTGCGCCGATGACGAGGACTTCCGTCCGACGGCCTCCGCCGCTGTTGCTAGCGTCCCATGACATGTCTAGGGGCGCATCTGCGAGGAAGCGGTCGCAGCGCCGGGCCGGGCCTCGTCGCCGATGTGGAAGAAGCTGTTTGTGAAGACGCCGAGGACGAAAGCGACGAGGATAGCGAGCACGATCCGATTGTTGCGCCGGATGCGGCGCTGCCGCTGTTGCTGATCGTTCGCCACATCAGTCTCCAGACGACTGATCGGATATGGCGCCAGCAGCCGTCCTCTTCCTGGCGCCCTGGAATGGATCAGCAAGCGCCGCTTCGGGCCGGCTGACGGGATACTTGATGCCGGAGATGCTCGCCGCCAGCTTTTCGGGACCTTTCTTCTTCAGAAGCTCCCGGAAGCTGGGGTGCATTCCTCCATCGACATATGCGGCGACGGGAGACGCCTTGCTCTCGGCCAAGGCCGCGTCGACCTTCCGCTTCTCCGCATCGATCTTCGCCATGATCTGCGGGTCCGGCTGCCTGACCGGGATCGGACACGCCGCCAGGGGATCGCGCGGCTCCCCGCCTTCAAAGGCGGTGTTGAACACGTATCGCCGACCACAGACCGAGACCTTCGGCTGCTGCTTGGTGAGCTCGAAAGCGTCGTAGCCTTCCTTCAGCGTTCGCCAGAACGGCAGGTTCTCGTCGCTCCTGTGGAGCGCCATGTTCTCCGGCGTCATCCGAAAAGGATATGCCTGCACCTGGAAGTGGTTTTGTCCCGATGAAAGCGCCTTCGCAACGATGGCGTAGATCTCGCCCACGCCCTGGTCGGTAAGAGCGTAGCAACCCGACGAAGAGCACGCGCCATGCACCATGAGCGCTTCCCCCGTGTAGCCGAGGGCGGACTCCAGCCGGTTTGGATAGCCCAGATTGAAGGAGACGTAGTATTGGGACTTCGGGTTCAGCATCCCCGCGGTGACATGATAGAAGCCCTCCGGCGCCTGACGGTCGCCCTCTCTTGTCTTCGGGCCGAGCCTGCCTGACCACCTGCACATCGGATACGTCTTGAGCAACGCGTATCGGCCGGACCCATCCATCTTCCAGACCTCCAGCTCGCTCTCCTGCTTGAAGATCCTGACGAGTACGGGACTTTCGGTCTTCATGCCCTTCTTCGACATCTCGGTGATCATCCTGCTCGGGATCTGTGGCGGCGCACTGGAGACGCCGTCCAAGGCCATGTCGGCCGCTACGCAACTCGATAGAAGCAGTCCCACGACCGCCATGCCGGCGAACCGACGAGTTGCATGCTGAACGACGGTCTTCCTGCTCCGGATGGTCGCGATCAAGTGCATTTCCTCTGACGTTGGTGGATCTGTTCGCGCTGCGTTTCGGGCCACGGCCCCTTTATGTCGCTCGAAGACCACCGTAGAACATGACGCATCGTCGAGACTGCGCCACACTAAAACCTCTAGCCACTTTAGCTGCAAGGGGAGAAATAGGAGCGGTGCAAGTCGTTCGCAGCCATTACGGATAATCTTGGCTTCTCAATGGCCGATCACTGGGAAAGGACCGCGGTGCTGGATGCAACCTGCCATATCGCTCGCCTCACTGTTGGATGCAGTCGATGGCACACCAAAAGTCCTTGCCAAGCGGAGGCCGTCCATACATGTCACTTGACCGAAAATTAATCGGCTTTGGGGGCAAGGCCGGCAGCCTAGAAACGTCAATCCGAAGATCCTGCTCCGGCACATCGTATTTGACGTGCCTGGACAGAACTCCCGCCGCCTGTTTCATGAGCCCGACCGTGATCCACTCGCCCGGGCAGCGGTGATTCATGTCGTGATCTCCGCCCCCCTGCGGAATGAAGTTGAAGGCGCTGCCGTCCCAATCGCTAAACCGCTCTGGCCGAAACGCCTCAGGTGCATCCCACGTACTGGCGTCGTGGTTCGTCCCGTAAAGGTCCAAAATAACGCGCCGCCCGCTAGGAAACTGGTATCCTCTCCACTCGAGGTCGCGGCGCACCAGCGCCGCGACTGCGGGAAAGAAGGGGTAGAAGCGCCGGACCTCCTGGACGAAGAGTTCTAGGTAAGAACCGTCGTCGCCAGCTTCGAGTTTGCTCCGGCATTCAGGATGGTGATGAAGGGCGTGGGCGACGAAGGTGATATAGACAGCGGCGGCAACGATCGGTCTAATCACGTTGAGGACTTCAACGGCGGCAATATGAGGGCTCAGCAGCTCACCGTTGAGATCCCGGTGCTCTGCGATGACGTAAGCGACCGATTCCACCGGCGCGCGGATTTGCCCCGAACGGATTTGCCCGACGACATTCTCGATCCAGCGATTGGCTCGCTTGCGCGCCCAGCGCGCCCGCCAGTGCTAGGCCCGACTGATCCTGCGGCGTCGAACGGCGCCGTGATCTCCTGCGTCCGCTGTCGAACCTGAGCCTCTGGGAGCGGCACCCCGGCCCACGCACACGCGGCTCGCGTCAGAAGTTCGTGGAGCTCGTCGTATAAGACGATCTCGTCCTTCTGCGCCCATAGGCGAGCACGGGCCTGCCACTCCGCCGCAGTAGTGGCTAGCAGTCCTTCGATCCGCTCGGGTGTCATCAGGGACATGAACATCTGCTTGCGATGCCGGTGGGCCGCGTCGTCCAGCCCTTGCACACCACCTCTTCCGAGCAGCGTTTTCTGGATCCGCCCGATCATGGCGCCATGCCGCATAAATCGGCTTCGGTCGTAGAAAAGTCGGGCCGCATGAGCATAAGCCGGGTCTCGAATAGGTCCGTTCCATACGCACGGCACTGCTTCGAGCTGAACCTGTAGGGATCAGCGAGAAGCGCGAGCGTTGCGTCTGATCGGGCGTCACGGGGGAGTTGCGGCATCAGCGCGCCTTCATCTGATGGAGTTCAGGTCAGCCTTTCGGATTTTCGCCTCTCGGCCGAATACTCTCGAACAGCAGGAGGCCGGCGCCGCTCACGATCCCCACATCGGCGAGATTGAAAGCCGGCCAGTGATAGGTGGCGACGTAGAAATCCAGGAAGTCGGTGACGGCGCCATGCCGCAGGCGATCAAGGGCGTTGCCGAGCGCGCCGCCGATGATGAGCCCCAGTGCAATCGCCGTCAGCCGGTTCTCGGCACGCTTCAGCCAGATGACGAGGCCGATGACCATAGCCAGCGCGAAAGCCATCAGCAACCAAGGCGACGTGTCGCCGAAAAGCCCGAAGCTTACGCCGGTATTGTGCCCGAGGACCAAGTTGAAGAACTCGGTCATCGGGATCACCCGCGGCGGCCGCATCACGCTGTTGAGGATCCACCACTTGCTGACCTGATCGATCAGGAACCAGGCGACCGCAATGGACAGCCCCAGCCGCAGCATGGAGGCGGATTTATGCGAGGCTGTTTGCGTCTGCACCATCAGAAAATCTCGAGAACCCAGAAGAGGACGATCAGCACGTAAGTCGCATAGGTGCCGACCAGAACGATAACCTGCCAGCGCCGGAAGCCGGGCTCAGAGCCGCCCCAGCGAATAAAGGCGGCGTAGAGCACGGGCATGAGCGCGACGAAGACGAAGCTGACCCAGAACAGATGGAAGTTCTCGATGGAGGTCCCAACCAGCGCCAGGGGCAGGAAGCCTACGGTCACGGCCATGGCGTGATCGCCGATGATGTTAGTAAGCGCCGGCGTGATCTGGCCGGATCGGGCGACGCTCCAGGCGGCGAAAGCTTCCGGCAGAGCCGCCACCGGCGCGGTGATGAAGAGGCCGCCGACGATCGTTGAGATGCCGAGTTCCTTGACAAGGTTCTGGGTCGCAATGACCGTGAAATAGGCACCCAGCGCGAGCACCACCACGCCGGCAACGGCCAGCCAGATCTCGCGCTTCGACCAGTCGGCCTGCTCACCCTCTCCGCGTCCGCGCAGGAACGCTTGGGCGAGGTAGGCGATGTAGGCGGCGAGCAGAAGCCAACCATCGACCGGCTGAAGACCGCGCCAGGCCGAGGGCAGGGTGAGAACGGCGAGCAAGGCGAGGATGCCAAGATAAGGCAGCGCCTGCACGCCCACAGCCGCCGGATCGACACGGAGCAGATGCTTTTGCAGGTGTCTGTCGTGACCGGGATCGTTGGGGAGGTCGCGCTTGCGAGTCGCCAAATAGCCGATAGTGACGAGGGTCGGGATGCCGATCACGGTCGAGCCGAGGACAGCGCCTAGGCCGATGCCGGAGGCGCCCCGGATTGCGCTCGTTATATTGACCCCGACTTCCGGGCTGGCGGTAGCGATGCCGATCAGCGAGCCGCCTGCTGCGGCCGAGATGCCCCATTGCCGGCGCAACTTCTTGAAGGGATCGGCCAAGTGCTCCGACCCCCAGTGCGCGGCGTACACGGCTGCAAGCAGAACCGCTACCCAGATCCAGACACTCATTTCGCCTCAACTTCCGGGTCGTCTTGCGGGTTTGGCGTCATTGCCATTGTGTTCATCCGATGCGGCCGAGCGCGGGAAACGTCTGGAGGAGCCAGATCGCGAAACTGCTGAGATGACCGGTGATCATCGCGACCCCCATGATAACCATGACCCCGCCGGCGACGATCTTCAGAACGCGCCCCGTCCGCCGCATGGATTTCATTCGCGCCATGAACCCGCGCATGAAGAGGGCGGCGAGAATGAAGGGCAGGCCGAGGCCGAGTGAATAGACGGCCAAGAGCGCTGTTCCGGTTCCTACGGTGGCGTTCGCGGCCGACAGCGCCAGGATTGCGCCGAGAACAGGCCCAATGCAGGGGGTCCAGCCAAAGGCAAAAGCAAGGCCGAGAAGATAGCTCGCCAAAGGACCGCCGCCTCTTGGGCCTGAATGAAATCTCACATCGCGCTCGAGCCAGGGTATAGGCACGAGACCGGCGGTGAACAGCCCGAAGACGATGACGATCGCGCCGCCGATCAGATTCGCTTCGTAGAGGTGCATGCGCAGCACCCCGCCCAAGGCTGTTGCACTGGCTCCGAGCAGGACAAAAACGGTGGTGAAGCCGAGTACGAAACAGAGGCTCAAGCCGAGTGTCCGACCCGTCTCCGTCAGGGTCATATCGCTCGCGAGCCTATTCGGGCTGATCGTGCGCCCGGCAACATACGAGATGTAGCCAGGCACAAGCGGCAGCACACAAGGGGAAAGAAAGGAAACGACCCCCGCGGCAAAGGCCGTGGCGATTCCGATGCCGGAAAAGTCCACTACAGCAGCACCTCCGTCAGGCTTTGGCGCCGGTGACCGGAGCGGCTTCCCGCAGGTCCGCCCGTGCATCGCGGATAATCGACCAGGAGGATTGCAGGAACAAACCGGCGATAACGACGGCAACAACCAGATCCGGCCACGGAGAGGCAGTCCACGCCACCAGCCCCGCCGCGACGACAACCGCCGCATTGCCAATGGCATCGTTACGCGAGAACAGCCAAACCGCTCGCACATTGGCGTCGCCGGTCCGGTGAGGCAGCAGCGGAAGAACCGCGACCACATTAACAACGAGTGCAATCACCGCGAACAGTCCCATCAGTTCAGCCTCCGGCTGTTGTTGCACCAGCACGCGATAGGCCGTATTCCCGAGAACCCCAAGACCAAGTGCACCAAGAAACAGACCTTGGATCAAAGCGGAACGGGCGCGCCAAACAAGGCTCCACCCGATCGCGAGGATGCCGAGGAAGGTGATCAGGCCATCGCCCAGGAAGTCGAGGGCATCGGCCTTGAGGGCCTGCGATCCCGAGAGAAAGCCGCCGAACATTTCGACAAGGCCATAGCCGACATTGAGCGCCACGACGATCCAGAGTGCCCGCTTATAGGCCGGGGTGATATGGCTCAGGTCCTTCGGCAGATCGTCGATATCGCCTTCGGCATCGACACTCGGCGCGCCCAAGCGATCGAGCCTATAGCCGATGCCTGTCACGGCACGTTCTACCTCGGGAAGACGGGCACTGGGATCGTCCACGCGCAAGGTCATGATCTGCGTGGCTGTCGAGACCTTCACTTCCTCGACTCCGACCGAGCGCACTGCTTTCTCAATTTTCGCCGCACAGGAGGGGCAGTCCATGCCGGTGACGCGGTAGCGTGCGGTCTCGGCATCGTCCGTTGAAGCTGCTATGTTCATGGCCATCTTCCCTAATTCGAGAGAGAAATATATCATTCGTGACTGATATGTCGAGCCATGTAAAACAAATTGAGCGGGTCGATGCTCCGGCCGCTGCCGTCCGGACCAAGCTGTTCCGGGGACTGGCTGACGCCTCGCGGCTATCAATCCTGGACGCCTTGTGCGCAGGGTCCTTGTCCGTGGGCGAGATCGTCGTGATGACGGGTCTCTCGCAGTCGAACGCGTCGAACCACTTGCGGTGTCTCAGCGAGTGCGGCCTCGTGACGGGCGAGCAGCGAGGCCGTTACGTCCATTACCGACTGAGCGATTCGCGCCTGAAGGATCTGCTCAGACTTGCTGAGGAATTGCTGCGTGAGACGGCCTGTGGCATCGACGCTTGCGGGAACTACAGCGTCCGGTAAAACCGCGCACATCAATGAATCTGGGGTCAGAACAAGAGCTGCTCGAAATCGTACGCTAAGACCGAACGGAGCGGGAACGTCATGCAGCGCGGAGGATTCTTCCAGGAAGTCGCAATGGCCTGAAGCCTTCGGGCATCTGCTGCTCGGTGTCCCAGGAATAGATGCCGGTGAGATTTATGTGCTCCCAGCTGAGTGGCGAGACATGCTTGAGCAATATGTCGGGGATAGTTCGACCACTTTGACGCAGATGGGCTACGGCACGGCTGAGATAAACGGTATTCCAGTGGACGATGGCGCTGACGACAAGGTTGAGGCCCGAGGCACGGAATGCCTGACTTTCGAACGATCGGTCGCGGATTTCGCCGCGCTCATGGAAGAAAACGGCCCGCTTGAGCTTGTGGGCGGATTCTCCTTTGTTAAGACCGGCTTGACATCGCCGGCGAAGTGCCGGGTTGGAATACCATTCGATCATAAACAGGGATCGCTCGATGCGCCCGAGCTCACGCAGGGCTTTCGCCAACTGGCTCGGTTTCGAGGATGCCGCCAGCTTTTTGAGGATCATTGAGGGCGCAACAGAGCGTGTCGTGATTGATGCCGCCAGATGGAGAAGGTCATCCCAGTGTTCCAGAATGAGGGCGGTATTGATCGGCGCGCCGATATGGTTGGCCAGTGCTGGATATGAGTCGGCCTTTTCGAAAGTATGGAACTTCCGGTCCTTGAGATTGCGCAGCCGAGGCGCAAAACGCTTTCCGATCAGAGTGAAGAGGGCAAATACATGATCGCTCGCACCTCCGGTATCGGTAAAGTGCTCCTCGATCTCCAGGATGGTGTCGTGGTCGACGTGATTGACGAGCCTTTGCGATTTGCGGCCTTTGTCGCGTTATCTCGGACTTCCAATGCGCGCGCTTCTGAAGGTCGTGAACTAATTTAACCCGGAAAGGCGGTTTCCGAGCGAAGACAACTAGTTCCAATCATTTGCGGCGCTACGTCGAGCAGCAAGCCGGATGTGTGCGCCTTTAGGTAGGAGATTAAATGTCCGACCGATAATGATCTCTGCTGCCGGGCGAAGAAACCACAAAGCACTAGCGCTCTGCCGGTAGCTCCGGCACTACACACGGTTTTCGGTTCTACCATGTCGGTTGATGCCGGGTAGGGTTCCCGGCGGCGTCTCCACACGACGCCGCCCAAACGATTTTACTGCTTCACGCTGTTCGCCTTACCATCCGCGCCAGCGCAATTAAGATACATGCGCCGATGAAACCGGCGATAAGGTAGCCGAGCCAGCCTCCGAGAACGATCCCGAACAGTGAAAGGATGAAGTTGGCGACTATGGCACCGACAATGCCGAGAAGGATATTCATGATGACGCCCATGTTGCTCTTCATAAACGTCTCTGCAAGCCACCCTGCAATGCCACCGATGATGATCGCCGCAATCCAGCCAATACCTGCGTCTTCCATATTCAATTTTCCTTCCGGTTTCCTAAAATACATCCGGGGCTCCGGAGGTGACGAAGAAACTCCATGCCGTGGGACTTTGTTCCATCTGGGAAAGGAAGTGGCGTCGTTCTATTCTATCTTGGACGAGGTTTAGTTGATGGTTACTGAACCGGTCGACCATGATGCTCTGGGACCAATGGACTTGCTCATAATGCTATGGGCTGAGCAGACGCGGACAGCGCATTTTACACCCGATAAGCGTTGGAAAAGACAATTGTAAAGCGGAGAATTTAAGGTTTGGCTGTTGATTTCCACTGAGAACTGACCCGGCGTTTCCACCGAGAATTGGCTCTGACTCAAATTTGCTGCTGTCGTGAATGAGGTTTCTGCTGATTCACCGGAGGATCAGCAATGGGTCATCGATTGCCGCATGCGAGTCTCGCGCCATTCGGCTTTGCAGTGGAAGCAGTGAAGATCGTTGGGGAATGTGTTCAAGTTCGGCTTCGATCGCGCAATCCATCAGCAGCTTGTCCAGCCTGCGGGCGAGCAAGCCGGCGAATTCAAAGCCGATATGAGCGGCGACCCGCTGACTTACCTCTCGGTGGTCGGCGGGTAGAGCTGACGGTCGTGACGCGTCGGTTCTGGTGCGATGCCGTACTGTGCGGCCGGCGTATCTTCTGCGAACAATTCGGTGACAACGTGCTGGCACGTTACGGTCGGCGCACCCAGAGGCTGGAGATGATTGTTCACCATCTCGGCCTGGCGCTCGGCGGTAGACCTGCCGCAGCATTTGCCAATCGCCTGATGGTGCCGGTGAGCAACGACACGTTATTGCGGGTGGTTCGCCGCCGTATTGGTGATCGGAACGAAGACCTCAACGTTATAGGCATCGACGACTTTGCTTTCAGACGAGGGCAAACCTACGGCACGATTGTTTGTGACCTTGAACGGCGCAGACCCGTTACCCTGTTGCCGGGTCGTGCGCTGGATACGTCTCGAACATGGCTTGCCAAGCATCCGTCGATATCTATTGTCGCCCGTGATCGGGGCGGTGGTTATGGAGAGGCCATAGCGAAGGCGTTGCCTAATGCTGCGCAGGTCGCCGATCGGTGGCACCTAATGGAGAATTCCAGCCGGGCCTTCCTCGACGCTGTCGGCAAATCGATGCGGCAGATCAGGCAGGCGGTCGGCAGCAATGTCGTTGATCCCAAGCTTCTGACGTACGCCGAGAAGCTGCAGTATGAGGGATATCTACGCCGCCAGGAAACGAACGAGGCGGTCCGGGAGCTGTCGAAGAAGGGAACATCCATTCGACAGATCGTGCGGCAAACCGGCCATAGCCGGAAGCTTGTTCGCGACGTTTTACGCGGCCAGCGTCTCGACGTATTCCGAACGCGACCCAGCTCTCTGGATAGCTGGCTGCCCTGGCTCAACAGCCGCTGGGAGGAAGGGGCACGCAATGCTTCGGCACTCTGGCGTGAGATGAAGACGAAGGGTTTTTCGGGGCAGAGTGGCGTCGTCTCGCAATGGGCGCAACGCCGACGTCTTGCGGAAAAGGCCAATCAGAGCGGGCTCGCCAGAACGCCGTCTGCACGGGTTATCGCGCGCCTCATGACAACCGCGCGCGATGACCTTGCAAAATCCGAAGCGATCCTCGTAGCGGCAATCGAAGTAAACGTCCCGGAGCTTGTAGTCGCGCGTACGGCCATTGGTGACTTCCAGTCCATGATCCGCTCGAAGACAGCGCGGAAGCTCGACGAGTGGTTGGAAGCCGCTAAGGACAGCTTGGTTGGATCGTTTGCCGGCGGCGTCCAAAAAGACCTCGACGCTGTAAGAAACGCGATCATCTCACCGTGGTCAAATGGGCAAACGGAAGGACAGATCACCCGTTTGAAGCTCATCAAGCGCCAGATGTACGGAAGAGCGAAGCTCGATTTGCTGCAAGCAAGACTGATTGGCGCATCGTAGGAGCGGAACGCCAGCAAATGTGCGTCAGAGCCAATTCTCGGTGGAAACGCCGGGTCAGCTCTCAGTGGAAATCAACAGAGCCGGCGATTACGGCACGGGAGCGCTAGTGCGACGCCTTCGCGTAAATCCTCTTGCCCGTCTCAGCCCGCCCTCGCCCGCGTGCTTTGGCTCGATAAAGAGCCTGGTCAGCCTCCACCAACAGCTGCGCAGGGTTGTCATTGGTCTTGGCGAAGGCTGTACCAACGCTCACTCCGATTATGCGTTTCACCTCATCGATTTCGACGGGTTCATGAAACGACCGGACGGCAGCTTGCGCCATCTCCATGACCGCAGATCGAGTAGCGCCAGGGGCGGTGAGAATGACGAATTCGTCTCCGCCCCACCGTGCGACGATGTCGCTTTCGGTCGTCACGTTTTGGAGCCGACGCGCAGCTTCTTTTAAGACGAAGTCGCCTGTGTGATGGCCGAACTCGTCATTGATCTCTTTGAAGTAGTCCAGATCGAGATGAAGAACCGCGCTGAAGTTGACGGCCCCTTTGTCCCAGGCTTCGAGCTGATCATTAAGGCCGCGACGGTTGAGTAGCCCGGTTAATTCATCTCGAACGGCTATCTGCCGGATGGTCTCCCTCGCCTGCTCTAGAGCGAACGCCCGCGCTTCGGCTTCGGCCACCGCGCGCTTCAGTTCCTCTTGAGCCTTCACATCACCAGTCACATTCCAGTTCACACCCAGTAGCTTCTGCCGGCCATCCTGATCCTTGAACGCCACCGAACGAGATCTGATGTGACGTATCTCACCGCTCGACGTGATAATGCGAAACTGGTTTCCAAAGGGCATGCCGCTGGCTATGCCGTCCGCAATGCGAGCCATGCAGTTGTCGCGATCATCAGGATGCAAATGCCTCCTCTGGAGGGTACCACCGGCGTCCAAGAGAGGCTCATCTTCACTCGCGCCATACATCTCAAGGAGGCGGCGGTCTCTCAAGACCTGACCATTAATGAGATCTGCTTCGAATAGTCCGATCTCTGCGACCTCTATCGCGAGATTAAGCTTTCGGGAGAGATCCTCGAGCTTCTGCTCGGAGTGTTTGCGGTCGGTGATGTCTGCATCGGTACCGACAACGCGCGCCGCCTTGCCATCCGGCTGCCACTCCATGATCGATCCGCGACTCTCGATCCAGATCCAACGACCGCTACGATGCATTTCACGGTATTGAAAGACGCTGAAGGCTTTGCGACCTGAGTTCTGGTCTTCGAGAGCTTGAAGCACATGGCTGCGGTCTTCGGGATGTACGGTCTCGATCCAATGAACCGTGTCCATCTGCAACACTTCGTCGTCCGGAATCCCGCGGATCCGTCGCCAATTGCTGCAACATAGGAACTCCTCCCTGACCACATCGAACGACCAGGCGGCCTGGTTTGAGCCGTCAAGCGCTCGTCGCCATCCTTCTTCCAGGCGCTGCAGACGAGCCACTTCGTCCCTCAGACGTTCCAGCTCCGCGGTCGACGCGTTGGCCGGATAGCTCTCAGATGTGACTCGATCGTCAGACAAGCCTTCTCTCTTTCACGTAATCGCAAATCGTTCTCGTAGACTAGTTTAAGGACAGCTTATGAAATCCTCGTAAACGCTGTGAGAGCAGCGCCCTCAGTCTGGTCAAGCTTTGGCAGAACTCAATTCTGCTCCTGTTATTCTATCGACCTACGTTGGTACCCATGTTTGGTCCCGGATACCGCAATTGAGCTGCTGCTCGTAGACGTAAGTTCCTTCAGACCCTTGTGACGCTGTAGAGCTCGCACCAATGCCGGCTTCGTTTGATACCCTTCTCTAAACATGTTGAAGATGACAGCTGCTGCAATTTCCAAACCCGGGCTATCCTCGGCAATTATCTGTATGGTCCTGAGAGAGCCGTCCGAAGCCTTCAACGTCGCTTCAGTTGTCTTGACTTCGCCACCACCAGCGAATGCAGCCTCCATCTGCTCCCGAGCGTCCTCAACACTGGTCTCCAGGAAATCGAGGAAGTGACGGCCTATCATGTCGTTTTGTCCTGAACCGAGAACGCGCGCAGCCTCTTTATTGGCATACAACGCGCCTTGCTGTGTGTGGATCAGCAGGCCCATGGGCATTACGTCCATCATGACACCCAGTCGCTCCTGCGTGTCTATCAGCGTCTGGCGTGTTAATTCGGCAGCGCTTGCAGCGCCGGGCTCTTCATCGAGAAACATGCGTTAGGCCCCCAATATCTAGGGGATAATGTGGTATCAACGATGAAGAATAAGATAATAGACTGAGTAGAACACGTTCCCAGGCCTCCTAAGACACTATCCCGCTTGGGCTAGCTCTGCGCATTCGACCTATGATCCGTTTGAGTCCAGACTTCGCCCAGTCAATTTCCACTCATACTTACCGGACCCAATACACCAATCAGATTTCCGCGGTGAGTGGCCGTCAGTGATTTACGGGAACTTCCGGCCAGTCAGCATCGCGACGAGTTGGTGACGGTTTCTAATTCCGCTCTGGTAAAGTGAAATCAGGATCTTCGCATGCTTCTCTGATTGAGGAGATTGCGAGGCGTCTCCACGCAACTCGCACACCCGCAAGAACACCGTTTGCAGCAGGAATAGATCATCGGGCCCTAAAGCAGAGTTTAGAGGCTGCCTCAAAAAGAGGTGGGTGATTTCAACAGGTTATGATTCCTCCGGATTTGCGAGATTCGATGGAGTTCAGAATGGCCTGGAGCGAAA
>NZ_JBNNWJ010000011.1:0-32145 GCF_050281005.1 Allorhizobium sp. NPDC080224
CAAAGTTGCGCTCTTGGCGCGGGGTGGAGCAGCCCGGTAGCTCGTCAGGCTCATAACCTGAAGGCCGCAGGTTCAAATCCTGCCCCCGCAACCAAATCCCCCAAACACATCAATCCAAACAACATCAAAAAACCATTCGTCCGATAGACGCTTCGCGTCTCAGTCAGCGAAAGTGGACAGGTATGACCGCGTTCGGCAACGAGCTGATCCACAGTCAGGGTAACAACGGCCCGAATGCAATGGCTCACTCTGCTTGGCGCCGGAGCACTGTCTTCCAAGTCTGTCCTGCAGTTCGTTGGCCAACCGTGTCGGCGCCCCGGACACTCTCATCTAACCTGCCAATAAAGAGACTAACGAGGGCTAGCAGCGCCGCTATCCCAAAACGACAGGATCGCAGCATTGACCCTGTCCCGCCAGTCGCGGGCCGCCAGTAGCCCAGGCGGAAAAAGACCGGGGATTGAAAAGAAGGATCCGGAAAGGTCCATGGCATCCATGCTGGCTGCCGCTGCAATGACCTCGCTGCGACGTGGGTCGTCACAATCGCCTCGCTTCTTAACCGACGCCATCCAGACCCCCACGGCATAGGCCGTCGCGACCGCCGTCTCACCTTTCGCCAGCACGTCGACGGCAGGCGCTAGAATTCGTTGCGGCAGTTTTTGCGTGGTGTCTTGCGCAATCTGGAGGTTGCGATGGTCGATGGTCGGATTGGAAAAGCGCGCCAGCAGATCATCGATGTAGCCGCCAAGCTCGATGCCTGGTACCGGGTCGAGCGTCGAGACCACCTCCTTCATCTGAATTCGCGCCTTTTCCGCCAGATGCGGTCTAGCCATCACGTCGCGGATATAGTCAAGGTTGGCGAGGATCCCGAGATGGGCGAGCAGCGTATGCGTGCCGTTGAGCAAGCGCAGCTTCATCTTCTCATAGGGCTGGACATCGTCAGTGAAGATCGCACCGCCAGCTTCCCAGGCCGGGCGACCGGAGACAAAGTCATCCTCGATGACCCATTGTAAGAAGGGCTCGGTATCGATTGCCAGTGCGTCCTGGGCGCCGAGCAGTCTTCCGGCCCGCAGCCGGGTGGCGTCGGTCGCGGCGGGCACGATTCGGTCGACCATGGAGGAGGGAAACCGACCCTTCTCGGCGATCCAATCGGCCAGCGTCGGATCGCGCAGCTGTGCCATCTCCAGAACCAGGCGGCGCACGACCTTGCCGTTGGATGGTAGATTGTCGCAACAGAGAACCGTATAGGGGGGAAGCCCTGCAGCACGGCGTAAGGCAAGCGCCTCTACGAGGAAGCCGAGCACACCGACTGGCGCGTTCGGCGTCTTGAGGTCCGCGGCAACGGCTTGATGAGCGTGGTCCAACCCGCCCGTTACCGGATCAAGACCATAGGCTTTTTCCGACACGGTGAGCGTCACCACACGGATCGCCGGATCGGCCAGGGCCGAGAGCACATAAGCACGATCGTTGGCGGCGCAGATCCAGTCGACGGTGGCGCCGATGACTTCGGATTGATCGCCTGCCTCGCTGCGAGTGGTGGTGGAATAGAGGCCCTCCTGGGCGGCGAGTGCCTCGACCGGCTCGGGCGAACGCAGGTTTACGGCAATGATGCCCCAGGGTCCGAATTCGGCTTCCAGAGCACGCTGCGTGAACACCGCCTGATGCGCCCTGTGGAAGGCGCCGATCCCGATATGCACGATGCCGGGTTTCAATTTCGTCCGATCGAAACGCGGTTGACGAACCGTATTCGGAAGACCTGTCGTGCTGGAGAGCCTTTGCAACGTCAGCCTCCCAGCCCGTATTGGGCATGCGACAGCGTGCGCTCGATGCCGCGAAGCTCTGCCAAACCCTTGAGCCTGCCGATGGCGGGATAGCCCGGCTGTGCACCCCGCGTGAGGTCATCGAGAATTTCCTGCCCGTGATCCGGACGCATGGGAATCTGGTGATCGTCACGCCCCTCCTTGCGCCGTCTTGCCTCCTCTGCAAGCAGCGCAGCGATCACAGCCACCATGTCGGTCCCGCCTTCCAGATGCTCGTCCTCGAAGAAGGAGCAAGGGACTGTGTCGGTGTCACGGGTCACATTGCGGAGATGCACGAAGTGGATTCGCTCGGCAAAGCGCTTGGCAAGAAAAGGCAGATCATTGTCAGGGCGCGCGCCGAGTGATCCGGTGCAGAGTGTGACGCCATTGGCGCGGACATCGACGGCATCCAGCATGTGCGCATAGTCGCCCTCTGTCGACAATATGCGCGGGAGACCCAGCAGTGGCCAGGGCGGATCATCGCCGTGTGCGCAGATATTGATGCCGACCTGTTGCGCCACTGGCGCGACTTCACTCAGGAAATCGACAAGGTTCTGCTGCAGCCGCTCGCGGTTGATGCCTTGGTAGGAGCGTAGCTTTTCGAGCAGCTGCTCAAGCGTGTAGCCATCGGCAGAGCCTGGCAGGCCGGCACCGATGTTCTTGCCAAGCGCCATGATCTTGGCTTCCGGCATGCCATGGAAACGGTGTGCTGCCTCCTCAGTGAGCCAGTCCGGATAATCCGCGGTAGCCTCTGGTCGCTTCAGGATATGGATGTCGAAGGCTGCGAAATCCACGAGATCAAAGCGCATGGCTTTGGCGCCATGGCCCGTCTCCCACCGCAAATCCGTGCGTGTCCAGTCGAGAATCGGCATGAAATTATAGCAGACTGTTCGTATGCCCGAGGCCGACAGGCGTCTGAGCGTTTCCTGCCAGTTGGCGATGTGGCGCTTCCAGTCGCCGGTCTGCGTCTTGATGTCCTCGGACACCGGAATGCTCTCGACCACATCCCAAACCAGACCGCCGGCGCGGATCTCGTCATGCCGTTTGGCAATCTCGTCTTCCGGCCAGACCTCACCGGTTGCGATGTGGTGCAGTGCGGACACGATGCCCTCGGCACCGGCTTGGGCCGCATCTCTCACACTGACTTTGTCGATGGGGCCGAACCAGCGCCAGGTATGTCTCATCTCTCGTCCTTTGGGCTTTCATCCGTCTGTTTAAATGTGATCTGCACTTTGCAGGCCACCGACCGGTCACCGGCCTGTTCGAAGGCCTCGACCACCGCATCGAGTGGGAAACTGTGCGAGATGATCGGACGCACATCGATCTGGCGCGTCGAGATCAAGGCGACGGCATCTGAGAACTCCTCATGGAAGCGCTGCGAGCCGCGCCAGACGATTTCCTTGCCGACCAGTGCGTTGAGAGGAATGGTAACGTCGCCAGTCACGCCGACCTGGACCAGGACGCCGCGCGGCTTGATAGTCGCAAAGGCCGAGCGCAGGGCAGGTCCAGCAGCCGAGCAATCGAAAACCATGTCGAAATAGCCCTTGTGCTCGGTGAAGGGGAGAAGCCCGTCCGGCTCGCTTTTCACATTGATGGCTTGCGTGGCACCCATTGAGAGCGCCCGCGACAGGGCGGAGTCGGCCAGATCCGTGACCACGATCTGGCCTGCACCTGCATGACGGGCGGCGGCCACGGTCAAGAGACCGATCGGACCTGCGCCGGTAACGAGAACCGCCTTGTCTTTGAGATCGCCCGCCTGGGCCGCTGCATGGAGGCAGACTGCCAGCGGCTCTGCGCAGGCCGCTTCTCCGGGGGTGACGCCGCCGCCGACCGGATGGCATTGAATGGCCGGTACCACCAGGTGTTCGCGAAACATGCCGTCTTCATGTGGCAGCCGCATGGCCGAGCCCATGAAGCGCATGTCAAGGCAGTGAATGGGGTGCCCGATCCGGCAATACTGGCACTGGCCGCAGGGTCGGGACGGATTGACCGCCACAAGTTGTCCGAGTTCAAGGCCTTTAACACCCTCGCCTATTTCCTCCACAAAGCCGGAGGCTTCGTGACCGGCGATGATCGGTTCACGGACGCGGACCGGGCCAAAGCCACCATCCTGGTAGTAGTGCAGGTCCGAACCGCAGATGCCACCTGCGGCCATGGCAAGGCGAACCTCCCCGGCGCGACATGTCGGATAATCGAGATGCTCGACGCGCAGGTCGCGTTCGGCATGAAGGCGGGCAACGCGGGTTTGCATCGCAAAGAGACCTTTCGTTCAAGTCCGCGACCGGCCGCCCAAGCGGACCAGTCGATCAACGGATCAGACCGAGTTGTGTCGGTAGCCACATGGTGATGGCCGGGATGAAGGTGATGAGGCCAAGCGCCAGGAAGAGCGGAATCATCCAGGGCAGGATGGCCAAAGTCGTCTTTTCGACCGACAGTTTGGAGATGCGTGAAAGCACGAACAGCACCATTCCGACGGGCGGGGTCAGAAGCCCGATCATCAGGTTGAGGGTGATGACGACGCCGAGATGCACCGGATCGATGCCATAGCGGACTGCAACCGGCATCAGGATGGGCACAAGGATGCTGATGGCTGCTATCGTATCGAGGAAGGCCCCGACGACCAGCAGCAGGATGTTGACGATGATCAGGAAGGTCCACCAGTTGTCGGTGAGCCCGAACATGAAGTCCGAGAATAGCTGTGCTGCCTGGCTCACCGTCAACAACCAGGCGAAGATCGACGCGGCGGTGACGATGAACAGCACCGAGGCCGTGGTTTCGATCGTGTCGAACGACGCCTTTGCCAGCGTTCTCACCGTCATCGTCCGGTAGCGAACGAGCCCGAGAAACAACGACCAGAGAACGGCAGCCACGGCCGCCTCTGTTGGTGTGAACCAGCCCATCGTCATGCCGCCGATCAGCAGCACGGGTGTCATCAACGCCATGACCGCGGAAAAGTCGAAATACCAGTCGAGCGCCACGAGAACCGCAAGTCCGATCAGCACCGCGATATTGACCGACATTCCCGCCAGGATCATCAGATAGATGGCGACAGGGAAGGCGAGGACGATCACCACTTCCAGCGAGGCAGCCAGCAATTGCTTCAGCTCGAATGGCGTATCAGAGCCCCAGCCCTTGCGCTTGGCGAAGATGTAAACCGTCAGCATCATCAGGATCGCCATCACGACCCCGGGCACGATACCAGCCATGAACAGTGCCCCGATGGAAGCATTGGCCATCATACCGTAAATGACGAAGGGCAGGGATGGCGGGAAGATGGGCCCCAGAGTGGCCGAGGCCGCGGTGACCCCGACAGCCGCCTCCACCGGATAGCCATGATCCTTCATGGCCTTGATTTCGATGGTGCCAATGCCGGCTGCATCGGCAAGCGCCGTTCCGGACATGCCGGAAAAAACCACCGAGCCAATGATATTGACCTGCGCCAAGCCACCCTTCATCCAGCCGACGAGTGACAGGGCGAACTTGTAAATGCGGCCCGTCACCCCTGCAATGTTCATGAGATTGCCGGCCAGAATGAAGAAGGGGACCGCAATCAGGGGGAAGCTCTCGACGCCGGCGATCATGCGTTGGGCCGCGATGATATCAGGAGCTACGCCATAGATCACGAGATAGGCGAGCGACGCGACGGCCATGGAGACCGCGACCGGTGTGCCAAGGATCAAGAGAAGCAGAAAGGAACCGATGAGAAGCAGCATGGTCAGATCCCCCCTGCGTTGATGTCTTCCTGCGCCTTCTGGCGAGCGGTTTTCGCCCCCGTCAGATCCTTGACGAGGATATGGACAGAGCGGGCAAACATGAGCGCAAAGGCTGCAAAGACAGTGTAGAAGACGATGCCGCGCGGCAGGTCCACGGTGACCATGCGCTCCTCGCCGACGATCTCCAGATAGCGCCACATCAGCCAGGTCATGTAGGCGAAGAAGGCGATGCCGATGGCATCGACGACCGTTTCGAGCACCCTGACCGCCCGTGTTGGGAGAAACCGGTAGAGGAGGTCCACCTGGATATGCCGCATGGTGCGCACGCACATGACGGACCCCATGAAGACGACGACAACGAGACAATTGGCGGCGATTTCCTCGGTCCAGGAAAAGCTGTTGTTCAGGACGTAGCGGGTAAAGAATTGCAGAAACACGGCGAGGCCCATGCCCCAGAACACGGCCAGCGTCACCCAATCCTCGATGGCGTGATGGGATAGATCGACCGGTGCTGCCTCCTCCTCGAAGGCATGCGCCATCTCTTCCACACTGATCGGCGCGTGCGGGTGCTCCGTCATGGGTCGGCTCCAATTCTCGATGATTTCAGAAGGAGTCCCGGCGCCTGACTGGCGCCGGGATGGCGCTATTATTGGATGGCGCGGATGGCTTCCCAATCAGCCTTGTCGTAGCCGAAGTCCTCGAACTTCGCCTTGGCGAGGACATTCTCTTCGAAGTCAGCCTTGTCGACTTCGGTGACTGTGATGCCCTTTGCCTTGAACTCGTCGACCAGCGCCTTTTCACGGGCTTCGATCGTCTTCGTCGTGCGGGCCGCTGCTTCCAGCATCACCTCGGTGAAGATGGCCTTGTCTTCATCCGACAGACTTGCCCAACGGGTCTTGGAGACGACCGTGTTCAGGTGGTCAACGATATGGCCGGTGAGCACGATGTTCTTCTGGACTTCGTAGAACTTCTTGGCCTCGATCGTTGTCAGCGGATTTTCCTGGGCTTCAACCGTGCCGTTCTGCAGGGCGAGATAGACTTCCGCAAAGGCGATCGGCGTTGTGTTGGCGCCGCAGGCCCGCGGCATCGCCAGATAGGCCGGAACGTCCGGTACGCGGATCTTCAAGCCCGCCATGTCTTCGCATTTGGCGATGGGTCGGTTTGAGGTGGTATGCCGCGTTCCATAGTAGCTGACGGCAACGATATGGTTGCCGGTCTTCTCTTCATAGCCGGCCGTCAGCTTCTTGAAGACGTCGCTCTTCGTGTAGGCCAGGAGATGGCTCGGGTCGCGGAAGATGTAGGGATAGTAGGTCACGCCGATCGGATTGTGATCGCGTGCGGCAAAGCTCGAGCCTGAGATGATGATATCGACCGTTCCGAGCTTGAGGCCCTGGTTGATATCGGCTTCCTTGCCGAGCTGCGAGGCCGGGAAGACGTCGATCTTGTAGCGGCCATCGGTCCGTTTGTTGATCTCTTCTGCCGCCCAGACGGAATCCGTGTGGAAGGGCTCCGAAGTCTCGTAGACATGGGCCCATTTCAGAACGGTCTCGGCATGGACCGAGACAGTGGACGCGACAATCACCGCCGCTGCTCCAAGAAGCGTCTTAAGTGTCAGTTTCATGTTTTCCTCCCATTGAAACAGAACTCTTTGGAAACCGTAGGCACGAGGCCCGAACGGTCAGTCTTCTCTGGTCGGCTCCTCCTCAAAGCTTTCCGAGAATCTCTTTTGCGCCAGCGTCAGATGACGCCGCATGGCCTCTCGGGCACCGTCCGGGTCCCGAGCTGCGATGGCGTTGCGAATGATGCGGTGCTCCTCCAGCGCCAGCTTCCAGGTATGCGGTCCCTCGAAGTAGCTGGCCAGCTTCTTGAAATACGGCGACATGCGCGAATCGTAGATCAGACCGGTGAAGTGCTTGAGCGCCGAATTTCCGATGATGTCGGCAATCGCCGTGTGGAAATCGCGGTCACAAGCCAGAGCCACGGCGCCATCGTCCAGTGCGCCCTCCATGCGCTCCAGAATGGCGTCGATCCGCATGAGACCTTCCGCGGTCGCAAGCCTTGCAGCCTCTTCCGCGATACCACTTTCGATCAGACAACGCGCCTGCAGGATTTCCAGCGGGCCTTCGCTGTCGTCATTGGCGGCACCCTCTTGGGCTGGCAGGGGCCGGCTGCTGATATACACACCAGAGCCCATACGGATCTGAATGTGTCCCTCCACCTCGAGCACGATCAGTGCCTCACGGACGGTGGGTCTCGAGACTGAAAAGCGGTCTGCGAGCTCGCGCTCGGGCGGAAGCCGCGAACCCGGCTTCAACTCACCCGTTTCGATAAGCGCACGGATCTGCTCCGCGACCTGGCGATAAAGCCGGCGCGGCTCCAAAGCCACGAACATGGAATTCCTCCGAGCGCATCACTCCCCTGATGCGCAGGCGGTCAGATTGTCTGACCAATTTCGAGTATGAGTTTTTTAACGAAGCTGTCAAGCGGGTTGCCAGAGCCGAGCATAGTGGCGAGGACCATGATGGAAGGTTGCAACCCAACCAAGAGCTGCGCGCGATAGCAACGCGAAAAGGCAATCAAGCGCTGAAAAGCAGTCGCATATCTTCCGACTTGGTGTCCATGTCCAGTGATGATTTGTTACCATGGTGTTGCATCCTGCTGGAAATGCGATCATATTTCAATCGAGAAGATAACAACATGGAGCACGATGGTGCTTATCATCATTGCCGATGATTTGACGGGAGCACTGGACTCCGCCGCTCCCTTTGCCGCGCGCGGGCTGCATACGGAAGTCGCCTTGACGCCGAATGCGGTGACGTCAGGCCTTTTGCAGGCGCCGGAGGTGCTGTCCGTCAATCTGGCCTCTCGGGAAAAGCCTGCAGAAGACGCGTTCCGAACCCTGCGTCAGGTGATGGAAGCGCTGCCATCCGATGTCATCCTGTTCAAGAAGGTCGACTCGCGCCTCAAGGGACATATCTCGACTGAACTCGATGCCATTCCATTCACAAGGGCACTCGTTGCACCCGCCATCCCTGCCTTTGGTCGCTTCGTCCGCGACGGGCATGTCCAGGGATTTGGAGTGCCCACGCCGATCTCCGTGGCCAACGCCTTGGAGCACCATGTAGCGAGATGCAGCATCGTCGATACAATAACGGATCAGGACCTGAGTAACGCTCTAACGCATGCACGCGCCGAAGGCATCGATCTCTTCATCGGGGCAAGGGGGCTTGCCGAGGCACTGGCCTTGGAAATGACCGGACAACCGCTGTCCGAACTGGTTGAGCCGCCCATCGGCCCTGCACTCTTTGTCATCGGATCGCATGATCGCATTACCGTGGAGCAGGTCGATCGGTTGCGCGAGATGGAGGCTGTGAACCACCATCCGGCACCCAACGGCTTGCTGGAGTTTGTCGCCCAGCCAGAGACGTTCCCAATGCTTGTGCAGGCGGTCTCCGGTGACACAGAGATAAGCTCGGAGGAGGTCGCTCGAAACCTTGCGTTCTCGGTACACCCCGGTTTGACTGCTGGTGCCCGAACTCTCCTCCTGTGCGGCGGCTCGACCGCCGAAGCCGTGATGGCTCGTATGGGGATCGAGTGTTTCCGGTTGCAAGGGGAATGCCTGCCAGGGCTCGGGCTAGCCTATGCCGATGGACATTGTATCATTGCCAAATCAGGCGGATTCGGAGTGCCGGAGACATTGGTGACGCTCGCCGAAAAACTGCAGGGGGGCAGGGGCTGATAATGGGACTGCAAAACGGAACGCCACGGAAAAGTCTGGCCGACCTGGTTTTCGAGCGAATGCACAGGGCGATCAAATCGGGCGCCTACCAGTCGGACGAGCGCCTGCCGACCGAGCACGATCTTGCGATCGAGTTCGAGGTTTCGCGCCCCATTGTCCGGGAAGCCCTTCGCCGGCTACGCGAGCAGGGTTTTATTTATTCGCGGCGCGGTGCCGGCAGTTTCGTGCGATCCGTTGGCATGAAGCAGCCGCTCGGTTTCGGTCAGCTCGAGAATGTCGCGGATCTTTTGAACTGCTATGAATTTCGCCTGACGCTCGAGCCGGCTGCGGCTGAGGCAGCCGCCATGCGCCACACGCCGGCTGCGCTCGCGTCGATCCGGGAGGCGCTCGAATTGATGCGTGACGCGACCAACCGCCAGGCGCATCGCGAAGATGCCGATTTCCAGTTCCACCTTGCGATCGCGCGCGCCGCCAACAACACCTACTTTTCGACGGCCATGGAAGCCTTGAAGGACCACATCGCCGTCGGCATGCGCTTCCACGGCGTCTCGGTCAAACGGGACGTAGCTGGGCTGTCGCGCGTGTTTGCCGAGCATGAAGCAATTGCAACGGCGATTGCGGCGGGTGAAGGGGGCCGGGCGAAAGAGCTCATGCATGCTCATCTGACAGGTTCGCGCGCCCGCCTCTTCCAGACGAGTGCATCATTGACGGCCCTGCCGGACGGCTGAACGGGTATCTGCGTAACGCTCGATCTGACAACTGAAAAGGGGCCGATGGCCCCTTTTGCTTTTAGTCGAATGAGAAGCCTTCAATAGGCCGCCCTGTAGATCGCCAAGACATCTTCGACAGCCATGTCGGCCGGGTTGTTGTCCATCAGGCGACGATTGGCATGGGCCTCGGCCGCATATCCCGCCAATGCGTCTTCCTTTGCGCCGTGCCGGGAAAGCTGCATCTCGATGTTGAGGTTCGTGCAGAAGCGGCAGGCGTTTTCCAGCAAGTCATCAGGCGAGTTGGCACTGAAGCCGAGCGCTTCCGCTACTTCCGCCGTCTTTTCTCTGACGACGGGCTGGTTGAAGGCCAGCACATGCGGGAAGACGATGGCGTTTGCCAGCCCGTGTGGCAGGCCGAGACGCGTGCCGAGTGGATAGGCGATTGCGTGACCCGCTGCCGTGTTGACCGGGCCGAGGCAGATCCCGCCATAATAGGAGGCGAGCATCATGCCTTCGCGCGCTTCGGTGTCGGAACCATCCTTGACCGCGCGGGCCAGATACTTGCCGACAAGGCGGAAGCCCATGCGGGCGAAACCGTCGATCATCGGATGGGCACGCTTGTTGGTGAAGGCTTCGACGCAATGCGCCATGGCATCGACGCCGGTTGCGGCAGTGACCGCGGGCGGGACGGTGAAGGTCAGCTGCGGATCGAGAACGGCTGCATCGGCGATCATGTGCGGACTTTCAACCGCGATCTTCGCACCCTTGACCGGGTCGGTGATCAGCGATCGTATGCCGGCTTCCGATCCGGTGCCCGCCGTCGTTGCGACCTGGATCAGCCGGGTTTTGCGACCGGCGACCTTGTTGGGGCCGGCGACGTCGGCCAGCGTCTGCTCGCTGTCCCAAAGCGCGGCCACGAGCTTTGCCACGTCGAGAACCGATCCGCCGCCGAGGCCGATAACGGCCTGAGGTCTGACCCGGCGGGCGACGGCAAGTGCCGCGTCGAGTGTCGCTACATCGGGTTCGCCCGGGATCGCGTCGAAGATCTCGATCCTTCCCGGAAGCTTCAGGCCATCGACAAAACCTGCGGTGATCGGCGTCGCAATGACGAGTGTAGCCGTGGCATCCGCCACAAGGTTGCCGACCTCCCCGATCGTCCCGGCGCCGACGATGAGCCGACGCGGCTGGTGAAGGGTGATGGATGCTGTCATCGAAGTCATCCTTGCTTTGCCTTGCCAGCGACCAGCTTGCGGGCATAGGCGATGGCGGAGTTCATATTGCCGTGGTTGGCGATGCCCTTGCCGGCGATGTCGAAGGCGGTGCCGTGATCGACCGAGGTGCGGTCGATCGGCAGCTCGACGGAGACGTTGACGGCCGTGTCGAAAGCGACGAGCTTGATGGGGATGTGGCCCTGGTCGTGATATTGCGCGACCACGAGGTCAAAGGCGCCGGAATAGGTGCGGTAAAAGACGGTGTCGGCGGAGATCGGTCCCTGCACGTCGATGCCCTCGGCGCGCGCGGCCGCGACCGCTGGGGCGATCTGGTCGTCGTCTTCGGTGCCGAAGAGACCGTTTTCGCCGCAATGCGGATTGACGCCTGCAACCGCGATGCGCGGCTTGTCGTAGCCGATGCGCTTCAGGTGGTCGTTGCCGGCCTTGATGGTCGCGAGCACGCGTTCGGTCGTTGCCCGGCGGATCGCTTCCTGAAGCGAGACATGGGTCGAGACGTGGATGACCTTCAGTCGTTCCGAGGCAAGCAGCATATAGGCGGCCTTCGAGCCCGTCAGGCTGCGCAGCATGCCGGTATGGCCGTCATAATGGTGGCCGGCGAGGTTCAGGGCTTCCTTGTTGATCGGGGCCGTCACGATGCAGCTGATCGCTCCCGCTTCCGCATCACGGACTGCCTTTTCGATGAAGCGGAAGGCGGCATCGCCGGCGACCGGGCTCAATGTTCCCCAGGGAAGCGGAGCGCCTTCGACTTCGACGTCGACGACATATTGGGCGAGATCGATGGACAGGCCGAGCGCGTCACGCGCGGCGTTCAAGGTCGCGAGATTGCCGTATATGCGTGTGGCCGCGCGATCTTCGGCCGACATCTCGGCCAGAGCGCGGACCGAAATTTCGGGCCCGACGCCGCAGGGATCGCCCATGGTGATGCCGATAATGCCGCTCATGTCAGTCTCCGTTCTCGGGACGATCCCAGCCGGGGGCGAGCCGGACATATTTGATCGCGCGTCGGTGATAGGTGTAGGCGATATGGAGCGATCCATCCTCATCGGCCAGCAGCCAGGGATAGGACATTTCCTTGTTTCGTCCATCGGTGGAATCGTTGGACAGGCAGGTTCCCGGGCCATCCTCGATCTGGATCCGCTGCGGGAATGTCAAGCCGCCATCGCTGGAAATGCAAACCATCACAGGAGCTCGCGGCACTCCCCAGATGGGGGCGCAGCCCCCGGTCGGGTCCGCCTCCGGCCTGTCGTCTTCCTCACCGAGTTCGTCGTAGAGGGAGGTGCGACGGTCCGGGGAGGCCGCGGCGTTGACGGGATTGCAGATGATTGCAACACGCCCGTCGTCCAAGGCGATGGCCGCGATGGAGGAATTGTTGTTGGGCAGATCGGTCGGTGCAGGCGCGCTCCAGGTCCGGCCAGCATCATGGCTCTCCGTCCGGTAGACGAAATCCGCCTGGCGACGTCGGAAAAATGCGGCCATCGTCGTGTCGCCCAGGGCGACGGGGGACATGTGCACGCAGCCGATCGATTCGTTGAGTTCTTCCAGTCGCCAGGTCGCGCCGCCGTCTTCGCTGATGCCGACGGCGGCGGTGTCATGGCTGCCGTTCCACTTCTGGCCGGGGCGCGGGATGCATCGGAAGATCGGCAGGAGCCACGTCCCGTCGGCGCGGATCGCGACCGGGGCCCGCACGAAGCTGCCGCGGGGCAGGTCGAGATAGCGGCCTTCGGTCGCCATCAAGCGCGTCGGGTCCGCCGCGTCGACGCTGATTTCGGTCATGCGGATCCGGCACTCGTCCTGATTGCCAGACGGTTGCGACGTGTGGAACAGACGCAGCCGCCCGTCGGGTGCCTGAAACAGCACCGGGTTCTGCTCGGAATGATCAGGATCGGAACTTAGCCGCTGCGGCGCGCCCCAGGCGTTTGCACCGGCTACGAGCACCGACGCGTAGATCGAAATGTCCGACTTTCCTTCGAGTGATCCGCCAAACCACGCGCAGATCAGACTTCCGTCTGCCTGTCTGTGCAGGAAGGATGCGTGGTTCTGCACCATCGGCGACGGAAGATAGGCCTCGGTCCGATCGGAATCCGACGTGGTGAGTATGCCGGTCATCTCCCGGGCAATGTCATCAGGTGTCATGGAATGCTCCTCTTGCCCTCCGAAGTCCGCCATTTTTCCAAAGTTGTCAAGTTTGTTTATGTCGTAAGGCGTTGGAATTTTACTGAGTAAATCCATGAACTACATGAAATCATTGTATTAAATTAACGACTTTTGGCGTCAGAGATTTTACATTGGGAATTCATTTGACAAAGATGTCCGGAAGTTGGATGTTTTGGCCATGCCGACGTGGAGGTCGGTTCGGGAGGATGGCATGCATGCAATAGGGAAAGGCGAGCGGATTCCCGCCGCAGTGCTCTTTGCAGTCGGAGCGGCAGCACTGGCTGCATCCGATGCCGTCATCGTACGTGCTCTGGATGGTGCCGTGCATCCCTTCGTGATCGCCTTCTTCCGCGCCTTGTTCGGTGCCATCGTGCTCTTGCCCCTCGTTGTTCTGCGGCCAAAGGTGCTGCGATCCACGCATACGCTTGGTCAGCACGGCATCCGGGCGCTGTTCAAGCTTTTCGCAATGGTGGCCTTCTTTGCGGCCTTCAGCATGGGCCCGCTTGCTGACGTCACGGCCATCGCCTTCATGTCGCCAATCTTTGTCGTGCTTGGCGCCGCAGTTCTTCTCGGGGAACGGCCTGGCCTTTCGATGCTGTTTGCCGTCGTGGCTGGCTTTTGCGGTGCCATGGTCATTGTCGGGCCATCGCCTTCTGGCTTCACGCTCGCGATCGGGCTCGCTTTCGCGGGGGCGCTTCTGCAAGCCGCGATCCAGTTGATCCTGAAGTCGATGTCGCGCGGCGATGCGACCTCGACTCTGGTGGTCTGGAACCTCCTTTTGACCGTGCCGATCTCGTTGGTGCTCGCCGTGCCCTTCTTCGCCATGCCGGGAAACCGGGAGCTGGCGCTGCTCGCGGTTCAAGGGGTGGTCGGCACAAGCTGTATGGGGCTGATGACGCATGCCATGTCGCTTGCCCCTGCAAGCATCGTCGCTCCGGTCGATTTTCTGCGGTTGCCACTCGTGGCGGTCGGCGGTTTTGCCCTGTTCAATGAAACCATCGCTCTGACGACAATGGTCGGCGCTGTTCTGATCTGCCTTGCAGCGCTTATCGCTGCGCGCTCGCGAGGCGTGAAAGCTTCAAACTGAATTCATCTGGGAGGAGAATGGAAATGAGAAAGACTGCATTGTTGTGTGCCCTTGCCATGGGCACGTCCCTGTCGCCGGCCTATGCCGGGTCCGGCCCGATTAAGGTCGTGCTCGCCGAAGAGGCCGATCTGCTCGAGCCCTGCATGGCGACGCGCTCGAATATCGGCCGCATCATCATGGAAAATGTCAGCGAAACGCTGACCGAACTGGATGTTCGCGGCGGCACCGGCGTGCAGCCCCGCCTCGCTGAAAAGTGGGAGCAGAATGCCGACGGCAGCTGGCGCTTCCATCTGCGCCAGGGGGTCACCTTCTCCGATGGCAGCGCCTTCGATGCGAAGGACGTCAAGCACAGCTTCGACCGCATGATGAGCGACGCGATCACCTGCGAGTCGCGTCGTTACTTCGGCGGTATGACGGTCACGCCGACCGTCGTCGATGACTTCACTGTCGACTTTAAGGCCGAGCCGGTCCAGCCGATCCTGCCGCTGCTGCTGTCGCTCGTCACGATCGTGCCCGAGGAGACGCCTCTCGAATTCGTTCGCGAGCCGGTTGGAACAGGCCCATACAAGCTCACCAACTGGACGCCGGGACAGCAGATCGTTTTGACGGGTCGCGACGACTATTGGGGTGAGAAGCCTGAGGTGACGGAAGCCACATATCTGTTCCGCGCAGATCCTGCGGTCCGCGCGGCCATGGTGCAGGCGGGCGAAGCGGATCTGTCGCCGTCGATCTCGCAGGTGGAGGCCACCAATCCGGCGACCGACTTCTCCTATCTCGACAGCGAAACCGTCTATCTGCGTATCGACCACAATATTGAGCCGTTGAACGACGTTCGCGTGCGTCGGGCGCTCAACCTCGCTGTCGATCGCGAAGCCTTCCTCGGCACCCTTCTCCCGGACAGTGCGCTGCTTGCCACGGCCATCGTGCCACCACCGACACTCGGCTGGAATCCGGATATTAAGGTTCCGGCCTATGATCCTGAAGCGGCCAAGAAGCTGATCGAGGAGGCCAAGGCCGATGGAGTGAAGGTCGATACACCGATCACGATCATCGCCCGTTCCGCCAACTTCCCGAACGTCACCGAGATCATGGAGGCGATCCAGCAGCAGCTGCAGGAAGTCGGCTTCAACATCGAGTTGAAGTTCGTCGAAGTGGCCGAGCACGAGCAGTATTATTCGAAGCCCTTCGCTGAAGGTCGTGGCCCCCAGATCGTCGCTGCGATGCACGACAATTCCAAGGGTGATCCTTCCTTCTCAATGTTCTTCAAATATGCGACCGAAGGCACCCAGTCGGGCTTCTCCGACCCCAAGGTGGACGACCTGATCACACGCGCTTCGGCTGCCGTCGGCGATGAACGTGCCAAGCTCTGGTCGGAACTGATCGCCTATCTGCATGACGAAGTCGTCGCAGATGTGCTTCTCTTCCACATGGTCGGCTTCTCGCGTGTTTCCGAGCGACTGGATTTCAAGCCGACAATGGCGACGAATTCCATGCTCCAGCTCTCCGAGATCAAGATCAAGTAATCGTCGGGCGGCACGCGCCGTCCATTTCAAGGCAAGTCATGCGGCGGGATGATCCCGCCGCACCGTTTTCTCCGAGGACGCCATGCTGAGCTTCATCCGAAAACGCGCCGTGGCCAGTCTGATCTCCCTGATCGGGCTCGTGGTCATGGTCTTCTTCCTCTCCCGCTTGACCGGTGATCCGGCCGCGCTGTTCCTGCCGGTCGAAGCATCGGAAGAGATGAAGAACCAGTTTCGGGAACTGCATGGTCTGAACGATCCACTGCTGGTGCAGTTCGGCCGCTATATTGGCGATGTCGTAACCGGTGATCTGGGGGATTCCCTGCGCAAGGCGCGTCCGGCACTCGACGTGGTGCTCGAAGCCTTCGTCTGGACGCTATGGCTCGCGGTCATCACCATGACCCTGGTAACCGCTGCCGCCATCATTGTCGGCTCGCTTGCCGCCTTCCGGGCCGGTGGCTTCTTTGATCGCTTTTCGTCGATCGTCTCGCTTGTCGGGGCCTCCGTCCCTGACTTCTGGCTGGCCATCGTCGCCATCGTCATTTTTGCCGTGAACCTCACCTGGCTGCCGACCTCTGGCACCGGCACGATCTGGCACTGGATCCTGCCGATATCGGTGCTTTTCGTCCGTCCCTTTGGCATCATCGTGCAGGTGGTGCGCGGCTCGATGATCACGGCGCTTTCATCGGCCTATGTGAAGACCGCGCGTGCCAAGGGTGTGAAGTCCACGCCGATCATATTCATTCATGCGCTGCGCAACGCTATGCTGCCGGTCATTACCGTGATCGGCGACCAGGCCGCGAGCCTCTTGAACGGTGCCGTGATCATCGAGACCATTTTCGGCTTTCCGGGTGTCGGCAAGCTGATGATCGATTCCATCCTGCAGCGCGATTTCAACGTCGTGCTGGCCGCGATCCTGGTCACGGCACTCGCCATCTTTCTCATGAACCTGTTGATCGATCTCGCCTATGCGCTTCTCGATCCTCGCATCCGGAATTGAGGAGAGGTCCATGTCCATCGACGCCACCGTCATCATCGATGAGCCCCCCTTCCTCAAGCGCATGTTTCGCATGCTGCTGGCCGACAAGTTCGCGCTTTGCGCCGCGATCTTTCTCCTCATCGTCCTGGCGATGGCCATCCTTGGCCCAAGCTGGCTCGGGGACCTCGCGACGAAGCAAAACCTGCGCGGCCGAAATGCAGCACCCTTCGATTTCGAGAGGGCCTGGGTCTGGTGGATGGGCGCGGACGCACTCGGCCGGCCGCTGCTGGCTCGCATCATTGTCGCTACCCAGAACACCGTGATGGTCGCGGCCGGTGCCGTGCTGATTTCGGCTGTCATCGGAACGGTTCTCGGCCTGATCGCCGGCTTTTCTTCGCCACGGGTCAGCCAGATCATCATGCGGCTCGCCGACGTGATCATGTCCTTTCCGTCGCTGCTGATCGCGGTCATCGTGCTTTACATCCTCGGCTCCTCGATCTTCAATCTGATGATGGTGCTCGCGATTACCCGCATCCCGGTCTATCTGCGCACCACGCGGGCCGAAGTGCTTGAGATCCGCGAACGCATGTTTGTCCAGGCGGCGCGCGTCATGGGCGCTTCCAGCAAACGCATTGTCTTCCGGCATATCTTGCCGGTCGTTCTGCCGACTCTCACCACACTCGCCACCCTCGACTTCGCTTATGTCATGCTGGCGGAAAGCGCCTTGTCATTCCTTGGTATCGGCATCCAGCCGCCGGAGATCACCTGGGGCCTGATGATCAGCCAGGGGCGGCAATATCTGACCAACGCCTGGTGGCTCTCCTTCTGGCCGGGGCTCGCGATCATCCTCACAACGATGTCGCTCAACCTTCTGTCCAACTGGCTGCGGATTGCGCTCGATCCGGTTCAACGCTGGCGTCTGGAAATGAAAGGGGCCAAGAATGGCTGACCATCTTCTCGAAGTCCGCAATCTCTCCGTGGAGTTTCATACGGCGGTCGGCGTGGTGAAGGCCGTGCGCAACATGTCCTATCATCTCGATCGGGGCGAGACGCTGGCAATCCTCGGCGAAAGCGGCTCGGGCAAGTCTGTTTCGTCTTCGGCAATCATGAACCTGATCGACATGCCGCCGGGACGCATCTCCTCGGGCGAGATCCTGCTCGATGGTGTCGACCTGCTGACAATGCCGCTGTCGAAGCGACGTGAGATCAACGGTCGCAAGATCGCGATGATCTTCCAGGATCCGCTCAGCCATCTCAATCCGGTTTACACCGTCGGCTGGCAGATCCGCGAGGCGCTGACCACGCACGGCACGGACAGCACGAAAGCCCAGACCGAGGCCCTTCGCCTTCTCGGGCGTGTCGGCATTCCCGACCCCGAGAACGCCCTCGACAAGTATCCGCACGAGTTCTCCGGCGGGCAGCGTCAGCGCGTGATGATCGCAATGGCGCTCGCCCTTCGCCCCGATCTCCTGATCGCAGATGAGCCGACGACCGCGCTCGATGTCACCGTGCAGGCCGAGGTGCTGGCGCTTCTCAAGGAGTTGCAGCGCGAAACCGGTATGGCCATTCTCATCATCACGCATGATCTGGGCGTCGTTGCCGAGATCGCCGACCGCGTCGTGGTGATGGAAAAGGGCGTTTTGGTCGAGGCCGGAAGCGTGCGCGAGGTCTACAAGAACCCGCAGCATCCCTATACGAAGAAGCTGATTGCAGCAGCCCCCGGCAAGGGCGAGATGCACGAGCCCCTGAAGGGAGCCGAACCCGTTTTGAGCGTGCGCGACATGCGCAAGAACTACGGCGCATTCGCAGCCTTGAAGGGCGTTTCCTTCGACCTCCTGGCCGGCGAAACGCTTGCCGTCGTCGGCGAAAGCGGTTCGGGAAAGTCGACTCTCGCTCGCATCCTGTTGAGGCTCGACGAGCCGGATTCCGGGTCGGCGCGGTGGAAGGGCAGGGACCTTTTCCAGCTGTCTCCGGCCGAGCTCTTCAAGCTCCGCCGCGATCTGCAGATGGTCTTTCAGGATCCGACCCAGTCGCTCAATCCGCGCATGACCGTCTACCAGCTGATCTCGGAGGCCTGGGTCATCCATCCCGATATCCTGCCGAAGTCCAAATGGCGGGAGCGTGTCGCCGAACTGCTGACCCAAGTGGGCTTGGGGCCTGAGCATATGGGGCGCTATCCGCACCAGTTCTCCGGCGGCCAGCGCCAGCGCATTGCGATTGCCCGGGCGCTCGCGCTGGAGCCGCAGCTCATCATCTGCGACGAAGCCGTATCTGCGCTCGACGTCTCGGTCCAGGCGCAGGTCATCGCGCTTCTCGACAAGCTTCGCCGCGAAATGGGCATTGCCTTCATCTTCATCGCCCATGACCTGCCGGTCGTGCGAGACTTCGCCGACCATGTGATGGTCATGCAGAAGGGCGAGGTGGTCGAACTTGGCACCGTGCGCGAGATCTTCGAGACGCCGAAGCAGGCATACACCCAGGCACTGCTCGCAGCGGGGCTCGATCCCGACCCGGATGTGCAGGCGCAAAACCGCGCCGCTCGCCTGAGCCGTGCCTCCTGAACCTTCCAATTACCGGAGAATACTGATGTCGAAAAAGGCCTTCGTCGCGCTCGTCACCTGCTTCAACGAGGACGAGACGATCAATTACGAAGCCACCCGTGCGCAGGTGCGCCGTCAGGTGGCGGCCGGCAACAACATCATGTGCGCCGGCACCAATGGCGACTTCACCGCGCTCACATTCGAGGAAAAGGTGAAGCTTGCGGAAGCCGTGGTCGATGAAGTCGGCGGCAAGGTCGACGTGATCGTCAATGCCGGCATGCCGGCGACCTTCGAGACGATCAAGCTCGCGAAGGAGTTCGACCGGATTGGCGTGAGTGGGATTGCCGTCATCACCCCCTTCTTCATCGCCTGCACCCAGGATGGCCTTGTCAGGCACTTTTCGACGGTGGCCGATGCGGTGAAGACGCCGATCTATCTCTACGACATTCCGGCCCGCACCCAGAACCACATCGAGCCAGAAACGGCGCGCAAACTCGCTTCCCATGGCAATGTTGCGGGTATCAAGGACTCGGGCGGCGCCAAGGAGACGTTGGAAGCCTATCTTGCGGTGTCTCGCGACATGCTTGGCTTCGAGGTCTATTCCGGTCCTGATCATCTCGTGCTTTGGGCGTTGCAGAATGGCGCTGCCGGCTGCATTTCCGGGCTTGGCAATGCGCTTCCCGATGTGCTCGCAGGGATCCTGAACGGCTACAATGGCGGTGACATCGCAGAGGCCGAGCGACAGCAGGCCATCTTCACGGCCTTCCGGACCGATCTCTACGCCCTTGGCTTTGCGCCTGCCATGGTCAAGCGTGCACTCTTCCTCCAGGACAATTCAGTCGGCGCCAGCCGGCAACCGGCACTCTTGCCGGATCCCGAGCAGGACGCAAAGATCGCAGATATTCTTCGGCGATTTGGCCTCTCGGTCCAGTCGCACTAGAGCGGAACGGACCCTTGGCGACTGCGACCTTCCTGGTATCTGCAGTCGCCAAGGCGTTGATTCTTAGGCTGCGCTAGGCCTGTGCACGGTCTTGATCTCGAGAAAATCTTCAAGCCCGAACATGCCGCCTTCACGGCCATTGCCCGACTGCTTGTAGCCGCCGAACGGGCTGCCATAGCGGTGAGGCGCGCCATTGATATGCACCATGCCGGCGCGCAGACGCGCAGCAACACGCTCGGCGCGGTCGAGATCACCGGACTGGATATAGGCAGCCAGGCCGTAATTGGTGTCGTTGGCGATCTCGATCGCTTCCTCCTCGGTATCGAAGGGAATGATCGCCAGCACCGGACCGAAGACTTCCTCGCGGGCGATGCGCATCTGGTTGTTGACGCCAGCAAAGATGGTCGGCTTGACGAAGTAGCCGGTCTCGAAACCTTCAGGCTTGCCCGGGCCGCCGACGATCAAATCTGCGCCTTCGGCAATGCCAGCCTCGATCAGGGTCTGGACGCGGCCATACTGGATGTCGCTGACCAGCGGGCCGATATGTTCGCCGGCTTCTTCGGGGTTGCCTACCTTGACCTCGCTTCCGACGCGCTGGGCGATCTCCACGGCCTGGTCGTAGACGGATCGCTGGACCAGTAGACGCGTTGGAGCATCGCAGGACTGGCCGGAATTGTTGAAGCATTCGAGCACGCTGCCGGCAATACGCTCTTCAAGATCAGCATCCTCGAAGACGAGGTTGGGCGACTTGCCGCCGAGTTCGAGGGTAACGCGCTTGACGGTGTCAGCCGCATCCTTGCTGACGGCGGTGCCGGCGCGGGTCGAACCGGTAAACGACATCATGTCCACGTCCCTGTGCTTCGAGAGCGCTGCACCGACATTGATGCCATCGCCGTTCACAAGGTTGAACGTCCCGGCCGGGAAGCCCGCCTCGTGAACCATCTCGGCATAGAGAAGGCCATTCAAAGGCGTAAATTCGGATGGTTTCAACACGCAGGTCGAGCCGGTCGCCAGCGCGGGAATGACCTTGAGGGCTATCTGATTGATCGGCCAGTTCCAGGGGGTGATGAGGCCGCAGACGCCAATCGGTTCTCTGAGCACGATGTCGCCGTTCGGCAGCTCTTCGCGCAGCTTGATGCGCTTCAGCGCCTCGATGAAGCCCTCGAGATGGCCGACACCGACATGCGCCTGCTGATCGGTGCTCATGGTGATCGGGGCGCCGAGTTCGAGCGTGATGGTGCGTGCCATCTCGTCATAACGGCGGGTGTAGATCTCCAGGAGCTTTTCGAGGAGTGCGATACGTTCGTCGAGGCTCGTGCGGCTGTAGCTTGCAAATGCCGTCTTGGCAGCGGCAACCGCACGATCGATATCGGCTGCCGTGCCCATCGAGATCAGGGCGATCGGCTGTTCGGTCGCGGGATTGATGACCTCAAGGTCGTGAGGCGCGATCGGGTCGACCCACTCGCCGTTGATGTAGAACTTGCGCTTGTCGAGCATGCTTGCCTCCCGTCAGAGTGTCTTGTGTTTTGCGTCGAGCCAACCGGTGATCAGCTCCCGATATCGTTCGCCGCTGAAGCTTGGAAAATGGCCGCCATGCACCAGCCGCACCTTCAGCCGCAGCAGGCGCTCCATCGAAGCGTGATAGTCATTGGCGTTCGAGTGGTAGGTGTCCTCGATCAGCGGACCGTCGTAGAGAATGTCGCCGGAAAACAGGATTTCCGTCGCTTTCTCGTAGAGCGCGATGCCCCCGGGGGAATGGCCGGGAGTGTGAATGATCTCGAATTGCCGATCGCCGAGGTCGACCATGTCGCCGTCCTCCAGCAGGCGCGTCGCCGGCGCCCGCTTCACCGCATAACACTTCGAGCAATAGGGCTCGGGCGGCAGGGCGTCGAAAATGTCGTCGGTAACATAGGGGTCGGCCAGCGTGTTTTCGCGTGTCGGATCAGCGAGCAGATCCGCCTCTGCCGAATGGACCGCACGGCATTCGAACTCGTGGTGGCAGCCGATGTGATCGAAATGGGTGTGGCTTGCCACCGCGATCAGCTCACGCTCGGTGACAAGCGGGACCCATTCACGAAGCGAGACGACGCCCATGCCACTGTCAACAAGCATGTCGCGATCGCGCCCACGCACATGCCAGATGTTGCAGCGGTAAAATTCCTGGATATGCGGCTCGCAGATATAGGTCACGTCATCGTCGAGACGCCGGACACTGTACCAGTCCTCAGGGCGCGTGCGCGGTTTCATCACGTGTCTCCTATGCTTCGACCAGAGCGACGATGGTGTCAGCCTTGACCGTCAACTCGAGCTCATCGCCAGGCTGCGGGTGCGCGGTTTGCGGCAGATGGGCGGTTATGACGATCTCGGAATTGCCTTGGGGCTGAAGGTGGCACCGGTGATGCGCTCCGAAAAAGGCACTGTAGGTGATCCGCGCATGGCCGAGCGCAACTGTTGCGCCCGCCTCGCCGGCGGACCGGAAATGTTCAGGGCGAATGCACAGAGTGATCTTTTGCTCTGGAGAAGGCGCGTCCCCGGTGAAAGCCGTGATGGGGATAGTGGCTGGACCGAGCGCCGTTTCTACCCGCGCTTCGCCCTCCGCAAGCGAGATCACCCTACCGGGCAGGAAGTTCGCCTCGCCCATGAAACCTGCGGCAAACAGCGAACGCGGCCGCATATAGATGTCCGAGGGTCTGCCGACATCCTCGATCCGGCCGTGGTTCATCACGACGATCCGATCGGCGATCGCCATGGCCTCTTCCTGATCGTGGGTGACATGGATGAAGGTTGTGCCCACACGCTTCTGAATGGCCTTCAGCTCGTCCTGCATCTGGCGACGCAGCTTCAGATCCAGCGCGCCCAGCGGCTCGTCGAGTAGAAGAACATCTGGATCGACCGCGAGCGCACGTGCAAGCGCCACGCGCTGACGCTGGCCGCCGGAAAGCTCGTGCGGCTTCTTCGCTGCCGAAGCCTTGAGCTCGACCAGGTCGAGCATGGCGAGCGCCTTTTGGTGGCGCTCGGCCTTTCCCATGCCGCGCATGCGCAGGCCGAAGCCCACATTATCAATGAGCTTCATATGGGGGAACAGCGCGTAGTCCTGGAACATGGTTGTCGTCGGCCGTTTTGCCGGCTCAACATGTGTCATGTCCCTACCGCCGATGGCGATCGCGCCAGCGCTCGGCTCGATAAAGCCACCCAGGATCGAGAGCAGGGTCGTCTTGCCGCAGCCAGAGGGGCCGAGAAGCACGATGAACTCGCCGGCGGCTATCTCCAGCGAGACATCATCGAGCGCGCGGAAGGCACCGAAGACTTTCGTGGCGTTTCGGATCGAGACGTCTGCGGTCATTGAGATTTCCCGGATTTTCTGAAGACGGCGAGTTCGAGAAGGATGATGAAGGCGACAGAGAGGAGGAAGACGACGCTGCCTATCGCGTTGGTCTTGGGGTCGAGGCCGGAGCGCAGCATGCTCCAGATCTCGACCGGAAGCGTCACGTCGAAGCGCGACAACAGGAAGGCTATGATGAACTCGTCCCAGCTGAAGGTCACCGACAGGAAGAAGGCGGCGAGGATGGATGGCATCAGCATTGGTGCGGTGACGAGTGCCATGACCTGCCAGTCCTTCGCGCCAAGATCGCGGGCGGCGCGCTCGATATTGACCTGGTGGCCGCCCATGGAGGCGTAGATGATCGCAAAGCAGAGCGGCAGGTTGATCACGACATGACCGATGCCGACGGTCCATAGCGACAGCGAAACATTGAGCCTGGACAGCATCGACAGCAGGCCGAGCCCGATGATCAGCGTGCTGACCGTCATCGGCGCGACGATCAGGGCGCGCTGCAGGCCGGATGCGGGAAGCTTGTAGCGGGCAAAGGCATAGGCTGCGAGGAAACCGAGCAGGCAGGAGATTGCAGACGATACGATGGCAACGACGAGCGAGTTAAAGAGCGCTGCCATCAGCTTTTTGTCGGCGAAGATCTCGCCATACCACTTCCAGGTCATGCCATGCAGGGGGGGCACGGGTAGCGTGCCGTCCTGGAAGGAGAAGAGCACAAGAACGGCGACCGGCAGGAAGATGAAGATATAGAGCCCACCGGCATAGAGGATCGCAAGGGCCGTATTGAGGTGCCGCATGGTCAGGTCCTCTCCATCTTCAGCCATCTGGCACAAGCGAGATAGGCGATCGTCACCACCACCATCAGCACCAGCGACAGGGCTGCAGCCATGGGGAAATCAGCCCGACGGCCGAGCTGCAGCATGATGAGCTGCGGCAGGACGAGCTCGTTGTTGCCGCCGAGGATCTGCGGGGTGATGTAGTCGCCGATGCACAGCACGAAGGTGAGAAAGGCGCCAACCATGATGCCTGGCAGGGTCAGCGGCAGGATCACATGCCAGAAGGTCTGGAAGCCGTTTGCACCAAGATCGGCGGCTGCACGGCGGTAGTTCTGCGAGAGCTGAACAAGATTGGCATAGATGGTCAGCGTCAGCAGCATGACGAAGAAATGCACAAAGCCGATCACCGTGCCGATTCGGTTTGCAGACAGTTCGAGCGGCTCGGCGATCAGGCCCGTCCACATCAGGGCCTGGTTGACGACGCCGCCCTTGGACAGGACCAGCAACCAGGAATAGGAGCGAACCACATAGGAGGTCCAGAACGGCAAAATTGCCATGATCAGAGCAAAGCGTTGCCAGCGACGCGGCACGCGCTCGGCGATAATCCAGGCCAGCGGATAGGCAAGCAGGATCGAGATGATCGTGACGGTCAGTGTCACTTCAAGCGAATTGAAGAGTGCCTTGAGAAGATGTGGCTTGCCGAAGAATGCGGCGTAGTTGTCGAGGGACCAGGTCGCGATAATCTCGCGCCCCTGCCGCTTCCAGAAGCTGAGCGCCGCCATGTAGAGGAAGGGCAGGAGGAAGAAGGCCACGGTCCACAGCATCGCGGGCAGCGCAAATCCTAAAGCCTTGCGGCGTTCTCTGCGCTCTTGCGCGGCGGCAGTCATTGACGGGTTGCTCCGTTCATCTGGCTAAAGCGGCTGGGCTGACAGGAATTTATGGTGCCCAATCTTCAAGGCGGCCACAGATCTTCAAGACCGCCTGTTCTGTTGAACGCGCGCAGTTGCTACCTGCAGCATATGACCCATCGGGGCCGCGATACGCGCGATGAAGCAATTGTTTGAGAGCAAGCTTGGGGCGCGGACTGACTGTGCCTGCCGCGCCCCCTAAGGGCCGCGCTTATTGCTGCAGCATTTCCGTCCAGACATCCTGCATAGCCACATCGAGATCGGCATTGGCTACCGGATAGAGCTGGGTGTTCTTCAGGTATTCGGGCTGCTTGTCCCAGCGCAGCGCCGTCTTCTGCTCGCCGGTGAGCTGCTCACCGGCCTTGGAATTTGCCGGCATGCCCCAGTAGCAGGACGAGGTGGCAAGGCGAGCCTGGCCTTCTGGGCTCAGAATGTACTGCACAAACTTGACGGCCAGATCCTGCTTGGTGGAATCCTTGAACACGCCGATCGACTGTGCCCAGCGCAGGGCGCCCTGCTTCGGCACGGTCCAGTCGAGGTCCGGCTTTTCGGCCGTGAGACCTGCAGTCACCCATTCGCCGCCGCCGAGGATGATGTCGACTTCGCCGCTGACAAGTGCTGTCTGCGAGGCGACGACATCACTGACCTGGCGCGAGACCTTCTTCATCTCGAACAGTTTTTCCCTGATCGCGGGGAGATCGGCTTCGGTCAGATCGGCGGTGTTCTTGCCGATGGCAAGGCCGGTCAGACCGATCATCGGCAGGTAGTAGTCATAAAGCGCAATGCGGCCCTTGTATTTCTCAGACCAGAAGATCGACAGGTCTTCCATGTCCTTCGGATCGACCTTGCTCTTGTCGTAGGAAATCGTGTTGTAGCCGAACTTTTCCGTCACGGCGTAGATCTTGCCGTCCTTGGTGTTGTTGGCTTCCATGCGGACTTCCGGGAAGATGTCGGCCATCGGCAGCTTGTCGGCCGGAATTTCGGCGAGAAGATCCATTTCGACGGCGCGAGGCACGTCGACACCGTCGATGACAAAGATATCCCAATCACCCGGTCGCGACTGCTCGACGATCGAGAGACCAGCGCCGGTTCCCTCATATTCCTTGAGATTGACCTTGACGTTGTTGGCCTTTTCGAAGGGTTCGATCAGCGCCGGGTCAGTGTGGTCGCACCAGACGAGGGCATTCAGCTCCTCCTGGGCATGAGCCCTTCCGGACAAGGCAGAGATGGCAACGGTCGCAAGAAGCAGGCGGCGGGAGAGCCCGCCGGTTACGGTCTTTTCCATAAGTTCACCCTCTTGTCGAAGGCCCGGGGCGGACCCTCGCGTTGATCAGAATAGCGCTCGTTCCGGCGCCTTGAGAAAAAGATTGAGTGAATTCATTTTTTAAGTCAATCTCAAATTTGAGGAGATTCCAACGGAGCTAGCCATGACCGGATTGCGCGCCCGACAGAAGGCCGACAGGAACCGTCGCATCCTGGACTCGGCAACGACCCTGTTCCGGGAGCAGGGCTATGACAGCGCGCGCATCGAAGATATCGCCGAGATGGCAGAGGTCTCGGTCGGCACGCTCTACAACTACTATCAGAACAAGGGAGACATCCTCGTCGCGACCGTTTCGATGGAGGTGACCGAGGTGCTCGAGGCCGGTGAATTGATTGTCGCCAATCCGCCGCTCAACGTGAGCGATGCGCTCGGCGCGCTGATCAACCAGTATTACGATCACTCGCTCGTCTATCTCAGCAAGGAGATGTGGCGCACGGCGATGGCGTCCTCGATCCACCAGCCCGAAACGCCGCTGTCCAAGCGCTACACTGAGCTAGATACGCGTCTCTGTGCCCAGGTCGTGCAGCTCATCGAGACCTTGCAGCGGCGCGGTGTGATTGTCGCCGGCGTCGATGCACGGGCGCTGGGTGAGGTGTTCTTCAACAACCTCAACATGATGTTCATCGAGTTCTGCAAGAAAGAAAGCATGCCGCTTGAAGAGCTCAAGGCCCGTGTCGCCGAGCAGAACCGCCCGATCGCCGAGTTGATCAGCAGCGTGAAGCGCCTCTGACGCCACCGAAATCCCGAAGAAATGACAGAGATGACAGATCATACGACCGCAGTGCTTTCCGCAGCCGATGCCCTGGTGGCAGCCTTCGGCCGTCACGACACCAAGGCCTATTTCGATGCCTTCGCGCCGTCGGCGACTTTCATCTTCTACAATCTCGATCGCACCCTTGTCGATCGCGCGGCCTATGAGGCGGAATGGGCGCTGTGGGAAAGCCGCGACGGCTTTTTCGTGAAGGCCTGCCGCTCGACGGACCGCAGCCTATACATCGTCGGGGATGTCGCCATTTTCACCCATGCGGTGGAGACCGATCTCGTTATCGGCGGCAAATCAATAACCAACCATGAGCGTGAAACGATCGTCTTTGTCCATCAGCCGGACGGTCGCTGGCTTGCCATTCATGAGCATCTTTCGCCGCTCCCGATGTAGTTGTTGCTTGTGACTGGGCTACCACAAAAAAAGGCCTAGCTAGGCGTTCGGAGCGAACTCATACAAGTCTCTGTGCAATCAGCCCCTCGCAACCAATATAACATAAATCTACCAACGATATTTCAGCAGAATGCCCAGCAATTCCCTGCACCAATTCGCATTGGATGCCGTGGCGCCGGTAGACACCGAAGTCCATCATGCCCTGTTCGGACTGACCGTCGTAGCCCGCACGAAGAAGCACAACACGTTTCCCGTTGCGCGCCATGCCGACGATGGTGTCGTGTAGGTTCACCGCACCAACTGTGTCATCCCGCGCGACGACGCTACTGACCAGCATCCTTTTTGCTTCTCGACGGGCGAGTTCAAGAACATCCTGCGAGACGCTTTCGTCAAACAGGATGATGTCGGCAGCCTGCAGTGTCCGGACAGCCTTGAGCGTCAGCATTTCGGCATCTCCCGGCCCTGAACCGACCAGCGCCACCGAACCGGATACTTCCATATGGCACAGCTGATCCATGTCCGTCACAACCGCCTGCCGATCGGTCTCACCGGGCGGACGTGCCGACGAGAAGCAGCGATCGACGAAGCGCTCCCAGAAGGCCCGACGCCGCGGCCCGGGTGCGAGATGCAGATTGACCGTGTCTCGCAGACCCTGTGCCAATGCAGCCCAGCCCTTGAGAGAGGGCGGCAGGAGCGTCTCCACGCGTCTGCGAATGGCCTGGGCGAGGATCGGAGCGGCACCGTCCGTGGAGATCGCCAGGATCACCGGTGAGCGATTGACGATCGATCCGAACTGAAACTGGCAAAAGGCCGGTTTGTCGATGACATTGAAAGGCACGCCGGCTGCGCGCGCGGCACAGGCAAAGGCACGCGCCTCGTCATCGGTGTCGCAGTCCGCGATCGCCATGGAAGCCCCGGCGAAAACGCCGATATGCCATGGCGTATCGCGGATCGTGACCTTCTCCGCGCGTGCCAGTTCTGCCATGACGTCTCCGACTGTGCCGGCGGCTGCGAAGACTTCGACCCTTGCTCCGCAGGCAGCCAGAAGCTCCGCCTTCCAGGCCGCAGCGTCTGTTCCGCCAGCCACGAGCGCCCTCTTGCCCTGTAGGTCGAAGAACAGCGGCAGCTTGGCGAGCGGCTCGATCCGAGCGGCCGGATCACTCCGCTGCGAGGAGCGGTTGCGCATCGAGGATCCTCCTGATTTCGGGGCGGCACGAGCCGCAATTGGTGCCGGCGGCTAGCGCGTCTCCGACAGCCTCGACGGATCGGCAGCCGTGATCAATGGCGCGGCGGATGTCATTGACGCCAACCGAGAAGCAAGCGCAGACGATCGCGCCGCGATCGGGTCTGTTCGTTTCGGGGCGCCCCGCAACCAGCCTGCAGCGCGCGAGACGGTCACCATGATCGACATTCAACTGGTCGACAGCCCATTGCCGGGAAACCGCAACAGGCGCCCGGGAGACGAAAAGCGCGGCTAGCAGATCAGTGCCGTCAAAGGCAAGGATGCGGCTGTCACCCGACGTCGAGTCGACGTAGGCAACCATGTCGACATCTGCGCCAAGTTCGAGGCTTCTCGATAGCCACGCCCCAAAGCCGCCATCCGGTTCGTCTCCGGCGAGCTCCAGTCGATAGCCGCCTTCAGTCTTGGCCATGGCCCAATAGGAAAACGGCAGGTTGGACGGCTTGTTGCGCGTCACCAGAAATGCGTGGAGGCGTGCCGAGTAGCGTTCAAGCAAAACACGCGCCTGTTTCAGGGCCGGCTGCCCGGAAATCGGATCGGTGAGCGACGGCACCAGGGTGTCGACGCGGGCTGCCGAGGCGGTCTCGTCGCTCCAATGCATTGGAACGAAGAGCGATCCGCGCGACTGCCGGTCGCTGAGCAAGGCCCGGACGATGACCTCTCGTCCGCCTTGGCCAGTGACACGAACCAGGTCGGCATGCCCGACCCCATGGTCGGCGGCGTCGAATGGATGGATTTCGCAATAGGGTTCCGCCATGTGAGCGGAAAGCCGCGCACTTTTGCCGGTGCGGGTCATGGTGTGCCAATGGTCGCGCACCCGCCCGGTGTTCAGAATGAAACCGTCTTCCTGGGAGGCCACGGCCGCTTGCACGGGCGCGAACCGCGCCTTGCCATCGGGATGGTAGAAGCGACCATTGTCGAAGAAACGCTCCGGCGCCTCACCGGTTGCCGGCCGAGGCCATTGGAACGGACGAAGATCGTCATACTGATCCTCGTCGATCCCAGCGAAGGCACCGATGTCGAAATCTCTGGTGCCTTTGTTTTCAAAACTGGACAGAGCCGCGTGCTCCGCGAAGATATCGACCGGCGAAGCGAAATCGAAAGCGCGGGTAAATCCCATGCGCTTGGCGACTTCGGTAATATGCCACCAATCCGGCCTTGCCTCGCCGGGTGCGGACAGAAACGCTCGCTGGCGGGAAATGCGCCGCTCGGAATTGGTCACCGTGCCGGATTTCTCGCCCCATCCCGTCGCCGGGAGAAGGACATGCGCCAGACGCCCCGTGTCCGTATCTCCCTGCATGTCCGAGACGACGACAAAGGGACAGGCTTCGATGGCAGCCTTCACCTTGTCGGCGTCCGGCATGGAAACCACGGGATTGGTGGACATGATCCAGAGCGCCTTGATCCGACCGTCTGCCACGGCATCGAACATGTCCACGGCCTTGAGCCCCGGGCGGTCGGCAATGCGTGGTGCCCCCCAGAAGCGCTGAACCCGATCACGGTGATCGGCATTCTCAATCGCCATGTGCGCTGCGAGCATATTGGCAAGGCCACCGACCTCCCGACCGCCCATGGCATTCGGCTGGCCGGTCAGCGAGAAAGGCCCCATCCCCGGTCGCCCGATACGCCCGGTCGCCAAATGACAGTTGATGATCGCATTGACCTTGTCGGTCCCGACCGAGGACTGATTGACCCCCTGGCTGTAGCAGGTGACGACACGTTCCGTGTCCGCGAACAGCCAGAAGAACTGCCGGATTGACAGTCCGGAGAGGCCCGTCACCTCCGAAAGCGCAGCCATCGATTGAGGCGATGCCGCAATCAGCGCTTCGGCGAACCCTGAAGTATGTGCCCCGACAAAGGCTTCGTCGATCCGGTTGGTCTCGGCAAGATGCGCAAGCAGCCCATTGAACAGGGCGACATCTCCGTCCGGACGCACGGCAAGATGGAGATCGGCAATGTCGGAAGTCGCGGTCCGACGCGGATCGATCACGACCACCTTCATCGTCGGCCGGGACGCCTTGGCAGCGGCGATGCGCTGGTAAAGCACCGGATGACACCAGGCGAGGTTCGACCCGACGAGAACCACCAGGTCGGCGAGCTCGAGATCCTCGTAGGTTCCGGGCACCGTATCCGATCCAAAGGCGCGGCGGTGTCCCGCAACCGAGGACGCCATGCACAGCCTGGAATTCGTGTCGATGTTGCCGGAACCGATGAAACCCTTCATCAGCTTGTTGGCGACATAGTAGTCCTCTGTCAGCAACTGGCCGGAGACGTAAAAGGCCACCGAGTCCGGTCCATGGGAAGCGATCGTATCGCTGAAGCGCTCGACGACCAAGTCTAGTGCCGCATCCCAGCTCGACCGCTGCCCGTGTATTGTCGGGTAGAGTGCGCGTCCGTCCAGGTCCAGAGTCTCGGCCAGAGCCGATCCCTTGGAACACAATTTTCCGAAGTTCGCCGGATGCTCGGGGTCGCCCCTTACGGTAAAAATACCCGCCTCGTCGACGCTTGCGATGACACCGCAGCCGACGCCGCAATAGGGGCACGTAGTGCGGGTTTCGCAGGCCATGGGTTCACTCCGCCGCCACAAGGACGCTCTCAAGCGCGATCGATAGCTGGCCATCGATATTGCGGATCGGAATGGTGCGTACTGCACCTTCGTCGGCCCCGAGTGCCTTACCCGTCTCCAGCGAGATGACCCAGTTGTGCAAAGGGCAGGTGACGGAAGCGCCGTGCACGATTCCTTGCGTCAGGGGACCGCCCTTGTGGGGGCAATGGTCCTCGATCGCATAAACCTCATTCTCGGCGGTACGAAACACGCCGATCTTGCCCTGCGGGGTCTTCACGCAACGGGCACCGCGCAGGGGGATATCATTGATCGTGCCGATGGCGATCCAGTTCATGGGGCATGCTCCTTGTTGTTCAACATTCACCCTCCCCTTGAGGGGAGGGTCGGACCGAAGGTCCGGGGTGGGGTGATCAGGCGGCCGTAAGCCGCCACAT
>NZ_JBNNWJ010000012.1:0-31256 GCF_050281005.1 Allorhizobium sp. NPDC080224
CATCAGAAGCTTGGATCATCATCGCCCACATTCGCCTGATTACAAGGCGACTTGCAAGGTACGGTTATCGTTGAAGGCTTTTCGAGTCCGACTCTAAGAGTGGGAGTTTCCATTTACCCGGGTGAACCGGGAGACGGACGGTCCCTATATCCTGTTACTCTTCTGCCGGTTCGTCCTAATTCCCGAATATCCTGATTCCCGTTATATCTACTTTGGGTGAACCAGGCTTCGCACCAGCCCGAATTATGAGACGGGGGGCCTGTGAACCAGCGTTCACCCACTCCCGAAGCTGCGTTCGCCCCGTGCTTCCTTGCCAATCGTGCGAAACAGCCTGATATATTGGCCATACATGAACACGGGAGACCGCTATGGAAGAGACTGTAAAAGCAAAGTCGCCTGACGTCCAGGCGCTCAAGCAGAATGAGAAGAAGTGGACGCCAACGCTGATGAAGGCCGGATGGAGCGCCATTCCGAACATCATCATCGAGAAGCAGCGCGCGCTGGGCCTAGACGCCTTGGACGTCAATATCCTGCTGCACCTGATCCAGTACTGGTGGACCGAAGACAACGTGCCGCGCCCGGCCGTGGGCACGATTGCCGAGGCTCTGAACGTGACCCCGCGCACGATCCAGAAGCGCATCACCAGCATGCAGAAGATCGGGCTGATCAAACGCGACGAGCGCCGGCACAGCAAGTTCGGCAGCCAGACCAACCTTTACCGCTTTGACGGGCTGATTGCCGCCTGCACGCCGCATGCGCTCGAAAAGATCGCGGCTGCCAAGAAGAAGGCTGAAGAGGAGAAGGACCGGGTGAAGCGCAAAAAGCCCAAGCTTGTCGTGAACAACGACGCGCCGGGCTCATAGGCGGGCTGACCCGCGATCGATAGGAAGGATTGTTGACCTGATCGTCCGTCAGACGGGACAGTCGGCCCAGTGCTGTGGCAGGCTTAGAAAAAGCAATGCCCCGGGCGCTTGCAATGCAGAGGCGCTACCGGGGCTCACAAGGACAAGATGGAATAAAGTGAGGAGATTTTCAAGTGGTTTTTGCTTACTCCCCGGCGATTCTCGCGAACCTGGAGTCATCCCACTCCCCTGAACGGCTGGCACCGTACTACGCGCTTGCCGCCAATGACAAGGCGCTGGGGTTCCAGCTTTACGCCTGGAACAGCGCCCTCTCGCAGGCGCTGTACACGCCGCTACAGGGGCTTGAGGTAACGCTGCGCAACGGGCTCGGCGACCAGCTGAAGGCTGCTTACGGCCCGAGCTGGTTTGATCTTAATCCGGGACCTGCCCTGCATTACCCACTCCCCGACATGCTGCTGAAGGTGCGGACCGAGCTGGGCCGGCACGGCATCATCCCGGACCACGGCCGCGTGGTGGCGGAGTTGAACTGGGGGTTCTGGACCGGCCTGCTCGCTAAGCGGTACGAGCAGCTGTGGCGCTCGCACTTCCGGCAGGTGTTCCAGGCACAGGGTCCGCTCACCCGTGCGCAGATCTTCCAGCCGCTCGACGACCTGCGCCGGCTGCGCAACCGCATCGCGCACCATGAGCCGATCCTGAACCGCAACATCACGGCCGACTACGCCTCGATCCTCGCGCTGATCGACTACATCTCTCCGGACACGGCTCGGTGGATCGACGCTCACAGCGACGTTGCGGCGGTCATCGCCGCAAAGCCTTAAAAGCGTATTTCTGTGTTTCTGTAAAAGCGACTCAGGTGCTCCGCCCCTCGCGCCTGTCAGAGGGCCGAGCCTCGGCTGCGTCTGTGGCCGCTCCACCCCTCTTGCAGTTGCCACCTCCGGCCCTCGCCGGTCAGGCAGGGTTGCAGGGGACCTGCATCCTGCGTTTAAAATAACGAAGATCCAGGCGGGAAGGGTGTCGTTTGGCAGTTAACCGCAAGAATCTGCCTCAACATTTTCAATTAGATAGCGCGGCACCTAATTTGATACACGGCAGTTAATCTGAGAATGTCGCATGGAATATGGCATCTAACTTGAGAAACAGCGGGCCACGACGTCGAGATGAACTTTGATGATTTCGCAATCGCTGCGGCGGAAATAGAGGTTTGGAATACCTCGTTTCTTCAACAACTTGGCAGCTCGTCCAGGCCAACTCGGGATAGCCCATACCTGCAACTGATTTGCAACGGCACTTGACGAAGTTCTCAGATTAAATGCCAAACGAGATCCAAACATCCGCATTCTTACGATTAAGTGCCACGCGACAAAAGGAATTTTCTTCGATTCATCGTCGTTCTCCTTCTCAAAAAGCTTCTGCCGTTACGGAAGCCGGAAACTGGCTCACCTCGCGTGCTCGCTTCAACCCGTAGCCCTTGACCAAGCCGTAGACGGCGGGAATCACGATCAACGTCAGCAACGTCGATGATACCATGCCGCCGATCATCGGCACGGCGATCCGCTGCATGATTTCCGACCCCGCTCCCGTGCTCCAGAGGATAGGCACGAGACCCGCCATGATCGCCACGACGGTCATCATCTTCGGTCTAACACGCTCGACCGCCCCGATCATGATCGCCCTGTCGAGGTCTTCCTTTTCGAATGCCCTGCCCTCGGCCTTGGATTTGGCCTTCTCGTCCCTGAGCGCGTGGTCGAGATAGATCAGCATGATCACACCGGTTTCGGCCGCCACGCCTGCAAGCGCGATGAACCCGACCGCGACGGCGACGGAAGCGTTGAAGCCCAGCCACCACATCATCCAGATGCCGCCGACCAAAGCGAACGGCAGAGACAGCATGACGATCAGTGTTTCGGTCAATGCCTTAAAGTTCAGGTAGAGCAACAGGAAGATCAGCGCCAGCGTCAGCGGGACGACGATCATTAGCCGGTCCTTTGCCCGTTCCAGATATTCGAATTGCCCGCTCCATGCGACGGAATAGCCCGTGGGCATCTCGACGCTCGCCGCGACGGCTTCTTGGGCTTCGGCAACGTAGCCCCCAAGGTCGCGGTTGGCGATGTCTACGAAGATATAGACGGCGAGCTGGCCGTTCTCCGTCCTTATGGTCGTGGCACCGCGCGTGAGCTTGACTTCGGCGACCTCGCCCAACGGAACCGTGCCGCCACCGGGCAATGATACCTGGACGTCCCTCGCGATGGACTGGGGATCGCTTCGGAAAGCCCTTGGGTAACGGATGGCGACGCCGTACCGCTCTCTGCCCTCCACCGTCGAGGTCACGACCTCGGACCCCAGGGCCATTCCGATGACATCCTGGACATCGTCGATCGAAAGCCCATAGCGCCCGAGCGCCATGCGATCAGGGATGATATCGAGATAGTATCCACCGATGACGCGCTCGGCGTAGGCACTCGACGTTCCCGGCACCGCCTTGAGAACGGTCTCTATATCGCGAGCGACCTTCTCCATCTCGTTCAGGTTGGTCCCGTAGACCTTGACGCCGACGGGCGTGCGTATTCCGGTCGAAAGCATGTCGATGCGGGCGCGGATGGGCATCGTCCAGGCGTTGGAGACACCGGGAAACTGAAGTGCCGCGTCCATCTCCTGTTTCAGACTGTCAGACGTGACGCCCGGCCGCCATTCGGACTTGGGTTTCAGGGTGATGATGGTCTCAAACATTTCCGTCGGAGCCGGATCGGTTGCCGTCAACGCCCTACCCGCCTTGCCGAACACCGACTCGACCTCGGGGAAAGATTTGATGATGCGATCCTGCGTTTGCATGAGCTCCGCCGCTTTTGTCACCGAGAGGCCGGGTAGCGTTGTCGGCATGTACATCAGCGTGCCCTCGTCGAGATCAGGCATGAACTCACTCCCGATATGCTGCACGGGCCAGACGGTCACCCCGAGGATCACGATGGCTACCAGGATTGTCAGGCTCTTGGCCTTAAGGACGCCCGCGATGACCGGACGGTATATCCAGATCAGCAGTCTGTTCAGCGGATTCTTGTGTTCTGGGACAATGCGGCCGCGGACGAACAGGATCATCAGTGCCGGAACAAGTGTGATGGACAGCAGCGCTGCCGCCGCCATCGCGAAGGTCTTGGTGAAGGCGAGCGGTCCGAACAGGCGGCCCTCTTGCGATTCAAGCGTAAAAATCGGCAGGAACGACACCGTGATGATCAGCAGGCTGAAGAAAAGCGCCGGGCCGACCTCGCTTGCCGCCTCGATCAGCACTTCGGCTCGAGGCTTGTCAGGAGGCGCGCGTTCCAGATGCTTGTGGGCGTTCTCGATCATGACGATGGCCGCGTCGATCATCGCACCGATAGCGATAGCTATCCCGCCGAGGCTCATGATGTTCGCTCCCAGACCTAGCGCCCGCATGGCCATGAAGGCGATGAGAATGCCGATCGGCAGCATGATGATGGCCACGAGCGCGCTTCGGATATGCAAAAGGAAGGCGATAGTCACCAGTGCAACCACGATCGATTCCTCGATCAACGTGACTTTCAAGGTCTCGATTGCCGCTTCGATGAGTTTCGAACGATCATAGACGGGCAGGATTTCGGTACCAGCCGGAAGACTGCTCTGCACCGCCGCCAAGCTTTCCTTCGCATTTTCGATGACGGTCAGCGCATTCGCGCCGTCGCGCTGGAGGACGATTCCGCTCGCGACTTCGCCGTCTCCGTTCAGCTCTGTGATCCCGCGCCGCTCGTCCGGGACCAATTCCACTCTCGCAACGTCGGACAGACGCAGCGGAACGCCCGCACTGGTGTTCAGGACAATGCTCTCGATGTCCCTGATGCCCTGCAGGTAGCCCTTGCCACGCACCATGAACTCAAATTCGGAAAGTTCGATCGTGCGCCCGCCGACATCGCGGTTGCTGGAGCGCACGGCATCGGCGATATCCGAAAGCGAGACATTCTGGGCCCTTAGCCGGGCTGGATCAACGACGATGGAATATTGCTTGACGAAGCCGCCGACGCTGGCCACCTCCGCCACTCCCTCGGACTTGGAGACGGCGAAGCGTACTACCCAGTCCTGAAGTGAACGCAGCTCCGCGAGCGACAGCTCCTTGGCGACCAAGGCATACTGGTAGACCCAGCCCACGCCCGTGGCATCCGGGCCGAGACTTGGCGACACGCCGTCAGGCAGCCGGTTTGCGGCCGCGTTCAAGTATTCGAGCACGCGGCTGCGCGCCCAGTAGGGATCGGTTCCGTCCTCGAAGATCACATAGACGAAAGACACGCCGAAGAACGAGAACCCCCGCACGACCTTCGATTTGGGCACTGTCAGCATCGAGGTCGTCAACGGATACGTAACCTGGTCCTCGACGACCTGCGGAGCCTGGCCCGGATAGTCAGTGAAGACGATGACCTGTACGTCGGAGAGATCGGGAATGGCGTCCAGCGGAAGCGTGCGCAGCGCATAGACACCACCCGCGATGGACAGCGCCGCGCCGACGAAAATGAGGACAATGTTGCGGGCCGACCAGGCGATGACGTTGGCAATCATGGCTTCGCCTCGTCGTCAACGGTCAGGGCGCTGAGCGCGGCGTTCAGGTTGCTTTCCGCATCGAGAAGGAAGTTGGCGGACACAACCACGCGGTCACCCGAGACGACACCCTTGGTTATCTGCGTCACGTCTTCACCTCGAACACCGAGAGCGACATCGACAGGCTCGAACCTGCCCTCGCCCTTGTCGAGGAAGACGATCTGGCGATCGCCCGTGTCGATGACTGAACTGTTGGGGACCGCAACGACCGGGTTTCCCGCTCCCGCTTCAATCTCCACCTCCGCATACATGTTGGCCATCAGCTGCCCCTCGGGATTAGGAAGCTCAATCCGGATCTTTGTCGTGCGGGTCTGCATCTGCACCTCGGGATAGATGAGGTCGACCGTTCCCCGGAAGATCGTGCCGGATACGTTTCGGACGCTGACGGAAACGTTGGCACCCATACGAACGGAGCCCAGTTCGTATTCGGGGACGTCGGCGATCACCCAGACCTTCGATACGTCAGCGATGCGGAAGAGAATGTCTCCAGCCTCGGCCATCATGCCGCTGACCGCCATGCGCTCCAACACGACGCCGTCCCTTGGCGAGGTGTAGGCAATGCTTTGTGGGACCTTTCGCTCAGTCGCAATGCTGGCGATCGTCGCCGAGGGCACCCCAAGGTTCTTCAGGCGGAGCGCAGAGCCAGATTCCGGCCCGGGCTTGCCGCCATTGCGCATCTCCGTCGCATATTCGGCCCCGGCGGTGGCGATCTCCTTCGAATAGAAGTGAAAGAGATTCTCGCCCTTTGTGATCCTGTCTCCTGTCGTGACGTCCGCGACGTCTTCGACAAAGGCGTCGGCCCGCATGGAAACGATGCTGACCATGCGCTCGTCGAGTGCGACGGTTCCGGGTACTCGGATTTTCCGGCTGACGTTCATCCTTTCAGCGAGCGCGGTCTTCACCCCCGTCCGCTGGAGTTTGCCCAGCGTCACTTTGACGGTGGAACTGTCGCTGACTTCGCCGTCATAGACAGGGAGATAGTCCATCCCCATCGAATCCTTCTTCGGCACCTTGGACGTGTCGGGAAGGCCCATGGGGTTGCGGTAGTACAGGACCTTCCGTTCCGGTGTGACTGATGACGTGTCGGCCGCAGGCAGGACCGCCCCGCTCGCGCCGAGGCTGATGTCCTCGCTTGCCCGGACAGGTGTGAATGGCCGCCCGTCATCCGTGTTCGTCGGTTTGGCAGAGTATTCGGCCATACCGTCCGGGTGACGGTAGTAGATCACCGCTCCCGTTCCTTCGTGTCGCGGTTCAGCCTCGGTGGCCATCCCGGTGCCTTCAACGTATCGCCGCAGGTACGCACCGACATCGTTCTTTCCCGCCCAATAGCCTCCCCCGCCGACGATCGCGGCGAGGGAGAGCGTGACAATGATGCGCGAGGTGCTCACGGGACAGCCTTGAAGACGACTTCGCCTTTGACCGTCTCAGGCTCGCCCTGAACCTTGGCGGCGACCTGGAACCGCCATCCGCCTTCCATGGAAAGGTTTGTCGTGAAGGCGTAGACGCCCGGCTCGGTGGAGGGTGAGGGTTCCACGGTGGTGGTCATCATCTCCATGCCGTCGGGAGCCATGTCCATCCGCGTTGTGAAGATGACGGCGTCGGGGACTGCCTTGCCCGTCCGCTTGTCGATCAGCCGTACCGACACGGTCGAGCCTCGTCCCTGTTTGATGTCCGTGTTCACGGCTTGGAATTCGTAGTCCTGCGCTCCGGCGAAGGAAGCGGTGGCGGTGCTGAACAGCATCGCGCCAGCGAGGAGCGCGGTCCTCGCGTTGAAGGTGGTATTTTCCATGATTCAATGTCTCATCCGGACGGGTCCGTGACCGCGTCCTCAGTCAAAATGGATCGCCGTCGGTACCGCACGGACGCAAGACCTGCGACCGCGCCGATCGACGACGTGTTCACTGACGTGGGATCAGACTCGCGGAGGACGTACTGGCGGATCGACCAGTGAGGAGGCAAGCTCCGCATGAAGGGCAATGAGGAACCGATGGGCGACCCAACCGAGATTCAACGACCAGGAATGCGGGTTAGCCACCTGGCCGACGATCACCGTCGTACACACCAAGGCCAGAGGACATGACTTGCCGCTGCAGTCGGGCTTGGCCGGCATTTCGTCAGGGCAACACGGCATGTCGCCTGACATCTCCATGCCGGACATGCCGTGCATCGCGGGTCCGGAGGCCGCCATTACGCTGTCCGCCGCCCCGATGCTCAAGGGACCGACCACAATCCCCAGCAGGGCGGTCACGAACAGCAGTCGATGGATGACCTTCATGAACCTCACCCGCATAGTCTGGCACGAAGACATCGGGGTTGGAAGAGGTCTCACGGAAAAGTGCGTTATCGACAGCGACGCACTTCGCGCCTGCTCCGGTTACGTGTCGATCTGCAGCCATGTAAGTTCACGAGACAGTCGGGATTCGGCAGGTTGCAACTTTCTCGCCTGGTTTGGATTTCACAGCTGTTATGGAGGATTGTCGTGCGTGACCAACATTTGCAGATTATCGAGGCGCTCGGAGTAGCGAAGGAATTCGACGCGTCCGCGGAAGCCGAGCGCAGAACGGCCTTCCTCGCGGATTACATGCAAGCCTCGTCGTGCGGAGCGCTCGTCCTTGGCATCAGCGGGGGAGTGGATTCGCTCACCGCGGGACTGCTTGCCCAGACTGCGGTGAACCGCCTCCGGGGCAGAGGGCATAAGGCGGAGTTCATCGCGGTCAGACTGCCTTATGGCACGCAGGCCGACGAGGCCGACGCTCAGAGAGGGCTCGCGTCCATCGGCCCCGACCGCGTAGTCACCATCGACATAAAGCCCGCAGCCGACGCGATGATGGCCGAGGTCTGCGGGGACGCAGGCGACCTGTTCGAAACCGTTCGGCTGGACTTCCACCTTGGCAACATCAAGGCGCGCCAGCGGATGATCGCCCAGTACGCGCTCGCCGGCGCGGTTCGTGGCCTGGTGATCGGGACTGACCATGCGGCGGAGGCATTGATGGGCTTCTTCACGAAATTCGGCGACGGCGCTGCGGACGTCCTGCCGCTTTCCGGACTGACCAAGCGGCGCGTGCGGGCGCTCGCCGAATATCTCGGAGCGCCGAGGGACCTGGTGTTTAAGGTGCCGACCGCCGATCTGGAGTCCGACGCTCCGCTGCGGCCCGATGAAGACGTCTACGGGGTCACGTATGATGACATCGACGACTTCCTGGAAGGAAAGCCGATCGGAGAACCCGCGTTTCAGCGCATCCTCGCGACGCACGTCGCGACGGCCCACAAGCGCGCCCTGCCACTCTCGCCGCAATGACAGGAATGGCCCTTAGGCCCCGTTACCGTGCTGACGTACCGTCGCCCACCTCGGCGGTTCCGCTTTGCGTGGTCTGCAGGACCAACAGAAGGGCCACGCCTGAAGAAATCCAGACATCGGCCGGATTGAACACGAACGGCTCCCATTCACCAAAGCGGAGGCTCAGGAAGTCAGTCACGGCGCCCCTCATGCTGCGGTCGATCAGGTTTCCGAGCGCGCCAGCCAGGATCATCGACAGGGCTGCCCGTTGCCAGCCGCGCGAACGATACGCCCATATAGCGATGACAAGTGTTATAATGCCCGTAACCCCGATCAGGACTGCTTTGCCGATTTCGCCGTCGACAGCGAACATGCTGAACGACACGCCTTTGTTGAAGGTCAGTCGCAACGGTACCAAAGGCAGAAAGTCCGTGGGGGGGCCGTAAGGTTCAAGGCTCGCCCGCGCCCACGCCTTCGCTCCCAGGTCAAGTGCCGCGCCGACCAGGACCACGGCAATTGAAGTAACCGCCCTCATCTGTCCCTCGCCGCAGAGAGGTCCTGTCTTGCGTCCCGGATGATCGACCACGCCGATTGAAGGAAGAGGCCTGCAACTGCGAACGCGACCACGAGGTCAGGCCATTGTGTTCCCGTCCACCAGACCAAGCCCGCGGCGGCCACGACCGCGAGATTGCCGATCGCGTCGTTTCGCGAAAACAACCACACCGCCCGCATGTTCGCGTCGCCCTTGCGGTGCGGGATGAGCACCACGGCCGCCAGAACGTTGACGACGAAGGCGACAAGCGCGAAGCCGCCCATGAGCACGGATTCCGGCTGATGCTCGATAAACACCCTGTAGATGGTGGACGCGACGACGCCAAGTCCGAGCAGGCCGAGGAAAACACCCTGTAGAAGAGCCGCCTTGGCGCGAGCGGCGAGGCCCCATCCGACCGCGACCAGCCCCAGGAATGAGATCATGCCGTCCCCCAGGAAGTCGAGGGCGTCCGCCTGTAGCGCCTGGGAGCCGGCGAGGAAGCTTCCGACGATCTCAACGACTCCGTAGCCAACGTTCAGCAGCACGACGATCCAGAGCGCCCTCTTATATGCCGGGGTGACATGCGACAGGTCCGGAATCCTGTCGTCGTCATCGCCGTCTGCCGTGTCGCTGGATGGGCCGATGCGGTCAAGCTGATAACCCAGACCCGTGATGGCGCTTTCCAGCAGAGGCAGGCGGTTCGCCGGCTCGTCAACTTGCAGTGTCATAATCTGCGATGCGATCGATACCTTCACGTCGGCCACGCCTTCGACCTTGCGCGCGGCCCCCTCGATCTTGGCGGCGCAGGAGGAACAATCCATCCCCGTCACCTGATAGCGGATCGTGTCGGTTGCAGCTGCTGCCATTTCGTCGGTCCTCGATATTCGAATTCGACCATGGTACTACCTGTAGTGACTACAGGAGCAAGACGAAAAATGCAGATCGGCGACTTATCCGAGAAATCGGGCGTGAACATAGAGACTATTCGCTATTACGAGCGCATCGGGGTCCTCCCAATCCCAGCCAGGATGTCCAACGGCCGTCGCACCTATGGCGAAGCAGACGCGCAACGACTGTGCTTTATCCGGAATGCCCGGGAACTTGGTTTCGATCTGGCATCGGTGCGCGTTCTTCTGGCTCTCCAGGAACAACCGGAAGCATCGTGTGAGGATGCAAGCCGCATCGCCCAAAGCCAACTCGACGCCGTGGAAGATCGTATCGCCCGTCTTACGAACCTGAAAACGGAACTGCGGCGGATGATAGCCGAATGCCGTCTCGGTCAGGTGGCCGATTGCCGGATCATCGACGCCATGGCGGGAGGAAGACCCTGAGGCTGACATCAAAACTGTGTTGGCAGACTTCAACCGACAGTTCCGGCGGACGAGGCCCGGCAAGTGGATGTTGCCCAGCGTCTCGGTGTCGCGCAGCCGACTGTCGCAAAGCGTCGGCCAGTGTTTTAAGCGGCCCGTCATTGTTGTTGGAACTGGACATTGAGGAGCACGGCCTTCGAGGAGAAACTCACGCAATCTCGGTACCAGACGCAGTCGCACAAAGACAGGCCGTCGGCGTGGTTGGGCTGCTTGCGTGGCTCAACTGAGGATCAGGCTCGCCATTTGCAGCTCAACCGGCTGATCGGCACATCAAATCTTCAACGCCTCGACAATAACCTTGAAGGTTGGCGAGTTCTGCCGTCTGCCGGGATAGAACAGATAAGCATGGACGGCTGTTGGCATCGAACGCCTTGATGGGATCAGAACCGTAGATCCGCGAGTTAGTCTGCTAAGCGATTGAAATCCAATGGCTTCATGCAATCGGAGCGCGGGCTGTAGCGTAACGTTAAATTATGGAACCGCTTGATGTTCGAGAGCTTAATGATTGAGACGGCAGCTTGGAATCAAGATTGAGCGCTGAGATCCGTCGCGTGAACAGATGCGCTACGGCACCTACGGCGATTATGCTCGTTCTTTCACTCCTTTGGCCAAGAGAACGATAGCACCTCGAAGAGCGCCTGGACTTTGCCAAACGAATAGCGCGCAGGATATGGCGAAAGCAATCCTGTATTCGTTCGTTGGAAACATCATCGAGCAGCCGCTGGACTTGCCAACGCTCTGCTGAGATGAGTTGCAGTCCCCACCGATACGTAATAGTGTAACACGCGCTCGTATGCCGTTGAGCGTTCACTCTGAGCTTCAGTCCCCTGCTGCTCCTTCCAATCCAAGGGGCTTCGGCTCCAGCTTACCTTCAGGAGATCATTTTGGAAGATCAACGCACTGGCGAAAAGCTGGCGTCTCAGGGTGTCGCCTCTTCAGCACTTTTTGCCATTGCAGAACTTGCACGAGAACGCGGAAGTCTGTCGCTAGGCGAAGTAATCGCGACGATGGGCCCCGCTGGAATGGCTTTCGCGATCCTGATTCTGGCCCTCCCCGCTCTAACACCAGTTCCTGGTCCAATCGGTCTCGTCTTTGGGTCTGCACTCGCCGTCGTCGCTGCGCAAATTGCAATTGGTCGGAAATCAGTCTGGCTTCCTGGTTTTTTGAAGCATCGACGTCTATCCTCAAATGTGCTGGAACTTATCGTAAAGCACACAGCGCCACACGTTTCTCGAGTAGAGCGTCTAGTCCGCGTCGATCGCATGAAGTTTCTGACTGGACCATCTGCCCAGATCCTCATCGGTTTGCCGGTCCTGATGATGGCAATCGCCATCGCGCTACCGATCCCACTCGGTAACTTTCTGCCAGTCATATCGCTGGTGGTGCTGGCAATCGGCCTGATGGAGAAAGATGGCCTGATCACGCTGGTCGGCGTTGTGCTCAGCATTGTAGCAGCGAGTGTGACAGTCTTTCTGATTTACGGGGCTGCATCTGTCGCAGGTAATGTAGCACGTTAACAATGTCATTGCCTCGACAACGCGCAGACCCTGCTCTGTCCTGGAAGAGGATCTGCTCATCCGTCGCTGCTGTCTGAACTTGCGACCCTGCGAATTCTGTCGGCCCGTCGTTGGTCTGTGCTACTCCGTTTCGCCAACTGCTTTGTAAACTGGATAAGGAAAATGCTGCGTGCTTGAGGAAATCTGGTCTGCCATCGTCAGAGAATTCTCCGACATTCCCGACGCTTCTACGCTGACCCTCATCACAGTGCGTCTCGTGGTTGCGGCGATGTTGGGCGGCATCCTTGGCTATGAACGCGAACGCAAAGGGAGAAGCGCTGGCGTACGTACCCACATGCTTGTGGCCGTTGGTGCAGCACTTTTCGTTATCGGCCCCTTGCAAAGCGGCATTGAAGTGGGAGACCTGTCACGCGTGCTACAGGGTGTCGTACAGGGAATTGGTTTTTTGGGGGCCGGCGCGATTATGGTTCGATCCGCACAGCATCAGATTGAAGGGCTGACCACAGCGGCAAGCATCTGGGCGACAGCCGGGATCGGCATCATCGCTGGGCTTGGCCTGGAAGCAACTGCGGTGTTGTCGACAGCAATCGTTTTACTCATTCTTGCCGTCGTACCCCTCATTTTGCCAAAGCAATCGGATTCGGAATGAGTGTCTCATGATCAAGATGACGGCTCAGAGACAGATAGATGTCGCAGTCGCATCGGCTTGATACCCACAGCCTATAAAAATGAGGGGCCTGCAAGGCGGCACACTCATCTCGGCCCGTTGTGCCAATTAGCAGATTCCGAGGCCGTTGACAGCATTCCGAGGATTGACGTTCCAGATACCCGCTCAGCATTATGTTTTCGGAGAACACCGCCCACTAAGAGGCGATCAAGACTTCGACACCACGTCGCTCGAACTCCTTTGCGACCCGATCCGAAATCCCATCGTCGGTGATCAACGACTGGATTACGTCGAGGGACCCGAGACGAGTGAACGACGAGCGCCCGATCTTGGTGGAATCGGCTACTAGATACACATGGGCTGCCGCCTTGATCATTGCTTCTTTGAGCTGAAGATCAGCAAAGCTTGGATAGGTGAGCCCGTCTTCCAGATCGACCCCGGCCGTGGCAAGGAAAAGCTTTCCGGCAAAGATATTGCTGAAGTATTCGACCGATTTGTCACCGGACAGCGACAGCGTCGGTGACTTGAACTGGCCGCCCGGCATATGGACGGCGAAGGTCGGCACAGCCCCCAGGATAATCGCAATATTGAGTGCGTTGGTGATCAGGGTCAGGTTGCGACGGTTCGTCAACCGCATTGCGATTTCGGTCGTCGTTGTCCCGGCATCAAGGATCAATGTCTCGCCGTCCTTGACCAGTCCTGCTGCCAGGGCGCCAATCTTGCGCTTCTTGTCCATGTTCTCCTGGTGATGGAGCGTCATGGTGCCAATCTGCGGTGCCACCGAGTTCAGATAGGCGCCGCCATGCTCACGGGTGATGAAGCCCTCGTTTTCCAGACGCTCGAGATCCTGGCGGATTGTCGCCTCCGAGACATGGAACGCGGCTGCAAGTTCACGCACACGGGCGGATCCCTCTTCCTGCAGCCACTCAAGGTCGCCGCCACTGCGTGACCGCGGAACACGAGAGTGGAGAGAAACTGTGGCGCCAGTTTCCCGATCGTCGGATAGCGCTGGAGCATTTCGATTTTACCGTCGATAACATCCGGCGCGATCAGCGTATCGACCGCCTGGACACTGGTTGTAAAAGCTGGCCATTGGATGACCAGATCAAGCGCTTTGGCCATGTCCTCACCCTTCTCTCTAGCCTTGATGATCGCATGGCAGACTTTTGAAACGTCCTTCAACGGCGTCTGCACTTCCCGAACGGATCGGGTGACGCGAGCAGCCGCCTGGTTATTGGCTCGCCGCGTCAGGATGCCCATGAGTTTCTTGAACATGTCGATCGCGCAATCGGTGAGATGGCGGGAAAGGTGGAGCACTGTTGCAGCCAGGACAGCATGTCGGCGTTCGGTGTTAAGGTCGCGCAGATGCTGCGCGCTCATTCGCGTCCCCTCTGCAGCAAATTCGTCAAAGACCTTGGCCGGAATTCGATCCATCAACGTTGTCGGCAGGTTCAGAGACCGGAGAAAGCGAATGCGCTCGGCAATTCTGTCGAGGTTGACGGCGGCTGGCGACAATGCCGGCGTTCTCGCCCAGGCAAGAATGGTCACGCTTGTCCCCTCACGCGGATCGAGAAGCTTGTCCAGATCGAGCTTTTGGCCTTCTGAGATCCCGCCGGCCAAGGCCCGATGAGCAATACGAATGCCGCGCCTGATCGCCACATGAATGATGGCTTCGAGCGCTGGCCGCGCTGGCAAGAGAATTCTCCTGCGTCGCAGTTCTTCCACGACTATATCCGCCAATACATCGGCCTGGCGCAGGGTTTGTGCGGCAGGTGTCAGCCAGCCTGTGAGTGCCCGCACGTCCGAAGGCACAAACGGACGCATCTGCATTCTGTCGAAAAGCAGGGCCAGATGCTCGCGCCGCGTCTGTGGGCGCTCGAAATAACGTTCGATCTCATGGTGATCGACGCCGATCTGCCGCGCCAGAAATCGTAAGACGCCAGCCGGCAGGACCTCGCCATCCGCAAGCGGTCGGCCAGGGTATCGTAGCGTGGCCAGAACACAGGCGAGGCCCAGTCTGCTCGCGGCCTTGTTCTGTCGCATGATCAGGTCGAGATCCGATCGATCCAGCGTATAATGTTTGGCGATCTCCCTTTCGTTATCCGGGATGATCGTCGCCTGTTGCCACCATGCCTCGCTCAGTAATGCTCTTCGCGCCATTCACTGATCTTCCCGTTTCGCCGCGGAGAGTGCAGCGAAACGGAAAATGCGTGTCCGACAAACGAACGTTTCGCGGCATCCACAGTTCTTGTCCGCAAACCTTGTCATGAAACGGCAAATCGGACAATGTCCGTATTCAACGGAAAAACGGACAAACCACGTCTCATGACCGCTATCGGCTATGCAAGGGTCTCCACCGGCGACCAGGACACCGCCCTGCAACTCGACGCTTTGCGCAAAGCAGGTTGTGAAAGGCTGTTCGAGGATAAGGCATCCGGCATGAAGACTGACCGACTCGGATTGGCGGAGGCGATCCGCTACGTTCGCGACGGCGACACGCTCACAGTCTGGAAGCTCGACCGCCTCGGCCGGTCGATGAAGCACCTCATCGAGATCATCACCGAACTGGAGGCCAAAGGCGTCGGCTTCCGATCCATCACCGAAAACATCGACACCACGACATCCGGCGGTCGCCTGGTCTTCCACCTGTTCGGCGCGCTGGCACAGTTCGAGCGCGATCTGATCCGGGAACGAACACGTGCCGGTCTGCAAGCCGCAGAGGAACGCGGCCGACGCGGTGGCCGACAAGTCGTCGTAACCCCGGACAAACTTGCCAAAGCCCGCCAGCATCTGGCGGCCGGTTTGAACGTCCGGGAAGCCGCGGCCCGCGTGAAAATCGGGAAAACCGCCCTCTACGAAGCTCTCAAGGCCGAAAAAGCAACGACATCCACGGTCAAACCAACCTGAGTTCCGGATACGTTCTTAAAAGTCGGACAGATTCGCCACTTTCGTGTCGTGACGCCTTGACTCCCCGCCCTGGACGACCCAGAAAGCAGCGACACCACTTGGGGCAGCCGAACCATGAACCTGGTCTTCTTTTTTGCCGGCCTCGGCCTTCTGGTCCTAGGCGCGGAACTCCTGGTGCGCGGGGCGTCGCGGCTGGCGCTGGCGGTTGGCCTGTCGCCCCTCGTCGTCGGACTGACCGTCGTCGCCATGGGCACCTCGGCCCCCGAGGTGGCGGTGTCGGTCGGCGCGGTCATGGGCGGCCAGTCCGACATCGCCATCGGCAATGTGGTGGGATCGAACATCTTCAACGTGCTCCTTATTCTGGGGCTGAGCGCATTGATCGTGCCGCTGGTCGTCCACAGCCAGATCATCCGTCAGGAAGTGCCGATCATGGTTGCGATCTCGCTGCTTCTGGTAGTCATGGTGCAGGACCGCGTCATCGGCATGTACGAGGGCGCGATTCTTACAGCACTGTTGGTCGTCTATACCTCTTTCATCGTCGCCCAGTCGCGCCGCGCCACGCGCGCGGCGGCGGCTGACATGGAAACTCCTGAAGCAAAGGTGGGTTCCGGCGGCTGGTCCGACTCGCGCCTGGTGCAGGTCGGCATGATCATCGGCGGGTTGGCATGCCTGATCGTCGGATCGCGGCTTCTGGTGACGGCCTCGGTGGCCTTTGCCCAGGCGCTGGGGATCAGCGAGCTGGTGATCGGCTTGACCATCGTCGCCGCCGGTACCTCGCTGCCCGAAGTCGCCACCTCGATCACCGCCGCGCTCAAGGGCGAGCGTGACATCGCGGTCGGCAATGTGGTCGGATCGAACATCTTCAACATCCTGGGCTGCCTTGGCCTGTCCGGTCTGGTCGCCGGCACCGCCGGGATCAGCATCGCGCCCTCGGTGATGGCCTTCGACATCTGGGTGATGCTGGCCACGGCGATCGCCTGCATTCCGATCTTCCTGTCGGGCCGCGAGATCGCGCGGTGGGAAGGTTTCGTCTTCGTCGCCTATTACGTCTTCTACGTCACCTACCTGGTCCTTGCCGCAGAACAGCATGACGCGCTGGAGACGCTGACCACGGCCATGGTCTATTTCGTGATCCCGCTGACCCTGGTGACGACGGTGGCGATCTACCTGCGGCCGAACCGGACGGGCAATGTCTGAGACTTGGGATCCCCTAGTCGGCGCGACACCTTTCAAAGGGGCCCGACGATGAACCAGGAAGCGCTGATCCTGTTCAATCTCGCCGAAGCGCTGGGGATCGGCCTGCTGATCGGGGCCGAGCGCGAACAGCGGATGTCGCAAACGGACGTCAAGTCTTCGGCCGGGATCCGGACCTTTGCCATCACGGCGCTTCTGGGTGCAGTTGCGCAACTGACCGGCGGCGTCGCCCTCCTTGCCGCCGCCGTCCTGGGTGTCGTGCTGCTGGCCGGGCTGGCCTACTGGCGCGGACGGGCCGAGAATGTCGGCCTGACCACCGAGATCGCGCTGGTGATGACGGTGCTCTTGGGCGGGTTGTCGGTGACGCAGCCTCTGGTGGCCGCCGGGGTCGGGGTCGTGATGGCGGTGCTGCTGGCCTCGCGTGCCTACCTGCACAATTTCGTGCGCTCGGTGATGACCGAACAGGAGCTGCGCGACGGGCTGATGCTGGCGGCGGCGACGCTGGTGGTGCTGCCGGTCCTGCCGAACCAGACCTTCGGCCCCTACGCCGTGCTGAACCCCTATCTGATGTGGTCGGTGGTGATCATGGTCATGGTCATCTCCGCTGCCGGCCATGTGGCGGCGCGGGTTTACGGGGCGCAATACGGGCTGGCAATGACTGGTTTCGCCTCGGGTTTCGTTTCCAGCACGGCAACGATTCGCGACATGGCCGGGCGCGTGCACAAGATACCAGCACAGCTGCTGGGGGCGGGAGCAGGGGCGTTGCTGTCCTCGGTCTCGACAGTGCTGACAATGGCGCTGGTACTGGCGGCGACCAGCCTTGCCACGCTTGACGCAATGGCGCAGCCCCTGCTGGTTGGAGGACTGGTGGCAGCCATGTATGCTGCGCCCTGGGCGATTGCTGCCTTACGCGCGCCGCCGACCCTCGCCGAGAATGTGCCGCCAGGCGAGGCAGTCACCCCGGTCGTGCAGACCCGCGCAATCAGCCTGAGGGCGGGGTTGGCGTTTTCGGTCGCCCTGGCGGCGATCATGCTGGCATCTACCGCCGTGCAGCAGGAATTCGGGCCGAACGCGCTGATCGCGGCCGCCGCACTGGCCGGTATTGTCAACACGCAATCGGCGGCGATTTCGGTCGCGCTGATGGTCGGGTCGGGCCAGATCGCGCCACAGGATGCGGTGCTGCCGATCCTGGCAGCGATCAGTACCAACACCGGCATGCGGGTCGCCCTGGCCGCGACGCTGGGCGGGGCCGGCTTTGCCGGTCGGGTGATCCCGGGGCTGTTGCTGGGCCTGGCGGCAACCTGGGCGGCGGTCTTCCTGCCCGTGACGATACCCCTGTGGGGCTGAACAGATCTGCGCCTGGATGGGACAAGGCGATGACAGAACCGCCCGAACCGACCTGACTTTCCGACTTTCCGCAGATCGGGCAGGAGAACCGGTTGCCGCTTTTGCCTGATTTGCCCTAAGCCAGCTGCTGCGCTTGAAATAAATGCGACGCAGCCCTGCCGACATTCCGATCTGGCTGAAGGCCAAAGGATAGCCCCATATCCAATGCAATTCCGGCCTACAGCCGAAGTTCATCCCGATTGATCAGGTTTAGTTTGGCCAACTCTATTGCGGGCATGGCGGTCAGCACCTACCTCAAGACCACTGCAAGAGTGCAGATAGCGCAAGGAACCGAGATTATGAAATGCCCCGTTGACGGCACACTGCTCACGATGTCAGACCGCCAGGGAGTCGAGATAGACTATTGCCCGACGTGCAGGGGTGTCTGGCTCGACCGGGGCGAACTCGACAAGATTATCGAGATGTCTCAGTCTGTTCCAGTTCCCGCCGGACCACGCGGCGACGCTCGTCCGGCGCAAAGTGAACGTGACAGTCGCGCCCACCGCGACAATGAACGCTATGATGATCGCGGCGACTATGATGACGAACATGATCCGCGTCGGCGCAAGCGCAAGTCGATGCTTGGCGAGCTGTTTGATTTTTGATCGCGGCAGCGCGGCGTGAAACCTGTTCCCCGGGGACTGCGACTTCGGTCCTCGGCGCACATTCTGGCAGTCACGCCCGGGCTGGTCTGAAAAGCTTCACTCTGAACGACGCGGTTCAGCCGGAAGCGCCTGACGTTTATACCCAGATGGCAAAGCAATTGTCCACCTTGGACGTTTGCTGCCCGTTTTCGGTTGTGGTGGTCTGCGGAATAGTGGTTAACTGTTGAACCCACATTCTCCAAGTAAGTCGCTGATTTCGCTGTCGTAATCGTGATATTTCGCGTATAAATCATGGCGTTGACGGCTGCGAGGGGCGCGTTTCATGGATCACCTGGAGGGTGCGGGCTTGGCGCAGGGAGATCGGGTTGATTTCGACCGCCGTGTGCGTCTGGAGTTCCGTGGTGCGCAGATCAGTTCAGACGGTGGCCTGCTGGTGATGCGCGAGCTTGATGACGTGCTCGGCCTGTCCAATCTGGCGTCGGAGGCGCTGCGAGACAGCCGCACCGGGAAGAACACGCTCCATCGGCTTGACGGATTGTTCCGGCAATCGGTGTTCGGACGACTGGCCGGATACGAGGATGTGAACGATGCCGACCGCTTGGCCCTCGATCCCGTGATGCGTCAGGTCGTTGGCGGCAGGGCCGTCGAGGCGCAAGCTGCTTCGGCATCGCAGATGGGACGGTTCGAGACCGAGACGCTGGCTCTGGCCGCGAACCGGGCGGCGCTGGCCGATCTGAACGGCCAATGGATCGACCGGTTTCATGACCGCAACGGGTTGAAATACATCGTGCTGGACATGGACAGCTCGGTCAGCCCCACCCACGGCGATCAGGAAGGTGCTGCCTGGAACGGGCATTTCGACTGCACCTGCTATCACCCCATCTTCTTGTTCAACCAGTTTGGCATGCTGGAGCGCTGCGCCCTGCGTAACGGCAATGTCCACAGCGCCGATGGCTGGCGGGATGTCCTTGATCCCGTCATTGCCCGATATGCTGGCCGCGACCTTGGTGGACGCTTCTTCCGGGCCGACGCTGCCTACGCGATCCCCGCGATCTATATGCGGCTGGAAGAAGCCAGGTTCTTCTACGCCATCCGTCTGCCCGCCAACGCCGTCTTGCGCGAGAAGATCGCGCATCGGCTGACACGGCCCGTGGGACGGCCTTCGCTGACCAAGGTCAAACGGTTCTTCGAGGACTTCGAGTATCAGGCGGCGTCCTGGGACAAGCCGCGCCGCGTCATCGCCAAGATCGAATGGCATCCGGGCGAGCTGTTCCCCAAAGTCGGCTTCATCGTCACCAACCTGCCGATGGAGCCAGACTGGGTGGTGAGGTTCTACAACCAGCGCGGCACCGCAGAGCAGCACATCAAGGAAGGCAAATATGCCTTTCGCTGGACGCGGCTGTCATGCCGGAAGTTCCGGCACAACGAGGTGCGGCTGCAACTGCACGCGCTGGCCTACAACCTGGCAACCTTCCTGCGCTGCATCGAACTGCCCGAGGCCATGGCGGACTGGTCGTTGACCAGCCTGCAACTCAAGCTGATCAAGATCGGCGCCCGCGTCGTCCGCCACGCCCGCGCCATTACCTTCCAGTTGGCCGAGGTCGCCGTCACCGGCCCGATGGTGCGGGCCGTCCTTGCCGCCATCCGCCGTCTTCGAACGCCTCCGTCATGCGCATGACCACGATCCATGCCCAAGCTGAACGAAAGCGGCAGGACAGGTCCGTCTGCCGCGCGGAAAAGCGGCTCTGCCGGGCCAGAATGCTGCGGGTTCGAGGCTTGATCCACCCGACTTCGGCCGTTTGCGCGACGACAGACACCGCTCGGGGCGAAAAACGCTTGCCCAGCGAGCAAAATCAGGCGATCTTGAAGTCAAGCGGCAGGCCACTTGGGGAATGTCGGTTGAATGGGGCCAATTGCACCCTGAGGATTCGATGCAGCTTGTCTCAGTTCTGAATCGGTTAGCCATCTTTGGAGCCCTCTGGGTCGTACTGACAGGCGGCGGGGTCGATTCCCTAGCATATGGCGCGGCCGCAGTCGCCGTGGCAACGGTGCTCAGCCTGCTGATCTATCCGGTTGACCGGCCCGGTGTTGTCGTTTGGCGCGCGGCGGCGATACTGCCCCGGTTTCTGGTGCACAGCGGGTTGGGTGGGCTGGACGTCGCGCGACGTGCTTTCGATCCACGCCTGCCGATTTCGCCAGGTTGGGTCGACATCCCCTTGTCGAGCCGGCATGACGCGGCCAATGTTCTGTTGGGGGGGCTGATCAGCATCCTGCCAGGCACGTTGTCCGCCGGACCGGGCGACGGCGAAATGGACATACACGTCCTGTATCTGCCGAATTTCACGCCGGGCGAGGTTCAAGCCGACGAAACCCGTATCCACGGTCTGTTCGACAGCCGCATCACTGAATATGGTGCGACGCATGGCTGACTGGTTCACCCTTGTCGCGATCTTCCTGCTCTTGACCGTCGCGGCGGCGCTGGTGCGCTGCTGGCGCGGGCCCGGCCCGGTCGAGCGGATCATGGCCGCCCAGCTTGCCGGCACCGGGGTGATCGGCGTCGCCGTCGTCCTTGGCGCGGCGCGTGGAGATGCGGCCTTCCTCGACGCGGCGCTGATCGGCACGCTGCTGGCGGCCATTGCGGTGACCGCCTTCGTGCGTGGCACCGCGAAACCCGGGGCAAAGGAATGAGCTGGATCGATCTGGCGGTGCTGGCGCTCCTCGGCGCAGGGCTGGCCTTCTACGCCGCGGGCTCGCTGGGGCTCTTGCGCTTTCCCGACACCGCCTCGCGGCTGCACGCGCTGACCAAGGCAGACAACCTTGGCCTTGGGCTGGTGGCGCTGGCTGCGGCGATTTACGGCGGGTCGCTGGCGGTGGCGGCCAAGATCGCGCTGGTCTGGCTTTTCGCGGTGATCGCGGCGGGCACTACCTCGCAGCTGCTGGCCCGGCGCGCCCGCCTGGACGAGGCCCGCCTGGACGATGCCGACAGCGCGCCGGACGGCGGCCTGCGATGACCTTCGCCTTCGACCTCATCCTGTGCCTGATGATCCTCGGCACTGCGGCCATCGCGCTGTTCGTGCGCGACGCACTGGCCGCGATCGCCTTCTTCATCGCCTTCGGCAACCTGATGGGCCTAGCCTGGCTGGGGCTAGATGCCGTAAACGTGGCGCTGGCCGAGATCGCCATCGGCGCGGGCGTCACCGGGGTCCTTCTGATCCTGGCGCGGGCGCGGCTGCTGGCCTTGGGGGATGCCGCGACATCCACCGGCTCGCCCCTGTTGCTGCGGCTGGGGGCCCTTGCCGCCTGCGCGGGGTTCGTGGTCCTGCTGGCGGCGGCGGTGCTTTCGATCCCGCCCGAAAGCGGGCTGGACCGGGTGGTGGCACCGCTGATGCCGGGGCTTGGCATCGAGAACCGGGTGACGGGCGTCCTGCTGGCCTTCCGCGCCTATGACACGCTCTTGGAAAGCTTCGTCCTTCTGGGCGCGCTGGTCGCGGTCTGGTCGCTGGCCCCGGCGGGGGCCTGGCCCGGCCGCCCCGCCGATCCCGGCATGACGGATGCGCCGATGCGCCGGGTTGCGGGCACCTTCGGCCAGCTGCTCCTGCCGGTGGCGCTGGTGATGGCGGCCTATCTGGTCTGGGCCGGATCGGACCTGCCGGGCGGCGCCTTCCAGGCCGGGACGGTCCTGGCGGGCGGCCTTCTGGTGGCGGCGATGGGCGGCACCATCGGCCTGCCGTCCAGCGACCGGCCGCTGCTGCGCGCGGCACTGGTGCTGGGGCCGGCGGTGTTCCTGGCGATCGGGCTGGCCGGGATCGCGGCGGGCGGCCTGCTGGTCTATCCCGAGGGGATGGCCAAGGCGCTGATCGTGATAATCGAATACGCCCTTTTCCTGTCGATCGGGGTGACGCTGGCCTTGCTGGTGGCCGGCCCGCCGGTCCCCGGCGCGTCGGACCCAAACCCGGAAGGGAAGGGCTGAGATGGACTTGCCGCTGTCCGACATCCTGTCCGCCGGGCATCTTTATGCCCTGACCGGCGCGGTGCTGGTGGGTCTGGGGCTTTACGCCTTCATCACCCAGCGCCACCCCTTGCGCCAGCTGCTGGCAGTCAACGTGGTCGGGGCCGGAATCTTCCTGATCCTGGGCAGCCTTGGCCGCGGCCCCGACGCGACCGATCCCTTTCCGCAGGCGCTGGTCATAACCGGCATCGTCGTCGCGGTCGCGCTGACCGCCTTCGGCGCGGCGATGATCGTGCGGCAGGCCGAGACGCGGGCGGCGGCGAAACCTGCCGCCGACGATAACGCAAGGGGCGCTTCATGAGCCCGCTTGACCTTGTGGTGGCCGTGCCGCTTTGCTGCATGGTGGCGGCGCTGATGCTGGGCCGGGCGGCGCGCTGGCTGATCCTGCTGGCGGCACCGCTGATGGCGGGGCTGGCGCTGTGGCTGGCGCTTTTGCCGCCCGATGCCGCCTATCTGGTCGGCCAGTGGGAGCTGCCGCTGGGCATCCTGCTGCGCGCCGACGGGGTGGCGCGGCTGATGATCCTGACCACCGCCCTGGTGATCGGCGCGGTCGGGCTGCATGCGCTGGCCGAGCCGCCGGAAAAGCCCGGCCACGCCGCCCAGGCCGAGACCTTCTGGCCGCTGGTCTACCTGCTCTGGGCCGGGGCGAATGCGGGGTTCCTGACCACCGATCTCTTCAACCTTTACGTCACGCTCGAGATGGTCAGCCTGGCCGCGGTGGCACTGGCGGCGATGGGCTCGCTGGCGGCGGCACTGCGCTATTTCATGATCGCGCTCCTCGGCTCGCTGGCCTATCTTCTGGGCGTGGCGCTGATCGTGGCACGCTACGACACGGTGGACGTGACCCTGCTGGCGCAGCTGGCCGAGCCTGATCTCGCGACGCTCATGGCGCTGGGGCTGATGACGGCGGGGCTTTTGATCAAGGCGGCGCTGTTCCCGATGCATGGCTGGCTGCCGCCCGCCCATGCCGCCGCCCCGGCCCCGGCCAGCGCGCTTTTGTCGGCGATCGCGGTCAAGCTGGGTTTCGTCATCCTGGTGCGGCTGTGGTTCGAGGCTTTCCCCGCCATCACCGGCCCGGCCGCGCTGCAGGTGCTGGGCGGGCTTGGCGCCGCGGCGGTGCTTTACGGCTCGGTCCAGGCGATGCGGCAGGACCGGCTGAAGGCGCTGGTGGCCTATTCGACAGTTGCGCAGGTCGGCTATCTGTTCCTGGCCTTTCCGCTGGTCGCGGGGGCCATTGACCCCGGCGACGCCTGGGCCGGGATGACCTTGCAGGCGGTGGCGCACATGCTGGCCAAGGCCGCGATGTTCCTTGCCGCCGGGCTGATGCTGAAGGCCGCCGCCGGAGACCGGATCGCCGATCTGGGCGGGCTGGCGCAGGCGATGCCGCTGACCGTCACTGCCTTCGGGCTGGCGGCGGTGTCGCTGATGGGGCTGCCGCCCTCGGGCGGGTTCACGGCCAAGTTCCTCCTCCTGACCGCCGCGATCGAGCAGGGCGCCTACCTATACGCCGGGGTGCTGATCCTGGGCGGGCTTCTGGCGGCGGTCTATCTTTTCGGCGCGCTCGCGGCCTGCTTTGCCCCCGCGACAACCCCGCGCGCGCCGGTCACCAGCGGCTTGCGCACGGCCGCGCCGCTGGCACTGGCGGGGCTGGCCATCGTGATGGGCTTTGGCGGCACAGCACTGGTCGAGCTGTCGGCGATCGCCGCGCCCTGGGCCGAACCTGCGGCAATCCTGCCGGAACCCGCGCCATGATGACCTTCGCGCCCTTGGCTCTGATCCTCTTGCCGCTGGCCGCCGCCGTGGTCAGCTTTGCCCTGCCGGAACGGCTTTCGGCCTGGCGCAATGCCGCGAACCTTGGCGTGGCTTGCGTCAAGCTTGTGGTGGTGACCTATCTGCTTATGCAGGCCGAGGCGGGCCTCGTGTTCGAATGGCGCTACGAGTTCCTGCCCGGCCATGATTTCGTTCTGCGGCTGGACCCGCTGGCGCTTCTGTTCGTGACGCTGTCGGTGTTCTTGTGGCTTCTGACCACGATCTACGCCATCGCCTATTTCGACCGGGGTCCGAACCTGCCGCGCTTCTTCGGCTTTTTCAACCTCTGCGTGCTGGCGGCGACCGGCGTGGCGATGTCGGGCACCGCGATCACCTTTTTCCTGTTCTACGAACTCCTGACGCTGGCGACCTGGCCACTGGTCGCGCACAAGGGCGACGAAAAATCGCTCAGGGCCGGGCGGATCTACCTGACCTACACGCTGGCCGGCAGCGTCGCTTTCCTGGCCGGGATCCTCTGGCTGCAATCGCTGGTCGGCCCAATCGAGTTCGCCACCCCGCCGGACCTTGCCGGCGTTCCCGCGCTGACCCTGACGCTGATCTTCATCCTGTGCATCGGCGGGCTGGGGGTGAAGGCCGCGATCTTCCCCTTCCACGGCTGGCTGCCCGAGGCGATGGCCGCCCCCGCCCCGGTCAGCGCGCTTTTGCACGCCGTGGCGGTGGTCAAGGCCGGGGCCTTCGGCATCGTGCGGATGATCTATGATGTCTACGGCATCGGCACCGTGGCCGAACTGGGCCTTGGCGTGCCGCTGGCGGCGCTGGCTTCGGTGACGATCCTTTACGGCTCGGTCCGGGCGCTGATGCAGAGAGACCTGAAGAAGCGGCTGGCCTATTCCACCGTCAGCCAGGTCAGCTACATCGTGCTGGGTGCCAGCCTGATCGGGCCTTTCGCGGTGATCGGCGGGCTGGTGCATCTGGTGCATCAGGGCATCATGAAGATCACGCTGTTCATGTGCGCGGGCGCGCTGGCGAACCGGATGGGGATCAAGGCGATTGCCGATCTCGACGGTGCCGGGCGGCAGATGCCGGTGACGATGGCGGCGTTCTCGGTGGGGGCGCTGGGGATGATCGGGATGCCGCCGGTCGCGGGCTTCATCTCGAAATGGTATCTGGGGATCGGGGCGCTGCAATCGGATGCGGCCTGGGTAGTCGCGGTGCTGGCGGGGTCATCGCTGTTGAACGCCGCCTATTTCCTGCCGCTCCTCTACCGCGCCTGGCTGTTGCCACCGCCGGCCGACCGGCCCGCCATCCGCGAGCTGGCCACCACCCGCGACCGGATGCTGATCCTGCCCGCCGCGTTGACGGCCCTGGTATCGCTGGGGGCAGGCATCTTCGCCTCGTTGCCGTTCAGCCCGCTGGGCTGGGCCACGCTGATCGCCGAGGGGGGCTACCTTCGATGACCGCCGACCTGACCCTCCTTCTGCCGCTGGCCGTGCTGTGGCCGATGCTGCTGGCCGGGCTGGCGCTGCTGCCGGGCTGGGGCCCGCGCATGCTGACGTTTCTGCCGCTTGGCCCCCTGCCGGCACTGGCCGCCGCTCTTTTCGCGCCGCGCGACACGCCCGTCGCGCTGCCGGGGGTGCTTCTGGACGGCGGGCTGGACCTGACTGCGACCGGCGCGATCTTCCTTGGCGGAGCGGCGGTTCTGTGGTTCTGGGCCGGGGTCTATGCTGCCGTCTACCTGCGCCGCGACGGGCGGCCCGCCGCCTTTGCGCTGTTCTGGAACCTGGTGCTGGCGGGCAATCTGGGCGTCTTCATCGCCGCCGACATCGTCAGCTTCTATGTCTTCTTCGCGCTGGTCTCGCTTCTGGCCTATCCTCTGGTGATCCACGACCGCCAGCCCGCCTCGATGCGGGCGGGGACGGTCTATCTGGTGCTGGCGGTCACGGGAGAAGTTGCGATCCTGGTCGGGCTGATGCTGGCCTCGTTCGGGGCGGGCGGCGCCATCGGCATCGAGGCGGTGCGCGCAGGGTTAGCCCTGCCCTCGGCGCATCCGGCGGCGCTGCCGCTCCTCATCGTCGGTTTCGGGATCAAGGCCGGGCTGATGCCGCTGCATGTCTGGCTGCCGGTGGCGCATCCGGCAGCCCCGGTGCCGGCCTCGGCGGTGCTGTCGGGGGCGATCGTCAAGGCCGGGATCTTCGGCATGGTGGCCTTCCTGCCGCTGGGCACGCCTGCGGCGGTCGCGGGCAATGTGCTGATGATCCTGGGCTTTTCCGGCCTGTTCCTTGCGGCGCTGCTGGCGGTCGGGCAGGCCGGGGCCAAGTCGGTACTGGCCTATTCCACCGTCAGCCAGATGGGTCTGGTCATGGGGGTGCTGGGCGTTGCGCTGGCTGCGGGCAGCGCGCCCGCCACGGTGCTGCCGGCGGTGGCGCTGTTCGCATTGCATCACGGGCTGGCCAAGGGGGCGCTGTTCCTGGGCGTCGGCCTCGCGCCGCTCTGTCGGCGGGCCTGGCGCTGGGGGTTGATGGCGGTGCTGGCGGTGCTGGGCCTGTCGCTGGCCGGGATGCCGCTGCTGGCCGGGGCGCTGGTGAAATCGGCGATGAAGGACCCGGCCGGAGCGCTTGGCGCGACGCTGATCGGTCTGTCCGCACTGACCACGGCGCAGGCCATGGCGCGCTATCTGGCGGTGCTGCCGAAGGCGAAACCGCGCCGCCGCCCGCCGCTTCTGATGGCGCTGCCGTTCCTGGCGCTGGCCGGGGCGGCGCTATGGCTGCCCTGGCTGCTTTACGCCGATGTGACCGGCAAGTCCCCGCTGGCGGCGGACCTCGCGTCGAAGCTGGCCGAGGCCTGGCCGCTGGGTCTCGCGGTGCTCTTGATCGCGGGCGCGGTCGCGGTCGGGTTGAAGCCGCCCGCCCTGCCCGAGGGCGACGCGCTTGGCCCGGTGCAGCGCCGGGCAGCGGCCCTGACCGCCGCCGCAAGGGCTGCCCTGCGCGCCGGGTCACGGTCGCTGCGCCGCTCGCGCCCGCGAAAGCAGGCCGTCATCGGCGAGGATCTGGACCGGATCGAGGACATCTTCCGCGAAGGCGCCGCCGCCGCCATCCTGCTGCTGGCCATCGCGGGGGCGGTCGTCGCGGCCAGCCTGATCTAGACTGGCCCGACTTTGGCCCGACTTCGGCGCGACTCTAGCCTATTGCGCGACGTAGCCGCCGTCGACCGGCACCACCGCGCCGGTCATGAACCCGGCCTCGGCCGAGCACAGCCAGACGATCAGGCCCGCCACCTCGTCGGGGGTGCCGATGCGGCCCATCGGGTGCAGTCCGTCCATCATCTGCCGGCTGGTCATCTTGCCGCCCGTCGCCTGATCGGCCAGCGAATCGAGCATCCGCGTGTCGATCCCCGCCGGGCAGACCGAATTCACCCGGATCCCCGCCTTGGCATATTCCAGCGCCGCATTGCGCGTCAGCCCGTTCACCCCGTGCTTGGAGGCGACGTAGGCCGATAGCCCCGGAAAGCCGATCAGCCCGGCGATCGAGGACAGGTTGACGATGGATCCGCCGCCCCCATCACCGCCTTGGGCCAGCATCTGGGTGATCTCGGCCTGCAGGCAGAGGAAGGTGCCTTTCAGGTTGACCGCGATGATGCGGTCGAAATTCGCTTCGGTCTGCTCGATGAAGGGTGCGATCGCGCCTTCGATGCCGGCGTTGTTGCAGGCGCAGTCCAACCGACCATAGGCCGCGACCGTCCCGGCGACCAGCGCCTTGACCTCGGCCGCCAGCGACACGTCGGCGCGCAGGAACCGCGCCTCGCCGCCCTTGGCGCGGATCATCGCCGCGGTTTCCTCGCCGCCGATGCTCTCGACATCCGAGACCATGACCTTCGCCCCTTCGGCGGAGAATTTCAGCGCCGTCGCGCGTCCGATCCCCGCCGCGGCGCCGGTGACCAGCGCGGGGTCGGTTCAGGCTGGGGGCGAAATGACACTCTAAGCGTTTCCGCTAACCATGGGGCTCCGTGGGAATCTCTGCAATATTACCCGCTAAGAGATTTTTGGCGTGACGGAAAACAGATGATTTCCGCGTAGCGGTTCGGCGGGTCGAAATCGACGGGGTGACTGGGCAATTATTTGCGCGACAAACCCTGTCGGAATGTGAGACTGTGCGGCAACACGGAATTTGAGGTTTGTCGTGCATGTTGATCGGTTACATGCGGGTATCGAGCGGTGATGAGCGGCAGTCGGTTGCCTTGCAGCGCGACGCCCTGCTCGCGGCCGGGGTCGATCAGCGTCACCTGCATCAGGATCGCGCTTCGGGCGCGCGCGACGATCGGCCGGGGCTGAAGGCTTGCCTTGCGGAATTGTGCGAGGGTGACGTGCTGGTCGTTTGGAAGCTCGACCGTCTGGGCCGATCACTCTCCCACCTGATCAGAATCGTTGAGGATCTGAAGATGCGCGGGGTCGCCTTCCGCTCTTTGACGGAAGCTATCGACACGACGAATTCGCACGGTGCGTTCCTGTTCAACCTGTTTGGCACGCTCGCCGAATACGAGAGAGTGCTGATCACGGAGCGGGTCAACGCTGGACTGGCGGCGGCACGCCGGCGCGGTCGCAAGGGCGGTAGGCCACCGACGATCGACACCGAAAAGGTTGAGCAGATTCTGGCGGCGCTGGAAGCCGGCGCCAGCAAGGCGTCGGTGTGTCGGACATTCAAGGTGCCGCGCTCGACTCTCATCGATACATTGCGGCGAACCGGATGGACCGGACCGGGCAAAGAAGATGAGCCTGCTCCCCCAGTTTGAGAGCGGGTGTGACCGATGGCCTTCCTCGACGCGCAGTCGCGCACCGTTCTGTTCGACCCACCCGATGTTTATGAAGAGGCCCTCGCGCGCTATGCGCTGTCCGCTGAGGACATCGCTTTCGCCAGGGCGCATCGCCGATCGCATAATCGTCTGGGTTTTGCCATCCAACTCGCCCTGGTGCGTGATCTCGGTCGTCCGCTCCGCGCTGGGGAAGTTCCGCCTCAGGCAGTCGTCTCCGTTGTCGCCGACCAGTTGGGCATCGACGCTGCGGTGTTCGCACTCTATGCCCAGCGGGAGGAAACCCGTCGAGAACATACGCGGGAGATTGTCGTCGCACTGGATCTCCGGCCCGTCCGGGCGAGCGATTATCGATCCCTGATCACCGCGGCGGCACGCGAGGCAGCCGCTACCGAACAAGGCGAGCCGATCACCAAGGCCGTGATCGAAGCCCTGAAGGAGAGGAAGCTGCTCGTTCCTGTGCCGGAACTGCTGATACGTCTGGCGATGGCGGGCCGGGCGGCAGCGCGACGACAGGCTTATCGCGGCTTGATCCGGGGCATGGAGCAACCGTCCATCGAGGCGCTTGATCAGCTTCTCATCGATCGGTCCGGCGATCGGAGCCATCTCGGCTGGATTGCGGAAGCGCCGGAGGGGACGAAACTGAAAAACCTCAAGGGCCTGATTGCCCGGCTTGAGGTTCTGCGTTCGGCGGCGATTTCCGATGAGCGACGTAAAACGATCCATGCCAACCGCTATGGCATCATCGCCCGGGACGCCCGCATTCTGCATGCCCGTGAGATACGACGCCTTACATCCGAGCGCCGCTACGCCACGCTGACGGCGTTCGTCATCGAGAGGCAGGCGGCAATCACCGACCTTGCGATCGACATGTTCTGCAAACTGATCGGCAGCACCCGGCGCAAGGCTGAACTGAGCCGCACAGAACGCCGGCTGAAAGAAGCCGAGATTCTTGATGGGGTGGCGCTCGATCATCTCAAGCTTGGCGAGGCGCTTCTGGCCGCCCGTGAGAACAACACCGATCTCGCATCCGCAATTGCAGTCTCACTCGGCTGGGACGGATTGACCGCCAGCGTGGCCGCAGCCAGGTCCGTCGTGCGCCCCGATCGCAGCGACGAATTCGATGAGCTCATAGAGCGGCACAAATCGCTGCGAAAGCTGGGCAGGCTCATGTTCGGCGCGTTCTCTTTCCGGTCGTTTCGTCCCGATGATCCGGTTTTGAAGGCAGTGGATCATCTGCGTGCGCTCTACAGTGGCAGGAAACTACCCGCGCAGGTGCCGTTCGCGTTCATGACGCGCAAGTGGCGGCGACGTGTGCGCTCGGACGGTGTCACCATCGACCTTCGGGCTTGGGAAGTGGCGGTACTCGTTCACCTTCGAGAGCGCCTGCGGGCCGGTGACATATGGGTTGATGGCAGCCGAGCATGGCGCAGTTTCGAGGATTATCTTCTGCCTCGACCGATCTTTGCCCTGATGCGCGCCGAAGGCCGGCTCGGGCTTGCCATCCCTGACAGCTTTGCCGAATGGCGAGCCGAACGCACCGCCACGCTCGACGCGAAACTCAAAGAGCTGGCAAGGGCGGCGGCCGCCAACGCCATTCCGGATGCGGCTATTTCCGACAAGGGTTTGTCGGTCTCCCCGATCCGCGAGGAGGAGCGTGACGGGCTTGTCGCAAAGTCAGGTTCGGCCCGCAGTTTGCCCTTGAATCGGGTGCGCTTCACGCTTTGTTAACCTTTTGAAGTCCGAAGAGGCGCGCG
>NZ_JBNNWJ010000013.1:0-27217 GCF_050281005.1 Allorhizobium sp. NPDC080224
ATACAGTCCCGGTCACGTTGGGTACGCCCTGTCACTACCGTGACGCCACGGTAGTGACAGGGCTGCCTTTGGCGCCCAGGTGTCGCCGGCACCACACCTGCCGGCGATCGGGCGGGGGTCCCTCCCGAACCCTCCCTGTGGCCTGCCATGCGCCAGGCCAACGGGAGCTAGGCACTCCCGAACCCAGCCCGTGCAGGCTTAGGGCCTCCGTTCCGGGTGCTCCGAGTGGTGCGCGCTCCGCACCCTCCTCTCCGACCTCCCAGCCTGCACGCCGCAGGCGGTTGGGGCTCCCGCCCCTCCGCCTACGGATCGCGTGGCGAGCGGCAGAAACAAAAAAACGCATCGCGCAAGCGATGCGTTTGACCGGATTCCTACCCGGTCTTCATCCTACCACCCCCACCCTTTGGAGGAAAGCACCTCTTGACCCCGTCGGTTGGCGTCGGGTTGCGCCTGGCCCTGCGTCAGTAGCTCAACGGTAGAGCGACCGGATTCCTACCCGGCGGATGCGGGTTCGAATCCCGTCTGGCGCTCCACATCATGGCTGCCCGCCGGTCTTGCCATGATACCCGACGCACCGAGGCGTAAAGAGGGTGCTTGATTTAGTAGTACCCCGCCCACGGATGGGTAGGATGATTATATTTCCTCTTGGGCTTCCCTGAGCCCGCACCAGACGCCTGCCGACGGGACAATCACGGGCCGCGCCTGGACAGTGACCGCATAGCGCTCACTGAGCCGCTGCACGATGCGGGCGGTAATGGCGTCGCGGGCGTTATCGCGGGCCGTGGCATCGACCGCCGCCCATGCCCGGGCCATGGCATCCGGCACCTCCGTCAGCACCTTACCGATGTGGTGCGCGATGCGGCTGCGGATGACCTGAGCGCCGTCACGGCTGAACACGAGCGTCACGGTGATGTCCCGTGCGATCGTCTCAGCCATCTGCGGGATGAGGTGAACATCCCGGCGACGGCTTTGGCCGCAGCCTGCAAAGCCGCGCACCGTCGTTTTGCGCAGGCAACCGAGGCTGATGCCGACATGAAGCTGGAGCGCCTGGAGCGGATCTTTGTGCATAGGGGGTGGCCTTTTTGGCTCTGAGACAGGATTTTGTTCCCATTATGTTCTCATGCGCCGCCAGGTCAATATGCACTCGGGCCACAGTCACAGCCGCGAAGCGTCGGCGCCTGCTTGTCAGGGTGCAGCGCTGGGCGCACCCTTCCGGCATGTTCCGATTACCGGCCACGTTGAAAGCCAAGGGCGAAGAGGCTGAAGCCTCATTCCGCGCCTGGCTCAACCAGTCCGGGGTTGCCTTCCTCTACGTCGAGCAGTCACCCCTGAACGTGCCCGACCGCCTCCGGGGGAAGATCAAGCGACCGGATTACCTGGTCGGCATTCCCCATGCAGGTATGATGGCCTTCGACGTCAAGGCGAAGTCCACCTACGATGAGCGCTTGCTGTTTGAGGTAGGCGAGGTGGACAAGCTCGCCTGTTTCGAGGCCTTTTTCCATATGACCGTGAACTTTGCCTGCCTCGATCTCTATGAGCCGGGGCACTTCTACTGGGTGCCCCTGCGCGCGCTGATCGGGCGCCCGATCGAGCCGCGTGGACGTGCCAGGGTCATGGCCATCCCGATTGCCGACGCGTTGAAGGTGGATATGGCAGAAGGGTTTCTCGGCGCCTACGGTCGCTTCAGCTTACGCTCGCTCGGCCTCTAACCCCCTAATTTGCAGGATTCACGGAATTGGCCAGCTCTGCCATACCGCTGTCCATTTCCTGTCGAAAGGAACTGCCCATGAGAATGCGCAAAGACCAGATTCCCGATTTCATTGAGGAGATTATTGCCACCGGATGCCCTATCACTGCCGTTGGTCACGATATGTATGTCTTCGCGGAGATCGATGCTCCCGAGGATGACGTTGACCGCATCGCGGGCGAGGTTCAGGCAATCTGCGATCGATACGGCGCCCGCGACCACCTCCTGCTTGAAATAGTGGCCCACCTCCGCAGCCTGGGCCGGTTCTATGACTTGAACGGTGAGACTCTGCATTGAGGGCAGCGCCTTGACCAGGCCGGGGGCAGTCGGTCTCGCATCTGAGTGAGTATCGGTGCCCACCAAGGTGGCTCGACACTAGGCAACACCCTGCTCTCAACGGATCTCAGCATGCGTCCAAGTGGCCCGCTGCAAAAGATCGGATGTCTTACCTGCCTTATTGCATATCTGGAACGGGGAGCGAGCTTTGATAGCTCAGGGGCGTGGCCCCTCGCGCGGGCAAGGGGGCGGTCTCCCGAGGCTCCGCGCTGCGCTTGTGCGCCCGCCGCCTGACACCCTTGCCCTTGCTACCCCCAGACCTCGCCGGTCAGGCAGGGTTGCATGAGGGTTCCTGCCCCTGCTTTTCAATAAAGCGCCCGAGGGCGCTGTTACCTTGGTGCAACCAATGAAGGCATAAACTTACATAAGACAATTGCGGAAATGCTGCGTTTCGTTTTTTCTACTCTCGTAAAAAGAAGAAAAAAAATGACTCTTAAGCAAAAGCTGTTTGTCTTTCTGTTCGCTATGGGCCTGCTGCCCATGCTGACTGTTGCGGGGATAAGCGTTCTACAAACGTCACGCTCCCTTGAGGCCAAGGGCAAGTCGGCTTTGATGTCCATACAAGGCGGATTCGTATCGTCGGTGGACATGTATTTCAGCACGTTGCATGCGCAAACGCGTAGTCTTGCGATGACCCCCAATGTTGTCAGCGCCTTAAAAGACTTTACGCAGGCTGTTGAGATTTTTGATCCCCAAGCGTCACCCTACGATGCCGCCAAATTGCAGGAGCGCTACCGTTATCAAGAGGAGAAAACCGACGGAGCAGCCGCTGGTGATGCCGAACGGTGGATACCTACTGAGGCTAAAGAGCGCGCCTTGCAGGGCCTCTATATCGGACAGAACACCAACCCGATCGGGGAGAAGCAGAACCTGACCAATCCGATGGACGGTTCGGCCTATAGCGCTTCCCACGCCAAATATCACGAATACTTCAAGGATATCGTCGAGGAATTCGGTCTGTACGATGTCTTCCTGGTAGACAAGGCCAGCGGGCGGATCGTGTATTCCATGTTCAAGGAAGTGGACTTCATGCGCAGCGTGAAGTCTGGTCCGATAGCTGAGACCCAACTGGCAAAGGTGGCCAACAAAGTGTTCAGTGAGGGCAAGGAGGACATGTCCTATCTCTCTGATTTTGCGAAATATATGCCGAGCTACAACGCTAAGGCTGGGTTCATTGCCAGTGGCATATTCGACAATGGGGAGATGATCGGGGCGCTGGTTATTCAAGTGCCGCTTGATGTGATTGCCAGCACGATGAAAACGGCAACCATCGTTGGTGAGACATCGGACGCCTATATCATGAATAACGAGGGTTCGTTTGTTACTCAGCCTTTCCGCCTTGCTGTGAAGCCAGGGGATAAGGGGCCAGCAGATATCATCGCCAAGCTTGATGCACTTTTGGGCAATGTTACCCCGTCCATTTTGTACTTCACGGGGTCCAATGGCCGCCCGGCGCTATCGGCAATCGGACCGGTGCATGTTCCCTATGAGTCAAGTCATAAGGCGGATTCCTCCAAGCTCTCCGTTAGCGAGCGGCTGCCCTGGCTTGTCAGTGTGCGTATCAGTGAAGACGAGCTGCTCGCAGATCTCTATCGGCAGATGATGATCAGCGGCATTGTGGTAGTCGTGAGTATCATCAGCATATTCGCCATGGTGTGGTTCAGCACGCGCCAGGTGATGCAACCGATCCAGCAAATTGCTGATGCAATGGACTCTATGACCGCAAGTATCCGCAAGCAGGTCTCCTCAATCCGTACCGCAATTGATGGTGTTGTGGCGGCAGCTGAGGAAACCAGCCATCAGTCGGTCGTGGTGAAGAAAAGCTCCCGACGGGCAGCAGAAAGTTCCTCGTCCGTGGCAGCGGCAGTTGAGGAGATGGATGCCTCAATCACCGAGATCAACCAGAACATGGCTGCCACCGATCACAAGATCTTCGAGGCTCAGCGCGAGGCAGAGGCTGCTGCGGGTGTCGTCAGTCGGCTTGAGGAATCCGCGACAAAGATTGCTGAAGTCCTGAACATCATCACGGATATTGCTGACCGCACTAACCTCTTAGCGCTGAACGCCGCCATTGAGGCAGCTCGCGCCGGTGACGCGGGTCGCGGTTTTGCCGTGGTAGCCGACGAGGTGCGTAAACTGGCTGAAAATACCATTACCGCCACCGAGGATATCACGGCCCAGGTGAACTCAGTGAAAACCACGAGCACCGAAGCTGCCGATGTATTGACGCGGATCAGAGATGCGGTAGGGGGCGTGCGCGAGAACGCAACAGCTGTATCTGCCGCTGTCAATCAGCAGAGTGTTGCAACCGGGGAAATCAGCCAGCGCGTCAGCGAAACTGTGAACGAGGTTCAACAGGTTGACCAAAACATGTCCGGCATCGAAGAGGCAGCCCATGACACCGGAAACTCGGTCAACGAGATGCTGGATGCCGTTCGCACAATGGAAGATCAGTTCGGGCGTGCCCAGCAGGAGCTAAATAAGACGCTTGAAACCGTTGGGTTAAAGGCGAAGAAATCCGCATGAAGCCGCCGCAAGATCCAATCGATATCATCAAGTTGCAAGCGAACAGTCTAGAGAACATCCAACTCTACATGATGCAGATGCGTGATCTGAACGGCAAAATGCTTGAATGCTATGGGAGCATCCACAGCATGTTCACCGACCTCGACGCACGACTTTCCAAGCTGGAGTCCGACTTCGTCGAGCTAAGGAGCGATCTCAGGGGGCAGAGGAAAGACTAAGGGGCGTTGCCCCTCGCGCGGGAAAGGGGGCGGTCTCCCGAGGCTCCGCGCTGCGCTTGTGCGCCCGCCGCCTGATACCCTTGCCCTTGCTACCCCCAGACCTCGCCGGTCAGGCAGGGTTGCATGGCTGCAACCTGCATTGAAAGAGGGATGTCAGCAAAAGTATTGTAAAAGTATTGGGTTTGTGCATAAGATGGGACAAAGGAGCTGAGTACATGGCGCGAGCAAAGACGTTTTCATTGGGAGACAATTACGACGGGATTCTCTCGGACCTCGTCAAGAATGGCCGTTTTGGTACGGAAACCGAGGCCGTGCGCGCCGGTATCCGCATGCTCGCCGACTATGAAATCAAGATGCAGGCCCTTCGCCATGACGTCATGGCTGCCGATGCTGAGATTGAGGCAGGCCTTGGTAAGGAGTACGCGAATGGCGCGGATCTCCTCAAAGACGTCATGAACGAAGGCTAAGACCATCAACCCGAAACGCCTCATCATCGCCCCCCTCGCTGTCCAAGACCTGCGGGGGATTCGGCGCTATATTGCCGAGAGCAGCCCTCATTACGCGCAGTAGTTCTTGGCCGACCTCACTGCCAAGATTGCCTGGATCGCCGAAACCGATTTTACCGGTTCGCCGCGTGACCACATCCTGGACGGCTTGCGCGGCTTCCCCTATCGCCAGCGCTGCATTTATTACCGCTCGTATCACGACCGCGTGGTGGTGCTCCGCGTCATGCACGGCGCGCAAGACATTAAGCCGCAGGATTTTGGGTGATAGTAGTTTTACATGGAAAAGGCCCCGTGAGGGGCCTTAATCCATTGCGGCCAGCGCTTGGCGCTGACCCCGGAGCGTTACTCTGATCAGAAAATACATCCGTTAGACTAAAGAGACAACACGCAATTCCTGGGGGGCGTTGCCCCTCGCGCGGGCAAGGGAGGGTTGCATGGCTGCAACCTATTTTTAACAAGAATCGTTCCTCTTATGTTCCGGGCGTGTTAGCCTTCATTTATGAAAGCCACAGCCACACAGAGATTGCGGATTGTCTCGTCTGATGTATCAAGCTTGCCAACAAGAATTGTGCACCCGAATCACAATCGCCAGGCTGGGAATCCGATGAAAACAGCGAAGGTCGTTCGCCAACCCCCGTTGAGCATCAGCGACAGCATGATATTCGAGGGGGACGCTTTGACCGTCCTGCAACGCCTGCCTGACCAGCAGGCTCAATGCATTGTCACCTCTCCCCCCTACTGGGGTTTGAGAGATTACAACATTGACGACCAGATTGGGCTGGAGCCTACCCTGCCCCAGTTCATCAACAGCCTCGTATCCGTTTTCCGTGAGGCGCGGCGGGTGCTGCGGGATGATGGCGTGCTCTGGCTGAATATCGGCGACGGCTTCACCAGCGGCAACCGTGGCTGGCGTGCCCCCGATAAAAAGAATCCTGCCCGGGCAATGTCGGTGAGGCCGAACACGCCCGAAGGCTTGAAGCCAAAGGATCTTATGGGGATACCGTGGCGCCTTGCCTTCGCCTTGCAGGACGATGGTTGGTATTTGCGGGCCGATATCATCTGGAACAAGCCCAACGCCATGCCGGAAAGTGTCAAAGACCGTCCGACGCGTTCTCACGAATACCTGTTCATGTTCTCCAAGCAGGAGCAGTATTACTACGATCGGGACGCGGTGAAAGAGCTGAATGGTCGGAACCTCCGCTCCGTCTGGAACGTCAACACCACGCCATTTCCCGGGGCGCACTTTGCCACGTTCCCGCAGAAACTCGTTGACCCATGCGTAAAGGCATCCACTCGCCCGGGTGACTTCGTCCTAGATCCCTTTTTCGGTTCAGGCACCGTGGGCCTGGCTGCGGAACAGCTCGGCCGGAGTTATGTCGGTATTGAGCTGAACCCAGACTATGTCGCCCTTGCTGCGGATCGCCTTCAGGCGTCCTCAGAGACGATTGTGCGGGTGGCAGCATGATTCCGGCACCCGACCTGCAAATTGAGTTTGCGGCCAACCTGGCTGAAGTGCGTAACCTGCTACTTCAGGACGCCCTCAAAGAAACCATCCGCACGCTGAATATCGCTGCATTGGATGCCGAGCTGGCGAAGTACGTCCCTGCCCACAGCCTGCAACTGATGGCAGGCTTTGGACTGCGCAGTGAGCTGATGTTCCCCACGCCCATGGTATTGAAGGCCAACCCTCGGCTTTTGGGCTACTACCGCCTTCTTTATGGCTACAGCCAGAAGGCGTTTTACGTTCCCGGGATAGCTGGCAAGTTTGTGAGCATGGAGACGCGCGGAGCCCTGAGGGCCGAGCTTAATGATGAGCTGGACGCCTTCTGCGAAGAAATGTGTGCAGCAGGGGCGCAGCTCCTGACCGGCATCCTGTCTCAGCCGGTCACGCTGTCTCTTCTCAACGAGCTGACTATCCTCACCCTGGGGCCGCAATGGCGCGGCGGCGCCAATAACCGCAAGGGCACCGCAGGAATCATCCAGGTCTTCAACGCGATCCGCGATATTGTGCAGGATCACCTCGTGACGGCTGACCCGCGTCGTATGACTGTCCGCAATGCGGCAGGGCGCACGGTGTTGATTGAGTTTGCATCAGACCCCGACATAGTTATCCGCGAAGAGATGCGCGCTGAGAGCTACCGCAACATTGTTGCGATCGAGGTCAAGGGTGGCGAGGACTTCTCAAACATCCACAACCGCATTGGCGAGGCCGAGAAGAGCCACCAGAAGGCAAAGGCGAACAAGTATGTAGAGTGTTGGACCGTCGTAAACGTCGATCGTATCGACATGGAAATGGCGGCCCAGGAATCCCCATCGACCAGCCAGTTTTTCCGTATCTCTAGCCTGGCACAGGCTGAAGGCGAGGAATACGAGAAGTTCAGGGACTTGGTTGTGGCCATGACTGGTATTCCGACCGCCGCCTGAGGTGCATTAGGTTCGAAGTGTTCCCTTTTGCCGGGCGTCAGCTCGCCACAGCTTCCGCCGCGCATCAGCCGTCTCCAGGTGGCGATATTTGCCGCCCGAAAACTTTGGCCAGTCCAGTGCCATACCAGCCCGCACAAGTTCAGCCGCCAAATCCCGACCATCGGAGAGATAGCACTCAGCTACGACCCTGTCATAGGAGAGTTCCGGTCGAATATGGGCCGTGACCGTCTGCCCCTTGCAGAGCTGCACCAGTGCCCATTTAGACTGTTTGCCGAATGGGTGATCGAGTTCCGGGGCATCGATCCCGGCAATGCGGATATGAGTCTTATCGATTACGATGGTGTCACCATCTACGACCCAGCATCGCCCTTGCAGGATGACCGGCGCCTGGTGGACAGGTTCCGGTGCATTGACGATGACAACAGGTACTTGTCGCGTTGGTCTCCGGCGGCGTGGCCTGAAGATCAAACGCATCAGAAAACGAAACAGCATACTTTTCCCCGCCCTCAACCAGAGCAAAATATGCAGTATTCTATTACGGCCTGCTAGCCCAGAGGTTGCATGTGATACCGGAGCTTGAGAAGGGGTCGTTTGCGGGAGGGGGCGAAATCCTACGCTAAGCCGAGAACGGCAACTACTACCTATGCGAACGCGTGTCTCAAGACGGTGTCTACGGCTGGGAATGGTATAAGGACTACACTCAACCGGTTGACCTCCCCGGATACTTCCGCGCTCCGCCCGTTCATAACTCCCCTATCCGCCTCTCCGAAGTCACCCGTGAATATGATTGGAGCCAGAACGGCTACCAGAACATCGGCCAGTGGATTGACATGGCCGCTCAGGACGCAGGCCACTAAGAAGCAGGGAGCAAGATTAGGGGTTGCTCCTGTAGTACCTACAGCATGTATGAAGGCGTCACCTATAACGACGCATGGATTCCATGACCAACGCCCTGCCCCGCTGGCTTCGGCCTCTTGCCCTCTCGGTTGCCGTGGTGGCCGCGCTTAGCGGCTGCACGCAGGTGATGAGCCTTGACGACCTGGGCGAGGCCTCGCCGCAGATCCCGGCAAAGCTCCTCGGCGAGATTGCGAAGAAGGGCATGACCACTGAAAGCCCGGTGCTGGTGCGCATCTTCAAGCAGGAAAGCGAGCTTGAGGTGTGGAAGCAGGACAAAAGCGGCCGCTACGCCCTGCTTAAGGTCTACCCGATGTGCCGCTGGTCCGGCAAACTCGGGCCGAAGACCCGGACCGGCGACCGCCAGGCGCCGGAGGGCTTCTATCACGTCTCGACCGGCATGCTGAACCCGAAGTCGCAGTTCTACCTGTCGTTCAATCTGGGTTATCCCAACCGTCTTGAAAGCGCGCTCGGTTACACCGGCGAGGCGCTGATGGTGCACGGCGCCTGCTCGTCGTCCGGCTGCTACGCGGTCACCGACCAGGGCGTCGGGGAAATCTACGCGCTGGTGCAGAAGGCGCTGGCAGGCGGGCAGGAGCGGTTTCAGGTGCAGGCCTACCCGTTCCGCATGACCGCCGAGAACATGGCAGGCCACCGCGACGACGCGAATTTCCCGTTCTGGCAGAACCTCAAGGAAGGTTACGACGCGTTTGAGTTGGCCAAACGCCAGCCCAAGGTCAGCGCCTGCGGGCGCCGTTACGTGTTCAACGCCACGTTCGAGAAAGACCCCACCAACCCCCTCGCCGCCTGCCCGCCGCGCAGTGAGGATAGCGACCCTGCGCTGACCGCCAGGCTCCAGGCCGAAAACCAGAAACTCACGAGCCTGTTGGCGAAGGACCGGCCGTCGCTGGTGACCGCCTACGCTGACGGCGGCATGCACCCGACGTTCCGCGCGTTGCTCAAGGAGAACGGCGCTGACAAGCTGGCGCAGAAGGTATCGAGCATTAAGTATCCCATCAGCCGCCCCGAGGCGGCGATGGCCGACCCCTACGCGGGCAAGCCCTGGACGCCCCCGGCCGAGCGCAAGCCGGAAGCAGCGTCGGCCGCCAAGGGCGACTAGGCGGGCCGCCCGGTCGTTCTGGTGAAAGACCGAGACAGGAGAAGTACCACGCCGATGCTGATCCAGACGTCAGCGAGATTGAAGATGAAGGGGTGCCAATCTCCCCAATGCAGATCGAGGAAATCCGTCACCACGCCCCTGCTCGCGCGGTCAAGGAAATTGGCCAACGCACCTGCCAGTATCACCGAGAGCGAGAGGCGCTCGTGGCCTCGCGCCCGGTAGGCCCACACCGCGAGGCCGAGGGTCAGCAGGCCCGTGAACACCAGCAGGGCCAGCTTGCCGCCGTCGTGGTCGAACGACAGCAGGCTGAACGACACGCCTTTGTTAAAGCTCAAGCGCAGCGAGATGAACGGCAGGAAGTCGGTGGCGGGGCCATAGGGTTCGAGGCTGGCCCGCGCCCACGCCTTGGTGGCGAGATCAACCGCCGCGCCCGCCAGAACGAGGAGCGCGCACAGACCGCCCCTCAAGCGCGCCGCGTTCCGGTGGCCTGGGTGAGGTCGGGCCACGGCGACTGCACCCACCAGACCACGCCCGCCGCTGCGACCACGGCCAGGTTGCCGATGGCGTCGTTGCGCGAGAACAGCCACACCGCGCGCACGTTGGCGTCGCCCTTGCGGTGCGGAATCAGCACCACGGCGGCGAGGATGTTGACGACACAGGCGACCGCCGCAAAGCCCGCCATGAGCATCGTCTGCGGCTCATGCTCGACGAAGATGCGGTAAAGGGTCGACCCGATGACGCCGAAGCCGAGCAGCGCGAGGAATATGCCCTGCAGCAGCGCCGCCTTGGCGCGGGCGGCAAGCCCCCAGCCCACGGCAATCAGGCCGAGGAACGAAATCATGCCGTCGCCGACGAAGTCGAGGGCGTCGGCCTGCAGGGCCTGCGAACCGGCGAGGAAGCTGCCGACGATTTCGACCACGCCGTAACCGGCATTGAGCAGCACCACGATCCACAGCGCGCGCTTGTAAGCGGGGGTGACGTGCGACAGGTCGGAGATATGGTCGTCGTCGTCGCCGTCAGCCTCCCCCGCCTCACGCAGCCGGTCGAGCTGGTAGCCGAGGCTGGTGACCGAGGTTTCGACCGCAGGCAGGCGCCGCGCCGGGTCATCCACCTCCAGGGTCATAATCTGCGAGGCGATGGACACCTTGACGTCGGCGACCCCCTCGACCTTGCGCGCGGCCCCCTCCACTTTGGCGGCACAGGACGAGCAGTCCATACCGGTGACATGATAGCGGACGGTACTTGCGGCTCTCATTTTCGGTCATTCCTCGCATTATTGATGGTGCCATGCTACAACCTGTAGCGACTACAGGAGCAAGCAAAAAATGCAGATCGGCGAACTGGCCCGGGTCTCGGGCGTCCACTTGGAAACCATCCGCTACTATGAACGCGAGGGCGTATTGCCGCGCGCAGCGCGGCAGGCCAACGGGCGCCGGGTGTACGCAGCGGCCGACGCGCAACGGCTGGGGTTCATCCGCCACGCCCGCGAGCTGGGGTTCGAGCTGTCCCAGGTGCGCGCGCTGCTCGCCCTTCAGGAGCAGCCGGAGGCCTCCTGCGCCGAGGCGAGCCGCATGGCCGAGGCCCAGCTTGAAGCGGTGGAAAGCCGGATCGTACGGCTGACCGCGCTGCGCGAGGAGCTGCGCCGCATGGTGGGGGAATGCCGCAAGGGTGCCGTGGCCGAGTGCCGCGTCATCGAGGTGCTGGGCGAGCCCGCCCCTACGCTTCCGGCGTGACTGGCAGGGCGCGCTTGTGCGCGCTGCCCCGGTAGGTGGCGAGGATGCGTTCGCGCGACGGCTCCGCAATCGCCTTGCCCTCAAGGAAATCGTCAATTTCGTCGTAGGTGACGCCGTAGGCATCCTCGTCCGGACGCAACGGCGCGTCGGATTCGAGGTCGGCGGTGGGCACTTTGTAGACCAGCTCCTGCGGCGCGCCGAGGTGGCTTGCGACCGCGCGCACCCGGCGCTTGGTCAGCCCCGAGAGCGGCAGAATATCAGCCGCACCGTCGCCGAACTTTGTGAAGAAGCCCATCAGCGCCTCAGCCGCGTGGTCGGTGCCAATCACCAGGCCGCGCGCGCCGCCCGCCAGGGCGTACTGCGCAATCATGCGTTCGCGGGCCTTGATGTTGCCGTGGTGGAAATCCAGCCGCGCCTGGTCGAACAGGTCGCCCACTTCGCGGCGCACCTCCGCCAGCATGGCGTCGGCGGCCGGTTTGATGTTGACGGTCACGGTGCGGTCGGGGCGGATGACCGCCAGCGCCTTCTGCGCATCGGCTTCATCCGCCTGCACTCCGTAAGGCAGGCGCACGGCGATGAACGTGGCCTCATGGCCATGGTCGCGCAGGCGCTCGACCGCCCGCTGGGCGAGCAGGGCGGCAGTAAGACTATCAACCCCGCCACTGATGCCGAGGACATAGGCGCGCATCGCGGAGGCGCGCAGGTAGTCGGCCAGGAAGGTGATGCGGCGTTCGGTCTCAAAGGCCGCGTCGAAGGAAGCGGGCACGCCCAGCGTGCGGATGATATCAGCCTGTTCGTCGCCCATGAGAAATCCTTCTTTTTGCAACAAGTAATACAAGGTCTGGCGAAAAAGTTCCTGACCTGAATGGCATTTGATGCAGAACTTAGGATTTATGCAACAATCCTCGCCTCCCCTGAAATCAAGCTGTTGCGCGTTGCATAAGTCCGTTGCACAATGAGTGCATGATTTACGGGTATGCGCGAGTATCGACAGACGGACAAACACTGGATGCCCAGCTTGAGGCGTTAAATGCGACTGGAGCGGAAAAGATCTTCGCGGAAACCGCGAGCGGGGCGAAGAGTGACCGGGCGCAGCTCGCCCGGCTGATGCAGGCAGCGCAGGACGGTGACACCGTTGTGGTGACACGGCTCGACCGCCTAGCTCGATCGACCCGCGACCTCTTGAACATCCTCGGGACCTTTGCCGAGCGTGGCGTGGCGTTCCGTTCCCTCTCCGATACTTGGGCCGACACCACCACCCCCCACGGGCGGCTCATGCTGACCGTTCTGGGTGGTTTGGCGGAGTTTGAGCGCGAGCTTATCAAGAGCCGTACCAGCGAAGGCCGCAAGCGGGCCAAAGAACGCGGCCAGGCGTTTGGGCCTAAGCCGAAGCTGACCCCTTTCCAACGCCAGGAGGCCTTGCAGCGAAAGGCGGCGGGTGAAGCCGTGCGGGAGATTGCGAGGTCGTACAATGTCAGCGGCAGCACGATATCGCGGCTGAAAGATCTGTAGCGTTACAGCGTTATAACGCTGTGCTGGAACTGGTCGCAAATTTCATCCTGTCAGTTGGGCCGTTAGCACCGGATCGCATGAGCCTTTGGACGTTTACGCAGTGCGTGGCAATTCACGCACGGCGTCCATGGAGCATCTGACATGACCTATTCGCAGGAAATCTTTGGTACCCGAGGTTCCGACCGGATCGAAGCGCGGGACGCTATTGTCGTCGGTAACGACGGCAATGACGTTATCACCAGTCTCGGCAATGTCCTCGCCTACGGCGAGAACGGCAACGATACTGTCGTTGCCGGTGTGACGGGCGGAAAGACCGAGTTTGTTGGTGCCGCTGGCATCGACACTCTCCAGGTCGAAGCTGGCACCTTCGAACTCCAGGCTTGGGGTTATCCCGAAGGAATCGTCCGGATTGACGTGGCGGGAACAGGTGTCCCTGCCATCGAGGCATGGGGTATCGAGATCGTCAAATTTCTCGACGGCTCTGCCATGTTCAACCTGCAGACAGCTGAAGGACTCACGGCGGCAGCCCTCTATGAGGCTGCCTTCGATCGCCGCCCGGATTCCGGAGGCATGGAGTACTGGATGACGAGTGCCAAACCTGCACAGCAGATGGCACGGGACTTCATCGGCTCGGCCGAAGGTCAGACGGCCTTCGGTGGGCTCAGCAACCAGGACTTCGTCGAAACCCTGTACCAGAATGTATTGGACCGGGAAGGCGAGGCTGGCGGTGTCCAGCATTGGACATCGCAGCTTGAGGCGGGTGCCCTCGATCGCGGTGACGTTTTGGCGAGCTTCGCTCTCTCTGACGAGAACGTGGCCCTGATCGGGCAAATGAACCCGTCAGGCTGGCTTCAGAACTTCGCCGCCTAAATCCCCACTGCCGTACGGCTATCGACATGGAGCGGCCCTTTCGAGGGCCGCTCTTCTTGTGACCAGAACATCACAGACCCGCTTGCGAATGCCCTTCCCTGTCAGCCATCACTTTTGTTGCGTGATATATAAGAACTTATGAAAACACAGATTGCATTCGCTTTAGCTTTTCTCGTAGGCACGAGCCTCTCTCACGCGCAGGAGCGCTCAGCCGCAGGCACGACCGAAACCCAAATGACGTGGAGCGCCCTCAAGGCCCTGACCGACCAAGCCAGAGACGAAGCGAGAGCGGCACATACAAGGCTCGATGTGCTCGTCAGCTGCGGCAAGAAAAAGATGTTCTACGCCCCCGGTGCAGCTGGCGCCGATACCCAAGGTTGCCTCGCACCGACGACAACAGCAAGCGCGCCAACCCCAACCCCAACCCCTACACCAACACCAACTCCTACCCCCACACCTACACCAACGAAAACCCTACAAGCTATCGGTGGTGGTAACTGCAGCCCCTTCTATTGTGCTGCCACGAAAAGCACCCACTGCGGCGGTCCCGGAACTGGTTGCAACAGCTCATGGACATTCTGGGGTGTTGGCAAGAGCGGCGGCTGCGCCGAGGGCACATCAACTTATGGCAGCGGCGGCTACAGCTTCACCTGCTATGGATACCGCTAATACTTCAAAGTGTCAGGTTAGCTTGCAATACTGCCTATAAGGCACCATGAAAAGCACCCCCTACATCTGCCTCTCACTGGCACTCATAACGCTCCCGGCACTATCAAATGCCCAAGAGCGTTCAGCCGGTGGGCCGGTCGAAACCCAAATGACCTGGAGCACACTCAAAATCCTGACAGACCAAGCCTCGGACAAAGCCGACGCGGCCCACTCGCGGCTGGACATGATGGCCGCCTGTAACCGCAAACGCATGTTCTACGCCCCCGGCGAGGCTGGCGCCGATAGCCAGGGCTGCCTCTCCGGCGCAACCAATACCGTCGTCAACAACGTCGTGAACAACCCCTCGCAACCGCGCGCCACGGCCTCCACCCCAACGTGTACCGCATCGCCCTTGGTGTGTCAGGCATATGCCACCAACACCGGGCGCGTGCCGGACAAGGCAGGTGCGGCCTTTTGGGAAGGGCGCGTTGACCAGCTGAAGGCAAGCGGCCTGACGCAAGGCCAGATTGCGGCCCAGATTAACAGCGAAATGGAAACCACCAAGGAAGTGAAGGCTTATCAGGCTACCGGCAAAGCGATTCAGATCACCTCAAACCCTGGTACTCAGTTCTGTAACGGTTCCACCAAGTGCGGTGAAAGTGCTGCGACAAGCAAACAGGTCAGCAACGCCTCAACGCTACAGGATATCTATAAATCCAGCTTGGGACGTGCGCCGGATGCTGCTGGTGCGGCTTACTGGCAATCCCAGATGGACAAAGGCATGACCGCCAAGCAGGTGGAAGCTGCCATCAAAGCATCGGCCGAAGCGCAGAAGAAGAAATAGGCTGGGGATAGGCTCTACTGCCCTACCTCATGTCTTTAGTGCGCTGGGTAGGACTTTTAAGCCTTTCCTTCTAGCATGTACCCGGGGTCACGCCTGTGACACTGGTGGTAATGGCACAAGAAGGGCCGCTAGTACCGCCTACGCTGATGAAGGCAGTGTTTGACGGGATACTGGACCAGCTCACCTCAATCGGCACAGTAGAAAACCCTGATTGGTCAGCAAGACGTGCTGTGTCACCGACTTGACCTGAAGCACCGTCTCCCCAGCAATAGATTTGCCCGTTTGAACGACGGCCACAGCTGTGACTGCCTCCCGCAGCAATGGCGGTCCAGTCGGTCCAACCGCCCAGCACCAGGCTGGGTGAGGTGCGGTTGGTGGTACCACCGTCACCCAGTTGACCGTTGGTGCCCACCCCCCAGCAGTACGCTATGCCACTACGCACCCCGCAGCTGTGGTTAGCTCCGGTAGCAATAGTGGTCCATGTAGTCCAACCGCCCAACACCAGGCTGGGTGAGGTGCGGTTGGTGGTACCACCGTCACCCAGTTGACCGCTGGTGCCCAACCCCCAGCAGTAGGCTATGCCACTGCGAAGACCGCAGCTGTGGCTAGTTCCCGCAGCAATAGCGGTCCAGTTGGTCCAGCCACCCAACACTAAGCTGGGTGAGTTGCGAGTGGTGGTGCCACCGTTACCCAGTCGCCCGCTACCGCCAAACCCCCAGCAGTAGGCGGTGCCGTTGCGCACGCCGCAGCTGTGGCTCCCCCCCCCTGAGATGGCGCTCCAGTCAGTCCAACCGCCCAGCACCAGGCTGGGTGAGATGCGGTTGGTGGTACCACCGTCACCCAGTTGACCGTTGGTGTTCACCCCCCAACAGTAGGCGGTGCCATTGCGGAGGCCACAACTGTGGCTCCCACTCCCCGAGATGGCGCTCCAGTCGGTCCAGCCACCCAACACAAGGCTGGGTGAGGTGCGGTCGGTGGTGTCGTCACCGTTACCCAGACGACCGGCACCGCCAAACCCCCAGCAATAGGCGGTGCCGTTGCGGAGGCCACAGCTATGAATACTCCCAGCCGCAATAGAGGTCCAATCTGTCCAGCCGCCCAATACAAGGCTGGGGGACGTTACATAACTACTGACGGAGCCGTCACCTATCCGACCGTTACCCGGACTTCCCCAACAGTAAGCGGTGCCATTGCGCACGCCGCAGCTATGAGAACTCCCAGCAGCTATGGCAGCCCAGTTAGTCCAGCCACCCAATACAAGGCTGGGGGACGGGCGACTGGTAATGGAGCCTTCGCCTAGTCTCCCATTAGCGCCAGCACCCCAGCAATAGGCCGTGCCGTTGCGCACGCCGCAGCTGTGATAGACTCCGGCAGCGATGGCGGTCCAATCGGTCCAACCACCCAGAACTAAACTTGGTATGGTACTGTCGTTGTAGGAGCCGTTACCTAGTTGAGCGTTACTACCCGCCCCCCAGCAGTAGGCGGTGCCGTTGCGTATGCCGCAGCTATGAAGGTTGCCGGCAGAGATGGCGGTCCAGTCGGTCCAACCACCCAGCACCAAGCTCGGGGACGTGCGACTACTAGAGGCGCTGCCATCACCTAACCGACCATTACTAGCAGCACCCCAGCAATAGGCGGTGCCGTTGCGCAAGCCGCAGCTGTGAACGTTCCCAGCCGCGATGGCCGTCCAATCGGTCCAGCCACCCAGTACTAGACTGGGAGACGTACGGGTGGTGGTGGTGCCGTCTCCTAATTCAGAGTTACCATTAAACCCCCAGCAGTAGGCGGTGCCGTTGCGTAACCCACAGCTATGCGCCCCTCCAGCCGCGATGGCGGTCCAATCGGTCCAACCACCTAACACCAGGCTAGGAGACGTACGGTCAGAAGTGTCACCGTCACCCAATTTACCGCTACTACCAGACCCCCAGCAGTAGGCGGTGCGATTGCGCACCCCGCAACTGTGGCTATTTCCGCCCGCAATGGCGGTCCAATCGGTCCAACCGCCGAGTACCATGCTGGGGGACGTGCGGGTGGTAGTGCCACCGTCACCTAGTCGACCGCCACCACCAAAGCCCCAGCAGTAGGCGGTACCATTGCGTAACCCACAGCTATGCACCCCTCCAGCCGTGATGGCGGTCCAATCGGTCCAGCCACCCAGTACTAGACTGGGAGACGTACGGGTGGTGGTGGTGCCGTCTCCTAATTCAGAGTTACCATTAAATCCCCAGCAGTAGGCAGTTTCCACTGTGATCACTCTTGACTGCTGGCACCAGAACGCCACTCCCCCGGAAAACGCATGTAGGCGTGGGGCATGGAAGGCTAGGACGGCAAAGAGAAGGATGAATAAAAACCGCATATTGCCAGACTGACGTAATGCAGCACCTACGTCATCCCACATGCCTACAGCTTCAGCAGCGAATAGCTTATCCTGGCTACATAAGAGCTTTCCGGTGATGAGCCCGAGACGATGCGGCCCACCTACGCGAGGGGGTGACGGGCATCCATGCCCTGCCCGCACCAACCGAGTTGGGCAGGACACCCCTCCCCTCCCCCGCGTCCTTCGGTGGCGCGCTTCTGCGCATCAACCAACGAAAGCAAAAGCCATGACCAACGCTAAAACTGCCCGCATCGCCGAACTGAACGACATGCTGCGGACAACCTTCCTCACCGGCAAGGTTTTGTTGACCGAAGGCATCAGGGATCTGCCCGACACCCTGCAAAGCTCCGTCATCGAGGCGGTGCAGACGTTCCAGGCCTTCACGCCTGACAATGATCCCCACGGCGAGCACGACTTCGGCGCACTGACCGTCGAAGGCCATAAGGTCTTCTGGAAAATCGATTACTATGCGCCCGACATGCTGCACGGTTCTGACGACCCGGCAGACCCCAAACAGACGCGTCGCGTACTGACCATCATGTTGGCGGAGGAGTATTAGGCTCCCCCTGCCCTGCCCCGTGCCGTTGGTGGCGCGGGGCAACTTTGTTACGTTGGGGCATGAAAGAGGATCTGGTCTTGTATGTCCTGCTCGGCTTGCTGGCCGTGGGCGCGATCACTGCGGTGGTCGGCAACCTTATCCGGCTGCTTGCATGGGCGGGATTCGACGCTATGTAACTCTATAGCGTTGTGACGCTTTAGCATCATAGCTCTACAGCGTTTTGACGTTGTCACGTCATAACGCTTTAACTCTGCAGGTGGCGTGATACGTTACCCCCATGCGAATCATTACTCTCGTCACCCAGAAGGGCGGAACCGGCAAGACAACCCTTGCCGCCTCGCTCGCCGTTGCGGCCCAGGAGGCCGGTGAAAAGGTGCTCGCGCTTGATCTCGACCCCCAGGCCTCTCTGGCGACCTGGGGCGAGTTGCGCGAGGCCGACCTACCCCATGTCGAGAAGGTTCCGGCATCCGTCGTTGCGGACCTGCCGAAGCTGCTGGACGGGGTGAAAGGGCAGGGGTTCACCCTGACCATCATCGACACCGCCGGGGCCGATAACCCGACCACTCACATTGCCATGCAGACCGCCGAGCTATGCCTGGTGCCAATCCGCCCGACGCGCATTGACGGCAACGCGGTGCTGCCGACCGCCCAGGCCTTGCAGCGCCTTGCAAAGCCCTTCGCATTCATTCTGACCCAATGTGCGCCCCAGCCCAAGAACGCCCGCGCCACGGAAATGGCCGCTGGCCTCAAGACGCTGGGTGTGTTGGCCGAGCCCAACATCGCCCAGCGGGCCGACCACCAGGACGCCTATGCGGCAGGGCAGGGGGTCACAGAATACGCTACGGACGGCAAAGCCGCCGAAGAGGTGCGCGCGCTGTGGCAGTGGGTCGATAAACGTATGAAAGGAAAAACCCGATGAGCAAGCCATCCAGACCATCGGTATTTGGCGCCGTAACGGCCACGGCTGTCAGCGCGTCCGGCGCAGATGGTGGTACGGCAGAGCCGACCACCAAGCCTGCCAAGGGTGAATCCGGCATGTTCAAGACGAGCATCTACCTGCCGCTGTCCGTCAAGGACAAGCTGGAGGAGATTGCGTTCCACGAGGGACGGAAGAAGGTGCATGACCTCTTCATGGAGGGGATTGATGCGGTGCTCAAGAAGCGTGGCTATGCCACCACCGCTGAAATGAAAGACAACTCTAAAGCGTCGTAACGCTACAGCGCTACGACGTTATAGAGCTAAAGAAAGTAGGACGTATGACCATGAGCGACGACACCATGCCCGATGTAGCGCTCATCCGTGATGCCGACCTCAAACAGGAGATGGAGCGCCACAAGCGCCGCAACCTTCTGCCGAAGATGCTCGCACTAGAAGTGCGCATGCTCATCGAGGAGCAGACCAAGCGCGATGCCGCCGAGACCGCGCGCCAGACGGCGCTGGAGGCCATGCCGCGCGAGAAACGGCGCCGCGCTCAGGTGCATGATCACTTTCTCAATGAGGAGCCGCAGGCCGAGGACTTGCGCCACCTGCACAGCGTCCTCGCCATCTGCGGGCTGCCTTACGACCGGCTGCCACTGGACGTACGCGAGTACAGCCGCGAGCAGGGCAATATGGCGATCGACGTCACCGCCGGGTCCCTGCGTGGCCCGGATGGCTCCAAAGTGCTCCAGCCGCTGCCCTTCGGGCCGAAGGCGCGGTTGATCCTGATGCACCTGTGCTCAGAAGCCATCCGCCAGCAAAGCCCGACGATTGAAATCGCGGACACGTTCACGGCCTTCGTCCGTGACATGGGCTTTTCCGACAGTGGCGGAAAGAAAGGGCCGTTGACCGCGTTCCGCGAGCAGCTCAACGCCCTGGCCAGTTGCTCCATCAAGATATCGTCGTGGAACGGCAACAAGGTCAGGTCCAGGCAGTTCTTCCCGATCGAGGAAATGGACGTATGGCTCTCCGCGAACCAGGATCAGCCATCGCTGTGGCCGTCCACGGTGACGTTCAGCAGCACCATGTTCGAGAGCTTGCAGAAGCACGCCCTGCCGGTGAATGCGCGCGCGGTGCGCGCCTTCCAGGGCAGTGCCCGCAAGCTGGATCTGTATTTCTGGCTCGGGTGGCGCATCCACAACATCAACGAGCCGCTGCATATCAGCTGGGACGCCATCACCGAGCAATTCGGCTCCGGCTTCACCCGCCAGCGTGACTTCAAGGCCAAGTTCAAGGAAGAGGTCGGACACCTCAAAGAGGTACTGCCGAAGCTGCCGCTGAAGCTCACCGAGCAGGGCCTGGTGCTCAGCCCCGCAGATCCCACGGTTTTGGCGCTGCCACCCGTGCGCAAGCCGCTGAAAAAGGCGTGATTCGCCCGAATCTTAGCTCCGCAGACTTGGTCGCGCAGGCGCGTTTTCAAAACCCTTTAGAATCCAGCACTTATGGGGGTGTCTCCGCAGACTTGGTCGCGCACCTCCGCAGACTTGGTCGCGCTTCCCGTCCATTCTCCGCAGACTTGGTCGCGCATCCCCGCAGACTTGGTCGCGCGATTTCCGCAGACTTGGTCGCGCCTTACCGCAGACTTGGTCGCGCTTCCTATAATAAGGATACAGAACACTTATCAGAACAGTGCAGAACATCATCAACACACTCTCTCAAAACCCTTTTCCAGAATTACAGAAAAAGAGCTTTTTGAATTTTTTGAGAGAAAAGAGGGGAGGGGCCTTAACGGCGAATGCCACCACCCGAAGGCAGTGGCATCCTAACCCTTTACGGTCATCGGCTTCCCAGCCTGTACCGTGAGGACATTGAATCACGAATGCCTCTCACTGCCAAGGGCAGGGGCTTGGGTTCCTATGGCTCCCAGAGGGCCGCAGGGCGGCCTCAGGAGCGTTTTTGCTGTGAAGGTGTGGGTCGCTTCGGGCGACCGCCAGAAACCCCTCCTAACCCTTTTAGAAATATCCTCGGGGGTGTGGGGGCAGACAGCCCCCACGGGGCACGTCATCACGGGCACGTATGATGAGCACAACGTTGGGATACCACGGTGGGGGTGCAGGGGGCTTGCCCCCGCGACCGGCGCGCAGCGCCCGCACTGAAATTAAGGTTATCAGCCGCGCACCGGTTGACGCACCGCCTTATTGCGATATCCCTTGAGTTGCAGGGTCTCTTGAGGGGTGTTCATGGGCAAGCTGGTCATTGGTTCATTCATGTTTATCGCCGGTCTCTTTTTCCTCGCGACCGGTGTTGGCGCCATTATTGGCATCCCGATGTTTGCTGGCGGATTGATGATGGGCATTGCCGGGTTGGGATCGATCGGCAAAACCGCTGTGAAGACGGGTATGGCCGCTGGCCAGATCGTTCAGAACATGCAGAGCAGTGGCGCAGCACCGTCGCCCTATGCACCACCGCCGTATGCGCCAGTCAAGAATGGGAGTGGTCTCGATCTCAGGCGTTGGAATACGTTGGTCGAGCTTGATCCCGAAATTGCTGCCGCTGCAGAGCAAGTGCGTGCCGCAGGTCCGGGCTATGAAATGCAGCTTGCCGAGAAATATCTCGCTGTGAACGACAAGCAGTATCTGGCTGCTGCTGTTACCAAGGTGCTTGAGCAGGCGCGGTTGAACGAGGAGCGCCGCCAACACGAGGAACAGATTCCAGACCGTGGCATGATTGGTGGCTCGGAATACCAGCGCAAGGCTGGTGGTTTTTATCTGATTGTCAAAGGCAAAGACGTCGGAAGAACCTTCGTCACTTACGACGACATGAGGAAGGCCCTAGAGGGTTAGGCGCCCATTCGGGCAGGGAAACTTCTCTGCTGACGTGATGCGTTCCGCCAACTCTTCATAGGCACGGACTTTCTCAACACGGGCGGGCTCATGGCCCTGGCAAATGGTGAGAATGAGGTCGCGAAACTCAGGCCCGGCCAGTTCATGCGGTTCAACCAGTGGCTTCCGCTTGCCGTCGATGACGCCCAGGCGGTCGCCAAGGAAGCGGCTAAACTCGTTGGCCCGTTCGAGGCTGAGGCCCATGAACTGGCGCACATACGAGTTTTCAAGGAATCCGGCGGGGTTTTTGTAGTGCTCCGCAAGCTGCCCGTAGTTTTGTGCGAACATCCAGAGCCGGACGCCATAGCCACGGCCCAAATCGAGGGCGGTCTCCAGGATGTCGAGCCGCTTGAGCTTCGGCATTTCGTCCAGGAAGAACGTGACCGTAGGCGCGTCACGGTCAGGTTTGCCACGGCACAGCGTATAGAACGTCTGGCCGAGCAGCGCCCGGACGAACGAGGCGTATGCTTCCAACTCATCGACGCTGACACAGATGTAAAGGGTGGCCTTTTCGTTCCGCAGCGAGAGCGGGTCAAAATTCGAGGTTTCACTCAGTCGCTCGATGCGCGGGGACTGCCACACCTCGATGTTGGTGCGGGCTGTATCCAGAACGCCTTCTCGGTATTTGTAGGGCATCGTTCGCAGGGCATGGGCGCTGCGCACCAGTTTTTTAATGCCCGACCCCTTCAGGTGAACGATCCATTTGTAGAAGTCGCTCTCCAGAAACGCTTTCTCTGCGTTTTCTGCCGCCTCGGGGCCGTCGGCGACTGTCTCCAGGAAGAGACGGTCAAACACCGCACTCATGGTTCGATAGCCATTGTCACCACGCTCTTCAAACATGGCGGCATCCAGCAAGGCGTCTGCGAGCACCCCGAGACCTCGCTTGTCCCAGTAATCTTTTTTCTGCAGATCCTCTGGCACGATCAGCAGATCTACCAGTTTCTTGGCATCCTCATAGGCGTCTTCGACATTATTGCGGATGGCGTCGAGCGGATTGAACGAAATGGAGTTTTCCGGATCTGAGGGCGCGAAGCGGTAGACCGGCCCTACGTTCTCTTTCCGCCATACGGCTGTTTCCTCATAGAGTTCGCCCTTGATGTCGATGACGACGGCGCCGCCGTCCATCATCAGCAGATTACGCTGGACGGACTGGCTTTTGCCCTGACCAGGCGGTGCAATGGTAATCAGACTCTCATTGCGATCGTAAAGCAGCTCCGCTTGCGAGCCTTCCAATCGTCCCAGGCGGAGAACCGTGGGGCTTGGCACGCCTTTGGGCACCATGGCGGTTGCCGCCTGCTCGGGTGCCATCCAGCGGGCGCCCTGGTACAGCATACGCTGCAAGGTCGTCCGTTCCTGAGTGGTCAATTTCTGCGGCGAGGCGAGAGCCTGGCGCAGCGACTCCTGCAGGCGCTCCACGGAGGTGGTCACTGGGCCGAGGTGGCCCTCCAGGAGGATGGTGAGCTGCTGGCGCAGCTCATGCAGCATGTCCGCCGCCCTGAGCCCTGGCGGCGGCTGTAGCAGGCAGTCGCCCTTGTTCCAGATGATGGGTGTTATGATCTGCAGGCGTTCGATGCGGCTCATGTGTCCGATCGCCGACAAGAGGTCGGTGAGGCGCAAGGTCGCGCGCTGGGCTTCATCGAGGTCGCGTAGCGTTCGCTGAAATACCGCCGTGCGCAACGCCTGGGCTGCCGTCTCGGCCAGATACTCGCGTTGAATGCCGCCTGCGGCTTTGAGGAGATAATCGTCCTCATCAGCACGCTTATCGATGTGGACGAGTTTATCGGCCATGGTTTGCCCGAGACGGTAAAAGCTGATCCCCTGGAGAAGCGTCTGCTGGAGTTCCACGAGCGAAATGCTGACGACGTTCAGCTCATTCGCGTGAAAGTTTTCAATCTCTTTCAGAGAAGAGGGGAGGGCGCCTTTCGCGTGGGGCTGGCGGTTCTGCGGCTGGGTTGGGGGGAGTGGTGCTGGGCTGAATACACGCGCCGCGACCCCGCCGAATCCGCCGGAGATTTTGTAAACGTAGCCGACCACCAGGCCGCCGATGATCAGAATAAGCACTTCCCCCATTTGGCCCCTCGCACTGTTTTCAACTGACAATAGACACCCGGAACCTCCCGGTGCAATCGGTGCCGCGCGGGTACGGTGGCGCAGGGTCAGCGCACCCGCGGCCCGGCCATGACGTTGCCATGGCTTGGGGCCGGTCGGGCGCTTGCGGTTCCTAATTGGGCTTGGTAGCTTGAGCGGGTCTTTAGTGCGCACTTATGGGTTTGCAGAGCAAACCCGGCGCCCCATCCGAGGTTTTGTCGCTGTGGCCATCTACAGTTTGAACCACAAGCCGGTTGGAAGGAGCACGCAGGATCGTCCTTACACGACCGGCGCCCATGTGAATTACATCACCCGCGATCGGGCCTTAGGCCATCTGGACGGCGCCCGGCTGCCCGTTGATCGCGACGGTGCGCGCGGGTTCTTCAACCGCGCCGAGGATACGGGCCGAAAAAACGGGCGCGTGGCTGACAAGCTCATGCTGGCCCTGCCCAAGGAGCTGACCCCCGAGCAGCGGCATGAGCTGGTGCGCGGTTACGCAGAGGAGATCACGGGCGGCAAGGCGCCCTGGCTCGCTGCGCACCACGATATGGGCAAGGACGCTGCCAATCCCCACTGTCACCTCCTTATCCGTGACCAGGACCCGGAGACGGGCCGACGCGTGTTTGGCACCACCGAGCGGGGCTCGACCCAGCGCCTCCGCGATCTGTGGCAGAACCACACCAACCAGGCGTTGGAACGCGCGGGCCGCCCGGAGCGCATCGATGCCCGCACCTTGAAGGCCCAGGGTATCGATCGGGAGCCACAGGTGCATGAGGGGCCGCGCAACCGCGCCTTTCAGGAACGCGGGCGCAAGCCGGTGTCCCGTCCGCGCAATTTCCGCAACGGACCCGGCGCCAAGACCCCTAACCGGCGGGTTGATTATCCGGCGATTGATCGCGGTCGCACGCGCCGCGAGTTCAATCAGGATAATGAGCGCGATTACTGGAAAGAGCTGGACGCTGCCCGCCAAAAAGACGAACTCGACGGCCTCAGGCGGCTGCATCTGCCGCCCGATGGGAGGCGCGAGGACGCGCCCCGGCCTTCGTCCAGTGCCCCGTTCCAGGAAGCCCTGCGCAAGCAGCGGGAGCGGCCCACCGAGGCGGCGCCAAAGCAGCCTTTCTCGGTGCGCGACCTTACCCGACCCGAAGCGGCAGGAAAGCCGCCCGGCCTGCCGTTGCAGGGGGGCCTTGCCAAGGGCAAGGAGCCGCCCCAGAAGGTGCTGCCGTTCAAGCCGCGCCCTGGACGCGACGATGACGAGCGGGAGCGTTAGCCCCGGCTGGTTTACCAGTTCACGACGAGGGCTTTGAGCGAGGTGTTATCGGGTTGGATGCGAACCTCCCACTGGATATGAAATCCATCCTTCTCCAGCTCGGCGACGGTTGCCAGGGCAACCTCTGTCTTCGTCAGGTCTAATGGCTTGTGCGGGGCAATGACCACGCGGCTAAAGCCTTGCCCGGCTGCCTCGCTGATGGCTTCCTTTACCAACTTGACGGCCAGCAGCTTCTCCGCTTCGCGTTCGCGCGCCTGGCGCGTCATCTCTTTTACGCGTTCAAGGATGGGAGCGCCTGTCATGCCGCACGCTCCTGCTTTGCGACAGGCGCGAACCGTCGGCCCAGATAGGTATCTGTCACATCGAGGCGCCCATGGCCCAGCTCATGGGAGATCTCCAGCCGGGCCGCACGGTCGCGCGCGGCTTCGGCCGGGGTCATGGTGTCCACGGTCGGGCCACCCGCAGCGGGGCATGACCAGCCGGTGAGGGCTTTGTAGCGCCATTGGGCATAGGCGTGGCGGTAGCCGTGGGCATTGCTGATGCCTGCCTTAATGAGCTGATTTTCGTAAGACTTGAGGGCCTGGTGGTAGTTCCGGCCGCTCCCGATCAGCGAGCCGTCGCCGACGACGGCGCGCACCTCGTCGAGGAGAGCGCGCTGCTTTTCGTGGGTGATGGGGATCTCACGGTAGCGTCCGCCCTTGCACCAGCTCGCCTTCAGGGCGATGCGGTCGCCCCGGTCCGCGAGGACAGGGCGCAGCTTCAGCGCCTCCTCACGTCGGAGGCCGAAAGCTGCCTCGAGCTTCAGCGCGAGCTGCACGCGGGGGTCCCGCACGCGCTCGAGCGCCGCGCCCTCGAGGCGCTTGGCCTTGTTGCCGGAAAACCGGCCACGCTCCGCGAGGCCGTAGGTGTCATTCGTTTTCGGCAAGAGGCCCGGCTTGCCCACCTGGTACGCCCACCAGCGCAGCCAAGTGAGGCGGTTACGGATGGTCTGGTCGGAAAGCCCGTCCGTTTTCCAGTGGGCCACCAGTGCGGTGACGTGCTTGCCCTTTATGCTTGCCGCAGAGGGTAGGCGGTAGCCCATGGTCTTCAAATCGGTGGCCATGGCCATCAAGCCCCGCTGCCTCAGCGCACGGGTGCCAAAACTTCCCTCACCCGAACGGGTGCAGAGGGTTTTCAGGCTAAAGCTCAAATCATCCATGGTCGTGTCTATGGGTAAGTTTTACTGACCTACATGGGTGCCGCGTGCGGCATCACATGCGCTTGCCAGGGGCAAGCAAAAGGCCGGATACTCCCTGTTGTTGTCTCCGTTTCTACGGTCTCGTAGTCTCCTTGTGGTTACGCCCGATCGCGGGCCGTGGTGTCATGCGGTTCTGCATCGTGCGTTCCTTTCATTGGGTGTCTCGTTGGACTCCCCCGTGGCGTGCCCGTAGGGCCGTACAAGTGGGCGGGGGTTTGGCGTGGTGCGTCCTTGGACGCGTCGGTTGAATAGGCATGTCAGGTTCTCCTTTCCGGGATAAAGGGGCGGCATTGGCCCGTGGGTTGTTGCAAAGATGGCTCGCTGTCAGCGCTGGCAAGGTTCGAGCAAACCTCGCCAGTACCTTATGCCTCCGTCCTTTATCCGTTCCTGACGCGTGGCCGGTGTGCTGCCCCATACAGTCCCGGTCACGTTGGGTACGCCCTGTCACTACCGTGACGCCACGGTAGTGACAGGGCTGCCTTTGGCGCCCAGGTGTCGCCGGCACCAC
>NZ_JBNNWJ010000014.1:0-13334 GCF_050281005.1 Allorhizobium sp. NPDC080224
AAGTGCCGACCTCGAAGAGAACCATGAGCCTGACCTGCGATGCCCGCTCCGACCAGCTTGACAACCGCGATTAGAGAACGCGCTGGGACACGATCCGGTTTTCTGTGCAAGCGACAACCAGGGCGAGCCCTTTATGAGAGGCCAAAGCACCCCTAAATAGACTCCTCACAACAAGAATTTAGTAGTCTTTACGGCTGACAACGGACCCGCCGCCGGCAGCTGGCTGTGCTCGATCAATCGCTATCAACTGCGTTCTGTGTTCGCGCGACCACGTGAGCACTCACCAGGAAAAAATAAAAGTCGGGGTTTGACGGGGACCTAGAGGGACACGATGGCCTCTTTCAAGTTCTGCTTGGCGCATGACCTACAGTTCGCAAAGTCCAAGCCTTTATGGGAGAGCCGCCACCATAGAAGCGCTCACCCGTGGGTTGGGCCTCGCTCACTTCTAGCGCCGTCGCAACCTCGCTAACGGGTCTCCGGCACCCAGTTGTACGGATCGGCCTTGAATACGTCGGGCTCGACCACGGGGAAGGGGCGATCGGACCAGATCGCCATGGGGACGCAAACGCACAAGACTGTGAATGTGAGCAGCCAAACTCTAGCCTTCGATGGGAGCGCCGCGAACGTCGCGAGTCCAATAGGCAGCAAGACCATTTGGTACCGCGGCTGAACGTACAAAGAAACAGACAGCATCAACCATGCGCTGAGCCACAACATCGCCATTATCTGCGGACCGCGATCCGGGAATGCGCGCCTTGCGAGGGCTGTAACGGCACAGGCGCCGAAGGCCAGAAGATTAAAAATCCCGAACACCCAATACCCGACACCGACCCAGTAGGGAGCGCCCGTGGACTGCCAGACGACGGGATACACCGCGAGGCTGGCAACGTTTAGGACGCACCGCTTCAACCACGCGAGCAACGCTTGACCGATACTCAGAAACGACAAGTCGGGTGCCGCGAACACCTGACCACCGATCCTTTGCGCGGTCTCGATGTTGGCACGGAGCAGTGGAAGCCACTCGGCCCCAAGCCAGAGGAGCGGAACGACTAAAGCGCACGCCCCGCCAAGTACGACAACGACTTCCGCCTCTGATCTCTCCAACTTTTCAGCTAGGGCTGTCGTCACCACGATTGCGGCAAGGATGGCGCCATAGCCGAGCCGGAAAGAAGCAGCTGCCGCGGCGATGGCGATACCCATGAGAATCCAGTATCGTGGGCGGGTGACGAAGGCCCAGCAGATCGCGAGTGACAACACGAGCAGCGGAAGCTCTTTGTTCGGCCCCGGCATCAACAGCAGCAAAAAAACATTGGCGCATATGCCCACTAGTGCAAAGCTGCTCGATTTCGTGTCTCTGCCAATCAACACCAAATGCTCGTAAAGCCAGGCGGCAATCAATAACAGCGCGAGATTGACCACGGCAAACATCCACGAGCCGACCAAGTAGCCTGGGGCGTAGAGGACGAATAAGCCAAGGAGGTCGAGCCGACCGATATAAAGCAGCGTCTCGAGCGTCCCGATCTCGTGCAGCGAGTGAGCGAGCGCAGCGATGTCAGTGACCGACAGCCCTGCCGCTAGCGCGGTCCAGAAATTCGCCTGTATCGCTAGCGCACCGATTAAGCCAGCCGCGGCGAAGCAAAACGTGATCCGCCAGTAAACACCGCGTATCGAAGTTCTGCCTGGTATCCCGTCTGTCGTTACCTGCGAGGTTGTGGCCCAGAGAATGCCGCCCGCCAACTGCAATGTCGCGCAAAGCAGCCACACCCACCCTCCAGCCGCCACGCCAATGCGGGGTCCGAAGTACAGCATGAAGGTCGACCCAACGATGATGTTTAGTACATTGATGGTCCCGATTACTTTAGCTGAGCCGAACACCACCATCTGTTGGTAGAAGATCTGGTACAGCGAGTTGACGCCAACGGCCAAGAATATCAGCTGTAGTGGCAATGCGCCGACTGATTGCACTTCGGCGTCCGGAATCCACCAGCGAAGAATGGATGGCGCCAGCGCTGCCATCGAAAGGCAAGGCAAGACGTTCAATACGAATATGGCCAGCGCTAGTAGATTGAGCGAGCGACGTTCGCCGTGCGGAAGCTCTGTTGCTAGGCGCGGAAGAAATGCATTCAGCACAGGGCCCTGAATCTGGAAGAACGCGAGGCCAAGACTCGCGACCGCGATGTAACGACCGTAATCCGCGAGGGGCACAAGACTTGAGAGCGTAAATCGGTCAATCTGCGAGACGGCCATACCGGCGAAGATTGCGACCGAAAGCCCTGCGGTTTCTTTCAAAAGTGCGAGCACGTCCGTCAGTCGCACCAATGCGCGCTCGTTGGCCAGTTGTTTCCGAATTGACCACCGGTTGGCGGACCACTCCACAACAGTCAAAGTGGTAAACCCGATCAGGTAGGCCGCCGCTGTCGGCGACCACAAGATTACCAACAATGCTGCCGTCGCATGCTTTGAGGTCGCAAACAGAGTCTGCCGGACGTTTACCGTTTTTTGTTCCTGGGTACCGTTCCAAAACCCTAAATGCACAGCATTCCAGAACTGGAAGAAAAACATGACGAATGCCAGCCGTATCTCGATGTGACTAGAGGACGCTGCCGCTGTGCCTTGCAGCCATTCGGTTTCGATCCAGCCTGCGAACACAATTCCCAGTGCCGCCACGACAGCGCCAACCCCTAGATATGCGGCAGAGAAGATCCCGAACGTCCGAGATAGGTTCGATCCTCCCGAAGCTTTGGCGCGCGCGATCTCGCGGGGAATGAGTTGACCTAAGCCAACTTCGCAGAGCGCCAGGATCCCCTGTAGCGCTATACAGAAGGCTACAAGGCCCCATTCTTGCGGCGCAAGCGCGGTCACGTAGAACGGAATCAGGAGGATGCTCAAACCGGCGCGCCAAATCACGCCGGCGAAGTTGAAAGCAGTGTTCCTGAGAGCTTGCGACTGGGACAGTCTGAGATGGCGAAGCGCGACAACAGTCTCGACTATTCGTTTTGATTGGCTCAACCGACAGGCCCTCCAGCGGTCAAAGCAAATGAGACTGGAAAACAGATCTCAGCCGCACCTGCGACTCGACCGCATGTCGTAGCAACGGCAAGCGCACACAGTGCGGAGCAATGTGGAGGCAATTTCAAAAGTGTTGTCCCTTGATCAGCGGGGTAACGGGAGGATAGCCGGCGCATTGCCCGCAAGCAGCGTCTCGACCATTGAGTTGGTTGTGGTTCTAAGCAATCTGATAGGTCTGTGTAAACAACTGCATCCGAGGACAGAGCGGGAAAGGTGGTTGGATGGGGGGCAAAAACTGCCTGTACTAAGCGGGTCTTTCCAACACTGGAAGGGCAAAACATCTGGCTCGTAAAATCTGCATAGAGCGGATAGGTGGGTGGGTGCGCATCGCCGCGCTGATAAAGAAGGTGGGCACCAAAGCGATCTACCGTTGCCCGAACACGTCCAAATCAGCACCAGGTCACAAAAGCTAGCTCTACCCACCGCGCAAGCTGGCGGCCACCCGCCCCGACCAGGTCTGGGCGATGGAGGAACCTCCGTTCCGATAGCATGCGGCGTTGTCTATATCTGCGCTTTCGTGGACTGGTTTAGTTGGCGGGTACTGTCGTGGCGGCAATCAACCACGATGGAAGCAGCGTTCTGCATCGAAGCCGTCGAGGAAGCGGGCTCGTTTTGGCAGACCCTACAGAACCGGCTGATACTCTCCTCTCTGTCCCGCGTGGGCATATCAGCAAAGCACCGCAGCATCTAAGAATGATCACAGTCCTGAGATTCGCTTTCGTATGACGCCATGCTGGTTTCTCGACATTTCTGGCTGCGACAGAACCTTTCGCAGGGACTGTTGTAACATTTTCCGGCTCGGCGATAGGTTATCGATCTCTATACCTCAGCCATGCGTGGGCCGGCGCTGGGATGACAGGTTCGGGCAGTCTGCAAAGGCAACGACGCGTCGACGTAGTTGAGTTTCTTGAGCTATCAAAAGTACTCGACTTCGATCCTATCGATGCAATCCGCCATTTGCAGCGCGTTAATGATTAGGCGTTCGCTTCTCGATGTGCGATATTTCGTTAGGCTTCGGCGAGCCGAAAGAGCGGCTCAATCTACGAGCTAGAGCCACTAGAAACACGGGACCCGCAGCGAGCCCTGGCCACCTGGACAGTAAGCCTGGATAGCCAGTGCCGTCGAGACGTCACCCACGAAAGCTCAGGCGGGCACGAGGGCCCGCCGGTTCGATCAACGAATTTAACATGTCATCCTATCGGATGGGCGTTTACTGGAGCGGCGCCAGGAGGTCCATCGGAATTCCTGCCTTTTGCCGCGGATCCCGCTGGACATAAGCCCCATTCGGGGTGGTCTTCACGGAGAACTCGTTGCGCGCATATGCATCGGTCTGGCCGACCGGCTTCGCATTCATGGTCTTCAGCAGGGAGCCTGAAGCCGCCAGGATCTTGTACTCCGCAAACAGAGCCGCGACACGGGCCGTTTCGGCGACGATGCTGGTGTTGAAGCGGGTGTTCTGTGCGTCGAGAACATCCAGAAGCGAGCGCTGGCCAATCTTGAACTGCTCGCCGTAAGACGAGACGAGCTGTGCATTCTGCGAGGATTGCGAATTCAGGATCTGGGAGAGCTCGCCGCGGCTGCGGCGCTCATTCCAGGCCGAACGCACGGACTCTTCGATCTCGCGGTGAACCTGATCGGATGCGTAGCGCTGCTCGCTGGCGCGACGGATCTGCTCCTGCTCGCGGGCCTGGTCGATGCCACCGCGATACAGGTTCCAGCGGGCGACCAGACGCACCTGAACGTCGTTGGTGTTACCCTGGCTGGTGCCTACGTCATTGCCGACGCTGGCACGACCTTCGAGATCGACGGTCGGGGCATAGTTGGAGCGGGCAGCGCGAACAGCGGCGTCAGCCGCATCGATGTCGGCGCGGGCCGAATAGATGCGCGGATTGTTGGCCTTGGCGGTTGCGATGGCGTCATCCAGCGTGCGCGGAATGAACTTAGCTGCGTATTTCGGAAGAACGGGACACTCGTTTCACTAAATCGCGGACAGCAGTTTCACTAATTCCGGGACAGTCTGGTGTGGTCGATTTACGCCTGCCTGGTTGAAGTCATGTGCGATTGATTTCGCCGTTTTCAGCGCCGGTCAAGTGGGATGGTGTTTTCTGCCGTCGCATGCTGTCTCCCTCAAGGGTGATGCGGTGCGCATTGTGGATGATGCGATCGAGGATTGCGTCTGCGATGGTCGGTTCTCCGATCATGTCGTGCCACTGTGCGACGGGAAGCTGCGCGGTGATGAGCGTCGATTTCCGGCGGTAGCGTTCCTCGAAGATTTCCAGCAGGTCGAGGCGTTGTTGATCCGTGAGCGTGTGGGTTCCCCAGTCATCGAGGATCAGCAACTGGACGCGGGCGAGTTTATCGACCAGGCGTGGAAAGCGGCCGTCGAGCCGGGCAAGGCCAAGGTCCTCGAACAGACGCGGCATGCGCAGATACAGGACGGAATGATCAAGCCGGGCGGCCTGACGGCCGAAGGCGCAGGCGAGCCACGTTTTTCCCGTACCGGTCTGGCCGGTGATGATCATGTTCTCATGTGCCTTCAACCAGGCACCTTGCGCAAGCGACAGAGTGTTGCGGCGATCGAGACCACGATGAGCGGCAAAGTCGATGTTCTCGATACAGGCGTCGGGAAAGCGAAGCTTCGAAGCCGCAAGCCGGTTGGTCAGGCGCTTGTCGGATCGCAGAGCCGTTTCCCGATCGAGCATCAGGCCAAGCCACTCGTCGCGGCTGAGGTCGCTGCTGCTGTTCTGAGCGGCAAGTTCGCGATAGGCCGTTGCCATTCCGGCCAGGCCAAGGGCTTGCATCTGATCGAGGGTTGGATGTGTCAGCATAGGTCTTTCCTTTCCTTCACTGGTAATAGGAGCCGCCGCGGATGTTGGTGTGCGGCGGGGTGGGTTTTGCTGGATCGGTCTGGGGTTTGGTCCGATCGAGACCGGATTTGAGAATGGCGGCGACAGAGGAATAGGTGATGGAGTTAATCACCAGCGCCCGCTCGCACGCCGCTTCCAGGCGATCCGTCTCGTAACGGCGGGCAAGCGACAGAATGCCGAAGGCCGAGCGATATCCTTGTTCGGGATGAGGACGATCGCACATCATCCGCTCGACCAGAATGGCGGTGTTCACCCCAATCCTTGCCGCCTGGTTCAAAAGCGATGCCGGCGTCGTGTTGGCATAACGCTGGTGGGATTTGGGCATGTGCTCATTGATCGTGACATGCCCGGATCGCTGAGAACGCCTGATATGGCTGGCAATCCGCTTGTGATCGATAAATATCTCGACCACCCGGTGGGTCAGGCGCACATCGACCTGTCGTCCGATCAGGCGGTGCGGCACGGAGTAGAAGGTCTTGTCGACCTCGACATGGTAATCGGGATGCACCTTGGCCGACTTCCATTCCGCATAGTCGAACGGCGTTGCTGGCAGCGGCGCAAGCGCCTTTCTCTCCACCTCCTCAAACAGCTCACGGCGCGACTTGCCTGTGTGGCGCATCGGGCGGTTGTTCAAGTCGTCAAGCAGAACCGAGATTGCGGCGTTCAGATCAGCCAGACTGAAGAAGCGTCGGTTTCTGAGGCGAGCCAATATCCAGCGCTCGACGATCAGCACGGCGCCTTCGACCTTGGCTTTATCACGCGGTTTGCGGCTTCTGGTCGGCAGGATGGTCGTATCGTAATGTTCGGCCATGGCCGCGAAGGTGGCGTTGAGCGTGGGTTCGAACCACAGCGCCGTGGCGACGCCCGCCTTCAGGTTGTCGCACACGATAGCCTTCGGGACGCCGCCAAAGAAGCTCAGCGCCCGTTCCTGGCCCTCGATCCAGTCCGGCAGTTTCTGGCTGAAGCTGGCGCAGGCGAACGTCAGTGACGAGGCGGGAAGCACCGCCACGAAGATTTGTGCCGAATGGATGACGCCGGTCGAAGGGTCGATGATGGGGATGGTGTGGCCAGCGTAATCGGTCTGCATCACCGCGCCCGCCTCATGACGATTGCGGAAGGTCGGGTGAGCGCGGCGTTCGAAGACGGCAAAACGGTCGCAAAACCACGTGTATCCATAGCCGTCCGGATGGTTCGCCCTGTACTCCTGCCAGAGCAGCGTCAGGGTCACGCCCTTGCGCTTCAGCTCAGTGGAAACAAACCGCCAATCCGGCTCGACCAGGTCCTGTGGCGGTCGGCCAACGCGCCGGAAAAGATGTCGCTCCAGTTCGGCATCGTCATCGAGACCTGCAGGTAGCGGCCAGACCGAAAGTCCGGTCTCCTTCGCTCGCAGCAGATACGTCGCCACGGAGGTTTTGCTGATCTTGAGGCGTTCCGAAACAGCGCGAACCGAAAGGCCCTGTTCATGCGTCAGCCGCAGTATCGATCGAATGTCTTTCACTGTCGTTCGTCTCGCTTGCTTCCGTCTTGGCATGGCCCCTCTCAACCAATGATGAGGAGCCAATCTGCCAGAACGGCGCTTGCGGAAATCGACCTTTAATCCACGCCCGAGACTGTCCCGGAATTAGCGGAAACACTGTCCCGTATTTACTGAAATCGCTGTCCGCGAATTACCGGAATCCGTGTCCCGGACTTTGTGAAACACGCACTTAGCAACCGAACCCGGCACCTTGGCATTGGTGATCGGCTCACCGACCGTCTTCAGGAAGCGGATCTTTGTGAGCTCCAGCTCTTCCTGAGCTTCACGCAGGCGAGCCTGGGCGGCGGCCAGACGCTCGCGTCCCTGAACCGCATCGACTTCCGTCAGCGCGCCACCGGAGATACCCTGGTTGATGTCAGAAAGGATGCCATTGTGGAACGAGACGTTCTGCTGTGCGACACCGACGATCTTCGCCTGCAGAATGTATTCGAGATAGTCCTGAACGACCTGCAGGGCGATCGTCTCCGAACGCTCCAGAACACGGAAGGAAGCGCCGTCAACACGCGAGGCTTGCTGGTCGACCTGGGCCCGGCGACCGCCGCCGTCCAGGAGACGCTGGGTGACGGTGAGACCGACCTCGGAGGAATTAAAATCCTCGTAGTCCCGCGTCAGGGTTCCCGTGCTCTCGTTCGAGAGCCGGCGCTTTCCCACGCTTGCCTCCAGATCGATCGACGGGAGATAGAGACCGCGCGCCTGACGCAGTTCGAACTCAACCGCCTCGCGGTTCTGGACCGCCTGCGAAATCTGCGGATTGGTCGTCAGCGCCTTCTGAATGGCCTCTTGCAGCGACATGGCGCTGGCAGGGGCAACAGACATGATGGCGAAAGCTGCCGAGGTGTACAAGGCTGCAAATAAAGTCTTTTTCGTAAACAAAGGATTGCCCCTACCCAAATCTAAGCTGAGGTGGTCTACACCGGGACACTTTTCGGTGAAACCGTTAAGCAAAAAATAAGTGTCAATGTTGCCCGATAACCACCAAAAAAACATCGGTTTACTGGCGAACACTCGCAAAACTGTCATCGCCTCCTTCAACATCGCTCGAACAACAGAAAAAAGGGCGCCAAGTTGGCGCCCTTTGTCCTAGTAAACATACTATCTGTCTTAGTCGTGCGGGGTGACGACCGCATGCTTGTCGTCGAACAGCACCTTGATGGCGGTGTCGTGGTTTTGCAGGACCACGACGTCTTTCCAGGTGTCGGCACCCGTCTGGACGCTGACCGTGGTGTTGCCGTCCTCGACCGTTGCCCGCAGATGCGAGGCTGCAGTCTCAGCAGACGCTTGTTCACCGAGCAGGCTGTCGAGCAGAGCGGTCACATCGAGCACGTCGCCTTCATCCGAGTTGAAGTCGGTGATGACGTCGGCCACATCGAGCTCATCGAGTGCTGTCGCATCGAAGACGAAGGTGTCAGCGCCGGCACCGCCGGTCATCACAACCTGGCCCATGCCCCCATGCAGGATGTCATCGCCATCCGTTCCCATGACAGTCAGCGGATCCGCATCCGATCCGAAGATCGTGTCGAAGCCAACTTCCATGAAATCGCCGGTCGAGCCATCAGCGAAGGTGAAGGTGCCCTTCGAGAAGACCGTCTGACCATCTTCCTGACCGCCGGTGTTGTCGGTGGTGAGAGAGATGCTGGTGACACCGTTGTCGAAGAGGCTCGACAGCTCGCCTTCGTCGCTGATGCCATTGTTGTTGGCATCAACCCAGATCTTCAGCTTGGAGAAGGCATCGTCGTTTGCGTCGATAACGCCGTCACCATTCGTGTCGAGCGAAGCCAGAGCCGCCACACCGCTTGCAAACTTCCCACCGTTGAAATCAGGCGTGAAGATCTCCGAGCCGTTGTCGATCAGGCCATTGCCATCAACGTCATAGGCAAGGATGCCATCGTCCTTTGTCCAGGCAATCTGGTCAGCCTTGCCATCGGCATTGATGTCGAAAGTGACACCATCCTCAATTGAGGAGAAGGCGAAGCCGTTCTTGTCGAGGTCAAGGATAAGAGGGTCAACCTTGCCGCCATCGACCATCGCCTTGAGGTCGCTGATTGTCACATCCGCGAGACCGATCAACAGATCGTTCTGTGGGTCAGGCGTATCGCCTACCTGTTGGTAGACGAAAGTATCATTGGCGGAGAGAATACCGTTCAGCAAGTCGGTCTGGAAGGCCACGATGGTACCCGCAGCACCGAGATCGTTGTTCTGTAGATATTGCACAACCGCAGCTAGCTTGGCTTGGCTATCAACCGTGATCGTCCCTCCGCTGGGGCCAGTGTAGAAGGTGACAATCCCGTTTGTGATCGAGTGATGAGAGACCGTCACCGTGCTCACAACACCGATGTAGGCGGTAGCATTCGCACCATCCACGCGACCTTGGGTATTTGCAGCCACGACCGGCGGCACTGGCAGATCCAGTTTGTCGACGTTCGTGAAGTCGGTAATGACATCGTAGCCCGATATCCTCGCCGTCCCCAGTACAGGCAGGCCGAGGTAAACTGAAGCTGCAGAATCTCCCTTGTCAAACCTGAAGGTGTCGGCGCCATTCCCGCCGGTCAACAGGTCAGCGCCGCGTCCGCCGGAGATAAGGTCGTTCCCGTTTCCACCATTAATCGTATCGTCGCCTGCACCTCCGACAAGCACGTCCTTGCCGTTGCCGCCATTGATGATGTCGTCCCAGTTGCCTCCCACCGCGATCGAGTTGCCGTTCCCCGTGTTTATGGTCGAGCCGGCTACACGCGTGAGTGTGGCAGTAGCCGCAGAGGACGTGCCACCGTTGCCATCAGAGACGGTGTACTGGAACGAACCGCCTGCCCCTGCTCCAAACAGGAGGGTTGAGCTGTCGGTGTAGGTGGTCGTCGTGCCGTCGTCGCTGACGCTGTCAAGCGGTGCAGCAGACCCCGGAACCGCCGAAACAGAAAGCACATCTCCTGCGTTCGGATCGCTGTCGTTCAACAACAGAACCCAATCCGGGATAACGGTGTCGAAGCTATTGATGAAGATCGTTTCACCAACGGCTGTTGGAGCCACATTATTGGCGACACCCGTGACGACCCACGAGACCTCCGCCGCAGTCGCCGCAGCGCCGTCGGACACCTCATAAGTCACCGTCACAGTCTTCTTTTGACCCGCGGCAAGGGACACGTAATCCGGATGGGTTGGATCCAGCGTGAAGCTCTTTGTAGCGGCATCATAGGAGACGCCTGCCGGCAATGCACCGATGTTGATCACCGACAAGGCGGTGCCTTCCGGATCTGTGGCGTTTGCGAGCGCGTTGAGCGTCGACGTGGCGCCTCCTTCGACGGCCGTACCAGTAACCGCACCGCTCACGACTGGTGAATCATTGGTTCCCTTGATGACGAAAGAGACACTAACCGAAGCAGTCGATCCATCATTGTCCGCGACTGGAACGGTGAATGTTTCCTGCCGTTGGTCGTTTGTGCCGAGACCGTTCGCTAGAGCGTCATTCAATTCATAGGTGAGCGAGTTTGTCGCCACATTCAGGGTGGCAACACCGTAGACGCCCGCCTTAGACCAGTTTCCGCCATTGCCCGAGGTCCAGCCGTCCGATGACAGTGCAGCAGCATTGTATGACGCAGTCCCGTCGACATCACCCAGCGTCAATGTCGCCGAAGACGATGCGATACCGGGCTCCTGATAACCCGCTTCGATGAGATGAGCAGGCGTCGATGCCGACACCGTCGGGCCATCATTGGTACCCGTTACCGTGACCGCAATTTCCTTGGTGATCGAATCACCATCGCCATCCGTCACCGTATAGGGAATGTGCAGCAGCACGGTCTGACCAGCAGCCAACGCGTCAAACGCTGTGCCCGGTGCGATCGAGATCTTGTTCGTGGCAGGATCGAAGACGACAGACGGCGTGCCGAGGGTAACACCGACTGGCCCGCCGCTCAGGGTTACAGTGCCGATCGACAGGCTCGTACCCGTTGAGTCCGCACCAAAGGAGAAGTGTGTGCCTTCGACGAGGGTGATGTCGAGGTTCTCGTTCTCTCCCATCACAGCTTCCAGATCAATTGCCGTCGGTTCGCTGTCGTTGACGTTGATCGTGAAGGGCTGATCAACATAGTCACCGTCGCCGTCGAATACTCGGGCAACCAGGTTGAGTGCCAACACGTCATCGTTTGAACCAAGATGGTCCAGATTCTGGAAAAGTGTGGTCGCGAAGCTCGCAGGACGAAGCACGGCAACGATAAACACCGGCTCGTCCGCCGAGCTGCCAGTCTTGAATGCCACCAGTTCCTGATCGCCGCCATTGGTGGTGCGAACGATGTATTCGAGCGGAACGCCGTCAGACGTCAGATTGGAATTGATGATCGGCTGACCGTTCAGTGTCCCGATTTCAACATGGGAGCCCTTCTTGTCAGCACCAATGCTGACATTCAGGTTTCCAAAATCAGAGCTTACAAACGGCAGGCCAGTCTCAGACAGCGATCCGATTTCTGCCGGTCCTTTAGCTACCGGTGTATCGTCATCGACATTGACCGTGATGTAACCAGGCGCGACGTCACCATCGCCATCAGTCACGCTGTAGTTGAAGCGGAACTGAACTTCGTTCTCATCACCGCCCGGCGCATGAGCGATCGCTGCATTCTGCGTCAGCGCATACTTGCCCGTCAGAGGGTCGAGCACGGCCGTGATGACAAGGGTCCCCTTCTGGAAGGCCTGAAGTGTTGTGCCGTCTGCCGACACCTTTGTTGTAAAGTCAGCCTGCTTGCCGCCGCTGGTGACGGTGATGCCCGTCCAGGCAATGCCTCCTGGACCATCGGCACCGAAGCTGTGCTTCAGAACATTGTTGGTGTTCGCCAAACCATGATCACCCACACCGCCTGGATTGCCGCCCGACAGCGTGTCATCGTTGAGCCAGGCCGTCGTTCCAGCACCACCGGTCGGCGTGTCGTCGTCGACATTGACCCAGATGTAGCCAGGCGCAACGTCGCCGTCACCGTCCGTCACGTCGTAGTTGAACTTGAACTGGATCTCGTTTTCATCACCGCCCGGAGCATGGGCGATCGCTGCATTCTGCGTCAGCGCATACTTGCCCGTCAGAGGGTCGAGCACGGCCGTGATGACAAGGGTCCCCTTCTGGAAGACCTGGAGTGTCTTGCCGTCGGTGGACACGTCCGTCGTGAAGTCAGCTTGCTTGCCGCCGCTGGTGACGGTGATGCCTGTCCAGGCAATGCCTCCTGGACCATCGGCACCGAAGCTGTGCTTGAGAACATTGTTCGTGTTCGCCAGGCCATGATCACCCACACCACCCGGATTGCCGCCGGTAAGCGTGTCATCGTTGAGCCAAGCTGTCGTTCCAGCGCCGCCGGTCGGTGTGTCGTCATCGACATTGACCCAGATGTACCCAGGGGCAACGTCGCCGTCACCGTCCGTGACGTCGTAGTTGAACTTGAACTGAATCTCGTTTTCATCACCGCCCGCCACATGAGCAATCGGTGCGTTCTGGGTCAGCGCGTACTTGCCTGTCAGGGGATCCAGTACGGCCGTGATGACAAGGGTTCCCTTCTGGAAGACTTGAAGGGTCTTGCCGTCGGTTGACACATTCGTCGTGAAGTCAGCCTGCTTGCCGCCGCTGGTGACGGTGATCCCCGTCCAGGCAATGCCCCCCGGACCATCGGCGCCGAAGCTGTGCTTCAGGACATTGTTCGTGTTCGCCAGGCCCTGATCACCTACACCACCCGGATTGCCGCCGGCAAGCGTGTCATCGTTGAGCCAGGCTGTCGTTCCAGCGCCACCGGTCGGCGTGTCATCATTGACGAGGACCTTCAGCGATCCGGTCGACTTGTCGCCGTCGCCGTCCGTCACCGTGAAGCCGATCGTGATCGCCTTGTTCTCTTCCG
>NZ_JBNNWJ010000015.1:0-7846 GCF_050281005.1 Allorhizobium sp. NPDC080224
GCGCGATTTGCTTCTGCGTTCGCTCTGTTGCGCTCGGCTTCTATCAGGTTATTTGCGCCTTTAAGTTCTGCTTCTAAACGAGCGATCTTTATATCCTTTTCGTGATCCTGCGACAGAGATTTGTCCGAAGGTGCGTCCGTACGGATGTCCTCGGGTATGTCCGGGGGCGACGTGTCTTTTAGGTCGTCTAATGAGACTAGAATTCTTGTTGTTCCGTCGTTTCCGGTTGTGCGCGGCCACCGCTTGCGCCTTACCAGTTTACGGGCACTGTCGAGCTTGATGTTCAGGCGCTTTGCCAGTTCTTGGTAGGTTAGTTGTACCTCGGCCATTGACCCTCGCCTTGTCCTTAGGACAATCACAGTAATTTAGGTCTTGCTAAACTGCAGATCTGCAGATTGCAGTCTAGCCGTTTTCTGTTCGTTTTGGTGCTGCCGTCAAGTCAGTACGGATCGAAAGGGAACCAAATGATTGCGTACGTAGAAATCACAAGTGATGAGGTCGATTTTCGCGAGGGTCGGAATGATAACGGATATTGGTCGGTGCGCCGACAGAAGGCGTTTATGCATCAGGGCGAACACTATCCAACGCCCTTCGAAGTCACTCTGGAAGAAAAACAGCAGCCGTATGTTCCGGGAAAATACGTGCTGGCTGGCGGGTCTTTTCGTCTCGGAAAATTCGGTCTTGAGCTCGGTCGTAACATTAAGCTCCTGCCCGTCGCAGATGCCCTCGCGAAGCTTGGTGAGCTCAACCGATCTCCTGCTCGCTCCGCTGCTGCGGCTTAAAGATGAACTCGACGCCGCAATATATCGTTGTTTGCAGCGCGGACGGCCCTTCTAGCCTGACGCCTGCCGTGAGTTGCGGCGCTCTTGAGGGAGTGCCGTACTCGGGCCAGATCGCCCAAGGGCACTTCCTCACCACGGAACAATATCAAACCTTTTTGGACCTATCGGCTCCGTTCAATCCGACGGAGGCGGGGCAGTTTTTTGCCTATGGGTTTGGTGTTGTGGTCGGCTGCTGGGTGTGCGCCTACGTCGTCGGTCTGGTCCTGCATGCGGTCAAAGAATTTGGCCACTAACCCCAAAAATCGAAAGGAAATGAACATGAAGAAGCTGCTTGCCGCGTCCGCTTTGGTCGCACTCTCTGCCGGTGCTGCTTTCGCCCAGGAGGCGACAGGGCCGGATTTTTCGACGCTGACTTCCAGCATCGACTATTCGACCGTCATCACCGCGATCATGCAGGTTGCGGCTGGCATTATCACCGTTCTGCTCGCCATCAGCGGCGCTAAGTTCGTCCTCGGCATGATCCGCCGCGCTTAAGCCGGGGCAAGGGTCGGGAGCGCACGAGGCGTTCCCGGCTACCTCCATGATGATCGTTCAACTCTGGTATCTGGCGTTCTTTGTCCTAGGGACAGTGGCAGGATATGCCACCATCTCCGGCTTTTCGAGCGCGCTTTCGAGGTGACAATATGAAGCGTTCTCTTTTGCTGGCCTCTGCTTTGTCTGGCGCCCTGATCTTCACTGCTCAGGGCGCTTTTGCGTTCGAGGCCACGTACAACACAAAGGTTCCTGATCTTCTTGGAAAGCTTTTGGAGAGCCGTGGCGCACAACAGGCGGCGGTTCAAGGAACGAAGAGCGCAGTTGCGAACGTTGCCACTGCTGAGGCGACGGCTTTGGGCAGGACAGTAGGTCAGTTCGCTTGGGTGTCTATGGCGGCGCGAGCTCGTTGGTTGGCGGTTGGGGCTGGGGCAATCGCGTTGACGGCGGACCTTTTGTATTCGTGGTGGTCTGGAGACGGTGGGCAGAATGTCTCTGAGAAGAAGCCGATTACTATCACAGTCAACGACAACAGCGTGTCGCCGGAGACGATTTTGGCGTCTGCTGCGTTTGCGAATGTTCCTCGTAGTCAGATCGCGGGATGGGAGAGTAGGCATTTTGTTTGCGACTTCGAGGAAGTCGCTGATTGCGCTGCCTCTGAGATTTACATTGCGTTTCAGCGTCTCTGGGATGAGCAGTTGGCGAACACACTCTATTCGTCGTGGGAACCTCAGAGTTTGACCATTAACTGTAGGTCATCTGGGTCGTTTCAGGGGTACACGCCGAGTATATGTGACGCTGTGTTGCCCGTTAGGAGGGTGGTTAAGTCAACCGGAGCAGTTCAGAACGTAGAATATACGGCGACAAATTTGCAGCAGTCGCTTGTCTATAGCGCTTCTTCCACGCCGGTTCGGGAACCGAAGCCTTTGTGCATGACGAACACAGGGGCGCAATATTATCCTGAATGGTGCGGTAAACCTAGACCGCTGCAAATCCCTGATACAGTTGCGTACCCACTCACTGAAAAGCCTAAGACGATCCCCGATGCTCAGGCTGAAAAGTCCGCTAACCCGGAGCTCGTAGCGGATCATCTGGACGATCTCTGGGAACGTGCTGCGCAGATGGAGCAGTATAAGGGTGTTCCCTATGACAATTCGCAGCCAATCACCCAGGCTGAGCTAACCCAGCTGCTGAACACTTATCCCGCTTTAGCGCCGACGTTGGGCGATCTTGCTGGACCTATTGGCGATCCCGCTACAGGCACCATCCCTTGGGCACCCACGGTAACCGATCCCGGCACTGATCCGGGAACAGACCCCGGCACAGACCCGGGGACAGACCCGGGGACAGACCCCGGCACTGATCCGGGGACAGGGACGGGAGATGGAATTGATATGACGCATCCGAGCGTTCCAACCCCGGAAATGCCTACGATCCCGACCATCGATCAGATCATCGATCCTGTTTTCGACACGTTCCACATTCCGACTGTGAGCTTCTCAACGACTGGAACGTGCCCGACGTTTGAATTTAGCTATGCGGATGAAACATTCGTTGCGAACGGTCACTGCGCTTTGATCGATAATATCAGGCCTGTCCTACAGGCGATGATGATGGCTCTCTATTCCGGACTTGTTCTTCTGATTGTTCTCTCAGCCTAGCGGCAAATGAGAACGGTAGGCCTGAGACAAACGCGCTCCCCCATAGCGCCGTAGAGCAGTCTCAGGCCGGATTATCTGTACAGACGGTGCTACTAGCTTTTGGAGGTCCCTATGTGGTCCCTAATGTTGTCGTTGCTCTTTTACGCCCTCAACTGGGTGGTTCGGGCGGTGATGTTCAAGGCGGTGCTCTATATCGCGCTGTGGTATTTCACGACCGAGGCTTGCCAATACCTGCTGACCAAGATTGAGTTTGGCGGTGAAGGGTTCCAAGGCGCTCTTTCTAACGTCAATCAGTACGTCGTTTATTTTCTCGTGGCGCTTAAGCTCGATGCTGGGTTGCCGATGATCCTTTCAGCGATGATGACGCGGTTTGCGATCCGTCGCTTGCCTATCATCGGGTGACGCATGGCGATTTCGGTCTACACGGGCGTCATGGGGTCGGGAAAGACCTATGAAGTTGTCGGGTATGTCATTGCGCCGGCTCTCGCTGCTGGCCGGCGTGTGGTGACGAATATCGCCGGCTTCAACTATGACGAGGCTTATGATTTCTGCATCGAGAAGCTGAAAGCGAAACCGGGGCACGTCGGGGAAATCGTTGTCGTCGAGGATGACGACGTGCAGCGTCCTTCCTTCTTCCCGTCCGATGACAATCCGAACTCTGTCGTTCGTCCAGGTGATCTTGTCGTCATCGATGAGTGCTGGCGTTTTTGGGGGGCTGACGGCGCGATCTCGGAAGCTTCCATGGAGTTCTTCCGTAAGCACCGGCATCTGACCCACCCGGAAACAGGTGTTGCGTGCGATCTGGTGTTGATCACTCAGGCTGTCAGTGATCTTCACCGCAAGCTCAAGAACGTGGTGGAACTGTCGTTTCGAGCCAAAAAGGCGAAAAGCCTCGGGTTGAACAGCATCTACGTTGTCGAAATGTGGGAGGGAACTAACCAACGCAGGAAGTCAGCATCCGCGCAGACGAGGCGTTATGATTCCGCGATTTTCCCGCTGTACAAGTCCTATTCCGGGGCCACAGACGCTGCAGGGAAAGAGGTTGCCGTTGATAAGCGCCACAACGTCCTGAAAAGCTGGAAGTTCATGCTGGGCGCTCCTGCGCTTGTTCTGCTGGGTGTCTATTCCGTGTGGGGCGTCGTGTCGTTCTTCGATCCCAAGACCCCGGCAAAAGATCAGGCCGCCGAGCGCGACCAAGCAACCCCTTCCAGAGCCAAAGAGCTCGCCCCCGCAGAGGGCGTGAAGTCGGGCAGAGTGGGTTCCTCTGGTACCGATGGCCAGCCGATCCAGAGCCAAACCCCGGTGCGGCAAACTCCAACGATGTCGAGTGAATGGAGGCTTTCCGGCTTTGTGTCGTTTGGAGAGCGCCGGGTTGTCCTCATCATCAACAACGCTGGTCGGGTTCGTGCTGTGTCGCCATCCATGTTCAGCTTTTCCGATGGTCGGCCGGTGACAGGTACGATTGACGGGCAAACGGTTACCGAATGGACAGGGAACCTTGCCGTTTCTGCTTCGCAACCACCCCTGATTTCTATGGGGGAGATGACGCCATGATGAGGACAGGGACAATCCTAGGCCTAGTCCTAGGGCTTCTGTTGGTGTCGCCAGTTGGCGCGGCTGACGAAACGCCAGTATTGCTATACGCGCAGGACATTCCTGCCTCTGAGCTTGTCGGCCTGCTGTACCGTGAGATTTTTCGAAAGCCTTTCGTCACGTCGCCAGCGGTTCAGGCCAATCGGTCGTTGGTTTCTGTGCACATCAGTGGAACGCAGGCCGGGGCGATCAGTCAGGCTAACGACTATCTGGCCGCGCTAGGCTTTAAGATCGTCTCTGGCAAGGGTGTTGATCGTGTAGAGCTTCCCGGCCCAGCTCCTGCGCCTCCGATCGACAGCTTTCCAATGTTCTACACTCCGAAATGGCGTGATCCTGCCGAACTGGTGGCTCTCCTCAAGCCCTTGTTCCCGGAAGCTAGGTTCGGCGGGACTGGTGCGGCTGTGACCTATGCCGATGGGACAAGCGCTGAAAGTGTCGTTTCCGATAAGCTAGTTGTCCACGCCGCGAAAAAGTCGCTTGCCGAGATCAAGGAGCTTTTGCCGCGGCTGGATACGCCAGTCTCTGACCTGGCTGTCAAAGCGGCGGTCTTTGAGGTCGGTACCAATGTCGATGACGGCTCAGCCTTCCAGCTCGCCGTTGGCCTTCTCAAGAGCCAGGTCAGCGTAGGGACCGGCGCGGCCTATACCTCGACGGGCCTTGGTCTCGCCGATCCGAATGTCCTTGGCTCGTTTCTCGCCTTTAAATCATCTTCGGTCGAAGCCATCGTTTCAGCACTCTCGACGGACAGCCGGTTCAATCTGGTTACCGCTCCCGCTGTTCGTGCTCGATCCGGCGCGTCTACCTCCTTCACAGTCGGCCAGTCGGTCCCTGTTCTTGGGTCCGTAAGCTATCCAGAGGGAGGAGGATCTACGCCGGTTCAATCTGTCGAATATCGGGATGCCGGTGTCATTTTCACCGTTCGGCCAGTCGTGCAAGACAAGGTCATCACCATGCTGCTCAGCCAAGAGATTTCGGACTTCGTGCAGACGACGACTGGCGTAAACAGCACTCCGACACTGACTCGCCGCAAGCTGGACACGACGCTTTCCCTACAAGATGGCGATGTGGTCATGCTCGGAGGTCTGACGAAGACGAAAGACAGCCACGCTAAGGAAGGCTTTTCCTTCCTTCCCGACCTGCTCAAATCGAATACCAAAACGAGCTCGAGGACGGATTTGCTTCTAGTCCTTCAGGTGCAGAAATTGCAGCCGGGGGCTGTTTCTCTCAATTTTGACCGTACACGCGAGTTTCCAACCTTCCCCGACGCGAAGCCTAGGAGCAGGAAAGAAATCGAGCGTGCGGCCCGCAATGGGGAGATAAATGGCCTTTTCTGACAAAGCGAGCGGCCACGGGGACGGACCCACTGGACCGCCCGGCAGTGGCCGCGAGGGTGGGTTTTGCATGACATATAACCATGCAAAACATGTCTCAATTTTTGACACCCCCTTTCAGTCTCAAACCCTAAAAACATCCGTACGGAATTTAGTTATTGCATCCGTACGGATCATGGGTTTACCGTCTGTACGGAATTTGATTCGGGGACACGATGTCTAAACGCGCCACGCCTATCGAGAATTACATTGCTGAAGGCGAAGTCCTGACCCCGAAACAGCGCTACGAGAAGCGTCGCAGAGAAGGCGGTTTTGTTCGACGTGCGTACTACGTCCACAAGGATGATGAGGCGGCATTAGCCGCCTTTGCGAAGGAACTTGAGGACAAGAGGAAGAGCGACAGTGATTGATATGATCTACGGCACTGTCCCCTTTGACTGGGATATCCCTGTCACTGGCGGTGCGCTCGTCCATTACAGGGCTGACGGCACGGTTGAGTGGGGCACCGATAAAACCCTTTCTCTTCGTGGTTCGCATGATTCACGGGTTTTCGTGCGAACTGTTGAGCGTGGAAAGCTGGAGTTTAAGGGCAATCCTGCCAAGTTTCTGCAAGGACATAATCTGTTCGGATCGAACGACCTTAAGGGCGTTCTCATCGATATGTTGATCGATGTTTGCGAGGCAATTGAACTCGCTCCGTCTGCTGAGAACCTGTTGGCATGGCGGCGGGGTGAAATAGAGCTTTCTCGCGTTGACGTGACCGAGATGTTTGAGCTTCCGACGTTCGCCGATGTTGGCGCATGGATACAGGCGGCGGGGAAGACAGCGTCTGTTAAGTGGCGCGGTCGCGGTCACTATCAGGACGGCACGCTTTATTTCGGCAAGGTAGCCACCGGAAAGCGTGCTTCGCCGTGGCAAATGAAGCTCTATCACAAGGGAGAGGAAATCCGGGTACACAAGCTGCCGAAAGACATCGAGAAGCGTGAAGACCTCGAAAATTGGGCTTCGAATAAGCTCCGTATTGAGGTAACATTGCGGACACAGGAATTGAAACGCTTAGGCCTCCACAACGTTTCCGCATGGACGGTGGACAGAGCCGAGAATGTTTTTGAAGCGTACCTGTCGAAGGTGAATTTCGGAGAGTTGGCGATGGTCGATGTTCAGACAGAGGAAGATTTGAAGCCGAAGCTTCGCGCTGTTTACGCCCTCTGGAAGACCGGCTGTGATATGCGCAAGCTGTATTCGCGCCCGACGTTCTACCGATACCGCCAAGAGATCATGGAAGTCACCGGGGCTGATATCGGGACGCTTTGCGTCAAGGATAACGTCGTTTCGCTTCGTAGGGCGCTGGAAGCGCGTCCAGCTGGTGTCCCTGAGTGGGCTGGTGATCTCTATTACAAGCCTCGATCTCACCTGAGCGTGGTCGCCTGATTAAGCCGCCTTCGGGCGGCTTTATTGCTTCTGGAAGCTAGGAATGCGGCCGATCTCTCGTAGGTAGTCGATTATGTCGTGGTGTAAGTGGTCCCTTGGGCCATAGCGTTCGGAGATTTCGCGTAGGAGCGGCTGGACGCGGTCTTGGTCGGCTTCTGGAAGGTCTGCGTCTCCGATGAACCAATATGGCTGGTCAGCCAGGGCGGTGATATCGCATCCTGTTGCGGCGATCTCTGCGACGAACTGAGGGATTTCATCTTTTGTCATCCGGTACTCCTTTAGGCGTTTGGGTACCCCGGATGTCTGGCATCGTTGTGGCGATTGGCAATCTGCAGATTTGCAGGGGTCAGCCGGTTATCTTTTTCCACCATGGGCGGGTAGCGAGCGCTTTCCAGTCGTCGCGGTCGCGCTCGGCGGCTTGAGCGCGATTTGCTTCTGCGTTCGCTCTGTTGCGCTCGGCTTCTATCAGGTTATTTGCGCCTTTAAGTTCTGCTTCTAAACGAGCGATCTTTATATC
>NZ_JBNNWJ010000016.1:0-2500 GCF_050281005.1 Allorhizobium sp. NPDC080224
TGGTTGCGGGGGCAGGATTTGAACCTGCGGCCTTCAGGTTATGAGCCTGACGAGCTACCGGGCTGCTCCACCCCGCGCCAAGAGCGCAACTTTGTTGCGCTTGAGATTATTTATCAAGCAGAAAGGGCCGCTTTCTGCGGCCCTAAGATTTCGGCTTGGGCCGATGCTGTGTCGAGAAGATTGTTTTTCAGCGTTTTTAGCTGACAACATTGCCTTTAGCAGACCTGGCAGCGACCTACTCTCCCGCGTCTTGAGACGAAGTACCATTGGCGCTGGGGCGTTTCACGGCCGTGTTCGGAATGGGAACGGGTGCAGCCACCCCGCCATGACCACCAGGTCGGCTAAGGGCAATGTTGTTGAGAAGCTGGCAGGCATTCGCCTGTTTTATTTTGAACACGTCAGTTTTCTCTGCCTTCGTCTGCAGGGAAGCTCCCATACAGGCCGATAGGCCGTCGCGCCCAGGTTTTTGCCGAAGGCAAAGTACCGGTTTGGCGCGGCCTGTCCGGAGCGCTTAAGCGCGTCAGGACAAAAGAGAAGCATCATCGGTGCTGCTGAGCAGCACTGATGAACATAAGCAATGAGAACGATCAAGCCAATCGAGCTATTAGTAACGGTAAGCTTCATGCATTACTGCACTTCCACACCCGTCCTATCAACGTGGTCGTCTTCCACGGCTCTGATAGGGAATACTCGTTTTCAGGTGGGTTTCCCGCTTAGATGCCTTCAGCGGTTATCCCTTCCATATATAGCTACCCTGCTATGCCGTTGGCACGACAACAGGTCCACCAGAGATATGTCCATCCCGGTCCTCTCGTACTAGGGACAGATCCTGTCAATATTCCTACACCCACGGCAGATAGGGACCGAACTGTCTCACGACGTTCTGAACCCAGCTCACGTACCGCTTTAATTGGCGAACAGCCAAACCCTTGGGACCTGCTCCAGCCCCAGGATGCGATGAGCCGACATCGAGGTGCCAAACAACCCCGTCGATATGGACTCTTGGGGGTCATCAGCCTGTTATCCCCGGCGTACCTTTTATCCGTTGAGCGATGGCCCTTCCACACGGGACCACCGGATCACTATGACCGACTTTCGTCTCTGCTCGACTTGTCAGTCTCGCAGTCAGGCGGGCTTATGCCATTGCACTCGACGACCGATTTCCGACCGGTCTGAGCCCACCATCGCGCGCCTCCGTTACTCTTTCGGAGGCGACCGCCCCAGTCAAACTACCCACCATACACTGTCCCGGATCCGGATGACGGACCGCGGTTAGACATCCATGACGATAAGGGTGGTATTTCAAGGATGGCTCCACAGAAACTGGCGTCCCTGCTTCAAAGCCTACCACCTATCCTACACATGCCGACACGAATGCCAGTGTAAAGCTATAGTAAAGGTGCACGGGGTCTTTCCGTCTGACCGCAGGAACCCCGCATCTTCACGGGGAATTCAATTTCACTGAGTCTATGTTGGAGACAGCGGGGAAGTCGTTACGCCATTCGTGCAGGTCGGAACTTACCCGACAAGGAATTTCGCTACCTTAGGACCGTTATAGTTACGGCCGCCGTTTACTGGGGCTTCGATTCAAAGCTTGCACCTCTCCTCTTAACCTTCCAGCACCGGGCAGGCGTCAGACCCTATACGTCGTCTTGCGACTTCGCAGAGCCCTGTGTTTTTGATAAACAGTCGCTACCCCCTGGTCTGTGCCACCCCATTACACTTGCGTATAAAGGGGTCACGCTTCTTCCGAAGTTACGCGTGCAATTTGCCGAGTTCCTTCAACATAGTTCTCTCAAGCGCCTTGGTATACTCTACCTGACCACCTGTGTCGGTTTCGGGTACGGTCTGTACGGTGGAGCTATTTCCTGGAACCGCTTCCTCGCCCATTCAATCCAATAAGAATGAACAAGTTACGCGATCCGTCACTACCACCAGGCCCACGAATATTAACGTGGTTCCCATCGACTACGCATTTCTGCCTCATCTTAGGGGCCGGCTAACCCTGCTCAGATTAACTTTAAGCAGGAACCCTTGGTCTTTCGGCGAGGGGGTCTCTCACCCCCTTTATCGTTACTCATGTCAACATTCGCACTTCCGATACCTCCAGGGCCCCTCACAGGTACCCCTTCACAGGCTTACGGAACGCTCCGCTACCACTTGCAGTAAACTGCAAATCCTCAGCTTCGGTGCATGGCTTTAGCCCCGTTACATTTTCGGCGCAAAGACCCTTATTTAGACCAGTGAGCTGTTACGCTTTCTTTAAATGATGGCTGCTTCTAAGCCAACATCCTGGTTGTTTTGGGATCCTCACATCCTTTCCCACTTAGCCATGACTTGGGGACCTTAGCTGGAGGTCAGGGTTGTTGCCCTCTTCACGACGGACGTTAGCACCCGCCGTGTGTCTGCCGACTAGTACTCCCAGGTATTCGGAGTTTGGTTAGGATCAGTAAGACGGTGAGTCCCCATAGCCCATCCAGTGCTCTACCCCCTGGGGTAT
>NZ_JBNNWJ010000017.1:0-4451 GCF_050281005.1 Allorhizobium sp. NPDC080224
TGGGAAACCCTTTCTCAGCCTCTCGTGCCGATGTCTCTTGACCTCGCGGCCTGACCGGAGCCAACGTTACATGCTCGGAGCGCGCTGCTCGCCAATTTCCACCACATTCGCGACACGACCGCATCATGGCGATGAAAAATTGATTGTCTGGCATGGGCTTCACGGTCCTGTGCCAATTTTGATCCATATCCGGCCCTGCGGGTCGGGGAAGGCAACACCCGCTGCCCGGCGGGAAGCACCCTGTTGAACAAGGAAGTCAATGCCATGCCGATCAGTCTTGCCGCCGCTGCACAGACCTACCGCGAAGCCGCGCGCGATGCGGTGCGCCGCCATTCGACCTTCCACCTGGTACAGGCGGCGCTGCTGGTCGTCGCGGGGATCGTCGCCATCGTCTTCCCGGCCTTTTCTTCGGCTGCTGCCGTCGTGGTGTTCGGCTGGCTGCTGATCGCCAGCGGCATCATTCAGGCCATCGGCCTGATCAGCGCACGCCATGCGCCGAACTTCTGGCTGCAGATCATCTCGGCCATACTTGGTGTGTTGCTGGGCATTCTGCTCTTGCGCAACATCGCGCAGGGGATGCTGCTGCTGTCGCTTCTGCTGATCATCTTCTTCATGATCGAGGGGATGTCGAAGGTTGTCTTCGCATTGACGATCCGTCCCTTGCCCAACTGGCTTTGGGTTTTTGCCAGCGGGGTGCTCTCGGTCGTGCTGTCGCTTGTGCTTTTTGCCGCGATGCCGGTCACTGCGCTGTGGCTGATCGGGCTGATGCTGGGGCTCGACCTCATCGCCATTGGCGCGGCCCTTGGTGCGATGGCGTGGAGGCTTCGCGGGCAAGCGGTGCCCGCCGCCTGATCCCCTAGGGCGCCCGGCTTCGGGCGCCATTTTCTTGCAATGAGTTGACTGAAAGGCGCCGAAATGGCCAGCAACCCGAAATCGCAGACGCGAAAAACCCTTCCCATCGACCTCGCCTTGCAGGGGGGCGGTTCGCATGGGGCGTTTACATGGGGCGTTCTGGACCGCATCCTCGAGGAAGACTGGTTCGAGATCGATGGCATTTCCGGCACCTCGGCCGGCGCCATGAACGCGGCAATCCTGGCGGCCGGCATGGCCACCGGCGGGCGGCAGACCGCGCGTGAGATGCTGACCGCCTTCTGGCGCCGGACGGCCGATGCCGCGCGCTTCAGCCCGTTCAAGCGCGGGCCGCTGGAGGTCCTGACGGGCAAATGGACGCTGGACAACTCGCCCGCCTTCATCGCCATGGATCTGATGGCGCGGCTGATCTCGCCCTATTCGCTGGGTGGGGCGGCAGGGAACCCGCTGCGCGACATCCTGACAGACCTGATCGATTTCGACGCGCTGGCGACCGGGCCGGTCAAGCTGTTCATCACGGCAACCAATGTGCACACCGGGCAAGGCAGGGTGTTCCGCAAGCATGAGGTGACGGCCGATGTGCTGCTCGCCTCGGCCTGCCTGCCATCGATGTTCCAGGCCATCGAGATCGACGGCGTGCCCTATTGGGACGGCGGCTATGCGGGCAACCCGACGATGACGCCGCTCGTGCGTGAATGTGAAAGCCTCGATACCGTTCTGGTGCAGATCAACCCGGTCGAGCGGCGCGAGACGCCGCGCACCGCGCGCGAGATCGCAAGCCGCCTGAACGAGATCTCTTTCAACGCCCAGCTACTGAAAGAGTTGCGGATGATGGCGCTGCTGCGCCGTGTCATCGACCCCGGCAATGGCGAGGCGCGGTACTGGAAAGAGATGCGCCTGCATCGCATCACCTCGGACATCATGGTGGACCTTGGACATTCCTCGAAGCTGAATGCCGAATGGGACTTCCTGAAGATGCTCTTCGACGAAGGGCGCCGCGCCGCCGAGGATTTCGGCCGCACCCATATTCAGGACATCGGGGTGCGTTCGACCTTCGATATCGACGCGCTGGCGGACGAGCTCTGACATGCTGGGTCTGCTGGGTATTCTGTTGGGCCTTGCCCTGATCATGGTGCTTGCGTTCCGCAGTTGGACAATCCTGCTGCTGGCGCCTTTGGCTGCTGCGGTGGCGGCGCTTTTTTCCGGTCAGCCGATGCTGGCGCACTGGACGCAGACCTTCATGCCTGCGGCGGCGGGGTTTGTGGCGCAGTTCTTTCCGCTTTTCCTGCTGGGCGCATTGTTCGGCAAGCTGATGGACGACAGCGGATCGGTTTCAGCGATCGCCGATTACATGACGCGCCGGCTCGGCCCCTCGCGGGCGATCCTTGCCGTGGTGGCTGCGGGCGCGATGGTCACCTATGGCGGTGTCAGCCTGTTTGTGGCGTTCTTCGTTCTGGCGCCAATGGGGCAGGCGCTGTTCAAGGCGGGAAGCGTGCCGCGCAGGCTGCTTCCGGCGGCACTCGCGCTTGGAACCTCGACCTTCACCATGTCGGCCATGCCGGGAACGCCTGCGATCCAGAACGCGATTCCGATGCCGTTCTTTGGTACCACCCCCTTTGCCGCACCTGGGCTTGGCATCATAGCCAGCATCATCATGGCGGCCATCGGCCTGGGCTGGCTTTCCTTCCGCGAACGTCAGGCCAAGGCGCGGGGCGAGGGTTATGGCGCGGCCGAAAAAGGCTCCGCCGTCTCGCGCGAGCTGGCCAGCACCGCACGCGAGTTTGACCCTGCCCAGATCAGCCGCGCCGGATCCTGGGGCGGGCGGCCACCGATCGGCCTGGCCATTCTGCCGCTGGTTCTGGTTGTCGTGGTCAACCTGATCCTGACGCAGTTCGTGCTGCCCAGCATGGATTTCGATTTCCTCTCGCAGCCCGCATGGGGCGAAACCACCCTGTCGGCTGTCGGCGGGGTCTGGTCGGTGGCGCTTGCGCTTCTGGTCGCCTGCATCGTGCTGGTTGCCATGAACCGGCGCCGCTTTCGCAATCTGCGCGAAAGCATCGACTCGGGCGCGACGGCCGCAGTACTTCCGATCATGAGCGTGGCAAGCCTTGTGGGGTTCGGCGCGGTCGTGGCGGCCCTGCCTGCGTTCGAGATGGTGCGGGACTGGGTTCTGGGCATCGGAGGCGGGCCGCTCGTGTCACTGGCGGTAGCGACGAACATCCTTGCCGCGTTGACCGGATCGGCTTCGGGCGGGATGACCATTGCGCTGCAGGCCCTTGGCCCCACCTTCATGCAGATCGCGTCAGACACAGGGCTGGACCCTGCGCTGATGCACCGGGTGGCCGTGATCGCCTCGGGTACGCTGGACAGCTTGCCGCATAATGGCGCGGTGGTCACGATGCTTGCGGTCTGTGGCTGCACGCATCGCGAAAGCTATCTGGACATCGTCATGGCCGCCATTGTCAGCGCGCTTGTTGCCCTTGTGGCCGTGATCGTGCTTGGCACAGCCTTCGGTTCCTTCTAACCCGGAGTCGGAACAAGATTTGCTAAAAATCGTACGCTAAGGCCGAACGGAGCGTGAACTCTCGTCCCGGACTCGCATGATGGTCTGACGACTGGTCCCGAATTTCCGGGCGATGGCGGAAACGCTCAGTTCGTTTGCCAGATCCTCCCGCACATCCTGCTTCTGTTCCTCGCTGAGTGTCGATGGCCTTCCGAGGGTTTTGCCTTCGGACTTCGCGCGCCTGAGGCCGGATTGGGTGCGTTCGATAAGCAGATCCCGTTCAAATTGCGCGACGGCGTTGAGGACCTGCATGGTCATCGTGCCGGAGGAACTTGTGAGATCGGCACCACCCAGGGCGAGACAGTAGACCTTCACGCCCATTTCCGAGAGCGTCTTGACGGTGGTGCTGACATCGATGGCGTCACGACCGAGCCGATCAAGCTTGGTGACAATGAGAACGTCGCCGGATTCCAGCCGGTCCATGAGTTTGGAAAAGCCACGGCGCTGCGCGATTGCCGTGCAGCCGGAAACTGTCTCGGTGACGATCCGGCGCGGCTCGACCTGAAAGCCGGCGGCCTCAATTTCCTGAATCTGGTTTTCGGTGGTCTGGCCGGTCGTGGAGACGCGGACATAGGGGCTCCGTGGGCATTTCTGCAATAATACCCGCTAAGGGAAAGCGAAGTTGTTTGGATTGAAACGGTTAGCGCGGATCGGCCTGAAGCGTTCGAGGGGTCGGTCAATTTCGTTCCAGAGATAGTCGCCGGTGAGTGCGATATGAGCCCAGGGAAGTGGTGCGACTTGGGAGAGCAGCTCGGCGGGAATATCGATGCCCTGGGTGCGGACATAATCGACAGCGCGGCTGAGATAGACGGTGTTCCACAGGATAATGGCGTTGACGACGAGGTTGAGACCTGACGCCCGATAGGCCATGGTTTCCGCCACGCGGTTGCGCAGCTCGCCAAGCTGGTGGAGGAAGACCGCCCGGGCAAGGGCGTGACGGCTTTCACCCTTGTTGAGGATGGCATGCGATCTGCGCCGGAGCTTGGTGTCGAGCAACCAGTCGCAGATGAAGATCGAG
>NZ_JBNNWJ010000018.1:0-1784 GCF_050281005.1 Allorhizobium sp. NPDC080224
CGGCGCTATCCATCAGCGTGGCGAGTTTCGGCACCTTCGGCCTGATCTGGTCGGCGACATTGCGCCATTGGGTGCTTGCCGCCTCCGGGGTGTCCTGGGCAAAGGCCGTGGCGATGAAGGCGGAGACGACACGCCGTCCGCTCTTGCCCGCATGAGCGAGGGCATTGCGCATGAAGTGAACCCTGGGGCTGTTGAAGAAGTCGCCGATGGCCGATCAGGCAGCACCTCGCGCGTTAATGAACCTCTGCGGGAGTAGAATGCGGCTGAAAGCGTTCCTCAGCTCGCAGATGGTTGCCTGGGGTGAAGTCACGAGCAAGAACAGTCGCAAAAGGGCTACCGCGAGCCGCTTCAGGTTTATGGCGGCGGCCGTGAGGTAGGATTGGATCTTCATGTTGGAGAGTCCGCGCCGAACGGCGCGGGCGAGTCCGTGCCAGCTCTTCGCTTCGCCATGGAACCCCTCTGAGCGCCAGCGATGCCGCTGGTACAGACGCCGGTCTTCCTCGGTCCATTTCTCACGGCGTCTTCGGGCTCGCAGGAGCGCCGGGTAATCGTCCCCTACAACGACGGCCTTGTTTGCCCGCCCCTTCGAGAGGCATAGCCTTGCCAGATCGCATCCTCGGCAGTCCGCTGCCTTGGAATAGAAGAACCGACCGTGCTTGACCGGTCGGGTCGGCCTGAGGGTCTTTCCACGCGGGCACTTTAGGGTGTCGTTCTTTGCGTCGTAGCGAAATCGGCGCATCGGCACTGGGCTGCGGATCGGCTCCGCCTTCGTTGGTATGACGGCGCTTATGCCCCGCCGCTCGAACCCGCCGAAGACCTTCGCATAGGCATAGCCTGCATCGGCCGTGACGGTCTCGACATCTACGCCCGTGGTCTCAACGGTCGCGTCGATGCGCTCGATGATGACCTGACCTTCGTTGATTTCGCCGGTGGTTACCTCGACGTCGAGAACCACGCCACAGACGTCATCGACGACAGCGTGCTGCTTGAAGGAGGGTTCAAGCCGACGGTTGCGCCCGCTCGTCGCCATCGTCGCATCGGGATCGGTGACGCAGACCTTCTTGAACTTCCCAGTCTTGCGGCTATCGCGTTCAGCGACGGAAGCATCTTCGTTCGCTTCGGCAACCGCCTCAACGTGGCGCACCGCAAGGCTTTCCCAGCTCACATCCGCGCGAATGAGTGAGGCATCGACATGCACCACGTCCCCCTTCGCGATCTTTGCTGCGATGCAGGCCTCCACCGTGCGTTCGAAAATCCTTCGAAAGCGCTCCACCCCCCATCTCTGCCGTATCCGCGTCAGAGACGAATGATCAGGTAGTGCCTCGTGCAGGCCATAGCCAATAAACCACCTGATCCCGAGGTTGACCTGCGCCTCCCGCATCAGGCGACGATCGTGAACGATCCCGAGCAGGAAGCCCGCAAGCATTAGCCGGACGGCGACCTCCGGATCGATCCCAGGTCGTCCGTTATGCTCACAGTAGAGATCGGAAACCTCTGCCCTGAGCCACGTGAGGTCGAGGACACGATCCACTTTGGCGAGAATGTAGTCGTCGGGGATGAGCTGTCGAAGCGAACCCGTCATGAACAGCTCGAGCTGACCGCGTTCCTTATGTCCCAACATGCCGGTGCACCCAGAGAATCAATCCCAAATGAATCGAATCACGTGAGGCTGACTTCTTCAACAGCCCCACCCTGCACCTCTGCCATGTGGCGGAAAGCACCTTCGATACGGCTGCCTTGATGCCCTCGTGTGCATCGGAGACCACGAGCTTGACGCCGCGCAG
>NZ_JBNNWJ010000019.1:0-1394 GCF_050281005.1 Allorhizobium sp. NPDC080224
AGCTACACCACATAGCGTAATCGCTCAGGGCCTAGCCTTCTAGGCGGCGGCTCTCCACACTGTCCCTTGTCAACTGTGGCCAGTGTGCCGAAGCTATGAGGAGAACCGCCATGAAGTATTATGCCGGACTGGATGTCAGCCAGCAAACGACCTCAATCTGCATTGTTGATGACGAAGGCAAGATTGTTGCCGAACGGAAGGTGGCGTCGTGCCCAGACGCTATTGCGGAAGCGCTTGAGCCGTTCGCGATAACCCGTGCAGGACTGGAAACTGGTCCTCTGTCGGTCTGGCTATGGAATGGATTGAAGGAACGCGGCGTTCCCATTGTCTGCATGGATGCTCGCCATGCCAATGCAGCCTTGAAGATGATGCCTGCCAAGACGGACCGCAACGACGCCATCGGCCTGGCGCAGATCGTTCGTACGGGTTGGTGCAAAAGTGTTCATGTAAAATCGACGGCAAGCCACGAAGCTCGGGCGCTCCTTGCCACTCGTAGCCAACTCGTGCGAACCCGCTGCGACCTGGAGAACCAGGTCAGAGGTGTCCTTCGCACCTTCGGCATCCTGTTTGGCAAACGGGTTGGTGGGTTCGCCAAGCGTGCCGAGGAAATCATCGACGGCGAACTCCATGCGTCGCCGACCATCCAGGCCGTTGTGGAAGCACTGATGCGGGCACGTGCCAACATCCTTGAGCAGATCCGTCATCTCGAGGCGAAGGTTCGCTCGATAGCGCGGCAGAACAATGTCGTCAGACGGCTGATGTCGGTCCCTGGTGTCGGCGTTATCACTGCGCTCGGCTTCGTTGCAACTATTGATGATCCGGGACGATTCAAACGATCGTCCAGCGCCGGAGCCTATCTTGGACTGACACCGCGCATCTACGCTTCAGGTGAAACGATGAGATCAGGGCGCGTGTCTAAACGGGGCGATGACTTTCTTCGACGCAGCCTTTACGAGGCAGCCAATGCGCTGTTGACGCGTATCCCACAGTTCTCCGCTTTGAAGAGCTGGGGACTGCGCATCGCCCGGCGTGGCGGCTATCGAAAAGCAAAGGTGGCGGTCGCGCGAAAGCTCGCCGTGATCCTTCACGCGATTTGGATCTCCGGGGAACCCTTCCGCTGGTCATCGCAAGAGCCAAGAGAGCTCGCGTGATTTATGCCGATACCCCTATAGGTAGCTGATACCAGCGAGATCGTCCGGTCAGGACGGTGGCGCAGTCAAGACCGATCCCAGGCATGCGAGTGCTGGTTCGCCCAGATAACCGCGAACACCACATTGGTCGACTGAGCCTATCCAACGCCATGATGAGGCGGTCAAAGTGCCGACCTCGAAGAGAACCATGAGCCTGACCTGCGATGCCCGCTCCGACCAGCTTGACAACCGCGATTAGAGAAC
>NZ_JBNNWJ010000020.1:0-1374 GCF_050281005.1 Allorhizobium sp. NPDC080224
GCCTTGTTCTCTTCCGTCGTGCCAGCCGTCTCATGCGCAACAGGCGCCTTCAGCTCGAACGAGTAGGAACCGTCGACATTGATCTTCAAAACAGCAGCACCACCGGCCGAGAGCGGATAGTTCGTGCTGGTTGCCGTAAACGTGGTCGAGCCGTCAGTGCCCTTAACGCCCGCACCCCAGGTCACGCTCTCGGACTTGGCAAAGCCACCTTCCGAGAAGATCACCTTGAAGGCACCATCAAAGATGGTCACCTTCGACACACCGTCTGCACCAGCCGTGAACAGCGAATTGGCAAGGCCAGTCACGATCTTCGCATCGGCAACATCACCGGTACCATTGGCATTGCCCGGGAACAGCGTCTGCGCCTCGTCGTCCAGCGTCACGGCATTCGTGACAACCTTCGCGATCGGCGCGTCGTCGTTGATGATGACCTTCAGCAGGCCGACAGCCTTGTCGCCGTCACCGTCCGTCGCGGTGTAACCGAACACCAGCGTCTCGTTGTTCTCCGCAATCACCGAAGCCGAATGCGACACAGGCGCCTTCATCTCGAACTTGTAGGAGCCGTCCGCGTAGATCGTCAGAACGGCAGCGCCGCCAGCCGAGGCAGGATAGCTCGTGCTCGTTGCCGTGTAGGTGGTCGCCCCACCTGCACTGCGAACGCCATCGCTCCAGCTCACCGCTTCCGTCGTTGCAAAGCCGTTGCTCTTGCCAACGACTTCGAGCGTCGGAAGATCGACCGACAGAGAACCAAGGCCGTCAGCGCCCATCTTGAACAGAGAGCCTGGGCCACCCGTCACGGACTTCACATCCGGATTGACATCCAGGAAGCCGCCCGGGTTGGTCGGCGTGAACATCGTCTGCGCTTCGTCGTCCAGGATCTTCGATGCAATCTCGATCGAGACCACAGGCTCCGGCGTGTCGTCGTTCACCAGGATCTTCAGCGAACCCGTCGAGGTGTCGCCATCACCGTCCTTCACCGTGAAGCTGAAGTTCAGCGCCTTGTCTTCCTCGAAGAGCGAAGAGCTCGTCGAATGCACAACAGGGGCCTTCAGCTCGAACGTGTACGAACCATCAGCATTGATCTTCAGGACGGCTGCGCCGCCAGCCGAGAGAGGATAGTTCGTGCTGGTTGCCGTGAACGTGGTCGAGCCGTCAGTGCCCTTAACGCCCGCACCCCAGGTCACGCTTTCCTGAGCTGCAAAGCCCAGGCTGTCCTTGAAGATGACCGAGAAGCTCGCACCCACCAGCGTCACGGACTGCAGACCGTCGGAACCGGCAGTAAACAGGGTACCGGCAACGCCGGACACCGTCTTGTAGTTCGGGCTTGCATCCGTGCCGTTGAACGGCAGGTTCGAACCGTTGTTGCCCGGGAAG